>JAHBUZ010000002.1 GCA_019637815.1 Chloroflexota bacterium
GCCAGTCGGATCGATCGGCATGGTTCCCGGAGGGTGGCTGGCGCTCATCGGTCGCGTGGCCCAGGGTGCCCAGCACGAAGACCCGGGACGGGAGACGGGATGACCCCACGGGACGCGGGGCGATCACACCGGAGGGGAGCACGTCATGCGGTACGCAGTCGAGGAGGCGAGGGCCGACCGACCGACACGCGCAGGGGCGCGCTGCGTCTGACGCGTCGCTGGGTGTCCGGGGCTCAGCCTCGGATGGCGTTGAGGATGCGGAACGCGCAGTACCCGGTGATGGCGATGGACACCTGGCTGATGACCAGCGAGGTCGGTGCCGAGACACAGCCGACGATGGCGATGTACTCGTTGCCGCCGCGACATCCGGCCCGGCCCTTGACGGGGAGGGGTCGCCGCTTGGGCGGATCCAGGTCCCACACCTTGGTTTGGCTCGGCTGGATCATCCGCGTGCCGCCACCGGAGTTGAACGGACCCACCCTGGTGCCCCGGCTCGCGCCGCCACTGGGTGCCAGGATGGCGCGGGTCGTCCCATCGGCAGGCCCGATCGTCCACCACGTGTCTGCCCCGGCAGGGTCACCGGGGACGACCGCCAGGAGGCCCTCGGCGAGGGACCCACGCAAGGTCGCCGGCGTGGTCGGTGGCAGCGCCGCCGCCGCGTCGCTCGTCAGCACGCTGAGAGGGCCGCCCATCGCCAGGCTGGTGCTCATCAGCAGTGCGTCGCCGGCCGTGGACACGGCGGTCTGACGCATCACCTCCGTCTCGAGGGCGCTGCCCAGCGCGCCGTACCAGAGTCGTCGGTGGGCGAGATCGGTCGGATCCGCGTCCGGTGCTGCCACGAGTCGGAGACCATCCAGGACCAGGTCGATGTCCAGCTGGAGCAGCTCCCCGCCTGCGGGATCCGCTCCGAAGGTGGTGACCACGAGTCGTGGCCGGCCGATCACGGGTGCCACCACGCCGGCCCGTCCGATGGCGGGGACCAGCAGTCGCTCGAGCACGAGCGTGATCGTGTCATCCGCCACGGCGAGCGGCCACAGCAGGTCGCCGAGTGGATACTCGGTGCTCGCATCGGCCGCGAGGAGCTCGGTGCCGGCCCACCACATGGCATCCGCTTGGCCGATCGCCGCCGCGCGTGGGTTCGCGCCGCCGGTGCCGACCATGAGGTGTCGGATCGCGCCCATCGCGAGGGGTCCCGCATCGCTCGCCGGCAGGACCGCCAGGTCCTCCACCGCCACCAGCCCGGATGCTCGTGTGGCGTCCGGCACCCGGTCGACGAGCGGGATGGTGGTCACGATCGGGTCCGCATCGGGCGCGGTCGTGGTCACCGTCAGCCACAGCCCGGCGAAGGCGGTGCCGCCACCGCCACCCCCACCCAGTCCGAACCCGAAGCCACCGTCATCGCCGGACGCGTCGAGCACCGAGAACGCGTCGCCGGCCGTCACCTCGCCATCGATCATCAGGAGGGGCACGAAGGACCCTTCCTCGGCTGACGCACCGAAGAGGAGCCCGCCACCGCCCTGGTCGGGCTGGAAGTAGAGGAAGACCTCGCTGTCCTCGAGCGTCGCGGCGGGTGCTACATGGTCGAGCACCGGGGTGCGGTCGAGGACGCCATCGGTGAGCGTCTCGGCCTCCAGCCGAAGACCCACCGACTGCCAGGCCGTGTCGGGCATGACGTCGGACGTCGTCGTGATGGGCGTCAGCGTGTCGCCCGGCTCCAGGCCCGGCAGTGAGGGGTCGTGGTCGATCCAGACGCCGTCCTGCTCGACCTGGACCCAGGCATGCGCGCGGACATCGGGGATCGTGTCGTCCCCGGACGGACCGCCCAGCACCACATCCGCAGAGCCCAGTGCGCCGCGGAGGAGGGCGTGGTCACGTCGCGCCCGAGTGGCGATCGCGTCCAGGTCGAGCGTCCGACCGGCGAGCGGGCCGGCGTCCTGGAGCGGCTCGGCGATCGGGTCCAGGGCATGCGCGACGAGGGTCGCCGCGGTGTCATCGTCCAGCTGTCCGAACGCGAACCGCGTCCGGACGCCCATCACATCCAGGACCGCTGCGAGCAGGAGCGCCCGATCGAAGGAGCTGCCGGCACGCGCCGCGAGCGTGCCATCCGCACCTCGGAGCGCACCCGGATACGGCTCGAACGCGATGCGGTCACGGACGGTCCGGAACGCGGCGGCCGGGTCGTCAGCCAGGGTCGCCGCGAGCGCATCCACCTCCCACTCGGCGGCGGGCAGCGCCTCCGCGGTCGCGACCGCGTCGTCCACGAGGGCCGTCAGGTCGACGGACCCCATCACCGCTGCGGTGTCGATGACCTCCAGCGCGGCGTCCGTGGAGAGCGTCACGTCCGCCGGCAGCGCCAGGGACGGCAGTGCGCCCGTCGACGACCCCGGGCCGGTCTGCGCGAGCCCGGGTGTCGGCAGCAGCCCACCGCTGACCATCGAGATCGCGAGCAGGACCGCCGTCCAGCGTGCGTGACCGCGTACCGCGTCCATCGTCATCCCGTCCTCGCGTGCGCTGAGCGATGACCCGGCATGGGCCGGAGCGCCCAGCATAGTGAGCGTCGAGGGCGTCGGGAATGGCGCAGAATCGACGCGACCCGTCGACATGGGCCGACCGGCTTCGGAGCGGGGACAGCGGAGGCTCGAGTGGCGAGCATCACGGGGTTCTTCCACGGGGGCATCACGGTCAGTGACATGGATCGGGCGCTCGTGTTCTATCGCGATGGCCTGGGTCTCGAGGTGGAGTTCGACCGGATCCTGGACGGTCCGTACCTGAACACCGTCCTCGCGCTCGACCACTCCAGCATCCGTGCCGTCTACCTGCGTATCCCGGGTGGCGGGTTCGTGGAGCTGCTGGAATACCGCGGCATCGAGCGGCTGCCCGCCGCATCCCGACCGTGCGACCCGGGTGCCGGCCACCTCTGCCTGTACGTCGACGACGTCGAGGCGATGCACGCCCAGGTCGTGGCACTCGGGTTCCGGGCGCGCTCGGCGCAGGTCGTGGACATCACGTCCGGCCCCAACCAGGGCGCTCGCTCCTGCTACCTGCTCGATCCGGACGGCTATCCCGTGGAGCTGTTCCAGCGGCGTCCCGGCGGCTGATCGACGGTCCCGCCGTCCGTCGCCGGCAGGGCGCTTCGGCCGACCCTCGGCAGGACATTCCGCCGACGCGAGCGGGATCGGAGGCCACCTAGCATCCGGGCACCCTGTGCTGCTGTCCCGGAGGTCCGCTCGTGTCCCGGTCCCGCTCGACGCGTCTCGCCGTCGCCCTGCTCCTGCTCCTCGTGTCACTCGGCGGGGCCGTCGCGGCAAGCCAGGCGACCGCCGCCCAGGCGCCGGACGCATCGCCGCAGGCATCCGTGGGCATCCCGGTCACGTCCACCCCCGAGTGCGTCGTCGAGACGGAGGTCAACGACCAGCCCGAGCAGGCACCGGAGATGCGCAGCGCCATCTGCGTGACCGGCACGCTGCCGGAGCGCCTCGACCAGGACCTGATCCTGTGGACGGTGGAGCCGGCCGAGGCACTCATCACGTGGCGCTTCACGGTGGAGGGCATCCCCACCACCATCACCTCGGTCCACGTGTTCGACATCCGGACCGAGCCCGGCGTGTTCCCCATCGACGCGCGCGAGTTCCTGCGCGTCGATTCCTCGGCGACCGACGACACGCCCGGCGTCCAGACCGGTGTCTCGCTGCGGGCGGGCACCTATCTCCTGGGCATCTCCCGGGGCGATCCCGCGCGCGGTGACGCGCCTCCCGGCACGTACCGCGTGACCGTCGAGCGCGAGCAGGAGCTGCCGCCCTCGGGCGACCTGGAGCCCAACGACGACGTCGCCACTGCCACCCCCATCTCGCTGCCCTTCTCGTTCATCGGCGACGCTGCGGAGACACCCGATGTGTACCGCTGGACCGTCCGGGAGACGGACGCCGGTGTGCCGACCCAGGTCGACCTGCGGGTGGTCGCGGGCGACTCGGTCCGGATGCGCCTGCTGGACCTGGCAGGGACGCAGCTGGCGTGGGCCGATGCGCAGCGGGATGGGCTGGGCCATCTGCATGACCTGGTCCTGCCCGCGGGCGACTACCTGCTGGAGGTGTCGGGCAGCGGCGCCGGGCCCCTGGGGTACGTCCTGTCGAGCGCCGCGCCGGGCGATCCGGATGCGGACGCGGAGCCGAACGACAGCCCCGATCAGGCGCTGCCGCTCGCCATCGGGACGACCGTCACCGGGCGCCTGGCCGGTGCCCGGGACATCGACCAGTATCGCGTCAGCGTGTCCCCCGAGACGACCCGCCAGCGACTCGATGTCGCCCTGCGCGTGAGCAGCGAAGAAGCGCGTCGCCTCTGTCTCCTGGGGCTTGACCTGCGGGAGGTCCAGTGCCGGACCGGCCGTGGGGACATCGTCCTGTCCAACCTGGTGCTCGCGGCCGGCGACTACCTCGTGGCGGTCGATGGGACCGAGGATCTCGCACGCGGCTATCGATTGTCCATCGACGTAGCGGGCCCTATCGCCGTGGACCACGAGATCGAGCCCAACGACCTGCCGGCGAACGCGGCGCCGCTCGATCCAGGCGTGGTGATGCACGGCCGGTCCGCGAACGCGGATGACGACTTCTACGTGCTCGAGGTCACCGGCGAGCCCCAGGTGTGGCGCCTGGAGGTGGCTGGCAGCGGTATCCGTGCCGTGCGCTGGATGGAGCCCGACCGGGAGGTCCGGGGGACCGCGGACATCGCCCCGGATGGGAGCGCTGCGTCACTCTGGGACATGTACCTCATCCCCGGTCGCCACTGGATCATGGTGGACACCACGGGCGAGGACTACACCATCAGGATGACGCCGCTCGGCCCGCTCGCACCGGGTACCGAGCGCGAGCCCAACGAGGATGCCGACAACGCCGAGCCGCTCGACCTGGGTGTGGCGCGGACCGGCCGGCTGCCCGGACCCAGCGACACCGATGTCATGCGCTTCAGCCTCGAGGCGTCCGAGCACGTCCGGCTGCGCCTCGAGCCACCCGCGGATGATGCGGTCCGGCTGCAGCTCACCACCGGCGGCACGGAGCTCCTGCGCAGCAGGGATCCCGTCCCGGGTGTGCCCTTCGTGTACGACGCGTGGCTGGAGACCGGCGACTACGAGATCACGCTCACCACGACCGGCGGCAGCGTCGAACCCTACCGGCTGCTCGTGGAGCGCCTGGACCCATGGGACCTGTCCGCCGACCTCGAGCCGAACGATGTCCGGCCCGCCGCGCGGGACATCCCGGCGAGCTTCGTCGTCGAGGGCAGCGGGTTCGGCCGGCGTCCCGAGGACACCGACTGGTACCGCATCCCGGCGATCGCCGCGACCGATCGGTCCGAGCCCATCGTGGTCCGCACGACCGGCCAGGAGCTGCGGCTGGATCTGGTGGACGGTGACGGCCAGCAGGTCGGCCTGGACCCCGACCAGGACCGCACGACCTGGACCTCGCGGACCCTGCCGGTCGACGGCGACCTGTATCTCGCGGTCATCAGCGCGGGTCCGTACACCCTGCGCCTGTCGGGTGGCGGTCTGCAGGCCGCGCCGGCCCCGGACACGGACGGGCTGGGCCTGCGACTCACGCTCGGGTCCGACCGCGTCGCCGCCTACGAGACGTTCGGGCAGCGAGTGGACGGGGTCGTTGCCATCACGAACGATTCGTCGGAGGCCGTGCGGCTGACCCTGCGCCACCATCTCAGCGACGACCGCTGGGTGGTGGCGCTCGATCGGTCGATCGTGGAGCTCGCGCCCGGGACGACCGAGCAGGTCTCGCTGACCCTCGACGTGCCACCCGACGCGTGGGCGGATGTGCCGACCCGGCTCACGGTGGGCGCCCATGCCGAGGACGGCCGACGGGTGAGCGCCGGTGTGGAGGTGACGCCGGACCGCGACGCCGCACCCGTGGGTGCGCGCCAGGCCTGGCCGCTGCCCGACGCGCTGCTCGGTGGTCTCGATGCCGCATCGCTGGGCCTGGGCGCCACGGTGGTGTCGCCGACATTCAACCAGGCCTCCGAGGAATCGCTCCACGACGGCTACGCGCTCGCGGGAGCCGGCTTCAGCGGGTCGATCTCCGGGACGCCGGCCACCTTCACCGTGGACCTCGCGACCGATGAGCCGGTGCCGGTCGCCGGTCTCGTCGTCGATCCGCTGGCGGGGTCGCCCAGCGTCGCGGCGGCGCCACGCATCTTCGAGCTGGCACTCTCCGATGACGGGACCTCGTGGACCACGGTGCTGGCGGGCGAGCTGCGCTCGCGGATGGCGGCGCAGCCGTTCGTGCTGGATGCCGTGACACCGGCGCGGTTCGCGCGGCTGACCATCGCGAGCACGTGGAGCGGCGACCGGAGCAGCCTCCAGCTGGGTGAGTGGCAGGTCATCGCAGTGCCCGGCTGGGCACCCAGCGCGCCCCTCGACATCGCATCGAGCGTCCTGGGCGGGCATGTCGTGTCCGCGGCTCCTGGCGCGGCGGATCCGCGTGAGCCCGCGTCCATGCTCGACGACGACCCGACCCGTCCATGGCGCCAGTGGCTGGATGCGGACACGACCGTCTCATGGGTCATCGGCTTCCGTGACGGCCGTGCCGCGCGGATCGACCGGATCGAGTGGTTGGACGCCACCGACGGCGATCCCGCCGAGCGCTTCGAGCGGGTCCGGGTCGAGGTCGCCACGGAGAGCCCCCTGGGCCCGTGGCAGGACCTCGGCACCTGGACGCTCGCGCACGCAGCGGATGGCAGCGTGGCACCGCTGCGGGCGCCCGACGGGACCTGGGCACGCTACGTCCGGTTCACGGGACGGGGGCCGACCGGCGAGCGTGGCTACCGCGCCATGCCCGCATCGCTGCGCATCCTCGAGGCGTCCACGGATGACACCTACCGGTCCATCCTTGGCGCGTGGGGCCGCCATGAGCGGGCGGCGATCCGGGAGCGGCTGGAGCCACCGGACCTGTCGCTCGCGGACGCACGCATGACCGGCCCGGATGGCAACGACACCCCTGACACCGCGACCGTGCTCATCCGCGATGTCCCGGTGGATGGGCGCATCCGGCGCGGTGCGGACATCGACTGGTATCGCCTGACCATCCCCGACGGGCTCAACACGCTCGAGCTGTCGCTCGCGGCGCCACCCGCGGCGGGCATCGAGCTGCTCCTCCAGGATGCGAACGGGGTCGAGGTGCCGGTGCGCATGGCGCCCAGCACGGATCCCCTCGTGGTCCGCTGGGAGGCGGACGTGGAGCCCGGTGCGAGCTATCTCGTGCGACTCGAGCAGCCACCGTTCTCGACCGTGTTCACGTACGACACGAGCGGCAGCATGGGCTCGTATCTCACGTACATCTCCACGGCGCTGCGGGGCTTCGCGGCCGATGTGGTGCCGGGCGAGGAGTCGGTGCTCATCCTGCCCTTCGAGGACTCGCCCCTGCTCGACGAGTGGACCGACGACGCGTACCTGCTGGAGGACGCGGTGGCCGGCGTGGCCAGCGCCCGCGGCTCGAGCGGCAGCGAGGCATCCATCCTGGAGGCGCTGGACCGTCTGACCGGTCGGCGTGGCACGCACGCGATCCTCGTGGTCACGGATGCCGAGACCTCCACGTACGGCCGCATGGGCGAGCTGTGGGCGGAGCTCGCGGACGAGCGGCCCATCATCTTCACGGTCCACGTCGGGGGCGGCGGGGCGCCCCAGCTGACCACGCAGCTGATGCAGGACTGGGCCTGGTCGTGGGGCGGCCACTACGAGTACGCCGCGTCACACGGCTCGATCGACCGGGCCTTCGACCGGCTGGCGACCTGGCTCCGGCGCGAGGCGTCCTACCAGCTGACGTTCGGTGCCCGGTACGTGTCCCACGAGCCCGGTCTGCTGACCATCGTGGCGCCCGGTGGCGCGAACGGCGGCGGCGCGGTCGTGGCCGGGTCCGGCGTGGGCGTGGAGATCCTGTTCGACACCTCGGGCAGCATGCTCGAGCCGCTCGGCGACGCCCGGCGCATCGATGTGGCGAAGGACGTCCTGACGCGCCTCGTGCGTGACACGCTGCCGGACGGTCTGCCGGTGGCGCTCCGGGTGTTCGATGACCAGCGACGCTGCAAGAGCGAGCTGCTGACGCCCCTGTCGCCGCTCGATGGGGAGGCGATGGCGGCGCGCATCCGGGACCTGCGGGTCAGGAAGAAGACACGCACGCCCATCGCGGCCACCCTGCGCGAGGTCGCATCCGACCTCGCCGCCGCCCGGGGCACCGGGCTCGTGGTCCTCGTGACCGACGGTCGCGAGAGCTGCAAGGGCAAGCCCGGCCGGGTCATCCAGGATCTCAGGGCGTCCGGTCTGGACGTGCGCCTCAACATCGTCGGCTTCGCCATCGATGACGCGGGCCTCCAGGAGCAGCTCGCGGAGTGGGCGGAGCTGGGTGGAGGCCGCGCGTTCGAGGCGCAGGATGCCGATTCGCTGCTGGCCAGCATCTCGGAGGCACTGAGCGCCCCGTTCCGGGTCATCGATGCGGAGGGGGTGGAGGTCGCCACGGGCGTCGTCGGGGGCCAGCCGGTGCGCGTGTCGCCGGGCACCTACACCGTCGAGATCCTGACCGAGCCGCTGATGGTGCTCCACGATGTGGTCATCGAGGCCGAGCAGGCGCGGACCATCCAGCTGGAGGGGGAGCCATAGCCGCTCACCGACGCTTCCGGCCCCGCAGAGCTGGCGTGACCCCGTAGGCTGAGGGCCCGACCGCAGGAGGTTCGCAGCGATGCGCATGCCCATCGAGACGCTCGCCACGGGACTCGGCCACCCCGAGGGACCGGACATCCTCCCGGACGGGCGGATCGTGATGGTGGAGACCTATACGAGCCGGATCATCGCGTGGTCACGCGACCAGGGGATCCACCGGTACGCCGACTGTGGGGGCGGACCGAACGCGTGCATGCTCGGTTCCGATGGGGCTGTCTACATCACCCAGAACGGTGGCACCGTGGGCGCCTGGAGGGCCGCGGTCATGGGCCCACCGTCCATCCAGAAGGCGTGGCCGGATGGGCGGGTGGAGACCGTGGTCACTGCCGTGGATGGCATCACCCTCCAGGCGCCCAACGACCTCTCGTTCGGGCCGGATGGTCGGCTCTACTTCACAGACCCCGCTGACTATCTGCCGGATGACCGCAAGCCTGGCCGGGTGTTCGCGCTCGCGCCCGATGGGACCGGTGAGTGCCTGGAGGAGCTGCCGAGCGCCTACCCCAACGGCATCGTCGTGGAGACGGCGGGGAGCGTCGTCTGGGTGGAGTCCTACGAGCGGGGCGTCTACCGGTGGCGACCGGACACCCGGCGCAGCGAGCAGATCGCGCAGCTGCCACCTGGCCATGTGCCGGACGGCCTCAAGATCGCGGCGAATGGCGACCTGTGGGTCACCACCTTCATGGGTGGTGGCGTGGACATCCTGCGACCGGATGGCACCCTCACCGATTTCCTGGAGACCGGCGGCACGGTCCTCAACTGCGTCTTCCACGATGGCAGCCTGATCATCACCGACATGGGTGACATCGAGGCGCTCACCGACTCGGCGCCCATGGACGGCCGCCTCTGGCGTGTGGACGTCGGGGTGACCGGGATGCCCTTGTTCCGAGGTGCCATCACGCCACGGCGGCACCCTTCCGCGACCCCGTCGCCGCTGACTTGACACGCGAACGGCGGCGCGCCTAGAGTCCGGCAACGCGGGCGGCGAACGTTTCCAGAATGCATTGCTGGCCCGGACATGGAACCGAGGAGGATCCACAGCGTGATCGAACGACTGCGCATGTCGCGGGGTGCGGCGATCGCCATCGCCGGCCTGCTGGTGCTCACACCGGCGGCCGTCGTGGCGCAGGATGCGACAGGGGCCCAGCCGGAGAATCCGTACGCCGCGACCGGCGCCATCCCCGGCAGCGGTGAGGGCAAGCGGGTCGGCTACATCTCGCTCGGCGAGAACGTGCCCTTCGTGAAGCTCGTCTCGGATGGCATCCGGGAGCAGGCGGCGATCGCCGGTCTCGAGCTGACCGACTGCGATTCCAAGGTGCTCGTCGAGGAGGCCCTCGCGTGCGGCCAGCTACTGGGCGCGCGCCAGGTCGAGGGTGTCATCAACTTCCAGGTGTTCCAGGACAGCTCGCCCGAGATCTGTGCGTCCTACGGCGGCGTGCCGACCGTGGCCATCGACATCGTCCAGCCGCCCTGCGAGACCGTGTTCATGGGCGCCAACAACCATGAGGCGGGTCGTCTGTCGGGTGCGGCCATCGGCAAGTACGCCAAGGACACCTGGGACTGCGACTACACCGCGTACGTCTCGCTCGAGTCCGCAGCGTCCGGTCAGGCGAACACCGACCGCATGGGCGGCTTCCGGGATGGCTTCAAGGAGTACTGCGACCTCGTCAACGAGACCATCCTCGATGGCGCGGACCGCACCGACCCGGCCCTCGAGCAGATGTCCAACCTGCTGCCGGCCCTGCCGGGCAATCGCATCGTCGTGGTCGCCATCAACGAGGACGGCATCCTCGGCGCGCTGGGTGCTGCCCGCACCCAGGGTCGCGAGGCGGACGTGTTCGTGGCTGGCCAGGGGGCCGATCCCTCCGCGTGGACGGACATCGCCTGCAACCCGCAGTACATCGCCACGGTGGCCTACTTCCCCGAGCGCTACGGCCGGACCGTGGTCCCCGCGATCATCGACATCCTGGACGGCAAGACCGTCGAGGGTCCGCTGTTCACGGCCCACGAGGTGATCGACCGGACCAACATCCGGGAGGTCTACCCGGACACGCTGCCCTGCTAGGACGCACCTCCAGGGACGCGAGCCGATGACCTTCGAGCTTCGGGCTCGTGACATCCGCAAGTCCTTCGGCGGCGTCGAGGTCCTCCATGGTGTGGACCTCGACGCCGTCGGTGGTTCCGTGCTCGCCCTCCTGGGCGAGAACGGGGCCGGCAAGTCCACGCTCGTCAAGATCATCGCGGGCGACTACCAGGCGGACTCCGGCGCCATCGAGGTGGACGGCGCCAGCTACCCGGTGCTCACGCCGCGCCAGGCGCGGGACCTCGGCGTGGCCATCATCTTCCAGGAGTTCCAGGACGCCTCCACCCTGACCGTCGCCGAGAACATCTCGCTCGGACGATTGCCGGCCACGCGCGGCCTCGTGTCCTGGAAGGCCATGAAGGACCGCGCGCGGCGCATCCTCGATCAACTCCAGGTGGACATCGACCCCGACGACATCGTGGGCACGCTGCGCGTCGGCGAGCGACAGATCGTGGAGATCGCGCGCTCGCTCTCGGGATCGGCCCGCCTGCTCATCCTCGACGAGCCGACGGCCGCGCTCTCCCACCATGAGGCGGAGACGCTCTTCCAGTTCATCCGGCGGCTGCGTGACCAGGGCGTGGCCATCATCTACATCACCCATCGCCTTGACGAGGTGACCGCGGTGGCCGACCGGGTCCAGGTGCTGCGCGATGGTTCCACGTCACTGCTCACCGACGTGGCCGCCACCGATCGACGCGCCATGATCGAGGCCATGATCGGGCGGCGCATGGCCGAGGTCGGTCGACCGGCACCCGCGACGTGGGCGATCGGGGAGCGACCGGCACTCGCATGGCGTGCCGCGTCCGCCGGCCGTGCCTTCGCGGACGTCTCGCTCGAGGTCCGGCCGGGTGAGGTGGTGGGCCTCTTCGGCAAGCTGGGCTCGGGGGCCGCGGAGGTCGGTGAGACCGCGTTCGGCATCCATCCGCTGTCCGCCGGCACGCTCGAGGTGAACGGCCAGCCGATGACCCTCAAGGACCCCTACTCGGCCATCGCCGCGGGCACCGGGTTCCTGCCCGCGGACCGCAAGGCCGGTGGCGCGTTCCTGGTGCGGCCCATCGCCGAGAATGTGGCGGTCGCCAGCTGGCCGCGGCTGTCGACGATGGGATTCATCTCCGAGCGAGTGGAGGGCAAGGCGTTCCAGCGCTGGCGCGAACGATTGTCCATCCGCTCTCGCAACGATCCCCGCCAGACGATGGGCACTCTCTCGGGTGGCAACCAGCAGAAGGTGCTGCTGGCACGCTGGCTGGAACGCGACTCACGCGCGCTGGTGCTCATCGAGCCCACGCGGGGCGTGGACGTGGGCGCCCGCGAGGATATCTATCGGTCGCTCCGGGAGCTCGCCGCAGGAGGTGCTGCTGTCCTCGTGGTGACCTCGGACTACGAGGAAGCGGTCCAGGTGGCGGACCGTGTCTACGTGATGTCGAAGGGACGCGTGGCGACCGAGCTGCACGGGGACGCGATCACGACGGCCCAGCTGTTGGCCGCCGCAGGAGGTTGATGTGACGGACGAGGATCTGGGGTCCGGGACCCCGCGCGCAGCGGGGGAGGCGCTCGTCACGAGCGCCTCGAGCGGGGAGGCGGCAGCGCTGCCACCACGCCGCCGGGGCATCAGCCTGCCCGAGACGGCTGCCCTGTTCCTGGTCCTCGTCGCCCTGTTCCTGTTCTTCTCGTTCACGTCGAAGTACTTCTTCAGCACCGACAACATCGTCAACATCCTCCAGAACGTGGCGCGCATCGGCATCGTGGCCTGCCCTGCCACGCTGCTCATGATCGGCGGCCAGTTCGACCTGTCGGTCGGGTCCATGGCCGCGTTCACGGCGATGCTCATGGCCGTACTGGCGGCCCCCGTCGGCGTGACCAAGACGCCCTTCGCGATGGGACTCGGCATCGAGATCTCGTTCGTCCTCGCGCTCCTCGGCGCGTTCCTCATCGGCGCCCTCAACGCATTCAGCGTCACGGTGCTGCGCATCAACGCCCTCATCACGACCCTGGGCACCCTTGCGATATTCCGGGGACTGACCAAGGTGCTCGGCGATGGTCAGACCATCCGCATCGAGAACTTCGGCGGCCTGGGCATCATGCGCATCCCCGAGGGCGGTCTGCCGGTCCCGGTCTACATCTTCGTCGCGGTCGTCATCATCTCCATCGTCATCCTGCGCTACACCACGTATGGCCGGTCGATGTATGCCATCGGTGCGAGTCCCACGGCGGCGCGCCTCGCCGGCATCCGGACCAACCGCGCCATCGCCATCGGCTTCCTGCTGTCCTCCGCGATGGCGGGTCTGGCGGGTCTCATCCTGCTGTCCCAGGTCGGTGGTGCGTCGGTGAACGCCAACACCGGCTTCGAGCTCCAGGTGGTCACCGCGGTCGTGCTCGGCGGCGCGAGCCTGTCGGGTGGTCGGGGCGGGATCCCGGGCACCATCATCGCGGTGCTCATCGTGGGTGTCCTCGCCAACGGTCTCATCCAGCTGGGTGTCCCGTCGTTCTGGATCGAGGTGGCGAACGGCGTGCTGCTGCTCGCCGCGGTGGGCTTCGACCAGCTGCGCATCCGGCTCACCAAGTCGACCGCCTGACGGGCGCCCGCACATGACCCCGGGTCCGGTCCGACTCACCTGGTCCGACGCCATCGGCAAACGTGTGCGGACGGGCGATCCGCAGGCGCAGACGGTGCCCACGCTCGTCGCGGCTCGCCAGGCGCTCGAGGAGGCGGGTGACGAGTTCGGCCTGCTCGCCGGCCGTCGCGAGGTGGCGGCGCAGCTCGTGGACTCCTTCATGGAGGAGGCCAAGGTCGTCTACGTCATCTACAAGGTGTGGACCGAGGGGTTCCTCGACTGGCTGGCGACCCAGGGTGTCACCCAGGCGGACCGCGACGCGGAGATCGAGCGCCTGCGGCACCTGCTCGCGTGGCCGGACGGACGACCCCTGGACCCCGAGGCCAGCTGGGCCGAGCTGGGCGCGCTCGCGGGCGCGCTCGCCAGTGGCATCCGCGCGTATGACCTGCGGATGGCCGAGGCCCAGCCACGGCTCGATGCGCTCGCGGAGGGCTGGCGGGGCCTGCACGATCGATACGCGGACCTGATGGCGGGCGTGCTCGCGTTCGTCGCGCGACGCTTCGGGGAGGCACGGCTCGAGGACTGCTACCGGGCGGTGCTGGAGCCGTACATCCAGGAGCGCTACATGGTGTTCGACACCCGTGTGACGCCCTATCCGGACACCCTGGAACGCAACCTGTACCTGGTGCTGGAAGCGATGCGCGCCCACATGGGCGGGCCCAGGCGGGACGGCGAGGTGGACCTCGAGGAGCACGACGACCGGTGGGTGGTCAGCTTCGATCCCTGCGGTTCGGGTGGTCGTTCGATGCGCGGCGACACCATCGAGGGGACCGGCTCACGGGTGCTCGCGCCCTATGAGTTCGGGGTCACCCAGGAGCGTCACGACTGGGCCTGGAACGAGACCGGCATCTGCTACTACTGCGCGCATTGCTGCCTCGCGCTCGAGAAGCTGCCCATGGAGCGGTGGGGTCACCCGGTGCGCGTGGTGGACCCGCCGCGCTGGGGCGGCTCGGCGGATGCACCGGAGACCACGAAGCGCTGCACCTGGACCGTCTACAAGACGCTCGATGCGATCCCGGCGTCGGTCTACGAGCGACTGGGGCATCGCCGGCCGGAGCTGCCGGTCATCCAGCCACCCGGTCCGGGGGACGCGCCGCAGGAGCGATGAGCGGGCGTGGCCCCGGTACCGGATGCGTGCCCACCTGGCGCCCGCGGTGGGTCACCGCGTCGGGGTCGTCGCCGTGGCTCTCGTGTCACCGACTTGACACCGGATCGCGACCCGGCCTACTGTCGCCGCCACGACCGGCTGCGCATCGTTTCCAGAATGCTTTGCCGGACGTCGGTGGCGCGGCGGCCGGATCAGGGTCCGCGTAGAGGAGGTTCGGTCCATGCATCGTTCGGCAACGTCCGTACGGCGGCTCCTGGCGACCGTCGGCCTGGGAGCGCTGCTCGCAGCGTCCGCGCCCGGGCTCGTGGCCGCACAGGACGCGTCGGCACCCCCCGACGTGAACCCGTACACGGGTGCCACGCCCGGCAGCGGTGAGGGCAAGACGGTCGGCTACATCTCGCTCGGCGACTCGCTCCCGTTCGTGAAGCTGGTCTCGGACAGCATCCGGGCCGAGGCGGAGATCGCCGGTCTCGAGCTGGTCTACTGCGACTCGAAGGTCGACCAGGCGGAGGCGCTCGCGTGCGCCCAGCAGATGAAGGTCCAGGGCGCCCAGGCGGTGCTCAACTTCCAGCTGTACGCCGAGTCGTCCACCGAGATCTGCGGCGCCTATGACAACGTGCCCACCATCGCCATCGACATCCACCAGGACCCCTGCGAGGTGGTGTTCATGGGCGCGGACAACTTCCACGCCGGTGAGATCTCGGGGATCGCGACCGCGCAGGCGCTCCAGGCCGAGAACGGCTGCACGTATGACAAGGTCCTGACCCTCGAATCGCCGGCGGTCGGCCAGGTCAACACGGACCGCGTCGGGGGCATGCTCGCCGGCTTCGCCAGCGTCTGTGGTGAGATCCCCGCGGACAAGCTCCAGCAGCTGGGTGTCGGTGGCACCACCGACCAGGCGCTCGAGTCCGTCACGAGCGTCCTGCCGACGATCCCGCCGGGCGGCATCCTCGTGGTGCTCAGCCTCAACGACGACATGGCCCTGGGTGCGCTCGCGGCCGCCCGCACGGCGGGTCGCGATGGCGAGCTGCGCATCGGCTCGCAGGGTGCGGACCCGTCCGCGTGGACCGAGATCCTGTGCAACCCCTCCTGGATCGCCGACTCGGCGTACTTCCCGGAGCGCTATGGCAAGACCCTCGTCCCGGCGGTCATCGACCTCCTGGACGGCAAGGCCCTGCCGCGCAACCTGTTCATCGTCCACGAGGCGATCAGCAAGGACAACCTCCTGACGATCTACCCCGAGGCGGAGTCTGCCAAGACCTGCTGATCGGTGACCGACCGTCGGGGCATCTGCTCCGTCGGCCGGGGAGCGTCAGAAAGACCGGGCGGGGCGGCGATGCCGTCCCGCCCGTCGCATGTGAGGAGATGGACGTGGCACCACTGACGCTGGGCGTCATCGGGGCCGGCACGTGGGCGATCGCGGCGCACCTGCCCGCGTTCGTGGCACGCGACGATGTGGCGCCCCTCATCGTGTGTCGCCGGGACGCCGCCGTACTGCACGAGGTCCAGCGGATGTTCGGCTTCCCGCGCGCCACCACCGACTGGCGCGAGGTGATCGACGCGCGCCCGGACCTGGTGGTCCTGACCGGGCCGGTCGGCCTGCGTGCGACACAGGCACGTGCTGCCCTCGAGGCGGGCTGCCACGTGCTCGCGGAGAAGCCGTTCACGGTGGAGCCCGCGGACGCCTGGGCGCTCGACCGGCTCGCCCGGGAGCGTGGCCGGGTGCTCATGCTGTGCTACGCATGGAACGAGATGGGCATCGTGGAGACCGCCCGCCAGCTGCTCCATGAGGATGGCGGCGTGGGCACCATCGAGCATGTCAGCGTGACCATGTCCACGGTCGTCCGGGACCTCCTGCTCCATGGCCGGACGTACGTGGACATCCCCATCGATGCGCCGCCTCGCGCGGAGACATGGTCCGACCCACGGATCTCCGGCGGCGGCTATGGCCAGGGCCAGCTGACCCATGGCCTGGGGCTGCTGTTCCGTCTCATCCCCCAGCGTGCGACCCAAGTGAGCGCGTACACGGGGTCGACAGCGGGCGCCAGCGTGGAGCTCCACGACGCGATCACGCTCCGGCTCGAGGGTGGTGCCGTGGGGGTCGTGTCCGGGGCGTCCCTGCCGCCGGGCACGTTCGGCGACCAGCATCAGCTCCAGATCCGGGTGACCGGCGACCGGGGTCAGCTGCTGGTGGATCTCGACCGACCGCTCGTGCGCCGGTCGCGGGCCGGGGACGATGTCACCGCGGCGCTCTCCGACGAGGATGTCACCTGGTCGTTCGCGCGTGTCGTGGACCGATTCGTCGACCTGGCACGGGGACGGGACGTCGGGATGCGCTCGCCGGCGGAGCTGGGGGCACGGGTCGTGGAGGTGCTCGACGGGATGTATCGCAGCGCGGCCTCGGGTGCGCCGGTGGCGATCGGCGGCGTCTGACCGGCGGAGGTCAGGCGACCCGGCGTCCCGCCAGGAAGGTCGCTGCCGCCACCAGCCGCTCGGGCGCGGTGACCGTGGCGCCGTAGGAATCCTGGAGCAGGAAGCTGCCCTGCTCGCGGCGGAGCACCGTGACATCGGCCGTGACACCCACACCGAGCGTGCCCCGGGCACCCGTGAGGCCGATGGCCGCCGCAGGTGCCGCCGTGGTCATGCCGATGACGTCCTCGATGGGGAGCCCCAGGTACAGGAACTTGGACATGGTCGTCGTGAGGTCCACCACGGGCATCGGCACGTTGAAGCGATGCAGGTCCGTGCTGATGGTGTCCGGCCGGAACCCGTCGGCGAGCGCCGCCTCCGCCTTCCCGAACGCGAACGAGCCACGTCCGTGGCCCACATCGAACAGGACACCCCTCGCGCGCGCCTCGCGGGCGGCCGGCACCACCTGGCCGATCGTGTCCACCATGCCTGGCTCCCAGCCGGTGTACGCGTGGGTCACGATGTCACCCGGGCCCAGGAGCTCGAGGATCGCCTCGATGGGCGCCGTGGAGCCCCCGATGTGGACCATCACCGGTCGACCCAGCTCGATGCCCGCCTCGCGCGCGCGTCGGACCGCCTCCACCCCGTTGGCACCCGCCAGCTGCTCGCTCACGCGCACCTTGAGCCCCACGATGAGGTCGGGGTTGGCGCGTGCCACCTCGATCGCGCGGTCCACCTTGGCGTACCGGATGTCATGGAGCTCGCCGAGGTCGGCATCGGCCTGACCCATCACCGCGATGTTGAGGAACGCGAGGATGGTGCCCGGGAACGGCTCGATGACGGAGCGACGGAAGCCCGCGAAGTTGTTGGCGCCCGATGATCCGGCATCGACCATCGTGGTCACGCCTCGAAGCAGGTCGTTGGGCCCGGGCTCCACGCACAGCTCCGCGCCACCCCAGTCGACGTGGACGTGGAGGTCCACGAGCCCCGGCACGACCAGCAGGTCGGTGGCATCGAGCACGTCCGCTGCGTCCGTCAGCGGGATGTGCGTCTCGATGGCCACCACGCGACCGCGGTGGATGGCGAGGTCCCGCGGCGCATGGATGCCGGCGGCGACATCGATGAGCGTACCGCCGTGGATGACCAGGTCGAAGGGCATGGGGTCGGGATCCTCGTGGTCGGGTGGATGGACGGGCGATCGGATGGAGGCGCGTCGGGCCGCGTCAGGTGACGAGGTACATCACCGCGTAGCCGAGCAGCTCGGTGACGACCAGGCCCACACCGATCCGGATCGCCCACGCGGCGGGCACCGACACACAGCCCACGATGGTCACGTACTCCTGCCCGCCACCGCAGCGGGATGGCGGGGGCCCCTGTGGCGCTCCGCCACCGGGTGGCCGGGCGCCGGGCGGATACCGGCGGATCGAGCCATCCGGATGCACGTGCCAGGTGTTGGGCCCGTTGGGTCCCGTGATGCGCGGGGGCGGCGGCAGGTGCTTGATGGAACCCCAGGCGATCTTGCCGTTGACGCCGCCGAGCCCCGGGTCGAGGACGGCTCGGGTCATCCCGGTCCGTGGGTCCACCTCCCACCAGGCGAGCGCGGACGCCGCGTCACCGGGGACCAGCGCCAGGCGACCCGCGTCGAGCGTGGACCGCAGGACCGTGCTGCCGACCGCCGACCGATGGCTCGCGTCCAGGAGCGACAACGGCAGGTCGGTGAAGCTCGCGCCGACGGGCACGATGGGCGTGTCGCTGAGTCCCGCCAGCTGGCGCTGCGCGACGACGCTCTCGAGCGCTGACTGGAGCGCGCCGTACCAGATCGTCCGCTGCACGGCATCCGGGACCGACGACCGATCCCGGGCGACCACGCGCAGGTCATCGATGAGCAGGTCCGTGCTCAGCGAGAACATGCCCTCGACGGCAGGGTCCTGGCCGAGGTCCACGAGCGTGACACGGGGCGCGTCCACCCACGCCCGGACCCGACCGGGCTCGTCGAGCGCCGGGATGGCCACCTGCTCCGAACCCGTCACCAGCACCTGGGTGCCCGCCGCCACGGGATACAGCAGGTCGCCGAGGGGGTGTTGCGTGGCGGTCGCCGGGTCGGAAAGGAGGCGGTACAGGAAATCCGCTGCCACGCCCCGTCGGACCGCCGCGACGTACGGGTCAGCGCCACCCGTGGACACGAGGAGCTGCTGGATGACGCCCATGGCCAACGGCCCGGCCGTGTCCTCCGGCAGCGGCGCCAGCTGCTCGGCCTCCAGCGTCTCGGCGTCTGCGAGCGCTGGCGGGATCCGGTCCACCAGCCAGTGGGTGGCGGAGACGTCGGGTCGTCCCGGGACGTGACGCGTGACCACGACCCGGAGCCTGACGAGCGGTGGTGCATCGACCTCGTCGCCGAACAGGTCCGTGCCACGGCCCCCGACCTCGAACGCCGATCCCTTGGTCGTCTCGCCGTCCACGAGCAGGATGGGCGTCCAGGACCGGGTGCCGCTGAGCACCTCGGTGATGGTGCCGCCCAGCCCTTCGACGCTCGGCTGGAAGTACAGGAACCGCTGCTGGCGGGCCGCGGTCAGCGCCTCCACCGTGTCATCGAGGACCACCTGGTCGGTGACGGAGCTGCCAACGAGGGAGCTCGCGATCAGCTGGGTGCGCAGGGTATGACGCAGATCATCCGGCGCCGCGTCGAGGATGCCGGTCGGCGCGGTCAGCGTCTCCCCCGGGTCGCTGTCGACGAGCGTGGGGTCGAGGTCCCGCCAACCGGTCCCCCAGCGGACCTGGACCCACACATGCGAGCGCACCTCGGGCGCGAGATCCGCCAGCTGCTCCGCGGTCATCGAGTCAAGCCGATCGCCCAGGGCGAGCCGGACGCGTGCGTCGTCGCGGCGGGCGCGATCCCCGAGCGCGGTCACATCCAGGGAGCCGATGGCCGCCGCGCGGCCGTCCTGGAGCGGGACCGCGGGGCCCTGGAACACCCGCTCGAGCACCTGGGCGGCCATGGCGTCATCCAGCTCACCCGTGACGAGGCGCGTGGTGAAGCGCATCCGGTCGAGCAGCGTGCGGAGCAGGAGCGCCCGATCCCATGCGTTCCCGGAACGTGCCGCCAGGGCCCCCTCCGGGCCGCGCAGGATGCCCGGGTACACGTCGAGCCTGATGTGGTCACGGACGAACGCGAACGTGGCATCGAGGTCACCCTGGAGGGATTCGGCCAGGACGGGCACGCGCCAGTGGGCGATCGCCAGGGAGTCGACCTGGTCCGCCGCCGCCGCGGCCGCCGCGGCCAGGAGGTCCGGATCGGCGGGCAGCACGGGTGGCGCGAGCACCAGCCCTTCGATCAGGGTGAGCTCGTCATCGTGGGGCATCACCGGGAGCGCGATCACCGGCTGCGGCTGCGGGCTGGCGGCGGGTCCCGTCGAGGGTCCCGGCACGACCGACGCGGTGGGCACGACCGATGCGCCGGGCACGGCCGATCCGGCTGGGCTCGCGTCCTGGCCTGCCGCGGTGCCAGGCAGCATGAGCGGCACCACGAGGGCTGCGACCAGGAGCGAGGCGGTTGCCGGGATGAGCGCCCGGCGGATGCCGGGTCGGACGGCCATCGAGAGCACCTCCTGCGACAGGCCGGCAGTGTACGCCCGTCGGGTCAGTCGACCGTCAGGGTCGTCACCAGCTCCGTCGTGGTCACACCCGCGAGCCCGATCGTGAGCCGGACGTCGTGCGGACCCGGCCCGAGTGCCTCCGGCAGCTCGAGGGTCGCTGACTGGCCGCGCCGGATGTAGAACCCCGACTCGGCGCCCAGGTCGGCGGCTCGCACGGCGACCCCCGCCTCCCCCGGACTCGGGTTGCGGAGCAGCAGGCGTGCCGGGTCGAGCGGCAGGCCATCGATGGTCCCGCCGAGCGCGGTGAGGTATCGCGAGACCGGTCCCCCGTGTCCGAGCAGCAGCGTCCCGGTGCTCTCGCCACCCTCGGTCGGTCCCGGGCCCACCGTCATCGGTTCCGGCCAGTAGCGTCCCACGAGGATCCGCAGGTCGGCGAGGG
Organism: Chloroflexota bacterium; assembly: GCA_019637815.1. Classification (GTDB taxonomy): domain Bacteria; phylum Chloroflexota; class Limnocylindria; order Limnocylindrales; family CSP1-4; genus JAFMJV01. The sequence goes on from JAHBUZ010000002.1 coordinate 20,949, forward strand.
GATCGGGACGATCGCCGGCAAGGAGCCCGGCCACCCGTTCCGCGAGCAGCGTGACGCCCGCCTGGAGCTGTGCCGCACCGAGCGACGCGCTGGCACGGCCCACCGGATGGGGGCCGTAGATGCCCACGATGGGCGTGTCGTCGTCCGGAGGGAGCGCGTCGAGGTCCACCAGCTCGGGGGTGATGGCGAGCATCCACGACGTCTCGGTGATGGAGCCGTGGTCCACGACCACCGGCCAGTCGGTGCCCAGCGCCGCGCTGAGCGCCGCGTTCAGCTCCAGGTAGCACAGCGCCATGGCCCGGAACCTCGGCTCGCCGGCCGCGTTGCGTCGCGTCTCCACCTCGTGGCACACGCGCTTCAGGAGGTGGAGCAGGTCGAGCGGTGCGTGGCCCGTGTGGACGACCACGACGCGTGCCCCGGCATCCGCCAGCTGCTCCACCGTGGAACGTGCCACGGCCTCCACGAGCGTCGCGTCATAACGCAGGCTCCATGGCAGATGGAGCGTGCCCATGGTCACGATGCTCGGCGGCAGGACCACGCCGCCGACGAGGGACGCGGCGTCCGTCACGACGCGCTCCGCGGTGACGCTGTCCGTGCCGAACGGCAGATGCGGGGCGTGGTACTCCACGGCGCCCATGGGCAGCCAGGCCACCGGCGCGCGGGCCATCGCCGCCGCCACCTCCGTCGGGCGGAGCGCGGCGAGCCGGACCTCGCGGCCCGCGGAGGACATCCCGATGCTCCCGGTCGTGGCCGGCTCAGTCGACCAGGAAGCCACCGTTGATGTCCGTGACCTCGCCGGTGATGTATCCGGCATGCTCGGAGGCGAGGAACGCCACCAGCGCCGCGACCTCGTCGGGCCGGCCGAAGCGACCCACCGGGATGCGCGACACGAGATCCCGCTGGTCGGCGATCATGTCGGTGTCGATGAGCGTGGGCGCGAGCGCGTTCGCGGTGATGCCCTTCGACGCGTACTCGTTGGCGATCGACTTGACGAGCGTCATGAGGCCGGCCTTGGACACCGCGTACGCGGCGACGCTCCGGGCACCGCCCGCCTTGCCGGCGCTCGACCCGATGGCCACGATCCGGCCATAGCCCTGCTCGCGCATGCCGGGCAGCACCCGCCGGGCACACAGGAAACCGCCCGTGAGATTGATGGCGAGGGTCCGGTCCCACAGCTCGCGCGTCGTCTCCTCGAACGGCACGATGGGGAAGATGCCGGCGTTGATGACGAGCACCGAGATGGGACCCAGGGTCTGCTCCACGGACGTCATCGCCGCGTCGATGGCGGCCTCGTCGCTCACGTCACAGGCCACACCCAGGATGCCCGGGTGCTCCGGTGCGGCGAGGTCGAGGGCGGCGACCCTGGCGCCGTTCCCGGACAGCGTCGTCGCGATCGCCTGCCCGATGCCGCGTGCCGCGCCGGTGACCACGGCCACCCGTCCGGCCAGGCCATCCACCTGGATCATCCGCTGCCCCCTCCATTTCCTCGTCCACCGCTGCCGGTCATCGGCCGCGGTCCCTCGTGCGACCCCTGCAGGATCGTCTGGTGACGTTTCCAGCGCCACGCTACCATACCGCCACCGGTCGTCGTCCCGGCTCGGACGACGCCGCTGCCCATGCCTGGGTGACGCGAGGAGGCGGTCCGCGTGCGGGTCGGCATCGACAGCTACTCCTACCATCGGCGCTACGGTGAGCTGCGTGCGGGTGAGCGGGATCCGGGCGCTGCCGTGTGGCCCCTGGTGCCCGCGCCGGTCCTCGCGCACGCCCGGGACCTCGGTGTGGACGACCTGTTCCTCGAGACCTGCTATCTCCCGGAGCCGGAGACCATCGATGGCCCCATGCTCGAGGCGGGTCCGGTCCGGGTCGGTTTCTCGTGGGGCCATCCATGGCCCGATGGCGCGTTCCACGGGCTCGACGGCGGTCGGACCCCGGCCGCGGAGGACCACCTCGCCCGCTGGATCGATGCCGCGGCTCGGCTCGGCCATCCGGTCATGCGCATCACGCTCGGCAGCCCTGCCTCGCGAGGCACCGAGCCTGCGTCCGTGCTCGTGGGCCGGCTCATCGAGCCCACCCGGCGCGCCGCCGAGCGAGCGGAGGCGGTGGGGCTCTCCCTGGCCATCGAGAACCACGGTGATCTGCGTGCGGAGGACGTGCTGGAGGTCATCGAGCGGACCGGTGCCTCGAACCTCGGTGTCACCCTCGACAACGTCAATCTCATCCGGGTCGGCGACGACATGATCGAGGGGACCCGGATGCTGGCGCCAAGGACCCTGCTGGTGCAGCTCAAGGACCATCCGCCGACCCCGGATCCCACGGTCTGGGGTGGCCCCATCTCGGTGGCGCTCGGCGAGGGCGTGGCGCCACTCCGCCGGATCCTCGATGTCCTTGGCACGGCCGGGTTCGATGGCCCGGTCTGCGTGGAGCTCGCCTCGCTCGGCAGCGAGCAGGTGGATGAGCTCGCGATGATCGAGTGCAGCGTCGCATGGCTGCGCGACAACGTCCCGGGGGCCGGCTCGGCCGTCGGATCCATCCAGTCCCAGGAGGCGATGCATGGCTGAGCTCCCGTTCGTCGACACCCACGTCCACTTCTCGGACCTCCAGGACCCGAACCTCCACTACTCGTGGCTCCAGCCGGGCTGGAAGCACCCGTTCCTGGGCGATATCGAGGCCATCCAGGCGCAGCGCTACTGGGCGGACGAGTACGTCGCGGAGACCCGCTTCACGAACGTCAGCAAGTCCATCCATGTCCAGGCGGCGCTGGGCATCGCGGATCCCGTCGAGGAGACCAGGTGGCTCCAGGCGTTCGCCGACCGGCTGGGTCACCCGCACGGTATCGTCGCGGAGTGCCATCTTGCCCAGCCGGACGCGGCATCGGTCCTCGAGCGGCACATGCAGTACCCCAACATGCGCGGCGTGCGTGACTTCGGGGCGGGCGACTACCCGCGTGACCCGGCATGGCGCGCGGGCTACGCGCTGCTCGAGCAGTACGACCTGGTGCCCTGTCTCGATTCGTCGCCCGAGACCTACCCCTCCATCAAGGACCTTGCGCTCGCCTTCCCGGGCATCACCATCTCGCTCGACCACGCGGGCTTCCCGCGCCAGCGGGACGCGGCGTACTTCGCGATGTGGAAGCAGGCGCTGGCTGACCTCGCCGAGGCGCCCAACGTGGTCATCAAGATCTCCGGCCTGGGCATGGGCGACAACCGCTGGACGGTGGACTCCATCCGGCCGTGGGTGCTCACGTGCATCGAGACCTTCGGGGTCGAGCGCAGCTTCTTCGGCACGAACTGGCCCGTGGACCGGATGTACTCCAGCTATCCGGATGTCGTGAACGCCTACGCCGCGATCATCAGCGGCTTCTCGCGCGACGAGCAGGTCGCCCTGTTCTCGGGCAACGCGGAACGCATCTTCCGGATCTGAGCGACGGACTGCTTCATGGATCCGATGCGCACGGTGGTCGTGACCGGTGCCGGCAGCGGTATCGGCCAGGCCACCGCGCTGCTGCTGCTCGAGCGTGGCCAGCCCGTGCTGGCCACGGACATCGCCGCGGACGCCCTCGGGCCGGTGGCCGATGCCGGTGCGCGGGTGATCGCGACCGACCTGTCGGATGCGGCCGGGCGAGCGCGGCTGGTGGCGGCCATCGATGACGGGCCGCCACCCACGGGCCTCGTCAACGCGGCGGGCCGGATCGTCCTGCGGCCCATCACCGAGGTGTCGGTCGACGACTTCCGGAGCGTGTTCGCGACCAACGCGGAGTCGACCTTCTTCCTGTGTCAGGCGATGGGGTCACGGATGACGTCCGGTGGGTCCATCGTCAACTTCTCGTCCCCGTCGGCCAAGTTCGTGGCGACCACGGAGGCGGCCGTGTACGCCGCGACCAAGGCGGCCATCTCCCAGGTCACCCGATCGTTCGCGATGGCATACGCTGACCTCCCCGGTGGCTCGATCCGGGTGAATGCGCTCTCGCCGGGCATCACGGACACCCCGATGCAGTCGCGAGTGCTCGATGAGGTCTCGGTCTCGCGCGGCATCAGCCGGGCGCAGCTGGAGGAGGGCCGGCTCGCCACCGTCCCGATGCGTCGGACCGCGCCACCGGTCGAGATGGCCGGCTGGGTGGTGTGGCTGCTGTCGGATGCGGCGCGCTACATGACCGGCCAGGTGCTCAACGTGGATGGCGGCATGGTGATGTGGTGAGCGGCGGCGTCGTGTTCGGGGATCCGAGGCTCCGCATGCACTCTGGCAGCAGGCCAGCAACGCGCTGACAGAGCCGCGCAGCAGGTCGCCCGCGACGGCCTGCGCACGGTCGGCAGGTTCGGCAAGCGCCGCTCCACCACCGAACACCACACTGCTCGGGCCTTCGCCCAAGACGCCGAGCAGCGACTGACAAGCGCGTGGGGCGAGCCGCGCCCCGCTGGAACGAGAACAGCGCGGTGTGGGTCGAGCGCGTGGCCAGGCCCCGCATCGACGCCGACGCGCGCGTGATCGAGGCGACCGAGCAGTACGAGGCCGCAGCGAACGCCGTGCGCAAGACGCTGGAACCCGACGACCTGCCGCGCCTAGGCATCTACGCCCGCATCTTCGGCACCGAGGCAGTAGTGAACGACCGCCGATCCTCGGCCGACGACTGCACGGCCGGAGACAGACAGCCGATCCATCACCTGTGAGACCCGTTCGCGCTGCCGTGTTGCTGCGCAAGGCCGCCCAGAAACATGGCTACCCCACGGCGGTAGGCTCCCTCCGGATCACTCGCCAACCCGGTTGCCTCGCCGAGCGCTTGTGACACACGAGACGCAATGGGGAATCGGTCGGGATCGCCGATCGCGGCGATGAGCGTGGGTTCGATGCTCGACCACCAGCTCGTGTCGTCGTGTTCGGCTGCCTCGCGTGAGCGTTGGGTCGCCAGTGCCGTTCGCGCGGTTCCTTCGACGAGAGCGAGCAGCGCGGTGAGGGTGTGTTCCAACTCGATGTCGGTCATGCCGATCCCGTCGAGGGCGCGCAGTTCGACCTCGTACTTCGTCGTGGCACCGGGACCGGGGACTGGGCGGCCGGATGAGATGTCGGTGATCCACGGGTGCGCTTGGCAATTGTTCCAGTTTGCTTCGGCGATGGAGGTCACTCTGATGCGCCAGTCTGCGTCGGCGGGGATCTTGGTGCTGGCGTAGGTCGATCCGGCCACATGATCGAGCATGAGTTCGACGAGCTCTGCGTGCCCGCCGATGTGGGGGTAGAGGGCCATTGCTGTGACTCCTGCCTCGGATGCGAGTCGTCTGATCGTCACCGCGTCGAGACCTTCCCGGTCTGCAAGGCCCACCGCGAGTTCGGTGACGCTCTTCGTACTGAGACCGCTGCGCGGACTCGCCGCAGCTCCGCGCCACAGCAGGCCGATCAGTTCGAGTTCGTCCACTCCGGCACGTTTGGCCATGTCACCCGCTGACTCTACAATGTATACTACAGCGTGAATCATACCAGAAGGGTGCCCATGCGCTTCAGCCAGTTCGCGATCTCCCTCAACGTCGCCGACGTCGCCGCATCAGCTCAGTTCGCCACGGAAATGCTGGGCTTCGCCGAACAGATGACCGCCGACGGCTTCTGCTCGTTGGCACACTCCGAGACGGGCACCAACCTCATCTTCCTCAGGGTGGGACTGGAGTCGTTCCGACCCGCATCTGTCGCTGGAGCCGCAGACGGCATGCTTCTCGTGTTCACGGTCGACGATCTCGACGACCAGTTCGACCGGCTCGTTGCGAACGGCGCAAGCGTCGTGACGCGACCAGAAACCGAGCCATGGGGCGAGCGCTACTGCCAGTTCTCCGATCCCAACGGCGTCATCTACCAACTGGTGCAGTGGGTCGAGACACCCGATCCGCAGTACGCCAACATCACGCCTTAGGAAGGCAGGCAGGGTGAAACCTCGCTTCAGATGCCCCTAGATCGTTGATCGTATGCGGCAACGCCCTACCGAGGTTCGCGGCGCGAGGGGGAGCGGATCAGTTCGACTCCCGCGCCTTTGCCAGGTGATCACCGCGTCTTCGCCCACAACCGTGCCCGATGCACTCCGAACTGTCTTGCCAGAGTGACCACGCTACGCCCTGTGCGAGGGCTGTTCGCAGAGCGCCCACTTCCTCATCCGTGAGGCGTGTTCGAGGTCGTTTCTTTGGTTCCGCCGCGGTGCCGATCAACGGGTCGTCGGCCCCCTCCTCGGACCTTGCCTCGGCGCGGATGCCCTGATTCCACGCGGAAACCAGCCGCTCGACCCGTGGTCGCCTGTTCCCGCAACGGTCCGTTGCCTCCGCCTGGAGCGGTGACGATCCAGTGGACGAGATGCTCTACCTGGCGGGTTCGGCAGCAACTGGCCCGTGGACGCGGTCTGTGCGTCCTACCTCATGACCGTGGACGCCGTGCGCGTCATCCTCGCCGAGGCGGGCCCGGGTCGTGAGGACACGACCCGGGTGCTGTGCACCAACGCGGAGCGCTTCTACCGGCTCTGGGCCGGGCAGGAGTGCGGGCGCCGTCGGGAGGAGGTCGACGGCGCCCGCAGAGGAGCGGGGTCAGGTGCCACGTGGGCGGCGGCCGGGATCGGGGGTCCCGTATGGCCGCGATCGGCCAGCCCCACTGATGTGGTGACGCGGTGGTGACGAAACCGGTTCCCGGCATCGTTTGCAGCGCGTTGCCGTACGGTAGCACGTCGGGGGACAAGCGTCTGTCCGCTGGGTCCTCGGCGAGCCGGTCGATCGCCGGGTCGAGGCACCTTCGACGTCAGGTGCTCACCCCGCGCCAGGCATCCCCACATCGATCGCCGGGTCGAGGCACCTTCGACGCCGAATGCTCACCCCGCGCCGGGCATCCCCACGTCGATCGCCGGGTCGAGGCACCCTCGACGTCAGGTGCTCACCCCGCGCCAGGCATCCCCACATTGATGACGGGGAGTTCCTTGGCGCCCATGGCGCGTGACCCGAAGGCGGTCGGCTTGGTCCGCCCGACGCGTGCATAGACCTCCTCGGGCACCTGGGTCGGATCCTTGTACATCGTCCACTGGCACTTCTGACGCACGTTCGGATCGCGGTCCGTGTCGGGGTAGGTCGGCGGGTCGATGACCCGGACCGGGTAGCCGAACCGGTCGATGGGCATCTCCTCCATGAGCACGATGCAGTGGACGCAGTAGTGGCAGACCCCCGACTTGTAGTGGGTCCAGGGGTACTCGCCCTCCACGACGGTCCAGTCGTAGGGCGGCTCCATGCGCGGAGGCGTGCCCTCGATCCAGTCGCCGCGGACGGTGCGCTGCCCGGAGCCACACGGGTCGAACCGGAGCTCGTATCGATCCTCGAACTCCACCAGCTCCATGTCGCCCGTCCGCTCGGGACCCACGAGATGGCCACGCATCGCCTCGCAGGCGACGAGCATCAGCACCTCGAGCGCCTCGTCCCACGGATGCTGGTCGATGTCGAACTTCGCGTAGCGCCACGCGAACAGCGGCAGGAGCACGGCGTCATACATGTCCCGGATGGCCGGTTCGCCGAGCTGCTCCTTGACCAGGGACATGAGGCCGTACACGTGGTCCACGTCCCGGTCGTGGCACTGGCGCCAGATCTCCTTGGCCTCCGCCATGCGCTCCTTCGCGGCTGGGGCGTCCTGGCGGTACGTGGCGGCGGTCGCGGCCTGGATGGCGGTCAGCAGCCGGTCCCACTGGCGGCGTGGGTCCCACGGCGAGCCATCCGGCAACCGGGCGACCTCCACCGCCTGTGCGTCCCGTGCCGCCACGATGGCCGGATCTGCGCCGTTCCGGAGCAGGTAGCCGCGCACGTCGGGGATCCACTGGCGATAGATCGCGAAGCAGACCTGCGCCTCGTCCACGAAGTAGGACTCGAGCTGCGCCGCATCGTCCCAGCGACCCTCGTCGATGGCCTCGAGGATCTTGCGGTACGTGGAGATCTTCTGGTCCTCCCAGGATCCCATCCGCACCCGCCGGCCCAGCAGCTCGGTGAACTCGATGCGCGTCTCGGTCACGATGTCCGCCTTCCTGTCCGGGTCACCCCGCCGGGTGACCCCGCCTCCGCCACGGCCCATGCTCGGATGCGCGACGATACCGGCATCGTTTGCAGGAGCGCCAGACTGGAGCGTACCACGCGTGATCGCCGTCATCCTCGGTCTCCTGGCAGCGCTCGCCAACGCATCCCAGGCGCTCGTCAGCAAGCGGCTCACGGTCCACTACCCGGCGCGCCAGCTCATCGGCGTGCTGTTCCTGTGGAACACCCTCGTGATGCTGCCGTTCGCGCCGTTCGTGCCCTGGCACTGGAGCCCGGAGGTGGTGGCGCTCCACCTCGTGTCGGGTGTGCTCATGGTCGTGACCGCCGTGGCCATCTGGGACATGTTCGATCGGGGAGCGGCGTCATCCACCACGACCGCCTCGGCGCTCAGCCCGGTCGCGGCCGTGCTGTTCGCGGCCATCCTACTGCCGGGCACGTTCGGCGCCGCCCAGGCGGCGGCTGCGGTCGTCGTCACGGTCGGCGTCCTGTGGGCCCTCAGCGGTGCCTTCGGGGAGGTCGGTCGGGCCTGGGTGCTGTGGCGGGTGCTCGCGGCGGCCGCCGGTCATGGGCTGCTCGTGGTCGTCACGCGGATGCAGGCGGACCTGGGCGTCGGGGTCGTGGAGACCTACGTGGTGCGGGTGGCCCTGGCCGCCGTCGCGACGCTCATCCTGTTCCCGCCCCGGGACGTGCCGCTCTCCAGCACGCCGGTGCTCATCGGCCGGTCGCTGCTCATCACGCTCTCGTTCGTGCTCATCATCCTGGGTGTCCAGCAGGGGAGCCCGGTGGTGGTCCAGACGCTGGTCGCCACGACCCCGCTGTTCGTCCTCGCCGTGGAGTCGTGGCGGTCCCGCACCCGCCCGCCCATGCGCATCCTGGGCGCCGCGCTCCTGGTGGTCGTGGGCGTCCTCCTCATCCTCGCTGGCTGAGCGACCATCAGACCCGTGCATGGAGGTGATCGATGACGACCCTGGAACGACGTGTGGCCCTCGTGACCGGCTCGAACGGCGGTATCGGGCGTGCCACCGTGGCGGCCCTCGTGGCGTCCGGCCACGAGGTCATCGGGCTCGACCTGCGACCGGGTGACGATCCGCTGCTCGGCCGCTCCATCGTGCTCGACCTCGCGGACGGGCCCGCCGTGGAGGACCTGTGCGCCTCGGTGGGTCGGGTGGATGTGCTCGTGAACAACGCCGCGCTGCTCATCGAGCGACCCGTGCCGGAGCTGACCATCGAGCAGATCGACCGGATGATCGCTGTCAACCAGCGAGGTGCGCTGCTCCTGGCGCGCGGCCTCGGCGAGCGGATGCGGGGACGTGGCTGGGGTCGCATCGTCAACGTGTCCAGCGTCGGTGCGCGGACCGGCGGGGTCACCGACTCGGGTGTCTACGCGATGACCAAGGCCGCGATGCTTGCCATGACGAAGAATCTTGCCCGGACGCTCGGTCGAGATGGCATCACCGTGAACGCGGTGGCACCCGGCCTCATCGATACGCCGATGGCGCGCGGGCAGGATGCCCGTCAGCCCGGCTTCCTCGAGCGGACGGCGGCGAGCGCGCCCCTGGGGCGGCTGGGGCGCCCCGAGGAGGTGGCCGCGGTCATCGCCTTCCTCGCGAGTGACGGCGCGTCGTTCGTCACCGGTGTCACCATCGACGTGAACGGCGGCTGGGTGATGACCTGAACCGGTCGGCGTGTCCGCGGACGGCTGGCGGACTCGGCTGGTAACGATCCCAGCCGAGCGCTACGATGGGATGCCCACGAGGCGGCCCGGTGGCACGAGGAGGCTACGACATGGAACGCGTGCTCTTCTACATGCGCATCTTCCCTGGCACGGAGGCGGACTACGACCGACTCCACGTCGACGTGCCCCAGGAGGTCCAGGACGCGATCCACGAGTCGGGGTTCCGGAACATGAGCGGGTTCCGGCGCGGCACGGACGTCTGGTACTACGCGGAGGCCCATCCCGACCGAGCCACGGCGTTCGCGAGCTACGCGGCGAAGCCGGCCGTGGCGGCGTGGGACCAGCGCTTCGTGTCCATCATCGCCGAGCACACGGACGCGGCCGGCGAGCCGCTGTTCTACGAGGAGCTGTTCCATACCGATGGCGGCGGCGAGGGCCCGATGCGCCGCGGGTTCCTGGGGCTCGTGGTCAACCCCGCGCGGATCGACTACTACGAGGACCTCCACGCCAACCCGTGGCCGGACCTCATCGAGGCCATCGCCGCGTCGGGCTATCGCAACTACTCCGGGTTCCGGCGTGGCAACCACGTCGTCTACTACGGCGAGTACCACCCAGACATCGAGACGGTGAGCGCACGGATGGGCACCCACGAGGTGAACACGCGCTGGGGGCAGGCGTTCGAGGGCGTCATCACGCGCATCACCACCGATGACGGGAAGCTCATCACCGCGGACGAGGTCTATCACCAGGACTGACGGCGCAGCGCGTCCCGTCATGTCCGCGCCACGCCCCAGGCTGGTCGTCGTCCATCCGTGGTGGGATCTCTGGGCGCATACGGCACCGACCGGGTTCCGTGCCGCGCGCATGGACCTGGCGCGGGGCGTGGCCGCGTCCCTGGCCGACGCGTTCGACCCGGTCGCCGTCGTGGAGGCCGGCTCGGTCGAGGATGGCGCGCGGGTCGGTGCGGACCTCCGGGCGACGGTCGATGCCGGGCAGCCCATCGACGTGGTGCTGGTGCTCCAGACGATGGCGGTCCCCGTCGGCTACACGCTCGCGCTCCTCGATGCACTGCCGGGCGTACCGGTCGTGGTCTGGGCACTCCACGAGACGGGACTCGTCGATGGCGCGTTCGATCACGGCAGCATCACCACCCAGGGCGCGACCGTCGGCGCACCGATGCTGGGCAACATGCTGGCGCGCACTCGCCGGCCGTTCGAGCTCGTGCTCGGCCGGGTGACCGACGCGACCACCGTGGCTCGGGTCCGGACGGCGCTGCGGCATGCGACCGTCGCCTCGGGGATCCGACGGGCTCGGTTGGGTCGGATCGGGCGCCCGATCCCGGGCTACCTCCACGTGGACGCCCCGGATGCGGACCTGCGCGCGGCCATCGGTGTCGAGGCGGTGTCCGTCGAGCCCGACGAGGTGGTGGAGGCCTGGCGCGAGGTCGATGCCGAGCGGGTCGCACGTCTCGACGCGGAGGTGCGCGCGAGCTGGTCGTTCGAGGATGACCCCACCGAAGGGGAGTCGCTCACGCGGAGCCTGCGGATGGCGCTCGCCCTCGAGGACATCGTCACTCGTCATCGACTCGATGGCGGTGCCTTCAACTGCCACGTGCCCCAGTTCCGGTTCGGCGACGAGATCGGCATCGCACCCTGCTGGGGACTCGGTCGACTGACCAGCATGGGGATGCCCTTCACGTGCACGGGCGACATCCTGACGAGCGTGGCGATGTTGCTGAACAAGCGATTGGGTGCGGCTGCGCTCTACCACGAGATCGAGGCCATCGACTACGCCACGGGCGAGGTGGTCATCGCCAACAGCGGCGAGCACGACCTCGCATGGCTGGCACCGGGTTCGACGCCCCGGCTCCGGCGCAACGGCTGGTTCTGTGGCACGGATGCCCGATGCGGCGTGTGCGCGGTCCTCGAGCCACCCGCAGGACCCGCGACGCTCGTCGGTTTCACACCCCATCCTGCGGCGCTGGCTGGCTTCCGGTTCGTGGTCGCCCGGGGCGAGCTGACCGAGCGCCACTTCTCCGCCACGGGCACGGCGAACGGCGCATTCCGGTTCCGCGATGGGCCCGTGGAGGAGGCCTGGGCTCGCTGGGCGGGGACCGGGGTCAACCATCACAGCGCGGCGACCCCCGGCGACATCGCGGACGAGGTCGTGGCGGTCGCGCGCCAGCTGGGCGTGGAGGCGGTGCTCGTCTGACGTCGGTCACGACCGCGGTCGTGTCAGATGCTGCGAAGCGTCAGATCAGGTTCGGCGGCAGGACGCCTCGATCGAGTGCGGCGACGGCCGTCTGGGCATGACGATCACCCTCGGTCACCGATAACGTGAGGTGGCCCGGGAACAGCCCATCGTGGGGATGGCTCGCGAGGCGTCGCAGCGACGCGATGTGGGCGCCGAGCTCGCAGTCCCAGGTGCCCTGCAGGATGATGACGCCGCCGTACAGCAGCGTGTCGCCGGTGAACAGGTCGCTGCGACCGTCCCCGTGCACGAGGTACGCCAGGTGGCCGGTCGCATGGCCGGGGGTGGCCACGACTTCCACCACGAGGTCGCCGACGCCGATCCGCTGGCCATCGGTGAGCTCGGAGGCCACGTCGGTCGCGGCATACCGATAGTCCGGCGCATAGGAGCCCTGGGCTTTCCCGACGTCGACACTCGCGGCCCGCTCGTCGCCGTCCCGCAGGATGGCGGCGACCTCGGAGGAGGCATGGATCGTCAGACCGAGCGCGGCCCGCAGGCCGGCGGCACCCCCGGCATGGTCCGCGTGGGCATGGGTCAGGAACAGGTGGCGGACGCGTTCGCGCGGGACACCCGTCCGGTCCAGGAGGGTCAGGATCGCGTCCTCGCCGAGGCCCGCTCCGGCGTCCACGATGGCCGCCTCCGTCCCGCCGTCGATGAGATAGACGTGACAGTCGGAGGGATGCGTCAGCCCGAAGCCGTGGCGTCCACTCCCGATGAGGTGGATCCGCTCGGTCAGGCGCACATCACGGACCCCACCGCAGGCAGACCGGGGTCGGGACCGGGTCGACCGCCTGTGTCGGCCCCAGGAGCCCCGTCTCCGGGTCGATGGGCATCACGACGACCGTATCCGAGTCCTGGTTCGCCACCAGCAGGGATCGGCCGTCGGGCGTGATGGTGAAGTTGCGCGGCGTCCGACCCTCGGTGGGACGGTGCCCCAGGAGCCGCAGTCGCCCGGTCGCCTCGTCGACCGCGAACATGGTGATGGAGTCATGACCCCGGTTCGAGCCGTACACGAACCGACCCGAGGGATGGACCTGGATATCAGCGCAGTGGCTGTCCCCGGTGAAGTCCGCGGGCAGCATCGGGTAGCTCTCGATGAGCGAGAGCGTCCCGGTCCCAGCGTCATATGCCAGCGAGGCGATGGTGGATGCGAGCTCGCACACGACCCACGCGTGACGACCATCCGGGGCGAACACCAGGTGGCGAGGCCCGGAGCCGGGTGGCAGGGAAAGGCTGCTGTGGGGTGCCAGGGTGCCCGCGTCGAGGTCCAGCCGGTAGCCGATGATGGTGTCGGTGCCCAGGTCGGCGCTGAACGCGAACCGGTCGTCCGCGGTGACCACGATGCAGTGGGCGTGCGGGCCTTCCTGCCGAGCGGGGTCGATGCCGCTGCCCGTGTGCTGGTCGACGCTCGATGGTGCGCCGAGCGAGCCATCCGCTTGCGCCGGGAACATCGCCACGCTGCCCGACAGGTAGTTGGCGACGAGCGCCACACGCGATCGGGAGTCCATCATCACGTAGCAGGCGAGCGACCCGCGCGTGCCCTGGACCCCCAGATAGGTGAGCTCACCCGAGGACGGGTCCACGGCATAGGAGCTCACAAGGCCCTCCGGCCAGTCGAGCACCTCCCAGATGGCGTGGAGGTTGCGGCCATCGGGTGACAGGCATAGGTAGGACGGGTTCTCGATGCCGCCCACCTCCTGGACCTGCGTCAGGTGGCCCGACCCGGGGTCGAAGTCATAGACGTACAGGCCGTGGCCGTTCGTGGCCGCGAGGTATGGCGCGGGCCGGGTATAGGTACCGACGTACAACCGCATGTCGTCCTCCGCTCTTCCTCGGACCCGTCGGATCCGTCAGATGGTGTCCTGGACCCTCGGCTCGCGACCATAGACCGAGACGAGGATGATGATGAGCACGCCGAGCGCCGACTGGATGAGGCTCGACGGCACGCCGACGCCGAGCAGGATGGTGCTCAGCAGCACGAGCACGATGGCACCGAGGGCCGTCCGGGCATATCCCCCCAGGCCACCGATGAGCGACGTGCCGCCGATGACCACGGCGGCGATGGTCTGGAACAGGAGCGGGTCACCGACCGTGCCGGATGCCCGCCCCGTGAAACCGAGATACAGCACGCCCGTGATGCCCGCGAACGCCCCCGAGATCGCGAACGTGGCGACCCACATCCGGAGCGGCCGGATGAGCGCGAAGCCGGCAGCCCGTGGGTTGGCGCCCAGGGCGAAGAGCCGCCGGCCATAGACCGAGCTCCGCTCCACGATGACCAGCACGGCCGTGACCACCGCCCAGAGGAGGACGATGGGCGGGACGGGGATGGGTCCGGTCGTGGCGCCGATGGACACGAACCCGGTGATCCAGTCGGGCGCGGAGCCCGATGGGAATCCCGCGGTCCACCAGTTGACGGCTGCCAGTGACGCCGTCCCGATGCCCAGCGTCACGATCAGTGGATGCACCGAGAACCGTCGGGACACGAAGCCGTTGCACGCGCCGATGCCCGCGGTCAGACCGATGGTGAGGGCGATCGCGACCGGTGCCGGCAGGCCCGCCTCGAACGCCTTGGCGCCGACGACGTTGGCGACGCCCACGAGGAACGGGATGGACAGGTCGATGCCCCCGAGCACCACGACCAGCGTCTGACCCACGGATGCGAGCGCGACGAACGCGGCCAGCACCAGCACGGCCCGCACGCTGCGCACGCTCGCGAACCCGTCGATGAGGATGGCGCCCACCAGGAACAATCCGATGCCCAGGGCGATGGGGAGCGCGATGGAGGTGCGGCCGGCTGCCACGGCACGGCCGATGCGGTCGACCATCAGCGTCGCCGCGCGACCACGGCGTTGAACACGACGGCCGCCACCAGCACGACGCCATAGATCATCTGGAGCACGAAGGTGGACAGCCCCGTGCGGGTCAGCACGAGATCGAGCTGGTAGATGATGAGGGCGCCGGTGGCTGCTCCGATGAGCCCACCGCGGCCGCCGGCCAGGCTCACGCCACCGAGCGCGACCGCTGCGATGGCCTTGAGCGTGATGGGCGGACCGATGTTGGGGTCACCCGAGCCCAGCAAGGCGGTCAGTGCGAGTGCCGCTGCGCCGGCGAACAGGCCACCGAGGGCGTAGGCGATGATCCGCACACGAGCCACGTCGACCCCGCTCGCGTACGCAGCCTTGGCGGATCCGCCGGTCGCCATCAGGTACCGATGGAACGGCGTGCGGACGAGCAGGAACCAGAGCACCCCGACCATGACCAGCAACAGCGGCGACAGGTCGTGCGCGAGGCGGGGCAGCCAGTCCGGCACCGAGCCACCCGGCCGGTTCATGACCCACGGCGACAGACCCACGAACACGAGATAGGCACCCAGGGTCGCCACGATAGGCGGCAGCCGGACGACCACCACGAGCAGTCCGTTGAGCGCGCCCAGCGCCGCGCCCGCGAGCAGCACGATGGGCAGGACGAGGAACGGGGACTCGATGCCGGACAGGAACAGGTACTGGACCATGGCCACGTTGAGCAGCCCGATCATCGGCCCGATGGAGATGTCGATGCCGCCCCCACCCGACAGGATGGCCGGTGCCGTGGCGAGCGCCGCCAGGAGCATCGGGGCGAGCAGCCCGATGGTGGTCAGGAAGCCGGACGGTGCGAAGCGCGCGGGGTTGAGCCACAGGTTGAGCAGCAGCAGGACGAGGAACAGGCCACCGATGACGCCCGCGCCCAGCCATCGTTGGCCGCGGCGGGGCATCGCGAGGGTGGTCATGGCGCCGACCTCGACGCTGCCGGGCCGGACGCTGACGTCGGAGCGACGCCGAACATCGCGGCGAGCACGGCATCGAGCGTGAGGGACGCTCGATCGAGCTCCGCGGACGGCGCGCCCTCCCGGAACACGATCGCGCGGTGGCAGTGGGAGACGATCTCGTCGATCTCCGTGGAGAGCACCACCACCGACAGCCCGGTGTCGCGGGCCAGCTCCTCGAGCAGCGCGAACAACGCGAGACGGGTGGGATGGTCCACGCCACGTGTCGGGTCGTTGAGCAGCATCACCCGCGGTCCGGCTTCGAGCAACCGGGCCAGCAGCACCTTCTGCTGGTTGCCGCCCGACAGGCTGGTGATGGGCGACGCGGGCGAGGCGAGGACGATGCCCAGCCGCTCGCGATGGGCCGCGAACGCGGCCTGGCTGCGCCGGGACAGGAAGCCGAACCGGCTCCCTCGATCGAGCGTCAGCATCCGGAAGTTGTCGAGCACCGAGAGGCTCGGGAAGATGCCCTCCGTCTTGCGGTCCTGGGGCAGGTACACGATCCCCTGGTCGAACGCGCCGTGCGCGTCATCGATGGTCTGACGCCGTCCGTCGCGGACGGACTCGACGATGCCCGACACGGCCCGCCGGATCCCGGCCAGCACCTCCAGGAACGTCGCCTGCCCGTGGCCGTCGAGCCCGGCCAGTCCCACGATCTCGCCCGGTGCCAGCCGGAACGCGAACGGTCGGGAGTCGCTCGTCAGCTGGATGCCGGTCGCCTCCAGGAGCGGCTCGCCGATCATGCCCGCTCGGGCGCCATGAGCGCCAGCAGGGCCGCCGGGGTGGCCTCGGCGCGGGGCACGTGCCCGACGACGCGTCCGCTGCGGAGGACCGTGATGGTGTCCGAGATCTCGATGACCTCGTCGAGGCGGTGTGACACGAAGACGATCACGGCCCCATCCTCGCGGAGCCGTCGGATGACCTCGAACAGGGCTCGCCGTTCGCCCATGCCCAGGGCCGCGGTGGCTTCATCGAGGATGAGCATCCGTGGCGAGCGCAGCAGCGCGCGGGCGATGACCGTGACCTGCTGGACATAGAGCGGGACGTCACCCGCCTCCGCGGCCACGTCCACGTCCGTGATGCCCAGCGACTCGAACAGCTCGCGGGTCCGTCGCGCCTGGTCCGCCGCGCTGGAGCGGTCCCGCAGCCAGGGATGGAAGCCCAGGTGGACGTTCTCGGTGAGCGACCGGTTGGGCGCGGTCAGGATCTCCTGGAACACGGTGTGGATGCCCAGCGCCTGGGCCGCTCGTGGGCTCGACAGGCGGACCTCGGTCGCATCGATGGCGATGCGACCCGCATCCGGGGCGACGACCCCCGACAGGGCCTTGATGAGCGTCGACTTGCCCGACCCGTTCTCACCCAGGATCGTGTGGACCGACCCACCGTGGAGGTCGATGTCCACCGACCGGAGTGCCTGGGTCGGACCGAAGCTCTTGCTCAGCTGGGCGATGTGGACGTGCTGCATCCGGATGTGCGTCGGAGGGGGCGCGAACGCCCCCTCCGACCCTTCGATCCCTGGTCCCGACCGGGCTCAGCCGCAGGGGTCGGGCGTGTTGGCGTAGTCGTACGGAGGCGTCGCGGCGCCGTTCGCGAAGTAGGCGTCGAAGACGTCCTCCGGGTACGGGTCGGTCGCCGGCTGCGGGAAGATGGAGCCCGAGTCGGGCGTCATGCACTCGCTGAACCAGTCGGGCAGGTCCGCCTGGGTGATCGCGGGCAGCTCCACGAGGATCGTGTTGAGCAGCGGCTGCTGACCCATGAGCGTCCGGAGCGCGGCACGGAAGCCGCTGTTGGCGGTCGGCACGGGCAGGACCGCGTTGCCGGTGAACCGGTAGCCGTCGGGATCCTGGTTCCAGTAGCCGAGGGCGTCGCCGGAGGTCGAGCCGGTCACGAGCGGCACGTCACGGCCAGCGGCCTTGAACGCCTCGGTCACGATGCGCGACTCGCTCCCGGAGGTCCACACCGCGTGGATCTCGGCCGGGTTGGTGGCCAGGGTCTGGGTGATGACCGTCTGGGTCGTGGTGGGGGTCCAGTCGCCGTTCACCGTGGCGACCACGTTGAGGCCCGGGAACTGGGCGAGCGCTGCCTCTCGACCCTCGGCCTGCATCGCCACGATGGGCGCACCGGCGATGCCCTCGACGACGAGCACGTTGCCCTCGCCGATCTCGTTGCCGATGGCAACCATCATGTCGTAGCCCCAGCGATACCAGTTGGAGTCGACGTTGATGGCATAGGGGCTGGTCGCGGCACCCGAATTGGTGACGACCGGGATGCCCGCCTGGTAGGCGGTCTCGATGACGCCGTCCAGGCCGCTGGTGGAGCCCGGGATGGTGAGGATCACGTCGCAGCCCTGGTCGATGAACGACTGGATCTGGCTGATCTGGAGCTGGACGTCACCGTTCGCGTCGGCCATCACGAACTCGGACAGGACGCCCGCTGCGATGGACTCGTCGGCGAGACGCCTGGTCTCGTTGGTGAGCGCGACGCGCCACGGGTTGCCCTGGTAGGACTCGGAATAGCAGAACTTCCAGGGGCCTTCGTTGCCCGAGACATCGGGGGCGTTCGCCAGCGTGATCTCGCCGGCGTAGTGGTCGTACAGGCTCGCCAGCTGCGGCGGCAGTGCCGCGATGACCTCCTCCACCGAACCAGCCGGCGACTGCGCCACGGTCCCTGCGGCCGTGGTGGTCAGCAGCGCTGCGGCCGCCCCCACCGTGAGCAGACCACGCTTCATCGAGTCCTCCTCCGCGCCCGCCACACGGGCCCGCCATCTACGGGGCCGGCACCTCGCCGCCGACCGGTCCGCCATGTATAGCGCCACGGGATCGCGGCGTCAACCGATTGACCGACCCATCGTGCGGCACGGAGGGGCCGCCGGACCGGGGGGCATGAAGGACCTATGCCTCCCCGGTGATCTCGTCGAGCGTCACGCTCCGATGCTCCGCCGCGGACCGGTAGATCGCCTCCACGAGCGCGATCGTCCGCAGGTTGTCGCGACCACTGGTGACCGGTGCGCGTCCCATCTCGATGGCGTCCATGAGGTCGGCCATGGGGCCCAGGAACGCATCCGGGATCCAGCGCGTGTCCAGCGGGTAGTCCCGGACCTTGCGTCCCTCGCGGTACAGCGCGAGCGTGTCCGGGCGCCCCGTCGGATAGTCGAAGTTGACCCCGATGGTGCCCTCGAGCATGCCGTCGGTGCCCAGGATCCGCAGCTCCGAGATGGGGGTGCCGTGCGTGTCGTAGTGGTTGACCGTGACGATCGCGCGAGCGCCGCCGTCGAACTCCATGACGGTCGTGGTCGCGGTCTCACCCTGGACCTCGCCCTGCTGCGGGCTCCGCCCATGGACGCTGGTCACGCGCACCGGGTCACCCAGGAGCGACCGCATCGCGTCGTGGTAGTGGATGCTGTGCCAGCTGATGTCGAGGCGCGGCGAGGCGGCCAGCCACGGCCACATGTGCCACGGCGTGACCACCGACACGCGCAGCCACACCTCCTCCACGGTGCCCAGCGCCCCGGCGCGGATCAACCCACGCGAGGCCGCCACCCCTGCATCCCAGCGCATCTGCTGGTTGACCGCGAGGAGGACACCCGCAGCTTCCGCGGTCTCCACCTCGGCGAGGGCGGTGGGATAGTCGAGCGCGAGCGGCTTCTGGCAGAGCATGTGCCTGCCCGCGGCGGCCACCTGCGACACGATCGCCGGCTGTGCCCACGCCGGCACGGCGATGTCCACGATCTCCACGCCCGGTGTCTCGAGCAGCTCCGCCACGCTCCCCGCGACCCGTTCGATCGCGAATGCCTGCGCGACCTCCTGCGCCCTGGCCTGGTCGATGTCGAAGATCGCCACCACTCGCAGACCCGCCTGCCGATACGCCGGCAGGTGCGCCCCGCTGACGATGCCACCCGCGCCCACGACGCCGATGCCCCGGTGACGCCCGGCCCCGTCCGGGATGGCCCATGTCGTGTCGGGTTCGACCGTCATCCTCGTCTCCCGTCACTCCCCGATGGCTCGCGACGCAGGCGCGCCACGAGCATCCCACCGACCGGCGGATCCGCGGGTCGGCACACTGCCACCTCGTCGAGCAGGGGGCGCGACGGTGCCCCCGCCCCGGATGGTGGTATCGGCGCGGACCAGCTCGTGGATGGGATCGTCCGCGGGTGTGTCGAGGACCAGCTCGGCGGCGCGTCGGCCGAGCATCCGGAGCGGCAGCTCCACGCACGTGAGCCCGGGGACGCGGTACTCCTCGAAGGGTGGTTTGTGGATGGCGATGAGGGACATCTCGGTGGGGACCTCGATCCCCCGTGCGTCGAGCGCGTGCCAGGCGCCCAGCCCGAGCGGTGCGTCCGCGGCGACGATGGCGGTGGGTCGTCGTCGGGCGCGCAGGAGCGACCGGATGGCGACCTCACCCGCGGCAGGCGAGTAGTCGGCGTGCACGATGTGCGCCGGCTCCGGCGTGGCCCCGGACCCACGCATGGCCGCGAGGAACCCATCACGTCGCCGCTCGGCGGTGTCCACCCCTTCCGGGCCACCCAGGAACGCGATCTCGGTGTGCCCCAGACCGAGGAGGTGGCGTGTCGCATCCCGGGTGGCGCGCTCGTCATCGAGGATCACCCAGCGCTCCGATCCCCGGGAGCGGCGGTTGACGAGGATCACCGGGACCGGTGACTCGGCCAGCAGCGTCCGCGCGTCCACCTCGGCCCGAAGGCCGGCCACGAGGAGTGCGTCGACCACCCCACCCAGGAGCAGTCCGCGATATCGGTCGGGCAGGTCGCCCTGGTGGGTCATCGTCCAGAGCAGCAGGTCGCGCTCGAGGGCGACCTCCTGGGCGCCAGCCATCACCTCCGTGAACAATGGATTGCCTTCGGGGAGCAGCAATCCCAGGGCGCCGGCGCGTGCGCGAGCCAGGCCGCGTGCGTAGAAGTTGGGCCGGTACCCCAGCGTATCCGCCGCGCGCCGGACCCGCTCCCGGGTCTCCTCCCGGACCCGCAGGGACGGGTCGTCGCTGAGCACCTTGGACACCACGGCACGGTCGACGGCGGCAAGGCGCGCCACATCGGTGATGGTGGGTCGCGCGGAGCGACGACCGGTCCCGGGCCGTGATGAAGCGTCCATCGTCGTGCAGTGTAGACGGCGCGCTCAACCGATTGACTCGCCACCGAGCCGGCGCTAGCCTGCCGAATGGACACAGTGGCAGGGGGAGGCGACCAGGATGCGGTTCGGAGTGCTCGGTCTCATCTGGAGCGATTGGTCGGATGTGACCTATGAGCTGGTCGCGATGGCGCGCGAGCTCGGGTTCCGGGGACTCGGGGCGCACCTCACGGTCCCCGCGTCGACGATCACGGACGACACCGCGGGCCGGGTCCGCAGCGCGGCCGCCGACAACGGCCTGGAGCTCTTCCAGCTCTGGGCGCCGTATCCCTCGATCGTCTCCCGGGACGAGGATCTGCGTCGGCGGGGCGTGGAGGAGGCGCGGGCGATCATGCGGCTCGCGGCGCGCATGGGCGTGCCGGCGGGTGGCGTGCGACCGACGAGCCACAACCCGCGCGGTGACTGGTGGCCACACCCGGACAACCACACGGCCGCGACCGAGGACATCCTGGTGCGGAGCATCTCGGAGATCCTGGAGACGGCGGTGGACGTGGGTGTGGGCGTGGTCCTCGAGACCCACCACCTGTCGCCGCTCGACTCGGCGGAGCGGGTGCGACGCGTCATCGAGCGCACGGACCCCGCACGGGTCAAGGTGAACATCGACCCGGCCAACTTCGTGGACGGCATCCGCACGGCGTTCGATCCCGCACCGATGATCGACCACATGTTCGACGTCCTGGGCGAG
Organism: Chloroflexota bacterium; assembly: GCA_019637815.1. GTDB lineage: Bacteria > Chloroflexota > Limnocylindria > Limnocylindrales > CSP1-4 > JAFMJV01. The sequence continues at coordinate 42,526 of JAHBUZ010000002.1, forward strand.
TACTGCGCGACGACCCATGTCAAGGACGTCTATCTGGAGGACCGGTTCGTGGTCCACGTCTCGGAGGCGGTCCCGGGGACAGGCATCATGGACCTCGATACGGTCCTGCGGCGGACCGCCGCGCTGCCGGACGGCTGGGCCATCGTGGAGCACCTGCCGGTGTCCCAGATCGCCCTCGCGAAGCGTCACCTCACCGAGCGAGCGCTCGCGCTGGGCATCGACATCCGGTGACGGAGGCAGCCCGATGAGCGTCCTGATCACGGGCGCCGCTGGTGGCATCGGCATCGCGACCGCGCGTCGGCTCGTCGCGTCGGGGCGGGCCGTCGCCCTCGGCGACCTCGACCTCGACCGATGCGCGGCGATCGCCGGCGAGCTGCGCGCATCGGGTGGCCACGCGACCGGTGTGGTCCTCGATGTGACCGATCCTGCCTCGGTGGAGGCCGCCCTCGACGCGGCGACCGATACGCTGGGGCCCGTGACCGGGGTGGTCACGAGCGCCGGCATCATCCGCAAGGCGCCGTTCCTGGACCTGACCCCGGAGGCCTGGGGTCAGGTCCTGACCATCAACCTCACGGGGACCTGGCTGGTCCTGCAGCGTGCCGCGCGGCGGATGGTCGCGGAGGGCCGCGCCGGCGCGTTCGTCGCCATCTCATCGGTCGCCGGGCGTGGTGGACGAGCGACCGCCGCGGACTACGCCGCGAGCAAGGCCGGTGTCATCAGCGTCGTCCGGTCGGCTGCGCTCGCGCTCGCCGGGCGCGGCATCCGGGTCAACGCCGTCTGTCCGGGGGTCGTGGAGACCGCGATGACCGATGCCATCCACGAGCAGACGGGCCGGGAGCTGGGCATCAGCCGCGAGGAGTCGGTGGCACGTATGATCGCCGGGATCCCGCTCGGGCGTATCGAATCCCCCGACGAGGTGGCTGACGCGGTCGCCTTCCTGCTGTCGGACCAGGCGCGCTACATCACGGGCCAGGCCATCAACGTCGATGGCGGGATCGAGATGGACTGAGCAGCCGGACCCTGCTGCCACGACGACGGACCCGGAGGCTCCCTCGATGACGTCCCGCCACCCCTGGACGATGCTGCTCGACACCTTCGGTGATCCGGCGATGGCCGAGGTGTTCTCGGAGGATGCCACGGTCCGTGCCTGGCTGGCGGTGGAGCGGGCGATCGCGAGCGCACAGGCGGACCTCGGGCTCATCCCGCGGGACGCAGCGCGTGCCATCGAGGCCCGGATCGACACCCTCGCCATCCCGGCAGGTGCGCTCGACGAGGGGTTCCGGCACGTGGGCTATCCCATCGTGCGCCTGCTCGAGGTCGTGGGCCGGGACGCACCCGCGGAGGTGGGGGCGTGGCTCCACTGGGGCGCGACGACCCAGGACATCATGGACACCGGACAGGCGCTCCAGCTGCGCGCGGGCATGGATCGTCTGGAGGTCCTCGTGTCGGCCCTCGGCGACCGACTCTCGGCGCTGGCCACGGCGCATCGCGCCACCGTCATGGCAGGTCGGACCCACGGCCAGCAGGCGGTGCCCACCACGTTCGGTGCCAAGGTCGCGGTGTGGCTCGCGGAGCTCACCCGACAGCTCGATCGGTTGCGTGAGGCCCGCCCACGGGCCTGTGCCGTGGAGCTCTTCGGGGCCGGTGGCACGTCCGCCGCCATGGGTCCCGACGCGGGACGGGTCCGTCGCGCGGTCGCGGGCATCCTGGGTCTGACGTCGGTCGAGGTGCCGTGGCACGTCGCGCGCGACGGCATCGCCGAGGCGAGCTTCCTGGCGGCGACCATCAGCGGGACCTGTGTGCGCATCGCGCGGGAGGTCGCCGACCTCGCACGCTCCGAGATCGACGAGGTCCGGGAGCCCCTGACCCATGGCCGCGGGGCGTCGTCGACGATGCCCCAGAAGGCGAACCCCATCCTCAGCGAGGTCGTCATCGGCATGGGCACCATCGCTGCCAGCCAGCTGCCGGCGGTGCTCGCAGCGATGCAGGGTCGACACGAGCGCGCGACGGGCGAATGGCAGGTGGAGTGGGACGTCGTGCCCCTGCTGTACTGCCTCGCGGCGGGTGCGCTCGTGGCGACCACGAGCGTGGCTGACGGCCTCGTCGTCAACGCCGACCGGATGCGTCACAACCTTGCCCAGGACGGCGGGCTGATCATGGCCGAGGCCCTCATGATGGCCCTCGCGCCCGCCGTGGGACGCGCGGAGGCCCACCACCTGGTCTATGACCTCTCAGCGCGCGCCCGGACGGAGGGTCGTGACCTGCGCGACGTGGTCACGCGCGATCTCCCGGCCGATCTCGCCGCCCAGCTGCCGTCCGCGGAGGTGCTCCTCGATCCGGCTCGATACACGGGCGAGGTGGATGCGATCGTGGGGTCGGCCGTGGCCGACTGGGAGCAGCGACGGCGCTGATCACCGACGGCGCTGATCACCGACGTCGCCGGGTCGGGCGACGCGTGGGCCGGCCGGCGTGGTACGTTCGCGGCGAGGTCGGTCACGCAGGAGACGAGCGAGATGAGAGGCAGCATCGGTGAGGCGCGCGGCCGCGTGTCGGGGTCGCGTTGACCGACGTGGCGCTCGCATCCGGCCGTTCGTCCGTGGGCGACACCGACTGGCTCACTTGGCGTCTGCGCAAGGAGCTGGGCGAGCACGCTCGACATGACGCGGCCACCCGCGCGCTGTACTCCTCGGACGCGTCGAACTATCGGATCGTGCCGGGGATCGTGGTGGCACCCGGCTCCGCGGACGAGCTGGCGAGCGTCGTGGGATTGGCCGTGGAAGCCGGGGTGCCCGTCACGATGCGGGGGGCGGGTACCAGCATCGCCGGCAACGCCATCGGTCGGGGCGTGGTCATCGAGACCCGGCGTCTGTCACGCATCATCGACATCGATCCGGAGGCGCGGACCGCGACCGTGGAGCCGGGCGTGGTGCTCGGAGCGCTCAACACGGCCGCCGCCGCCCACCGGCTGCGGGTCGGACCCGATCCCTCCACGCACAGCCGGTGCACGCTCGGCGGGATGATCGGCAACGACGCCTGCGGCTCCCGCTCGGTCCGCTGGGGATCGACCGCGCGCAACGTCCTGGGCCTGCACGTCATCACCGCCGCCGGGGAACGCCTGGATCTCCGATCGCCGGCCCCCGGGGAGCTGGCGCTGCCGCCGAACGGGATGCTCGCGGAGCCGCTGCGACGGTTCGCGGCCGCCCACGAAGGCCTGGTGCGCGCCGAGCTGCCGGAATGGGACCGACGCGTGTCGGGATATCTCCTCGACTGGCTGCTGCCGGAGCGGGGGTTCGATGTCGCGCGTGCGCTCGTGGGCACCGAGGGGACCTGCGGCGTGGCGTCACAGGCGACCATCCGCTTGTGGCGCCCGCCCACCGTGCGATGCCTCCTGGTGCTGGGGTTCGCGGATGACATCGCGGCCGCGGACGCGGTGCCGGCGCTCCTCACGGAGGAGCCCTATACCGTCGAGAGCCTGACCGACGAGCTGCTCGCGCTGGTGGGCGGGCGCCCGTCCACGGAGCTCCTGCCCGATGCGGGTGCATGGCTGCTCGTGGAGGCCGGTGGCGAGGATCCGGCTGAGGCTCGTGCGCATGCCGAACGACTTGCTCGTACCCTCTCCCGGACCGTTGCTGATGCGAACGTCCGGCTCCTGGACTCGGCCGCCGCGCAGGCCACCCTCTGGCGGATCCGCGAGGACGGTGCCGGCTATGCCGCGCGACTGCCCGATGGCTCCCCGGCCTGGCCGGGCTTCGAGGACGCGGCCGTCCCGCCGGAGCGGCTCGGGCCGTATCTGCGCGAGCTGCACACCCTGCTCCGGGACCACGAGATGGGTGGCATCACCTACGGGCACTTCGGCGAAGGGTGCATCCACCTGCGGGTGGGCTTCGGGCTCGATCGACCAGGGGGTCGGGAGCGCTTCCGGGGGTTCATGGAGGCGGCCGCGGACCTCGTGGCTCGCCATGGCGGGTCGCTGTCGGGGGAGCATGGCGATGGCCGAGCCCGTGGTGCGCTGCTCGACCGGATCTACTCGCCCGCGATGCTCGATGCGTTCCGACGCTTCAAGGCCGTGTGGGACCCCGATGGGCTGCTCAATCCGGGCATCATCGTCGAGCCCGTCCCGGTGGATGCGGATCTGCGCTGGAGCGCGCCCACGCGCATCGAAGTCCACCCCGCGTTCGCGTACCACGCGGACCACGGCGATGCCCGCGCGGCCGTGAGTCGCTGTATCGGGGTCGGTCGGTGCGTCAGCCGGCAGGGGCACTCGCTCATGTGCCCCAGCTATCGCGCATCCGGCCGCGAGCAGGACTCGACGCGCGGTCGGGCGAGGATGCTCCAGGAGATGATGGCGGGGTCGCTGTCCGGCGACGGCTGGCGCTCCACGGAGGTCCGGGACGCGCTCGACCTGTGTCTCTCCTGCAAGGGCTGCCTCTCCGAATGCCCCACGGGCGTGGACATGGCGAGCTACAAGTCGGAGTTCCTGCATCACCACTATCGAGGACGCATCCGGCCGCGGAGCCACTACCTGCTGGGCCAGCTGCCCCGGTGGCTGCGGCTCGGCTGGCGCATGGCGCCCTTGGGCAACCGGTTGTTGCGCAATCCCGTGACGGGTCCGCTGCTGGCGTGGCTGGGGGGCATCTCCGGCGAGCGGCGCATCCCGCCACTCGCCCGGACACCGTTCACGGTCGCCCACGCGGCCGTGGAGCGGGACGCGGTGAGGCAGCCGGTGAGTGCGTCCGGCTCGGGCACCACGGCCACCCGGCCGGAGACCGGCCGCACGGACGGCGCCGTGACCCTGTGGCCGGACAGCTTCACCAACTACCTTGCTCCGGAGGTGGGGCATGCCGCGGTCCGGGTGCTGCGGGATGCCGGCCACACGGTCAGCGTGCCCACGGAGACCGTGTGCTGTGCGCTCACGTGGATCACGACCGGCCAGCTCGATGGCGCCCGCAAGGTGCTCCGCTCGACGCTCGACGCCGCCTCGCTGGCGGGCGACGCACCGGTGGTCGTGCTCGAGCCATCGTGTGCGGCATCACTCCGGGTGGACCTGCCGGAGCTGCTCCCGGATGACCCTCGCGCACGCGCTCTCGCCGATCGCGTCGTGACGCTCGCGGAGCAGCTCGACCGGGACGGCTACATGGCACCCCCGGCGGACACGCCGGCCGCACCGGCCCTCAGCCAGCCCCACTGCCACCAGCAGGCCGTGCTGGGGACCGCGGCGGACGGCCGGGTGCTGGCCCGCAACGAGATCGCGGTCGGCACCACCCTCGCCGGATGCTGCGGTCTCGCCGGCAACTTCGGTGCGGAGCGCGGCCACGAGACCATGTCCCGCCAGGTGGCGGAGCTCGCGCTCGCGCCGGCCCTCCGCGCCACGGATGAGACGACGCCCATCCTGGCCGATGGCTTCAGCTGCCGGACGCAGATCGCGGCGCTCTCCGGCCGCCAGGCCCGACACCTTGCAGAGGTCCTCGCGGAGCGACTCGACGCTGCGGGGTCGCGGCCCAAGGCCTGATGATGCGCAGGATGCGCATCCCCACGTTCATCACGGATGTCACCGACGACCGGGCCGGGTTCCGGACGCTCATCGCGGCCTGTGTGGCCATCGCGGCCGCCGGCCTGGATCCGAAGGTGCTCGACCCCGGGATGCCCGATGTCCGCGCCGCGCTGCGGGCGGCGCCCGACCTCCAGAGCCTCATCCTGGTGGGGGTCGTCATCGGGTCGGCCCTGCTCATCGTCGGCGGCGTGCTCGGCGACATGCTGCGGGACGCCCGACTGCTGCGGACGGGTCTCGTCCTGTTCGTGGTCAGCTCCGCGCTCGGGGTGCTCCTGCCGTCCGGACCGGGTCTGCTGCTCGGCCGAGCCATCGCCTGGGTCGCGGCCGGGCTGGTCATCCCCTACGCGGTCGGCTCGGTGGCGCGTGCCTATGACGGTGCCACCCGGGCGACGGCGCTGGGTGTCGTGTACGCGGTCATGGGTGCGGCGAGCGCGGCGGCACCGGCCCTCGCGCTCGCCCTCGGCGTGGACGGACCGCGCTGGCCCGCCTTCCTCGCGTGTGGCGTGATGTCCGTCATCGCCATGGTCGTGACCCGTGGTCGGACGCCAGACCTGCCGGGTGCCGACCGTTCGCAGCGGCCATGGCAGGCGGTCACCGGCCTGTGGGCGTTCGGTGTCGTGGCGCTGGTGGCCGCGATCCTGTCGATCGGACGGATCGACCTCGTGCGCATCGGCGTCGGCTGCGTCGGCGTGGGTGTCATCGTCGTCGCGGTGTGGCTCCAGCGCCGCCTGGCGCGGGACGTGGCCGCGGTGCCCGTGAACCTGCGTGCGGTCGTGGTGGTGCTCGCGGTGGGCATGGTGGTCGGGTTCGCGCAGGTCGCACCCACGCTCCAGCTGCCGATGTTCTTCCAGTTCGTGGAGGGCTTCCCGCCACTGCTCGCGACGGTGGCCATCGGGCCGTTCGTGGTGGCGCTGCTGCTCGCGGGGCCCATCTCGGGGATGCTGCTCGCCCGGTTCCAGCCGCGTCTGCTCATCGCCGCGGGGCTCATCGCCATCGGGCTCGCGAACCTGTCGGTGTCGTTCGTCATCGCGAGAGGCGCGCCGTACCTGGTGTTCGTGGTCCCGTTCGTGCTCGTGGGTGCCGGCTTCGTGATCGCGACGACCGTGCGCACCGCGGTCATCTTCGCGAGCGTGCCGCGCGGTCTCCCGGCGACCGCAGCCGCGCTCAACGAGGCGTCCCTGTCCGTCGGTAGCCGCCTCGGCATCACGGTCGTCTCGCTGGTCGCGACGACCGTGGCCATCGATGCCTACCGTGCCAGCATCACCGAGCTGTCACCCGACACCGTCGAGCGCGCCGTGGCCGGTTTCCGGCAGATCCTCGAGCTCATCGGGCTGCCCGGGTTCATCCAGCTGGTCCACGGCATCGACGAGGCGATCCGGCCGGACTACGACGACGCCATCGTGGAGGGACTGCGCGCCTCGCATCTGCTGACGGGCTGGGTGGCGGTCGGGACTGGCGTGCTCGCGTTCATCGCGCTGGGGCGTCGCGCGCCCGTCCGGAGTGTCTGGGACTACGCCGATGAACGTGCGCCGACCGGGGTCCCGGCGGTGCACGACGGCGCTCCGGCCACGGACCCGGGGGTCGGTATCAGCGATCCGCCTGGTCCTGACGACGCGACCGCGTCCAGGTGAGCCGCTGGACGGCTCGACGACCGCCCAGCGTGAACGGATCGGTGGACAGCTCCAGGACGGTGTCCTGCTCGGCGAGCCGCACGTGGCGGGCCTGCCGGGTGCCGACCCAGTTCGGGTACAGGCTCATCTCGACCTCGTGGACGACCTGGCTGCCTGCCACGTGGAATCGACCCGCGTACGCCACGAAAGTCTCGGCGGCGACGCGTCGCTCATCATCGGGACCGCCCACGAGTGGGTCGGGCGAGGACAGGCGTGGCCGATCGGCGGGTGCGATGGTCGTGATCATCGTGCCGTCAGGGGAGTAGACGAGGATGCCCTCGACCACCTGACCCATGGGCCACGCGACCGAGCCGTCGTCCCCCACGGACTCCCAGCGCTCCAGGGCCCAGTCGCCCACGAGGCGCTGGGCGTCGATCGCTCCGTCGATGCTCATCCCGGTACCGGGGCGTCGCTGCGCAGCAGACCCTCGTGCTTGAGCTCGGCCCACACATCGGCGGGGATGGGCGTCCGGAACACCTCGATGTTGCGCTCCACCTGGGCGGCCGACCGCGCCCCCGGGATGACCGCCGCCACGCTCGGATGTCCCAGCGGGAACTGGAGCGCCGCGGCCGCGAGCGGCACGCCATACGACTCGCAGATGGCCTGGATGCGCCCGACCCGCTGGTTGAGCTCCTCGCTCGGCGGTGCGTAGTCCGCGTTCGCACCCGGACGTGGCCCGGTGGCGAGGATGCCCGACTGGTACGGCGCCCCGATGACGAAGCCGATGCCCCGTGCGACGCAGGCCGGGAACTCGTCGTCGAGGATCGCCTGGTTGAGCAGGGTGTAGGGCATGGCGATGAGGAAGAAGTCGAGGTCCACCAGGTCGAGGAACCGGGGGATCAGGCCCAGCCCGTTGATGCCGGCACCGACGCCCCGGACGAGTCCCGCTGTCCGGAGCTCGGTGATCGCTCGCCAGCCGCTGGTCGCCAGCTGGGCGAAGTAGCCATCGAGCCGGGCGCCGGCACCGTGGTACATGTCGTCGAGATCGTGGATGACCGCGACGTCGTAGCGCGGCAGACCGAGGCGCAGCTGGCTCTGCTCGTAGGCGCGCATGATGCCGTCGTAGGTGTAGTCGAAGACGACCTCGAAGTCCCCGCCACCGAGCCACGGCGAGCGGTCGAAGCCGGCATCGGGTCGTGCCCGGAGCCAGCGGCCGACCTTGGTCGAGAGCACGTACTCGTCACGCGGGTGGGGCCGCAGCCCGGCACCCGTGCGCAGCTCGGAGAGGCCGCGGCCATACCAGGGGGCCGTGTCGAAGTAGCGCACCCCGCCGTCCCACGCGGCCTGGATGGCCGCGAACGCGTCCTGCTCCGGCACGCGGTGGAACAGCTCCCCGTACGATGCGCCGCCCAGGCCGAGCTGGGTGACAGCGACACCGGAGGTGCCGAGGACACGCGTGGCGCTGGGATCCATGATGGGTCGTGCCTCCTGGTGGTCTCGCGGTGGCCTAGTGCCACTCGCTCGTGGGGAACAGCAGCGTCCGCTTGACGAGGACGTTGCGGGGCAGCCGTAGCTGGAGCATGACCGTCTCGGCGATGTCCGCCGGCTGCATGAGGGCCGCGCGTCCGGCGGTGCCCTGGCGGTTGATGTCCTCGTTGAGGGCGTCCCAGAACGGCGTGTCCACGCCACCCGGACAGAGGGTGGTCACCCGGATGCCCCGCTCGGTGACCTCCTGTGCGAGGCAGTCCATGAAGCCCACGACCGCCCACTTGGTGGCGCAATAGCCGGACCAGTCCGGGTAACCCTTGGTGCCACCCGCCGATGCGATGGCGACGATGTCTCCGCGGCCCTGCGCGAGCATCGGTCGGAGCGCCGCCTGGGTGACGATCGCCGTGCCCAGGTAGTTCGTGTCCATCATCGCGCGCCAGTCGGCGGGGTCCGCCTCCGCCACGCTGCCGATGATGCCGATGCCCGCGTTGGCGACGAGGATGTCGAGGCCGCCCAGCGTCTCGACGCAGGTGTCGACCGCCTGGCGCGCCTCGTCCACGGAGCGGACATCCGCCGCGAGACCCACGGCGCGACCACCCGCCTGGACGAGCGCCTCCGCGGTCGCCCTCGATCGCGCGCCATCCCGGCTCACGATGCAGACCGCGGCGCCCTCGGCGGACAATCGTTGGGCGATGCCGAGACCGATGCCGCTCGTGGCGCCCGTGACGAGGGCCACCTGGCCGTCGAGGACGCCACTCATCGCGTGACCCCGCGTATCGGCCGCGCCGGATGAGGGGCCCGGCCGCCGGGGGCGCGGCGACCGGGCCAGGGAAAGTCCTCGTGCACACGCGCCGTGGCACGTGTCGGATCGGTATCGCGGGTCGGGTCCATGGCGTGGGTGCTCAGGCCCAGGGCCGTTCGTCGACCGGCTCGTCCCAGCTCGCGATGGGCGCCTGGAGCGGGTCGTCGATCCAGCAGAATCGGCCGTTCGTGTCGCCGGCAGCATCGGTGGTCAGGCGCATCACGAGGTCGACCGCCTTGGTGGGCGGATCACCGCCCGTCCGGTCCACCCACTCCACCCACGACCGATAGCCCTCGGCGATGTCGCCCATGGCCGCCACCTTGTCGCGGATGTCCGCCCACATGTCCGTGCGCACGTCACCGGGATGGATGACGTTCGCGGTCACACCGCTGCCCGCGATCTCCGCGGCCAGATGCCGGGTGAGCTGGTTGAGCGCCACCTTGGCGGTGCCATACGCGCTGTTGAGCGGACCCGGCGGATGGAGCGACGCAGCCGAAGTGACGTTGACGATGCGGCCCCAGCCAGCGTCGAGCATCCCCGCGAGGAACGCCCGGACCGTCAGGAACGGCGCGACGGCGTCGATCTGCACGGTCCGCACCCAGTCGGTGGGATCGACGTCCCGGATGAGCGCGATGGGCCCGAACACGCCCGCCGCGTTGACGAGGATGGTCGGCGCCCCGAACCGCTCTCGGACCGTGTCGCCGAGTGCCGCGACCGCACCGGGGTCGGCGACGTCACAGGTGATGCCCGTGACCGACCCCGCGAGGTCGCGCGCCAGCTCCTCGGTCCGACCGAGCTGCTCCGCGTTGCGGGCCACTGCGACGACCGTCGCGCCTGCGCCGGCCAGGCCGAGCGCGACGCCCTGGCCGAGACCCCGTCCACCACCCGTGACGACCGCGATGCGACCTGCCTGGTCAGCCATCGGAACGTCCGCCCTCCGTGGGCGGCTGCCATGTCGCGGGCTCCATGTGGAAGACCTCGCGCAGGGGCGTCGAGTCCACGATGCCGTCATCCCGGAACGCCATCAGGGGGTTCATGAGCTCGCTCCAGCGGTCGTGGACCTCGGTGTGCCAGAGGCGGTCCCAGGCGCCCTCGTCCTCGACCTCGGAGTACATGAACAGCACCGGGTCGTTCTCGAAGATGGTCATGTTGCGGATGCCCGCGGCCTCGAGCTCCTTGACCAGGTCGGGCCAGATGTTGTCGTGCCAGTGACGGTACTCGGCGAGGCCACCGGGCTTGAGCCGCATCGTGAACGCGAACCGGATCATGGCTGCACCTCCTCGGGGTCGGACGGGGACGATCCACCGGATGGCTCCGGCGGCAGGCCGGTGTTGATGGCATGGAGCACGGCGTGGTCGGTGGCCGTGACCCCGGACAGCTCGCTCGTGAGCCGACCGCGATAGAACACCAGGATGCGGTCCGCGAGGCCCACCAGCTCGGGCAGCTCGGTGGAGCGGAACAGGACCACCCGACCGTCATCGGCGAGGGCGCGGATGAGCAGGTAGATCTCGCGCTTCGCGCCCACGTCCACGCCGCGTGTGGGGTCGTCGAGGAGCATCACCCGGGGCGCGACCTCCAGCCAGCGGCCCACGACCACCTTCTGCTGGTTGCCACCGGACAGGCTGCCCGCGAGCGCGGCCGGGCTGCTCACCTTGATGCGCAGCCGCTCGATCTGGCGTCGCGCACCCGCGGTCAGCTCGCTGGGTCGCAGCCACTGGCTGCGTGGCAACGCACCGATGGACACGAGCGAGATGTTGCGGGCGACGCTCCGGTCGAGCATCAGGCCCTGGTGGCGGCGGTCGGCAGGGACGAGCGCCACGCCCCGCCGGGCGGCCGCCGTCGGATCACGCGGCGCACCCTCCCCATCGGGCAGCCGGACCTCGCCACCGGTCACGTGCCGGGTCCCGAACAGGACACCCAGGAGCGTCGCGACCCCGGAGCCCTCGAGGCCCGCCAGCCCGATGATCTCGCCGCCATGAGCGTCGAAGCTGACATCCTGGAGCTCGTCGCCGACGCTCAGGTCGTGCACCGAGAGCTCGGGCACAGCGTCGGTCGTGCGCAGCGCCTCCGTGCGTTGCGGGTACAGCTCTCGTTCGCTGGTGCCGACCATCGCCTCCACGACCATGGGGATGGTCACCTCGGCCCGATCACGGGTCCACACATGGCGTCCGTTGCGCATCACCGTGATGCGATCGGTGATGGCGAACACCTCTTCCAGGCGGTGGGACACGTAGAGCATCGTGATGCCCGAGCGCGCGAGCTCACGGATGACCGAGAACAATCGTTGGCTTTCCGCCTCGTTGAGCGCCGAGTTGGGCTCGTCGAGGATGAGCAGGCGGGGTCGCTCGACGAGCACCCGCGAGATCTCCACGAGCTGTCGTTCCGCGAGGCCGAGCTCACCGACCAGGACATCGGGATCGGCGGCGAGGCCGATGCTCCGGAGGACGGGCAGCGCCTGGGCGCGCATGCGCCGCGTGTCGACCATGCCCAGTCGTCGCGGCTGGTCGTCCGGGAACAGGTTGGCGAGGATGGAGCGATCCGGGAAGAGGCTCAGCTCCTGGTACACGATACCCACGCCATGATGTCGCGCATCCTGGGGCGAGGCGAAGCGGACCGTCTCACCGGCGACCTGGATCTCCCCGGCATCGGGGGTCACCGCACCGGCGAGGATCTTCATGAGCGTGGACTTGCCCGCGCCGTTCTCGCCCACCACCGCGTGCACCGTGCCCGGCCGGACGTCGAGATCCATCTCGACGAGGGCCCGGATGCCGCCGTAGGAGCGCGAGAGGCCGCGGACGGCGACCGCCGGGGTGACGGTCGCCGGGGCGGCGGATGGGGTCGCGGCGACGGCCGTACCGGACGGCATGGTCATGACCGCTTCCCCATCCGTGGTGTCACGAGGACTACAGGCCCTCGTTCTCGATGGGCTCGACGAATTCCTTCCAGTTCGCGATCCGGCCGTCCACCAGGGGCTGGTAGTAGGCACGGGCCGCGGCCGGGTCACCCGCGATGACCTCGAGGTCCTCGAAGGTCATGGCCGGCAGTTCGAACGGCTCCTGGACGCTGTCGATGGTCACGATCTCGGTGCCCGAGTCGATGAAGCCACCGGCCTGGAGGTCCGCCTGGGTGCCGGCGTTGATGCTGTCCACGAGGATCTTGACCGGCAGGTAGCCCTGCATGAACGGGGTCTGGCCGAGGCTCACGTAGGCGTTGCCGCTCTTGATGGCCGCCAGGTTCTCCGCCGTCAGGTCATAGCCGCCGGACACGAACAGCGTGTCCGGGTTGGCCGCCTGGAGCTGGCCGAGGCTCGCGATATCCGGTGCGCACAGGCCGATGAGCGCCACGGCATCGGGGTTCGCGGTGTAGGCCGCCTCCCATGCCGCGTAGTTCTCGGTCGCCGACGTCTTGACATCGAACGGACCGACCATGGTCAGGCCGGGTGCCGCCGCGAGTGCCTCGAGGACGCCCGCCTGGCGGTTCTCGAGCACCGGGTAGCCCGGCAGGCAGTTGCCCACGATCACCTTGCCCGTGGCACTGTCGCCACCCAGCTTCTCGATGACCTTGGCGCCCAGGATGCGGCCGCTCTCCACGGACCGCTCACCCACGTAGGGTGCCTTGACGCCCTTGTCGAGCAGGTTGAACTGGACGACCGGGATGCCCGAATCGATGATCTCGTTGAGCGGGTCGGCGAGGGTGGCGCCCGGCACGGACGTCACGATCCCCTGGACCCCTGACTGTGCGAGACCCTGGATGAGCGCAAGCTGCTCGTCCGGGCTGCCGCCCTCGGGGCCGACGACCTGGAGGTCGACGTTCAGCTCCTGCGCCGCGGCGTTCGCACCGTCGACGATCTGCTGGATGAACGGGTTGCCCAGCACATGGATGGCCATGCCGAGCTTGATCGGCTCACCGGCCGCCGGGGACTGGGCGGCCGCGCCACCCACCGCGCCCACCGTGAGGGCGAGCGCTCCGGTGGCTGCCAGCCACCGCTTGCCGTGTGACATCTGGTTCCTCCTCTGCTGTCGATGGACCGGGTGCCCATCGATCGGATCCCAAGGGGTAGGGTCAGGCGCGAGCAGGTCGGCCAAAGGCCCTCCTTCCACGCTCCGGACGTGGCTGACCGATGCTGGGCACGGTCAGGCTCCCGCGTCCACGACGTCGCGCTCCCGGCGGGCACGTTGTCGGCGCACCAGCTGGTCCACGGCGACCGCGACGATGATCACGGCACCCGTCACGAAGATCGACCACTTGGCGTCGATGCCCAGGAACAGGATGCCGCTCTGGATGGTCTGGATGATGAGCGCGCCGAGGACGGCACCGATGACGGTGCCGCGGCCGCCCGAGAGGGGCGTCCCACCGATGATCACGGCCGCCACCACGGGCAGCAGATAGGTGTCGCCCGTCGTTGGGTCCACCGCGCCCCGGAAGCCCAGGAAGATGGCCCCCGCGAAACCCGCCACGAGGCCCATCAGCACGAGCACCATGATCCGGGTGCGATCGACCGGGATGCCGGCGAGACGCGCCGCGTCGGGGTTGCTGCCCATCGCCTGGACGCGATACCCGAACCGGGTCCGGTGGAGCACGATGTGGAGCACCACCGCGAGGGCGAGGAAGGCCACCGCGACCATGGGCAGGATGTCGAACAGCCGCAGGCTCCAGATGTCGAAGTAGGGCAGTTCCTTGTCGGGCGGCACGACCGCCTTCGACTCGTTGACGATGAGCGACAGGCCGCGATACGCGGACAGTGTGCCGAGCGTGATGATGATCACGGGGATGCGCAGGCCCACGGACAGCACGCCGTTGATGAGACCCAGCAGCCCGCCGAACGCGATGCCGATGAGCGCCGCGATGAACGGCTCGATGCCCATGACCATGGCCTTGGCGGCGATGACGGCCGAGAAGTTGAACATCCAGCCGACCGAGAGGTCGATGTCCCGGATGGCGACCACGAACACCATGCCCAGGGCGAGCATGCCCGTGAACGCCCCGTTGGCGAGGAGCTGGAACAGCGACCTGGGCTGGAAGAACGCCGGGTTCATGAGGCCGATGAGGCCCACCAGGACGATGAGCGCCACGACCACGCCGATCTCGTCGGGCAGGCGTGACCGGAGGGAGCGGGAACCGGCAGGCGTGGCGGGCGCGGCCGTGGCCGTACCGTCCGTGGTCACAGGCATCCCCTGGGTGGGCCGGCCATCCCCTCCGGCGCGGGACCGTCGGGCTCGGTCCGGACTGGAAACGATACTGGCCCGCAACCGGCTGTCAAGGGGTTCCCGTGCACGTGGGCGTGACAGCTGGTCCTAGTCCCCACGTTCCGTCCCTCCGACCGGATCGGGACGGGCAGGTCCGGTGCTCGCGCGGACCTCCAGTCGGACCGGCAGCCAGTCCCGGAAGGGGACGGTGGCCGACGGATCGTCGATGGCCTCCAGCACCAGGCGCACCGCCGTCGAACCGAGACCCCATGCGTCCTGCCGCACGCTGGTCAGGGACGGCCACCAGTCCGCGGCCCACTCCTGATCGTCGTAGCCCACCACGGAGAGCCCGTCCGGGACACCGATGCCGGCCCGCTGGGCCGCTCGCAGGACGCCACGCGCGACCATGTCGGTGGTGCAGAACACCGCCGTCGGCCGCGCTGACGAGGCGAGCAGCGGCGCGACCGCTGTCTCGGCGGCATCCGTGCGGTTCGCCACATCGATGACATGCGCCGGAGGCACGGTGATCCCGGCAGCCGCGGCCGCGGCGAGGAACACGTCCCGCCGGTCGACGATCTCCGGATGGACACCCGCCACGACGACCGCGAGCCGCCGGTGTCCCAGCTCGGCGAGGTGCTCGAACGCCAGCCGGGCCCCCGCTTCGTTGTCACTGCGAACGATCGGGATGTGGCCGTCTCGGGACCCCAGACCCAACCCCACCACCGGGATGCGCTCCCGATACAGCTCGTCCACGAGGCCCGGCAGGTCATCGAGGCCGCCGACCACGACCACGCCATCCACCATGCGCGTCTCGAGGATCCGCTCGAGCTCGTGCTGGTCCGCGTCGAGCCCATCGGTGCTGCCGATGACGACGTGGTAGCCGCGATCGTGCGCCTCGCGGACGATCGCATCCACGAGCGATTGGTGGAGGGGATATCGCAGGTCACGCACCAGCAGACCGAGGAGCGCGGTCCGTGAGCCGCGCAGGCCGCGCGCCAGCCGGCTGGGCCGGAAGCCCAGCTCCTCCGCGCTCGCCAGGACACGTCGACGTGTCTCGTCGCTGATGGACACGCTCGTGGCCGCGCCGGTGAGGACCCTGGACACGGTGCTGGGTGCCACCCCGGCCAGCTCCGCGACCTGCTTCATGGTCACGAGACGCCGTTGCGGTGGGGAGGTGGCGGGCGCGACGTCGTCGCGGGGCTCTGCGGCCATGCTCGGTCAGCGACCCGACGCGGCCGGGCCGCGGCGGATGACCAGCAGCCAGTCCTCCATGGACGGCGTCGCGGGCACGGTCCAGCGTCCCGATGCGTCCGCGACCACGGGCCCGAGGGGCTGCTCGTCGAGCGTTCGCGGGCTGATCCACGCCGCGTGGCCCCCGTCACCGTCGGGGACGTCGATGGCGAGGCCCTTGACGCCGCGCCATTCCTCGGACACGAACTCCGATGCGAGGTAGTAGATCGCAGCGTCGTCGGACGCCGCCCCGAACGCGCTGCGCCGGCCCTGCTGTCGGATCCGGGCGTCCTCGACCGGGCGGAGGGTCCACCAGCGCAGCTCCTCGAGGAGACGCCCGCCGAGGGGGACCTGTCGGCTGCCGGGGTAGTGCATCGCGTCCTCCCAGACGCCCGTGCCCCACGTCCCCCGGATCAGGTCCGGGTGCTCCCTGGAGTTCATCTGCCAGATGCCCTGCGCACCATAGGTCCAGCCCGCCAGCCCTGACAGCATCCCGGTCCAGAACAGCAGTCGCTGCACGTCCTGCCAGTTGGTGCCCATGATCCCTTCGTAGCAGGGCTCACCGTTGATGACCACCATGGGTGGATCCTGGGCGACCGCCTCCTCGGCCAGCGCGATGGTCCCCTCGAGGCCGAGTCGGATGGGCGTCTCGAGCCCGAGCACCTGGCCGATGAAGTCCCGGATCGAGGGCGTCGGGATCTGGTAGCTCCAGTGGGAGCTCTGGATCATGTCGATGTCGAGGGCCGACGGGTCGGGCAGCACCCGCCGCACGTTCGGATGGGCGGGGTGCGCCGTGATGGGATTGCGATACGGGTCGATGCGTCGCAGCTCCGTACCGGTCTCGCTCCAACCGATGAGCTGCTCCTCGCGGGCAGCGGCCATGGGCGCCGGGTCATCGGTCGGCAGCGGTGGCAGGTGGACGCTCGCGGGCGGCAGGTTCACCTCGCCCGCGACGCAGAACACGACGGGGTAGGCCGCGTAGCGCGCGACCAGGTTGCGCCAGTGGCGGCGGACCCGCTCGGCACCCATCAGGGTGTAGTAGTAGCCCCACATGGACACGATACAGGGCACCATGCCGGCCTCGACGAGGGACCGGATGCGTTCATCGGCCCGGTCATAGAACGCGCCGTCGATGCGCGCCCAGTCCCGCTCCCAGGGCCAGCCAGCCTCGTTCGCCTGGCCCGGATCCCAGATGCCCTCGGCCGACGCAGGGAACTCGGGCAGCGGCCCGGCCACGATCTGGATGACCGAGAAGCCCTTCTCCACCCGGTCGGCGAGCAGCGTCCCGAACCCGCTCGGCCAGGACAGTCGCGACGACAGCCCGTACCACCAGGTGTCGCCGATCCACAGGAAGGGCGAGCCGTCGATGTGCTCGAGATGCCGCCGACCGTCGCTCACCCGGAGCCGTCCGCGCTGGTACAGCACGTTGTCGCCCGTGTACGGCTGGACCTCGAGTCTGCCCCCGATGCCGCGCAGCCGATCCTCCGTCGAGCGACTCTCCCAGGTCCAGGTGCCGGCCGTGGGCGCCGCGAACCGGACCCGGATCGACCGATCGCCGGCCTGGAAGGCGGGCACCAGGAGCTCCTCGCCCGCTGGCCCTCCGAAGCGGACGTCGACCTCCGGTGCGTCGAGCCCGGCGTCGATCACGATCGTGACATCGACGGGCACGTTGACCTGGGTCACCCGGGACGGGGTTTCGGACACGACACGCTCCTCTGGGTTCAGTGCTTGACGGCGCCGGCGGTCATGCCGGCCAGGAACTGGCGCTGGAGCAACAGGAATGCGACGACCACGGGGATGGTCATCATCACGATCATCGCGAACTTGTTCTCCTGCTCCGTGACCAGGCCCGACTGGACGAACGTGATGAGACCCATGGGCAGGGTCCGCATGTCGGTCGTCTGGGTCATGAGCATCGGCAACAGGAAGTCGTTCCACGACGAGAGGCCCACGAAGATGCCGACCGTCGCGAGCGCCGGGCGCGTGAGCGGCAGCAGGACCTGGCGATAGATCCGGAACGGTGAGGCCCCGTCGATGAGCGCTGCCTCGTCCAGCTCCCTGGGCAGGGCCTGGAAGAAGCCGCGCAGGATGAGGATCGAGAACGGCAGCCCCAACGCGACGTACGGTCCGATGAGCGCGAGATGGGTGTTCAGCAGGCCCAGCGTGAGGTTGACCTGGAACAGCGGGATCATGAGTGCCGTGGCCTGGAGCATCAGCCCGAGCAGCAGGAACAGGAACAGGGGTTCCTTGCCGATGAAGTCGAGACGCGCGAACGCGTAGGCCGCGAGCGACGCGAGCAGCAGCACCAGGAAGACGGTGGTGCCCGTGATGACGATGCTGTTGAAGGCGAGGCGGGGGAAGTCCACCTGCCAGAACACGTCCACGAACTTGCCCAGGTCGATCCGCTCGGGGATGAGGCCCGGGTTCCGCCCAGCCTCGCCCTGCCCCTTGAGCGCCGTGGCGATGGCCAGGAGCCAGGGGTACAGCATCACCACGCAGATCAGCATCAGGACGCCGTTGAGCGCGACCCGCGGCCAGTCCCGGTGCATCCGGTCGGACATGGTCAGTCGTCCTGCTTCCGACGCAGCAGGATGAGCTGCGGGACGGTGATGGCGAGGGACACCAGCAGCAGCACGACGGTGAGCGCCGAGGCATAGCCGGTCCGGTTGAGCGCGAACGAGAGGTCGTAGATCTGGAACGCCACGACCTCGGACGCGTGGAACGGGCCACCGCGTGACAGGAAGTACACGAAGCCGAACTCGTTGACGGTGAAGATGAGGCCCAGGATGAGCAGGGTCCGGCGCGTCGTCGTGGTCAGTGGGTAGGCGATGTGGCGCATCCGCTGGAACGCGCTCGCGCCGTCGATCTCGGCGCTCTCGAACAGGTCGCGCGGGATGGCGCTCATGGCGGCCAGGTAGACGACGCTGAAGAACCCGAACATGAACCAGATGGCGACCACCATCACCGCGTAGATGGTGACCTGGGGGTCCGCGAGCCACGTCCGGGTCAGGTCACCCAGGCCCACCTCGCGCAGGAAGCTGTTGAGCGGTCCGATGGCCGCGTCGTAGATGTAGCGCCAGACGAAGGCCACGACCACGAGCGATGCCGTCGTGGGCAGGAAGAACGCCGTCCGGTACAGGTTCCGCAGACGCAGGCGACCGCTCAGCACATAGGCCACCAGGAAGCCCAGGACGAGCAGCGTGCCGACCACGATGACCGCCCAGAGCACGTTGTTGACGATGCTCATCCGGAACGTGCGGTCCCGGGTCAGCAGGTACACGTAGTTGTCGAGGCCGATGAACTCCCGGTCGGGCGAGATGCCGTCCCAGTCGAAGAAGCTGTACTGGATGGTCGAGACCACCGGCCATGCCACGTACAGCGCATAGACGACCAGCGCCGGCAGCACGAACAGCAGCCCGCTGTTGATGCGATGCCGGCGCGCGAACCCGCTCCACCGACCCTCGGGCTGGGCGACGCTGCGTTCAGCCACGGATCAGCGCATGGGCTCGACGGTGGGGATGTGCGCGGCGCGGGAGCCGAAGCCCCTCGCGCCGCGCGTGACCCGTGTCGCTCAGGAGGCGACGACCCACGAGTCGCAGCCCCGGTCGAAGGCGTCCTGGACCTCCTGGCCTGCGGTCGCCGCGTCGATCTGGCCCTGGACCACGCCCGGGATCACCTGGCCGAGCGTGTTGTACACGTCGGCGCACAGCACCCGGCGGAACTTGTTGTCACCCGTCGCGAGGGCGTCGATGAGTGGCTGCTGGACGTACGTGTCGAAGTCGGTGCCCTTGGGCGCGGGCGGATGGGCCACGAACGCCATCGGCTCACCACGCTCGGCGATGCGCGCGTTCTCGTCGCCCGCGGCGAGCCACTTGACGACCTCCCAGGCAGCGTCCTTGTTGGCGGACGACCCGACCACGCCGATGCCTGCATCGGTCGCGGCGAGACCCTTCGAACCGGGCATCGGGAAGGTGCCGGCGCGCTCGGCCATGAACGCCGCGCCACCGCCGGCCTCATCGTTGACGAAGCCGAACCAGGGCGTGCCGGTGAACTGGAAGGCGGTCGCCGCCTGACCCGAGAACAGCTGGCTGAAGAGGGCAGCGTCGACGGTCGCCGCGATGGCGCCTTCCTGGGCACACTCACTGTAGAGGCGCGTGATCAGGTCGAAGGCCGCCGTCATGTCGGCGTCAGTGAAGCTCGCCTGGCCGCGCTGGGCCAGCTCCATCTTGCCGGGCGCGGAGATCTCCACGAACGACTGGTACAGGTCCACGAGGCCCGCCGGATGTCCACCCACCAGGATCGCGGTCTTGTCCGCAGCCTTGAGCGTGGCGCACGCGGCCATCAGGTCATCGAAGCTGGTCAGTGCCGACGCGTCGAGGCCGGCCGTGGCCCACGCGTCGCGGTCGTACAGGAGCCAGCCCAGGAGCTGCACGTTGGTCGGCAGGTAGAGTGCCTGGCCGTCCTTGCCCGCGATCTCGGAGACCAGCTGGAGCTCGTCCATCGAGGCTCCGCTGAACTGCGACCGCCAGTCAGCGCCCCACTCGGCGACGAGCCGGTCGTCGAGCGGCTCCATGAACTGCCAGTACGGGTTCATGACATCGAAGTCCGTGAACAGGATGTCGGGGCCCTGTCCGGCGGGCAGGGAGGCCTTGAGCTTCGCGCCCAGCTCGTTCTGCTCGGTCAGCACCAGCTCCGCGTCGATCCCGGTCTCGGCCTTGAGGCGCGCGACCAGGGTGTCGCTGTCGGTGTCGAAGAAGCCGGCCATCGTGGTCGGCCAGCCCCAGATGGTGACCTTCGGTGATTCCTGGGCGGTGACCGGCGCGACCGTCGCGACGGCCAGGGTCGCCCCGACGAGCCCGGCTGTGAGCCGCGACCACGTGCGACGGGGAGCGTTCGGCTGCATGGCATCCTCCTTGGGTGACCCGGACCGCGACCGGGGTATCTCGGCGCGGACCATAGCATCCGGGGACACCGAATCGCAATCTCCGATCACTCATGCAATCGCGTGCAGGCACGCGTCAGCGCTCCAGCAGGTCGGTCCGTTGACCGGCCATTCAGGGGACGAGGATGCTCCGCAGCACGCGACCGGCGACCAGGTCGTCGAGCGCTTCGTTCGCTTCGGCAAGGGGTCGGACGCGCTGGACCAGGTGCCGCACATCGAGGGTGCCGGCGCGGTACAGCTCGATGGCATCCCGGATGTCATCCGGCACGAACCCCCGTGACCCGAGCACCGCCAGCTCGCGCCAGAAGATCTCCGCGGCACGCACGCTGAACGGCTCGAGCGCGGCCCCGATGAGCACCACCCGTCCCGCCGGACCGGCCATCGCGATGGCCTGCTCGTCCGCTCGGGCATCGGCGGCGAGCTGGATGACCACCTCGGCACCCAGGCCGCGGGTATGGGCGCGCACCGCCGCCACGGGATCGCCGTCCGCAGCAGCCACGACCTCGTCCGCGCCCAGCTGACGCGCCAACGCCTGCTTCGCGGCGGAGCGCGTCACGGCGATCACGCGCGCCCCGAACGCCTTGCCCAGCTGGACGGCGCTCGATCCCAGCCCACCGACCCCCAGGACGACGAGCGTCTCACCCGCCTGGAGTCGCGCGATGCGCTTGAGGCCGTGGAGCGGTGTCGCCACGGCATCCGTGAGCACCGCGAGGACCTCCGGCGGGACGGGCCCCGAGGGGCGCACGAGCGACTCGACGGGCCGGACCACGTACTCCGCGAACGCCCCATCGACGTCCACGCCCATGCGCGTCACGTGGGGACTCACGTTCGGCCGACCGCCCGCCGCCCAGGGATCATCCGGGGGCGTGGTGATGTAGTAGATCGCTGCCTGGTCACCCACCGCCCAGTCGGTGACCCCGTCGCCGATCGCATCCACGCGTCCGGCCGCCTCATGGCCCGGCACCACGGGCATCCGGATCGCGGGCCCGAAACCACCCTCCTGGAGGAAGTGATCCGATCCGCAGACGCCGCACGCCTCCACGCGCAGGCGGACCTCGCCGGGACCCGGCTCGGGGACGGGCCGCTCCGCGGGTCGCAGGGGAGCACCCACCGCGGGGAGCTCCATCACGCGCATCGTGGTCATCGCTGGCTCGGGCACATCAGGACGGGGCCGGGGGTGGCGTGATGCTCAATACATCAGGAAGCCACCGGACACGTTGATCGTGGAGCCGGTGATGTACTTCGCGTGGTCGCTGGCGAGGAACACGACCGGTCCGGCGACCTCCTCCGGCTCGGCGACGTAGCCCAGGGGCGTCTGCTTCTTCATCGACTCGTAGACCTCCGGGGAGAGGCCGGTCATGAGCATCGGCGTGTGCACCTGGCCCGGGGACACGGCATTCACGGTGATGCGGTGGGGACCGTAGGTCCGGGCGAGGCCCCGGGTCATGCTCGTCACGCCACCCTTGGTCGCGGCGTACGCCACCGAGCCACCGAAGCCGCCGGTCCACCAGCCCTGCGAGCTGAACGTGATGATCCGGCCACCCTTGCCCTGCTCGATCATCGCGTCGCCGGCGGTCCGGCACAGGAAGAACGCGGCCTTCAGGTTGATGTCGTGCTGGAAGTCCCAGTCGTCCTCGGTCACCTCGTCGATGCTGCCCCGGCGGCGGAGCACCGCCGCGAGGTTCGCGAGCACGTACAGGTTGCCGAACGCCTCCCGGGCCTGCGTCACGAGGCCGGCATGCGCCGACAGGTCGCTCAGGTCCGCGGCCACCGCCAGGTGACCGCTGCCCTCGAAGCCCGCCACGACCTCCGTCACCCGCGCCTGGTCGAGGTCGACGGCCATCACCCGCGCCCCGGTCGCCGAGAACGCGGTCGCGACCGCCTTGCCGATGCCGCCGGCCGCGCCGGTGACGATGACGCCCTTGCCCTCGAGGCCGGCGCCCACGCTCCATGTCATGTCAGTCTCCTCCCTGCTCCTGCGACGACCGGTCGGGCCCGTCTGCCCGGCGTCAGGGCGTGGTCAGACGAGCGCGCCGACCGACGCCGGATCCGCCAGGACCTTCTCGCTCCGATATCGGTCCACGACCTCCTCGATGATCTCGATGCCGAGCCCTGGCTTGGTGGGCGGATAGACCCAGCCATCCACGTGCTCGAAGGGCTCGGTCACCAGCTCGTGCTG
This sequence comes from Chloroflexota bacterium, assembly GCA_019637815.1. Classification (GTDB taxonomy): domain Bacteria; phylum Chloroflexota; class Limnocylindria; order Limnocylindrales; family CSP1-4; genus JAFMJV01. The sequence goes on from JAHBUZ010000002.1 coordinate 65,514, forward strand.
CATCGGGTTGCGCAATGGCTTGAACTCGAACAGCTTCGAGGACGGCGTGCTGAAGCTGATGGCCAGGCTGGCGGCGGAGCAGATGGCACTCGACCACGCGTGAGCATTCGATTGTCGCTTGTACGCCTCGACACGCTCGGTCGCCTTCTTGAAGCCCGTGATGCCCTCCGCGCGACCCGGGTCGATGCCCACCACATCCACGGTCCCGGTCGCCAGCACCTGCTCGAAGCCGGCGAGGTCCCACTCCTTCTCGCCATACGCGATGAGCGTGGTCGTCTTGCTGCGCAGGTTCGCGTAGCCCTCGGGATCCCATTCCAGGAGCGGCTCCTCGATCCAGTGGAGCCCGTACTCCTCGAACGCCTGGACCCGCCGGATGGCCGTGGACACGTCCCACTTCACGTTCCAGCCGCAGTCGAGCATGATCAGCTGGTCGGGGCCCAGCCCTTCGCGCATCCGACGCATGTACTCGACATCCCGGTCGTGCTCGTAGCCGAGACGCGCGTTGCCGCGCTTGCCGAGGCCCACCTTGACGCCATGGAGACCGGGCGCGACCCACTCCTGGGCCTCCTCCACCATCTGCCCGATGTCCTCGTAGTGCGCATGGCACGAGGCGACGACGGGCAGCTTCTCGTGGACGGCTCCACCCAGCAGGTCGAGCACGCTGGCGCCCAGGATCTTGCCCTTGATGTCCCAGAGCGCCATGTCGATGGCAGCGATGGCATAGCTGGCGATCCCACCGCGATAGCCATACCACCACTTCTTGTCCTTGATGGCGTACCAGATGGCGATGTTGGCGAGCGGGTCCTTGCCCACGACCCGCTCCGCCATGCCCTCGATGATCGCCTTCGTGGCGAAGTTCGCCTCCGGGAACTGGGTGATGGATTCCCCCCATCCCACGACCCCGTCATCGGTGGTGATCTTGACGAGGCACAGGTGCCGCAACGCGTTGAAGTCGTTGGGCTCCGGATAGCTCACCGGGATCGGCTCGACCTTGGCGATCCTGCTCATGACCTGCGCCTCCTCGGGACATCCTCGCCGCCATCCGACGGTGCCGTGGTGGCCTCCCATCGGGTCATGGCGCGCACCCCGCGACGCGGGCTGGCACCGTTTCCAGCCAGTGTAGCGGGCCGGCTGGTCGAGGTGTGTCCTGTGCGCGGGTCCCGGCGCGACCCAGGGCGTCACCGATGCGACCGGAAGCGTCGCCGATGCGACCCGGGGCTCAGGGCGGCGGGGGCGCGTCCACCCACTTGGCCGTCGGCGGTCGCCAGCCCACGAGCCGGTCGAGCAGGCCATCCGGATCGGTGTCCACCACCAGCCCATCCACGTACCGCGTGTCCACGAACCCGGTGTCGCGCATGTGACGGATGTGTGCCAGGAGACCGGTGTGATATCCCGCGATGTCCAGGATGGCGCACGGCTTCGCGTGGACGCCGAGCATGGTCCAGGTCCATGCCTCGAACAGCTCATCGAGCGTGCCGGCACCGCCCGGCAGCGCCACGAACGCATCCGCCAAGTCCGCCATGCGGGCCTTTCGTTCGTGCATCGAATGGGTCACGAGCAGCTCCGTGCACCCCTGATGGGCCAGCTCCCGGTCCACGAGCGCCTGCGGGATGACACCGATGACCCTGCCCCCGGCATCGATCGCGCCGTCCGCGACGGCACCCATGAGACCCACGCGGCCCCCGCCGTAGACGAGGGCGATGTCACGGGCAGCCAGTCGACGTCCCAGGTCCGCGGCGGCCTCCCGGTATCGACCATCGGTGCCGGGCAGCGAGCCGCAGAACACGGCCACCGCGCGGAGCGGATGCGTGCCGACGGGCGTGGACGGATCGGGGATCAGCGGGGGCATCGCACGGCCGATCGTAGCGTGTCCGCCGATCGCGGCGGTCGTGGCACGGCGCGATCGTCCGGGTGGTCCGGACGCGTGGCCTATGCTGCGTGCGTCGTCGCTCGATCGCACGCTCGGAGGGTCGTGGTGAGGGTCCGGTCAGGCTTGGTCATGCTGGTCACCGCCGCAGCGCTGCTGACGGTCGCACCGGCCGCGGGACAGGGCGGACACGCGGTCTGGTATGACGGTGTCGGCTTCGCCTTCCCGCCGGCGCTCGGCCAGAGCGTCAACATCACCCAGGTCCGCGACCGACCCGCCGACCAGCTCACGGGAGCCGATCTGGCACACGTCTCGTTCACGCTCTACGGAGCACGCGACCCCGGGGCGCGGCCGCCCGCCGTCGGTGGTCCGGCGGCCTCGCCGCGCGAGATCCGGGTCTATCGGACCGCCGTCCTGGAGGCGGTGCCGGAGCTGCGTGACCAGGTGGCAGCGCTGCGCCGCCTGCTGGAGGAGCGACCCGATCCGGCGAGCCTCTCGACCATCGAGGGACCCGTGCGTGACCCCCTGCCGGTGGTGCCACCGATCACGGAGGCTGCCCGGATCGTCCAGGCGCGAGCGCACTTCATCGACACGCCGGAGCTCTCCGGCATCGCGTACGTGGCGAGCTACGCCCAGGACACCCTGCCGCCCACCTCGGATGACCTGCTCTGGATGTTCCAGGGGCTGAGCGCCGATGGGTCGACCCACATCGCGATCACGTGGGGCCTGACGACCGACCTGCTGCCGAAGGAGCTGCCCGAGGGGATCTTCCGGCGCATCGATCGCGACTGGGACGGGGTCCTCGGGGAGTCCACGGGGATCATCGAGCGGGGAGCGGCGAACGCGTTCCGACCCGATCTGGATGCGCTCGATGCGCTCGTGCGCTCGATGGTGCTGCCTGGTGGGCCGTCCTCGCAGGTCCCCGAGGCGTCGCCGGCGACCTGAGGCGGATGCCCAGCGCGGTCGCGCGTCCGGCGGTCGCGTTTCCCCTCGAGAGGTCGACGCGTGGCCCGGGCCGGCCGTCGACCGGGTGCTACCATCCGACAAACGTTTCCACCCGCCCGGGCCCGGGCGGTCACGGCGGCGCTGGCCGCTCGTCGGACGAGGAGGTTCGCACCACCATGGCCAAGCTGCGCGTGGGCGTCATCGGCGCCGGCTCGTGGACCGTCAGCTCGCATCTGCCGAACCTGGTCCGGCGGCGGGATGCGGGCGAGATCGAGCTCACCATCGTCAACCGCCGCAACCCCGAGCTGCTCGGTCGGATCAGGGATGACTTCGGGTTCCAGCGGGCCACGGATGACTGGCACGAGGTGATCGCTGCGCAGCCCGACGTCGTGGTCGTGGGCAGCCCTCCCGGCTATCACTTCGCGCAGGCGAAGGCGGCGCTCGAGGCGGGCGCCGACGTGATGTGCGAGAAGCCCTTCACCATCGACCCGGCGGACGCCTGGGAGCTCGACGCCACGGTCAAGCGCACCGGGAAGCAGCTGTTCGTGAGCTATGGCTGGAACTACCGGCCCATGGTCATCCAGGCCCACCGGATCATGCACGACGATGGCATCGGCGAGATCGAGCACGTGTCGCTGCACATGGACTCGGTCACCCGCGAGCTGCTCTCCGAGACGGGTGACTATCCGGGTGCCGATCCCGCGACCGTGCCCCAGGCGGACACCTGGTCCCGACCCGAAACGAGCGGTGGCGGCTATGGCCAGGCGCAGCTGACCCACCTCCTGGGGGTCGCGCTGTGGGTCACGGACCTGCGCGGTCAGGACGTGTTCGCGCTCATGAGCGCGCCGCTCGACGCGAAGGTGGAGCTCCACGATGCGGTGGCCATGCGCTTCACGAACGGCGCCATCGGCACCATGGGTGGCGCGTCCTCGCATCTCGGTGGCGCCGACAACCGCCATGCGGTCGAGATCCGCGCGGTGGGCTCGAAGGGACAGTTCCACCTCGACCTGCGGGACAACGTCCTGTGGCGCTATCGGCCGGGTGATGACCTGCGGGTGCCCCTGGAGCCGGACGCCGGTCTGTACGACTGCCGGGGGCCCATCGACGCGGTGGTGGACGCCGGTCTCGGTCGGTCACCCGCCAACAACTCGCCCGCCGAGCTGGGCGCCCGGACCGTGGAGATCCTCCACGCGGCGTATCGCTCCGCGACGAGCGGCGTCCTGGAGCGGGTCGCGACCCTCGACCGACAGCCCGCCTGACCGGGCGCCCGGCCGGGTGCCGATGGGCACGCGACCGGGCCCGACGGGCCACCCACGTGGGAGGGGGACCCGCCGGACGCCAGCGTCACGCTGACCCGGTCAGGGCCGGTGCGCGCTGCTAGCCTGCGCGACCCATGGATCGCGTCCTCGACATCGTCGCGCCCGCGCGGCTCGGCGCCCGGTTCCGCCTGCTCGTCGCCTCGTCCTGGTCGAGCAATCTCGGCGATGGCATGGCCCTCGCGGCGGGGCCGCTGCTCGTCGCGTCCCAGACGGACGATGCGTTCCTGGTCGCCCTCGCGGCCACGTTGCAGTGGCTGCCACATCTCCTCTTCGGGCTCCACGCAGGCGCCTTCTCCGACCGGCACCACCGCGGCCGGCTGGTCATCGCGGCGAACCTGTCGCGGATCGTGGTCCTCGTGGTGCTCGTCCTGTCCATCGTCACGGGCAGCGTGTCGGTGCCCATCGTCCTGGTGGCGCTGTTCCTCGTGGCGACCGCGGAGGTCTTCGCCGACAACGCCTCGGCGACCCTGCTGCCGATGCTCGTCCCGCGTGACGACCTGCCGCTGGCCAACGCCCGCATCATGGCCGGCTTCGTCACCGTCAACCAGCTCGCCGGTCCGCCCATCGGAGCCGCCCTGTTCGCGGCGGGCATGGCCTTCCCGTTCGTGGCGGAGGCCGTCGTGGTGGGGTTCGCGGTGGTGCTCGTCCGTCGCATCTCGCTGCCTGCCCACGGACGCGAGCCTGCCGTGGCGAGCCGGATCCGGGACGAGATCGTGGAGGGCCTCCGATGGGTGCGTCACCACGCCGCGGTGCGCACGCTCGTGCTCACCATCTTCACGTTCAACATCACGTACGGGGCCGCGTGGTCGGTCATCGTGCTCTATTCCAGCCAGCGCCTGGGCCTGGGTGAGGTGGGGTTCGGTCTCATCACCACGGTCATCGCCCTCGGCGGGATCGTGGGCACGCTGGGCTACACCCGACTCACCGCCCGCCTGCGCCTGAGCGACATCATGCGCCTGGGGCTCATCATCGAGACCCTGACCCATCTCGGTCTCGCGCTCACCACGTCACCCCTCGTCGCGATGCCCATCTTCTTCGTGTTCGGGGCACATGCCTTCGTCTGGGGCACGACGTCCAGCGCCATCCGCCAGCGCGCCGTGCCGCTGCCGCTCCAGGGTCGGGTGGGCAGCGTCAACACGGTGGGCACGTTCGGTGGCCTCGTGCTGGGATCGCTCCTCGGCGGGGCGCTCGGTCAGGCGTACGGTGTCGTGGCCGCGTACTGGTTCGCGTTCGCGGGCTCGGCGGTGCTCGTGGTGCTCATCTGGCGCGAGCTGCGTCACATCGCGCACGCGGACCAGGCGATGGAGGCACCGACCGCGGTCCAGGGTCCGGGCTAGGGGATGCGGCGGATCGCCTCCGCGGCGATGGGGTCCTCCGCGTACACCATCCACAGGACGCCATCGGACAGCAGCACGTCCACGGGCGGCACGGGCAGCGCGAAGGGATCGGGCGAGGCATCGCTGAGCAGCCGGTCCGTGATCCGGGTCACCTCGTGGGCGCCGATGGTGCTGGTGGTCCGAGTGCCATCCGCGAGCTCCGGGAACCATGCGCCCACGACCGCGTCCACGAGGGTCGACAGGTCGGTCGTGATGGCCCGCGTCGCGACCAGCTGGCCGAAGGACGTCTCGGTCGGGAACGTGCCAAGGGCGAACACCAGGTCCTCCAGCCCGACGCCCTGGGCACGGAGCGCGGCCTCCAGCTCGTTCGTCCCATTCGCGATGGCCGGATCCTCGACATCCAGGAACGCCGACAGCTCGCTCCCCGGGAAGCTCACCACGTCCACCTCCTCACCCGCCACGGCGGTGGGCATGAGCGCCTGGAGCGTCGGGTCGAGGAACACCGATGGCTCCGGCTCGGCGGTCGGTCCGGGGCGGGTCGGGATCGCATCGAGCCGGGGCAGGACGAGGCCGGCGAGCTGCGACAGCGCCGACCGTGCGTCGATGCCATCCGGCAGCGAGCCCCACGCCAGGAAGGTGAGCAGCAGGTCATCGTCGAGGTCGACGTAGAGCCACGGGTCGTCATCGAGGAAGTACGCGGGCCGGTCGCCCACCGTCAGGTCCTGGCCCTCGAACACCGAGCGGACATCGAAGTCGAGGTCCCCCAGGTCCCGGACGACGGTGAGGCTCACATCGCTCACGTTCGGGTCAGCGTTCCAGGAGCAGTCCGAGCTGCTCCCGGTTCCCACCGTGACCGCGATGCCGAGCGCGGCACCCACCTCCTCTGGTGTGAGGATGGAGCACATCGGGCTGGGTGTCGGCCCGGGCGCGGTGGTCTCGACGTCCTGGGCGACCACGCCCAGGGGCGCGCTCAGGATGGTGGCGGCGAGGGCCGTGGTGAGGATGCCGACGCGTGCGGTGAGCGGACGACCCATCTCGATCAGGGACTCCTCGCGGACCATGACGGTCTCGGTGGGACCCGAACGCGGGGCCACCGCCGCGCATCATACGGAGGCGGTCCGCTCTCCGCCGACACCCGCTGCCGGCGCGATCGTCAGGGCAGCTTCTGGAACACCTCGGTGAGGGCGGGCTCGGTGGCGTAGACGAGCCACATCACGTCCGCGTTGGTGTAGACATGCGTGGTCTGGCCGCTGACGGTCGCTGCGATGACGTCCTTGCCGGCGACCTGCACCCGCTCCTGCGTGACCTCCTGGCCACCCACGAAGGCATCCAGCAGGTCCGGCCCGAAGGCCGCGATGTCCGATCCCGCGATCCGGATGGCGAAGATGCCGACGGACCCGTCCGTGGTGCCGCCGATGCCCACCGACAAGTCGTCGATGGTCTTGGCCTGCGCCTGGAGCACCTCCATGAAGGCCTGTGCCGTCGGGTCGTCCGGGTCCAGCTCGCCGTCGCTGCCGACACGCGTCTGGACCTCGACCACCACCCCGCCGATCTCGGTCGGGAAGAGCGCCTCGAGTGACGCATCACTCGCGGGCGACGCCGCGGGGCCCACGCTTGGATCGGGCGCCTCGGAGCCACCGCCGAGCCGCGGGATGGTCAGCTCGGCGAGTGCGACGAGCGCGGCCTGCTTGTCCACGCCGTCGATGGGGTCCCCCACGAGCTGGAGGCTGAACAGGCCGCCGTCATCCAGCCCGAGGTACAGGAGGGTGCCCATCGCGTTCGGCAGGTAGACCGCGTCCCGACCAGCAGCCTGGAGATCGATCGCGCACGGGGTGTCGGAGGGTGCCCGATCCGCGGGGCACCACAGGTCCCGGATCTCGGCGACGGTGCCCGAGTCGAGGTCCGTGAACAGCGAGATGAATCGACCCGCCGGGAAGTCGCCATCGAAGCCGCAGTCGGTCGGGTCACCGGACATCAGCTGGAACGCTTCGCCGAACACGTCGGAGACCTCGTCCGCCGAGAGGATGCCGCAGGGCTCGACCGGCTCCGGCGACCAGGCCGCGTCGGTCGGGTCCTGGGCGACCGCGGTCCCCGCCAGCGTCGCCGCCAGCACGACCGTGACACCGGCCACGCGCGCGGCTCGGCGGAGATGGGAGGACATCTAGGGGCACCTCGAGTGCGGATCCTCGCTGATGACGGGCCGGAGGACCTGGGGCGGCCTCATGATAGGGCCGCCATGTCCCCTGCCACACCCCTCCCGTCGCTGCCATCCCGACCACCCTGGCGACTGCGGGCCCGCCTGCTCACACCGCTCGCGGCAGGCGGCACGCGGTACGAGACGGACGCGCTCGTGACGGTGGACGCGGCGGGCCGCCTCGCGGCCGTGGCGTCGTGGCCAGCGGGCGGCATGATGGAGCCGGTCATCGACCTGCGCCCCCTCGTGCTGCTGCCGGGCATGGTCGACCTGCATATCCATCTGCCCCAGGTGCCCGCCGCCGGGATCGGCGCCGGTCTCGACCTGCTGACCTGGCTGGAGCGCCACATCTTCGAGCGCGAGCGACGCTTCCGGGCGCCGGTCGCCGAGCAGCAGGTACCCGAGGTGCTGCGCGCGATGGCTGCAGCGGGCACGACTTCCTTCCTCGCCTATGGCGCGGTCTGGGCGGACAGCACGGACGCGGCATTCCGGGCCGCGGAGGCGCACGGCATCCGGGCCGCCATCGGCGCGGTGATGATGGATCGGCGCAGCTACGACGACGAGACCCCGCCAGGCGAGCGCATGGACCGGGCGCTGACCGATGCCGAGACGCTCATCGCGCGCTGGGATGGCGCCGACGATGGACGGCTGCGGTACGCGGTGACCCCTCGGTTCGCGGTCAGCTGCACCGCGGAGCTGCTGCGGGACTCGGCGGCGCTCGCGGCCCGCACGGGCGTGCTGTGGCAGACCCACGTATCCGAGGACGCTGGCGAGATGGAGGCCGTCCGCGACCTGTTCCCGGAGGCGCGTGACTACCTGGATGTCTATGACCGCGCCGGCGCGCTCGGTCCGCGCACGATCCTTGCCCATGCGATCCATTGCTCGGAGCGGGAGGTGGACCGACTCGTGGAGAGTGGCACGCGGACCGCGCATTGCCCGGTCTCCAACCTGTTCATCTCGAGCGGTGTGATGCCCCTCGTCGACCGACTGGAGGCGGGTGCCATCACGGGTCTCGGCTCGGACGTGGCAGGCTCACCGGAGCTGTCCGTGTTCGCCCAGATGCGGACCGGCTTCTACGCCGCGAATGCGCGTCGCGTGGCGCTCGGCGACCCACGGCCGGCGCCCGATCCGCTGACGTTCCTGCGGCTGGGCACGTACGAGGGGGCGCGGGCGCTCGGGCAGGACGCGCTGACCGGATCGATCGAGCCGGGCCGCGAGGCGGACCTCATCGCGGTCGACCCACGGCTGACCCTGCCACCTGGCGGCGAGGATACCGACGACCCGCTCCAGCTGATGGGCCGGCTCATCTTCCGGGAGCGGCCGGGCATGGTGCGCGCCGCGTGGGTCCGGGGCCGGCTGCTGCCATCGACGGAGGAGGCATCGTGAGTCCGTTCGACGTGCTCATCGAGGGCGGGACCGTGGTGGATGGCACGGGGGCGGCCGGCTTCCGCGCGGCGGTCGCGATCCGTGGTGACCAGCTGTGGGTGCTGCGAGGGGACGTCTCGGCCGTCCTGGCGGGCCAGCGCATCGATGCCACCGGGCTGGTCGTCGCGCCCGGTTTCATCGACCTCCACTCCCATTCGGGGCTGATGATCCTCGCCGAGCCGCGACACGAGCCCAAGGTGCGCCAGGGGGTCACGACGGAGGTCATCGGCGTCGACGGCAACAGCTACGCGCCCTTCCGATCCCGAGCGGACCTGCTCGCGTTCGCGCGCCTGAACGCGGGACTCGACGGGCTGCCGGATGGCGTCGACCTCGACTGGGGCTCCACCGACAGCTATCTCCGGCGCCTCGACCGCCACGTGAGCGTCAACCTCGCGTTCCTGGTGGGCAACTCCGCGTTGCGCATCGAGGCGCTCGGCTGGGAGGACGTGCCGGCCGACGCGGCAGCGCTCGACCGGATGCGCGGCTGGCTCCGGGAATCGATGGAGGAGGGCGCCTTCGGGGTGTCGTCCGGGCTGGACTATCCACCAGGCGCCTTCGCGTCCACGGACGAGCTGGCGGCGCTCACCGCGGAGGCGGCATCGCTCGGTGGCATCTATCACACGCACGTGCGCTATCCGCTGGGCGACGGGTTCCTCGATCCGTTCCGGGAGGCCATCGAGATCGGTCGGCGGGGCGGTGGTCCGGTGCACATCACGCACTTCTATCGACGCGCTACGGCACCCGGTCCCGCGGAGCACATGATCGGCCTCGTGGAGGACGCTCGGGCCGAGGGTCTCGATGTCACCTGGGACACCTATCCGTACGAATGGGCGAGCACACGATTGCTCATCATGCTGCCACCCTGGGTCCAGGCCGGCGGACCGGAGCCGCTCCTGGAGCGGCTCGCCGACCCTGCCATCCGGGAGCGGCTGCGCGACGAGCTTGCGGTGCGGGGCCGCGCGTATGCGGGTCGGACGCCTTGGGACGACCTGCGCCTGGGCGCGTTGCGGACCGACCGATATCGCGAGTGGGAGGGCCGGACGCTCGGGGAGCTGATGGCAGCTTCCGGCCAGGACGCCGTGGATGCCGCATGCGACCTGCTGATCGCGGAGGACCTGCGGGCGAACCAGGTGACCCCCGGACCGGCCCATGGGAGCCTCGGCCCGTTCCTGGCGCACCCGGTGTCCATGGTGGGCACCGACTCCACGTTCATCGGTGAGAAGCCGTCCCCGCGCACCTGGGGATCGTTTCCGCGGGTGCTGGGCGAGTTCGTGCGGGAGCAGCGGCTCATGGGTCTCGAGGAGGCCGTGCGCAAGATGACCTCCGCGCCCGCGGCTCGACTCGGCCTTCCCGATCGGGGTCTGCTCCGGGACGGGATGCGTGCGGACCTCGTGCTGTTCGACCCGGCGACGATCGCCTCCACGGCGACCTACGAGGCACCTCGCTCGTACCCGGTGGGCATCCCGTGGGTCATCGTCAACGGGCAGGTGGTGGTGGAGCAGGGCCACCACACCGGAGCGCTGCCGGGGCGAGCGCTCCGCCGGGGTCACACGGACTGACCTGCCCGGCGACGACCGTGTTCGACCGACGCACGGTCGGTCGGAAGGCACCCATCGGTCAGGGTGCTCCTCCGTTGGTCAGGGTCGGATCACCGTCTTGATGACGCCCTCGTGGCGACGCACCACCCGATCGATCGCGGCACCGATGCCATCGAGCGGGGCGGTGTGCGTGATGATCGGCCCGGTGTCCACGATGCCGCGGGCCAGCAGCTCGATCGTGCGGGGCCACTGGAACGGGTACCAGAGCGAGAACCGGATCGTTCGTTCCTGCACCAGGCTGGCGAGCATCGGGACACGGACCGCGTCGTCGGGTCCCGTGACCGCCATGTAGACGATGGTCGATCCGGGTGCCGAGACCTCCAGCGCCTGCTGGTTCGCGGCCATCGAGGGGGTCGCCACGATCACCCGGTCGGCCAGACGGCCGTCGGTCACGTCCCGGAGTCGTTCCACGAGGTCCTCGCCGGCCTCGAGCACGACCTCGGCACCGAGCTGTCGGGCGACCTCCAGGCGCGAGCCCTGCGTCCCCACGACGGCGACCCGGGCGCCGGCGTGCCGCAACAGCTGGATCAGCGCGAGCCCCACCGGACCCGGTCCGTACACGACCGCCAGGTCACCGGGCCGGACCTCGGCCTTGCGGACGGCATTGACCGCGGCCGCCAGCATCTCCACGAACGCACCCTGCTCGTCGGTCAGGGTGTCCGGCAGCCGGTACGCATGGGCCGCCCTGGTCCTCGCAAGCTGTGCGAAGCCGCCGTTCGTGGTGACACCCAGGACGGCCAGGTTCGCGCACGCCTGCGGGCGCCCGGCGCGACACGGATCACAGGCGCCACAGCTCTGGATGGGACAGACCGCGACCCGGTCACCTTCGCGCAGGCCGGAGGACCCCGCGATCGTGCCGAGCGCCACGATCCTCCCCGCGAGCTCGTGTCCGAGGATGAGCGGGCCGGTGCCATCGGCGGTCCCGACCGGGCTCTTCCCCGTGTAGTACTCGACATCCGAGCCGCAGAAGCCGCACGCCGTGACCTCCACCAGCACCTCGTCCGCCGCGATCACCGGCTCCGGGACGTCCTCGACCCGGATGTCATGGGGCCCGTGGAAGACGGCTGCTCGCATCGGGCTGCTCACTCCTTCGCGTGGATCGTGGGTGGGTTCGAGCCACCGCGATCGGGTCCGAGCCGGCGACGCGATGAGTATGTCAGCCGCCGGACCGTGTTCGGGCCACGGCACCGCGTGGGGCCACTCGACCGTCTGCGGGCCACCGGGCCGTGGGGTGCCACGCCGGTTGACGAGCGGGCCGTCGATCGCCACCCTTCGCGGATCATGCGCACCTTGACGCCCCCGGACCGAGCCGCGGCGACCGCACCGGTCGCGGACCCCCCGCTCACCGTGCCCGAGCCGGTCATCATCCCGCCCGACGGGGCCACGCCGGGTGCCGCTCGCCCCCTGCCGCTCCGGCGTGAGGGTCCCGAGAAGCTCACCGGGACGGCCGTCTATGTCGATGACATGGTGGTGCCGGGTGCCTGGTATGGCGCGACCATCCGCTCCACCGATGCCCACGCGCGGTTCCTGGGCCTGGAGCTGGACGATGCCTTCGACTGGTCGCAGGTCGTGGTGGTGACGGCCGTGGACATCCCGGGCGAGAACACCATCGCCTCGATCAAGCGCGACCAGCCGGTCCTCGTGGCCGAGGAGATCCGGCACCACGCGGAAGCCGTGGCGCTGCTGGCGGCGCCGGACCGGCGGATCCTGCGCGCGGCGAAGCGCGCCGTCCGAGTGCGCACGGAGCCCTTGCCGGCGGTGTTCGACCCGCTCGGGTCGGACCACGAGTTCGCCCGCTACGAGGTCGCCCGCGGGGATGTGGACGCGGCGATGGCCGCCGCCGATCTCGTCATCGAGGGCACCTATCGCGTCGGCCACCAGGAGCAGCTGTACATCGAGAACCAGGGCATGATCGCCGTCCCCCGGGACGACGGCGGCGTCACCGTGTACGGCTCGCTCCAGTGTCCGTACTACGTGCAGCCGGCGCTCCGCCGGGCACTCGCCCTCAGCGAGTCCCAGGCGGTGGTGATTCAGACCGAGACCGGTGGCGGGTTCGGCGGCAAGGAGGAGTACCCGTCCATCGTGGCGGTCCATGCTGCGCTCCTCGCGCGGGCCGCCGGCCATCCCGTGCGCATGATCTATGACCGCCACGAGGACATCGCGTCGACCACCAAGCGCCACCCGGCGATCGTGCGCTACCGGACGGGCGTGCGGCGGGATGGGACGCTGGTCGCCCAGGACGTGGACATCGTCATGGACGGGGGGGCGTACTGCACCCTCACGCCGGTCGTGCTCTCCCGCGGCGTCCTCCACGCGGGCGGCCCGTACGAGTGTCCGAACGTGCGCATCCGGGGTCGCGCGATGGCCACCAACACGCCACCCAACGGTGCGTTCCGGGGGTTCGGCGCACCCCAGACCGAGTTCGCGGCGGAGATGCAGGCCAACCGGGTCGCGGACGCGCTCGGGGTCTCGCCGCTCGAGCTGCGCCGCCGGTGGGTGTACCAGCCCGGTGGCATCACGCCCACCGGCCAGGTGCTCCGGGACAGCGTGGCAGGGCTGGAGGTCCTGGACCGCGCCGCCGAGGCCGCGGAGCTGGAGCGGGTCCGGGAGCGGACGGCGGCCCAGCGCACGGCAGCGCGTGGCACGCGGCCGGCGACGGCGCATGGCATCGGACTCGCGCTCGCGTGGCATGGTGCCGGGTTCACGGGCAGCGGCGAGGTCCATCTCGCGAGCGTGGTCCAGGTGGATCTCGAGACGGGCGGCCGACCGATCATCCGGATCGCGTCGACGGAGATGGGCCAGGGCACGAAGACGATCTTCCCGCAGCTCGTCGCCGCGGAGCTGGGACTCTCGGAGGACGAGGTGGACCTGGCGCCGGTGGACACCTCGCAGGTGCCGGACAGCGGACCGACCGTGGCGTCGCGCACCGCGATGGTCGTGGGGGGCCTCGTCGTCCAGGCGGCACGACGACTCCGGGACCAGGTGGAGACCGCCACCGGGCGTCCGTTCGCGGCGTCGGCCGCCGACTTCGTCCGGGACCACGGACCGCTGCGCGTCGAGCAGCGCTTCGAGCCCTATCCCGGCGAGCCGTTCGATGACGCGACCTACACAGGCGATGCCTACCCGGCCTTCGGGTGGGCCGCGGCGGTGGCCGAGGTGGACGTGGACCTGGACACGGGTGAGGTGGCGGTCCGGTCGGTCGTCGCCGCGGATGACGTGGGCCGGGTGATCCATCCGCTGCTCGCGGCCGGCCAGGTGGAAGGCGGCACGCTCCAGGCCGTGGGCTACGCGACCATCGAGGAGATCAAGCTCCAGGATGGCCGCTATCTCAACGACCGCCTGGCGACCTACCTCATCCCCACGGCGCTCGATGCGCCACGCATCGAGGCGATTCTCGTGGAAGCGCCCTTCGAGGGTGTGCCGCACGGCGCCAAGGGCGTAGGCGAGCTGCCCATGGACGTGGGGGCGCCCGCGGTGGTCGCCGCCATCCACGATGCGACGGGGGTCTGGATCCACGACCTGCCGGCGACGCCGGAACGGATCCTGGCCGCGCTCGTCGGCGCCGACCAGGCCGCCGATGGGGCTCCGGCGTGAGCATCCGCTGCCGCGTGAACGGGGAGCCCGTGGAGCTGGAGGTGCCGGGCATGCGCCGCCTGCTCGACGCCCTGCGCGAGGACCTCCGACTCACCGGCACCAAGGAGGGCTGTGGCGAGGGGGAGTGCGGCGCCTGCTCCGTGCTCCTCGACGGGCTCGTGGTGGATGCGTGTCTCGTGCCCATGTGCCAGGTGGAGGGCGCGGACATCCGGACGGTGGAGGGGCTGGCGGAGACGGACGGACGACTCTCGGCCCTCCAGCGCTCGTTCCTCGAGCGGGGCGGCGCGCAGTGCGGCATCTGCACGCCGGGCATGCTGATGGCGGCACAGGCGTACCTCGAGGCGGGTGGCGGACCGGAGGACGAGGCGATCCGGGAGGCGATCGCGGGGAACCTGTGTCGCTGCACCGGGTACACCCGCATCATCGAGTCCATCGCTGCCGTGGCCGATGCGCCAGGGTGATCGCGGCGGCTCCGGCGGTCCGTGCGCTGCCTCTGGTCCTTGACGGTATGCATGGGCATTCATATCATCGCGGTATGAAAGCGACATTGGGCGAGCGGGGCCAGGTGGTCATCCCGAAGCCGCTCCGGGACAGCATGGGCCTGCGACCCGGACAGCAGCTCGAGCTCGTGGAAACGGATGGGCGGATCATCGTCACGAAGACAGCGCCAGATGACGACCCGATCGAGTCGGTTCGTGGGGCTATCCGACTGCCGGAGGGGTGGGACACGAACCGGTGGTTCGAGGAAGTACGAGGGCGACCGATCAACACCGACCCCGGATGATCACGGCGGTCGATTCGAGCGTCCTCATCGACGTCCTCTCGGACGATCCCCATTTCTCCGACCGCTCGGTCCACGCCATCCAGGAGGCGAGGACACATGGTGGCATCGTCGCGTGTGAGGTGGTCTGGGCCGAGGTCGCTGGATGGGGCCCATCACCGGACGCCGTGCTCGACCTCCTCGACCGGATGGGCATCGACTTCGTGCCGATGACGCGCCAGGCATCGCTCGCCGCCGGCACGTCGCTCGCTCGGTATCGCCGCTCGGGCGGGACCCGCGACCGGGTCGTGGCGGACTTCCTGATCGCTGCGCACGCGCTGCTCCAGGCAGACCGGCTGCTAACGCGGGATCGCGGCTTCTACCGTCGGCACTTCACCGACCTCGTCGTGATCGACCCGAGCGAGGACTGAGCGATGCCCGTGGAGCCGCCGGTCGTCAGCGCACGGACCCTTCCCGAGGCATACGAGCTGCTGGCCGCCGATGCGCTGACACCCATCGCCGGTGGCACGGACCTGATGGTGCGTATCACCGGCGAGATCGGGGAACCGCCAGAGCGACTCCTGGACATCGGGCATCTCGATGCGCTCCGGGGCATCGGGCTGACACCGGGCGGCCATGCGCTGTCGATCGGCGCCCTGGCGACATGGACCCGGATCCGGCACGACCCGCTCGCGCGGCTGCACCTGGGCGCGCTGGCGGAGGCGGCCGCGACCATCGGGGCGGCACAGATCCAGAACCGGGGCACGCTCGGTGGGAACGTCGTGAACGCCTCACCGGCGGGGGATTCGCTACCGGTGCTGCTGGCCGCGGACAGCGTGTTCGTGCTCGGCAGTCGGCCAGGGGAACGACGCGTGGCTGCGGTCGACTTCTGGACGGGCTATCGCCAGACGGCACGGCGCGCGGACGAGCTGCTGCTGCGTGCCGAGGTGCCCCTGGTCGACGGACGTCGGGTGTGCTTCCGGAAGGTCGGCACCCGACGTGCCCAGGCGATCTCCAAGGTCGTGCTGGCGGTGGCGTGGCGGACGGCTGGCGATGACCCGACGTGGCGCGACGTGCGGGTGGCGATGGGCTCGATCGCGGCGGTGCCGGTGCGGATCCCGTCCGTGGAGACGCTGCTCGAGGGTTCGGTGCCGGATGGTGGCCTGGCGTCACGGGCCGGTGATGCGCTCCGGGAGGCCATCGCACCCATCGATGACGTCCGCTCGACCGCCGACCATCGTCGGCTGGTGAGCGGACGGATCCTCCGGCGGCTCATCGAGGACGCCGTCTGACCGAGCACTGGAGCGCTGACCCAGCTGAGTGACGCGCCCTCAGCCGAGGGAGCGCGCCACGTATCGACCATCGCCCCGGGTGCCGAGATACATGCCATCACGAACGACCGAGCGCCCTCCCGCCACCACCTCCCTGATGGCGCCGGTGACCTCCAGGCCTTCGTACGGCGTGAAGTCGCTGGCGTGGTGGAGATCCGCCTGGCGGATGGTGCGCCGCGCGGCCGGGTCGAACACCACCAGGTCGGCATCGCGACCCACCTCGATGGCGCCCTTGGTGGGCATGCCGAAGAGTCGAGCAGGCGTCGTGGCGAGCACGTCCACCATCCGCTCCGGGGTCATACGCCCGGCAGGAGCGGCGCCCCAGGTCACAGCAAGGAGCGTCTCCACCCCGGGCGCGCCATTCGAGACCACGGGGAACGGCTGGCCCTCGTCCCGCTTCTCCCGGTCGAGCCGATCGGGCACGTGGTCCGTGGCCACGAGGTCCAGGTCCCCCGCCACGAGCGCGTCCCACATGGCAGCCTGGTCATCGAGGCTTCGGAGCGGCGGCGAGATGATCGCCGCCATCGCATCCGTCCGGGGTCGTTCGTATCGCGAAGCATCCAGCACCAGATAGTGCGGACAGGTCTCGCCGAACACCGGCTGGCCGGCTGCGCGGGCCCGCGTGATCGCCGCCACCGCTGCGCGGCTCGAGACGTGGACCAGATAGGCCGGTGCATCCGCCGTTGCCGCGAGTGCGATGGCCCGCGCGGTGCCGGTCGCCTCGCATGCGGGCGGGCGTGACCGTGCATGGCCCCGCGGCCCATCCTCGCCGGCCGCCAGCTGCTCGGCGATGCCCTTGTCCAGCATCGCGCGGTCCTCGCAGTGGACCTGGAGCAGCATCCCTGCGGCACGCGACGCCCGCAGCAGCTCCGCGAGCCGCGCCTCGTCCACGCCGAAGTCATAGACCAGGAAGCACTTGCCGGACGCCACCCCCAGGTCGACCAGGGCCGCCAGCTCCGCCGCCGGATCGGTCTGTTGCGCCGTGAGCACCGCCGAGAGCCCCACGTCGATGGCCGCATCACCCCTCGTCCGGTCCAGCCACTCCCGCGCCGCGGCGAGCGCGGACCCCGCGACCCCCTCGCTGATGCCGGTGCCCGGGTTGTCGAACGCCAGCAGGGTCGTGGTGCCACCGAAGGCCGCCGCGCGCGTGTCCTGGAAGAACCGATCCGGTTCGTCGTCGGTGGCGATCCGGGTGTGGGTGTGAACGTCGATGACACCGGGCAGCACCAGCAGCCCATGGGCGTCGATGACGCGACCCGCCGCCTCGACCGGGATGGCGGCCTCCAGTGCGCTGATCCGACCGTCCCGGACACCGACATCCGCGCGGAGCGAGCGGTCTGCACGGACCACCGTCCCGCCGCGGATCACCAGATCGAACCGCGGCGCCGCGGTGATGGTCATGTCGAGGTGCCGGCGCCCGGTCCGTCGATCTCCTCGATGCGGATGGTCTGGGCGCCCTCCCAGAGACACCGCCGCCCCAGCTCCCGGAGCTGGTCGAGTCCGGTCACCAGCGTGATGACATGGTTGCCCGCCAGCTGACCCACCTTGCTGGAGAAGTCGACCGAGCCATAGGCGAGCAGGATCTCGCACTCGGACAGGCCACCCGGATAGACGATGAGCTCACCCGGCGCAGGGTGGCTGGTGGCGTTCTCCGGCGGCAGATCGAGGTGTTGGTCCCCGAACGGGATCCAGGTGCCCTCGCCGCTCCAGCGGACATGGATGAGCCGGCTCTCCAGGGGCAGCAGGCGGCGGACCGCCTCGGTGGTGCGTGGCGCACCGTCCACCCAGTGCCCGGTAAAGTGCAGGTCGCCGACCGTGATGACCAGGATGCCCATGACGAGGCAGGATACCGCCCGATGGGGAGCCCACGATGACCGATCGCCCGACCATCTCCACGCACGTGCTCGATACCGCGCTCGGCCGGCCCGCCGCCGGCGTCCGAGTGCGACTCGCGGCTCTCCTCGATGACGGTGCCCATCGACCCATCGGCGAGGGGGTCACCGATGCGGACGGCCGGATCCGCTCGCTCGTCGACGGGCTCGTGCCGGGCGTCTATCGGCTGACGTTCGAGGTCCACGCGTACCGCACCGGGTTCCTGCGGGAGGTCACCCTCGAGATCGAAGTGGACGACGCCACGCGCTCGTGGCACGTCCCCCTGCTCCTCGCGCCCTACGGCGCGACCACCTACCGGGGGAGCTGACGATGCCGCTGCCGTCGATCGCTGCCCTGGATGCCATGACCGACGAGGCGCTCGCCACGGCCCTCGGGCCGCTCTTCGAGCGGGCGCCCGGATATCTTGCGCTGCTGGCGGAGCGGCGTCCCTTCGGCAGCTGGGACGGGCTGTACCAGGCCGCAGAGGCAGTCGCGCTGACGGCGCCGGACCCCATCCAGCGAGAGCTGCTCGATGCGCATCCGCGGATCGGCGCGCCACCCGGCAGCGTGTCCGCGCTCTCGTACCGGGAGCAGGGCTACGATCGGGAGCAGGCGGAGGCCATCGAGGCGCTGGGGCCACTGAACGACGCCTACGAGGTGCACTTCGGGTTCCGGTATGTCGTGTTCGTGGCGGGCCGCCCACGCTCGGCCATCGTGCCCCTGCTGCGGGACGCGATCGGAGCGGACCCCGCCGCGGAGCGGGAACGTGGCCTGCGGGACGTGGTGGCCATCGCACGGGCCCGCGCACAGGCGCTGGGCATCGAGGAGGGGACCGGCTGATGCGGCTCGAGACGCACTACGGCAAGGCGGAGGTCTCGACCTACCGCACCTACGGCACGCCCTTGACCGGGCTGCGCCGTATCCCGGAATCCGCCATCACGGGTCGACCGAACACGCTCATGGCGGCGTCCATCGACGTCCAGGTGATGGGCGATGCGTTCATCGCCGCCTACACCGAGGGCGACAACCGGAACGTGGTCGCCACGGACACCATGAAGAACTTCATCCACCGCGAGTCCCTCGCGTTCCGGGGCAGCACCCTCGAAGGCTGGCTGTGGTTCCTGGGCAGCCGCTTCCTGGACACCTATCCGCACATGGAGCGGCTCCGGGTCAGCGGTGAGGAGCTGCGCTTCGATGCCCAGCTCGTGCCCGGGCCGGGCGGCGTGTTCGTGCCCAGCGAGGTGCTGTCCCATCGGCGCCACGACGACCGGGCGATCGCCATGCTGGAGGTGGACCGGGACGATGACGGCCAGGTGCGGCTGCTCGACCTGCGGGCCGGCCGTGTCGGCCTGGAGCTCATCAAGGTCACCGGCTCGGCGTTCGCGGCGTTCGCGCGTGACGACTACACGACGCTCCCCGAGCGGCGTGACCGGATGCTGTTCACGTTCATCGACATCAGCTGGCGCTACGCGGAGCCCGCGGTTGCCATCGAGCCGGACCCGGCGCGCTATGTCGACCCGCAGCAGGTGGCGGACCTCGCCGCGGTCGTGTTCCACGAGTTCGTGAGCCTCTCCATCCAGCACCTCGTGCACGAGATCGGTCAGCGGATGCTGGAGCGGTACCCGGAGCTCGTGGAGATCACCTTCGAGGCCCAGAACCGGACCTTCGACCCGTCCGGCGAGGACGAGCAGGACACCCGCGTCAAGGTCCACACGGACCCGCGGCCACCCTACGGTCGCATCGGCCTCACGATGCGCCGAGAGTAGCTGGGCAGGTCCCCATCGCCACGCGCCGGCGGGCGCCGACCGTGCGACCGGCGCCTGTCGCAGGTCGAGAAGCCGTGTCATGGAAGGGTGGATGGGGCTGCCGGTCGACCTGGTCGATGCGGTCGCGGTCCGCTTCGAGGGCGGGTGTGCTCGGCTCCATCGCCTCCACGGGCGGGGTCTCGCCCGCACAGTCGGAGCCACTCGTCACCGCCCATCCCCTCACCAGCCCCGGAGCGACCCCATGACCATCGCGCGCGTCCAGGCCTTCCCGGTCCGCTACCCCGAACCCAACAACGACGGCAAGGTGCGCTCCCTGTGCCTGGTGCGGATCGAGACGACCGACGGCGTCGTGGGCTGGGGCGAGGCCATCACGGGTGGCCAGGCGGTGTCGCTGGCGACCGCGTTCCTGGTCGAGCGCCATCTCGCCCCGGTCGTGATGGGGCGCGACGAGCGGGACGTGCCCGTCATCTGGCAGGCGATGCGGGACGCCACGTACTGGGACGGCAACGGGGGCATCGTCACCTTCGGCATCAGTGCCATCGACATGGCCCTGTGGGATGTGTCCGGGCGGGCCGCAGGACTGCCGGTCCACGCCCTGCTGAGCGACCGAGCGCCGACACCGGTGCCCGCCTGCGCCTCGACGATCCTCGCGACCGGCGATCTGGAGCGCATCGGCGACGAGTTCGCCGGGTTCGTCGCGCAGGGTTACCGGATGGTCAAGGGCGGCTGGGGCCACGACCTGTCCATCGCCTTCGGCCGGGACGCGGCACGTGATCTGGCGGTGGGACGGGCGGTCCGCGAGGCGGTCGGCCCGGGCGTGGCGGTCATCCTGGATGTCGTGGCGCTCGCCGGCTGGGACGCGGACCACGCCATCACGATGTGTCGTGCCCTGGACGAGACGGTCGGCCTGTACTGGTTCGAGGATCCGCTCCCGGAGCAGGACATCGCGGGATACCAAGCGCTCCGGGCCGCGGTCGAGACGCGGATCTGCACCGGCGAGAAGGGCTGGCACGCGGTCCACTTCCAGGCGCTCATCGACTCGGGCGCCGTCGACGTCATCATGCTCGACCCAGCGAAGGCCGAGGGCATCACGGGCAGCTGGCAGGTGATCCGGTCGGCCGCGGCAGCCGGGCTGGCGTGGAACGCGCACGCATGGAGCAGCGCGCTGGACACCGCGGCGTCGCTCCAGCTCGCCGCGGCCACGGACAACACGCTGCTCATGGAGCTCAAGCCGGTCGCGTCACCGATGCAGGATGAGCTGGTCACGAACCCCATCCGCCAGGTGGACGGCTGGGTCCAGGTACCCAGTGGCCCGGGTCTTGGCGTGGAGGTGGACGAGTCGGTCGTGCGTCGATACCGCTTCACCGAGGATGATCTGGACCGGTCTGGCGTCGCGACCGCCTGACACGACGAGGTGCACCCCCTGTTCTGGGGGCTTGACCGGGCGCTCAGGGGCGCCGCTACCATCCGGCCCGGACCGGGACCCCACGACGCCTGGGCGCAGGTTCGGATCGATATCCGGTCCGATCAGGAGGAGCACCATGCGTCGGATGCGGTCCCGGTCCATCGTCGCGATGGCGAGCAGCGTGGTGCTGTCGCTCGTCGTGACCGGCGGTGCGGTCGCCCAGGGATCCATGGCGGATGACCATCCGCTCGTGGGCACCTGGGTCGTGGCCACCGATGCGGAGGCATCCTCGACGGGCACCGACCTGTACCTCGTGCACGCGGACGGGACGGTCACCGATGTGACACCCGATGGTCCGGCCGGTGTCGGCTCGTGGCTCCCGGAGGGGGACCGCGGTGCGATCGTCACGATCCTCAGCCCGCAGTCGGACGAGGACGGTGTCTTCACGGGTCATCGCATCGCGCGTGGTGGCATCGAGGTCGCCGATGATGGCGCCACGTTCGCCGGCACGTTCACGGTGGAGCTCGCCGTCGGTGCGGAGGGTGCCTCGACCGGGCAGCTGGGTCCGCTGGAGGTCACCGGGCGACGCGTCGTCGCCGAGGCACCCGCGGAGGTGGCTCCGCCGACGACCGCGGACCCACTGACGCCGGCGCCGCGGAGTCGGACCGATTGCGCCGGGCAGCCCGTCGTGCTCGCGCACGCCCGCGCCGACTTCTGGATCACGGGCGACTGCCCGGACGTCCGCGTGGAGGGCCGGTCCATCGATGTCTACGCGGAGGACATCGGCACGCTCCTGATCGTGGGCGATGACATCGACGTGCGCGCGAACGCGGTCGGGTCGGCGACGCTCCAGGGCCGCGGCAACGACCTCGTGGCGCGGAGCGTCGGCGAGCTGGTCGTCCTGGGCACGTCGAACGATGTCGAGGTCCGGGGGCCCATCGAGTCGGTCGTCATCGACGGCAGCCGCAACGATGTGTCGGGCCGACCCATCGGCTCCGTGGTCAGCAACGGCCGATTCAACGACATCGGTCGACGCTGATCGAAGTGCCCGGTCACGTGGTGACGCACGCTCGCGTGGAGGCGCCCGCTCGTCTCGCGTCGCCGATCGACGCGCGGGCCTGGGTGGACCACGACGCCCCGACCCGCGACGTTCCGACCGCCCGCCCCCGGGGTCGTCGCGCCCGGTAGGCTGTGCGCTGCGCACAGCACAGGGGGGATCATGGCGGTCGACGGTGTCGAGATCACGGGTCGGGTGGCTCCCGACGACGGGCATGTGCTCTCGGATGAGGCGCTGGGCCTCGTCGCGGAGCTCCAGCGGACGTTCGGATCCCGGCGGGTCGACCTGCTCGCGCGTCGGCAGGATCGCCGGGCACGTCTCGCCGATGGCGGCGCGCTCGACTGGCTGCCGGAGACCGCCGACGTGCGGGTGACCGATTGGCGGGTCGCGGCGACACCCGCGGACCTGCGTGACCGGCGCGTGGAGATCACGGGTCCCGCCGAGCGCAAGATGCTCATCAACGCCCTCAACAGCGGTGCCCGGGTGTTCATGGCCGACCTGGAGGACGCCCTCTCGCCCACCTGGTCGAACGTGGTGGGTGGCCATGCGGACCTGCTGCGCGCGGTGCGTCGCGAGCTGGACTTCACGAGCCCGGAGGGCAAGCGCTACGCGCTCCAGGCGGAGACGGGCACGCTCGTGGTCCGCCCGCGCGGCTGGCATCTCGTGGAGCGACACGTGCTCGTGGATGGCGAGCCGGTATCCGCGAGCCTGTTCGACCTGGGCGTCCACCTCGCCACCGCGGGACGCGCCGCGCTCGAGCGGAGCGGTGGCCCGGCGCTCGGCCCGTACTACTACCTGCCCAAGCTGGAGAGCCACCTGGAGGCGCGTCTCTGGAACGACGCGTTCGTGCTCGGCCAGGAGCGCCTGGGGATCCCGGTCGGCACCGTCCGGGCGACGGTGCTCATCGAGACCATCTGGGCGGCGTTCGAGATGGACGAGATCCTCCATGAGCTCCGGGCGCACGCGTCGGGCCTCAACGCGGGGCGCTGGGACTACATCTTCAGCGTCATCAAGGCGTTCCGGGAGCGCCCGGACATGGTCCTGCCGGACCGCAGCCAGGTGACCATGGCGGTGCCCTTCATGCGTGCCTACACCCAGCTCCTGGTCCGGACCTGTCATCGGCGCGGCGCTCACGCGATCGGAGGCATGAGCGCGTTCATCCCGAACCGCCGTCAGCCCGAGGTGACCGAGCGGGCGCTGGCGAAGGTGCGCGAGGACAAGGAACGCGAGGCGGGTGACGGCTTCGATGGCACCTGGGTCGCCCACCCGGACCTCGTGCCGGTGGCTCGGGAGGTGTTCGACCGGGCCTTCGGTGACCGCGTCGACCAGAAGGACCGGCTGCGCGAGGACGTCGAGGTCACGGCCGACCAGCTCGTCGATGTGGGTATCGAGGGTGGTCGCGTCACCGCCGACGGGCTGCGTGCCAACGTGGACGTGGGACTGCGCTATCTCGATGCCTGGCTGCGCGGGAACGGCGCCGCGGCCATCCATGACCTGATGGAGGACGTGGCCACCGCGGAGATCTCCCGGTCACAGCTGTGGCAGTGGCGCCACCACGCGGTCACCCTCGACGACGGCAGGACCATCGATGGTCCCCTGCTCCGGGATGCCATCGCGGATGGCCTCGCCGCGCTGGGCGGCCCATCGACCGACCGGTTCGGCGACGCGGCCCGCCTGCTGGAAGGCCTGGTCCTCGACGACGACTTCACCGACTTCCTGACGCTGCCGGCCTACCCGCTCCTGGACGCGGTCCCGTGAGCGGGGTGCCATCGAGCGGCTCGTCAGGCGGCCGTCGATAAGACGCGACGACGACCGGGACGAGGACATGGGACGACACAGGATCGGCATCGTCGATGATCACTCGGCGCTGCTCCTCGGCGTCGTGGCGGCGCTCGCGGACATGACCGACATCGAGGTCGCATGGTGTGGCGCCAGCGTGGCCGGCCTGCTGGCGGAGGCACCGGACGTGGCGCTGGTCGTGCTCGACCTGCGGCTCGCGGACGGCACCTCGGTCACGGCGAACGTCCGGACGCTCCGCGAGCGGGGCATCGATGTCCTTGCCTACACGTCCGGTGAGGCGCCGCCACTCATCCGCGAGGCGGCACGCGCCGACATCGCGGGTCTCGTCCGCAAGTCGGAGCCCGTCCACCGGCTCGTCGACGCCATCCGGGCGGTGCTGGACGGGCAGCCCGTCGAATCGACCGACTGGGCGGCCGCGCTCGATTCCGACCCCCAGCTCGCGGACGCGGGTCTGTCGCCGCGCGAGCGGGAGGTGCTCGGGCTGTACGCATCGGGTCAGAAGGCGTATTCCGTGGCCAACGAGCTGGGCGTGTCGCGGGACACGGTCATCGATCATGTCAAGCGGATCCGGGCCAAGTACGCCCGGGCGGGTCGGGCGGCTCCGACCAAGGTCGACCTGTACCGACGGGCCGTGGAGGACGGCCTCCTGCCGCCGGAGTGAGCAGCGCACCGGTCGTGGTGCCATCCGCACGCGACGAGCCATTCCCCGACGCGTTCGACCAGATCGACCGACGTCTGGGTGTCATCCCGGGTGTCTCCGGCGTGGCGATGCTGCTCATGTACTGGGTGAGCGGCGAGCTGGGGTCGATGTCATCCGCGGAGCCCTGGTGGCTCCTGGGCGACGTCGCCTTCATCCTGCTGCTCCTGGTCGGCGCCGCTGGCGTCCGCTGGCTGCCGCGGGCCGCGCTGCGCGCCACCTGGATGCTCGTGCCGTGTGTGCACCTGCTGCTGGTCCTGCTGTGGCCAGCGACGGTCGCATCCGATGCCCAGCCCATGCCCTGGTCCTGGGGCATGGAGCCGGTCGCGGTCGGCTATGCCACGCTCGCATGGGGCGCGCGCATCGGTGCGGTCTACGCGTTCGGCGCAGCGGCAGCGCTCCAGGGGGCCTTCTGGTGCTGGTCGGGCTCGATCCCCGACGAGGTCATGACCGCCGGCTTCATCCACTTCGGCAACGTGGCGTTCGTGGCCATCATCGCGGTGATGCGTCGGCAGCTCCGGCTGCTCCGTCGCTCCGAGCGTGCCGCATGGGGCCAGACCGTCAGGTCCACCAGGGCGGAAGCGGCGCGTTTGGAGCAGGAGCGGCTCGCGACCGTCGTCCACGACGAGGTGCTCGCGGCACTCATCGCGGCCGCCCAGACGCCCGGATCCCTCGCACCCATGACCATCGACCAGGGCGAGCGTGCGCTCGCTGTCCTCGCACGCGACCTCCAGCCATCGGTTGCCGACGGCGACACCGATCCAGCCGTCCTGGCCACGTCCATCGAGCGGCGCGCATCCGAGCTCGCCGTCGGCATCGAGGTCCGGGTCGATGCCGCCCCTGGGGCGTCCGCGATCCCGAACATCGCACTCGAGTCCATCCTCGCGGCGACCGATGAGGCGCTCCGGAACAGCGTCCGGCATGCCGGCCCGGGCACGCGTCGATGGGTGCGCATCCATCTGGGCACCGATGTCACGGTCGAGGTGGAGGACGACGGGACCGGCTTCGACCCGGATGTGCCCACCAGCGCGCGCCTCGGCATCAGCCGCAGCATCGTGGCGCGGATGGCCGCCGTGCCCGGTGGGTCAGCGCGGGTCACCTCGGCGCCGGGCCGCGGGACACGCGTGACCATCCGATGGCGTCCCACGGGTGACACGGCTGCCCGGCCGGCCCCCGTGGAGGTCACGGCGCCCTTCCTCCGACGACACTCGGTGAGTGGCATCCGGAGCCGCATGGCGCGTGTCGCGGTCCTGCTCGTGTGGGTGACCGGGGTGATCCAGACCGCCTGGGTGTCGCACCGTTTCGCCGAACCATCGTTGGTCGCCGTGGCGCTCGTGCTGACGCTCGTGGCGGCCTATCTGCTCAGTGATCCGCGAGGCGGGGATCCGCTCCGGCGTGGCTCGGCGTGGCTCATCAGCGCGTTCCTGGTCATCAACACGCTCCTGGTCCTGTGGCAGATCGACCCGGAGCACGCTCGGACCATGGCCTGGACGCTCCAGGTGGGCGCCTACTGGTGCGCGCTGCTGTGTCTCGTGGGGCGGTGGAGAGAAGGCGGCGTGGGCGTGGCGGCGCTCACCGCCCTCGTCGTGACGTGGGTGGTCGCCCGCGGGGCCCCCGGCTCCGCCGGGTTCGCGATCCTGGCCTATCCGATCCTCGCCTACGCGTTGGGCATCGCGTGGCGCGCGCTCCTGGAGCGCAACATCCGGACGGTGAGTGCCCATCGCTCCGCCGAGCGCCGCGCGGCCATCACCGAGACGGCCGCTCGGGACGCGATCATCCGCAGCCAGGCGACCCTGCGCGTCATCGACGCCATGGCCCGCGGCCCACTGGAGCGGATCACCGCCGGCGGCACCCTCGAGGACGGGGACCGGTCGCGCATCCGACTGGCCGAGGCGTCCGTCCGCGACCGCATCCGGGCGCGCAAGCTGGCCATCGACCCGTTGGCCGGGGCCAGCACCGCGGCACGCGCCCGGGGCGTCGAGGTGCTCCTGCTCGATGACGACGATGACGTGCTGGACTCCGTGCCGGCGACGGAGCTCTCGCGGCTCGCCGCGCTGATCGCGGATGTGCCGGCGGGCCGCGTGGTCATCCGGGTCGCGCCGCGAGGTGGTCCCGTGGGCGGGACGATGGTCGTGGACGACGGTGGGTCCGTGGTCCGTCACGTCTTCCGCACGACCGCTCCCGGGATCGCTGGCGCCTGACGCCGGCATGCCCCCACGACTGGGGGATACATGGGCCAGCATGGGCGGCGCATACTCAGCGATGCGGGCGATGACGCCCGACGGTTCCGGCTGGTCGGCGAGCGCGCGGAGGTCGCGCAGCTCGCCCCTGGGGCGCCGGACGGCTGACCGCAATCGGAGGGATTCGCTGTGCCACTCCCGTCGCTGGTGGAGGCGGGATTCGATCCCGCACCGTCGATCGAACGCTACAACCACGCCCAGCTGACGGTCGGGACGACGATCCCCGCCGATGCCGCGGTGGTGGGGATCCTGGTGACGGGTGATGGACCCGTCCCCTCGGTCCTCGGCCTCGACCGCGAGACCATGGCGGGGGTCGGGTTCACGGGCCGTCCGAGGCAGTCGCTGGTGCTGCCACGCGCCGAGGGCCCGACGCTCATCGCCGTGGGTATCGGCGACCCTGCGACGCTGACCGCGGCGATCCTCCGGGACTCGGCGGCCACGTTCGCCCGGGCAGCCCAGCGCTTCGAGCACCTGGTGCTCGACCTGACCGGCTCGGAGTCCCTCCCGGCATCCGTGGCGGGTCTCGCGGCGGTCGAGGGCATCACGCTCGCGCGCTATCGCTATGACCAGCTGAAGCACGAGCCCGTCTCACCGCCGCTCCGGAGCGGGACGCTCGTCACCACCGCTGACCGTGTCGCGGACACCGAGGCGGGCGGCCGGCGCGGGCTCGTGACCGCGGAGATCACGGCGCTCGCCCGCGACCTCGAGAACACGCCGCCGGCCCACCTGACGGCGACGCGTCTCGCGGACGTCTCGGTGCGCCTCGCCGCGGCGACCGGGCTCGAGGTGGAGGTCTACGACCGCCAGGCGATCATCGCCATGGGCCTGGGCGGTGTCCTGGGTGTCAACGCGGGCAGTGGGGAGGAGCCGCGGGTCATCAAGCTGACCTATCGGCCGGATGCCTCGCTCGGGGCGCCCGCAGGCCATCTCGCGCTCGTGGGCAAGGGCATCATGTATGACGCCGGGGGCATCAGCCTCAAGCCGTCGGACGCGATGCACGCGGCCATGAAGCTGGACATGTCCGGCGCAGCGACGATCCTCGCCGCGATGACCGCGCTGCACGATCTGGGCTGTCGGACGCAGGTCACGGGCTATCTCATGTGCACCGACAACATGCCCTCGGGCACGGCGCTTCGGCTCGGCGACGTGCTCACCATCCGGGGTGGTAGGACCGTCGAGGTCGTCAACGCCGACGCCGAGGGACGGCTCGTGCTGTCCGACGGCATCGTCCTCTCGACCGAGCTGGGCGTCGATGCCATCGTGACCATCGCGACGCTCACGGGCGCTGCGATGCGCACGTTCGGCACGGAGCGGGCAGCCCTCCTGGGCACGAACGATGACCTGCTCGACCAGGTCGAGCGGGCCGCGGACGCCACCGACGAGAAGGTCTGGCAGCTGCCCATGGAGCGGGCCTACCGGCCGCTGCTGGACTCCGCGATCGCGGACATCAAGAACCTGGGTGGTGAGAACGCGGGTACCATCACCGCGGCCCTGTTCCTGGACGAGTTCACGGCCGGGATCCCGTTCGCGCACATCGACATCTGCGGTCCGATGATGGCGACCAAGGATGAGGCGTGGCGGACGGTGGGAGCCACCGGATTCGGGGCTCGCCTGCTCGCCCAGCTCGCCATCGATTTCACGAGGCCCGTCGAATGAGCGCTGCGACCGCCGCCCCCAAGCCGGGCGGCAGCTTCCTCGACAAGATCGAAGCCATCGGGAACAAGGTGCCGCACCCGGTGCTGATGTTCCTGTACCTGATCATCGGCGTGATCATCCTCTCGACCATCCTCGCGTTCATGAACGTCCGGGTGACCGAGACCATCGCGGTGCCCGATCGCCCCGACGTCGCCTACGACTACTACGAGGATTCCACCGTCCCCATCCTCCACGCGGACCCGCAGTACGAGGAGGACTGGCACCTCGAGGAGGTGACCATCGCCATCCAGCCGCTGCTGTCGGTGGAAGGCATCCGGTTCATGTTCACCTCGTTCGTGCCCAACTTCACCGGGTTCGCCGTGGTGGGCATCGCGTTCATCGCGCTGATGGGTGCCGGTGTCGCGGAGCGGGCCGGGCTCATGGCATCGCTCATCCGTCTGCTCGTGGCGGCATCGCCGCGTCGCGCGCTCGCGTTCGTGCTCATCTTCGTGGGCGTGCTGTCCAGCGTCGCCACCGACGCCGGCTATCTCATCCTGGTGCCCCTCGGCGCGGCCGCGTTCGCGAGCGTGGGCAGACATCCGTTAGCGGGTCTGGCTGCCTGTTTCGCGGGCGTGGGCGCCATCTTCGCGGTGAACCCGATCCCGGGTCCCGTGGATGCACAGGTGGTGGCCATCACCAACGAGGCGCTGAGCCTCACGAACCAGGCGCCCCAGACGATCGTCTCCAACTGGTTCTTCAGCGTCATCTCCTCGATCGTGCTCGCGTTCACGGCCGCCATCGTGACCGAGCGCATCGTGGAGAAGCGACTCGGCCCCTGGAAGGGCGTCGCGGCGGAGGGGGAGGCGAGCGGCCCCGAGATCGATGCCGAGGCCAACAGCCGTGGCCTGAAGCGGGCGCTCACATTCGTGCTCGTCTTCCTGGCCATCGTGCTCGCGGTCACGCTGCCGCCGGGCGCGCCCCTGCGTCACCCCGAGACCGGCGACATCATCGGCAACACGCCGTTCATGGACAGCCTGATGTTCATCATCACCATGGCGTTCCTGGTGGCGGGCATCGGCTACGGCTTCGGGTCGGGGACCTTCCGGAAGGCCAACGACGTCATCGACGCGGTCGTGAAGACCTTCGCCGGTCTTGCCGGCCTGATCTTCATGCTCCTGATGATCGCCCAGTTCATCGCCTACTTCAACTACAGCCAGCTGCCGGCCGTCCTCGCGACGATGCTGTCACAGGCGCTCGAGGCGAGCCCCATCGGCACGTTGCCGTTGCTCATCGGGCTGATCCTGGTGATCCTGCTCCTGGACATCATCATGCCCGGGCTCATCCCCAAGTGGGCCATCTTCGCGCCCATCTTCGTGCCCCTGTTCGACAGCCAGGGCGTGCCGGCGCAGACGCTCCTGGCGGCCTATCGCATCGGCGACTCGCCCATGAACGTGGTGACACCCTTGATGGTGTACCTGCCGTTCATGGTCACCATCGCCCAGCGATACCAGAAGGACGCTGGGATCGGCACGATCATCGCCTTGATGATGCCGTACGTCATCACCATCACGGTCGTGTGGACGATCCTGTTCGTCATCATGTTCGTGCTGGGCATCCCGGTCGGTCCCGGGTACCCGATCCAGCTGTGAGCCCGGGCGGGGCCGTGGCCGGCGCGGTCACGGCCCTGACCAGGCGTGATGCCCATGGATGACATCGCGATCACGTTCGCGGTCGTGGCGGCCGTGGTCGTGCTGTTCGTCTGGAACAAGGTGCCCGTGGAGCTGGTGGCCATCGGCGCCATCCTCATGCTCTGGGCGACGGGGGTGCTCCGGCTCGACCAGATCATGGCGGGCTTCGGTGACCCGACGGTCATCTTCATCGCGTCGCTGTTCGTGGTCAGCGAGGCGCTCGATGCCACGGGTGTCACGTCCTGGATGGGGCAGCGGCTCATCGCGTGGGCGGGTGACGGTCGGACACGGCTGCTCGTCCTGATGATGGCCATCGTGGCGTTGCTCACGGCGCTCATCAGCGTCAACGGTGCGGTCGCCGCGCTGCTGCCGGTGGTCGTGGTGATGGCGGTCCGGCTGGGGCGCTCGCCGTCCCAACTCATGATGCCGCTCGTCTTCTTCGCGCATGCCGGGTCGCTCCTGGCGCTCACCGGGACCCCCGTCCACGTGCTCGTAATGGAGGCGTCCCTGGACGCGGGCGGGGGTGGCTTCGGCTTCTTCTCGTTCGCGCTCGTGGGCGTGCCGGTCCTGCTCGCGGTGACGGCCATCATCGTGCTGTTCGGCGAGCGGTTGCTGCCGGACCGGACGCCCGAGACGCTCCCCTCCGACCTGTCCACGCATGCCCGCACCCTGGTCGAGGAGTACGCCCTCCGGGACGGTCTCTTCCGGCTCCGGATCCGCGCCGGCTCATCGCTCATCGGGCGCCGTGAGGATGACGTGGACCTGGCGTCGTATGGCGGTCTCGCGATCGTGGGTGTGGAATCGTTCACCGCCCGCCAGGAGCGCGGCGCCAAGGTGCTCGAGACGGGTGACATCCTGGTGGTCCGGGGCGCCTCGGACACGGTCGCATCCCTCGCCAACGATCACGACCTGGCGCTGCGCTCCGACGACACCAGCGACGACCTCGCGAAGGCCCTCGTGGACCGACGCTCCGGGCTCGCCGAGGTGGTCATCCCGCCGCGCTCATCGCTCATCGGCGCCGAGATGTTCGTGGGTGGCATGAGCGCCTCGGGTGACCTGATGCTCCTGGCCGTCCAGCGGGGCGAGACGGAGCTCGCGCCGGGCACCGTCCGGCTCCAGGTGGGCGACACGCTCCTGCTCCAGGGCACCTGGGACGCGCTCGACACGCGACTCGCACGACCCGATGTGCTGCTCGTCGATACGCCGGAGGCGATCAGGCGTCAGGCGGTCCCGATGGGTGCGCGCTCCCGGGAGGCGCTGATGGTCCTCGCGGGCATGGTGGTGCTCCTCGCGACCGGCGTGGTGCCACCGGTCATCGCCGGTCTCCTGGCCGCCAGCGCCATGATCCTGATGCGCGTGGTCTCGATGCAGGGCGCGTACCGGGGCATCAATTGGACGACCGTGGTCCTCGTGGGCGCCATGATCCCGCTGTCCACTGCGATGGTCCAGTCCGGTGCCGCCGATCGGGTCGCGAACCTCCTCGTGGAAGTCGTGGGCGGCCTGGGACCGTACGCGTTGCTGGCCGGGCTGTTCGTGGTCACGGCGGTCTTCGGGCAGCTCATCAGCAACATGGCCACGGCGCTCATCATGATCCCCATCGGTATCGCGGCGGCCACCAGCCTGGGCGTCTCGGTGCAGCCGGTGCTGATGTCGCTCACCGTCGCTGCTGCGGCCGCGTTCCTGACGCCGGTCGCGACGCCCGTCAACCTGATGGTCATGGCGCCCGGTGGCTACCGGTTCGGGGACTACTGGAAGCTGGGGCTGCCGCTGCTGCTGGTGTTCTTCATGGCGGCCGTGTTCCTCGTGCCGGTGTTCTGGCCCTTCTGACCCGGAACGCCGTCACGTGCTGATCCGGAGTGCCGCCCCGTGACCGACCGCCGGACCCTGGAGCGCCGGGTGCTCCTCGTGTCGATCGCCGTCTCGGCGGTCCTGGGCGTGCTCGGCGTCGCCTGGGGCATCGTCTCCGGCTCCCGGATGATCCTGCTCGATGGGGTCTACGGCATCATCGGCATCGCCACGTCGGTGCTGCTGTTGCGCGCCTCCGCCATCGCGAGCGCCGCTCCATCGAGCACCTACCCGTTCGGCCGACAGGCGATCACCCCGTTCGTCATCGGCATCCAGGGGCTGGTGCTCCTGGTGACCCTGGGCTATGCCGCGCTCGAGGCGACCTATGCGATCGCGCACGGCGGCAGCACGGTCACCGCGGGATCGGGCGTCCTCTACTCCGTCATCGTGACCGTGGCGTGCCTCGTGACCTGGGGCTGGCTGCGACGCTCCAGCGGGTCATCGGAGCTGCTGCGTGCCGAGACGATCGGCTGGCGCATCGCGGCGTTCCGGGGCGTGGGCATGCTGGTCGGCTTCACGATCCTGGCGCTCATCACGGGATCCCGCTTCGACCATGTCGCGCCCTACGTGGACCCGCTCATGGTGCTGGTCACGTGCGTCGCGTTCCTGCCGGCGCCGCTGGGCATGGTCCGCTCGACGGTCCTGGAGCTGCTGGAGGGCGCGCCGCCACCGGTGGTCAGGCGGCACGTCGAAGCGGCGCTCGATGACGTGAGCGCCGCGTTCGAGCTGGAGGGCGTGGTCGTCCGGATGAGCAAGCTCGGCTCGAAGCTCTACCTGGAGGTGGAGGCCCGAGCGCGACCGGACATCACGCTCCGCGAGGTGGACGGGCTCCGTCACGACATCGTGCGGAGCCTCGACCACTTGCCATACGAGGTCTGGCTGAATCTCGACCTGCGCCCCGTGACCGAGACCGGGTCGGGACCTGCCTGACTCAGCCGCCGAAGGCCGTGGGCGTCAGGTTGGAGAGGGTCACCTGGATGGTGCCCTCGTCGTTGAGCAGCGTCGCGGTGGTGCCGCTGATCGACCACGTGGCCGCGCCCTCGAGTGCCAGCATCACGCCCGCCTCCTGGGCCATCAGGTCATCCGCGCAGGCCATCATGGTGGACATGAGCGGGCCGATCGTGATGTCGCTGCCCTCGATGCCGAAGCCGCCGCTGAACTGGTTGCAGCCGGCGGTCCCGGACACGATGCCGTCCGGGCCGAAGGTGATCACCGGCTGCGAGTCGACGATGGGCGAGACGACCGCCGCGGTCTCACCGCTGCCCGTGAGATAGCCCGTGACCTCCCAGGTGCCTTCCAGCGACGCGGGTGACTGGGCCTCGAATGCGATGGTCTCCGCGCCCGCCGCGTCGGTCAGCACGAGGGTGCTGCCGTCGAGGGTGTAGCCCGTGGAGCTGCCAAGCGCCGCCAGGACGCTCTGCTCGAACGCCATCACGGCCTCGTCGCACGCCTTCATGGTCGTCGCGATGGGGCCGACCGTGAGGCTGCCGTCCGTGGCCTCATAGCTGGCCCGGAAGTTGTTGCAGCCCGCGAAACCGCCGGCCACTCCATCGGTGAAGACGAGCGTCGCACCCGAGCTGGGGACCGTGGCAACGGCCGTGACCGCCCACGATGTATCCGCGAGCGATGAGGTCGATGACTGTGCGGCGACCGGCGTCGCGGCGACCGCGAGTGCCAGTGCAGCGAGCGAGCCGATGGCTCGCGATCGGGTGAAACGCATCCGGATCCTCCAGTGTCGGCGGCCATCGGCGTTTCCGGCGACCGCTTCCGACCAGTATGGACGGAAGCGCACGGTGGGTCATGCCCCCATGACTGGGGACCAGCGGCGCGGTCCGGTCAGGCGTCCAGGGTCGGATCGAGCCAGTCCGGTCGGTCGCGCACGCCCTGGATGGACCAGCCGCCATCGACCACGAGGGTCTGGCCCGTGATGTAGGAGGACTCGGGTCCCGCCAGGAAGCGCACCACGCGGGCGATCTCGTCGGGCAGGCCCTGACGGCGCATCGGGATCTCGGTGAGCAGCCCCGCGAGGTCGATCGAGCCGTCCGCGATCCCCTGGTCGATGAGCTTGGTCCGGATGGAGCCGGGCGCCACCGCGTTGATGCGGATGCCGGCCTCCGCGTACTCGGCGGCCATGGTGCGGGTGATGCCGCTGATGCCCGCCTTCGCGGCGGAGTAGGGCCCTCGGCCGGGGATGGTCACGATGCCCGCCACCGACGAGATGGACACGATGGCCCCCGAGCGCCGCGGCAGCATCCGCCGGAGCGCCTCACGGGAGCAGTGGAACATGCCGAACAGGTGGACCTCGATGACCTGGCGCCAGACGGCGGGGTCGAACCGGTCCGTGAGGCTGACACGCTGGATGCCGGCGTTGTTGACCAGGATGTCCACGGATCCCTCCGTGGCGTCGACATCGGCGAACGCGGCTGCCACCGCATCGAGGTCCGCCACGTCGAGCGCCAGGTAGCGCACGCCCGGGCGTGCCTCCTCCGGATCCCCGAGGTCGAACGACACGACCCGTGCACCATCCGTGAGGAACGTCTCGATGATGGCGTCGCCGATGCCCCGCGCGCCACCCGTGACCACCACCACCCGCCCGTCCGAGCCGTTCATGGGTACCTCCGCTCGTGCCGCCTTGCTAGGATTGCAACCGTTTCCGGTGAGGATACCGGCGGGGCCCGCCATGGCGGGGGGAAGCCGAGACCAGGAGGTAGGCACATGGGCGGAGCGGCGGGTGCACGCGCGGTGGTGACCGGTGCTGCACGCGGGATCGGCAGGGCGACCGCCCAGCGGCTCCTGCGGGAGGGTGCCAGCGTGCTGGCCGTGGACCTGGACGCGGAGGGCCTCGGGTCGCTGGCTGCGGAGGGCGCCGACACGCTCGTCGCCAACGTGGCGGAACCGGATGGCCGGGCCGCCATCGCGGACGCAGCCGGTGACGTGCGATATCTCGTGAACGCGGCGGGCATCCTGTTCGTGCGCTCCATCTGGGAGGTCGGCCTCGAGGAATGGCGACGGCTGTACGCGGTCAACGTCGAGGGCACCTTCTTCCTGTGCCAGGCACTGGGCGAGCGGATGTCCGCGGGTGGCGCCATCGTCAACCTCTCGTCCAGCTCCGCGAAGCTCTCCAGCACCATCGACGTCACGCCGTATTCCTCCTCCAAGGCGGCGGTGCTGGGTATCACGCGTTCCTTCGCGTACGCGCTCGCATCCCGGGACGTGCGTGTGAACGCCGTGTGCCCCGGCATCATCGACACGCCCATGCAGGACAAGGTGCTCGAGCAGGTGGCGCCGCTCCGGGGCATGACCGTGGAGGAGCTGAGCGTGGCGCGTCTCAAGACCGTGCCGCTCGGACGCGCCGGCACCGCCGACGAGTGCGCAGCGCTCATCTGGTTCCTGCTGTCCGACGAGGCGGGCTATCTGACCGGTCAGGCGATCAACCAGACCGGCGGCCTGGTGATGTGGTGAGCGGCTCGACGCGTACGGTGGCGGACCTGCCGCGCACCGCCCTCTGGCATGGCCGCGCCGAGCCGCCGACACGACCGCAGCTGTTGCGCGCCGGGCCCGTGAGCGCACTGCTCGATGGTGCGGACCTGCGACACATCCGCCTGGGTGGCGTGGAGCTGGTGCAGCGGGTCTATGTCGCGGTCCGCGACGCGCCCTGGAACACCATCCCCGCCCAGACCTCTGACTGGGTCGTCGCGACCGGACCGGACCGGTTCAAGGTCACGTTCATGGCCCGCCACCGACACGAGGACATCTCGTTCCATTGGCGGGGCGTCATCGAGGGCACGCCGGACGGCGTCATCCGGTACGAGATGGACGGTCAGTGCCGGGGCGTGTTCCGGTACAGCAAGATCGGCTTCAACGTCCACCACGCGCTCGACGGCTCGGTCGGTCGGGCGTATCGAGCGCGCACCGAGCGCGGCGAGCGGACGGGCGTGCTGCCCACGGACATCGACCCGCAGCGCATCGTCGACGGGACGCTCAGCGGCATGTTCGAGCCGTACTCGGAGCTGGCCATCGAGGTCGTGGACGGGCTGGAGGCCGTGGTCGCCCTCGAGGGCGACCTCCTGGAGCTCCAGGACCATCGCAACTGGACCGATGCCAACTTCAAGTCGTATGCCACCCCCCTCGCGCTCGGCTTCCCGTTCGATTCCAGCGACGGCCAGCGCATCCGCCAGGTGCTCACCATCCGGTCACGCGGTGAGGCGCCCCCCGCGACCGAGGCCGACCCGGTCATCACGCTCGGCGAGGCGACCGGACGCGGTCTGCCGACGATGGGGCTGGGTGCCGCGTCCCACGATGCGCCGCTCGACCCCGTCGAGGTCGCGCGGCTGCGGGAGCTCGCACCGGCCCACCTGCGGGTCGATGTCGCGCTCCGACCCGGCGTCTGGCAGGCGACCCTCGACCGGGGGATCGCCGATGCCGCGTCCCTGGGCGCGCCGCTCGAGCTGGCCGTCCAGGCGAACGAGGGGAGTGGCGAGCAGCTCGGCCTCCTCGCCGTGCGTCTGCGGACGAGCGGGTCACGGGTCGCCCGGGTGCTCGTCCTCCCGCTGGCGGATGGCTTCTCGGCGTTCGTGACCACGACACCGGCCGCGGTCGTGGCACTCGTGCGGGATGCGCTCCTGCCGGTCACCGGGGAGGTCGTGTTCGCGGGCGGCACCGACCAGTCGTTCGCGGACATCAACCGCGACCGACCCACCGACCCCGTGCTCACCGGGCTGTGTCTCGGTGTCTGCCCCACGTTCCATGCCGCCGATGACGCATCGATCGTGGAGAACCTCGCGGGACAATCGGATGTCGTGCGGTTCGCAGCCTTGATCGCGGCACCGCGGAGCATCCATGTGAGCCCGGTCACCCTCGCCACCCGATTCGGGCCGTATCCCGCCGGTCCGGCGCGCCCCGGCGACCTGCCACCGGCCGTGGACGTGCGCCAGGCGTCGCTGCTGGGGGCCGCCTGGACCGTCGGCAGCGCGGCGGCCCTCGCCTCGGCCGGCGCCGCGTCGATCACGTGGTACGAGACGAGCGGCTGGCGAGGCGTGGTCGAGCGCGCCACCGGCTCGCCGATGCCCGACCGCTTCCCGTCCGTGCCGGGCCAGGTCTTCCCGCCGTACCACGTGCTCGCCGATCTCGCGGGATGGCGTGACGGCCAGCTGTGTGCGACCCGCACCAGCGACCCGCTGCGGGTCGTGGCCCTCGCGGTGGCCGGCGAGCAGGGCGCCCGCGTGGGGCTGCTCGTCGCGAACGTCACCGCCGAGCCCCAGCGGGTGCGGCTGGTCGGCCTGGGATCCGGCGCCATGACCGCCACCGTCCGTATCCTCGATGAGGCGACGGCGACCTGGGCGCTCGAGGACCCGGCTCGTTTCCGAGCGGACCCGGGTGCGCCCCTGCCGTTGACCGACGGCACCGCGTGTCTGGCGCTCGGGCCGTACGCGGTCGCGCGCATCGACCTCGTCAGGGGCCCGGGGACGAGGTCCGTCGCGTCATGAGCCCCGTCGTATCCCTCGACCGTCCGCTCGCGCCGGTGTCGCTGCGCGACCTCCGGGACATCGATCCGTATCCCGCCTACGAGGCGATCCGGGCCGCCGGTCCGGTCACCTGGGATGCCGGGATGCGCGCCTGGCTCGTGGTCTCGCATGATGACTGCACGTTCGTCCTCCGCCGGGAGGACCTGTTCGCCGAGCCCACGGGGTCCCTGCCGGATGCCGAGCGGATCGTGGGTCGGCGTGACATCCGGTCCCTCCTGGACGGGCCGCACGAGCACTTCCATCGGGCGATCTCCCATGCGTGGCGACCCGTCCCCCTGGCGCCGCTCGCGATGGCCGCTGTCCGGCCGCTGGTGGCGGAGCGGGTCGCGGGCGTCGCCGAGGCGCCGGTGTTCGAGATCTACGAGGACTTCGCGCGCCTGCTGCCCATCGCGGTCATCTCGCGGGTCCTGGGGCTGCCCGACGCGGACGCGGAGACGCTCCACCGCGCCCGATCGTGGATGGAGGCGGTCCTGGCCTGGCGCCACTCCTACGGCGAGGATGCCGCGGCGCGCCTCGCCGCCATCGAGGCGACGCGGGCGCTCGAGCCGTTGCTCGTGGACACGGTCCGCGACCGGCGCGACCACCCCCGCGACGACGGCATCAGCCTCATCTGGCACGTGGGTCGCGAGATCTTCCCGGACTGGTCCGAGCGGGACGTCATCGACAACGCCAAGTTCATGTACGAGGGCGGCTCGGAGACGACCGCCTTCCTCATCTGCACCGCCGTCCATCACCTGCTGGCGATGCCCGAGGCTCGGCGGGTCGCGACGCTCTCGGATGCCGCGACGTTCATGCCGTTCGTGGAGGAGGTCCTGCGTCACTCCACGGTGGTCCACCTCCGGGCGCGGACCGCGATCGCGGATGTGACCCTCGGCGGGGTCCCCATCGCGGCCGGGGACCGCGTGTTCGCCATCATCGGGGCCGCCAACCGCGATCCGCTCCGATGGGAGCGGCCGGCCGAGCTGGACCCCTCGCGTCCACGACCCTTCGGGCATCTCGCGTTCAGCGTGGGACCCCGACACTGCGCCGGATCGCACCTGGCGCGCCTCGAGGCCGCGGAGGCCATCCCCGGGCTGTTCCGTGCCTTCCCGGATCTCCATCGGCTCCCTGGACAGCCCGACACGCCACCCACGGGCTTCGTGTCCCGTGCCTGGCGGCCCAACCAGCTGGCCCACGCGCCGATCCCGCGGGCAGCAGCGGCGGCCCGGGTGGACGAGGCGCCGTCGTTCGCGAAACGACCGCGCGACGGAGCGTCGGCCGCGGGCTACGGCACCGACTGACCGGTCACGAGGTCGGGGGGGCCGCCTGACCCGGCCGTCCGGCCGGCTCTCGTCACGCGGCCGGTTGCGTCCTCGTGTGGCGCTCCAGCCGGGTGATCGCCCGCGCGAGCGACTCGACGTCCGGATGGGTCATGACCAGCACCGGTGGCGACAGGCGCCCGTCCGACACGACATAGACCAGGTCGGCCGCCTCGAACGCCTCTGGGACCTCGGTGCAGTAGATGAGCACCGCGTGACCCTCCGCGGCGTACTGGCGCATCAGCCGATAGATCTCGCTCTTGGACCCGATGTCCACGCCGCGGGTCGGCTCCTCGAGCACCAGCACCTCGGGGCGCTTCACGATCGCGGCCGCGATGGCCACCTTCTGTTGGTTGCCGCCGGACAGCGACCGGATGGGGACCGCGATGGACGCCGCCTTGACACGGAACCGGTCACGCAGCTCGTTCGCGATGCGCCGCATCCGGCCGGGTCGCAGGGCGCCACGTGGCGCGATCTCGTCGTCGAGTCGCGCCACCATGTTGTCACCCACCGTGAGGTTGCTGAACAGGCTCGCCTGCCGGTCCGCCGACACGAAGCTGCTGTCGCCGGTGGCGGTGGTCGCAGGTGCCTCGATCCGCCCCTGGATCTCGATGTGGCCGGAGGTGCGCTCGAACCCGGCCACGGACCGGACCAGCTCCCGGGCACCCGAGCCCTCGACTCCCATGAGGGCCACGATCTCGCCGGCGCGCACGTGCAGGTCGATGCCCTGGAAGTGGCCCCGGGCGTGGCTCCACTCACGCAGCGTGAGGACGGCCGCGTCGTCCGCTGCCGGCTCGCCGAGATGGACCGTGATCTGCTCACGAGGCTCGCGTGCCGCCTGGCCCACGACCAGCTCGGCCGCGATCGCGTCCTGGGTGAGCGCCTCGCCCTCGAGCACCGTGGTGCAGGTGCCGTCGAGGATGATGGCGACCCGCGTGGTGTGCTCCACCAGCTCGGCCAATCGATGGCTCACGAGGATCACCACGTGTCCCGCGCCGGCCAGGTCGTGCATCCGCCGGAAGAGGTCGGTGGATTCCTCCTCGGTGAGCGCCGAGTTCGGCTCGTCGAACAGGAACACGCGTGCCGATCGCGCGAGCGCGCGGGCGATCTCGGTGCGCTGACGGACGGCGAGTGGCACCGACTCGAGCGGTCGATCGGCGACGTCGAGGATGGACAGGTCGTCGAGCAGCCGACGCTCCTGCTCGTCCAGCCGTCGACGGAGCGCCCGGGTGCCCTCGCGACCCACCATCAGGTTCTCGGCGACCGTGAGGTTCGGGAACAGCTGGGCCTCCTGGTGGACGACGGCGACGCGGTCGAGGTCGACATACGGGTCCCACGCCACGCCGTCGAGGCGGATCGAGCCCTCATCCTCTCGCGTCTCGCCGGCGAGGATCTTGATGAGCGTGCTCTTGCCGGCGCCGTTCGGACCGGCCACGCCCAGGATCTCCCCCGGACGCGCCACGATGTCCAGCCCGTCGAGGGCCCGGGTGTCGCCGTACCACTTGCGGAGCCCTTCGATGCGCAGCCCGACCGCCGTCTGGTCGCCGTGCACCGCCTGGGGTCCATCGACCGCCGCCGCGGGTCCGCCGACCGCTGCCGGGTCGTCCGTCATCGTCGGAGGCTCGCCGTGAAGCGGTCGAGCACGACCGCCGCGATGGTGACGCTGCCCTGGACGAACTGCTGGAGATAGGCGCCCACCGACAGCAGCGCGAGACCGTCCTGGATGATGGCCAGGAGCAGCGCGCCGCTCATGGTGCCGATGGCCGTGCCCCGACCGCCCGAGAGGCTCGCGCCGCCGATGATGACCGCCGCGAACACCGGGAACAGGAGCGACTGGCCGAGGTTGGGCTGCGTCGATCCGATGAACGCGAAGTCGAGCATCGCCGCAAGCGACGCGAGCATGGCGCAGACGATGAACGCCACGAACTTGTACTTCACGACGGGCAGCCGGGCGAGACGTGCCGCCTCCGGATTGCCGCCGATCGCCTTCAGCCGGAAGCCGAACAGCGACCGGCTGAGCACGAGGCCCACGACGATCGCGACGCCGACCATCCAGATCCCCTGCATCGGGATGTTCAAGGGCAGGGCCTGGTTCGCGAGCCCGAAGAAGAAGTCGACCTCACCCCTGGAGACCTCTCGACCCGGTGGAGGATAGGCGGGGTTGAGGGTCGCGGTGGCGGACACGAGCAGGGTCAGGCCGAAGACGAGCTGACCCGTGCCTAATGTGACGATGAACGAGGGGATGCGGACGATGGTCACGAGGAACGCGTTGACCACGCCCAGGAGGGCTGCCGCGGCGAAGGCGAGGATGATCGCGGCCCAGATGGGCCAGCCCCACATGATCCACGAGACCGAGATGAGGTTGGCGGCGAGGCCGTACATGAAGCCGAACGAGAGGTCGATCTCACCGACGACGATGACCAGCGTCAGGCCCAGCGCGACGATGGCGATGGTGCTCATGTAGCGGAGCACGACCATCGCGTTCAGCCACGTGAGGAACGTGTTGGGCTTGCTGAGCGCCGTGAAGATGATGATGACGATGAGGATCGCGATGGCGAGGCCGCCGACGCGGATGCCGACGTCCCGAGCGCGGCCGTACCACGGGGACCCACCACCGCCCGTGGTGCGTTGGGGCGTCGAGGCCGTCGATCCAGTCATGCCGCGTCAGCTCCTGGGTGCGTGACAGTGGAGAGCCGGGCG
Source organism: Chloroflexota bacterium (assembly GCA_019637815.1). Lineage (GTDB taxonomy): Bacteria > Chloroflexota > Limnocylindria > Limnocylindrales > CSP1-4 > JAFMJV01. Next base: position 107,412 of record JAHBUZ010000002.1, read on the forward strand.
GAGAGGCATCGCCCCAGGCCCGCCCGGCTCTCGATCATCGTCCGACGTGGTCGGTCAGTTCCCCATGATGGACTCGAAGTCCGCACGAGCCTCCGCGAGGTTCGCCTGGGTCACCGGGAGGAGCTCCTGGCTGTTCGGCCGGATGATGCCGTTCTGGAGGAAGTCGGCGCACGCGACGGCCCCGAAGGCGGCCTGGTCACCCCAGCGCTGATCGAGCGCCGCGACCTGGAGGCCCTCCTCGATGCCATCGAGCTGACCCTGGCTCACGTTCCAGCCGATGGAGAACACCTTGCCCGCGAGACCCGAGTCCCGGATGGCGCGGTTGGCGTGCTCCGCACCGATGTCCACGTTCTCGATGAACTGGACATCCGGGTTGCCGAGCAGGAACGCGCGATAGGCGTCATAGGTGTTCGCGGGGTCGTAGGTCGTGTTCAGCGCGGACGAGGCGTCGTTCACGAAGCGGGCGTCCGGGACCAGCTCCGTGATGCCCTCGATGAAGCCCTGCATCCGGCCCTGGGACCAGTTCTGCGTCGGGTCACCGCCGGACACCGCGAAGACCTTGATGTCGTTGCCCGTCTCCGCGATCCAGTCCGCCACGATCTGGGCCGCCTGGCGACCCTCGTTGTGGGAGATCTGGGTGAAGTTGGTGAGCTCGTTGCCGTTCGACTCGACACCCACGGTGAACACCGGGATGCCGTCCGCCATGATGTCGTTGACGATCTGGGTGAACGCGTTCGCGCCGGTCGACTGGATGGACAGGCAGTCGACGAGCCCCGCCTGCCAGAGCGCCGAGATCTGGGCGATCTGGAGGTTGGGGTCCTGGAGCTGCGAGGCGGGCGCGATGGGGGTGCCGCTCAGCTGGGGCATGATCGCCTGTGCCTCGGGGATGCTCCGCTGGTACCCCCGCTCGTACTGGGGCGAGAACAGCGGGATGCTCGCCGAGCCGTACGAGAAGACGTACTGGATGGGCACGTCATTCCCGGGGTCCGCGTCAGCGTTCAGGGCCAGCTTCTCCGCGATACGCGGCGCGAGCGTGAACGGGGTGCCGTCCCGGAGCGTGCCGCTGAGCGGCCAGTCGCCGGGTGCCTGGGACGCGTCCTGGGCGAGCGTCGGCGCCGCTGCCGCGACGATGAGGCTCGCGGACGCCAGGGCCACCCCTGCGCCGCGAAGTCCGATTCGCATCTGCCATTCCTCCTCGATCCGGCCGTCGCGTGGGACAGGCAGCTGCCTGGATGCGGCGCGGTGCCGACAGAGTATCGGAAGGGGTATGGGCGCTGTCAACGTTTCCGGGATGGTTCCCGATCCGCGCAGGCCCGGATCGCCGTGCGTCTCGTGCGGGCGGATGGCCGGATCAGGCCGGGGGCGACGCGCAGGACGGACGCGGCAGGAAGGTCGTGGGCAGGACCTCCGTGCGGGGTGCCTCACCGCCCACCAGGCGGCCCAGCAGCAGCTCCGCGGCGACCCGGCCGAGGCCCACGGTCTCGCGCTGGATGGTCGCGATGGGCGGCTCGTACAGCTCGGACAACGGCACCTCGTCACACGTGACCAGGGAGATGTCCCGGCCCACCCGCAGGCCCTGCTCCCGGAGCACCTTGAGCGTGCCGATGAGCAGCTGGTTGCCGCCCGCGATGACCGCCGTGGGTCGATCGGGGCCGGACAGGATCTCTCGGGCCGCACCCTCCCCGTGCTCCGTGGAGAACGAGCCGGGCCGGTAGATCGTCTCGACGCGTTCGGGCCGTCGAGCCACGACCGCGCGCATCGCGTCCATCCGCTCGCGTCCCGGCAGCTGGGCCGTGGAGCCGGTGATGAGCGCGATGCGCCGATGGCCCAGGTCGATGAGATGCTCGACCGCCGCCTCCATGCCCGGCCCGTGATCGTTGACCACGGCGCTCGCGCCGAGCTCCTCGGGCAGGCGTCGGTCGATGACGACCGCCGGACCCTCCGTCAGCGAGATGGTCTCGAGCGTGGTCGGGTCGGTCTCGCTCGCGAGCGACAGGAGCATGCCGTCCACGCGCCGGCTCTGGAAGAAGCGCACGTGCTGGGCGTCCATCCTGGGGTCGTTCTCGGAGTTCATGAGCAGCAGCGAGTAGCCCGCGCCACGCAGGACCGCCTCCGCGCCCAGGACGATGTCCGCCATCAGGGGGTTGGAGATGTCCGCGAGCACGAATCCCACCGACAGGGTCTGGCCACGACGCAGGCTCTGGGCGAGGAAGTCGGGCTCGTACTCCAGGCGATGCACCGCGGACAGCACCCGCTCGCGCATCTGGGCGCTCACGTCCGGGTGGCCGGAGAGCACCCGGGAGACCGATGAGATGGCGACGTCCGCGAGGTCCGCCACCTCGCGCATGCTGGCCCGGCGTCGGGCACCCATGGTCACCGGTGATGTGGCCGCGGCATCCACGGGTGTGCGGCGGTGGTCAGCGGACCCGCCGTTCGAGCCGGAGCGGGTCATGGTCGTCGCGTGCCCAGGGTCCGGTGGCGGCCCACCACCATCCGCCAGCCAGCCCCCGTCGGCCACCCAGCCCGGGCTGCGGCACCCGGTTCCCTCGGATCGCCCATCCGCCGGATCCCCTCCCATAGCACCCACGCCGCATCGCGCGTCGCGGGCTTCCCGGTAACGGTTCCGGGAACCCTAGCACAGTGCCGGGCACCGGCCCGGGTGGTGTCCGGCAGCGGATGACCGTCGCGGTGCGCGCTCGGCGAGGGGTCTCGGTTGACGCCCGAACCGGACCCGTTGCACCATGCACGTGATCGACTGGAAACGGTACCGATGCGGCACCGAGACCCCCTGAGCCCGTATCCACGGCGGCCCGGCGCGCGGCGCGGGCCTCCGGACGGTCCCCGAGAGGAGAGAGACATGGCAGGAACCGCGGACAGCGACCGACGGGTCGGCTGGTACCGCCAGATGTGGACCATCCGCCTGTTCGAGGAGAAGGTCCAGGAGCTGTTCATGAGCGGCCTCATCCAGGGCACTACCCATCTGTGCCAGGGCCAGGAGGCCGTCTCGGTCGGCTCGATCTCGGCGATGCAGCCCGGTGACGTCCAGACGAACACATATCGGGGTCACGGCGAGGCGCTCGCGCTGGGCATGACCCCCGAGACGGGCTTCGCGGAGCTGATGGGTCGGTCGGCGGGCGGCTCCAAGGGCGTCGGCGGCTCGATGCACTTCATCGACACCTCGCTCGGCAACATCGGTGCCAACGCCATCGTGGGCGCGGGGCTGCCCATCGCGGTGGGTGCGGCGCTCTCGTTCAAGCTCCAGGGCAAGCCGCACGGCGCGCTCACGTTCTTCGGCGATGGCGCCACGAACATCGGCACGTTCCACGAGGCGCTCAACATGGCGGCCGTCTGGAAGACGCCGGTCGTGTTCATCATCACCAACAACCTGTACGGCGAGTACAGCCCGCAGATGACCACGACGGCCACGAAGGATCTGGCACGCCGCGCGGACCCGTTCGGGATGCCCGGCATCATCGTGGACGGTCAGGACGTGGACGTCGTGCACCGGGAGGTCTCGGCGGCGCTCGAGCGTGCCAAGGCCGGCGAAGGGCCGAGCCTGCTGGAGATGAAGACGTACCGCTATCGCGGCCATTCGCGGACCGATCCCGCGAAGTACCGGGCCCCCGGCGAGCTGGAGGCCTGGAAGCTGCGCGACCCCATCGACATCCTGGGCGCCAAGCTCGCCGAGGAAGGGCTGCTCTCCGCCGACGCGCAGCAGCAGGTCCGGACGGAGGTCCAGGCAGCGATCGACGCGGCCGCCGAGCGCGCCGCGCAGTCCCCCGTGCTCACCCTCGAGGAGACCCGGCAGTATGTCTACGCTGACTGAGGCCGCGCCCGTGGCCACCACGGAGCCCGAGGAGGTCGAGCTCACCTACCGCGAGGCCGTCAATGCGGCCCTCGAGGACGCCATGGCGGAGGACCCGACGGTGGTCCTCATGGGCGAGGACGTGAACGCGGATGGCGGGGTGTTCAAGACGAACATCGGCCTGCCCGAGCGGTTCCCGGGTCGGGTCATGCCCACGCCGATCTGCGAGAACGGCTTCATGGGTGTCGCCCTGGGCATGTCCATCACGGGCATGCGCCCCATCGTCGAGATCATGTTCGCGGACTTCCTGCCGACGGCCGGTGACGCCATCGTCAACCAGCTGCCCAAGTACCGCTACATGTCCGGTGGCCAGTTCACGGTGCCCGTCACGGTGCGGGTCATGTCCGGTGGCGGCGGCCGGTTCGGCACCCAGCACAGCGCCACGGCGGAGAGCTGGTACATGGCCCAGCCGGGCATGCGCATCGCGGCCGCGTCGTCGTCGCAGGCGGCGTACGAGCTGCTGCGCGCATCGATCCGCAACAACGACCCGGTACTGTTCTTCGAGCACAAGGCGCTGTACCCTCGCAAGGGTCCGGTGCGCCGCGGCACCATCGCGGACGTCGGCACGGCCAAGGTCCTTCGTGAAGGCAACGATGTGACGATCCTGGCCACGCTGCTGATGGTCGAGCGCTCGCTCCAGGCTGCCGAGCAGCTGGCGGCGGAGGGCATCTCGGCGGAGGTCATCGACCTGCGCTGGGTCCGACCCATCGACCTGCCGACCATCGAGGCCTCCGTCGCGAAGACGGGTCGCCTGGTGATCGCCGAGGAGCAGTGGCACGAGGGCGGATGGGGCGCCACGGTCATCAGTGAGCTGGCGATGCGGGGCACGCCCTGGAAGTCGGCACCCCGCGCGGTCAGCCTGCCGCACGATCTGCTCATCCCCTACAGCCCCACGCTCGAGGACGAGATGCTCCCCTCCGTCGACCGCATCGCGGCCGCGGCGCGGGAGAGCGTCGGTCGATGACCAGCACGGCGATCGAGGCCATGGGGGCCACCTCGGGCCCCCTGCGCCCGCTCGATCGGGGCTCGCTGCGCATCGAGCGCATCGAGACCATCGCCCTGCGAGCGCCGCTCGCACGACGGTTCGTGGGCAGCGCCTACTCGATGATCAACCGGACCACCATCATCACCCGCCTCTACACGGCGGACGGGCTGGTGTCCGAGGTCTACAACGGCGACACCGACGACGAGCAGTCGCTCATCCTGGGCATCATCCATGACGAGCTGGCACCCCGGGTGCTGGGACGCTCGGCGACCGATCCGGAGGGTGCGTGGAAGGCCATGGAGCCCTCCACCAACAACATCCTGCGTGATCGCGGGCTCGCCCTCCAGGCCATCGCGTGCGTCGACAGCGCCATCTGGGACGTGTTCGCCAAGGCCGTGGACCTGCCGGTCCATCGATTGTGGGGCTCCGTCGCCGATTCGCTGCCGATGTCCGTCATCGGTGGCTACTACCACCTGGACCTCGACCAGACCCGGGAGCTCATCGCGGGCTACGCTGAGCGGTTCTCGGGGGTCAAGTTCAAGGTGGGTGGTCGGAGCCCGCGCGAGGACGCCGAGCGGGCCCGGGCGGCGCGCGAGGCTGCCGGGCCGGACTTCGCGCTGATGGTCGATGCCAACCAGGGCTATGACCGCGCCCAGGCGGTGGAGTTCGGGCGTCTGGCCACGGACCTGGACATCCGCTGGTTCGAGGAGCCGGTCCGCTGGACCAACGACCTGCGCTGGATGCGCGACGTGCGACTCCAGACGGGTCTCCCCGTGGCGGCCGGCCAGAGCGAGGTGACCCTCCGAGGGCTGCGTGACCTGGTGGAGGCGGGCGCCATCGATGTCTCGAACTTCGATGCCTCGTGGGCCGGCGGTCCGACCATCTGGCGCAAGGCGGCCGGCGTGTGTGCTGCCTACGGCGTCCAGGTGGGGCATCACGAGGAGCCCCAGATCTCGGCGCACCTGCTCGCGAGCACCCCCGACCACACCTTCGTGGAGTGCTTCGACGAGGAGCGTGACCCGTTCTTCTGGGCACTCAGCGACCTGTCCACGTTCCTGCGGGACGGGCGCCTCCATCTGCCCGAGCGACCCGGGTTCGGCACCCACCTGGATTGGGACTACGTCGACCGCTACACGGTCGACCGGCGCACCACCGCGGCCTGATCCGGACGTGACCGCTGCCGCGCCCTCGAGCGCCACGGGCGCGCCGCTCGCTGGTCTGCGCATCATCGCGGTCGAGCAGTACGGGGCCGGTCCGTTCGGCACCATGTACCTCGCCGACCTGGGTGCGGACGTCATCAAGGTGGAGGACCCGGGGAGCGGCGGCGATGTCAGCCGCTATATCCCGCCGGGCCAGTCGGGCACCGATTCGCTGTTCTTCGAGGCGTTCAACCGGAGCAAGCGCTCCATCGCGCTCGATCTCAAGTCGTCCGCCGGTCGCGAGGTGTTCGAGCGCCTGGTGGCGGGCGCGGATGCGGTGTTCAGCAACCTGCGCGGCGACCAGCCCGATCGGCTGCGCATCCGGTACCGGCATCTCGCCGAGGTCAACCCGCGCATCGTATGCGTGGCACTCACGGGCTATGGCAGCGCGCCCGACCAGGCGCTGCTGCCGGGCTATGACGCGCTGGTCCAGGCCGAATCGGGCTGGGCGGCGCTCACCGGTGGGCCGAACGACCCGCCGACCAAGAGCGGTCTCTCGCTCGCGGACTACATCTGCGGGCTGACGGCCATGATCGGGTTGCTGGCGGGTGTGCGGGATGCCGAGCGCACGGGGCGCGGCCGGGACATCGACACGAACCTCTATGACTCAGCACTCGCGATGCTCTCGTATCCGGCCACGTGGTTCCTGAGCTCCGGCTTCGAGACCGTGCGCCACCCGATGTCCGCGCACCCCTCCGTGGTGCCCTTCCAGTTCTTCGCGACCGCGGACGGCCATATCGCGATCGCGTGTCCCAAGGAGCGGTTCTTCACGGAGCTGGTGCAGGCGATGGACCTGCCGGACCTGGCGGGCGACGAGCGGTTCGCCTCGTTCGCGGCGCGTGGTCGCCACCGGAGCGAGGTGCTGGAGCGTCTCTCCGGGCGCTTCGCCGAGCGCACCACCGCCGAGTGGCTGGGGACGCTGCGGGGCGTCGTGCCCATCGCGCCGGTGCGCACCATGGCGCAGGCGCTGGACCTCGACGAGCTGGGTGGTCGGGGGATGCTCGCGGAGTACGCCGACGAGACGTTCGGGACCGTGCGATCGGTGGGCCTGCCGCTCCACGTGGAGGGGTATGCACCCAGCTACCGGGCGGGGCCATCGCTCGGTGCCGACACCGACGACCTGCTGACGGGCCTCGGCTACGACCCCGACGACATGGCACGCCTGCGCGACGCGGGTGCCTTCGGTCGCCGCGCGACCACCCCCGAGGGCCCGGCCGAGGTCTGACGCCGATGCCGGGCCGTCCGCGGGTCGGGGGTCCAGGCGCGCCGCCGGTCCGCGGCCCCGGCCGACGGGTCGGGTACCGTATCGCCATGGAGTCGCTTCGTCCCGTCCGCCGGGCCACCCGGTGGTCGTCGCTCGCCCTCGTGGCGGGCCTTGTCGTGTCCATGGTGCCGGCGGGCGCCGGTGCGGCGTCCCCCGACCCGACCGCCGGTCCGGTCGCATCGAGCGGTCCGGCACCGTCAGCGTCACCGATCGTGCTGGTGCCGGTCGAGGAGCCCGGCTACGGGGTGCGATCGGTCGCGCCGGAGGGATGGCGGGCGGTGGGGAACGGGATCCGCAGCCGGGCGAGCAGCCCGACCGACCCGACGCTCCTCGCGCTCCAGTCCGCACCCATCCCGGTGGATGGTCTGTGGCCGGCGCTCCTGCCCCAGCTCGGGCTGACCGAGCGACCCGAGCCGGTCGACCAGCGGACCACGTCCGCCGGGCTCGACTGGGACCTGTACCAGGTGCCCGTCGGTGACACCATCGCGGACCTCGCCCTGGCCGGCGCGCCCGGGCTGACGTACCTGGTGCTCCTCATCTCCCCGGGGTCGGAGCGGGACGCCCTGGTCGATGCGGTCTTCCTGCCGGCCGTCGAGGCGCTCGAGCCTCTCGTGGCGGAGCGGACCCCGCTGCCGAGCGACATCGGCTACACCGAGCAGGAGGTGACCCTGCCCGGCGGCGACGCGAGCGTGACCCTCGCCGGCACGCTGACCATGCCCGATGGCGATGGCCCGCACCCGGCGGTGGTCCTGATGAGCGGCAGCGGACCCCAGGACCGTGATGAGTCGCTGCCGGGGATGACCCTCAAGCCGTTCGCGCTCGTCGCGGATGCCCTCGGACGGGCCGGCATCGCCGTGCTGCGCTATGACGACCGCGGGACCGCGGCCTCGACCGGTGACTACGCGAGCTCGACCATCGCCGACTTCACGGCGGACGGCCATGCGGCGTTCCGGTGGCTCCGTGAGCAGCCCGGCATCGACCCCGCGCAGGTGGGCGTGCTCGGCCACAGCGAGGGTGGTGCCTATATCGCGACGATCGCCGCGGAGGACCCCGATGTCGCCTTCGTCATCGGTCTCGCGCCCATGGTCCGCTCCGGTCTCGACCTGCTCATCGACCAGACCGGCGCCATCGCCCGCACGCAGGGGCTCGACGAGGCCGAGATCCGCGAGCTCCAGCGACAGATGCGCCAGGTCTACGAGGCAGCGCTCGGCGATGACGCCGCGGAGCTGGAGCGGGTCCTGCGCGAGGTCACCGGCGCCCAGTACGACCTGCTGGATCCCGAGATGCAGGCGCTCATGGGCGACCGGGAGGCGTACATCGAGCTCCAGGCGACCTCGCAGCTGCCGACGCTCCGGAGCCCCTGGTTCCAGTCCATCCTGCGCGCGGACCCATCGCTCGACTGGGCGAAGGTGACGGTGCCCGTGCTGGCCGTGTTCGGCGACCTCGATGTCCAGGTGATCGCCGAGCCGGAGGCCGCGGCTCTCGAAGCGGCGCTGGAGGCCGCCGGCAACGACCGGGGCCAGGTCATCCGGTTGCCTGACGCGAACCACCTGTTCCAGTCCGCGGTGACCGGTGGGCTCGATGAGTACAGCGTGCTCGACCAGACGTTCACGCCGGACCTGCTGCCGCGTGTCGATGACTGGCTGGCGGGTGTGGTCGAGCGGTGACCGACGGTGACCCGGCGGACGACGGGCACCTGGTGGTGGGAGACGGCGGAGCGGACGACCGGCACGCGATGTCCGCTGGTGCCCTGAGGGACGACGATCGGGCCCTCGCCGACCCGTTCGGCTGGCACCCGGAGCCGACCCTGCTGGACGTCCGGGACGAGGCACGGGCGCGTCCGGCGCTGGAGCGCCTGGGGGCGGACGCCTGGACCGCCGCGCTCGACTACCTCTACCGGGAGGGTCTCCGGCGAGGCATGGGTGAGCCGACCGTCGCCGAGCCGTTGCGGGCGCGGTTCTTCGGGCCGACCGGCGAGCCCGCCCCTGCGCCCCTCGACCCCGTGACCTCCACGGAGCTGCTCGAGGAGTTCCGGACCCGACTCGCGCCGCACATGCTCAACGCGTGGCACCCTCGCACGCTCAGCTACTTCACGCCACCTCCGCTGCTCATGTCCGTGGTGGGCGAGCTGCTGGCCCAGGTGACCCAGCAGGGCGTGGATGTCTGGCACGCGGGCCCCATCGCCGCGTACGTCGAGGAGGAGGTGGTGCGTTGGCTGTGCGACCTCGTGGGCTACGACGAGGCCGCGTTCGGGCTGCTCACCTCGGGCGGCGTGATGGCCAACTTCATCGGCCTGGCGCTCGCTCGGGACATCCGATTGCCCGCGCTTCGCGGTCTCGACCGGCCGGCGCGTGGTGCCGCGCTCGAGGGCGCCCGGGTCTATGTCTCCGACCAGGGCCACTTCTCCGTGGCGCGCGCGCTCGACGAGCTGGGCTTCCCGGCCGGGACACTGGTGACCCTGCCGACCGACGAGCGCTTCCGGTTGCGCACCGACCTGCTTCGGCCGGCGATCGAGGCTGACCGGGATCGCGGGCTGACGCCCTTCGCGGTCGTGGCGGTCTCGGGCACCACCAACACCGGTGCCATCGATGATGTGCCGGCCATCGCGGCGGTCACGCATGAGACCGGCCTGTGGCTCCACGTGGATGCGGCCTACGGGGGTGCGGCTCGCCTGTCGTCCGCGCTGGCCGGGCTGGTGCCGGGCCTGGACCTCGCCGATTCGGTGACGGTCGACCCACACAAGTGGTTCTTCCAGGCGTATGACATCGGCGGTCTGATGGTCCGCGACGGGTCGCACCTGGGTCGCGTGTTCTCGCGTCGCCCCGAGTACTACCGGGGTGGTGGCGCCGGCGCCCGGGCCCACGACGACGAGACGGCCCACGCGCTCGACTTCTACACCCTCGGCTTCGAGGGTACGCGACGCTGGCGCGCCCTCAAGCTGTGGCTCAGCTGGAAGCACCTGGGCACGAGCGGGTTCGGACGACTGGTGGAGCGGACGGCGTCCGTCGCGGCGGGTCTCGCGGCGGCCGTGGAGCGCGCCCCGGACTTCGAGCTCGCGCAGGCACCGGACCTGAGCGTGGTCTGCTTCCGGCATCTGCCGCCGGGCATGCTCGATGCCGCGTCCCTCGACGCGCACCAGGACGGCCTCCAGGAGGCGCTCGAGCAGGACGGCGATGGCTGGCTCTCGACGACCCGGCTGCGGGGCACGACCTGGCTCCGGGCCGGCGTCATGAACCCCATGACGGACGCGGCGGACATCGACCGGCTGCTCGACGACCTGCGCCGGCTGGGTGGCTCGGAGGTCGGCACCCGGCAGGTGTGACGGCGACGTCAGGAGTGCCTGAGTCGAATGGTGAGGCGGCATTGACGCCCTCGTCGGACCGGCGCATGATGCCCGTCTATGGCAGCCGCATTCCTCATCGGGCTCCGGGAGGGGCTCGAGGCAGCGCTCATCGTGGGCATCATCTGTGCCTATCTGGTGAAGGTCGACCGACGGGACGTCCTGTGGCGGGTGGTGGTCGGCGTGGTGCTCGCCGTGGTCCTGTCGGTGGCCGTCGGCGTGGTCATCGTGACGTTCGTGGAGGGTGGCCGGCTGCCCTTCCGGACGCAGGCCACCCTCGAGGGGATCGCCGCGATCGTGGCCGTGGCGATGGTCACGTGGATGCTCTTCTGGATGCGCCGCCAAGGCCGTTCCATCAAGGGCGAGCTGGAGGCGGGGGTGGCGGCGGCGCTCGCCAGCGGCTCCGCCCGTGCGCTCATCGGTCTCGCGTTCCTCGCCGTGATCCGGGAGGGCATCGAGACCACGCTGTTCTTCATGGCCATCCTGGGCTCCCAGACCGGCGACGTCCGGGGCGCGCTCATCGCCGGGCTCGCGGGACTCGTGGTCGCTGCGGGCATCGGCTGGGCGATCTTCGCGATGGGCAAGCGCGTGAACCTGGCGCGGTTCTTCACGGTCACCGGCGTGGTGCTCATCTTCGTGGCCGCGGGGCTCGTGGTGTACGCCGTGACCGAGTTCACGGAGGCAGGCTTCCTGCCCGTGCAGCAGCCGCTGTTCGATCTGAGCGGCGTGCTGCCGACGACCTCGCCGCTCGGCTCCGTGCTCAACGGGCTGTTCGGCTATCGCGCGGCACCCACGCCGAACCAGGTGATCGCCTGGCTGCTCTATGTCATCCCGGTCCTGACGCTCTACCTGAGCGACCGACGGCCGTGGGGTCAGCGCCCCGCACCCGCCGGGCGGGGTGCGGGGTGATGCGGGCCATGCGACGCGTTGCGGTGCCTCGCCTGACCCGCCTGGGTCCGCGCCGACGGAGGCCTACCGGCTGACCGAGCGGTACTTGCGCACGCCGAGCGGCACGAACACCGCGAGGATCACCGCGACCCACAGCAGCGTCACGAGGATCGGCTGCTGGGATGGGAAGTTGTTCGTGGCGAACGGGTGCGGGTTGCCCCACAGCGTCCGGACCGACGCCGTGAGCGTGCTCACGGGGTTCCATTCCGCGAACGGCTGGAGCCAGCTGGGCATGGTCTGGATGGGCACGAACGCGTTCGAGATGAACGTGATCGGGAAGATCACCACGAACGACACCTGCTGACCGACCTCGACCGATGGCACGGAGAGACCGAGCCAGATACCGATCCAGGACATCGCGAACGCGAACAGGAGCAGGAGCCCGACCCCGATGGCGAACTGGAGGACATCCGTGCGCACCGTCCAGCCCACGAACCAGCCGGAGATCATGAGCACGATGAGGATGCCTGCGTTGTAGATGACATCCGCGAACGAGCGTCCGGTGAGCACCGCGGATCGTGCCATGGGCAACGATCGGAATCGGTCGATGATGCCCTTTGCCATGTCATCGGTCATGCCGATCGCGGTCGTTGCCGATGCGAACGCGATGGTCTGACCGAAGACCCCCGGCAGGAGGTACTCGCGGTACGCGTTCGGGTCCGTGTACCCCGGCAGCGGGATGGCGCCGCCGAACACGAACGCGAACAGCAGCACGAACATGATCGACTGGATGATCGCGAAGATCGCCAGCTCGGGGATGCGCGGGATCCGCTTGAGATTGCGCCAGCCGATGACCAGACCATCGGAGAATGCCTGGCGGACGCCACCCACCCCGGCATGAGGCGTGGCGACGGGGGTCGTGGTCATGCTGCCCTCCCGGTGGCCATGGCCGGCTCGTCGTCAGGCTCCGGACCCTGTCCATCCGCCGCCGCGTGACCCGTCAGGGACAGGAACACGTCGTCGAGGGTGGGCCTCCGGACGCCGATGTCATCGATCGCGATGGATGCCTCGTTGAGTGCTCCCACCACCTGGACCAGCGCCTGTGCGCCGCCGGTGGAGGGAAGCGTGACGCGCTTGGTGTGCTCATCCACGATCGCGTCACCGTCGCCGTAGGGACGGATGCGTTCGATGGCGGCAGGGATGTCCGCGCGGGCGTGGAGGACGACCTCGATACGCTCGCCGCCGACCTGGGTCTTCAGCTCGTCCGCGGTGCCCTGGGCGATGATGCGACCGTGGTCGATGACCACGATCCCGTCCGCCAGCTCGTCCGCCTCCTCCAGGTACTGCGTGGTGAGCAGGAGTGTCGCGCCATCCCGCACCAGCTGCCGGATGACCTCCCACATCCCCAGCCGCCCGCGCGGGTCGAGACCCGTGGTGGGCTCGTCCAGGAACAGGAGCCGGGGGCGCGCGATGATGGCGCTGGCGAGGTCGAGGCGCCGACGCATGCCGCCGGAGTAGGTCTTGACCACCCGGTCGCCGGCGTCCACGAGGTCGAACTGCTCGAGCAGCTCCCCCGCCCGCCTGGCAGCCTCCGGGCTGGGCATCTGGTACAGCCGGGCGAACATCCACAGGTTCTCGCGGCCGGTGAGGTTCTCGTCCACCGCGGCGTACTGGCCGGACAGGCCGATGACCGACCGCAGCTGCTGGGCCTGGCGGACGACGTCATAGCCCGCCACCGTGGCGCGACCGGCGTCCGGCCGCAGGAGCGTGGCGAGGATGCGCACCGTCGTCGTCTTGCCGGCGCCGTTGGGGCCCAACAGACCGAGCACCTGGCCCTCCTCGACCCGCAGGCTGAGCCCGTCCAGGGCGCGCACCTCCGACTTGCGGGACTTGTAGACCTTGACCAGCCCTTCCGCCTCGATGACGCTCATGGCTCGGCCTCGGGCACGTGGTGTGACATGGTTCCTCCCAGTACTGGACACGGCTGATCCGACACGGCTGGATGCATCATGCCCGGACGATCCGGACATGGAGTGTCAGCAACCCGTCTGACGGATCCGGATCCCGGATCTCATCGGGTGCGTGGAGCGGCCCCAGGCCGCCGGTTCTGGTGGGGCGTCCTCAGGCGGGCCGGGCCGCGCACCCGGCGCAGCGACCCGAGATGGTGAGATGGCTGAGGTCCATCTCGAAGCCGCGGTCACGTCGCAGCGCTGCGACGAGCTCCGCCGCCTCCGCTCGCTCGATGTCCCAGCTGCCACCACAGCCCGAGCAATGGAGGTGCCCATGCTCGGTGCGGGGCAGGACGTGGTACTCCTCGCGACCGTCCGGGCCATGCGCATGACGCACCAGGCCCAGCTCCTCCAGCACGTCGAGCGTCCGATAGACGGTGGATGGGATGGTCGCCGGGTCGAGCACCCGACAGCGCTCGACCAGCTCCGCGCCGGTGATGTGGCCCGCGGTGTCGGCGAGCACCTCGACGAGCAGCCGACGCTGGGGCGTCCAGCGCAGACCGCGCGCACGCAGCTGCTCACGACAGCTCGCCCAGCGAGGGTCGGGCGACGGACGCGGCGTGGCCGAGCGAGTGCTCGCCTGCTCCTGGTCGATCATCCACGCAGTATACGGGTGGGCCATTGTTGCACTGTGTTGTAATAGCGACACCATTCACTGTGGAGGCTCGGATGACCCATCGGACCCCTCGGGTACCCCTCACCCTCGCGCTGCTGGCGGCGCTCGCGATCCCCGCCGGCGCGATCGCGCGATCCCCGTCCCCGGCGTCGCCTGGCGACAGCGTCCCGGTCCTGGGCTGGCAGGACGAGCTGACGGGCCAGCCGGACATGCTCGATGTCGCGACCACGGTCGCACCCATCAGCTCCCTCGCCCGCAACATCGGCGGCGACCGGATCCGGCTCCACGGCATCGTGCCCGATGCCACGAACTCCCACACCTTCGAGCCGGCACCCTCGGACGCGCGGGTGCTCGCGAACGCGGACCTCATCGTGGTGAACGGCCTCCACCTGGAGCAGCCCACGCTCGAGCTCGCGGCTGCCTCGAAGCGCGACGAGACACCCATCCTGCTGCTGGGCGACGCCACCATCACCCCCGAGGAGTGGCTGTTCGACTTCAGCTTCCCCGAGTCCGAGGGCGACCCGAATCCGCACCTCTGGATGAACGTGCCCTACGCCCTCCGATACGCGGAGCTGATGCGCGACGCGTTCTCGGAGGCGGACCCCGCGAACGCCGCGTACTTCGCCGAGAACCTCGAGCGGCTCAGGGTCCGCCTGGACGACCTCGACGCGCGCATCCGCGCCGTCGTGGAGACGGTGCCGCCGGAGAACCGACGATTGCTGACGTACCACGACTCGTGGGCATACTGGGCGCGGGAGTACGGGTTCGAGATCCTGGGCGCGGTCCAGGCATCCGACTTCTCGGACCCGAGCCCGCGCGAGGTGGCTCGGCTCATCGACCAGATCCGGGAGTCGGGCGTGCCGGCGGTCTTCGGATCGGAGGTGTTCCCGAGCACGGTCCTCGAGCAGATCGCGGCAGAGACGGGTGCCACGTTCGTGGACGCGCTGCGTGACGACGAGCCACCCGGCGCCGCCGACGCGCCCGAGCACACCTACATGGGCATGCTCGACAAGGACATGGAGATCATGATGGACGCCCTCGGTGGCGAGGGGAGTGCCATCTTCGCGGACTTCCCGGTGGAGGACACCTGGCGCCCATGATGTCGACGACCGCAGCCGCGGTCCGGACGCCGACGACGAGCGGGGCTGATGCCCCGCTCGTTCGGTTCGAGCGGGTCAGCGCCAGCTATGGCGGCCCCGCGGTGCTCCTGGACGTGGACCTGGAGCTGGCCCGGGGCGCGCTCGTGGGCGTGGTGGGTCCGTCGGGAGCCGGCAAGACGACCCTGCTCCGGGCGATGGTCGGGCAGGTGCCACGGCTCCGGGGTCGTGTCACCATCGATGGTCGCGAGGTCCGTCACGGTCGCGTGGCGGGCGTCGGCTGGGTGCCGCAGCTGGAGACGGTGGACTGGGATTTCCCGGCCACGGTCCGTGAGGTCGTGCTCATGGGTCGCTGGGGCCGCCGGTCGCTGCGGCCGTGGATCACGCGCGAGGACCGCATCGACGCCGATCGGGCGCTGGAGCGGCTGGGCATCGGCGGGCTGGGTGACCGCCAGATCCGGGCGCTCTCGGGTGGTCAGCAGCAACGCGTGTTCCTGGCCCGCGCCATGATCGGCGATCCGGTGCTGCTGCTGCTCGATGAGCCCACGAGTGGTGTGGATCTGCGGACCCGCGACGAGGTGCTGCACCTGCTCGCGGACCTCAACGCCCAGGGCGTGACCATCGTGCTCACCACGCACGAGCTCAACTCGGTCGCCGCGCACCTGCCGTGGGTGGTGTGCGTGAACCGGACGGTCATCGCGGAGGGCGACCCGGACCGCGTGTTCACGGCCGAGATCCTGGGCGCGACGTATGACGCCGATCTGCGGGTGGTGCGCCAGGACGGTATGGTGCTGGTCGCCGATGCGGCGCCCCACCGGATGCGGGACGCGCTGCGACATCGCCACGACGGCTACGAGCACAGCCATCACGAGCACGATGGCGTGCCCCACGTGCACCACGTGCCGGACCGCTGATGGAGCTGCTCTCCGAGCCGTTCGCCTACGGCTTCTTCCGACAGGGCCTCGCGGTCGCCGTGCTGGTCGGCGTCCTGTGCGGGCTCATGGGCGTGTACGTGGTGCTGCGTCACATGAGCTACATCGGGCATGGCCTGTCCCACGCCGTGTTCGGCGGCGCGGTCGTGGCGTACGTCTTCGCCGTCGACTTCTACCTGGGCGCCGGCCTGTGGGGCTTCCTGGCGGCGCTGCTCATCAACTACGTGGCGCGTCGCCGACGCATCGGGGCGGACGCTGCCATCGGCATCGTGACGACGGCGAGCTTCGCGCTGGGCGTCGCATACATCAGCAGGACGCGCAGCTTCACGACCAACTTCGAGGCGGCGCTGTTCGGGCAGATCCTCGGTGTGACGGCAGAGGATCTCGCGGTCGTGGCCGCCGTGACGATTGGCGTCGCGGCCTTCCTGGTCCTGGGACACAAACGATTGCTGTTCATGACCTTCGACCCCGAGGTGGCACCCATCTTCGGCATCCGGACCGGCTGGATGGATGCCCTGTTCGCGCTCGCGCTGGCGGCGACCATCGTGGCGTCCATCAACGTGGTGGGCGTGACGCTCATCGCGGCGACGCTCATCATCCCGGCCACCACGGCGCGCCTGCTGACCGATTCGTTCGGGCGGATGCTGTGGCTGAGCGCGACCCTGGGGGGCGTCTCGGGGCTCGTGGGCATGTACGCCAGCTACTGGCTGGACGTCTCGTCGGGCGCGACCATCGTGCTGCTCCAGGCGTCCCTGTTCGTGCTCGCGTTCGCGTGGCAATGGGCGACGGGCCGCCGATTCGCGTGGGCCGCCGCACCCGTGGTCACGGTGCGTGGGCGTCCACAGGTGATGGACGACCTCTAGCGGGCACGGCCGGGCATGGGACGCCGGGTGCAGGTCCCTCCCGCGGGGCCCGGGGCGTGCCGCACGGCCCGGGCCGGACGGCACTGGCCGCTCCCCGGCGCGCGGTGGCATCATCGCAGTGCCATGTCGCGTCCTGCTCCGCTGCTGCACATCCGCCGGTCGCGTCCCGACGCGAGCGGTCGTGAGCGACTCGCGTGCCTGGTGCTGGCGGCGCTGGCCTGCGTCCTCGCGCACGAGTTGAGCTACCACCTCCGGTACGGCTCCGGGGCGCGCTACTCGGATGCGATGCGGCTGTGGGGCCATGACGGCTACTGGCTGGCACTCACCACCGGTGTCGGCCTGGCGGCCGGGATCCTGGCCTGGGTGGCCATCCGGCACCTCCGGCGTCTGCACCGCGAGGCGCACGGTGCCCCGGTCACGGACGTCACCGGGGCCGGGCGGACGCTGGGTGCCCTGACCGGGCACGCGTGGCTCCGTCTCGCGGGTCTGGCGACGCTCCTGTTCACGCTCCAGGAGAACCTCGAGGCGATCCTCGTGGGTCATCCTGCACCCGCGCTCGCACCGCTGCTGGGTGACGGGGCCGTGGCCCTGGTCGCCATCGTCGGCACGAGCCTGCTCGTGGCGGTCGTGGTCGCGCTCACGCGCTGGCGCCAGCTGGTGCTGCTCGGTCGGATCCGGGCCCGGACCCACGACTGGCCACGCACCCGGCCCGCTCGCCGGCCCGTCACCCCGATGTGGGTCGCCCCGAGCGACCATCTCCGGGGTGTCCGGCTGACGCGGGGTCCGCCCTCGGTGGTGGTGCGCACCGCCTGACCATCCGCGGTCCCCATCACGGGTGGCCAGGCAGCCCCGACCCCGCCGGCGCCTCGATGCCGGCCCGACCCGAGGATCCTGATGTCATCCCGACGCTCGTCGCGGCGTGCCGCGTCGACCCCGCCGCCTCCACCGCCACGCCGTCTGCCGTTGCTGCCGCTGTCCCTCGCCGCGCTCGTCGCGGGTGGGCTGCTGGTGGCGGTCATCACGTTCGTCAACGGCTCGTCCGACCGTGCCGACGCGAGCGACCTGCTGCGACCAGCGGCCACGCTGCCGCCCGGGCTCGCCGACGGCCGCAGTCTCGGCTCACCTGACGCGCCCATCCACATCGAGATCTGGGAGGACTTCCAGTGCCCCTACTGCGGGCGGTTCGTGACCGACATCGAGCCGGCGCTCATCCGTGACTATGTCGTCCCCGGCCATGTGCGCCTGACCTACCGGGACCTCGTGTTCCTTGGTCAGGAGTCGACGGACGCCGCCGTGGGAGCGCGGATCGCGGAGCGTGACGCGGATGCCTTCTGGGAGTTCCACGACCTCCTGTACTACAACCAGGACGGTGAGAACCGGGGCGCGTTCTCGCGCGACCGGCTCGCCCGCATGGCGGTGCTGCTGGGCATGGACGAAGCGACCTTCCGGGCGTCCCTCGACGACCCCGAGCTGATCGCGGCGGTCGAGGCGGAGACGGCGCTCGGCTGGTCCCAGGGCATCACGTCGACGCCCACGCTGTCCATCGATGGTCGCCTCGCGGTGGGCATGCCCGACTACGGACGGCTGACCGCCTATCTCGACGAGCTGCTCGCGGGGCCCAGCCCGGCGCCCTCCGGCGCGGCTCCCTCGAGCCTGCTCATCCGCCCGTGACCGCGCCACGCGGAGGGTCCCGTTCGGGTCCGCTCATGATCCTGTTCGCGATCCTGGCCACGGGTTCCGCCGGGTACCTCGCGTGGGTGCATCTGGCCGGGCAGGAGCCGGTGTGCGCCATCCTGACCGGCTGCGAGACCGTCGCGAACAGCGAGTGGTCGACGTTCCTGGGGATCCCGGTCGCCCTGTTCGGGATGGCCGGTTCGCTGGTCACCCTCGGCGCCGCGGTCCTGTGGTGGCGACGCGCCGACGAGCGGGCGCTCCTGGTCGCGTACCTCGTGGGTCTCGCGAGCCTGCCCATCCTCGCCTGGCTCACGTGGCTGGAGCTGTTCGTGATCCACGCCGTCTGCATCTGGTGCGTCGCCTACGCGGTCATGGTCATCGCGGGTTGGGTCGTGGCCGCGGTCACCCTGCGGCGTGTCCGATGACCACGCGACACCGGGCTAGACTTGGGGGCATGACGACACGCGGTCTGGTCCTCGCGCTGGTCACCCTGGCGCTCCTCGTCGCGGCCTGCGGTGGTGGGTCCGCCGCGACCCTCGTGACCTACGAGCGCGACTGGCCGGGCGGCTATCACGAGGAGCTGACCGTGACCGACGATGGCCGCGTCACGATGCGCCACGGCACGGTGCTCGAGCGCCTGACGCTCACGAGCGACCAGGTGGGCATGCTGCGCGACGCGCTCGCGGCGGGTCTGCCGATGGGCGACCACGGGGACGCGCTCGTGCGCACCGTGGTCCTGGCCAACGGCACCTCCCACTCCCCGGTCCGGGTCGTGCCTGGGTCATCGGTGGAGATACTGGAGATCCTCATGACCACGCACTCGCTGGGTGGGATCCAGGCCGAGGGGGCCACGCCCGCGCCGGTGCCCTCGCATGACATGGGGGCCCACGCGACGCCATGAGGCGCGCCGCGAGCGCGTCCGTGCTCGTCACCGCCGGCTGGGCCGCGATCGGCCTGCTGGTGGGCCACGTCGCTGCCTACGACCTCGTCTATCCGGATGCCCACGTCCACGCGACGGCGCTCGAGTCCTCGGGGCACGGCTGGCTCGTCGCGCTGGGACCATCGTTGGCCCTCGCCTTCCTTGCGGTCGTGCTCGCGGCCGTCGTGGGCGCACGGTCGGGCCGTCCGCGGGTGGCCCGGTTCCGGACCCTCGTGGCCATCCAGGTCGGGGCGTTCCTCGCCATGGAGGTCGGGGAGCGACTCGCGGCCGGCCTGACGCCCGTGGCCATCGGCCACGAGCTCATCGAGCATGGGCTGTGGCTGGTGCTCGGCACGGGCATCCTGGTCCAGGTCGTCACGGCGTGGCTGGGTTCCGCCGCGAGTCGGCAGATGGCGGCGGCGACGTCCCGGTCCCGGCTCGATCCCCGGCAGCGGCGCCGTCGTGCGCCCCTCCTTGCCATCCCATCCGTGGTGGTCGCCGCTCGGCGACCCTGGTCGCTCCGTCGCAGCCGGGCACCGCCGGTCCGGGTCATCCGGCCAGAACCGATCGGTTGACCCGCGTCGAGGTGGGTGCGTCCCCGTGGACGCGCCTGCCGGTCCGACGCATCGCAAGGAGATCCCATGACATCCCATCGCTCCCGGCGCCTGATGGGCGCCACCCTCGGCGCTGCCCTGCTGCTCACGCTCGCGGTGCCTGCCTCGGCACACGTCTCCATCATCGACGGCTCGGCGGTCGTCGGTGGTGGCCACGGCACCCAGATCACGTTCCGGGTGCCGCACGGGTGCGCGGGTGCCCCGACCGACACCATCGAGGTGCTCATCCCCGAGGGTGTGACGAGCGTCCAGCCCAAGTGGATGGCGGGCTGGACCATCGAGACGGAGCCACGTGCGACGGCCGGGACGCCCACCCCCGAGGGGACCACGGGACCCGACAGCCACGGCGAGGCGACCACCGAGGTCGGTCTCGTCCGCTGGACGGGCGGGCCGTTGCCGGACTCGATGTACCTTGACTTCCAGGTCCGGGCGGTGTTCCCGGAGACGCCGGGCACCATCCACTTCCCCATCGTCCAGTACTGCGGTGATGCGGAGGAGGCCTGGATCCAGATCCCGGCAGAGGGCCAGAGCCCGGATGACCTGGAGATGCCGGCACCGTCCGTGACCATCGTGGCCGGCGAGGCCGAGGACCACTGATGGATCGTCCCCGACCCCGGGGACGGCATCTCGCGAGGGCACGCCTCGTGCGTGCCCTCGCGATCCCGACCGTGCTCGCGTGGTGCCTGCTGCTGCTCCTGTCCGGGGCCGTCGGCGCGCATGCCGGCGTGGTGTCCACCGACCCGGTGGATGGTGCCCGGCTGCCGGCCGCTCCGGGCGCGGTCTCGGTCATCTTCAACGAGCCGGTCTCGCTCGCCGCCGATGGCCTCCGGGTCATCGCGGCCGACGGCTCGCTGGTGGACGAGGGGCCCGAATCCGTCACCGGGACCACCGTGTCGCAGCCCATCGTCGCGCTCGACGATGGCTGGTACGTGATGGCCTGGTCCATCGTCAGCGAGGACGGGCACGTGGTCCATGGCTCGGTGACGTTCGGCGTCGGTGACGCGGACCTCGCGGCCCGGCCCATGCCGTCCGCGATGCCGTCCCTGCTGGAGACCACGCTCTGGGTCACACGGGGGGTCGCGGACCTGGCGATCCTCGTGGGCGTCGGCGCGCTGTTCGCATGGGTCGCCCTCGGGGCCCGCACTGCGCGGGTGGGTCGGCTGCGCGATGGCGCGCTCCTGGTCGCGATCTTCTTCGCCGCCGCGTGGCTCGCGGTCGAGGTGTCGGACGCCGGGACCGCGTGGCTGGGCACCGTCTACGCGCTGTCGGGGATCGCGCGGCTGGTGCTGCTCATCGCCGCCTCCGCCCTGGTGGCTGCCGGCCCCTCCCGCGAGCGCATAGCGCTCGTCGCTGGCGGACTGGCGCTCGCCACGCTCGCCATCGGCGGGCATGCCAGTGGCTCCCCACTGACGAGCCTCACGCTCGCCATCCATCTGCTGGCGGGGGTCACCTGGCTGGGCGCTGCTCCCGCGGTCGCGCTCGTGCTCTGGGACCGACGGGTGCCCGACGAGCCGGATGCCCTGCGCACGGTGCGCGCGTTCTCGCGTGCCGCCACGCTCACCCTCATCCTGGTGTTCGGTGGCGGTGTCGCCTCGGCGCTGCTGCTCACGAACGGGCTGGAGGGCGGCCTGACGATCTACGTCTGGATCGTCCTTGCCAAGCTGGCCGTGGTGGGTCTCGCGGCGGTCATGGGGGCATGGGGCCGACGAGGGCTCACGCAGGGTCTGGACCGATCCCGATACCAACGATTGTTCCTGCTCGACGGGCTGCTCCTCGTCGGGGTCGCTGCCGCGTCATCCGCGCTGACCCTCGTGGGTCCCCACCAGGGTCACACCGGACACGGGGGGCATCCCGTCGGCGCGGCGCGCTGTGCCATCGTGATGGGCACGACCGGGGCCGCGGTCGTCCTGGACCCGGGGGTGCCCGGCAGCAACACCATCACGGTGAGCGGTCCGCCCGCATCGTCACGCGGCGTCACAGCCGCGCTTGCCCACCCCTTCGCGGGTGGTGCGAGCACGGAGGTCGAGCTGGTCGAGACCGATGGCGCCTGGGCCGGTCAGGTTGCGCTCAGCTTCACGGGCGACTGGACCGTGACGGTCGGCGTCCGGGTGGACGCGTTCACCGAGCAACGAGGCAGCTGCACCCTGGTCATCGCGCCCTGACGGTCGCCCGCTCGACCCCTCAGGGCGTGCCGCTGAAGCGCACCGTCAGGATCCGGCCGCCCAGGTCGGTGGCATACAGCCGACCGGCGGCATCCTCGCCGAAGCCCGAGATGAGGTAGCTGGTGTTGACCGAGGCACGCAGGCTCTTGCCGGTGTTGCTGACGACCCACACCCGGCCCGAGCAGAAGTCACCGTACGTGTAGGTGCCGCGCCACGCGGTGGTCGCCGGGCCCCGATACACGTAGCCACCGGTGATGGAGCAGTTGCCGCTGCCGTGCGAGTACTCGCGCACCGGCGGCAGGTAGTCGCCGTGCGCGGTGGCACACGTGCCGCCCTTGTACGGGAGGGTGCCTTCGCAGTCGTTCCAGCCGAAGTCGACCCGCTTGCCGGCGTTCACGCCCGACCCGTTGGCACGCGCGACGTCGACCTCCTCGCGCCGCTCCTGGCCGACGTCCCCGATCCACAGGTCACCGGTCGTCCGGTCGAACGAGAAGCGCCACGGGTTGCGCAGGCCCCAGGACCAGACCTCCGGCTTGGTGTTCGCCTGGCCGACGAATGGGTTGGAGGCGGGCACGCTGTAGTGCTTGGGACCGTCGCCGTCGGGGTCCAGCGGGTCGATCCGCAGCAGCTTGCCCAGCCGGCTGTCCAGGTTCTGGGCACGGCCCTGGGGGTCACCACCCGACCCGCCATCACCCATGCCGATGTACAGGTACCCGTCCGGCCCGAAGGCGAGCATCCCGCCGTTGTGGTTGGTATACGGCTGTGCGACACGCAGGACCTGGCGGAAGCTGCCCTTGTTCGCCTTGTTCGCGTTCTTGGTGTTGCGTCGGAACTCCGCGACGATGGTGGAGCCGTCGTTCTTGCGGGTGTAGTTCACGTAGAAGCGGCGGCTGGTCCCGTAGTCGGGCGCGAACGCCACGCCCAGCAGGCCCTGCTCGCCGCTGGTGGTCCGGACCAGGTCCCGGATGTCCAGGAAGGTGCCCACCTTGCGCCATCGACCGCCCTCGTAGGTGGCGATCTTGATGCGACCCGTCTGCTCCACGATGAAGATGCGTCGTCCGGCACCCGGGTGCGAGGTCACGAGCACGGGCTTGCTGTAGCCCGAGAGGACCGAGCGCACCTTGACCTCGCCGGCGGCCGCAGGAGCGGCGAGCGCCGTGGCCGCGACCAGGATGGTCAGCACCGCTGACAGGGCAGCGCGCAGTGGTCGGGGGATATGACGCATGCGGATCTCCTCCACGGCTCGGGATGTCCCGGCCGCCAGCCTACCCCGCCGCGCCGCTGGGTGCAGGCACCCGGTTCAGAACGGCGGCCACGGGATGATGTGGCGGCGCGCGTCCGGCCAGGGCAGGGTGCCACGCTCGAGCAGGTCGAGCGCACGACCACGGAGACGTCCCAGCTCCAGCTCCGAGAGCAGCGGCGCCAGCGCCGTGGCGAGGTCACCCTCGAGCAGCACGACCAGCCGTTCGAGGTCCGCTCGCTCCTCCTCGGTGATGGGCTCACCGCGCCAGCCCCACAGGACGGTGCGCAGCTTGGGGATCGGCGCGAAGCAGATGCCGTGGTCGATGCCATGCATCCCGCCCGTGGGTGTCACGAGGATGTGGCCACCCTTGCGGTCCGCGTTGTTGACCAGGACGTCGAACACCGCCATCCGCCGTGTGCGCTCGTCCCGGGTGAGGATGAGCCGCAGCACATCGACCCCGTCGTCGGTGTCGATGTACAGCTGGACCATGCCCCGACCGGCGGGTCCGTCCCGCACGACCGTGGGCGGCACGATGGACCAGCCGAGCGCCTCCGACACATGCCACGCGGCCTCCT
Source organism: Chloroflexota bacterium (assembly GCA_019637815.1). Classification (GTDB taxonomy): domain Bacteria; phylum Chloroflexota; class Limnocylindria; order Limnocylindrales; family CSP1-4; genus JAFMJV01. The sequence goes on from JAHBUZ010000002.1 coordinate 131,657, forward strand.
CCCGGAGCGCGAGCGTGCCGTCGGGGAAGTCATCGAGCGGCCGCTCGCCCGCGATGGGCTTGTAGACCGCGTGGAGTGGCGGATCCGATGCGGGTGGCCCGTCGGGCCCGGGCGATCCCTCTGGCCCGGGCGATCCCTCGGGCTCGGGCGGTCCCTCGAGCTCGCACCAGAGCACCAGGTTGGAGGCGTCCGTGACGCGACCCCGCACCACGAGCGCCGCATCCCGGAGCAGCGCCAGCGCATCCGTCGTCCCGATCGGGCGATCGGAGCACCACACCCGCGCATCGAGGTGCTCGGTCAGTTGAGATACCCGTTGGTGCGGGCGCAGACGTGGCCCTCGAGGTTGAGCGGCTCGCCGCAGAAGGGGCACGGCGGGCGCCCGGCTGCCACGATCCTCGCGGCGCGTCGGGCGAAGCCGAGCGCCGCGGCCGCATCCAGCGTGACCCGGAGCACATCCGGTCCCTCCGGGGCGTCGTCGGCGATGTCGTCCTCGTCCTCGTCGTCCTCGTCGCCGTAGGCCGAGCGTGCCTCCACGGTGATGTCCGCTGCCTCGCCGTCCCACGAGATCGTCAGCGTGGCGACCCGGAACGCCTCGCCGATGGGCTCATCGAGCGGCCGGTCATCGTCGTTCGGCGATCGAGTGTCGTCAGCGGCCGGGACGCCCGGCACCTCGCGCGACCGGAGCTCCGCGATGATCGCGATGATGCGATCCGCGAGCAGCGCGACCTGGACCTTCTCGAGCACGACCGCGGCCAGCCGCCGGCCCTGGACGGCCTGGAGGAAGAAGGTGCGCTGACCGGGTCGGCCGATCGCGCCGGCGGCGAAGCGGTCGGGCAGGTCGAACACGAGGATGCGTCGGGGCACGAGGCGGAATCTAGCGTCTGGTGCGTCCGGCGTCCGTCCGGGGCGTCACGCGTCGCGGACGAGCACGGACATGAGCGTGGACACGACGCTCACCACGAGCGACGCGAGGAACGCGGCACCGATCGCGGCGGGCGTCAGGTCGGGCGGGAAGTCACCGAACCGCAGCAGCGGTTGCCAGAGCGCATCCACGACGTACGCGAGCAGCAGCAGCAGGCCGGCGTTCAGGAGGAACGAGAAGAGGCCCATCGTGAGCAGGTTGATGGGCAGGCTCAGGGCGCTCAGGACGGGTCGCACCCAGGTGTCGATGACGCCCAGCACGACCGCCAGCACCGCCACGGTGAGGAAGGTCTGCACGGGCTCGGAGCCCCAGGCCAGCTCGATGTCCGGGACGATGAGTGCCGCGGCGACGAGCGCCACGCCGTCGATGATGATCCGGGTCAGCCGCACCGACCGAGTCTAGCCCAGGGTCGCTCGACCGGGCATCCCCAGGCACCGATCGCGCGTGCTCGTGCCCACTCACGGATGCGGGCTGCCGAGGCTGCGCAGCGCCCGTTCGACAACCGAGCCTTACGGTGTATACTCCGGCCGACCCGATGGCACTTACGACGTAAGGCCAGCGAGGGCATCCAGATGCCGACCGGCGATGCCGGAGGAAGGGAGTCCGCACCATGTCCACGCCGACGCTCACCACCAGTGAGCGCTACACCGTCCCCGCGAGCGACGAGGTCGTCGAGCGCACGGCCGAGGCCCTCCGCGGGCGCGGATTCGAGGTCCGCATCGCCGCCGACCGCGACGCCGCACGCGAGGCCGTCTTCGACCTCATCCCGGTCGGGTCCGAGGTCAACCAGGCGTCCTCGCTGACCGTGGATACGCTGGGCATCGGTGATGCCCTCGTGGAGCGGGAGGAGTACGTCGCGCTCAAGCCGCGCCTGTGGGCGATGGATCGCGAGACGCACGCGCGTGAGTTCCGCCAGCAGTTCGCCGGTCCGGACGTGGTGGTGGGCAGCGTCCACGCCGTGACCGAGGACGGACAACTCGTGGCAGCGTCCATGAGCGGCAGCCAGCTGGGCATGTACGCGGGCGGGGCCGGGCATGTGGTGCTGGTCGTCGGGACCCAGAAGATCGTGCCGGACCTCGACAGCGCGTTCGCACGCATCGAGGACCACGTGTTCCCGCTGGAGGACGCGCGGGCCCAGGAGGTGTACGGCATGCATTCGGCGATCAACAAGCTGCTGGTCATCCGGGGTGACATGCCCGGTCGGCTCGCGGTGGTCCTGGTCAGGGACGCGATCGGGTTCTGACCCGGGTGGTGCCCCAGGGTGGGCACCCCTCACTGCTCGGCACCTCGGCGGCGTGGCGTGGGACCATGAGGCCCTCGTCGTCCTGCACCAGCCACCGAGGGAGCTGCCCGATGCCTGACCCGATCCGCATGGGTGTCCTGGCCTGGAACCAGTACACCGACTGGCCTGCGATGCGCGATGCCGGTCGCGAGGCGGATCGCCTCGGCTACGACTCGCTGTGGACCTGGGACCACCTGTATCCCATCATCGGGCGGTCCGATGGGCCGTTCCTCGAGGGTTACATGGTCCTCGGCGGCTGGAGCCAGGTCACGACACGCCCGACGCTCGGGCTGATGGTCGGCGCCAACACCTTCCGGAACCCGGCACTCGTGGTCAAGCAGATCACCACGCTCGACCACCTGTCAGGGGGTCGAGCGGTGCTGGGCATCGGGGCGGCGTGGTTCGAGGAGGAGCACGTTGCCTTCGGCATCGATTTCGGGCGGAGCGTGGGTGAACGACTCGATCGTCTCGACGAGGCGGTCGCCCTGATGCACGACATGCTCACGGACGGGGTGGCCACGGCTCGAGGGGTCGTGTACCACGCGAAGGATGTCCGCAACGATCCACGACCGCTCCAGGAGCGGTTGCCCATCCTCATCGGTGGGGGCGGCGAGCGCAAGACGCTGCGGACCGTCGCTCGGTATGCCGATGCCTGGAACGTGGCGCAGGTGACGCCCGACGAGGCCCGCGCCAAGCACGAGGTGCTGCTCCGCTGGTGCGACGAGCTCGGCCGCGACCCGGACACCATCGAGTGCTCGGTGAGCCTCGGGCCCGCAGCGATCCGCGACGACCCGGCCGAGGCGAAGGCGCTCGTGGGTCGATACCACGAAACCAACCCGGGGATGACGCGGTCGGTGCTCATCGGCTCCGGCGAGTGGATGACGGAGCGCTGCCAGGCATACGTGGACGCCGGCTTCCGGCACATCGTGTTCCACCTGGTGCCGCCCTACGACCCGGAGTCGCTCGAGCGCTTCGTCAGCGAGGTGCGGCCGGCGCTCCGCTGATCGGCTCGCCCGCGACCGTCGGTCCCGCGAGCGCCTCGATCTCGACCTCCAGCAGCGCGCACAGTCCCGGCAGGGCATCGGCCACGGCCGGCGACAGCGACTCCCCGATGACACAGGACGCGGCACCGACCCCCAGGAACGTCCCCCGCACCGTCCAGCCGAGGACCTCGGCGATGGCGAGGGTCTGGGCGAGTGGCAGCTGGTGTCCGGAGATGGGTACCCAGGGCTGCGCGGTCTCCTCGAGGGTGACCAGGGACGTCCGGATCAGCGTCCCGGGCTCAGGGCCGAGCACCGCATCGACGATGATCACCGGCTGATCGTCCGGGATCGCCAGCAGCTCCTCCAGCCCGACCGACGGCCGCACGCGCACCTCCGCGAGGTCGCGGATGGCCGGGTCCAGCATGGCCACGACCGCGGCGGCTGCCGCGTCATCTCCGCGGAGCGGCTCCCCGCAGGCGAGCACGAGCGGCCGGATCACCGAGGACTCGTCGGGGCATCGCGGCTCGCTCATCCGGGGGTCTCCGCCATCGGCAACCGCTGGACGTCGACCTCGAGGAAGTGTGTCGCGCACGAGATGCATGGGTCGTAGCACCGGATGAGCGCCTCGAGCCGGTCGGTCGCCTCCCGGTCCGGCAGGGACAGCACGCTCGGCAGGAACGCCCGGAGGTCATCCTCGATGGCCGCCTGGTTCTGGCTGGTGGGCGGCACGATGGTCGCCGCGACCACCCGACCCGCGTCATCGACGTCATAACGGTGGAACAGCAGGCCGCGGGGTGCCTCCGTCGACCAGGCGGCTCGGCCCGCCCGCGGTGTCCAGGGGACGCGTGGCGCATCGGGTCGCTGGTAGGCATCGATGAGCTCGAGTGCCTCGGCGCACGCGTGGACCATCTCCACCGCCCGCGCGAGGATGCTCCGGAACCGCTCCAGTCGGATGCGCTCGGCGCCACCGACCCGTCCCAGGGCATCGGCTGCGAGCGGATGGAGCTGGTCGCCGCCAAGGACGATGCGTGCGCTGGGACCGAGCAGATGTCGTCGGCCGTCGCGGTCGGTCGCCTGGAGCGCCGTCGACCAGGGGACCTGCCGCTCCACGAACACGTCCTCCCACGCGTCCGGGGACAGCCGGAGCCCGTCGCTGGACACGATGACGCCATCATCGATGCCATAGCCGTCCAGCCCGGACAGCGCGAGCAGCCGCGGTTCCAGCTGGAACCCGGGGAACGACAGGGTCGCCAGCCAGTCGACGGTCTCCTGTGCCTCCCGAAGGGCCTGCTCCAGCTCCGGGCGCAGCGCGCGGAGCGCCGCGACCGTCGGGACATGGCTGAAGCCGCCGACCCGCACGCTCACCGGGTGCACCGAGCGCCCACCCAGGAGCTCCAGGATGGCCACGCCGGCATGCTTGAGCCGCAGCCCTCGCTCGACGATCGACCGATGGTCGCGTGCCATCGCGAGCGCGTCCGGGTAGCCCAGGAAGTCGGGGGCATGCAGCAGGTGGATGTGGAGCGCGTGGCTCTGGAGCCATTCGCCCCAGTAGAGCAGGCGTCGAAGTCGCCGGACCTCCGGGTCGAGGGTCACCTCGCACAGGTGCTCGAAGGCGATCGCCACGGTGAGCTGATAGGCGACGGGGCAGATGCCACAGATGCGCGCGACGATGTCGATGACCTCGTCGGCATCGCGGCCCACCACGAGCCGCTCGAAGAAGCGGGGCACCTCGAAGATCGAGAGGTGTGCCTCCACGATCTCGTCGCCCCGGACCACGACCTCGAGCCGGCCCTCACCCTCGACGCGCGAGACGCTGGGGACGGCCAGTCGTCGCTCCAGGACCTGGGTGTCGTGCATGGTCATGCCCCCGGGGTCGGGACGTCGGTCGCACGCGGGCCGGACGCGTGGGTGGCGTCCGCCGAGGTCGTCGGGAACCCGGGTGGCCCACCCCGTGCATCGATGGCCGCCCGGAACGGCGCCGACCACGCCGTGAACAGCGAGAGCCGGCGAGCGAGCGTCGCGTCATCGAGGCCCCGGCCGGCGAGGCCCGCTGCCAGGCCTGCCACGTTCGCGTCCTCGCGCGGGCCGAAGCACGCGTAGCAGCCGCGCCCCCACGCCGGGCAGATGGCGCCACAGCCGGTGCGGGTCAGGGGCCCCAGGCATGGCTCGCCGTGGGCCACCACCACGCACACGGTGCCGACTCGCTTGCAGGCGGCGCACACGGCCTCATCCGGCAGCTGGGGTCGACGTCCGACCCGCAGCGCCGTGAGCAACTCCACCAGCTGGCCGCCGTCGATGGGACAGCCGCGCAGCTCCGCGTCCACGCGCACGTGGTCCGCGACGGGCGTGACCGTGGGCAACGCGTCGACCCATGTGGGCTCCGGGTAGACGGACGGCGCCACCGCGTCCCGGGCCCAGCCACGGAGTGCCTGGATGCCGCCGCTCGTGGCGCAGGCGCCGATGGTCACGAGGAGCCCGCTGCGCTCGCGCAGGCTGCGGAGGTGGTGCGCCTGCTCGTCGGTGCTCACGGAGCCCTCCACGAGCAGCAGATCGTACGGGCCATCCGACCGGTCCGAGCTCGCCTCCCCGAACTCGATGATCCGGAAATGGGTCCCCAGGTCGAGCAGCAGCGGGCCCAGCCCGAGCAGGGCGAGCTGGCAGCCATCGCAGCTGGCCAGCTTGACCACGCCCACGGAGAGCGGTGGAGCGGTGAGCGGCGGTGTGACGTCCACGATGGGGAGTGACGCATGGCCGGCCATCAGATGCCCTCCAGGTCGAACGTGTCGCCGAGCTCCGCGCGGGAGAACACCGGGCCATCGCGACACACGAAGAAGCGGCCCATCTGACAGTGCCCGCAGAGACCGACGCCGCACTCCATGTGGCGTTCCATGGACACGTAGATGCGGTCGGGCAACATGCCCATGCCCGCGAGCGTGCGTGACGCGGCCTGCATCATCCGTTCCGGGCCACAGACATAGGCGATCGTGCGCACCGGGTCGATGGCTGTCCGGTCGAACAGCTGGGTCACGACGCCCACGGGTCCGGTCCAGTCGGAGCCGGCTCGATCGACGGTCACGCCGATGTCCAGGTCCGTGCGAGCCTGCCACCGCTCGATGTCCGGCCGGAGTACGAGGTCATCCGGTGTCCGGGCACCGATCACGAGGCGGACGGTGCGGTACCGGCCGCGGTCGGCGAGCACACGCTCGATGAGCGGTCGCAGCGGTGGCAGACCCAGCCCGCCCGCCACGATGAGCACGTCGCGGTCGTCCGCGAGCTCGACGGGCCAGCCTCGACCGAGCGGCCCCCGAAGCCCGAGCTGCGATCCCGGCCGGAGCCGGGTCAGCGCGGTGGTGGCGGGACCCGCGGCGCGGATGGTCAGGTCGATGCCATCGGGGCGATAGCGCGAGATAGAGATGGGCGCCGCCGAGAAGCCCGGCAGCGCGACCATCATGAACTGGCCGGGCTGCCCCGCGCGGATCGCCGCATCGACATCGTGGAGCGAGAGCGTCCACGTGTCCGGCGTCTCGGGCGTCACGGAGCCGACCGTGGCCACGACGTACTCGCCGGGATGTGCCGCCGCGATGGGCAGCGATGTCCCGATCGCGGGCGCGGGCGGTGGGCCGGCGATCGCTGCGAGCTCATCGCGGATGTCGATGCCCACGGGGCACCACGTGACGCACCGACCACAGCCGACGCACCCCATGCTGCCGAACTGCTCGACCCACGTCCCGAACTTGTGGGTGAGCCACTGGCGATAGCGGTCCTGGCGACGGGTGCGGAAGTTGCCTCCGGCAACGGCCCCGAACCCGAGCGTGAAACAGGAGTCCCACTCGCGTGTCGACGTGGCGCTGGTGGCGTCGAGGTCGGAGACCTGGCTGACGCTCGTGCAGAAGCACGTCGGGCAGACCATGGTGCAGCTGGTGCAGGCGAGGCAGCGCTCGGCGACCTCCGCCCAGCGGGGATGCTCCGGGTTGGCGATGAGGCGCTCCGAGAGGCCGTTCGTGTCCACCTGCCGGGTGATCGCGGCACGTGCCCGGTCGGGCACCGCGCGCGCCGCCTCGACCTGTGATGCGTCCGCGCTGGACAGCGCCAGCCGGTCCACGAGGTCCCGCCCGGTGGTCGTGCCCACCCGGACCACGAACCCGTCGTCCAGCTCCGTGAGCGCCAGATCGTGGCCGGTGACCACCTCCGGCCCGGTGCCCATCGAGGTGCAGAAGCAGGTCCCCGACGGCGTCGCGCAGTCCACACCGATGGTGAGGGTCCCGCTCCGGCGGGCGCGGTAGTCGGCATCGGCCACGGGGCCGCCCAGGAGCACCCGGTCCTGGATCGCGATGGCCGCGAGGTCGCAGGCGCGGGCACCCAGGAAGGCCACCGGTGGTACCTCGCGGGTCGGGGTCTCGAAGCGCAGCTGGTCGCCCTCACGACGTGCGACACCCAGCTCCACCGATGGCGGGAATGTCCAGCGCTTCCAGCTCGTGGGGGACGCCGCGAACCCGAACGTGTGCGCATCGTCCGTCGAGACGCGGGCGCGATACCGGCCCGGGCGCTGCTCGTCGGTCACGCCCGCGGGCAGCTCTGCCGCCGACCCGATCTCGCGGTACACGACCACGCCGTCCTCGAATGCCGGACCGACGACCGTGCGGCCATCCGCCCGGAGCAGCGCGACGAGACGGTCGAGTTCCGCCCGCGGCAGCCACCAGCGGGTCGCGTCGGTGACGGGTAGTGGATCCATGGCGGGTGTCGCGTCCGTCGTCCGTGTCGTCCCGGTGGTCATGCCGCACCCCCGTGTCGTGGGCCGCCCGGGCGATACATGTCCATGAGTTGCTGGCGCGTGGCGAGCAGTCGGCGGGCGACCGCGTCAAGCGCCTGGCGATGGATCGCCGCGGACAGGACCGGGTCGACGGCCAGCTGCGCACGGAGCGCGGCGCCCGGGAACGCGGCCACCCGGGACGCCTCGATCGCCGTCACGGTGGCGGTGGCGGGCATCGGCGCGAGCAGCACCGACCAGCCCACGATGTCGCCGGCCTCCACGGTCATGAGCGTGAGCTCCTCGCGTCCCGGCTCACGCTCGGCCACCCGGGCGCGGCCGTGCAGCAGGAGCACCAGCTCCGGGGTCGGGGTGCCCTCGGTCAGGAGGACCGTGCCGGGCTCGACGTCACGCAGGTGTCCGAGTGCCGCGAGTCGATCGAGCGCATCGGCCGGCAGCCCGACACCGAACCAGGTCGCGCCGACCTCCCGGCGCAGGGTCTCGTTGGCATCCATGGCCGCAGCATCGAGCCCGCCCGGATGGCTCGATAGGGCCGACCAGCACGTCCCACGCGTGACGGATGGACCGTCCGCGCGACGGTCCGCAGGCGACGGTCGGCCGAGCGACGCGGCGTTCGAGCTGTCGCCGAGACCTCACCGCCCCAGGTGGCGCGGCCAGCTACAGTCACGACGATGACATCCGCGCCGACCGACCGGACCACGCTGCCCGTGGATGGCGTGCTGTTCGATGTGGATGACACGCTCGTCGATACACGGGAGGCGTTCGGTCGTGCCATCGAGGCGGCCGCCCACGTGTGGCTGCCGGGGCTCCCCGAGGAGCGCTACCCCGATGCGCTGGTCATGTGGCGTACGGACCCGAGCGGCCACTATCGGGCGTACACGCGCGGTGAGATCGACTTCGAGACCCAGCGCATGCGGCGCGCGAACGAGCTCCAGGTCGCGTTCGGTGGCGACCCGCTCGATCACGCGGGCTACGCGGCATGGCGGACCCTGTTCTGGGACACGTTCGAGGCGTCGTGGAGGGCCCACACCGATGCCCGCGTCACGATCGACGCGCTCCGGGCGCACGGCCTGCGGGTGGGTGCGCTGACGAACGCCGCGGTCGCGCTCCAGGAGGACAAGCTGGCGCGCAGCCACCTGGCGGACGTGCCGGTCCTCGTGGGCCTCGATACGCTCGGCTTCGGCAAGCCGGATGTGCGCGTGTTCCACGAGGCCTGCCGGCGCCTGGGCACCGAGCCCACACGGACGGTGTATGTGGGTGACGAGCTGGACATCGACGCGGTGGCGGCGGTGGCGGCCGGGCTCGTCGGGGTGTGGCTCGACCGGACCGGCGCGCGTGGGCTCGATGCCGATGGATGGCCGGCGGGGGTCCGGGTCATCGAGCGCCTGGACGAGCTGTCCATGGTGCTCGGGCTGCCGACGGCGGTGTCGCCGCCCGCCCGGACGGGTCGCTGAGGGCCGTTCGGCAGGGTCCACTCGTGACCGATGGCCGCTCCCTGGCGCATGTCGAGGGGCTGGAATCGGAGCATGCCAGCGACGATCCCCGCCAACGCCACCACGAGCGAGGTCCCGTATCCCGGGATCCCCGTCATCGTCGATGGCTCGGAGGCGGTCGCGTCCGTGGAGACGCGCATCGCCGAGGGCTGCTGCGCCTATCCCATCACACCATCCACGACCATGGCAGCACTGTTCCAGGCAGCGGTCGCTGATGGCCGGACCAACCTGTGGGGCACGCCCCTGCGGTTCCTGGAGCCGGAGTCCGAGCACTCGTCCGCATCCGCGGCCGAGGGGTTCGCACTCGCCGGCGGTCGCGTCACGAACTTCACGGCTGGTCAGGGCCTCGTGCTCATGAAAGAGGTCCTGCTCGTCATCAGTGGCAAGCGCCTCCCGGTGGTGTTCCACGTCGGCGCGCGGGCCCTGACCAGCCAGGCCCTCAACATCCACGCGGGTCACGATGACGTCATGGCTGTCGCGGACGCGGGCTGGGGGATCCTGTTCGCCCGCAACGCCCAGGAGGCGGCCGATCTCACGGCCATCGCGCGGCGCGTCGCGGAGGCGGCGCAGACGCCGTTCCTGGTGTGCCAGGACGGCTTCCTGACGACGCATACCCTCGAGAACGTGCGGCTGCCCGAGGACGAGCTGCTGCGCGAGTTCGTGGGCGACCCGCGCCGACACATCCGCGACCTGTTCGATCCGGCCGAGGCGCTCATGACCGGCGTCGTCCAGAACCAGGACGCGTACATGAAGGGGCGCATCGGCCAACGGGCGTTCACGGGTCTCATCCCCGAGGCGTTCCGCGAGGCCACCGATGCGTGGGCCGAGCGGACCGGTCGCCAGTACTCGCCCATCGTCACCCACCACACCGAGGACGCCGAGGTCATCCTGGTCGCCATGGGCACCATCGCGGACACCGCGATGGCCGTGGTGGACCAGCTGCGTGACCGTGGTGAGCGGGTGGGTGCCGTGGGGATCACCTCGTTCCGTCCGTTCCCTGCGAGCGAGCTCGTCGAGGCGCTGGGGCACGCGACCGCGGTGGCGGTCGTGGAGCGCACCGACGAGCCGCTCGCTGCCAACAACCCGCTGACCCGCGAGGTGCGCGCCGCGCTGTACTCGCTGGCCGAGCAGGGTCGGCCCGTGCCGCAGGTCGTCTCGGCCGCGGCAGGGCTGGGATCTCGGGATGTCGCAGCGGGCGATCTGGCCGCCGCGCTGCGATGGGCGGCCGATCCGGTCGCACGGGGCGAGCGTCCGTTCGTGGTCATGGGGATCCGCCACGAGCTGGCGCTCGCACCCGTCCCGATGGAGCTCCGGCCCCCCGGCGCGTGGAGCGTGCGGGGTCACTCGGTCGGTGGCTTCGGCTCAGTGACCACGAACAAGCTGGTGGCCAGCCTGTGTGGCGAGCTGTTCGGGGTCCAGGTCCAGGCCTACCCGCGCTATGGCTCGGAGAAGAAGGGCCTGCCGACGACCTACTACCTGACGGTGGCGGACGCGCCCATCCACCAGCACGCCGAGCTCACCCAGGTGGAGTTCGTGCCGGTCCACGATGTGTCGGCGATGCAGTACGCCCGTCCGCTCGATGGGCTCGTGGACAGCGGCACCCTGTTCCTTAACACGACCCTCGGTGCGCCCGAGGCGATCTGGGCCTCGCTGCCCGCGGGCGCCCGGGCGGAGATCCTGGCCCGGCGGATCCGGGTGGTGGCGCTCGATACGGCCGAGCTGGCGCGTCGACACGCACCCCGCCCGGACCTCGTCATCCGGATGCAGGGCATCGCGCTCGTGGGGGTGTTCCTGCGGGTGGCGCCGTTCGCGGAGCGGCAGGGGATCGACGAGGACCACCTGTTCACCACCCTGCGCGGTGTGCTTGCCCACTCCTTCGGCAAGCGGGGTGCCGCGGTGGTCGATGCCAATCTCGCCCTCATCCGCGACGCCTGGGGCTCGCTCATCGATGTGACGGCCGCGGTGGCGGGTCCATCGACGGAGCCGGTGGCGCGCGTGGGTGCCGCCCCAGCCGAGGTGACCCGATGAACGCGACCCGGACCATGGCCACCGTGGCCGATGCGATGACCCGTGACCCCATCGTGGTGCGTGCGGAGGATCCGCTCGCGGATGCGGCACGCATCCTGGACGCGGCACACGTCAGTGGCGTACCGGTGGTGGATGCGCATGGACATCTCGTGGGTGTGCTGTCACGCACGGACCTGCTCCACGCCCGCGCCACCGAGCCCTTGTGGGAGCGCTGGCCGGGTCTCGTGGTGCGACACCTGATGCACGCGCCGGCCATCACGGCCGAGCCGGACATGCCCATCAGCGAGGCTGCCGCGATCATGGAGCGGGAGCACGTCCATCGGCTGGTGGTCGTGGAACCTGGGCGCTCGGTGCCCATCGGGGTGCTGTCGACGACCGACCTGGTGCACCTGATGGTCCAGGAGGGTGAGGCATGACCACGCCCGTGCTGCCCGGGACCATCCCCGACGGCCTCATCCACGACCTCGCCAAGGAGCAGGGCGAATCCAAGGAGGCCCACGAGGCGCGACTCGAGGCGGCCCCGTTGCTGTTCGACATCCACGCGTATGTCGAGGACTTCGCGCGGTCGGTGGTGCCCGCGTATCGGACCGGGGTCGCGGATCGCGAGCTGCCCGCGGATGACGCGGTGGCCCGGAGCATCGTGCCGCCAGGCACTTCGGCGGTGCGGGACTTCAGCACGCTCGCGCCGCGTATCCCGCAGCTCGTCGCGGAGCGCTGCGTGGGCTGCATGGCGTGTGTCAGTGCATGCCCCGACACGGCCATCCTGGGCATCGCGACCCCGGAGGCGGAGCTGGTGGGGCGCATCGAGACATTCGCCGCGACCCAGCCCGACCCGGCGCAGGCGTCCGCGAGCGCGGCATCGCACTTCATGCACACCCAGAAGTACGCCGAGGTCCCGGCCCGCAAGGGACTGCCACCCGCCTCGTTCGGCATCTTCGTGGACCCGGTCCACTGCAAGGGCTGCGCGGAGTGCGTCGAGGTGTGTGCCGCGCTCGGCCACGACGCGCTGATCATGATCGACAAGGTGTCCGACGAGCCGACCGGCGGCTCCACGCTGGAGCGGTATCGCCGCGACATCTCGTTCTTCCGCTCGCTGCCGTCCACGCCGCCCGAGTACCGCAACGAGAAGGCGCTCGCGGACCTGATGCTGGGTGAGCATGCCATCGGCTACGTCGGTGGGGCGGGCTCGTGCTCCGGCTGCGGCGAGGCGTCCGCGATCCGGATGATGGTCGCCGCGACCCGCCAGGTGTACGGACCCGAGGGGATGGGCATCGTGGCAGCGACCGGCTGCAACACCGTGTACGGCAGCACGTACCCGTTCAACCCGTTCCTCGTGCCGTGGACCAACTCGCTGTTCGAGAACGCACCCGCCGATGCGCTCGGCATCCGGGCCCGCTGGGACCAGGACGGCCACCCGGGGCGGCGGCTGTGGGTCATCGGCGGCGACGGTGCGATGTATGACATCGGCTTCCAGTCCCTGTCGCGGATGGTCGCCTCGGGTGCCGACATCAAGGTCCTGGTGCTGGACACGCAGGCGTACTCCAACACCGGTGGCCAGGCATCGACCGCATCGTTCGGTGGCCAGGTGACCAAGCTCACGGCGTATGGCCGCGAGCTGCACGGTCGGCCCGAGCGCCGCAAGGAGCTGGCCCGGATCATGATGGCCCACGACCAGGTGTTCGTGGCCCAGACGACCGCCGCGCATCTCAACCACTGCTATCGCGCGATCATGGACGCGAACAGCTACCCGGGTCCGGCGGTCATCGTGGCGTACACGCCCTGCCAGCCGGAGCACGGCATCGCGGACGACGCGTCATCCCGCCAGGCGCGGCTCGCGGTGGAGGGTCGGGCGTTCCCGCTGTTCACGTACGACCCGCGACGCGGTGCCACGTTCCGGGAGCGGCTCTCGCTCCAGGGGAATCCGGCGCTCAAGGACGACTGGGCGTCCCGGCCGGATGGCTCGGTGTTCGACTTCCTTGCCTTCGCCCGCACGGAGGGCCGGTTCGCCGGGCACTTCGCGGGGACGGAGCCCACACCCGAGATCATCGCCACCCAGGAGGAGCGGCTCGCCAACTGGCACGGCCTGCAGGAGCTGGCCGGACTGCGCTGACGAGCCGGGGGCATCGGTCGACCGGGTCCCGGACCGGGGAGGCGGGACCCGGCGGCCGACTCCACGCCACCGCCGACCCGGATCGCCCGGTCGGGTGTGTCGCCGGGGTCGGCGCGTCGGCGCGACCCTCCGGTCAGCGTGGCGTCAGGAGCTGGTCCACGGGTGCGAAGTCGTCGGTGAGCACCAGCGCGTCGCCGATGAACGCCGCGAGCTCGTCGAGGTCGGTGACGACGACGTCCGAGTCACCGCGGGCCCGGTTGACCGCGACGATCGCCTCGGCGGGGATGGGTGCATCGGATGCCAGCAGCATCACGTTGCCACCGTCGCGTCCGCTGACCCGTGACGGCTGCCCGACGATCGCCACGTGCTCGAAGGTGTCCCGCAGCGTGGCCAGCTCGGCACGTGCGAAGCCGAGCGGCGGATAGTCGATGACATTGACCACGTACACGGCACCCGGTCGTGACACGCGCCGGATCTGCTCCAGCATCTCCCGGGTCGTGAGATGCCACGGCACCGCGAGGCCGCCGAACGCATCGCCGACGACCAGATCGTAGGTCGCGTCCGGCTCCTCGAGGATGGCGAGGCGCGCATCGCCCACGCGCACCGTGAGCGTGTCCGAGGTGACGAGCCCCAGCTCCTCGCGGGCGACCTCGACCACGAGTGGGTCGAGCTCCAGCACCTGGTTCATCGACCCGGGTCGGGTCGCGGCGAGATATCGGGGCATCGTGAAGCCGCCGCCACCGATGTGGAGCGCGGCCAGGGGCGCGCCGGGTGCCGCCAGCGCATCCATCACGTCACCGATGGTGCGGGTGTAGTCGAAGCGCAGGTCGGTCGGGTCATCGAGGTCCACCGAGGCGTGTCGTAACGTGTCCAGGAACAGCGTCCGACCGCTCCCGCCGTCCGATTCCACGCGGATGCAGAAGTAGGCGCTTTCCCGCTCGCAGGGGTCGGGTGCGGTCACGGCCCAGGCGGTGCCGGCGACCGCCGCAAGGATGCCCAGGGCGCCGACCGCGACGGCGCTCGTGCGACGCGGGTCCAGCAGCAGGGCCAGCCCCACGCCGGCAAGGACGAGGCATGCCCCGAGGCCCACCACGATGGGCCGGCCGGGCACGGCCGCGATGAGCACGAAGCCGGTGGCGAAGGTGCCCACGATGGCACCCGTCGTGGACAGCGCCGACAGCCGACCGACCACGCTGCCGGTCCGCTCGAGGTCGCGCAGCTGGAGCTTCACCACCACGGGCTGCACCGCGGACAGCACCGCCGCGGGCAGGAAGCACGCGATGGCCGCGTAGGCGACGACCCCCACCGGATCGGGCCGCAGGCCGAGCGATGCGGCGATGCCGATGAGCCCTGGCACGAGCAGCGTCAGGCTGCCACCGGCGATGAGCAGGGGACCGGGCAGGCGCCGCGGATCCACCCGGTCGGCGAGCCGGCCGCCCAGCCAGGTGCCGAGCGCGATGCCCGCGAGGACCGTGCCGATGATGCCGGTGTACGTCTCGAGCGTGACGCCGACGTAGGGCGCCAGGAGACGGCCGGCGAGGATCTCCAGGACGAGCACGGCGGCGGAGGTGCCGAAGACGACGACCGCAGCGAGGAGCGGTGGCATCCGCACAGCGTATCGGGCCCGGCCCATGCCGACAGTCCTGCCGATGTCGAGGCACCATGTCGGGTCCGCCCGCAGGGCCGATGGCGCAGCGATGATGGGGTATGACGAGCCAGGCGGCTCAGGGGCCCGGAACCCAGACAAGTCGTATCATACGAGTGATATCGATCGACATGGAGGAGGACATCGATGGCGATCCCCCCGGATGGGTACCCGAACCCGTCCCGGCTCGATGATGCGGCCACGGGCCTCCCATGGCGCTCGTGAACGCCCCACTGCTGGCCCATCGGATCGGGGATGGATGGGTGTCCGAGGCACCCGGTCGCGAGGATCGGAGCCCGGCACGTCCCGACGAGATCGTCGCGTATGTCTCGGCCGCGACCCGCGCCCACCTGGAGGCCGCTGCGCGCGCCGCTCGGGAGGCCCTGCCGGCGTGGGCCGCGACCCCCGCCCCCGAGCGCGGCGAGATCCTGTTCCGGGCAGCCGCGCTGCTCGCCGAGCGTGCCGAGACGATCGGCCGGGACATGGTCCGTGAGCAGGGCAAGACACTGCCGGAGGCGATCGGGGAGACCCGCCGGGCCGCTGCGATCCTGCGCTACTTCGCGGGTCAGGCCAGCGAGCCCATCGGGGAGGTCTACGCATCCGCCACGCGCGGCACGCGCCTGTACACACAGCGCTCGCCCATCGGGGTCGTGGCCGTCATCACGCCCTGGAACTTCCCCATCGCGATCCCGGCCTGGAAGATCGCGCCAGCGCTCGCGTTCGGCAACACGGTGTTGTTCAAGCCCGCGTCGCACACACCCCTGACGGGCAACCACCTCGTGACCGCGCTCGTGGACGCGGGACTTCCGCCGGGTGTCCTGGGCATGGTGTTCGCGGACGGTCCGCTGGTGGAGGAGGCATGGGTCGCGTCGGGTGTCGTCGACGGGGTGACCTTCACCGGATCGGCGACGGTCGGTCGGGCGCTGGCACGCGTCGCCTCCGATGTCCACGCCCGGGTCCAACTGGAGCTGGGTGGCAAGAACGCGGTCATCGTGGCGCCGGACGCGGATCTCGCCCGGGCGGCCGATCTCATCGTACGGGGCGCCATGGCGTCGGCGGGTCAGAAGTGCACCGCGACCGCCCGTGTCATCGGCTATGGCGGCTCGTTGACGGCGCTTCGCGAGCTCCTGGTCGAACGTGTCCGGTCGCTGCGCATCGGTGATCCGCTCGACCCCGCGACCACGCTGGGCCCGCTCATCGATGACGCGGCCAGAACGCGCGTCGCGGCCATGGTCGCGGACGCGGAGGCGGATGGTGCCAACGTGATCGCGCGTCCCGATGTGCCCCCGGTCGGTGCGTACCACCCGCCCATCGTGCTCGACGGTGTGACGCCCACGATGCCGGTCGCGCAGGACGAGGTCTTCGGGCCCGTGGTCGGGCTCATCGAGGCCGCCGACCTCGATGAGGCGCTGCGCATCCACAATGGCGTCGCCTACGGGCTGTCCGGCTCGATCTTCACGCGTGACCTCGCCACCGCGGAGGCGTTCATCGCGACCGCTCGGGTCGGCCTGGTCCACGTGAACGGGGAGACGGCTGGCGCGGAGCCCCATGTGCCATTCGGGGGCATGGGTGCGTCCTCGTCATGGTCCCGGGAGCAGGGCAAGAGTGCCGTCGACTTCTACACCCAGGTCCGAACGGTCTACGTCGAGGGACTCCCGGCGCTCGGAGCCTTCGACCGGTAGGTCAGCCGCGTCCGACGGTGGCGCCAGCCCTCAGCGGCGGGCGTCCAGGTTCGCCCACAGCGCCCGGATCCCGACGGTCCAGGGCGGCAGCGATTCGGTGGCCCCCACCTCGTTGGTGAGTGCCCCCAGGAGTGGGTTGGTGATCCGGACCCGGTCACCGACGTGATGCGTGAACCCGCTCCCGGGGTCTCCCCGGTCGGCGGTCGGCACGAACATCGTGCCGAGGAACAGGGCCAGCCCGTCCGGATACTGGTGTGTCCGGCCCATCGCCTGGGCGACCAGCGCCCGCGGATCCCGACTGATCCGGGCCAGCCGGTTGCGTCCACTGGTGCGGAAGCCATCGCGCCCCTCGACGGTCAGTTCGACATCGGTGGCCATGAGGTCGTCCAGGGTGAACGACGGCTCGAACAGCCGGATGGCCGGGCCGATGGACGAGCTCGCGTTGTTGTCCTTGGCCGTCGGCAGGAGGAGTGCGCTGCGGCCCTCGATGTCGCGGAGGTTGACGTCGTTGCCCAGGGTCGCACCCACGATGCGACCCGATGGGTCGACCGCCAGCACCACCTCCGGCTCGGGGTTGTTCCATGCCGAGTCGCTCCGGACACCGACCCGGTCGCCATGGCCGACCGAGGCGAGCACGGGCGCCTTCGTGAAGATCTCGGCGTCGGGTCCGATGCCCACCTCCAGGTACTGCGACCACAGGCCCGCGGCGATCAGCTCGGCCTTGAGCGCTGATGCGGCCGAGCTTCCGGGCACGATCGTTCCCAGGTCCGCACCGATGGACCCAGCCAGACGATCACGCAGGGCGCGGGCCCGGGACGCGTCGCCTCGAGCGCCCTCCTCGATCACGCGCTCGAGGAGACTCTCCGCGAACGTCACGCCGCATGCCCGGACGACGGCCAGGTCGAATGGTGCAAGGAACGCGGGTCGTTCCGGCGAACGGACCGCGGCCGGCGAGCCGGCAAGGACCTCGGCCAGGTCGGCCACGCGACGCAGATCGGTCCGGCGGACCAGGTCCGGCAGGTCGGCGCGGTCCAGCAGGTCGGCCATGGTCGGACCGAACGGCAGGAGGTCGAAGACGCCATCCCTGCGGATGGTCACCGGTGTCGGACCGCCGACCCCGGCCAGACATCGGTCGGCGGGGAGCGTGATGCGCGCCACCAGGGCGCCATCCAGCGGGCCACCGGGCGATCCCCAGACCTCGAGATCCGCGGCCGTGTCCGATCCTGACTCGCCGGCCACACCAGGTACGAGGCCTGCGGTCAGGTCCGTGGTCATCGCGGGGTCGGTCATCGGGTCACCACCGTGTCGCACGAGGGGTCACGATCGGGCGCACGACGTCCGCCCGATCGTCCCGCAAGCCTAGAGCACTCGGTGGCGGGCGAACGCGTCCCGAAGCAGGGAGCCAGCACGGAGCTCGTCGCGCATCGTGTCCTCGGTATCGTGCTTCTCGAACGCCAGGCGGAGCACCTCGGCAGCGTGCGCCTCCGGCACGATGACCACGCCGTCGATATCGCCGAACACGAGGTCGCCGTTGCGCACCTCGACACCACCCATCGTGACGGACGTGATGTCCGGCACCACCTCGACGCGACCCAGCGAATCGAGCGGACTGTAGCCACGCCCGAACACCGGAAAGCGCATCGCCGTGATCCGGTCCGTATCCCGGATGTTGCCGTCCACCAGCGTGCCCCGCGCGCCACGAGCGCGCGCAGCCGTGGAGAACAGCTCGCCCCACAGGCCACAGCCAGGATCGTTGCCGACGGTCGCCACCACGAGGTCATCCGGGCCCAGGGCATCGAGCGCCTCGATCTGGCGCGCGTACGGGCTGATCGGCTGCCAGCCCGTCCCTTGCGAGTGGATGATGCGGGCGTTGCCGCACAAGGTCGCCCCGCTCCAGGCAGGCCGCAGGCCGGGCTCGACGACTCGGCCGACGAGGCCGAGGCGATCGCAGGCGTCGGAGAGCAGCCCGCTATAGAGCTGTGCCGCGGCGCGGTCGAGGATATCGGTGGCGATCATCGGCGCTCCTCGAAGTGATATCGATGGTCCGCCCGATAGGGATAGGCGGCCTCGAGCTCCGGTGTCAGGCGCAGACCCAGACCGGGTGCCGTCGGCGGCAGCACCCGCCCCTGCTCGACTCGCAGCGGTTCCACCATGAGCTCGGAGATGAGGGGGTTGGGCTGGCTCGGGAACTCCAGCCAGCCGCACGCGGGGGTCGCGAACCCGGCGTGGTAGTTGGCAAGGACGGTGCCGGCGCTGCCCCACGCGTGGACCGCGACACCGACCTTGGCCCGTGCCGCCATCGCGCCCGCCCGGACCACCGGCAGGAGCCCACCGAGCCACGACGCGTCGGGCTGGAGGATATCCACGGCTCCCCGGTCCAGGAACGCCTGGACCTCCTCTGGTGATGTGCAGCTCTCACCGCCCGCGATGGGGATGTCGAGGGCGGCCCGGCAGGCCGCGTACCCATCGACGTCCCATGCGGCACAGGGTTCCTCGTACCACAGGAGGCCCAGGTCCTCGAGTGCCTTGCCGGCCGCGATGGCCTGCGTCGCGCTCCAGGGATTGGGGTTCGTTCCCTGGACGGCGTCCACCGCGAGCCGGACGTCGGGCCCGAGCGCGTCGATCATGAACTGGGCCTTGGCGCGATCGGCCTCGGGTGAGACACCGGTCCGGATCTTCATGGCCAGATAGCCGGCATCGCGCACCGACGTCGCCTCTGCACGCATGCCGGCCGCGTCCGCTTCCATGCCACCGCTCGCGTAGCGCGGCAGCGAGTCGTGGCAGGGTCCCCCGAGCAGCTCCACGACCGGCTTGCCGACGAGCTTCCCGCACACGTCCCAGAGCGCCGCCTCGATGGCCGACAGCGTCGCGATGGCGATACCGTTGCGACCCCAGTACAGCATCCGGGAGCGACACTCGTGCCACAGCCGCTCGATGTTGCTGGGGTCCTGGCCGATGAGGCCCGCTGCGTGGTACTCGACGATGGCGCGGACCACGTCGGGCGCGAACACCCCGGCGTAGGTCTCACCCACGCCCGTGACGCCCGTGTCCGTCGTGATCTCCACGAGCCCCGCCGTGATCCCGGGCAGTCGGCCGCCGGACCAGCCCTGGACGTGCTCGGGCGGGTACGTGTAGCTGAGGAACACCGGTCGCACTGCCACGATGCGTGTCCCACGGGCGTCCGACACGACACCCACGTCGGAGAACGGCTGGATCGTCACGCTCGGGACCCCTGCTGTCCGGGGTGGCCCCTCCACCCACTACTCATATCATGCTACGAAACGACGGTTCGCGTCAGGCAGTCACCCATGGGTCCTGCCCGCTCCCAGCGGCGGCGACCACCCGACCAGGAAGTCCAGGTCGCAGCCACGGTCCGCCTGCATGACCGTCCGCTCGTAGAGCGAGCGGTACCCGCGTGTGCTCGACGGTGGCCGAGGCACCCAGGCGTCACGACGTGCCGCGAGCTCGTCATCGCTCACCAGGAGGTCGAGCCGCCGAGCGGCGGTGTCGAGGCGGATGCGATCGCCGGTCCGGACGAACGCCAGCGGCCCACCGATGGCCGCCTCGGGTGCGATGTGCAGGACGACGGTCCCGAAACCCGTCCCGCTCATGCGCGCATCGCTGATGCGCACCATGTCCGTGACGCCCTCACGCAGCAGCCGGGCAGGGATCGGCAGATGACCGGTCTCGGGCATCCCGGGGGCCCCCACGGGCCCTCCGTTCTGGAGGACGAGGATGTCATCCCGCGTGATGTCGAGCGCGGGGTCATCGATGGTGTCGTGGAGCTCCTCCACGCTCCGGAACACGACCGCGCGACCCTCGTGCTGGAGCAGCGCCTCCGTGGCCGCCGAGCGCTTGAGGACCGCGCCGTCGGGACACAGGTTCCCTCGCAGGACCACGAGGCTCCCGCCATCCCGGAGTGGCCGTTCCCGGGTGCGGATCACGCGTGGGTCGCGGATGGTGGCGCCCTCGAGCGACTCCCCCAGCGTCGGGCCCGTCACGGTGGGTACCTCGAGATGGAGCAGGTCCCGGACCTGGTCAAGGATCGCCGGCAGGCCACCCGCGTAGAACAGGTCCTCCATGAGGTACGCGCCGGACGGCTTGACGTTCGCCAGCAGGGGCGTCGTGGCGGACAGGTCATCGAACAGATCGAGTGGCACGTCCACGCCCACCCGACCGGCGATGGCGATGAGATGGATGACGGCGTTGGTCGAACCACCGATCGCATGGAGCGCCCGGATGGCATTCTCGAACGCGTGGCGGGTCAGGATGTCGGACGGTCGGACGCCCGCAGCGACCAGGTCGACCGCCTGTACCCCGGCCCGCTCCGCCACCTGGCGTCGACGCGCGTCGACCGCGGGGATCGCCGCACTCCCGCCGGGTGCGATGCCCAGTGCCTCGGCCATGCAGGCCATCGTGGAGGCCGTTCCCATCGGCGAGCAATGGCCCACGCTCCGGCACATGCCCAGCTCGACCTGCCGCCAGTCGTCGTCGTCGATACGCCCGGCACGCAGCTCGTCATGGAGTCGCCAGCAATCCGTGCACGCGCCGATCTGCTCGTCCCGCCACCGGCCGTTGAGCATCGGACCGCCGGTGACCATGATGGACGGGATGTCGACGCTCGCGGCGCCCATGAGGGCCGCGGGGATCGTCTTGTCACAGCCCGCGAGGAGCACCACGCCATCGAGCGGGTTGGCCCGGATGAGCTCCTCCACGGCCATCGCCATCAGGTTGCGGTAGAGCATGGTGGTCGGCTTCATGACCGGCTCACCGAGCGAGATGACCGGGACCTCCACCGGGAACCCACCCGCCCGCAGGACGCCGCGCTTCACGTGCTCGGCGAGCTCCCGCAGGTGCGCGTTGCACCCCACGACCTCGCTCCAGCTGTCGATGATGCCGATCACCGGTCGGCCGGTGAAGCTCTCCTCCGGGAACCCCTGCATCCGGAACGTCGATCGATGGCCCAGGCCGTCCAGGTCCCCGGCCTCGAACCATTCCCGGCTGCGCGACTGGCTACGACTCGACTCGGTCAACGATCCACCTCCGATTTATCGTATGATAGTGTGACATAGCGAGGCGATGCATGACGGAGCTCGATCCGCTCTCGGGCGTGGTCCACGTTGCCCTGGTCCGGTGCTCGGCATGACGCCGGTCATGTAGCGACCAGCTCCTGGAACCGGACCATCCAGGTCGTCCTCTCGGCGTTCGTCACGGCGCAGATCATCAACCTGCCGTCGCTGTTCATGGGTGCCGTCGTCGCGATCGTGCCCATCCTCGTGCTGTTCCTCTTCCTCCAGCGGTACCTGGTGGAAGGCTTCAAGCGGTCGGGGATCAGCGGCACCTGACGTCGGTCGCGACCGGGCCCTCTCGGGACCCGGCTGGTGCGTCCGTGCCGGTCGTGTCAGTCGTCGCTGCGACCGGTCGCCCGCTCGATGAGCGCGCGGAAGTCGGCGCGGGGTGGCGCGAAGATGTCGAGCGCGACGCAGCCGGATTCGAAGGTGCGGCCCGAGTGCGGCACGTTGGGCGGGATCACGTAGACGTCACCCTGGCGCATCCGGCGGGTGACACCGCCCACCGTCAGCTCCATCTCGCCTTCGATGATGGTGCCCGCCTGCTCCTCGGGGTGATGGTGGTTCGGCAGCTCACGATGGGGCTCGAAGTGGACCCAGTTCATGAGCAGGCTCCGACCCCAGACCGGCTGGAAGCCGACCCCTTCACCCAGGTCATGGATGGGGAAGTCGCTCCGAGGCCCGATATAGGGCTCGAAGTCATCCGACGTCTCCGCGGTCGGATCGAGCCGGAAGTAATCCTGTCGGACCTCGTCGCTCATCATGCGCCTCCTGTGTCAGCTCGATCCCGTTGGTCGGATCGTTCGCCTGATGGTCGTCAGCCGTTCGTCACCCCGACCGCCGTCTCCGCGACCACGGGATTGCGCAGGGTGCCCAGCCCCTCGATCGAGACGGCCACCTCGTCCCCCGGCCGGAGATAGCGTTCGGGCGTCCGGGCGCTCCCGACGCCGGGCGGCGTGCCCGTGACGATGAGATCACCCGGCTCGAGGGTCATCGTGCGACTGAGGATGCTCACGAGCTCCGCCACCGGCCAGATCATGCGTGACGTGCTCGAGTCCTGGAGCCGCTCACCGCTCACGTCACACCACAGCCGCAGTGCCTGCGGGTCACCCACCTCATCCGCGGTCACGAGCCACGGGCCGCAGGGCAGGAACGTGTCGATGGCCTTGCCACGCGTCCACTGCGCGTTGCTCGTCTGGAGGTCGCGCGCGCTCACGTCGTTGCCGCACATGTACCCCGCGACGTGCGCCAGCGCCGCATCGGGCGTGACATGCTTCGCGCGCTTGCCCATGACCGCGATGAGCTCGACCTCGTAGTCCGCCTTGCTGGTCGCGGCCGGGATGACGATCGGCTCGCCGTCCCCGATGACCGAGTTCGCGAACTTGGCGAACACGGGCGGCTCGGCGGGCGCCTGGGCGCCGGTCTCGGTGATGTGGTCGATGTAGTTGAGACCGATGCACACGATCTTGCCCGGGCGAGGGACCGGGGCGCGCAGTCGCACATCGCCCGGGGTGATGGCCGGACCATCCTGGGCAGGGGCGCCATCGAGGTACGCCAGGATGTCCTGGCCCATCGGGACCAGCAGATCGCCCTCGATGCGTCCGAAGCCGCCGTCGAATGACACGAGTCGCACAGATGTCCTCCGTCGGGTCCTCGCCCGATCTAGCTGGTCTCGGCCGACGCCGGTCGGTCGTCGGTGGGCAGTCCCGCGGCGAGGAGCACGCGGTCGAGCAGGTCCTGGGTCCGGGCCGCATCCCGCGCGTCGGTCTCCGGACGCTCGCGACCGGTCACGCAGGCGATGAAGTGGCGCGCCTGTGGCCCGAAGCCGAGTGACTCGGTGACCTGAGCCCAACCCATGGCGCGCGGGCGCATCTCGATGACGCGGGTCTCCCCATCCCGGCTCACCTCGACCCGGTCCGGTGCCACGACCCGAGCGGTGGCGCCACCGGCGACGGCCGTCAGGCGCTCCTCCCACTCCCCAGCCCCATACGCGGCGGTGACGGTGGCGGCGCCGCCTGTCTCGTAGCGCAGGAGGACCGCGATGCCATCCTCCTCGTAGGGGTCCGCAGCGGCTGCCAGGGCCGCGAGGTCGGTGACCTCACCACCGAACCAGCGCACGAGATCCACCATATGGATGGCGTTCTCCAGTGACATGCGGTAGAAGTGATCCGGCCGGTGCTTCTGGGCGATGAGGAATAGGGGAGCGTGCCCGGCGATCGTGTCCCGGGCGATGCGATAGACCTCGGCGAATCGACGATTGAAGCCGACCTGGAGGAGGTGGCCTCCGTCGTGTGCGGCATCCGCGAGCCGCCACGCCTCCTCGGACGTGGATGCGAGTGGCTTCTCACAGAACACCGGCAAGCGGGCGGCAAGGCCGCGTTCCACGAACGGGACGTGCGAGCCCTTGGGAGTGAGCACGTACAGGGCATCGAGCCGCGCGTCGCCGATCATGGCGTCCGCGTCGGGATAGACCCGCTCGATGCCCCAGCGGCGCGCGGTCATCTCCGCCTCCGCGGGCGGATCGGTCACGACCCCGGCGAGCACCACGTCCGGCATCGCGGACAGCGCGGGCAGATGCCCGACACGCGCCACGTTGCCCGCACCTACGAGTCCCACCCGCACACGATCCATCACGCCGCCCCTCGTCTCCGGAGCGGACGGCCCGGTACCTCCGGCGGTCGCGTCGCGTAGGCCCGCTCGGCATACGGGAAGTCCCCGTACTCATGGACCGTGGCGCTGGCCGGCGCCGCATACGCGGCGCGGATCTCCGTCATCAGGCCGGCAGTGTCGAACCGGCAGATCTCGATACCTCGCAGGTACCCCTCCTGCTCGGGCTTCCAGTGCGTCCACTCGATGGCCACCTCGCGTGCCTCGACATCGATGACGAGGTGGTCGATGGTCCAGCGTGAATCGAGGCGTCCGACCACGTCCGCCCAGCCCCGCCCGATCGCCTCGGCGCTCCCGAACGTGCCCTGGGGTGCCCCGGCCGGGAAGTAGTGGCGCGCATCCGGCGTGAAGCACGCCGCGATGGCACCGACATCACCGCGGTTGCATGCGTCGTAGTAGGCGTGGACCAGGCGCTCGAGATCGCCGCGACCGAGGGATCGGCTCATCGGTCGATCGTCCGCGGCCGACAGCCACGCGACCGGACGTCGGGGGTGCTCATCGAACCATTCTATCATCGTAGGATATGAGGAGTCGACCACTCCGCAGGTCCCGCGACGGATCGCCCACGGCGTCGCACGTGCTGGTCGAGCGGCTCGACACAGCCGCATCGAGCGAGATGGTGGAGTACCTCCGGACCGGATCCCGGTCTCACGGGTCGAGCGAGACGAGGGCCACGGCATGCCGCCTCGGGCCCAGGCATGCCGTCTCGGGCCTACCCTGGGCGACTGCGCCGCGTCCTGCCGTTCGATCCGTTGGTCCCTCGGCGAGCAGACCCCCGCGTCCCAGGCAATGCCCCCTCGAGCGCACCGGAGCGGGAGCCTTCCACGAGGAGCCGCATCGCAGCCTCCGCCCGGTCCGGATCGCGCGCCATGACCGCGTCGAGGACAGCGCGATGCAGGGGCAGGCTGAACTCGAGGAAGTCCTCCCACGCCCAGGTGTCGCGGATGGTCGCCTGGAGGCCGGCATGGAGCGCCGGGCCGAACGCACCCACGAGCTGGATCAGGTAGTCGTTGTGGGTGGCCGCGACGAGCATGCCGTGGAACAGGACGTCAGCCTTG
This sequence comes from Chloroflexota bacterium, assembly GCA_019637815.1. Lineage (GTDB taxonomy): Bacteria > Chloroflexota > Limnocylindria > Limnocylindrales > CSP1-4 > JAFMJV01. The sequence goes on from JAHBUZ010000002.1 coordinate 157,364, forward strand.
AGGTAGCTCGACTCGTCGCTGTTGCTCCCCATGTCCTCGAACGCCGCCTGGATGTCCCGCAGCTCGCGGCCATCGGCATGCTCGGCCGCGAGCCGCGCTGCACCAGGTTCGATGATGTGTCGGATCTCGAACACGCTGCGCAGGAAGCCCTCGTCGCGACCGGCCTCGGTCTGCCATGCGAGGACGTCCGGGTCCAGGATGTGCCAGCTGGATCGAGGCAGGACGACGGTGCCTCGCTTGGGTCTCGATTCGACGAGGCCCTTGGCGATCAGGACGCGGGTCGCCTCGCGGACGACCGTCCGGCTCACGTTCAGGAGCCGACTCAGCTCGCCCTGCTCCGGCAGGATCTCACCCGGTGTCAGCTCTCCGGTGACGATCCGCCGACCGATCCGCTGGACGACGGTCGCATGGATCCCGGCGGGCAAGTCGCCGGCCCCCATGTAGCGCTCGACAGCATCGGCGGCGATACCGTCCGATTGGCCACTCGGCTTGGACGCGGCCAATGAGCTACTCATAGTATCTATTGTACCGGTCCGAGCCCGTCACGCCCATGGTCCCGGCCCTGATCAGTAGTGACGGGACGGCTCGATGACCCCCAGTAGCTCCCGCCCGGCGCGGTAGCGCTCGACGTTCGCCGCGATGCGCTCGCTGAGCGCCGCGCGAAAGGTCTCGGCCGAGTTGGAGCTGTGCGAGGTGATGATGCAGCTCGGCAGGTCCCACAGCGGGTGACCGTCCGGGAGTGGCTCCGGATCCGTCACGTCGAGACCGGCTCCGGCGATCCGCCCGCTTCGGAGCGCATGTACCAGGTCGTCCGTGACCACATGCCGTCCGCGCGCCACGTTGATGAGGACCGCGGATGGCTTCATCGCCTGCAGCTGTGGCGCACCGATCAGGCTGTCCAGCTCGTCGGTCAAGGGGACGGCGAGATAGACGATGTCAGCCGTCGCGAGCTCGGCCCCGAGCGCCTCCATGGTGGCGGTCCGGTCGGCCCAGCGCACGGCCGCCGGGTCGCGACGGATCACCGTGATCCGGACACCGAATGGGGCCAGGTGGCGCGCCAGTGTCTCGCCGATGCCGCCCCCGCCGACGATGAGGACATCCGAGCCGGCCAGGGGTCGGATCTCGGTGTGTGTCCATGTCCGGCTGCCTGCAGCGGTCTTCAGATGGCGCAACAGCCCCAGCGTCAGGGCGAGGGCCTGCTCCGCCACGGTCTGGGAGAACGCCCCTTTGGCGCACGTCCAAGTCCGCCGTTCATCGATGAGGTGGGCGAACGACTCGATACCGGCGGTGGGGAGCTGGACCCACCGGATGCCATCGAGCGGAGCGAGGGTCGACTCGAGGGCCGGTGCGCCACCGCCGAACCAGACCAGGGCTTCCGCCTCGTCGAGCGGCCCGAGGTCCCCGCCACCGCGATGGACCGCATCCTCGACCCACGACGGCGCGCCCTCAGGGGCGATGGCGAACCTCGCGCTGGCCACGCGGTCGCTGCTCACGATCGGTCGTCGCGTGACGCGAGCCAGCCCGGATCAGCCTTCGCGACGATCGCCCGGACCGCCGCACGCTGCGCCTCGTCGAGTGGCACGAGGGGCGGGCGTGGCCCACCGACGGCCCATCCGAGCTCCCCCATCGCCACGTGGAGCGCGCACAGCCAGTACCCCTGGTCGAACAGCCGCGCCAGGTCCGTGGTCTCGTCCTGCAGCTGATGTGCACGAGCGCGTTGCCCGGGGTCCGCGGCGGCCTCCGACAGGGCACGGACCAGTCGCGGCGCGATGTTGCTGAGCGAGGTCACCGATCCGTCCGCGCCCGCCCAGATGGACGGTCCGAGGAGCTGCTCACGCCCCTGGAGGACGCGGAACCGTTCGCCTCGGATCCGCAGGAGCTCCGCGAACAGGAACGGATCCCCGCTCGAGTCCTTGATGCCGACGATTCTCGGGTGCTCCGCGAGCGTCCGGATCACCGAGAGCCCCAGCGAGTTGTGCGTACTCTGGGGGACGTTGTAGAGCATGATCGGCACGGGTGCTGCATCCGCGACCTCGGTGAAGTGTCGCGTGAGGCCGGCGTCCGGGACCGCGAAGTAGTAGGGCGTCGTGACGACGAGGATGTCGGCCCCCAGCGAACCGAACCGCTCGATGCGGGCGAGCGTGCGCTCCAGGCCGACGTCGCCCACGCCGAGGTACACGGGGACCGCACCACCGACCTCGTCGATCGCGACCCGAGCCACCTCGAGGGCCGTCTCCTCGGGCAACGCCGGCATCTCGCCCGACGTCCCGAGCACGAAGACCCCGTCGACATCGAGCAGCAGGCGTCGAAGCATCGCCCGCAGCACCGACGTGTCGACGGAGCCGTCGTCGGCGATCGGGCTGACGACCGGTGCGATGACCCCGTGCGGCAGCACCTCGGCCTGGGTCTGTCGGTCGGGCGCGGTCATGGCTGCCCCACGGGCCGCCACCCGAGCTCCTCGTGCAGGACGATGGCATCCTCGATGAGCTCCGCGGCGATCCGATGGTGGTAGGCGTCGTACGGGAGCCCCGGATCCCGGAGACGCGCCGTCCGGTAGATCCCCTGGCGGACGGCGAGCAGCTTCAGGAACTGGTTCGAGATGTCGATGTGCTGGTTCTGCCATCCCAGGATCGGGAGCAGGCGGTCGAACAGCGCACGTGCCGAATCCCGCTCGCCCGCCGCGTAGCGCCGCATGATCTCCACCAGCGGCCAGTGCAGGCCACCGGGCATGATCGCGTGGACACCCCGATCGAGCGCCTCGATGAGCTGCGGGATCGCCCACCCACCCGAGACGTTCAGCCGATGACCGGTCGCCTCCAGGATGGCCGTGTACTTGCTGCCAGCGGGGACCGTCTCCACCTTGATGCAGCGGAACGCATCGACCTCCTCGAACAGACGCACGATCGTGTCGACCGGCAAGCCCGGTGCACCCCATTCGAGGTCCTGGATCATGAGCATCGGCGGATCCGCCTCGCAGACGGCGCCGAAGAAGTCGAGCACCGCGGGCTCGTCCCGGATGATCGGGAACGGCACCTGGACGAGGACGCCCGCTGCGCCTTCGCTCACCGCGAACTCGGCCATCGCGCGTGCTTCACGAGGGTCCTCGGAGCTGCATCCCACGATGACCGGGATCGACCTGGGGACCTGCGCCACGGTCGCACGAACGATGGCGTGGCGTTCCGCCGTCGTCAGACGGCTGACCTCACTGGCGACCACCGGCACGAGCATCCCGCTGACCCCGGCGTTGATCCGGTCCTCCAGCGATCGGGCGAGGGACTCCATGTCGACCCTGCCGTCCTCATCGAACGGCGTCTGCGGGATCGCGACGACCCCGAACAGGGGGTACAGCTCCTTCATCGGATGACCTCGAAGCGCATGTCCGTTGCCCAGCGGTCGTCACCATGCGAGTCGCATAATACCATATGGTATGATGGATTAGGCAGAGCCTTCGCACGATGGGGGAGTGATGTCGGGCACGACACCACCGACGAGGTACCTGGAGCTCGAGGCGATCCACTGGGAGGAGATCGTGCCGGGCGCGCGGGCGCACCTGCTCTGGGAGGGCGCGGGTGGCTGGCCCCGGATCGCGCTCGTGCGACTGGAGCCAGGGACGGTCGTGCCCAGACACCGTCACACGGCCTTGGAGCGTGTGGTGGTCATCGAGGGGTCCGTCGAGGACGAATACGGCGAGTGCCGACCCGGCGGGACGGCAGGGCGTCCGGTCGGTTGCACCCATAGCCTGCACACGTCGGAGCGTGTCCTCATGGTGGCGGTCGCCGACGGTCCGATCGAGTTCGATGACGTCGATGGATGACACAGGGGCCCAGCGCGTCGCGGTGGTGACCGGCGGAGGGTCGGGCATCGGTCGCGCGGTCGCTCGGGGCCTCTGCCGTGCCGGATACCACGTGGTCATCGTGGGCCGACGCCCGGATCGGTTGAGGGAGACCGCGTCCGACCAGGGGCCGCCCGGCTCGATCACGCCGCTCGTCGCAGATGTCACGGATGCCGCGCAGGTCGCAGAAGCCTTCCGGTCCATCGAGGAGCGATCCGGTCGCCTGGACCTCCTGTTCAACAATGCCGGTGCGTGGGCTCCGGCGGTACCGATCGACGAGATCGACCCCGATGACTGGCGGCGTGTCGTCGAGGTCAACCTCACGGGTGCGTTCCTATGCACGCAGCACGCCGTGCGGCTCATGCGAGGCCAGCGGCCACCGGGGGGACGGATCATCAACAACGGGTCGGTGTCGGCGCAGGTGCCGCGGCCGCACGCAGCGGCGTACACCGCGGCCAAGCACGCCATCACGGGCCTGACCAAGGCCACTGCCCTCGACGGTCGGCCATTCGCCATCGCGTGCGGCCAGATCGACCTGGGGAACGCGAGGACCGACCAGACCGTTGCGCAGTCGACAGGCGTGCTCCAGGCAGACGGCTCCATGCGGCCGGAGGCCACTATGGACGTCGAGAGTGTCGTGCGGGCCGTGCTGATGATGGCCGCGCTGCCACTCGAAGCGAATGTCCAGTCGCTGACCGTGATCGCGACCGGCATGCCGTTCATCGGACGCGGGTGAGGTCGTCCGGCGACCGGTCGGCTCGCGCACCAAAACGCGCTTGACACCTATCATATTATGAAATACGGTTGCGATACGGGCACCGGATGGGTGCGATCCGGAGGAGGTTCCATGTTCACCAGGCTGCCGATGGCACCAGACGGCGACCCCGGCGCGGCGGCGGTGTGCGACTCGACGTCGACGAACAGCGGCGCACCGAGTGTCTGACCAGGGGGCTGCGATCGTGGACCGTGGCGGCGCGCCCGTCGATGTCCCCAGCCCGGGCCCAGGTGGTACGCGACGTCAGCGACTCGCTGCCGTCGCGATCCCTGCCGTCGCGTTCATCGTCCTGATCGTGGTCTGGGAGATCGCGATCCGCGCCTTCCGCGTGCCGATCTACCTCGCGCCAGCGCCGAGTGCCATCCTCCCGGCCATCATCGAGCACGGGCCCTCGCTCGTGGCAGGCGCGTGGATCACGATCCAGGAGGTCATCGTCGGCTTCGCGATCGCGGTCGTCCTGGCGATCCCCCTCGCGTACATCCTCGCCACGTCGCGGTTCATGGAGCAGGCCCTCTACCCGATCATCGTGTTCTTCCAGCTGATCCCGAAGATCGCCGTCGCTCCGCTCCTCCTCATCTGGTTCGGCTTCGGGATGTCATCGAAGATCGTCCTGGTGACGGTGGTCTGCTTCTTCCCAGTGCTGGTCGACTCGATGACGGGGTTCAAGGCCCTCAACCCACGTCTGCTGTATCTCACGAAGTCGATGGGAGCGAGCCCGCTCCAGACCCTGTGGTACGTGCGCCTTCCGGCTGCGATGCCGTTCATCTTCTCCGGGCTCAAGATCGCGGCCGTCTTCGCCACGACCGCCGCGATCGTCGGCGAGATGATCGGTGCCAACAGCGGTCTCGGATACCTGCTCCTGCGCGGCAGCGGGAACCTGAACACCCCCCTGGTCTTCGCAGCGCTTGCCGCCATGAGCGTGATCGGGATCCTCTGTAGCTATCTCGTGTCCGCCGTCGAATGGGCGGTGATGCCGTGGCAGCGGCACCGGGACGAGTAGACCCACCAAGCTGGTCGGAAGGAGGGATCGATCCGAGCGTTCACGGCCACCAACCCAGCCAACGTGTCCAGCTGGTCGTTCGGCGACCAAGGAGGAGTGCAGTGATCTCGAAAGCGACGCACGGGTGGGGCGCGCGCAGGCTCGCCATCCTGGGCGCGGTCGCGGTCGTCGCGACCGCAGCGACCACCGTCAGCAGTCCGGATCTCGCAACGGCACAGGGGTCCGAGTCCGCGGAGCTCAAGCCGATCAGCCTGATCCTCAACGGTCCGGCCGCGGGATCGAGCAGCGGGTTCATGTACGCGAAGAGCCTGGGTCTCTATGAGGCACAGGGCCTGGATGTCAGGATCGATGAGAGTGCCGGGTCGGGCATCGCCGCGAACGCCCTCGCTGCCGGTCAGTACGACTTCGCGTTCGCCAATGCGCCGACCGTGATGCTGACGATGTCGCAGGGTGCGGAGATGAAGCTCCTGTCCATCATCCATCAGAGCAACGGGTTCGCGATCATCTCCCTCACCGAATCCGACATCAACGAGCTGGCCGACCTGGAGGGCAAGTGGGTCGCTGCGGCGCCCGCGACGGCGCAGCTCTCGATCTTCGACGCGGTCCTTGGCTCGAATGGGCTGACCGACAAGGTGAACGTCGTGAACATCGATGCGTCGGCCCTCGAGGCGGCGTTGCTGGAGCGACGCGTCGACGCCATCCTTGGCGCCGCCGTGGCCAACAGCATCAATCTCCGTGCCATCGGTGCGGACGTGACGGACCTCCTCTTCAGCGACATGGGCGTTCCGACCGTCGGCCTTGGGATCGCCACGAGTGATGCTCTGATCGCCAACGATCCGGAGACCGTTCGCAAGTTCATGGCGGCCTCCATCGAGGGCTGGGACCGAGCGCGACAGGATCCCGCAGCGGTCGCCGCTGCGGTCTTCGAGCAGTTCCCGGCCGGACAGTCGGAGTCGACCCTGCTGGCCCAGACCGAGGCCGTGACGACCCTGTCACTGTGTGTTCCGGGTGCCGTCAGCCTGGGTCGTCCATCCCAGGAGCTCCTGGACATCAGCTTCGACCTGCTGGTCCAGTACCAGGATCTCCCGGCGGAGCCACCGATCGACGAGTACTTCGACTGGTCGTTCCTGCCGGACCCGGCGCCTTCGTGCTGACCGCTCCCACCCACGCCCGGGCCGCCGGCTCGGGCGTGGGGATCGACGTTCGGAACGTCTCGAAGACCTATGTGACGAGGTCCGCGGGCAGCATGCTCGCGCTGGCGCCGGTGGACCTCTCGCTTCGCCCCGGCGAGTTCGTCAGCATCGTCGGCCCGAGCGGATGCGGCAAGAGCACGTTGCTGCTCATCGTCGCAGGACTCCTGTCGGCGACGCAGGGCGAGATCCGGATCGATGGCGAGCGATTGACGAAGCCCCTGACGGACGTCGGTATCGTCTTCCAGGACGACCTGTTGCTCGACTTCCGGACCACGCTCGACAACGTGCTGCTCCAGAGCGATATCCGTCGTGCGCCGGACCGCCCGGAAGCCGAGGCGACCGCTCGTGGACTGCTTCGTCAGCTGGGCCTGGAGGGTGCCGAGCGGAAGTACCCGCACCAGCTGTCGGGTGGCATGCGGCAGCGGGCGTCGCTCGCCCGGGCACTCGTCCACGACCCGTCCATCCTGTTGATGGACGAGCCGTTCGGCGCGCTCGATGCCCTCACTCGCACCCAGATGCGCCGTGACCTGGAACAGCTCTGGCTCGAACGCCAGAAGACCGTGCTGTTCATCACGCACGGCGTCGAGGAGGCGGTCGGTCTGTCGGACCGGGTCATCGTCATGTCGCCGTCGCCCGGGCGGATCGTCGAGGACATCACGGTGGAGCTACCCCGACCGCGACCGGTCGAGCTCGGCGACGACCGCGCGTACACGGAATACACCGACCGCATCTATCGGATCTTCCACGATCACGGCGTCCTTCGGTAGTCCGCCGCCGGCGTTGGCCGGGGTGATGCGCCATGTCCGGGCCGGCCGCCCTGGGCGATCCCTGACCCGTCAGTCCTCGATCAGCTCGTGGAGGCTCGCGAGCACGATATCCGCGGCGGTCACCTCGACCGCCGGATCGGATGGCACTGCGATGCACGTCAGCCCAGCCGCCTTGACGGCCGTGACGCCGACGGTCGAATCCTCGAGGCCGACCGCATCGGCAGGCGCGACACCCAGCCGGCGACACGCGGTGAGATAGACATCCGGCGCGGGCTTGGGTGGGACCTCGTCGCCGGTGGCGATGGCGTCGAACGAGCCGGCCAGGCCGCTGTGCTCGAGGATCACCTCCGCCAGCGACCGGCGCGTGTTGGTGGCGAGCGCGATGGGCACCCGGCCTCGCAGCGAGGCGATGAGCTCGATGGCACCTGGTCGCACGGGGATCGAGCCACGCAGCAGTCGCTCGACGATGGTGAGGTACTCGACGCCCACCTCGGGAGCGGCCTCCGGTGGCAGCCCGAGTCGGTGGGTGAAGTAGCGCACGGACTGCGCCTCGGACGCCCCGAACACGGCCGTGTGATCGGCATGGTCGTACGGCACTGCGTGCGCCTGGAACAGCACGCGCTTGGCGTCCTCCCAGATGGGCTCGGTGTCCACGAGCAGCCCATCGAGGTCGAAGCAGACACCCCGGAAAGGGCCCGGGAGCCGGAGTCGGCCCGACCGACCCGCTTCACGTGCGTCGGCTGACAGGTCGCCCGGCACGCTGGGCAGGCTGGGGGTGACGGTCTCCATCGCGGCCGAGCCTACCATCGGACTACCATCCCGTCCGTGAGCGCATCACTGCTGGCCCATCGCATCGGCGACGAGTGGGTCGCCGAGACCCCGGGTCGCGAGGACCGGGGACCCGCCGAGCCCGACCAGGTCGTGGCGTATGTGTCCCAGGCGTCGCGGGAGCATATGGATGCAGCCGCTGCGGCAGCGCGCGCGGCGCTTCCCGGGTGGTCCGTCACGGCGCCACCGGCACGTGCCGAGGTCCTGTTCCGGGCGGCGGCGCTCCTCGCGGAGCGGGCCGAGGCGATCGGACGTGACATGGCGCGCGAGATGGGCAAGCCCATCACGGAGGCCATCGCCGAGGCGCGTCGTGCGGCGGCAACGGTGCGGGAGGCTGCGGCGCTCGGCAACGGGCCTGTGGGCAAGGTGTACCTGACCGCCACGCCCGGCGTCCAGGTGACGACCCTGCGGGTGCCGGTCGGCGTGGTCGTGGCGATGACCCCCTGGAGCACGCCCATCGAGGTCCCGGCACGGGTCATCGCGCCGGCGCTCGCGGCCGGCTGCACGGTGCTGTTCAAGCCCTCGCACCGGACACCGCTCGTGGGCAACCACCTGGTGACCGCGCTCGTGGACGCAGGGCTGCCGGCGGGTGTGCTGGGCATGGTGTTCGCGGATGCGGCGCTCACCGAGGAGGCGTGGGTGACCGCGGGTGTCGCGGACAGCGTGGTGTTCACGGGTTCGCGTCGCGCGGCCCAGCGACTCCGGCTGGCGGCGATGGCCCACGACCTGGCGCTCCACGTCGAGACGGGGGGCACGAACGGGGTCATCGTGGCACCCGACGCGGACATGCCCCGGGCCGCGGCGCGCATCGTTCGCGGCGCGCTCACGTGCGCGGGACAGCGCTGCACCGCGACGTCGATCGTCATCGGCTATGGAGGCGCGCTCGAGGCGCTCCAGCCACTGCTCGCGGAACGGGTCCGCACGCTGCGCATCGGCGACCCGCTCGATCCCGCGACGGTGCTGGGGCCGCTCGTGTCGGCCGGGGCACGGGAGCGCGTGGAGGCGGTCGTCGCGGACGCCGAGCTGGGTGGTGCACGGGTGGTGGCGCGATCCGCGCTGCCCGCGGGCGGGGCGTGGCATCCGCCGGTCGTGCTGGAGGGTGTGACCGCGACCATGCGGCTGTGCCAGGAGGAGGTCTTCGGTCCGGTCATCGGCCTGCTGGAGGTCACCGACCTGCCGGAGGCACTGCGTCTGCTCGACCAGGTCGGTTCCGGACCCACCGCCACCATCCACACGCGGGACCTCGCGACGTCCTCGGCCTTCATGACCACCGCGCGGGCGCTCCACCTGAGCGTCAACGGCGAGTCTGCCGGTGGCGGGCTGCCCGGTGACCTGGCGCCCGGCGGTACGGGTCAGCAGGATCTGGGTGCGGCCCGCTATACCCGGACCCGGACCATCCTCGTGGAGGGCCTGCCCGGGCAGGCGCCCTTCGACCGCCCAGGTTCGCTGGGCGGCTGAGCGTCCGCATCCATGGCTACGGAGCCCACCCGCGCCCCGTCATCGCCCGTGCGGGTCCTGATGCGCTTCCGGGGCGACGTGTCCGAGCTCCTCGGTCTGCCGTGGGAGCGGTCGCTCGCCGACTGGCCCGACGATGTCGCCCGGTTCGTGGAGCTGCCGGTGGGCGAGAGTCGCCACGTCGTCCGGTTCATCGCCGCGGGTCCGGACCTGCTCGCCCTCAAGGAGCTGCCGGCGCGGCCCGGTCGCCGCGAGTACGAGGTGATGCGCGAGCTGGAGGAACGTGAGCTGCCGGCCGTCCAGCCGGTGGGGCTCGTGGAACGTCCCGACGAGGATGCCGCGATCGTCATCACGCGCTATCTCGCCCGGTCGCTCCAGCTGCGACGGCTGTTCCGACGGCTACCCGAGTCCGCGGGCGAGTACCGGGAGCGATTCCTCGATGCCATGAGCAGCCTGCTCGTGGAGCTCCACCGCGAAGGCGTCTACTGGGGGGACTGCTCCCTCGCGAACACCCTCCTGCTCCGGGACGGCCAGGCGCTCCAGGCGTACCTCGTGGACGCCGAGACGAGCGAGATCCATGAGCTCCTGTCGGAGGGCCAGCGGCGGATGGACGTGGACATCGCGGTGGAGAACCTGGCCGGGGACCTGCTGGACATCGCCGCGACGTCCGGGCGATCGCTGGAGGAGGCGGACGACGAGCTCGCGGCGGCGCTCAGCCTGCGGGAGCGATACGAGCGGCTCTGGGCGGAGATCCATGCCGCGGAGCCCATCCTGCCCGGCGAGCGATACCGCGTGGAGGCACGCATCCGGCGACTCAACGAGCTGGGGTTCGTGGTCGAGGAGGTCGTGGTGGAGCCGGACGGCCCCGATGGCAGCCAGGCGCGGTTCCGTGTCGCGGTGGGCTCACGTCGGTTCCACGCCGCACGGCTCCGGGAGCTGACCGGGCTCGAGGCCGGGGAGGGGCAGGCCACGATCCTGCTCAACGACCTCGCGGCGTGGGCCGGGTTCGAGGCGCCGATCGGCGAGGAGCCACTGGGTGGTCGCGTGGACCCGCCGCTCCAGCGTGCGGCACGTCGCTGGCTCATCGATGTGTTCGAGCCGACCGTGGATCGGCTGCGGGAGGCGCTCGGCCAGGACGTCGACCCGGTCCAGGCGTACTGCGACTACCTGGAGGTCAAGTGGCTGCTGTCCGAGGAGGCCGGCCGGGATGTGGGCGACGACGTGGCGCGTCGACGACTCGCCGAGCACGCCATCCCGACCGGCGCCGCGGCGGGCATGGTGGTCGCCGAGGAGACGCAGCCCTTCGACGCGCTGTACGCGAGGCCGTAGGTCCGGCGGTCCGTGGCGCCGTGCATGACTTGTCTGGCGTGGTCGAGATGGCTAATCTAGCCAGATGGCGACCGCATCCATCACCCAGGCGAAGAACGGCCTCAGCGCCCTGCTCGATCGGGTCAAGGCGGGCGAGAGCGTGATCATCACGGACCGCGGTGTCCCCATCGCCCGCATCGAGCCCATCCAGCGCACGGACGACTGGGACGCGCGCATGGCGAAGCTGGTCGCGGAAGGCAAGGTCATCCCTGGCAATGGCATGCCCGGCGACGAACTGCTCCGGCGGATGCGCGCCATCGAGCGACCGAAGCTGCCCGAGGGCGCCAGTCTGCTCGAGGCCGTCCTCGAGGAACGCGAGTCCGGCTGGTGAGGTACTGGGACACCTCGGCGCTGGTGCCGCTGATGGCGGACGAGGATCGCACCGAAGCCATCGAGTCGCTGCATGCCAGTGACATGGCGATCGTGACGTGGTGGGGGACGACCGTGGAGTGTGCGTCCGCGCTGGCACGGCGTGAGCGTGAGGGGCACGCCGTGGGCCGGGGGCGGGAGATGCACGATCTACTCGCGGCCACTTGGAGCGAGGTCGCACCGAGCGACGGCCTCCGTCGTATCGCGCTCCGGGTCGTGCGGACCCACATGCTGCGCGGAGCCGACGCACTCCAGTTGGCTGCCGCGTTGTCAGCGGCGGAAGAACGCCAGGAGGCCCTGCCGTTCGTGACGCTCGATGTCCGCCTCGCGGCAGCGGCGAAGAAGGAGGGCTTCCGGGTCATCATCCCGGTTGCCTGAGCGAGGACGCCGTCCAGCCGGTCTCCCGGCTCTCGTGGCCGACTGGAAGGACGCGTGACGCATGCTCGATCTGGACCGACTGCGCGGTGGTCTCATCGTCTCGTGCCAGGCGGCGCCTGACAGCCCGCTTGACAGTGCGACGGCCATGACGGACATGGCGCTCGCAGCCGTCATGGGCGGGGCGGTCGGCATCCGTGCGAACGGCGTGGGACACGTCCGCGCCATCCGGGAAGCGGTGACCGTCCCCGTCATCGGCCTCCGGAAGCGGCGCCTGCCGGGGATCGCGGTGTACATCACGCCGACCATCGAGGACGCGCGCGCCATCGCCGATGCGGGTGCGGATCTCGTCGCCGTGGACGCCACGCTCCGGCCGCGACCGGACGGCACCTCCACGGCGGCGATGATCGCGGTCCTGGCACGCGAGGGGATCGCGGTGCTCGCCGATGTCGATGGCCTGGAGGCAGGCCTGGCCGCGGCCGATGCTGGCGCGGTGGCCATCGCGACCACGCTCTCCGGATACACCCAGCTGACGTCACCGACCGGACCGGACATCGAGCTCGTTCGGCGGCTGGTCGCCGCCTCGTCGCTGCCCGTGATCGCCGAGGGTCGATATCGGCGACCGGAGGACGTGCGAGCGGCATTCGAGGCGGGCGCGACCGCGGTGGTCGTGGGGCAGGCCATCACCGATCCGGTCGCGTTGACCCGACGCCTGGTGGAGGCGACCCCGAACGTGCGAACGGCATGAGCCATGCCGCTCCGGCCCGGGATCGCGTGGCTCGTGACCGGGTCACCGAGGTGGCCCGGTCGGAGGGTCAGACCGCGACGGGCGCCTCGCCGGTCGTCGCTGCGACCTCCTGCACCGTGCGATGCAGGGACAGACCGGTCTCGGCATCGAACAGGTGGATCTTGTCCAGCGGCACCTTGAGGCTCAGGACGTCACCTGGCTTCACCCGGTAGGCGCTGTCCACGACGGCCACGACATCGTTGCCACCGGCGCTCACGTGGATGAGCTCCTCGTTGCCGAGGTACTCCACGACGTCCGCGTTGCCCTGGAGGGTGCCCGCGGGACCAGCAGCCTGGAGGTCCAGGTGCTCGGGTCGGATGCCCATGATCGCGTTGCCTGCCTTGACCGCGCTCCGGAAGTCCGCGGGCAGCGGCACGTCCAGGCCGTCCGCCTTGAGCGACGCTCCCTCGCCCTCGCCGGTCACGGTCACGGGCAGGAAGTTCATCGACGGCGAGCCGATGAAGCCGGCCACGAAGCGGTTGATGGGGTGGTCATACAGCGACTGCGGGGTGCCCACCTGCTGGAGCCGCGCCTCGCTCATGACGGCGATGCGCTGGCCCATGGTCATGGCCTCCACCTGGTCGTGGGTCACGTAGACCGTGGTGACCTTGAGGCGCTGATGGAGCCGCGCGATGTTGGCGCGGGTCTCGACACGCAGCTTCGCGTCCAGGTTGGAGAGCGGCTCGTCCATCAGGAACACGGCGGGCTCGCGGACGATGGCGCGACCGAGCGCGACGCGCTGCCGCTGGCCACCGGAGAGCTCACGGGGCTTGCGATTGAGGAGGGTGTCCAGGGACAGCATGCCCGCCGCCTCCTTGACCCGCCGCTCGATCTCGTCCTTGGGCGTCTTGCGCAGCTTGAGGCCGAACGCGAGGTTGTCGCGCACCGTCATGTGAGGGTAGAGCGCGTAGCTCTGGAACACCATCGCGATGTCACGGTCCTTGGGCGGCACGTTGTTGACGACGCGGTCGCCGATGCGCAGGTCGCCCTGGGAGATCTCCTCGAGACCCGCGATCATGCGCAGCGACGTGGTCTTGCCACAGCCGGACGGCCCGACCAGGACCATGAACTCCCCGTCCTGGATCTCCAGGTTGAGGTCGTTGACGGCGACGACCTCGCCGTACTTCTTCCAGACATGGTCGAACGTCACGGTGGCCATGGGTGGCACGCCTCCTCTGCACGCCGATGTCGTCGCGGATCCCTGCATCTGCCGACCACCCGGGTGCTGCCACCCATGGGCCTGCTGGACGGATCCCGTACGCGACACCGAGTCGTTCCGCACATGCTACCGATCCGCGCGGGGCGGCGGAAGGGGCCAGATCGGCGTTCGCGCGGCGGTCGGCCGCGATCGGAGCCGACGGTCGGGCGGCCTCGATCACCCGCGGGATGGTGGTCCCGTGCGGCGGTCAGCCGTCATCCGGGACGGCATCGGCCCATTCGGGGACCGGGATGCGCACCGGCCGCGACTCACCCGTGTCGGGCTCGAGCCACTCGTTGGTCAGCAGGACGCTCGCGCTCAGGAGGCCCCACAGGAGCTGGACCTGGAGGACCGTCGGCTCGGGCGATCCTTCGTGCCGCGCACACCAGGCGCGCAGCGCGGACTCGTCGACGAGCGGTGACAGGGCACCCGCCCGGCGCCCGAGGATGCGCTCCGCGAACGCCGGATACATCGCGGTCGTGCACGCCCAGCGCCAGTCGAACTGGCGCTCATCCTTGCCGTCCAGGGCGGCGGCATCCACGCTGCGCACGATGCGCCCGGCGTAGGGGATGTCCTGCAGCGCCGGCGCGAGGCGGATGGTCAGCGCGTGCACGAGCTGGTCGTGGGCCGTGATGGTGGTCGATGCCTGGAGACCGAGACGCGTGATGCCATCGTCGAACAGCGGCATCCGCAGCCCGTCCGTGGTCCGGGCCGCGTGCGTCGCGGCTGCCCAGCGGCCGGTCCGATAGGTGACGTAGAAGCGCGCCATGGCCTCCGCGGCGCTGAGGCCGACGGCTCGATCCTCCGCCATGGCGCGTCGGGCCACGCTCTCGCGGTCATCGAGGATTCCGGCACGGAACAGCCGGCCGAGGTTGCGGGTCTGGCGGCCCAGCCAACGGTCCGCCTGGTCCCAGGTGATCGCGAGACCGGGGTCGATGTACTTGGCGAAACCTCCCCGGAGCGACTCGCCCCCATGGCCACCGAACCGCGCGGGCTCGCGCGTCCAGGCCGGTGCTCGCTCTGCGATGTGCGAGTGCGCCGAGAGCATGCCGTCCGCGGCGAACAGCGCATGGCGGGTGCGTGCCGCAAGGTCGATCTCGATGGATGCGCGGTCGGTCGCCGCCGTCCGCACCCGCGTCTCGTGCGGCTGCCCGAGCGCCGCCGCGACCAGGCGACCCACGACCACGTCGGGGTTCGCGGGCCCGCCATGGGTGTGCATCGGGAACGGGACGCCCCGGGTGGCGAGCGCCGCCGCGACCAGGCGGCTGTCGCGACCACCGGTGATGTCGCACTCGAGGTCGTCCTCGGCCAGGAGATCGACGGTGTGCATCAACCGCTGCTCGAGGTCGCCAAGCGACACGAGACCGGCATCGACCGTGCCGTGCCCGAGCTCCGAGACCGCCGGGGCCACGACCCTGACCCCGCCTTCGTCCAGCGTGGCTCGACCAGCCGACGGGAGGATCCGGACATCCGCGAACGGTGTCCGCTCACTGCGGATCCAGCCGTCGAGCGCGAGGGCGGCCACGCCCTGGAGGTCGTAGCGCGGCAACGTGTCCGTGCTGGACAGCCGTGCCAGCAGCAGCGCCCGGCTGCCGACGAGCCGCACCCGCGCCGTCTCGGTCCAGTACAGGGGGACGAGCCGCGTCAGGGTCACGGACGCGGTCAGCGTGTCGGTCCAGCCGTCCGCCGCGAGCCGGGATGCCCCTCCCGCGCGGCGTTCGTGCTCGTGCCCGCCTTCGACCACCGCGTGGGCCCCGTCCTCGCTGACCCTGATGAGCGGGCCGGCCGCCGGGTCGTTGTCCCATGCCATCACCACGAGACGACCCGATGGGGAGCGCCAGACCTCCTCGCGCATGGGATACCAGCGATACGGCAGGGTCACCGCGGCGAGCGACCGCGCCAGCGCGATGGACGCGTCATCGAGCGGCCCGCCGCGCGACTGGATCGCCAGCAGATGCCGCATCAGCGCAGGACCGGCCGATGGGCCGACATCAGCGGGTCAGTCGTGCGCGCGGTCGAGGGTGCAGGCGACGGCCAGCCGGACCGAGGCGCTGCGTGACTCCCCCGGGGCGAGCCGGATGGGCCACGTGCACACGAGGCCGCTGCCCTGGTGGGTGCGCTCGAAGCCGTCCTCCGAGATGGACACGGTGTCCACGGACGCCCACCAGATGTCCGCAGGGTCGGGCGTCGTGGCCGTGACCGTGAGGCCCACGGTGTCATTGCCACAGGCGATGCGCGTGGCGTCCGGCAGCTCCCCGGACGTGTCGAAGGCGACGCGCTGCTCCCCGAGGTCCCACCACGCGGCGGGGTTGCCGCCGCCACCCAGGAGGTTGAGCGACCACTCCAGCCCGAGTCGCGCCTCGATGGGCATCTCGCCCTCGTTGGTGACGCGGACCTCCAGCCCGATGGCGGGCGATCGTCGATCCCCATCGAACCGGAACCGCTTGGTGACGCGGACCGGCATCCGCGTCTCGCCGCTGCGGACGCTGCCCAGTCGCTCGAGGACCACCTCGTCGGGACTCGCGTCGAGGGTCGTGAAGGCGCCGGACACGAAGTCACCCAGCTCATCGGCGGTCGCCGCCGCGAGCGCCTCGGGGGTCGTATCGGGCGCCAGCAGGAGCACCAGCCCCGAGCGCCGCTCGTGGGTGTCGTAGTGGAGCCGATCGGCCAGGCCCGGCTCGCGCACCCGCACGATGTCGTGGATGGACGCAGCGCCATCGCCGGCATGCGCGTCGCCGGAGCCCATCGAGCGGAGCTTGGCGTGGTACGCCTCGGGCCGTCGTCGGAGCACCGAGGCGAGCGCGTGGCGGACGGGTCGGATGTCCCAGGTGCCGATGCCGGCCCCCTCCGAGGGCTTGATGACCACCGACTGGCCGGGGCTGGTCACCACCAGCTCGGTGACACCGTCGAGGTCCGTGTCGATCGACCGGATGCCGTCGACCGGCAGGCCCTGGGTCCGTCCCAGGCCATCGGCCAGGTCCTGCGCCGCGATGAGGTGCTCCTGGGTCGCGAGCCGCATGTGGGACAGATAGATGCCCCCGAACACGCCGTGCCAGTAGCAGTCGTTCGACTGGCCTCGGTACAGGTGGTCGAGCGCACGGTCGCGCACCTCGCCCTCGGGCAGCGCGTCCACGGCCGCGGAGGTCCGGAGCATCTGCTTGTGGAGGTCGTTGATCTCGCGGTACTTGACCTGGAAGTTGCGCCAGAAGCCGCCCCGCAGCCAGCGCACCTCCGGCCGACCCTCGGCGATGTCCGCGTGGAGGACCTCCGAGTACCGGGCGCCCTCGTCCGGCGGCAGCGACCACTCGCCCATCTCGGCATACGAGCCGGTCGGCAGATAGATGCGCCCGATGGGCGCGTCGTGCTCCAGCCACGCGGATGGGGTGGTCGTGGTCAGCCAGTCCGCGTTCGCCTCGAGGGCGCCGAAGAACCGGTCCACCCAGCGCTCGTTGGGGCCCCAGCAATGGTCCCAGGTCGTGGGCCACGCGCCGAACTTCTCGCCGTCGTCACCCATGACGCCCAGGCGAGAGCCGTCGTCCGTGGCGTTGGCTCGGAGGTGATCGATGACCGACTCCACGGTGCCGAACGGGATCCGGTAGCGCAGCCCCTGCTCGGTCCCGAACACCGACACCCGACGGCCCTGGTCATCGGTGGAGTAGGGGCCCCACATCGCGTCGTCCGCGATGGCCGCGGACCGGAAGTGGGCGTCATCCACGATGGTCCAGGCATAGCCCGCGTCATGGAGCGAGGTGGGCACATCCGGCTCCCAGACGCGCTCCGCGAGCCAGGCACCCCGGGGGCGCTCCCCGAACAGGTCGGACAGCTCCTGGGCCATGCGTCGCAGCTGGCCGACCCGGTCGCGTTCCGGCAGCGACGCGAGCACCGGCTCGCACCAGCCGCCTCCCACGATCTCCACCTGGCCGCGGGTGTGGAGCGCCGCGAGCCGCGCGACGGTGTCCGGCCGTTCGCTCACGAGCCATTCCAGCAGCGGGCCCGTGTAGTGGAGGCCGAGGCGGACGCCGGGGTGACGCTCCAGCGCCTCGATCATGGGCAGGTACGCGGCATCATGGTTGGCCGCGATGACGTGCCCGAAGTTGCCCACCGGCTGGTGGTTGTGGAGGACGAGCGCGAGCGAGATGCGGGCTGCCATGGGCGGCGGATCGTAGCAGGCGGGCGACCACCCGGCCAGTCCCGCGCGGGGCGCATCATGGACCCCGCCGGAAGGCCGTCACGCCGTGCCGGCTTGCCGCTCCAGAGGAGTTGGTATATTGTCGACGATCGTGACGTCCACCACCTCGACGAATGCCTTCCCACTGCCTCGGGTCCATCACCGCGTGCTGCGGCAGGAGGTCCTGACGGCGCTTCGGACCGGCATCGTGTCCAAGGAGATCCCGGTCGGGACACGCCTGCTCGAGGCGGAGCTCTCGGCTCGCATGGGCGTCAGCCGTGCCCCCGTCCGGGAGGCGCTCCGGCAGCTGGAGCAGGAGGGTCTCGTCGAGTCGTTCGCCCATCGGGGCGTGGTCGTCGTGGGCGTCCCCGAGGACGAGATCGACGCGCTGTACGAGCTGCGGGCGACCATCGAGGCCAAGGCGATCGCGCGTGCCTGCGCGTCGGCCACGGACGAGGACCTCGCCGGGCTGCGGTCGCTCATCGAGGAGATGCGCGACGCCGTGGAGCGGTGGGACATCGACGCGGTCGCGGAGATCGACCTGCGTTTCCACGGCGCCATCGTGACCCTGTCGGGGTTCAGCCTCCTGCGCACCATCTGGGCCAGCCTCGACGGGCTGGTGCGGGTCCGCTCGTACCAGGCGCTCGAGCGGCCGGGTCCCTCGGCGGCCTACTTCCGGCGCGACAGCATCGCCTCCCACGAGCGCCTCGCCGACGCCATCGCGGCACGCGACCCGGAGCGCGCGGCGCACCTCGTGCGCGAGCACATCCTGGAGGTCGCGGAGCGACTCCACACCGAGGAGGCCGAGCCCGGATCGTGACCGATCCCACGGAGGTCTCCCTGGTGGCGGCGTGTCGCGCGGTGGACCCTGGGCCGCTCGCGGACCTGACCCTGGAGCTGCTGCGGACCTGGAGCCCGCCGGGCTCGGAGACGGTCATGGCGGAGCGGATGGCCGCCGCGCTCGAGGCCGTCGGCGCACGCGTCCGGCTCGATGCGGAGTTCCCCGGGAGCCCCAGCGTCATCGCGGAGATGGGCACGGCTAACGGACCCACGCTCCAGTGGCACGGTCACCTCGATGCCATCGACGTGCCCCATGCCGACCCGGTGCGCGAGGGTGATCTGCTGGTGGGCCGAGGCGCGGCGGACATGAAGGGCCCGCTCGCGGCGATGGTCGGGGCCGCTGATCTGCTGCGTCGCCACGACCTGCCTCGACACGGACGGCTGCTCATCACCTTCCACGGACGCCACGAGAGCGGCGGCAACGAGCCGCTCCACGCGCTCATCGCGCGGGGTATCCATGGCGATGCGGTGATCACCGGGGAGCTGGGTGGCGGACGCGAGCTGCCGGTGGGTGGCCTGGGGCTGACCTTCTGGGAGGTGTCCGTGGAGCGGCCGGGCATGGCCATCCACGAGACGCTCGCGGATCCCGGGACGCTCGATCCGGTCGAGGTGGGGCGCCTGCTCCACGAGGCGCTGGCGGGCCTGCGTGACCGCATCGCGGGACGAGGCGGCAGCAGCAGTGGTGCCTCGCTGTTCGTGGGTCGCTTCACGGCCGGGGACTACTTCAACCGGTCGCCGAACGCGGCGACCCTCCAGGGCACGCGGCGCCACGACGTCGACGAGACGCTCGCGGATGTCGAGGCCGAGCTGCGAGCGACGATCGACGAGGTCGCCCTCCGCAGCGGGACCCCCATCACGCTCGAGGTGACGCCCATCGCGGAGGCATTCGACGTGGACCCCGAGGCGGCCATCGTGCGTGCGATGCGGGGCGCGCATCGCGACCTGTTCGGGAACGAGCTGCGCCTGGTACGCGGTCGCGTCGCCTCCAACGCGGTGCACTTCGTCCAGGAAGCGGGCATCCCGGCCGTCGCCTACGGCCCGGACCATGCCACGAACCACAGCGACCGGGAGGTCCTGCCCGTCGCGGAGCTGGCGCGGCTGGCCGGTGGCTTCGCCCTCGCCAGCGCGCGCTGGTTCACCGAGGTCGCGCGGCCATGATGCTGCTCGGTGACATCGACACGCCGGTGCCCGTGGTGGACGTCACGCGGCTCGAGCGGAACATCGCGCGCATGGCCGAGCGGGTGACGGCCACCGCGGCACGCCAGCGACCCCACGTCAAGACCCACAAGACGCGCCACATCGCGGCGATGCAGCTCGCGGCGGGTGCCGACGGCCTGACCGTCGCAAAACTGGGTGAGGCCGAGGCGTTCGCGGACGCGGGGTTCGAGGAGCTGTTCATCGCGTATCCCCTCATCGGGCAGGCCAAGCTGACGCGGCTGGCGGCGCTCATGCGCCGGGCGAACGTGCGCTCCACCGTCGATTCGCTCGAGGGCGCCGAGGCCACCTCCCGCGCGATGGTGGCGGCGGGCCTGGTCGCGGATCTCGTGCTGGAGGTGGAGGCCGGGTCGGGTCGCACGGGGGTGCCCGCCGAGGATTCGCGGTCGCTCGCGGCCCGCATCGGGGATCTGCCGGGCGTCCGGCTCACGGGCGTCATGACCTTCGCGCCGGGGTATGTCGAAGGGCTGGGGGCCCAGCGCGCGATGGGCAGGCGCGAGGGCGGTCTCGCGGCGGACACCGCGTCGGCCCTCCGGGCGGCGGGTCACGAGGTCACGTTCGTGAGCGCCGGGTCCACGCCCACCTCGCCGTGGGCAGCGGAGGTCCCGGGCGTCACCCACTGCGGGCCGGCAACTACGTGTTCCACGACCGCAAGCAGGTCTCGTTGGGCGTCGCCTCGATCGATGACTGCGCCCTCACGATCCTGGCGACCGTGGTCAGTCGGCCGGCGCCGCGCCGCTACGTCGTCGATGCGGGCATCAAGACGCTCGCGGGCGAGGACTACGGCTGGGGGACCTATGGCGTGCTCCTGGACCGCCCCGACGTCGTCATCTCGTGGGCAGCGGAGGAGCACGGCGTCATCGACCTGCCACCGTCCGTGGTCGACCCGGGGTTGGCGATCGGTGATCGCGTGCGCATCCTGCCCAATCACGCCTGTGGGGTCGCCAACATGCACGACGAGCTCGTGGTCGTGGAAGGCGAGCGCGTCCTGGACCGGTGGCCGGTCATCGCGCGCGGCCGCGTCCGATGAGCGTGCAGGGGATCGCGGTCGTGGGCGGCGGCGTGGCCGCGATGCATCTCGCCGCCCTCGGCCGGACCCCGGTGCGCGGCTCGTGGGCGTCTGCGACATCGACGCGGGACGCGCGCGGTCGGCGGCCATCGGCGCGGGCGAGGACGTGCGCTGGACGACGTCGCTCGAGGAGTGCCTCGCGTGGCGGGACGTCCAGGGCGTCATCGTGTGCACGCCCAACGACACCCACGCGGACGTGGGGCTGGCGTGCTCCGGGCGGATCGCCACCTGCTCATGGAGAAGCCGCTCGCGCTCGATCTCGCGGGCGCGGACGCGCTCATCGAGGCGGCCGACCAGCGCGGGCTGGTGCTGATGCCCGGCCAGAGTCAGCGCTTCTACGACACCAACCGCGCCATCCACGAGGCGGTCGTCCGGGGTGACGTGGGGCGACCCAGCCACGCGCGCGCCACGTTCCTCGCGGGCTGGCTGTGGGGCGGCTGGGGGTCATGGGTGCTCGACCCGGCCCGCTCGGGTGGTCATGTGGTGCACAACGGTGTCCACGGCATCGACCTGGTGTCGTGGTGGCTGGGCGCACGGCCGGTGGAGGTGCTCGCCACGGGCGGGCCGGTGAGCGCCGCGGGCCTGGGCATCGCGGACCATTTCACGGTCCATCTGCGCACCGACACCGGGGCCACCGCGATCGTGGAGATGAGCCGGGCCGTGCGGCCCCGGGCGACGGTGATGCGGGAGCTCGTGGTGGCCGGCAGCGACGGCGTGGTGCGTCAGACCATGGCCGACGCAGGCGGTGTGCTGGTCGACGAGTCCGGCAGCTCGCTCCTGGGCTTCGATGGTCAGGACGGCTTCGATCGCGAGGTCGGGGCCTGGGTCGCGACGCTCACGGACGGGGTGGCGCTCCCGGTCACGGCCGCCGATGGCCGCGCGGCCCTCGCCGCCGCCATCGCCGCCGAGCGATCGCTCATCACTGGCAGGCGGGTCCGGGTGGCCGGCGCATGACCACGACCCTGCTGGTGGTGGGCCACGACCCGACCACGGCCCTGGGTGCGGCGCTCGCGGGCGCTGCACACGCGGTGGTCGCGGACCTGGCCGATGCGACGCTCGCTGGGGTCGGAGGACCCGCGGGCATCGTGGTGGGTGCGGCCGGGGATACCGCCGCGCTCGCCCGGCGTGCCACGGCCCTGGGCGTGCCGGTGCTCATCGAGGCGGTCGGACGGCTCCTCCCGACGACCTCGCCGTGCTGACGGGGACCGACGCCGTGTTCGCGGCGCTCCGGCGGCGGTTCGAGTCGGATGCCCGCTGGGCACGCGGACGTGGCGGCGGGCGGCATCGGCCTCGCATGGGGCGTCCACGCCGAGGCGCTCGCGTCCCGAGCACCCGATCCGCTGACCGAGGCGCTCGACCTGCTCGACGCATGCACCGCCACGGTCGGCTGCCCGCTCGTCCGGGCGCGGCGGTTCGATCGGGGTCGCGGAGCGCCCGCCACCTGGACGCTGGACCTCGCGCATGGCGTCACGGGGCAGCTCGTGGTGCGCATGGCCGATCGGCGGTCGCGGACGGTGGGTGGCCCGGAGCTCGCCGCGATGCGCATCCTCGCGTCGCATGGGCTGGTCGCCGCGGACCTCGATGGGCCGCGCCAGCGGACGTATGGCCGGCGGGGTCCGAGCGTAGAGCACGTGGGCGCCGATGGCGCGCGACGCGTGCTGGCCGCGTTCGACGGCGTCGTGGCCGGCACCGGGGGACCGCCGCCGGTCACGCTCGCCGCCATCGCCGGCATGCATCGGGCACTGGGCACCACGACAGGGAGGGACAGCACGACATGAGGCTCGTGGCATTCCGCGCGAGGGAGGACACGCCCACCGGGGAGGGCGCTCGGCGCCTGGGCGCGGTCGTGACGCGCGACCATGGGGACGTCGTCATCGACCTCACCGCCCTCGACCCGACGCTGCCGACCGACCTGGTGGACCTGCTCGCACAGGACGCCCTGGAGCGGTCGCGATCGCTGGTGGCCGGCGCCGGCCCGGCGACGCCGACGCACCCGATCGCGGA
This sequence comes from Chloroflexota bacterium, assembly GCA_019637815.1. GTDB lineage: Bacteria > Chloroflexota > Limnocylindria > Limnocylindrales > CSP1-4 > JAFMJV01. The sequence continues at coordinate 180,607 of JAHBUZ010000002.1, forward strand.
TGTCCGGCTGCTGGCGCCCCTCGCGACGCCACCCAAGATCCTGGCCGCAGCCGGCAACTACCAGGAGCATCTCGTGGAGGGTGGCGCGCCGCGCGTCGATCCGGCGCGGGTGGTGCCCAGGCTGTTCCTCAAGCCCGCATCGACCATCATCGGCCCGGACGAGCCGTTCCACCTGTCGCCCATCAGCCGGAGCATCGACTGGGAGCTCGAGCTCGCCGCGGTCGTCGGTCGTCGGTGTCGCGATGTCGCCATGGCGGAGGCGCTGGACGTGGTCGCCGGCTACACCATCGTCAACGACATCTCGGCGCGGTCCATGGAGTGGGGTCTCGCCGATCGCCAGCCGAGCGACTGGAACGGCTTCTTCGACTGGCTCAACGGCAAGTGGCTCGACGGATCGGCGCCCCTGGGTCCCTGGTTCGTGACGGCGGACGAGATCCCCGACCCACAGGCGCTCGCCATGGAGCTGCGCGTCAACGGCGAGGTCCGCCAGTCCGCGGACACCTCGCAGATGATCTTCGGGGTCGCGGAGCTGGTGGCCTTCGCGTCCCGCTTCCTGACCCTCGAGCCGGGCGACATCATCGCCACCGGGACGCCGGCCGGGGTGGGGGCCACGACGGGCACGTTCCTCGCGGACGGGGATGTGATGGAGGCGACGATCGAGGGCCTGGGCACGCTCGTGACGCCGGTCGTGGCCGGCTGACGCCGATCGCGCACCCGGGACCACCCATCGATGGACGCCGACCTCCTGCTCACGGGTGGCCTGGTCGTCGATGGTGCCGGCACGCCTCCCCGTCTCGCCGATGTCGCGGTCACAGCGGGGCGCATCGTCGCGCTGGGGGACCTCGCGGCGACGCCGGCCGGCGAGCGCATCGATGCGACGGGCCTGGTGGTGGCCCCCGGCTTCATCGACCTGCACGCCCACTCCGACCTGACCCTCTTCTCGGACGGTGGCGCCCGGAGCGCCGTGGCGCAGGGCATCACGACCCAGGTGGTCGGCAACTGCGGCATCGGGCCCTTCCCGGCCCCCGCGACACGCGCCGGGGAGGTGCGGGCAGCCGCCGCGCTCATCGACCTCGATCCGGCCGTCCCCCTGGACTGGGTCTCCGCCGCGGGGTATCGCGCGGCGCTCGCGGCAGCGGGCACGGCCATCCACGTCGCGCCCCTGTGCGGCCATCTCGCGCTCCGGGTGGCGGTCGCCGGACCCCGGGCCGGTCCGCTCGACGCGACCGAACGGCTTCGGCTCGGTGAGCTCGCGGACGAGGCGCTCGCCGAGGGTGCGGTGGGGCTCTCGACGGGGCTCATGTATCCGCCGGCCCGCGACGCGGACGCCCTGGAGCTGGACGTCCTGGGCAGGGTGGCGGCCCGTCACGGTCGCGTGTTCGCGATGCACCTGCGGGACTACGCGGGCGGGCTGCTCGACGCCGTCGATGAGGCGATCGGCGTCGCACGGCGCACCGGTTGCCGTCTCCAGCTGAGCCACCTGGCCGTGGCCGGTCGGCGCAACCATGGATCGGTGGCCCGGGCGCTCGAGCGGGTGGACGACGCGCGTGCGGCGGGTCTCGACATCGGCGTGGACATCTATCCCTATCTCGCGGGCAGCGCCAACCTGTCGCAGCTGTTGCCGGGCTGGGCCCAGGCGGGCGGCCCGGACGCGATCGTGGCTCGCCTGGCGGACCCGGCGGTCCGGCAGCGTGTCGCGGACGAGTGGCGCGCGACCCTCCACCTGGGCTGGGACGAGGTGCGGGTCTCGCTCGTGGACGAGGAGCTTCGGGAGGCGGTCCTCGGGCGCACCATCGGGGAGGCGGCCGATGTGCTCGGCTGCTCGCCGGACGAGGCGGCGATGACGCTCATCGCGCGCACCCGTGACCATGTCCAGATGGTCGCCTTCGGGCGGTCCGAGGCCGACCTCCACGCGGTGCTCCGACACCCAGCGGCATGCATCGGGTCCGATGGGCTGGCACTCGATCCGGACGGACCCACGGGTGTCGGTCACCCCCACCCGCGGTCCTATGGCTGCTATCCCCGGTTGCTCGGTCGCGTGGTCCGCGAGGACGGTCTGCTGACGCTCGAGGACGCCATCCGGATGTCCACGAGCGCGCCTGCGGCACGGCTCGGGCTGTCCGACCGGGGACGCCTGGCGCCGGGGCTGGCGGCCGACCTGGTGGTGTTCGACGCGGCCACCGTCCTCGACCGCGCCACGTTCGAGGAGCCGGCACGGTTCCCGGAGGGCATCGCCCACGTCGTGGTCGCGGGCGTCCCGGTCATCCGCGATGGTCGGCAGCTGCCGGGTGTCCGCCCGGGCCGGGTGCTCACCCTCGACTGACGCGTCCAGCGGTGGGCGGCCGGGCCGGAGGAAGGCGCCGAGGTCGCCATCGCGATCCAGATCCATCCATGGGTCGGGCGGCTGGTCCCGATCGCTCCCACGGGCGTCAGCGAGGGGCTCGGTCCGTGGCTCGGGTCGGCCACCTGGCCGGCACGACGATGTCCCCGTCCACCGACCGCAGGTCCGCCACGCCGGCATGCTCGGCGTCCTCGCGCAGCTCCCGCACGAGTCGCGCGAGGACGGTCCGGGCACCTGCCGCACCGCCCAGCGCGAGGCCCCACAGGACCGGCCGCGCCACGAGGACGGCACGCGCCCCGAGCGCGAGGGCCATGAGCGCGTGGCCGCCACGCCGGATGCCGCCGTCCACGTAGACCTCCACGCGGCCATCGGCGGCCGCGACGCAGTCCGGCAGCGCGACGGCGCTGGGTATCGCTCCGTCCAGCGTGCGGCCCCCGTGGTTGCTCACGACGATCGCCGCGAACCCCGCGTCCGCGGCCCGTCGCGCGTCGTCGGGATGGAGGATGCCCTTGAGCACGACGGGCACGCCGCACGATGCGTTCAGACGCTCGGCCCATGCCCAGTCGAGCCCGCGCCGGATGTGGCCATCGCCCGAGTGATGCGGGAACCGGATGCCGCGGGTGTCGAAGCCGCCCGGAGGACGGGCGCTGGTGTCCGCCTCGGACGGGACGTCGACGGTCAGGACGAGCGCCCGGACCCCGGCCGCGAGTGCCCGGTCCACCGTCGATCGGGTGTGGGACTCGTCCGCGAGGGGATACACCTGGAACCACAGGTCGAGGTCCGGGACCGCGCCGACCTCCTCGACCGCGGTCGTGCTGCTCATCGAGAGAACCATCGTGCCGCCGAGCGCGGCCACGGCCCGTGCGATACCCAGCTCCGCGTCCGGATGGGCGAGGGCATGCATCGCGGACGGGCCCACGACGATCGGATGACGCACCACCCGTCCGAGGAGCGGCACCTCGAGCGACACATCCAGGGCACCCGTGAGGCGGCGGGGTCGCAGCCACCAGGCGTCCCAGGCGTGCTCGTTCTCCCGGAGCGTCCGCTCATCGCGAGCGCCGGTCGCGTAGTAGGCATGGGCATCGGGACGCATCACCCGCGCCGCCGCGGCCTCGAGCGTCGCGATCGGCGCATCCGCGAGCGCGGCCCCGGCCTCGAGCGCCGTGGGATCTTCGAGCGCGGCCCCAGCCTCGAGCGCGGCGAGCCGTGGATCCCCTGGATCCCGTGCGGTCATCGGCGGGACGCGGCGTCGAGCGTGTTGACCGGGTTGCGGGGCAGCCCGCCGTCGAGCACCCGGAGGGCCTCGTCGGCGCACAGCAGCGCGAGCTCCCGTCGCGCGTCGAGGGAGTACCACGCCGTGTGGCCCGTGGCGATGACGTTGGCGCGCGTCAGGACCGGCTGCGCGAGATCCACCGTCGGCTCGTCCTCGAGGACGTCGAGCCCCGCGGCCGCCACGTGGCCGCTCGCGAGCGCCGCATCGAGCGCGTCGATGTCGATGAGGCCACCCCGGCTGGTGTTGACGATGACCACGCCCGGCCGGGTCGTGGCGAGACGTGCCGCGTCCACGAGGTGATGCGTGCCGGCATCGAGCGGGCAGTGCAGGGTGATCGCATCGGCGCGCGCGAACAGCTCGTCGAGGTCGACCGGATGGGCGCCACGGGCGCGGATGACGTCCGGCGGCAGGACGGCGTCCTGACCGATGACCTGCCAGCCGAACGCGTGCGCACGGGTCGCCACGCGCTCCCCGATGCGGCCCATGCCCACGATGCCCAGGACCTGCTGTGATGGCCGCCGGACGGGTGGCAGGCGGTCATAGGCGAGCCACCGACCCGCGTCGCGCCACACCGTGCCGAGCGCATCGAGCCGTCGCGCGCAGGCCATCAGCAGCAGCATCGTATGGTCGGCCACCTCGTCGGCGCAGTAGTCGGGCACGTTGGCGACCCAGATGCCCCGGGCCGTGGCCGCGGGCACGTCGATGAGGTCGTAGCCGATGCCGGCCCGCACGATGAGACGCGCCTCGGTCAGCCGGTCGAGCTCGGGCTCCCGGAAGGCGAGCACCCCGTCGATGACCACGGCGGCATCCGCGGCTGCCGATGCCGCATCCGCCGGCGATGTCCCGTCGGGGAGCACCCGGACGTCCACGCCCGCGCCGCGCAGCCGGTCCACGGCGGGCGCCAGCAGCTCGGCGGAGTCGGTGATGGTGACGCGGCGAGGGATCGAGGACATGCCACCTCCTGGGTCGGGCACCGGGCCCGCGACCGTGCGGGACCACAGGGACATCCGACACGATCGACGGATCGACGCGCGGTTGACGCGCCATCCGGCAGTATTGTAGATTGTCGACAATGTTCGTACGACCATCATCGACGCCGACCGCGTGAACGGACGCTCCCAGCCATCCGCACCGGCGGACGGATTGGCACGCTCCCGTGCCATCACCGACCTGGCGACCGAGCTGCTGCCGGGTGGCGTCAGCTCCAGCCTCCGGGTCGTGGAGCGACCACGGGTCTTCGTGCGGGCCCGCGGCAGCCGCGTCTGGGACGCGGACGGACGCGAGTACATCGACTACCACGCGGCGTTCGGCCCGATCATCCTGGGGCATGCGGACCCGGTCGTCCACGAGGCGGCGCTCGAGGTCGCTCGCGAGCTCGACCCCGTGGGCCTCGGTGCGACGGAGCTGGAGGTCGAGCTGGCCGCCCGGATCCGGCGCCTGGTGCCCTCGGTCGAGAAGGTCCTGTTCTCCAACTCGGGCTCCGAGGCGACGTTCCACGCCATCCGTGTCGCGCGTGCCGCCACGGGTCGGCGACTGCTGGTCAAGTTCCAGGGCTGCTATCACGGCTGGCACGACTATGTCGCGGCCAACGTCGTCAGCACGCCCGGGCGGCTCGGCAGCATCGACCCGACCTCGGCGGGTGTGCTGCCCCAGGCCCTGGACTGGCTGCGGGTGCTGCCCTTCAACGACATCGAGGCGTTCGAGGCGCTCATGGCCCGCGAGGGCGAGGACGTTGCCGCCGTCATCCTCGAGCCGGTCATCCATACCATCGGCTGCGTGCTGCCGACGCCCGAGTTCCTGGGAGCGCTCCGCCGCGCCACGACGGCCACCGGCTCGGTGCTCATCTTCGACGAGGTGGTCACCGGGTTCCGCCATGACCTGGGGGGCTATCAGGCCATCGCGGGGATCCGGCCGGACCTGTCGACCTTCGCCAAGGCCATCGCCAATGGCTACCCCATCGCCGCGGTCGGCGGCCGCGCGGACCTCATGGACCACTTCAACACGCGCCCGGACGGCACCGTCCTGTTCGGTGGTACGTACAACGGCAACCCCATGTCGGTCGCCGCGGCGCTCGCCACCATCGACATCCTGGAGGCGGGCGACGGGGCCGTCCATCGGCGGCTGTACGCGCTCGGTGACCGGATGCGCACCGGTCTCCAGTCGATCGTCGACCGGCTCGGCCTGCCGGCGCGGGCCGTCAACCAGGGATCGGTGTTCGTGCTGTACTTCACGGAGCGCGACGTGCGCAGCTACGAGGATGCCCTGACCAGCGACGCGTCCTGGTACGTGGCGTTCCACCGGGGCATGACGGAGCGGGGCTTCCTGATGCTGCCCATGAACCTGAAGCGCAACCACCTCACCGCCGCGCATACCGAGGAGGACGTCGACCTGACCCTCCAGGCGGCGGAGGACGTGCTGGCGGGGCTGGCGGCCCGCGGGGGCCCGCAGGACACATGACGCGCGGGCCGGCCGCCGTCGTCCTGGATCCGTACCACAGCGAGGAGGATCCCTTCGCGGTCGATGCCGCGCTCCTCGCCGAGGCGGGTGTCGAGCTCATCGTGCCCCCCGACCCGGACTCGGCCGATGCCGCGATCGTGGACGCGGACGTGGTCGTGGTCACGGGTGTGCGACGACTCGACGCGGCCCGCATCGCGACCCTGCGCCGGGCGGTCGGCATCCTGTGCTACAGCATCGGCATGGACCAGGTCGACCGGGAGGCGGCAGCGTCCCGTGGCCTGCCGGTCCGCAACATCCCGGGCTATTGCACCGACGAGGTCGCGGACCACGCACTGCTGCTGCTCCTCGCCGCACGTCGTCGGCTGCTGCCGCTCGCGAGCCGTGCCGCTGCCGGCGACTGGGGCGTCCTCGACGACCCGCACCACGACGCCATCCGCCGGTCGCGTGGCACGATGCTGGGCATCGTGGGCGCGGGCCGCATCGGACGTGCCGTGGCCGCCCGCGCGCGGGCGTTCGGGATGCGCACCATCGCCGCCGACCCGGCCCCCGCGGTCGTCGATCCGGACCTGCCGATCGTGCCGCTCCCGACGCTGCTCGCGGAGGCCGACGCGGTGGTGCTGTGTGCCGCCCTGACGCCCGGCACGCGGGGCCTCATCGACGCGGCCGCGCTGGCCCTCGTCCGTCCCGGTGTCGTGCTCGTCAACGTGGCGCGTGGCGCGCTGGTCGACGAGCCCGCCCTCGCCGATGCGCTGCACGATGGCCGCGTCTCGGCGGCGGCGCTCGACGTGCGCCACCCGGAGCCGCCGCTCGCGGACGCGGACCCGCTCGCGGCCCACATCGCGGCCGGCCGCGTCCTCGTCACGCCCCATGTCGCGGCGAGCTCCCGGGAGGCCGTCGAGGATCTCCACCGGATGGCGGCCGCGACCATCCTCGAGCTCCTCGGCGACGCCGGACGCCTCCACCCCGGACCCGACACGTCGATGCCGACGGGCGCCGGGGACACGGTGCGCTGATGGACGGCTCGCTCCACCTGCGGGACCTGACCCGGCTGTACGGCAAGGTGCGCGCCCTCGACGGCCTGTCGCTGGACATCCCCCAGGGCTCGTTCGTGACGCTCCTGGGACCGTCCGGCTGCGGCAAGTCGACCACGCTCAGCATCCTCGCCGGGCTCGACCGACCCGATGGCGGCACGGTCCACATGGGCGACCAGGACATCACCCGGACGCCGCCCAACGAGCGGCGCATGGCGATGGTGTTCCAGAACTACGCGCTGTATCCGCACATGGACGCGTTCGACAACATCGCGTTCTCGCTCCGCCTCGCGAAGCGTCCCCGGACCGAGGTCGAGAGCCGGGTCCGGGCGGTGGCCGAGATGCTCGACATCGGACATCTCCTGCGTCGCAAGCCGGGGCAGCTGTCGGGTGGCCAGCAGCAGCGCGTGGCGCTCGGTCGGGCGCTCGTCAAGCAGCCGCTCGTGTTCCTGCTCGACGAGCCGTTCTCGAACCTCGATGCCGCGCTCCGCGCGCGCATGCGCACCGAGGTCAAGCACCTCCACCTCCGACTGGGCACCACGTCCGTGTTCGTGACCCACGACCAGGAGGAGGCGCTCAGCCTGTCGGACCACATCGCGGTGATGCGTGATGGACGGCTCATCCAGTTCGGCAGCCAGTCGGAGATCTATCGGCGACCCCGGGACACGTACGTCGCGACGTTCGTGGGCAAGCCCCGGATGAGCCTCACCGAGGGTGCCCTCGATGTGGCGGGGGAGGCGGTCGCGTTCGTGGCGGAGGGGATCCAGCTGCCGCTGGGCACGACCGCCGGCCTGCGTCTCGCGGCGCCACCCCCACCGCGCGTGACGCTCGGTGTGCGTGCCGAGGACCTGGTAGTGCGCACCGAGGCAGCCGGGGAGGGGACGGTGCCGGCCGTCGTGCGCCTGACGGAGCCCATCGGGTCGGACACGTTCCTGGAGCTGGGCATCGGCGCCGCGACCTTCGTCGCACGGGTGCCGCCCGACCTCGATGTCGCGCTCGGCCAGACCGTGGGAGTGCGTATCGCACCGGGCCGGGCGCACCTGTTCGACACCCCGAGCGGCCAGCGGCTGGAGCAGCTGGCGGATGGCTGACGAGCTGCTGGCACGGCTCGACCCGGCGCACTACGCGACCGTGGCGCGGCTGCTCCTGAGCGCGCCCATCGCCGGCTGGGTCGATGCGGGCGACGCGCCACCGTCGGATGCCCGTGGCGCGTTCGAGCGGCTGCGGCTGCTGCCGCGCGTGCTCCGGTCCGTCGCCGAGGTGCACACGGCCACGACCCTGCTCGGCAGCGCGGTCCGGGCACCCATCGGCATCGCGCCCATCGGCATCCAGGGCGCGCTGCATCCGGACGGGGAGCGGGCCACCGCGCGGGGAGCCGCGGCGGCGGGCAGCATCGCGATCCTGCCGGTCAACGCCACGACGTCCATCGAGGACGTGCGGGTCGCCGCGCCGGATGCCACGCTCTGGTTCCAGCTGTACGCATGGCCCGACCGGGGTGCGCTCGCCGAGGTCGTGGCACGTGCCGAGGCAGCGGGCTGCCGGGCGCTGGTGCCCCTGGTCAACACGCCCGTGGTCGTGCCGCACGTGCCCGCGTCGGTGGGCTTCCGGCTGCCCGCGGGGATGGAGCTCGCCCACGGAGCGGGCGGTCACGGGCTCGACGCCACGCTCGATCCGACGTGGCTGGAGTGGCTGGCCGGGATCAGCCGGCTGCCGGTGGTGCCCAAGGGGGTGATGCATCCCGAGGACGCCCGCCGCGCGGTCGACGCCGGTGCACGGGGTGTCATCGTGTCCGACCACGGTGGTCGTCAGCTGCCCCGCTCGGTGGCCACCATCGATGCCCTGCCGGCCGTGGCCGAGGCGGTCGGTGACCGCGCCGAGGTGTACCTGGATGGCGGCATCCGGACCGGCACGGATGTGCTGTTCGCGCTGGCGCGGGGGGCTCGCGCGGTGTTCGTCGGCCGGGCGGCGTGCTGGGGTCTCGCGGTCGGTGGCGCCGAGGGCGTGCGCCGGGTCCTTGAGCGGCTCCGGGAGGAGCTGGTGCGGGATGCCGCGACCTGCGGCATCGCCGACCTGGCGAGCATCCCGGAGGACCTCGTGGTCGCGCCGGCTCCCCGCACGACGTGATGGGTCGTCCGATGGACCGCCACGTCCGCGTCCGCAACGTGTACCCGTTCGTCGCCGCGGACCGGGAGCTGCTCGCGTCCGTGGACCGGCGCTACGAGATCGTCCACGAGGGCGAGGACACGGCCGAGTGGGTCGGCAGCCTGCGGGACCCCGAGGTGGGGATCCTCATGGCGAGCGAGGCACCCCGCGACCTGGCGGGCACGCCCCGGTTGCGCTGGCTCGCGACCGCCGGGGCGGGTATCGACGATCTCGTCCTCGCGGACCCGTGGGCGCTCGGCCTGACCGTCACCAACGGCAGCGGCGTCCACGCCGTCGCCATCGCGGAGTACGTCCTGGGGGCCGCCCTGCTGGTCAGCGAGCGGATCGAGGCACGGCTCGCCAACGGCGCCCGCCGGTCGTGGGCGGACGCCCGCTGGCCCCTCGCGGGACGCGGACTGCGTGGCCGCACCGCGCTCATCGTGGGCTACGGCAGCATCGGTCGCGAGGTGGCGCGGCTGCTCCACGCGGTGGGCATGCGCATCCTCGCTGTCAAGGCGGACCCGGAGCGGCGTCGCGACGAGGGGTGGCGCGAGGCCGGCACGGGCGATCCCGACGGTTCGATCCCCGAGCGGCTCGCCGGACCGGACGCACTCCCGGCGCTTGCCGGGGACGCCCACCTCGTGGTCCTGGCGATGCCGGCCACCCCGGCCACCCGCGCCGTCCTCGACGCGTCGCTGCTCGCGGTGCTCCGATCGGACGCCTGGATCGTCAACGTGGGGCGTGGCGCCGCGATCGACGAGGTGGCGCTGCTCGACGCGCTGCGAGCCGGTCGTATCGGCGGCGCGGTGCTGGACGTCGTGACCCAGGAGCCGCTGCCGGCCGACCACCCGCTCTGGTCGGAGCCGCGCTGCCTCGTGACGCCGCACCTCTCCGGGCTCGGCGACATCGACGCGCTGTGGCACCGCGTGGCGCTGCTGATGGCCGAGCAGCTCCGCCGGGACGCGGCCGGTGAGCCGCTGCTGAACGTGACCTCCCGGGCCCGAGGGTACTGACGTGCGCGTGACCGACGTCCGGACCATCCTGCTCACGAGCCCGTGGGGCGCGGACCCCGCCTGGCTGGAGGACGGGCCGGACGGCTCGCCGGAGCCACCCCTGCGCTCGAGCGCGCTCGTGGTCGTGGACACGGACGCGGGCATCCGGGGCGTGGGGGAGACGGTCATGGGCTACTTCTGCCCGGAGGCCGTGGAGCCGGTCGTGGCGGTCCTGCGACGTGCCCTCACCGACCCGGTGCTCGGTCTCGACCCGATGCGCACGGAGGCCTGCACCGCGGAGCTGGCGCAGCGGATCCTGTGGTGGGGCCGGAGCGGCCTCGGGCTGTCCGTGCTGTCCGCGGTGGACATGGCGCTGTGGGACATCCGGGGTCTCGCCGAGGGGCGACCGGTCCACGCGCTCCTCGGCGGTGCGGCCCACGGACGCCTGCTCGCGTACGCGTCCGGTGGCACGGGACGCTGGCCGCTCGAGGCGACGGTCGACCAGGCGCGCCGGTACGTGGCCCGTGGGTTCCGTGCCCTGAAGCTGGGCACGGGTTACACCGGTCGACCCGGCAGCCGGTCCCGCGGCAGCGTCCCGCCGCCCTATGGCACGTGGTACGCCGCGACGACCGCGGAACGCATCGCCGACGAGCGGGACAAGCTGGCCGCGCTCCGGGCCGAGCTTGGCCCGGGCATCGAGCTGGCGGTCGACTCGCACGCCGTGCAGATCCGTGAGTCGTGGTCGCGTCGTGACGCGCTGGCGCTCGCGCGTGCCATCGAGCCGTCCGACGTGCTGTTCCACGAGGAGCCGCTGCGCTACGACGACCCGGAGGGCTACGCTGAGCTGCGGCGCTCGACACGCGTGCCCATCGCCGGCGGCGAGTGCCTGACGGGCGTCGACGAGTTCCGACGCTGGATCGCCATGGGAGCGCTCGACCACGCCCAGCCGGATGCGTCACACGTGGGTGGCGTGGGCGTGTGTCGGACGGTCGCGCGCATCGCGGAGGCCCACGGGGTCGGGCTGCTGGTCCACACGGGCGGCTCCATCGGTCCGGGCTTCATGGCCAATCTCCATGTCGCCATCGCGAGCCCCAACGCGCGGGCCGTCGAGGTCGCCCTGGCGCCGGACGACATCCGCCGCGAGCTGCTGGTGGAGCCACTCGCTCTCGATGACGGGGACCTGCTGGCACCCACCGCGCCGGGTCTCGGTATCCGCCTACCCGATGACCTGGTCGAGCGGTTCCCCTACCAGCCGGGACATGAGGAGGTGGCCTGAGATGACCCCAGACGACATCGGTGTCGGCATCCTTGGCTCGGGCAACATGGCCGAGGTCTATATCGACGCGCTCGCGACACAGGTGCGCGGTGCCCGTCTGTCGGCCATCGCGATGGGCAGTCGGGCGGCCGGCCTCGCGGCGACGCATGGCGTGGCGGCGCCACCCGACGCCGCGGCGCTCGTGGCACGCGACGACGTCCAGCTGGTGGTCATCGCGACGCCCCATTCCACGCACGAGCCGCTCGCGGTCGCCGTGGCCCGGGCGGGTCGCCACGTCTACCTCGAGAAGCCCATGGCCGTGGACGTGGCGGCCTGTGACCGGATCATCGCCGCGTGCGGCGAGGCGGGGGTGCTGCTCACGGTCGCCAAGCAGACGCGCCACTTCGAGATGACGATGCACGCCCGTCGGCTCATCGACGAGGGCGCCATCGGCGAGGTGCGCATCGTGCGCGCCACGAGCCCGCTCATCGGCCTGGAGCTGCCGGACGGTCACTGGATCGCCGACCCCCGGGAGGGGGACCTGTTCCTCGACTGGGGCGCCCACGCCTGCGATGCGTTCCGCTGGTTCACCGGGTCCGAGGCGATCCGGGTGCACGCGGAGGTCGCCGACTTCGGCGCGACGGGGCACCAGGGCCCGACCATGATGGCCCAGTACCGGATGGCCGACGGGTCGATCTGCCAGGCGTTCCTGAGCTACGAGATCCCGCCGCCCGGTCTCGGATCGGGCTCCAACACCCAGTACCAGGTCATCGGTGCCCGGGGGATCCTGGAATGGGACCTCGACCGCATCCGGCTGGGGGACGCGTCGGGCTGGCAGGTCGTGGACGAGCAGCCGACGTGGACCGATCCGTGGCAGCCACATCATCCCCGCCGCATCGGCAACACCGCGCGCCAGGTCCAGGCCGTCGTGGACGCGCTGCGCACCGGCTCGACGCCACCCGTCTCCGGCGAGGACGGTCGCGCGGCCATCGTCATGGCCTCCGCCGCATCGCGGGCCGCCGCGACCGGCATGACCGTGCACCTGTCTTGACCCCGCCCGGACCGGTTCGTATCATGCCCATCATGTCGAACGTATATTGTCGACAATCATCGATGCGGGCAGGGGACGGATCGGTCACGGCGGTCAGGACGTCCGGTGAGCGATCGGCGGCTCGGTGAGCCGGGGCGTCACGACGTGGCCCGGTCGGGTCGCGGGCCGCATCGACCGGCTGAGCGACCGCACGTTCGGCTGGCTGGCGTTCCTGCCGGGCGGTGCGCTGGTGCTCCTGTTCGTGCTGCCGCCCATCATCGCGGTCGCGGCGATGAGCCTCTTCCGCATCGAGCTGCTGCGCGACGACCTGACGCCGTTCGTGGGGCTGGACAACTACCTCCGGCGACTGCCCGCCGACCGCGCGTTCCTCGACGCGGTGCCACGGACCGTGGTCCTGGCCGCGGGGGTGACGGCGCTCACGGTGCCCCTCGCGCTGGGCTGCGCGCTGCTGCTCACGAAGGCCTTCCGAGGCTCGATGCTGGTGGGCATCGCGGTGCTCCTGCCCTGGGCGGTCGCGCCGGTCGTGACGGGTCTCTACTGGAAGTTCATCTTCCAGTCGCAGTTCGGCCTGGCGACCGCGCTGGCGAACATCCTGGGCATCGCGAACGGGCCGGTCGGCTGGCTCGACACGGCGGAGGGCGCGATGGTCGTCGCCATCGTGGCCACGGCCTGGCGGATGGTGCCCCTGATGGCGCTGCTGCTGCTGGGCGCGCTCCGGACGGTGCCCGAGGCGCAGTACCGCGCCGCCCGGATGGACGGCGCAGGGGCGTGGCAGGCGTTCCGCTTCATCACCCTGCCCGCCATCGCACCGACGCTCGCGATCGTGGCCATCATGACCGTGATCCTGTCGCTCCAGATGATCGACATCCTGTTCACGCTGACCGGTGGCGGACCCGGCCAGTCGACCACGGTCATCACCTACTACCTGTACCGGAGCACCATCGGCAATCTCAGCTTCGGGTACTCCGGGGCGCTCGCGGTCGTGCTGTTCCTGATCATCCTCGGCTGCAGCGCACTGCTCCTGGCGGTCCGCTTCCGGCGACGAGGCACGGCTGGCCCGTCCACGGACGACGACAGCGAGGCACGGCCCGCCCGGCCCATGTCCACGCTGGGCGCCTCGAGCGTCGCGGCCGCTCTGCCGGTGGACATCGAGCCGCCCCGGCGGCGACGTATCCGCCTGCCGAGGTGGGTGGGTCGCGTCGCGCTGGTGGCGGCGTCGGTGGCGCTCATCGCGTGGCTGGTGGGTCCGGTCATCTGGATCGTCATCACGAGCCTCCAGCCGGAGGGCGCGGTCACCCAGCTGCCACCCCGCCTCACCCTCGACCTGCGGCTGTCCAACTACACCGACCTGCTGTCGCGCTCCCAGTGGCAGGGGTCGATCGTGGTCAGCCTGACGGTCGTGACGCTGGTCACGCTGCTGACCCTGTTCCTCGGCGCGCTCGCCGCATATCCCCTGGCACGCTACGAGATGCCCGGATCGCGGGTCGTGCTGATCATCCTGCTGCTGACCCAGATGGTGCCCGCGATCGTCGTCGCCATCCCGACGCTGCTGGTGTTCCGGTTCCTCGGCCTCAAGGACACCATCGCGGCGCTGGTCATCGTGAACACCGCGTTCTGGATGCCCCTCATCGTGTGGCTGCTCCGGAACGTGTTCCGGGAGGTGCCCCGGTCCCTGGAATCGGCCGCGCGCATCGATGGCTGCGGTCGCCTGGGCACCCTCTTCCGGGTCGTCATGCCGGCCGCGTGGCCGGGCATCTCGGCGACCGCGATCCTGCTGCTCGTGGGCACCTGGAACGAGTTCCTGTTCGCGGTGATGCTGGGCGACCGGAACGCGGTCACGGTGACCCGGCTCATCGGCTTCGTCCAGGCCACCGTGGGGCCGGAGGGGCCACCGCCGTTCACGCTCGTCGCCGCGGCCGGCGTGACCGCCTTCCTGCCCTGCCTCGTGCTCGTCGTCGTCTTCTTCCGCCGGCTCATGTCCGGGCTCAGCCAGGGCTACGTGAAGGGATGAGGGGGAGGTGACCTGACGCCGAATCGACCGATGACCTTCGGGATGACCCGCATGCATGTGAGGAGGAACCTGACCCATGTCCGGACGTAGCGATCCCAGCCCCTGGCTCCGCCACCCGCTGAGCCGACGGGCCATCCTCAAGGCTGGAGCCGCGCTCCCGCTCGGCGCCGCCATGGCGTCGGTGGCGAGTCGCAGCGCCCTCGCCCAGGACGCCTCGGGGGAGACCCCCGACTACACGGGTGTGACGCTCCAGGTGTGGAGCGGCGGGACCGTGGCACCCCCAGCAGAGGCCGCGGCGGCTGAGTGGAGCGCCCTCACGGGTGGCCAGGTCGTGGTGACCGTGGTCCCGTTCGGCGAGCGCGCGCTCAAGTTCGCGGGCATCGTGGCGGCCCAGGATCCCAGCGTCGATCTGCTCTACTCCGGTGGGCAGTTCACGGCCCAGTTCGGTGACCGGCTGTACGTCGACCTCGCGGACCCCGCGCTGGCCGTCGACACGAGCATCTACGTGCCGGCCACCATCCCCGTGCTCACCTCGGCCGACGGTGGTCTGCGTGGCCTGCCGGTCCATTCGGAGATGGAGGTGTTCATCTACAACCGGACCATGTTCCAGGCGGCCGGCCTCGATCCGGATGCCCCGCCCGCGACCTGGGAGGAGCTGTTCGCCGCGGCGCCCGCGCTCACCGACGGCGATCGGTACCCGATGGCGCTCCACATCGGCGGCCTGTACGGGGCGAGCCTGTTCCTGGTGTTCCTCAACAGCATCCCCGGTGCGAAGCTGCTCTCCGACGACCGCACCCAGGTGCTGTTCGGCGACGAGCACGGGCTGCGTGCCTTCCAGACCATCGAGGCGGGCCTCAAGTCCGGCTTCCTCGATCCCAACCTCGCCGCGGACGTCGAGGACTACGCCATCGGCACCATGTTCAACGCGGGTCGCACCGCGTCCCAGGTCAACTTCGCGGAGCTCTGGGGGTACGCCATCGGCAGCGACCCGGAGAACTTCCCGACGACGCTCCAGCCCGACGAGGTCGGCGTCACCACCGTTCCCGGCATCGACGCCGGCACGAGCGGCAGCGTCAACGGCTTCGAGGGCTTCGGCCTCAATCGGTTCGGGGTCCAGCAGGAGGCGGCGCTCCACTTCCTGCGCTATCTCACGATGCCGCCGTTCCAGAAGCAGATGAACCTCGGTGGCACCCTGCCGTCCTCGAACACCGCCGTGCTCGAGGATCCCGAGGTCCAGGCGGTGTACCCCATCGGTGGCGTCCTTGCCGCCCAGGGCCAGACCAACCTCGACCGGTACGCGGCGCCGTACGACTGGACGCCACCCCTCCAGGAGGCGCTGGGTCGGCTCTATCGCGGCGAGATCGGCGCCGAGGAGGCTCAGGCGACCGCGGTCGCGGGTGTCCAGGACATCGTCCTCGCGTATCTCGCCGGCGCCTGACGCCCGGCACCAGCAGCGCGGGTCGGGCGATCGCCCGACCCGCCATGGAGGTCCTGCATGACCATCGGCTTCGGCATCATCGGTACCGGCATGATGGGTTCCACGTACGCCGAGGCGCTGCGCACACAGGCTCCCAGCGGCCGCCTGGTCGCGGTGACGGGGGGTCGGCGCGCCACGGAGCTGGGCAGTGCCTACGGGGTGCCCGTGGACGCCTCCCCGGATGCCCTGCTGGAGCGCCCCGACGTCGATGTCGTGGTCATCGCCACGCCCCACACGACGCATCTGCCGCTCGCCCTCGCGGCTGCCGCGGCGGGCAAGCACATCTACCTCGAGAAGCCCATGGCGCTCTCGGTCGCGGAGTGTGACGAGATCCTCGCGGCGGCCGATATGGCGGGTGTCACGGTCACCGTCGCGTCACAGTCGCGCTACAACGACATCTCCATCCGGGCCCGCCAGCTCATCGACGATGGCACGGTGGGGCGCATCACCATGTTCCGGGTGACCAGCCCGACCGTGGGCTGGGACGTGCCCGCGGACGGCTGGTTCGTGGATCCCCGGGAGGGTGGCGCCTATCTCGACTGGGGACCGCACGGCTGTGACACGCTGCGCTGGTTCACGGGCTCCGAGGCCACGCTCGCGTTCGGCCTGTTCCGGAACTTCGGTGACATCCCGGCGCTCGACCCGAGTGCGATGGTCACCTATGGCATGGCCTCGGGCGCCATGGCCCAGCTCTGGATGAGCTACGAGATCCCGGCGCCCGGACTGGGCTCGTACATGCAGTGGCTGTGTGTCGGCGACCACGGCATGCTGGACTTCACCCGGGACGTGCTGCGGGTCGGTCAGGGCTCGGATTGGCGCGTGGAGCTGGAGCTGCCGCCCTGGGACTGGTCGGTGGACCCCAAGACACCCCGGCGCATCGGGCTCACGGCACGCCAGGTGGAGGGGTTCGCGCGATCGCTCCTCGACGGCACGCCCCCGGAGGTCTCCGGGCGGGACGGCCGGGCCGCCATCGAGATGGTGGAGGCCGCCATCGCGTCGGCTCGCAGCGGCAGCGCGGTGCCCATCGTCCGCTAGTCGGAGCCGCGCACCACCAGCCGGGTCAGCGCCCGCGACCGCAGGAACCCCTCGTCGATGTCCACGCCCAGCCCGGGACCGGTCGGGATGCGCACGCAGCCGTCCTCGAGCGCCAGGAGGTCCGTGGTGGGCAGCTCGGTGCGCCAGGGGTTGGGGTCGGTGCCCACCTCGAGATAGGGGGTCTCGGTCGCCGGTGACGCGGAGGCATCGGGGATGGTCGCGAGCACCTGGAGCGCCGCCGCGATGCCGATGATGCTGCCCGAGGTGTGGGGCACGCAGCCGATGCCGTGGAGTCGGGCCAGCTCGGCGATCCAGACCGCCTCGCCGATGCCGCCCACGATGACCGGCTCGGGCTGGATGATGTCGAAGCAGCCCCGCCCGATGGTCTCGAGCGCGGCATGTCGCGACTGGGTGATCTCGCCGCCCGCGAGCGCGATGTCGAGCGCGGCCGCCAGTCGCTCGTACGCGGCGTAGCCGCCCCGTTGGGGCATCGGCTCCTCGAGCCAGCGGAAGCCGAGCTCGTCGAGCGCCCGGCCCACCCGGATGGACCCCGCGATGTCGTAGGCGGCGTTGCCGTCGGCCATGAGCGCCATGTCCGGATGGTCCGCTGCGATGCGGGCGAGGATGGCCATCTCGTGGGCGATGGGGGAGCGGCCGATGCGGTACTTGGTGGCGGTGAAGCCGCGCGCCGCGTGGTCGGCGGTCTCCTCGGGCCACGTCTCGGCCGGGTCGCGGCCCTCGATGTAGCCGGTGCTCGCGCCGTACGCCCGCACCCGGTCGCGCACCGCGCCGCCGTACAGCGCGTGGACCGGCACGCCCAGCTGGCGGGCCCGCAGGTCGTCGATGGCGATCGACAGCGCCGACGCCGCCCAGGTGTGCTCCGATGCGTTCCAGACGTCCGTCCAGAGCGCCCGGGCGTCGATGGCCCGCCGGCCGATGACCATCGCCGCGAGCTCCGCGATGACCGCCGCGATGCCCGGGATGAGGTAGGTCTCGCCCCAGCCGGTGATGCCATCGCGGTCGGTGACCCGGCAGTACACGAAGTCATGCGCCGGGATGGGCGCGATGGACACCGACCGGAGCGGCTCCACCCGATGGTGGACCGTGAACACCTCGACCTGCTCGATGGTCATCCCGATGGTCCCTTCCCGGCGGGCCGTGTCACGAGGTCCCGCCGCGCGGCCGGGACACGGGCGTCACGTCCGCGTCGTCGAGCGCCAGTCGCAGGAAGTGGACCGCTGGCATGCGGTCCTCGACCTGTCCGAAGAAGCAGACCCCGACCGTGCCATCACCCAGCGCGACGGGCACGGGCTGCCCGAACGTCCAGCCCCACATCGATCCCCACAGCGCCGGGTCGTCCTCCCGCGGGGCCTGCGTGTCGGTCGAGCGACCCACCAGGCGCCCACTGGCCTCGTCGAACAGGATCGTCTCGGGACCCCACGAACGGCCGCCGTCGGGCGAGACGCGTGCCCGGATGCCCCGGGGTGCCGTCCGTCGTGGATACGTGACCACGAGCCGCCCGTCCGGCATGGCGATGGGGTTGAGCGGACCACCCACGATCCCCGTGTCGTGCGTCGCCGACCACGTCCCGCCGTCATCATCGCTCCACGCGATGCGGGCGGTCAGCGTCTGGTCGCGGACCACGTCATGGGCCCAGATGACGGACGCGATGCGACCGTCCGGGAGGCGCGCCACGCGCTGGTCATAGTGCGCCACGACCCGGTCCTCGTCGTTGGGCATCGCGGGCTGCTCCGGCCATGTCCGACCATCGTCGCCGGAGCGCAGGGCGAAGGCATGGTAGCCACGCAACCACTCCGGGACGTGGGTCCGAGCGTGCCGTTCCACGGGGAAGAGCCACCGTCCAGCGCCGAGCGGATGCGGTGGCCCGCACGGGATGGCCCACTCATCGAGCGTGCGACGACCGTCGACCACGATGGGCGCCTCCCAGCCGCCGTCCAGCGTGCCCCGCGCGATCAGCGTGTCGGCATCGATGAGGCCTGCGGCATCCGCGTCCCAGCCAGGCGATCCCGGTGGGACGATCCACATGCGAGCCGCAGCCAGCACGATCGTCCCGTCCGTCGAGGCGCCGATCTGGGGGCCGGCCATGGATGCGCCGACGGGATGCGTCATCTTGGTCGGCAGATCGGGCGGGTGCAGGAACGGGGACGCTGCCGGCTCCCATGTCCGCCCCTCGTCACGGGATCGATGCACCGCGATCGATCCGTCCGGGCTCATCCGCGCGGACCCGACCCGGAACGCCGCCAGCAACCACGGGTCACCGGCTGCGTCGCGGGTCCGGCAGATGGTGGTCCCGGAGTAGGACTCGGCGCGGTGGTTCGGCCATGGGTTCCGGTGGATGACCTGGTGCTCGACGATACGCACGCTGTTCCTCAGCCGTCGGGATATTGTCGACGATCTGGTGAGTATACGGCCGCGGCGATCCCCGCGGACGAGATGCGCAGGTCGCCGGGAGCGCCGACCGGCGCGGACGCCAGGTGTCTGGCGAGACCGGGATGCGTCAGCGCGGACGGACGTCGAACGTGCCCCGGAAGACGTACCGGCGTGCGTCGAGGTCCGGCGCGAACGGCGTCATCACGGGCGCCTGCAGGGAGGCGCGATAGCCGTCGTCGCTGAGCACGAGTCCGTCGACCTCGATCTCGGGCTGGCTGGCGACCGCGACCGGACCACCGGGATCCTCGATCGTGACCGATGTCGTGGTCGCGGCGTCATCCGGCTCAGTCACCACGCTGAAGCTCCAGCCGTTCGTGTCGTGGAACCACGCTTCCGCGTACAGGCTCAGACAAGCGCCTGGTGCGAGGCGCCACGGGCCGGAGGCCACGACCCGGCCATCCTGCTCGATCTCCGCGGTGGCCGAACCGGTCGGGAAGACCACGCGGACGGTCGACGTCGCCGGGTCGACGGGATCCGGAGCGGCTCCATCGGAGCGCCCGAGGATGCGTCGCACGGCATCCCCGACGATGATCCGCATGATGGCTGCGACGAACCGCGCCAGGCCGAGCGGCCACAGGAGCCGTCGGATCCGCTGGTCGCGACGGTACGCCCGCTCGTCGACCTCCGCGCCGGCCGCACGGAGCATCCGGAGATAGACATCCGCGGACATGCCGGACTGCCAGACTCCCTGGAGCATCCATCGGAAACGGCGGTCGCGTCCTGCCTGGTCCTCGATCTGCTCGATGACCGCCGCGCCGTGCCTGGTGATGTAGTCCTCGAGTGGGCCTGCCGCCACGCGGTACCGCTGGTGGATGGAGCGACATCCGGCCACCAGGGCGAGGATGACCGGCCAGTCCCGCTCCGCGTCCGGGTCCGCCAGGAGCCGCTCGAAGAGCTCGTCGCTCGCCCATGCATCCGGATGGTCATCGTCGAACGCGTCCCGCTGGTCGGCGTCATGTCGCAGCCATGCAGCCGCGAGATGCTCCGCCTCGGTCCAGTACTGGATCTCGGGCCAGTCGTTCGCCACCGCCTCGTCCCTCCTCGCGGGCAGGATGGTCGCATGCCCCAGGTCGACCGTGTGCCGCATGGGCTCGGCCTGCTAGGGTCTCGCCATGGAGCGGCTGCGGGTCCGGTGCACGATCCCCTTCGCTGCCGACGACCGGGCGATGCTGGCCGCCGTGGACCCTCGGCTGGCCATCGTGTTCGGCGGCCCGGACACGGCCGATGCGGTCGCCGCGATCGAGGACGCCGAGGCGGAGGTGCTGCTCTCGTCGTGGTCGCCACCCGACCGCGCAGGGATGCCCAGGCTGCGCCTGCTGATGACCACGAACGCGGGTCTCGACTCGCTGTACGCGCTCGACCCGTGGTCGCTGGGCATCGTGGTCACCAACGGGTCGGGGCTCCACGCGGTGCACATCGGGGAGTACGTGCTGTGGGCGACGCTGTCCGCGTTCGGGCGCACCCGGGCACGGCTCGCCGAGCAGTCGGCACATCGATGGCCGATGGGTGACGCGCGGTTCCCGTTCGCCGGTCGACGGCTCCGTGGCCGCACGGCCGCCATCGTGGGTTACGGCAGCATCGGGCGGGAGTGCGCGCGGCTCCTCGACGCATTCGGGATGCGTGTCCTGGCGCTCAAGGCGGACCCTGCGTCACGGGTCGACCACGGCTGGCGGGAGCCCGGCACGGGTGACCCGGAGGGTCGCATCCCGGAGCGGCTGGTCGGTCCCGACGGGCTGGCGGACATCGTGGCCGCGGCCGACGTGGTGGTGCTCACCGCGCCACTCACCCCGCGCACCCGCCACCTGGTGGACGCGCGCGTCCTGGGTCTGATGCGACCGGACGCGTGGCTCGTCAACGTGGGGCGGGGCGGGCTCGTGGATGAGGCGGCGCTGATCGATGCGCTCGCGGATGAGCGGATCGGCGGGGCGGTCCTGGATGTCGCCAGCGAGGAGCCACTGCCGGCGGCGAGCCCGCTCTGGTCCCAGCCAGGTGCGGTCCTGACCCCGCACGTCTCCGCGATCGGCGACTTCGACATGCTGCTGCACCAGGCCGCCCTGCTGTTCGCCGAGCAGCTGCGTCGTCAGCTGGCGGGGGAGCCGCTCCTCAACGTGACGTCACGCGCAGCCGGGTACTGATCGGCGGCCGGCGGTCACGAAACCGGCCGTCGCTCGACGTGACGTCATGGGTCGCCGGGTACTGACCACGACGGCCGAGGCGTCGGCGGCCTGGTGGGACCTCGATGACGGGTCCCCCGGGGCCGCCCGACGGGTGATCAGTGGCGATCCCCTCGCCGCTGTGCCTCCTTGGCCGCGCGGGCATCCTCCTTGGCCTTGATCCTCGCCTGCTGCTCGCGGGCTGCCCGGTTCTGTCGGGCACGCTCCTGGGAGCTGCGCAGGAAGTTCCGGTACCACGCCGCGAAGCCTGCGGCGAGGATGCCGACCATCATCGCGATGCCCACGTACGCGAGGAACTGGGCGGGTTCGAGGGTCGCGGTCGGGTCCGGCATCTCGCCACCGGGTGGCGTGGTCGCCTCCGCCGGGACCATCAGCACGAGCAGCGAGAACAGGACGCCGTCCACGATGCCCAGGACCGCACCCACGAGATAGCTCGCGCGCGGTGCGAGGAAGCCACCGATGAAGAACACGAACAGACCGGTCGGCTGGAGGACGAGCGAGACCACGATGCTCACGAGGCCCGCCATGTCCTCGGGCACGATGCCCCACGACCAGTAGCCGAGGGCGAGCAGGAACGCGCCGAACAGCATCAGGAACGGGATCCACAGCTTCTTCTCGCTGCGGAGCATGCCCGGCAGGATGCGCAGGTCCGCCGCGATGTCGGGCATCCGGAACATGCTCTGCCGCGGCTGCGGGGCGGCGATCGCTGCCACCTCGTCATCCATCTCGTCGTCCGGGATCTCGGTACCGGCGGCGCGTGCCTGCTCGCGATACTTGCGCCGCGACTCGGCGCGACTCGTGTTCTTGGCGCGGGCCAAGGCTCCTCCTTGCGGAGCCATCGGGCGACCTGTCGCCGCGTGCTCCGATCGTGGTGCTGGGGCGCGTCGAGCCACCGGTTGGCCATCGGTCCGGCAGCGGGCGCAGCCGCGATGGTAGCGCGGGACGGCCACGACGTGATCGCCGGGATGCTTCGGGACGCGCCGGACGGTCCATCGGGCAGCGTTGGCGGGGAACCAGGCCACGACGGATCGTGGACAAGTCGCGGGTGATCGGCCGATACGTGGCGGGTGGATCACCCATCAGTGCGTGGTCGATCAGCGATGTCAGGATGGTCGTCGCCGCCGACCCTGCCCGCCCCGGAAGACCCGCCGGGAGGTCGGTCCATGCGCGCTGCTCCGCATGGTGTGCGTCGTCGCGCGCACGCCACCACCCTGTTCGCCGCCGGCGCCTGTGTCGTGCTGGCGCTCCTCGGCCCGATCCGGGGCGTCGATGCCGCTGCCCCGGGCCCATGGGACCCCTCGCCGGACCTGGTCGTCGCGGAGGTCGTGACCGGAGGTCGCGTCGCATCGGACGAGTGGGTGGAGATCTTCCATCGAGGCGACCAGCCGGCCGACCTCGGCGGTCTCGAGGTCGCGTACGTCAACGCCTCGGGCAGCAGCGTCTCGCGCAAGGTCACGTGGACGGGCTCGGTGCTCCGCCCCGGTGGCAGCCTGCTGCTCGCGAACGCATCCGGTCGCTGGGCGGACCTCGCGGATGCCACCTGGACGGGCGGGCTCGCGGCCGGCGGCGGGACGATCGTGCTGCGTGTGGTCGGCGGCGAGGTCATCGACTCGCTGTCATGGGGTGACGCAGCCAACGGCTGGGTGGAGGGTCGACCGGGTCCGGCGCCGGCAGCGGGCGAGTCGCTCGAGCGGCTGCCGGATGGGAACGCTCGGAACGGTCGGGACACGAACGACAACCGGGCCGACACGTGGATCCAGGAGCTGCCCATCCCGGACGCGCGCCACGTGACGCCCGATCCGACGCCGAAGCCCACACCGGCGCCGACGCCGAAGCCTTCCCCCACGTCGCAGCCCGAGCCGACCCCGGTAGTGACCGAGCCACCGACCCCGACGCCCGGGCCGACCGAGCCACCGACCCCGACGCTCGAGCCGACCGAGGAGCCCACGCCGAAGCCGACCCCGACGGTGGCCGCGACCCCGGAGCCCACGCCGAAGCCGACCACGACGGTCGAGCCGACCGAGCGACCGACACTCGAGCCGACCCCGACGATCACCGCGACCCCGGAGCCCACACCGGAGCCGACGCCGAAGCCGACCGGGACCCCGAAGCCGACCGGGACCCTGAAGCCGACCCCGGTGCCGACCGAGCCGGCGCCGCAGCCCACACCCGAGCCGCAGGCCACACCCGAGCCGCCGCAGGTCACACCCGCGCCGACATCGGACCCGGAGCCGACCTCGTCACCGACCGACGCACCCACGCCCACGCCGACCTCCCCACCCTCGCCGTCACCCACGGCGACCCCGGCGCCGACCCCGGTCACGCTGTCCGTGGCCACGGCACGGGAGCGGGCGCTCGGCAGCAGGGTCCGCGTGACGGGCACCATCTCCGCACCCCCGGGCTTCATGAACGCCGGCAAGGGCACCTATCTCCAGGACGACAGCGCGGGCATCGCGCTCTCGCTCGCGAGCGCCGTGTGGCCGCCTATCGACGCGGGTCGACGGGTCCAGGTGGACGCGACGGTGGGCGCCCGCTTCAGCGAGGCGACGCTGCTCCTCGACACGGCGACCGACATCGTGGACCTGGGTCCGGGCGATGACCTGGCGCCCGTGGTCGTGACCGCCGGCTCCCTCGAGCACGTGGAGGGCCAGCTCGCGGTCGCCACGGGCACCATCAGTGGCTCGCCGGACGACCTCTCGGATGGCTTCGCCGTGGACCTCGTGACCACCACGGGCAGCCTGCGCATCGTGGTGGGGGATATCACCGGCATCGACCGCAGCGCGCTTCCCTCGGGTCGGCGGCTGAGCATCACGGGCATCGTGGGGCAGCGCGCATCGACCGCCGCCGGCACCAACGGCTATCGGCTCCAGCCGCGACGCGTCGACGATCTCGCGGACCTGCCGACGCCGACCCCATCGCCCACGCCGCAGCCGACCCCGACGCCCGCACCCCAGCCCACGCCCACGGTGCGACCGACCGCCACACCATCGCCCACCGCGACACCCATGCCGGTGGTCCCGGTCGCCACCGCGAGGCAGGTCGCGGTGGGCGGGCGGACCGCCGTGGAGGGCACCGTGACGGCGCCTCCGGGGCGCATCCTGCGGGCGGGCGTGACCTTCGTCCAGGACGGCACGGGCGGCATCGCGGTGGCGCTGCCGAGTGGCGTGGACGGCAGCACGATCCGCCCGGGCACGATCATCCGACTCGGCGGACGCATCGCCGCCCCGTACGGCAACCTCGAGCTGCGGGCGGAGCGTGCCGATGATCTGGTGATCCTCGGCGAGGGTGGTCTGCCTGCGCCCGCCTCGGTGGGTGCGGATGGCCTGGTGGAGGCACGGGAGGGCCGGCTCGTGCGTACGGTGGGCACCATCGTGCGGCTCGAGAGCGGCAGCAGCGGGTCGCTCGCGGTGACCCTGCGGGACTCGGTCGGGGAGCTCCGGGTGTTCCTGTTCGGGTCGCTGGGGGTCGGTCGGTCGGAGCTGACGGTCGGCGGTGGGCTGCGTGTCACGGGCATCGTGGGCCAGCGCGAGAGCGCGTCCGGGGCCGGCGACGGCTATCGGATCTGGCCGCGGGACCGGAGCGACCTCGTGACGACGAGCGCGACACCCACCGGTCGCCCGGGTGCCACGGCGACACCTCGTCCGAACGCGACGGGCGCACCGGCGTCCGTGGTCCGGATCGCGACGGCCACGGAGGGCGCCACCGTGACGGTCCAGGGCATCGTCACCTCACCCGCGGACCTGCTCGACGGCGAGGGTCGCCGCGTGACGCTCCAGGACGGCAGCGGCGCCATCCTGCTGCGCCTGCCCACGGGCGAGACCGCTCCCGCCATCGGGACACGGCTGCGTGCCACCGGCGAGGTGGGCACCTGGTATGGCGGACGGCAGCTGGCGGCCGCCGAGTCACCCCGACGGACCGGCTCCGGACAGGCGACGCCCGTCCTCCTGCGGCGCGTGCCGGGAGCGGATGACGAGTGGCGCCTGGTGCGGGTCCGGGTGCGCATCACCGATGTCACGCGGAAGGGCGACACCTGGCGTGCCGAGGCGACCCTTGGTGCGGCCGGCGCAGCGCCCATCGTGGGCGTGGCTCGCAGCGGCATCCCCGCCACCGCGCTCGTCGAGGGTCGCTCGGCGGTCATCACGGGCATCGTGAAGCGGGCCCACCCGAGCGCGTCGGACCAGCGCTTCGGCATCGTGCCCCGATCCGCCGCGGACATCGAGCTGGGGGACGCGCCCGCCGCTCCCGACGGGTCCGGTGCGCCCGGCGACCCGACCGGCGATCCGGCGAGTGGGTCCGGGGGCAGCGACCGACCCCATGTCGACGAGGCGGGCGATGCCCCGGCGGCCCTCCGGGACCTGCCACGACTGGAGGGCCGCACGGTCCGCGTGGCGGGCGCCGTGCGGGTCCTGGCGCTGCCGCTCCTGACCATCGACGACGGGACGGGCCAGGCCGTGGTGCGGTTGCTCGAGCCGGCGACCGCGTTCGAGCCACCGCTCGTCGAGGGGGAGGTGGTCAACGTGACGGGTGTCGTGGCCGCCCGGGACGTGGGTGGCTGGGAGGTCGTCGCCGGGAGTGACGCGGTCCTGCGTGCCGGGAGCCTTCGGTTGGTGGCCATGACGCCCGATCCGGACGTGGTCGGGGTGCCGGAGGATCCGTCGCCCGGGCCGTCCGGGAGTCCCGCGCCACCAATCGCGTCGGGGACCCCCTCGAGCGGGGACCCAGCACGCCTGGTGCTCGCCGGGATCCTCGGCCTGCTGGCTGCCGGTGGGGTCGCGGTGACCGGCAGCGCGGCCGTGGTGGTCCGTCGACGGCGCGCCGCACGCCCGGCGCCGGTCCCCGACACCGACCCTCGAGCGTGAGCGTGCGCGATCCACGCTTGACGCTCGTCGTCCGGGCTGCCTATCGTTCGCGCGACCCCCCGCACGAGCGGGGGCAGATGGAAGGGAGCCGGGTTGCCCGACACGGACCGCCGGGTGGCGTTGCCGACCACCGATCGCCAGTATCACATCGACCTGGCGCCCGGTGAGCTCGCCGACCACATCCTGCTGCCCGGCGACCCGGCACGGGTCGAGCGGATCGCGGGGATGCTGGACACCGTGGAGGTGCGCCGCAGCCACCGCGAGTTCGTCTCGGTCACGGGCATGCTCGGCGGGTTGCGCCTGTCGGCCATCTCGACGGGCATCGGCACCGACAACATGGAGATCGCGGTCGCCGAGATCCTCGCGCTGGTGTCACGGCCCACGCTCATCCGCATCGGGTCGTGCGGCGTCCTGCGTGAGGACATCGCGCTCGGCGAGCTGGTCATCACGAGCGCCGCGGTGCGACTCGAGACGACCACCAGCTGGTACGTCCACGAGGGCTATCCGGCCGCCGCGGACTACCGCGTCGTGGCAGCGCTCGTGGAGGCGGCCGCACAGCTCGGCCGGCGCGCGCATGTCGGGCTCACCGCCACGGCGCCTGGCTTCTACGGCGCACAGGGACGACCCATCCCGCAGCTGCCCATCCGCTACCCTGACCTCGCCGACCAGATGGCGGCCCAGGGGGTGGTCAACTTCGAGATGGAGGCATCGGCGCTGCTCGTGCTCGCCCAGCTGGCAGGGTGCCAGGCGGGCGTCGTGTGTACCGCCTTCGCCCAGCGGGCGGAGGGTGTCTTCCTCGATGCGGCGGGTCGTGCGGATGCCGAGCGCGGCTGCATCGAGACGGGACTCGGCGCGCTGCGTATCCTCGCGCAGATGCAGGCGCAGACCCGAGCGGCCGGCGCCACGCACTGGAGGCCCTCCCTGTGGTCGCCGGGGATGGCACCCTAGGAAGATCCAGCGAACCAGCATTCGGATCCGCGGAGGACCGGCAGATGCCCGGGACCCGCAGACGTCCGGCCATCGCGCCGGAGAGAGATGGAGGCAACGGGATGGCGGAGGCCTACTGCGTCAAGGACAAGAAGAAGGTGGAGATCAAGAACCCCACCCAGATCACGATGAAGAACGGCAAGCCGGCCACGAAGGGCACCTGCCCCGAGTGTGGCGGCAGCGTGTTCCGCATCGGCGGCTGATCGTCCGGGAGGCGTCGCAGCCTCCCTTGGCCGGTCGCAGGACCGGCCACACACTCGATCGCCAGGACGCCCGGTCCTCCTCGAGGGCCGGGCGTCGGCACGTCCGGGGGTCCGCATCGCGACGTCGTGGTCCGAGCGGACCGCCACGGACGATCTGCCGCGAACGTCCAGCACGAGGGTCCACGGCGGAGCATCCGTCGCTCGATCGCCACGGCCGGGCTGGCACGACCTCTCCGCCGCGCACGTCGTGACGCTTGGCCCGGGCCATCGGGCACTGGGTCCGAGGGCACGGCTCTGCTACGATCCGGATGTCCATCAGAAGCGTCCGCACCGTGTCGCGCTCGACGTGACGGCGCGAACCTCGAGACCCGAGATCATGCCTGCCTCCCTCGCGCCACGAACATCGTCCGCACGCGGACCCGCCGTCGGCTGGGAGCACGGGCATCGGTCGGGTCCCGCCCTGGCAGGGTCCCGTGGGCCGACGAAGACCGTCGCGTCGCGTCATGCGGTGCGAGGGGAGCGGTCGGAGCCCGGCAGCGTGACCCGGCCACCCGGACGCCCCGCGCGTCCCCAGCGATCAGGAGGAATGGCATGACCGTCAGGGTCGGCATCAACGGCTTCGGTCGGATCGGGCGCCAGTCGCTCAAGGCGATCATCGAGCGTGCTCCGGACGTGGAGGTGGTCGCGGTCAACGACCTCGTGGACACCGCCACGAACGCCCTCCTGTTCAAGCACGACTCCACCTACGGCGCCTATCCCGGCACCGTGGAGCACACGGATGACTCGCTCGTCATCGACGGCCGGACCGTCAAGGTGCTGCAGGTGAAGGACCCGGCCCAGCTGCCCTGGAAGGACCTGGGCGTGGACATCGTGGTCGAGTCCACGGGCATCTTCACCGATGCCACCAAGGCGGCCGCCCACCTTGAGGCCGGTGCCCGCAAGGTGATCATCAGCGCGCCCGCCAAGAACGAGGACATCACGGTCGTCCTGGGTGTCAACGAGGACAGGTACGACCCGGCGCAGCACCACATCATCAGCAACGCCAGCTGCACCACCAACTGCCTGGCGCCGGCGGCCAAGGTGGTCCACGACAACTGGACCATCGAGCGCGGCCTGATGAACACGATCCACTCGTACACCAACGACCAGCGCATCCTGGACGTGGCGCACAAGGATCCGCGTCGGGCGCGGGCCGCGGGTCTCAACATCATCCCGACCACGACCGGTGCTGCCAAGGCGCTGGCGCTCGTGATCCCGGAGCTCAAGGGCAGGTTCGACGGCTTCAGCCTGCGCGTGCCCACCCCCACGGTGAGCGTCGTGGACTTCACCGCGCAGCTGGCGAAGCCGGCCACGGCGGAGGAGCTCAACGAGGCGTTCCGTGCCGCCGCGGCCGGACCGCTCCAGGGCATCCTGGGCGTCTCGGATGACCCGCTCGTGTCGAGCGACTTCCGGGGCGACAGCCGCTCCTCGATCATCGACGCGGCCTCCACCATGTCCCTCGGTGGTGACTTCGTGAAGGTCATCACCTGGTACGACAACGAGTGGGGCTACAGCTGCCGTGTGGCGGACCTCGTGGCCTTCGTCTCGGCGCGCCTCGGCGTGACGGCTGCCGCCTGACGATCATGGACAAGCTCACGGTCCGGGACTTCGACCCGCAGGGCAAGCGGATCCTGGTCCGGGTGGACTTCAACGTGCCCATCGAGGATGGCCAGGTCAAGGATGACACGCGCATCCGGGCCGCCATCCCGACCATCGAATATCTCGCCCGCCGAGGCGCCGTCGTCATCCTGATGAGCCATCTCGGCCGGCCCAACGGCAAGGTCATCGAGTCGGCGCGCCTGCGGCCCGTCGCGGAGCGGCTGTCGCGCCTGCTGGGCATCCGGGTGCCCTGCACCGGGGACGCGCTCGGCCTCGGCACCCAGGACGCGCTGGCACGCCTCAAGCCGGGCCAGGTGATCCTGCTGGAGAACCTCCGGTTCCACGCCGCCGAGGAGGCGGACGATCCGGAGTTCGCCAAGGCGCTCGCGGGATATGCGGACGTGTACGTCAACGACGCGTTCGGGACCGCGCATCGCGCCCACGCCTCCACGGTCGGTGTCGCCAAGCTCCTGCCGGCCTATGCGGGCCTGCTCATGGAGAAGGAGATCGCCAACCTGTCGGGCCTCCTGGAGTCGCCCAAGCGGCCGTTCGCGGCCATCATCGGTGGCGCCAAGGTGAGCGGCAAGATCAAGGTCCTGGAGCACCTGATGGACAAGGTCGACACCTTCGTCATCGGTGGCGGCATGGCCAACACCTTCCTCGTGGCCAAGGGCCACACGGTGGGCAAGAGCCTGCTGGAGAAGGACCGGGTGGAGGATGCCACGCGCATCCTCGAGGCCGCGGAGGCCAAGGGCATCCAGGTGCTGCTGCCCACCGAGGTGGTGGTCGCCAAGGAGATCACCCGCGGCGCGGAGCACAAGGTCGTGCCCGTCCACAAGGTGCCCAACAGCTGGTCCATCGTGGATGTCGCTCCCTCGAGCATGGAGACCTTCATGGCGGCGCTCGACGCGGCCCGGACGGTGGTCTGGAACGGCCCCCTGGGCGTGTTCGAGGTGCCCACCTTCGGGGACGGCACGCGCGCCATGGCGCGCTATCTCGCGGGACGGGCCAGGGACGGCATCACGGTCGTCGTCGGTGGTGGCGATTCGGTCGCCGCGGTCGAGGAGCTGAAGCTCGCCGAGTCGTTCACGCACGTGTCCACGGGTGGTGGCGCCAGCCTCGAGTTCCTCGAGGGACGCGAGCTGCCGGGCATCGCCATCCTCCAGGATCGACCGGCGGCCGTCGGGGCAGGGAAGGCAGCGAAGTGACGACCATCGAGATCATCGACGCCCAGGAGATCCTCGACTCGCGGGGCAACCCGACCATCGAGGTCGCCATCCTCACCGACGATGGGTCGGTCGGCCGCGCGGCCGTGCCGTCGGGCGCTTCCACGGGTGCCCACGAGGCGGTCGAGCTGCGGGACGGCGACAAGGGCCGCTACGGTGGCAAGGGCGTCCTGACCGCGGTCGAGCACGTCATCGACCGCATCGGGCCGGACCTCGTGGGCGAGGACGTTGCCGACCAGGCACGCATCGATGCCCGGCTCATCGAGCTGGACGGCAGCGCCAACAAGGGCACGCTGGGCGCCAACGCGTTGCTCGGCGTGTCCCTCGCTGCGGCGCATGCGGCGGCGGCCTCGTTCGGGCAGCCGTTGTACCGCTATCTCGGCGGTGTCGGCGCTCGCACGCTGCCGGTGCCGATGCTCAACATCCTCAACGGCGGCAAGCACGCCCTGGACTCCACGGATTTCCAGGAGTTCATGGTCATGCCCGTCGGCTTCGATACCTTCAGCGAGGCGCTCCGGG
Organism: Chloroflexota bacterium; assembly: GCA_019637815.1. Lineage (GTDB taxonomy): Bacteria > Chloroflexota > Limnocylindria > Limnocylindrales > CSP1-4 > JAFMJV01. The sequence continues at coordinate 211,729 of JAHBUZ010000002.1, forward strand.
CGGGCACCGAGGTGTTCCACGCGCTGCGTGCCCAGCTGCATGACCAGGGCTTCGCCACCGGTCAGGGCGATGAGGGTGGCTTCGCGCCCTCGCTCGCCTCGAACGCGGCAGCCATCGAGACGGTGCTCCAGGCCATCGAGCGGGCCGGCTATCGGCCGGGCGAGGATGTGGCCATCGCGCTCGACCCTGCCACGACCGAGCTGGTCGAGGGTGAGCCGGCCGCGGACGGCCAGCTCAGCTATCGCCTCGCCAAGGAGGGCCGTACCCTCACGACCGGGGAGATGGTGGACCTGTGGGCCGACTGGGTGTCGAAGTACCCCATCGTGTCCATCGAGGACGGCCTCGCCGAGGACGACTGGGCCGGCTGGACGGCGCTCACGGCGCGCATCGGCGATCGCTGTCAGCTTGTGGGCGACGACCTCTTCGTGACCAACCCGACGCGGCTCGCGCGGGGTCTCGAGGAGCGTGCCGCGAACGCCATCCTCATCAAGCTCAACCAGATCGGCACGCTCTCCGAGACGCTCGATGCCGTCAGCCTGGCGCGTGGCCACGGCTGGGGCGCGGTCATCAGCCATCGCTCCGGCGAGACCGAGGATACGACCATCGCGGATCTCGCGGTGGCCACCGGCGTCGGTCAGATCAAGACCGGCGCGCCGTCGCGATCGGAGCGGGTCGCCAAGTACAACCGGCTGCTGCGCATCGAGGCGGAGCTGGGCGACACGGCGATCTTCCCGGGACGCTCGGCGATCGCCACCTCCCGGTGAGCTCGACGACGCTGCCTGACGCATCGATGGCCGCCAGCTCGGCGGTCATCACGCGTGTCCCGATGGCCCAGCCGACGCCGTCGCTGGGCCGCAGCGAGTCCGCGGCATGAGCACGGGGACGCTGCTCTCGGAGAGCCCGCCCGCGCCAGCACGACCCGGTCGGTTCGTCGACCGCGGCGCGGTGTTCGCGGGGTACGTGGGCATCGGGATGTCGGTGGTCATCGCCATCGCGTTCGCACTCATCATCCCGGTCCAGTCGCTGGTGTTCGTGGCGGCGCCCCTGTCCGGTCTGCTCATCGGTGGCTACGCCAACAACCGGTCCGAGCGCTGGCGACCGATGCGCCGCATGTTCGCGAACGCGGCATGGGCCGGCGTCGTGACGGGTCTCTCGCTCGCCGTCATGTACATCCTCATCCGGCTGCTGTTCGTGTTCGCGGACACCGGCACGATGCCCGATGGCAGCACGCTCGCCTGCCAGACCGGCCCCGACTGCACGTACCAGCGGTACGCCCGGGACCCCGAGTTCGCGGACGACCTGGTGGCGGCGGGCATCACGGACGGCGACACGCTCGCCGGCGCCGTCATCAGCGACCAGCTGAACGGCGGTCTGCTCATCACCATGTCCACCCTGGCGGGAGCGCTCGTCGCGGCGGGCTTCCGGGGTGTCCGGACTCCGCCCGCCGGGACGCGCGCGAGTGGATCGACGGTCGGCGCCGGGGGCACGACCGACGCGGGAGGCGCCTCCGCCGCCTGAGGCTCCCGGGGCGAGGTCCGTCGTCTCCGGGGTGGGCGTCGTCGGGTCGCCTTCCGCCGGGCTGGTCCTCGACGGCCCCACGAGCAGCCACTCCAGCATGCCGGGTGTCAGCTCTCGCCACGTCTCGCCGTCGTGCCCGGTGGGCGGCGCGTCGGCGAGGGTCACCGGCACGCCACGGGCACCGAGCGCTTCGGCCATCACGCGCGTCCCCTCGATGATCCAGTCGTAGTCCCCGGCGCCCGCGCCGAGGAAGACGCGCGTGTCCTGCAGGTCCGCCGTCAGCGCGAGCCGTTGTGGGTCCCGTGCGTCCCGGTCCGGCTCATCCCGGTACAGCCACGCACGCACGGGCTGGATGTCGAGGGCGATCGCGGGGCTCAGGCCGCCCGCACCACCGAACCGGTCGGGGTGACGGAACGCGTGATGGAGCGCGGCGTAACCGCCCATCGAGAGACCGGCGATGGATCGGTCGCGCGGGTCGTCCGAGATCGGGAAGCGTGCCGCGATCGCGGGCAGCAGCTCGTCCGCGAGATAGGTGCCGTACAGCCCGTGCGCCCAGCCATCGTCGCTGGGTGGCGAGTCGACCCCCATGCTGTCGTCGGTGTTCGCGGACACGAGCAGGACCGGTGGGATCGTGCCGTCCGTGATGAGGTCCGCGGCGATGTGGTCCGCACCGATGGCATGGAACCAGACGCTCGCGTCCCCGCCCTGGCCGTGGAGCAGCACCACCACCGGATAGCCGCCCGGCGGCGGGGTCGCCTCCGGCGTCCAGACGAGGGCGCCCATGTCCCGGCCGAGCGCCGCGCTCGGGATGGCCACGATCTCCACACCGGCGCGGACCGGGGGTGGCCACGGGAGCGGGTCCGACCGTCGGCCCAGGGTCTGGAGCACCAGCGCCGCGACCCCGGTGGTGCCGAGGATCGCGACGACCACGCCGATCGCGATGCCCCACGCGCGGACGCGCCCGGACACACGACGGCCCGGGGGGTCACCCCGGGCCGGGAGCGGCGCGTCGCCGGTCATGTGTCCGGGCCGTGTGGCCGCGGACCATCGACTCAGTCGTCCGTGGTCGTGGTCGACGCCTTGGGCGCAGCCTTGGCCTTGGGCGCGGCCTTGGCCTTCGATGCCGTGGTCTTCGTGGTGGTCGTCTTCGCCCGGGTCGTCTTCGTGGCCGTGGCGGTGGTGGTCGGCTCCGCGGTCGCGGTGGCCGCCGCCGACTCGCGGCTGCTCTTGGAGAGTGCCGCGCGAGCCTTGCCGGCTGCCGTCTGCTCGCCCTTGGCCTTGGTGGCCTTGCCGGCCGCGATGCGCGCCTTGGCCGCCTTCGTGGCCTGCGCCTTGCTGGTCTGGCGGTTCACCTTGCCCGTGGTGATGGTCGCCTCGCCGCCGAGGGCCGCGTTCACCTTGCGCATCAGCCGGCTCTTGCGGCGGGCTGCGGCATTGGGGTGGATCGCGCCGACCTTGGCCGCCTTGTCGAGCGCGGAGACCGCCTCGATGAGGGCGGTCTGCGTCGCCTCGGCGTCACCCGACACCACGGTCACCTGGACCTTCTTGACGAGCGTCTTGGCCGCCGAACGTCGCGGCTGGAGGACGGCATTGCGGCGAGCCGCCTGCCGGACGCGCTTCTTGCCCTGGGGCGAGCGCGCGCCTCTCCAGGTGCGGGACGAGTGAGCCAAGTCGAGGTACCCCTTGGAAGTCCTGAATGTCATCGATGGGGCCGATGCGGGAAGGGCGATCGGCGTCCCTGGAGCTATCGAGCGTGACGGTACACCACGCGCGACCGCGAATGATACCACGTGGTCAGGAGCTGTCAGCCGGGCTGTCGTTGCCCAGTGAGGGTCGTCCGTCAGGGCTGCCCGGTGGACGTGTCGGTCGCCGCGCTTCGGACCAGGGTCGATGCTCGGCAGCGGGGCCCGGTGGAGTGCCCTCAGGTCGGTGGTCGGCGGGCCCACAGGTCGATGGCCGGGAGCCCATGCAGCCCCAGGAGCTGTGAGATCTCGCCCGCGTGGAACGCATCGTGGGTGGAGAGTCGTCCCAGCACGGACGCACGACTGTGCACCTGGCGGACGTCGCCGTACATGCGCTCGGCTGCCCGTTCGAGGTCGTCCATCGTCCAGCGCTCGAGCGTCGCCTGGACCACGGCCCAGCTCGAGTCGAGCGCCCAGGCCAGCTCCTCGCTCGACCGCGGATGGTCCGGGTCGTCCTCCCAGCCGAGACCGCTCGCCGGGTCGGTGAACGGCGTCCGCTCCGCGCCCGGCTCGCCGAACACGCCGCACAGCCAGTAGACCCGGGCACCGGCCACGTGCGCCGCGAGCGCCCAGATCGGATCCTGCGCGGGACCTGCGCGAATGGCGAGCTGCTCGGGGGTCAGGCCGCACACCCCGTCACGCAGGCGCCGGGCGTGCTGGGGCCAGTCGGGATAGAGGCTCGTCAGGGGTGGTGGAGTGGATGGGCGATCGTCCCAGCCCGGCGCCACGAGGCGTCCATCGACCACCGATGCGGGGATGACCCGGGTCACGGCCGTCACCGGCACCGCCCCGTACACGTGCGGGAAGCGCTCGCCATCGGGATGACCCGGGTCGCCCGGCTCGTCCCGGACCTCCACGCCCGCCGTCCTGAGTCGATCTCGGTCGATACCCAGGAGCGTCAGCGGTGCGGTCTCGTGGGCGTAGAAGCGCCCCACGACGCCCGGCAGCTGGTGCGCGGACGAGCAGTGGATGAAGCCGACCTGTTCCAGCGTCAGCCCCAGCGTGGAGATCGCGTAGCGACCGTCCACGAGTGCGACCTCCCAATCCTCGGTGCGCGCGAGATGCCAGATCAGGTCCACCGGATGGGCTCCCATGGTGCAGGATGCGCCATGAGTCGGGCGCATCCGCGGAGTATGCGGGTCGGCGTATGCGGCTCGGCACCGCGACCGATCGGGAGGACCGGCATGTCGTTCCAGGCGTACCTCGACACCATCGAAGCGAAGACCGGGCTGACGCCGCGCCAGCTGCTCGAGCTGGCCACTGCGCGCGGGTTCGGTCCCGACACCAAGGCTGGCCCGATCATCGAATGGCTCAAGGAGGACTACGGCCTCGGCAGGGGCCACGCGATGGCCATGGTGCATGTGATCACCAAGGGCGACCGCATCGATGCCAGGCATGTCGGATCCGGAGGCTCCCACGCCGATGCCTCCGACCGGCTCTGGCTGGACGGCAAGGCCTCGATGCCCGCGGACTGGTAGGCGCGCGTCGTCGGCCAGGCGCGCGTCGTCCGCACGCTGACGGGTCCACCGGCCAAGGACACGTCGCAAGGCTCCGGGCGTCGCCGGGCTCCGAGCGGTTCGTTTGCTAGACTCGCGCGGCCCCATGCCCAGCATCCCCCAGGCGCGCCTGCGCAACTTCAGCATCATCGCCCACGTCGACCATGGCAAGTCCACCCTCGCGGACCGGATCCTGGAGCTGACGCACACCATCGACGCGCGCCAGATGACCAGCCAGGTCCTGGACTCGATGGACCTCGAACGCGAGAAGGGCATCACCATCAAGGCCCGCGCGGTGCGCCTCGAGCACACGGCGCGTGACGGCCTGCGCTACGGCATCAACCTCATCGACACGCCGGGTCACGTCGACTTCAGCTACGAGGTCAGCCGCAGCCTCCAGGCGTGCGAGGGCGCCATCCTCGTCGTCGACGCCGCGCAGGGCATCGAGGCGCAGACGCTCGCCAACGTCCATCTCGCCCTCGCCCAGGGCCTCGTCATCATCCCGGTCATCAACAAGATCGACCTCCCCTCGGCCGACCCGGAGCGGGTGATGACCGAGCTGGAGGACGTCCTCGCGATGCCCCGCGAGGAGGTCATCCTCGCCTCCGCCAAGGAGGGCACGGGCATCCCCGAGATCCTCGAGGCGATCGTGGAGCGCATCCCGCCGCCCACAGGGGATCCGGACGCGCCACTACGCGGCCTCATCTTCGATTCCCACTACGACCCCTACAAGGGCGTCGTCGCCTACGTCCGTCTCGCGGAGGGCACGCTCCACCAGCGCGAATCGATCCGACTGATGGCGTCGGGCGCCCAGGCGGAGATCCTGGAGCTGGGCGTGTTCCGGCCGCAGCTGGTCCCCGTGGAGCGACTCGGCCCCGGCGAGGTGGGCTATGTCGCGACCGGCCTCAAGAGCGTCGCCGATTGCCAGGTCGGTGACACGCTCACGGCGTCGCATCACCCGGCGGCCCAGCCGTTGCCCGGCTACAAGCCCGCCCGGTCACTCGTGTTCGCGGGCCTGTACCCCCTCGAGGGTCCGGACTACCCGCTCCTCCGGGACGCGCTCGAGAAGCTCCACCTCAACGACGCATCCATCACGTTCGAGCCGGAGAGCTCGGTCGCCCTGGGCTTCGGCTTCCGATGCGGCTTCCTGGGCCTGCTCCACATGGAGATCATCCAGGAGCGGCTGGAGCGGGAGTTCGGCCTCGACCTCATCGCGTCCGCGCCGTCCGTGGAGTACCACGTGACGCTCACCCACGGCCGTGGCGAGATCCCCGTGGACAACCCGGCACGGCTCCCCGGGCCGAGTGACATCGAGGAGATCGCGGAGCCCTGGGTCAAGGTGTCCATCATCACGCCGTCCCAGTACATCGGCACGCTCATGGAGCTCGCGACCGGCCGACGCGGCACCATCGGCACGATGGAGTACCTCGATCCACAACGGGTGCTCATCACCTTCGAGCTGCCGCTGGCCGAGGTGATCGTGGACTTCTACGACCAGCTGAAGAGCCGCACCCAGGGCTACGCCTCGATGGACTACGAGCCCATCGGCTATCGCCAGGGGACGCTGGTCAAGCTGGATGTGCTCGTGAACGGCGAGCCGGTCGATGCGCTCAGCCTCATCGTCCACCGCGACAAGTCACGCGCCGCCGGTCAGGGTCTGGTGGAGAAGCTCAAGGAGCTCATCCCGCGCCAGATGTTCGAGGTGCCCGTCCAGGCGGCCATCGGCTCCAACGTCGTCGCTCGCGAGACCATCCGCGCGATGCGCAAGAACGTGCTCGCCAAGTGCTACGGCGGTGACATCACGCGCAAGCGCAAGCTGCTCGAGAAGCAGAAGGAAGGCAAGCAGCGCATGAAGCGCGTGGGCAGCGTGGAGATCCCCCAGGAGGCGTTCCTCGCCGTGCTCCGGACCGGCGACGGGTGAGCCGACCGACAGCACGCGAGCGAGCGCACCACCGCGCCCGACAGGGCCTGGATGCGCCGGGCATCGTAAGGTGTACGTCTTCGGTCGGCGCGACGGCGCTCGACGGTCATCCCCAGACGAGGAGCGACGATCGACGGATGCGTGGCATGGACACGACCCGTGAGGCAGCCTGCCGATGGGTCTGATCGAGAGCCTGCTGGTCGTCGGCCTGCTCGGGTTGCTGGTGCTGCTCCGCCTGGACGCCCAGCGGTTCGGGGTCGCGGAGTACGACGACTCGGGTCGGTCCGTCGGCTGGCGGCCGTGGGTGCGCCGGCTCGGCTGGTTCGGTCTCGCCACCGCCATCATCCTGCTCATCTACTGGCTGTACCCGCAGCCCGTCACGGTGCTCCACCTGGACATGGGCACCGAGCGCGAGCGCTCGGTGCTCCTGGGCCTGGCGCTGGGGCTCGTGGGGATCGTGCTGGCCATCCTCTACGCGTGGATCCGATACGCGGGCTTCCGGTTCCCGGCACCCCGGGCGTACCCGGGCGCGATCGTCAACAGCATCGGCACCGCGTTCGTGGACGAGGCCGTGTTCCGGGGCGTCATGCTCGGGCTGCTGCTCGAGTTCCTGGTCAGCCGCGGGGTGGGTATCTGGCCGGCCATCCTGCTCCAGGCGGCCGTCTACGGCATCGCGACGCGGCTGCTGACCCGCGGTCGGAGCAAGGGGATGCTGTTCATCGACCTCGTGCTCGCGGTCGCGGGTGGCTGGCTCGTCGTGGAGACCGGAGCCATCGGTGCCGCCGTCCTGGGCCACGCCATCACGCGCTTCGCGGTGTTCCTGCTGACGGGTCACTCGGACCAGTCACGACCCGTGGGCTGGGAGCCGGAGGACGTGGAGGGTCGCGCGCAGCCACCGGAGGGCTGGGAGGTCGCGGGTCGTCCTGGCCGCAACCGGCCGATCGTGGGCGTGCCTCCGGGATATGACCCGGGCATGCCGCCGTCCGGCGTGATGTACGCGGGCGAATCCCCGTTCGCCGGTCAGGGCTATCGCCCGCCACACGATGAGTGGCAGGGTCCGCCGGGCTCGGGTCCCTGGCAGTCCGGACCGTGGGACGTGCCGCCGGGCATGACCGGCGCACCGCCCATGGGACCCACCCCGGGCGACCCGTCGGGATACGCCCCGGACCCATCGAGCTACGCGCCCGACCCGTCGGGCTATGCCCCCGACCCGTCGACCTACGCGCCCGATCATGCCGGCGACCCATCCCGCTACGCGCCACAGCCGGCCGCCCATGCGCCGGACAGCCAGGATCCGTCGGCGTATGCGCCACCACCGGGTGCCGGGCCGGATCCGGGCACCGGTCCGTGGCCGGGCTCCGGGCCGTGGGTCGCCGATCCCGCCACGGGCGCGTGGGCGCCAGCCCAGGGAGACGCCCCTCCATCGGGGGACGCCGATGGCGGTCCATACGGCCACCCCGGCCAACCCGCCTGACCAGCAGCCGGACCCGGTCCACGTCACCGATCGGGTCGGGAGCGGGTCGGACCCGTTCGATGCCGGCCGGGATCCGATGGGCGGCCGCCCGCGGCCACCGGTCGGGCTGTACCTGCACATCCCGTTCTGTGTCTCGCTCTGCCCGTACTGCGACTTCGTGGTGGTCACGGGGCACGCCGCTCGCGGGCCCGGTTCGCGCATCGAGGCATTCGTCGGGGCGCTCCACGCCGAGCTGACGCTGCGTGCGGACGCGCTCGACGCGATCGACGGCATCGGAGGACCGGACCGGACCGCGCTCCGGAGCGTGTACCTGGGTGGCGGCACCCCGTCGCTCCTCACGGCGGCGCAGGTCGCGGGTCTGCTGGACCACATCGCGGACCGGTTCGGCATCGCGCTGGACGCGGAGGTGACGCTGGAGGCGAACCCGGGACCGACCGAACGCGGTGACATCGCGGGCTTCCGGGCGGCGGGCGTGACGCGCCTCAGCATCGGCGCCCAGTCGATGGACCCCGCGGAGCTGCGACGCCTGGGCCGCCGCCATGACCCGGTGGATGTGCGGGCCGCGATCGCGGAGGCACGCGCAGCCGGCATCCGCTCGGTGAGCGTGGACCTCCTGATGGACGTGCCGGGTCAGACGCTCGCCTCGTGGGACGCGACGCTCCACGCGGTCGCGTCGCTGGAGCCCGACCACGTCTCCACCTACCAGCTGACGCTGGACGACCCCGACGCGGAGGGTCTCACGACCGTCGAGGGCGACCATCTGCCGGTGCGCGCGGGTGCCCGACGATGGCGCCGCCGGGCCGCGGCGGAGCAGGACCAGGATCGCGCGGCGGCGATGGACGCACGGGCCGACCGGGTGCTGGATGCGGTGGGTCTCGCCCGGTACGAGCTATCCAACCGCGCCCGACCCGGACATGCCAGCCGACATAACCTCGCCTACTGGCGACGTGAGCCTGTGGAGGCGGTGGGGCCAGGTGCCCACGCCTTCGATGGGGTCACGCGACGCTGGAACGCGGCACGCCTCGATCGGTATCTCGCGGCGCTGGTGCCCCCGGATGACGGATCGCCCAGCCTGCCGCCGGGCGGCACGGAGGTCATCGACGACCCGACCGTGCGCGCCGAGACCGCGATCCTCGGCCTGCGCCTCGCGGATGGGATCGACGCTGCCTTCGGGGAGGATCCACGCCTGGGGCCCGGCCTGGCCTGGGGCATGGCGCACGAGCTCGTGGCACGACGAGCCGACCGCCTGGTGCTGACGCCCAGGGGTCGGCTGCTGTCCAACGAGGTGTTCGCGCGCCTGCTGCCGTGAGGACTCCGGGCCGGGCCGTCAGACCGTGCCGCGCGCCCGACGTCCCGTGGCGTGGTGGGTCAGGCCTTGACGCAGAGGACCGTCACGGCCAGGTCGATCTCCTCGTCCAGCAGGTCGCCGGACGCGAACCAGGCACGTGCGTCCCTGGTGATCGAGGTACCGCTGAGGCTGCCGGTGCGGCGCACCGGGTCGCCGTCCCGCACCCACTCGGCGCCACCGGTGAGCGCTCGTCGGCCGTCGGGGCAGCCGACCCGACCGCCCCGGTCGCCGGTCGTCTGCATCGGGAAGAGGCCCCGGCGGATGGTCGCGGACGACACGCTGGAGGTGGGTCGGCAGAGGGCCACGATGCGCATCACGTGGTCGGGTGATCCGAACGCGAAGCCGGTCGCCCGCCACCCCTTGCCGTTGGGCGTGATGGTGGACACGAGCAGGTTGTCGGCGCCGTTGGCGCCACCCGTCCCCGGGTTCCAGAGCACACCGCCCATGATCACCCGCTGTCCGGCAGGGCAGCCGACCGAGCCGCGGACCGTCCCGCCGGTGACGTCGCCCACGCGGAGATCCTTCGTCCGCACCGTGTAGCTGCCGACCTGGGAGGCCCGCTGGCAGAGGACGCTGACGCGCAGCAGGATCGGCTGATCCTCGAACGACATCCCCGCCGCATGCCATGAGCGCCCATCCGTGCGGGGAGCGGAGCTCACGAGCTTCGCGAACGGGTCGCTGACGAAGCCGCCCGTCGCACGCCGGAACGCCGCCCCGCCACCGATGGCCCGTGTGCCCGACGGGCACGTGATGGTGGCTGCGCGGACGCCGTTGGGAGCGATGGTCACATCGCGGGTATGGAGCGTCGCGGCACCAGGTCGGATCGCGGCAGCGCCGACGCCCGGCAGGGCGGCGAGCGCCATCAGCGCGAGGGCGATGGTGAGGGCCGCGCTGTGCCAGCGAACGGACATGGGCCATCTCGGATGGGTGGACCGTGTGGTCATCGAAGAGCCTCCTGGGCGGCACGACACGGCGACCCGTCCGGGGTCGCGGTCGCCGCCCGCGCGTCGACACGGGACGCGATCTGCGGGTGGGGATGGTCCGATGCTGGCGCACGGCGGGAGCGCGGACATCGGTCATCCGACGGCTGCTACCGTACGACGGATGTCGCGAGCCACCGAGCCCATCCGCCGGCCGCGCCGGCTGCGTGCCGGCGATGTGGTCGCCATCGTGGCGCCCGCGACCCCCTGGGAGAACCGCTCGGAGCTGCTGCGGGCCGTGGCTGCGCTGGAGGCCTGGGGTCTCGAGGTCCGGCTCGGCGCGCACGTGAACGATCGCCACGCGTATCTCGCGGGACGGGACGAGGATCGCGCGGCGGACCTCGCGTGGGCCTTCGGTGATCCCGAGATCCGCGCCGTGTTCTGCCTCCAGGGCGGCTATGGCACACCCCGGCTCGTGCCGCTCCTGGACCGTGACGCGATCGCCGGGAACCCCAAGCCGCTGTGCGGCTACTCGGACATCACGACGCTCCATCTCGCGGTCGAGCGGTGGGCGCCCGTGCCCACCATCACGTTCTACTCCAACGGTGCGTCCGGTCTCGGATCGGCGGACACCACCGAGCTGTCGAAGGCATCGCTCCACCGGGCGCTGTTCAGCGACGAGCCCTATGGCGCGATCGCACCCAGCCCGGACGACCCGTACGTCCGGACCATCACCGGTGGCCGGGTGACGGCACGCCTGACCGGTGGCTGCCTCGACCTGGTGCGCGCCACGCTGGGCACCCCCATCGAGATCGACACGCGGGACCGCATCGTGTACCTCGAGGACCTCGACATCGGCGCGTACCAGCTGGATGGCTCGCTCACCCATCTCCGGAACGCGGGCAAGCTGGCGGTCGCGGCGGGCATCGTGGTCGGGGAGATGCACCGGGTCGGCTGGCGTGAGGATCTCGCCTCGTTCATGCAGGACATGAGCATCGAGGACGTCCTGGAGGAGGTGCTCGGGCCACTCGGCGTGCCCTGCATCTACGGCCTGCCCATCGGTCACGGGAAGCATCACGTCACGGTGCCCCACGGCGCGCTCGCGACGCTCGATGCCGATGCGGGCACGCTCGTCGTGGAGGAGGTCGTCACCGCCGACGATCGATCGGTATCCACGTAGGCTCGCCCGCCCCTCATGCCCGGGTCGAGGGCGTGGATGGACCGGCTGGGGCATCATGGTCGCGACAGCCGCCACGCTGAGGAGCCTTCGCCGTGCATCGATCGACCACGCGCGCCCTCGCGTCCGCCCTCGTCGCCGTGCTCGCCCTGGGCGGCGCGACGGTCGCCCATCCAGGTCCTGCGCCATCGGTCGGGGCCATGTCCACGGTCGCGCTGGCCGTGGGGACGGCAGCGGCGTCACTGCCCGCGTGCGCGTACAAGGACATCAAGACCCGGTTCCGGGGCGAGGGTCAGTGGCGCAAGACGCTGCTCGACACGCGTCTCAAGGTGGGCTCGAAGTACGCCCCCGATGACCTGGTGCCGGTCAGCCGCGCGAACATCGCCGGTGGCGGCAAGGTCCGCAAGGTCATCATCAGCGACCTGAAGGCGATGGCCAAGGCGGCCCGTGATGCGGGCAAGGCCATCGCGGTCCAGTCGGCGTACCGGAGCTACAGCACCCAGGCGGCGACGTTCCGGTACTGGGTCTCCGTCAGCGGCTACCAGCGCGCGCTCAAGGTGAGCGCCCGGGCCGGTCACTCGGAGCACCAGCTGGGCACGACGCTCGACTTCCGGAGCGCATCGAGCACCAAGGCGCCGTGGGCATACGACGACTGGGCGACGACCGGACCCGGGCGCTGGATGCAGCAGAACGCCTGGAAGTACGGCTTCGTCATGAGCTACCCGAAGGGCAAGTCGAAGGTCAGCTGCTACAGCTACGAGCCGTGGCACTACCGGTACGTCGGTCGCGCGCGCGCCCGGGCCATCCACCAGAGTGGGCTCGTCCCGCGCCAGTACCTGTGGCGCCATTTCGAATCGGTGCACTGAGACGCGACTGAGCGACCGCGTCCCATCGGTGGGGGCCGCGGAGGACACCGGCTCGGTGGGTCCCGGGGCGGATCCGGGCGCCCCGGACATGCACCGGCTGCTGGCGCGTCCGGTCGCTCGTCGCCAGGTGCTCGTCGGCGGCCTCGCTCTCCTCGTCGGTGGCTGCGCGTTCGCCGCGGGGACGGAGCCATCCGTACCGCCCGCGACGCCGCTGGACATCCTGCCGACGCACGATCCCACCGCGCCGCCCACGACCGCCCCGACGAGCGGGGGCTCGGCCACCGGACCGGTCGCCACGCCGCTCCCGCTGCCCGCATGCCGCTACCGGGACGTGCCGGTCCTCGGCGACCCCGACCGCGACTGGGCGACGCTCGTGCTGGACACCGTGTATACGTTGCCCGAGGACTGGGCACCCGAACGCCTCGTGGGCACGCGCCGGGTGGGCCTGGCGGGTGGCTTCCAGGTGTCCCGCGTGATGATCGATGACCTGGGCGGGCTGGCTGACGCGGCGCGCGATGCGGGCGTGCCCATCGCCATCCAGTCGGCGTATCGCAGCTACGCCTACCAGGTGACCACCTTCCAGGGGTGGGTGGCACGCTCCAGCGAGCGCGAGGCGCGCAAGGTCAGTGCCCGACCGGGCCACTCGGAGCATCAGCTGGGCACGGCGGTCGACCTGCGCTCGGCCGGCGATGCGACACCGCCCTGGGAGCTGGACGACTTCGCGACGACGCCCGCCGGTCGATGGCTCGCGGAGCACGCGTGGGAGCACGGCTTCGTGATGAGCTATCCGAGGGGCGCGGACGAGGAGACCTGCTACAGCTACGAGCCGTGGCACTACCGGTACGTGGGCAGGGACGCAGCGGCGGCGATCACGGAGAGTGGTCTCACGCCCAGGCGCTACCTGTGGGAGACCTACTGGGCGCAGCGCTGACCGCTCACTCGGCACCCGGACCGTCGTTGACGCAGGCGGGGCCGGCTGGTACGATGCACCGCACGTGGTTAGCACTCGACACCCGAGAGTGCTAACCATCGATCAGGACCGGTCGGTCGGGGCGCGATGGCCGGTGGAGTCACGAGGACCATGGCACGTCGCAGGGACAGGACTGGTCCGCTGGAACCCCGTTCCGAGGCGATCCTGCGGGCCATCATCGAGGAATACGTGGCCACCGCACAACCGGTGGGCAGCCAGGCCCTGGTGAACCGGTATCACCTTGGGGTCAGTCCCGCCACGGTCCGCAACGTGATGGCGGAGCTGGAGGCGAACGGCTTCCTCGACCACCCCCACACGAGCGCGGGGCGCGTGCCCACGGACAAGGGCTACCGGCTGTACGTGGAATCGATCACGGACGCGGTCTCGCTCGCGCCCGTGGAGCAGCTCATGATCCGCCACCAGTTCGGCCAGGTGGAGTACGCGTCGGAGCAGTGGTTCCGGCTCGCTGCGGCCACGCTGGCGACCTCGACGCACGTCGCGGGCATCGCGACCGCCGCCAAGCCGCCCTCCTGTCGGGTCCGCCGGCTGGACCTCGTGGCGGCCGGCTCGCGCATGGTGAGCCTCGTCGTGGTCCTCGCGGAAGGACCGGTCAAGCAGATCCTGCTCTCGGTGGAGCATCCGGAGGAGGACATCCACCTCGAGGCGATCTCGCGCACCCTCAACGAGCTGCTCGCGGGTCGCTCGGCGGTGGGCGCCTCCAACGTGCTCGCGGATCTCGCCGGGACGCAGCCGCCGGTGGACCCGCTGCTGCTGCGGGCCGCGGGCCGCGTCGTGCAGGTCATGCGGGAGTTCGATTCCTCCGCCGTGGAGGACGTGTTCAGCGAAGGACTCCTCAACGTCATGGACGCGCCCGAGTTCGCGCGGTCCGAGACGGTCCGGCGCATCTTCGGCGTGCTCCAGGACCGGGCGTTCCTGGGTGACCTGATGCCGCGTCTCACCGCGGCCGGAGAGGTGCGGGTGTTCATCGGCAGCGAGAACCCGCACCACGCGATGCACGACGTGTCCCTGATCCTCGCTCCCTACGGTCGCATGGGCCGCGCCGTGGGGGTGGTGGGCGTGCTCGGTCCCACCCGGATGGCGTATCCGCATGCCATCTCGACCGTGCGCTATGTGAGCGGCCTCATGAACGAGCTGGTGGACCACCTGTACGCATGAACGACCAGAACGACCCCGGCGCCGGGACCAACGGCGCCCACGATCCCGACGGAGCCGCCGGCGAGGCACGCCCGAAGACCCGCGCCGAGGAGCGCATCGAGGCGCTCGACACCTCCGCCAGCGCGCTCATGGAGCAGCTCGTGGAGTGGCAGGCCCGCGCCGAGGCATCGGAGGCAGAGGTCGAGACCATCCGGACCCAGTGGCAGCGCACCGCCGCGGACTTCGCGAACTACAAGCGGCGCACGGAGGAGGACCGCTTCCGGGAGCTGGGACAGGCGAGCGAGGCGCTCCTGCGCAAGGTGCTGGGCGTCGCGGATGACCTCGGCCGTGCGCTCGAGCACGTCCCCGCGGACCAGGCGGAGTCGCCCTGGGCAGAGGGTGTCGCCGCCATCGAGCGCAAGCTCGCGAGCGTGCTGGAGTCGGAGGGCGTGACGCCCATCGAGGCCCTCGACGCGATGTTCGATCCGCGCCTCCACGAGGCGGTGAGCATGGCGCCCCTGGCGGACGTGGCGGAGGGCACCGTCATCCAGGAGCTCCAGCGCGGCTACCTCTCGCGGGACCGCGTGCTGCGGCCCGCCCTCGTGGTCGTGGCGACGGCCCCCGCCACCACGGACTAAGACACACCGACCGAAGACCACCCCGGGGCCGGCGCGCCCCGACGCAAGGAGCAAGGACGAACCCTATGGGCAAGATCATCGGCATCGACCTCGGCACCACGAACTCCGTGGTCGCCGTCATGGAGGGCGGCGAGCCCGTCGTCATCCCGAGCGCGGAGGGCGGCCGGACCGTCCCGTCGGTCGTCGCGTTCACCAAGGCCGGCGAGCGGCTGGTCGGCCAGGTCGCGAAGCGACAGGCCATCACCAACCCGACCAACACCATCTATTCCATCAAGCGCTTCATGGGTCGGCGCTGGGACGACCCCGAGGTCCAGCGCTCGCGTGAGCTCGTGCCCTACACCGTCGAGAAGGACGACAAGAACGACGGCATCAAGGTCGTCGTCGCGGACGGCAAGTCGTACACGCCGCCCGAGATCTCCGCGATGATCCTCCAGAAGCTGAAGACCGACGCGGAGGCGTATCTCGGTGAGAAGGTCACCGAGGCGGTCATCACCGTGCCCGCCTACTTCGATGACACGCAGCGGCAGGCGACGAAGGACGCGGGCCGCATCGCCGGCCTCGATGTCAAGCGCATCATCAACGAGCCGACCGCATCGGCGCTCGCCTACGGCCTGGACAAGCAGAAGGACGAGCAGATCGCCGTCTACGACCTGGGCGGCGGCACCTTCGACATCTCCATCCTGGAGCTGGGCGACGGCGTGTTCGAGGTCAAGTCGACCAACGGTGACACCCACCTCGGCGGTGACGACTTCGACCAGCGCATCATCGAGTGGCTCCTGGCCGAGTTCAAGAAGGACCAGGGCATGGACCTCTCGAAGGACCAGCAGGCCCTCCAGCGCCTCAAGGAGGCGGCCGAGCGCGCCAAGATCGAGCTCTCCTCGGCCACCCAGACCGAGATCAACCTGCCCTACATCACCGCCGACGCGACCGGTCCCAAGCATCTCGTGGTGACGCTCACGCGCGCCAAGCTGGACGACCTCGTGGCGGACCTCATCAAGCGCACCGCGGCCCCCGTCACGGCGGCGCTCAAGGACGCGGGCCTCAAGCCCTCGGACATCGACGAGGTCATCCTCGTGGGCGGCATGACGCGCATGCCGGCGGTCGTCGAGGCCGTCAAGAAGATGTTCGGTGGCAAGGAGCCCCACAAGGGCGTCAACCCCGATGAGGTGGTCGCCATCGGCGCGGCGATCCAGGCGGGCGTCCTGGCCGGCGAGGTCAAGGACGTGCTGCTCCTGGACGTGACGCCGCTCTCCCTGGGCATCGAGACCCTGGGTGGCGTCATGAGCCGACTCATCGACCGGAACACGACCATCCCGACCTCCAAGAGCCAGGTGTTCTCGACCGCCAGCGACAATCAGCCCCAGGTGGAGATCCACATCCTCCAGGGCGAGCGCGAGATGGCGGCGGACAACAAGACCCTGGGCACGTTCATCCTCGACGGCATCCCGCCCGCGCCGCGCGGTGTCCCCCAGGTAGAGGTCACCTTCGACATCGATGCCAACGGCATCCTCGATGTGCGCGCCAGGGACCGGGCCACCGGCAAGGAGAAGCAGGTCCGCATCACGGCTTCCTCGATGCTCTCCAAGGACGACGTGGACCGCATGGTCAACGAGGCGAAGGAGCACGCGGACGAGGACCGTCAGCGCCGCGAGGAGGTCGAGACCCGCAACCAGGCGGATGCGCTCGCCTTCCAGGCGGACCGGACGCTGCGCGACCTTGGTGACAAGGTGAGCGCCGCGGACAAGGCGGAGGTGGAGCAGCAGACCGAGGCGCTCCGCGAGGCACTCAAGGGCAATGACCTGGGTGCCATCCGGAGTGGCGCGGAGTCGCTCGCGACCGTGCTCCAGCGGGTCGGTGCCGCGGCCTACGAGGCCGGCGCTCCGGCCGCCGAGGGCGCCCCATCCGAGGGACCTGCCGAGGACGAGACCGTCGAGGGCGAGTACAAGGAGGTCTGAGCCACCAGCGGCCGACGGGTCGCCGATCCAGCACCGCACCAGGCCCGGGTCATCCGTGACCCGGGCCTGTCGTCTGCCCGGACGGGTCCGCCTGGCCGGATGCAGGGTGCATCCCGGCTGGACGAGCGGCCTCGTGGGCCTGTTATAGTCCGCGGCGTCGTTCGGAGGAGCCGAGGTGGGCGTGCGGTCGAGGGTCCGGGCACTCGGGTTCGTGGTGATGCTGGCCGTGATGGCGGCTGCCTTCGGCGTGCTCGGCGGGCCGGGTGCCACGGTCGACCTGGGCTCCAGCGCCGCGGCCGCGGTCCTGCAGCCAGCCGCGAACCGGACGGTCACCAGGACCGTGACCCGGACCATCACCCGGAAGGTGACCCGCACGGTCGGGCGCCAGGCGATCCGGACGCTGACGACGACGACCACGCGTCGGGTCACGCGGACGGTGACCGGTGACGGCAGCACCACGACGGTCGTGTTCACTCAGACGATCCCCGTGACCCTGCACACGACCGCGACGATCCCAGTGACGACGACGCTGGTCGAGCCGACGACGGTCACCCAGACCACGTCGACCACGACGACGCAGTTCGTCCCGACGACGCTCATCGGCACCGTCACCCAGACCACATCGACGACCTTCTTCGTCCCGACGACGCTCATCGGCACGGTCACCCAGACCAGCTTCGTGCCGTCCGGCACGCTCACCCTGACCACATCGACGACCTTCTTCATCCCGACCACCCAGACCGTGACGGCCACCCAGACCACGGCGACGACCTTCTTCATCCCGACCACCCAGACCGTGACGAACACGCAGACCACGTCGACCACGCAGTTCGTGCCCACCACCCAGACCGTGACGAACGTGTCCACGAGCACACAGACACAGACGGTCACCACGACCACGACGGTCTTCCTCGGGCCGACCTGATCCTTCGGGCGCTGGGACATCCGTCGCATCCATCGAGCGCTGGCGCCCACGCAGCCGGGTGACCGGTCCCTGACGAAGTCCCAGGCAGCCGAGTGGACCATCGGGGTCCTCGGTCTGGCGTTCGGCGTCTTCCTGGCCGGCTGGTGGTGGCTCCACCAGGGCACCTACTTCATCTCCGACGTCGAGCACTACCGGACGTTCGGGGACGCGGTCGTGGCGGGACGGCTGCCCTTCCGCGACTTCGAGCTGGAGTACCCGCCGCTCTCGTTGATCGCGTTCGTCCTGCCGTCCCTGGTCGTCGCAGCCGAGGCGCCCATCGCGGACTGGACGTTCGCCTTCGAGGTCCTGCTCGTCGCGTGCGCTGCGCTGATGCTCCTCGCGACGTGGGTGACCCTCGGTCGCCTGGGCGTCTCGGAGGCCCGGCGAGCCGCCGCGGTCCTACTCGTGGGCGCATCCCCGCTGCTCCTCGGGTCGGTCGTGCTGTCGCGGTTCGACCTGGTCCCGGCGGCGCTCGTGGGGCTCGCCATGGCCGCAGCGTCGACTGGACGACTCCGTCTCTCGGGTGGCGTCCTCGCGCTGGCGGTCGGCGTGAAGCTGTACCCCGCGTTCCTGGTCGTGCCGCTGCTCATCCTCGCGTGGCGGTCGGTCGGACGGCGGGAGGCGATCGCGGTGGCGGCCGTGACGGCGCTCACGCTGTTCGTGACCAGCGTCCCCTTCCTGCTCGCGGACCCCGCCGGGATGCTCGGTCCGCTCCTCCACCAGCTGGACCGACCGCTCCAGGTCGAGAGCCTCGGTGCCGCCGTGCTGCTGGTCGCGCACCACCTGACGGGCCTCGCGATCGTCATCGAGACCAGCTTCGGATCGCAGAACATCGTCAGCGAGCCGGCGCCCCTGCTGCGGACCGTCACGGGCCTCGCGCAGATCGTGGTGGTCCTCGCGATCTGGGCCTGGTTCGCGCGTGGACGAGCCACGCTGGGACGGTTCACCCGGACCGTCGCGGCCACGCTGACCGCGGTGATCGCCTTCGATCACGCGATCTCCCCGCAGTACATGGTCTGGCTGGTGCCGGTGATCCCGCTCGTGCCCGGCCGGCGCGGCATCGTCGCGATGGGGGGCCTCGCGGCGGCCCTCGCACTCACCCACGGCTGGTTCCCGACGCGCTACTTCGAGCTCATCGGCCTGCAGGACGCGACCCTGCCCTGGCTGCTCCTCGCGCGGGACGTGGTGCTCGTCGGCATGGTCGGCGTGCTCATGGCGCCGAGGGCGCTCGTCCGCATCGGCAGCGATGCGTGGGCCCGCCTCACCGGGTCGACGACACGCGCCCGGCTGGTCGGCTGGCTCCCGGGCCCGGCTGCGACGATGGTCCTGCTCGTCGGGGCGTCCGCGCTGCTGCGGCTGCTGTGGCTGGACACGCCCGCTGGTGCCCTCATCTTCGACGAGACGTACTACGTGAACGCGGCCCGGGTGATCCTGGGCATCCCGCTCCCGGAGGGCGCGCCCTACCTCGACGCTGCGCCGCTGCTGGATCCCAACACCGAGCATCCACCCCTCGGCAAGGGGATCATCGCCCTGTCGATGGCGCTCCTGGGCGATGGCGCGATGGGCTGGCGGCTGCCGAGCGTCATCGCGGGCTGTGTCGCGATCGTGGCCACCCATGGCATCGTCCGGGCGGCCGGTGGTGGTGCCTGGCTGGCTGTGCTCGCGGCGGCGTTCCTGGCGCTCGACCCGCTGTCCTTCATCCACGGTCGGGTCGGGGTCCTGGACGGGCTGATGGTCGCCTGCCTGCTCATCGGCGCGTGGCTCGCGCTCCGCGATCGATGGGTGCTCGCGGGTGTCGTGCTCGCGGCCGCGGTCCTCATCAAGATCACCGCCGTGTTCGGCATCCTCGCCATCGTGGGCGCGGTGCTGCTCCGACCGGGCATCCCCCGACACGAGCGACTGGCCCGTGCCGCGCTCATCGGTCCACTCCGCCTGGTCGGCACGTTCGCGGTGGTGGCGCTCGGCGGATTGTGGCTGCTCGACCTCCAGCTGACCACGTTCCGCGACCCGCTGCACCACATCGCCCACATGCTCACGTACGGGTTCGCGCTGCGTGACCGGTTCTCGGTCGACCCCATCTCCAGCTCCCCGCTCGATTGGCTCCTGGGCAGGGGCCAGATCGACTACCTGGTCGTCAACGAGAACCTGCTCGTGGAGGGAGAGGTGGTGGGCAGCCAGCCGCTCGTCCTGTTCCGGGCACTCATCGGCCCGGTCCTCCTGGGGGGTGCGACGCTCGCCATCCCGTATGCGTGGTGGCGCGCGCGCCGGCGCGCCGATCCGCTTGCCGCGTGGGGCCTCGTGTGGGTGACGGCCCTGTATGTCCCGTTCCTGTTGCTCTGGGCGCTCGCCGGGCGCATCAGCTACCTGTACTACGCGCTGCCGGTCATCCCGGGGCTCGCGGTGCTGCTCGCGGTGCTGCTGTGTCGGGCGCGGCTGCCGCGCATCGTCGCCATCACGTGCCTCGTGGTGGCGGTGGTGGTGTTCGTGGCGGTGTTCCCGATCCGCCAGCTGCCCTGACGCGCCGGGGCGTCGCGCTGGGACCGTGTCAGGGGAGGCGGATGCGACCCCTGCGCCGAGTGTGGCGATGCCCCGGGTGACAGTCCCGCTGGGACCGGGTCAGGGGAGGCGGATGCGACGGAGGGGGAGCGTGCTCGCGTCGTACAGCACCCGATCGCCGAGTGGCTCCGGGAGGTGCACCGTCAGGCGCGTGGGCCGGTTGCGGCCGCAGTTGGCGGTGTTGATGCGTCGTCGGGTCGGCACGGCGACCACGACCGCGTCATCGGTCATCACGATCTGCGGCTCGCCCATGATGCGGACCGCGTCGCGGCACCCGCGCATGTCGCTCACGAGCAGCCGGACTCGGCGTGCACGAGAGCCGGGTGGGCGAGCATCCGGATCCAGCTGGAGGAATCCGGCGCCGGCGACGGGTCGCTCGAATCGGGCCTCGGGTTCGCAGTCGCCCGATCCCGCCCAGCGCCAGGCGCTGCTGCCGCGGCCCATGAACCGCTGGGTCATGTCATCCCACCGCAGCCGGACGTAGATGACGCTCGATGGACCGGTGACGCCGACCAGCAGTCGCTCGCCGTCATCCTCGCCACGGATCGCGACCCGCCAGGCGGTCCCGGGCGGGGCATCATCGAGCTCCGCGCGCGCCATCGCGTCGAGCGACCCAAGGTCGTCCGCGCTGGCGGTCGGACCCACGAGGGCAGTGGCCGGGAACGTCCGCGACGCACCACACCAGTAGTCGAAGGGGAGAACGGCCGGATCCACCGGGAAACGGAACTCCGCGAGCGGGACGGACGAGCCGGGTGTCACTGATGCCGCGGGTGACGCCGATCCCGCCGGTTCGGCGGATGCCGCAGGTTGCTCCGATGTGGATGCGGCCGATGGTGAGGGCGTCGCGACACCCCTCGGCGTGACCATCGTCCCGGCCAGGAGACCGCAGCCGCTGACCGTGGCGACCAGCAGGCCGAGGACAACGCCTCGGACGAGGGCTGGTGCGGACCGACCGATCCCGTACATGGCAGTCCAGACGCACGACCGGCCCGATCGTCACGCTGGTCCAGCACACTCGGCTGGCACCGAGCGGCACTCGGCGCCCTCATGTGTGCTGCCGGGCCGGGCCGACCGGCGCGGCTGGCGTGGCCCGGCCCGCGTCGAGGCGCCATCGGCCCTGGGGCGACCCGGGCTCCATGCCGGTTGGTCCGACTGGTGGAGCACGTGACGGGTGTCGCCCGCGATGGCGCGACCCCTCACGCTCGAGCCGCCCCCGGGAAGCTGGCCGATCGCTCCACCGGTCGGGCAGCTGGCATGGAAGTCGGCCCATCGAGGTGGCACCCGATCCACCAGTGGGGCGATCGGCATGGAAGCTGGCTGCGGCCGGCCATGCGGCCGTGCCGACCACGCGGCTGCCGCCTGTGGCACCCGACTGCGCTCCGCCGACCGCCCACAGCGGCTCGCGTCACGAAGGCGGCGCGTTCGGGCGCGACTTGTCGAGTGAGTCGGTGGACATTGTGGTATAAACCCGTCGCGAGACGACGCCGCGGACCCGACCGGCCGCCCGATGGTCACGTCGTGCGACTTTGTCTATCGCGTCCATAGGACTAGGATGTACAGTAGGGATACAGGAGGACTCGTGGACCACATCAGACATCGCCGACCGCTGGGCGTCGGTGCACTCACCATCGGCCTGTCGCTGGCGATCGCCGGTGGCGCGGTCGCCCAGGACGCGGCCCCCAGCTTCGAGGCAGCGCCCGGGGCGCTGACGCTCGTCGCCTACACCACGCCTCGTGAGGCGTACGAGGAGCTCATCCCGCTGTTCCAGGCGACCCCGGAGGGACAGGGCGTCACGTTCGAGGAGTCCTACGGGCCGTCCGGCGACCAGAGCCGCGCCGTCTCTGCGGGTCTGGCCGCGGACGTCCTGGCGCTCGCCCTGTGGCCGGACGTGGAGCGGCTCGTCGAGGCCGGCATCGTCGCTCCGGACTGGGATGAGAACGAGTACGGCGGCATCATCCACGACAGCGTCGCGGTGTTCGCCGTCCGACCGGGCAACCCCAAGGGGATCCTGACCTGGGAGGACCTGACCCGCGAGGACGTGGTCGTCATCACGCCGAACCCCATCACGTCGGGCGGCGCCCAGTGGAACATCCTCGCCGCCTATCAGGCCCAGATCCTGGCCGGCAAGACGGAGGAGGAGGCGATCGACTTCCTGACCCGGCTCGCGTCCCGGGTGGCGGTCTGGGACCGGGGCGCTCGTGACGCACTGACCACCTTCGCCAACGGCCAGGGGGACGTGCTCATCGCCTACGAGAACGAGGCGTTGTTCGCACGGGATGCGGGCGTGCCGCTCGACGTCGTCGTGCCGGACGCGACGATCCTCATCGAGAACTCCCTCGCGCCCACGCTCATCGGTGACGCGCCCGTGCAGGGGCAGGCCTTCGTGGACTTCCTGTACACGCCGGACGCCCAGCGGGTCTACGCCCGTCACCACTTCCGCCCGGTGCTGCCGGAGGTGCTGGCCGAGTTCGACTTCTACCAGCCGCCGCAGCTGTTCACCGTCGCTGACCTGGGCGGCTGGCCGGAGGCGCGACCCCGGTTCTTCGACCCGAACACCGGGATCATGGCCCAGATCTTCCAGACGCTGGGCATCGGTTCGTGACATCAGCCGTCGACGCCCGGCCGGACCACCGGTCGGGCGTCCTCGGGAGCTACGACGGCCGGGGCTTCATGGGCCCCGGCCTCGCAGCGCTGTACCTCGGGCTCATCGTCCTCATCCCCATCACGGCGCTCATCTGGCAGTCGGTGTCGGGTGGCCTCGATTCGTTCCTGACGGCGGTCACCCGACCGCAGGCGTTCGCCGCCATCACGCTGACGTTCCTGATGTCGCTCGGGGTGGTGCTCATCAACGCGGTCATGGGCACCCTCATCGCGTGGGTCCTGGTGCGAGACGACTTCCCGGGCAAGCGCCTCGTGAACAGTCTCATCGACCTGCCGTTCGCCCTGCCGACCATCGTCACCGGTCTCACGCTCCTGACCCTGTACGGTCCGCGGAGCCCCTTCGGCATCAACGTCGCCTATGCACCCGCCGCGATCATCCTCGCCCTGCTGTTCGTGACGCTGCCCTTCGTGGTGCGCTCCGTCCAGCCCGTGCTGCTGGAGCTCGATCGGGATATGGAGGAGGCGGCGGCCTCGCTCGGTGCGGGTCCGGGCACCGTCGTCCGACGCATCATCCTCCCGAACCTGGTGCCCGCCATCCTCACCGGTGGGGCGCTCGCCTTCGCGCGCTGCATCGGCGAGTTCGGCTCGGTGGTCCTCATCTCGGGCAACATCCCGTTCCGGACCGAGGTGGCGTCCGTGTACATCATGGGCCAGGTGGAGGCGGACCAGCCGGGTGAGGCGGCCGCCGTTTCGCTCGTGCTGCTGGTCACCTCGCTGGTGCTGCTGGTGACGTTCGACCTGGTGCGCCGTCGTGTGTCGCACCACGAGGAGCCGGCATGACCGCTGCGACCACGAGCGCTGCCGCGACGGGTGCCCGCCCCGTGGAGTCCACCGCGCGGCGCCGGCGAGCCGCACGCCTTGGCGTCCGGTCCATCGTCCTGCTGTACCTGCTGCTGCTGCTCGTGCTGCCGGTGGCCATGGTCTTCGTGCGAGCCTTCGAGGGCGGCATCGAGCCGTTCCTCAAGGCCATGGCGCGCCCTTCGTTCCAGTCGGCGTTCTGGCTGACCATCCAGATCGCGTGCATCACGATCCCGGTCACGACCGTCATGGGCGTCATCACCGCGCTCGCCATCGTGCGCCGCCGGTTCCCGGGCCGCTGGCTCCTGAACGCCCTCGTGGACCTGCCGTTCGCGCTGTCACCCGTGGTCATCGGCCTGTCGCTGTTCCTGGTCTATGGCGTCAACAGCCCGCTCGGCGGCTGGCTCCAGTCGATGGGCATCACCGTCATCTTCGCGATGCCGGGCATGGTCCTCGCAACCATCTTCGTGTGTCTTCCGTTCGTCATCCGGGAGGTCATCCCGGTGCTCCGGGAGATCGGCACCGACCAGGAGGAAGCCGCCTACACCCTGGGCGCCTCACCGTGGCGCACGTTCTGGCGGGTGACCCTGCCGGCCATCCGGTGGGGGATCATGTACGGCGTGATCCTGACGACCGCACGCGCGCTCGGCGAGTACGGTGCCGTGGCCATCGTGTCCGGCAAGCTCTCGGGCAAGACCGAGACCCTCACGACCCACGTCGAGGAGCGGTACCTGGCCTTCGACCTCGTGGGGGCCTACACCGCATCGATCGTCCTCGGGCTCCTGGCCCTCGTGGTCCTGCTCGGTATGCAGCTGCTCCAGTCGGGTCGGTTGCGTCGACGCGGACCCCGGACATCTGACACGCCGGGATCCGCAGGATCCCGGCTCGGAACCACGTCGCCGGCCCCGGACGGCGCAGCCACTCCTGGAGGGACCTGATGGCCATCCGCATCGAGGGTGTCACGAAGCGGTTCGGCGACTTCGTGGCGCTCCTGGACGTCTCGCTGGACATCCCGGACGGCGAGCTGACCGCGCTGCTCGGCCCGTCCGGCAGTGGCAAGTCCACGCTGCTGCGCATCATCGCCGGGCTCGAGACGCCCGATGCCGGTCGCATCTGGCTGGATGACCGCGATGTCACCCGGGTGCCGCCCCAGCAGCGGGGCATCGGTTTCGTGTTCCAGCACTACGCGCCGTTCAAGCACATGACCGTGTACGACAACGTGGCGTTCGGGCTCACCATCCGCAAGCGGCCGGGCTCGGAGGTCCGGACACGCGTGGGCGAGCTGCTGCGGCTGGTCCAGATCGAGCAGTTCGCGAACCGCTATCCGGCACAGCTGTCGGGCGGCCAGCGACAGCGTATGGCCCTCGCGAGGGCGCTCGCGGTCGAGCCGAAGGTGCTGTTGCTCGACGAGCCGTTCGGGGCGCTCGATGCGCGGGTGCGCAAGGAGCTCCGGTCATGGCTCCGGCGACTCCACGACGAGACCCGTGTGACGACCGTGTTCGTGACACACGACCAGGAGGAGGCGATGGACGTCTCCGACACCATCGTGGTCATGGACCACGCGCGCATCGAGCAGGTGGGTTCGCCACGGGACCTGTACGACCGACCCGCCAACCAGTTCGTGATGAGCTTCGTGGGGCCGGTCACGAACGTCGATGGCAGCCTGGTGCGACCGCACGACCTGGACATCCAGACGGAGCCCGCCGAGGCCGCCGTCGAGGCGATGATCGACCGGGTGGTGTTCCTGGGCTTCGAGGTGCGCGTGGAGCTCGTCCGACGCGACGGCAGCCATGTCTGGGCACAGGTGCCGAGGGACGTCGCCGAGCGCCTGGAGCTGGCGCGCGGCCAGATCGTCTATGTACGCCCCACGCGCGCGGGCATGACCGCCACGGCCGATGGTGGTGTGACCGGGCTGGAGGTCGGTCAGGGGGCCGTGTCGGCATCCGCGCGCTGACCGCGGGTGATCAGGAGGCGGCGTCGGCGTCCGTGCGCTGACCGGCGGTCTTGCCCGCGGCCACGAGCGCCGCGCGTCCCGGACCCCGGATGCGGCCCAGCGAGAGCCACGCCTCCGGATCGCCGGCGCGAGCCGTGACGTGCTCCGGCAGCTCCGCTGCGGACAGGGCAGCGAGACTGGTCTCCTCGAGGATCTCCCGGAGTGCCGCCCGGACCGCGATCCAGACGTCCGTGAGCGAGGCTGCGGCGCCAGCGTACGTGGTGTTCTCCGGGCGGTCACCGCGCACGTTGGCGAGCGGCCCGTCCACCGCGCGGATGACGTCCGCGAGGCTGATGCTGTCCGCGGGACGCGCGAGGGCATAGCCCCCATCCGGCCCACGCTGGCTGCGCACGACCCCTGCGTGCTTCAGCTCCAGCAGGATGGTCTCCAGGAACTTGATGGGGATCTCCTGGGCTTCGGCGATGCGCTCGGCCTTGAGCGGCACGCTCGGGTCGGCAGCCGCCAGCTCGGCGGCAGCCCGGATCGCATAGTCGGCCTTGGCGGAGACTCGCATGCGCCTATTGTCCACCATCCCGGTCGGCTCCGGAGCGGAGATGCGACATCCCTCCGGGGCCCCACCCCGACCCGGCGTCACCGCCCACCTCCGGGTACCATCCTCGGGTGTCTTCCCCGACGTCGGAACCCCTTGTACTCGCGCGCGGCCTGACCAAGCGATTCGGCGCCGCGACGGCCGTCGACGGCATCGACTTCCAGGTCGCGGCCGGCGAGGCGTTCGGCTTCCTGGGCCCCAATGGCGCCGGCAAGACCACCACGATGCGCATGATCGGCTGCGTCTCGCCGGTCACGGACGGGAGCCTCACGGTGCTGGGCATGGACCCCCGCACGGACGGTCCGCGGATCCGTGCGCGACTGGGGGTCGTGCCCCAGCAGGACAGCCTGGACACGGAGCTCACGGTCGAGGAGAACCTGCTCATCTACGGGCGCTACTTCGACCTGTCGTATCGCGAATCGCGAACGCGCGCGAAGGAGCTGCTCGACTTCGTCCAGCTCACGGAGCGGGCGCAGGATGCCGTGGAGCCGCTGTCCGGGGGCATGAAGCGGCGCCTGGTCATCGCCCGCGGGCTCATCAACCAGCCGGACCTGCTGCTCCTCGATGAGCCCACCACGGGTCTGGACCCACAGGCGCGCCACCTGCTGTGGGACCGGCTGTATCGCCTCAAGCAGCAGGGCGTGTCGCTCATCCTGACCACGCACTACATGGACGAGGCGGAGCAGCTGTGTGACCGGCTCGTGGTCATGGACAAGGCACGCATCGTGGCCGAGGGATCACCGCGCGGCCTCATCGACCAGTACGCCACCCGCGAGGTCCTGGAGCTGCGCTTCCGGCCCGAGGACCAGGCGGCCGCCGAGGCGCAGCTGGGTGGTCTCGCGGAGCGCATCGAGCGGCTGCCGGACCGGTACCTGCTGTACACCACCGATGGTGATGCCGCGGCCGTGGAGGTCCACGAGCGTGGCCTGCGGCCGGACCAGGTGCTCGTCCGGCGGAGCACGCTCGAGGACGTGTTCCTGCGGCTCACCGGCCGCACGCTCATCGAGTAGCCGTGGCACGCCCGGCCGCACGCCCATGAACCACGCGATCCGCGTCCTCGAGTACCAGCTGCTGTCCTATCGCCGGACGTGGCGAGGCGGTCTGTTCACGACCTTCCTCGCCCCGGTGATGTTCCTGCTCGCCATGGGCCTGGGTCTCGGCACCTTCGTCGATGGCTCCGCTGGGGGTGGTCTTGGTGGCGTGCCCTATCTCGTGTTCCTCGCGCCGGGGCTCCTCGCCTCGAACGCGATGCAGACCGCGGCAGGGGAGTCGATGTACCCGATCATGTCGGGCATCACCTGGAACCGCATCTACCAGGCGATGACGTCGACGCCCATCCGACCGCGGGACGTGGTCGCCGGTCTCGCCCTCTGGCTGGTCGTGCGGCTGGCCATCGTGTCGGTCGTGTTCGTGGCGGTGATGCTCCTGTTCGGCGCCACCTCCATCGGCCCGGGGGTGCTCATGATCCCGGTCGCCATCCTCACTGGTCTTGCGTTCGCGCTGCCCATCGTGGCGTTCTCGGTGACCCAGCGGACCGATGCCATGTTCCCGGTCATCAACCGCTTCATCATCGTGCCCCTGTTCATCTTCAGCGGCACGTTCTTCCCGCTCGAGCAGCTGCCCGCACTGCTCCAGCCGATCGCGTGGGTGACGCCGCTCGCCAATGGCGTGTCGCTCGCGCGGGGTATCGCGATCGGTGGCCTGGACCCCGCGCTCGCGGTCTGGAACCTCGGCGTGCTCGTCGCCTACTGTGCCGTGGGGCTGGCGTGGGCATCCCGGACCTTCCATCGACGGCTGGTGCAGTAGCCATGGCCATGGGTCGGGTCCTGCCGCTGCCGCTCGCCAGCGGTCGGGCGGTGCACGTCGTGGAGCGCAACCTGCTCGTCTATCGACGCACGTGGTGGGTGCTCCTGTCGGGCTTCTTCGAGCCGGTGTTCTATCTCCTGGGCCTCGGCTTCGGTCTCGGCGCCATCGTCGGCGATGTCGGCGGCATCCCCTACGCGATGTTCGTGGCGCCTGCGCTGCTGGCCACGTCCGCCATGAACGGCGCCATCTACGACTCCACGTTCAACGTGTTCTACAAGCTGAAGTACGCACGGACCTATGACGCCATGCTCTCGACGCCGCTCGGCGTGCCGGACGTGGCGACCGGTGAGATCGCCTGGGCGCTCGGCCGCGGGCTGATCTACGCCGCCGCGTTCATGGTCGTGATGCTCCTCCTGGGCCTCGTGGCGACGCCCCTGGCGCTGCTCGCGGTGCCGGCGTCCGTGCTCATCGGCTTCGCGGCGGCCGGGCTGGGCACGGCGGCGACCACGTTCGTGCGCAGCTGGCAGGACTTCGACCTGGTGTTCGTGATCACCCTGCCACTGTTCCTGTTCAGCGCCACGTTCTTCCCCATCACGACGTACGAGCAGCCGCTCCGGACGCTCGTGGAGCTGACGCCGCTGTATCGGGGCGTGCACATGATCCGCGCTCTGACCACCGACACCGTGGACATCATGATCGTGGTCGACGTGGCCTATCTCGTGGTGCTCGGGCTCATCGGCCTGGCCATCACCGCGCGACGCCTGGACAAGCTGCTGCTCAAGTAGCGGCGGACGGCCCCCACCGTCCCTGGGCGCGGCGCGGGTCAGGCTCGCGGGCGCGTGCCGATGAGCCGGCGCGCGGCGCCGAGATGCGGCGCCCAGTCGATGGTGCGGACCTCACCGAAGCGTAGGTAGGCCGCGAGCGCGCGACGCATGGCGGGCACGAAGCCATCCGCGCGACGCGGGTCGAAGTCCGGCTCCCACCACAGCCCCAGGATGCGCAGCGTCCCGGTCGCGCGATCGAAGCGCGGCTCGATGCGGCCGACCAACCGGTCGCCGAACAGCAGCGGCAGCACGTAGTAGCCCCAGCGGCGCTTGTGCTCGGGCGTGTAGACCTCCCACAGGTAGTCGAAGTCGAACAGCTCGCGCAGCAGGTCGCGATCCCAGACCAGCGGGTCCAGCGGCGCCAGGAAGGTCACCTCGGGCTCGCTGGGGAACGGCCGTCGCGACCCGTCCAGGAGGTCGAGCTCCGTGCCCAGCACCAGCCGCGGCTTGCGCACGCCCTCCACGCGCACGGGCACGAGGTCGCCATCCGCGACGAACTCCTCGACCAGCTCGCCCCGGACCGGGTCATCCGGTGCCATGTCCGCGGTCCGTCGCACCTTGCCCGTGCCGTACCACAGCTCGGCGGGGCCGACGGCACCCAGGAGGCCGTGACCCCGGTACCGGGAGTACAGCTTGTGACGCACCTGCTCATGGCGCGACGGACGCAGCGCGAGCAGCTCGGGCGGGTAGAGCCGCTCGATGAGGTCGTAGTACTTGCGGTTGCCGTCCCGACGCGCGAGCCCCACGATGCCGCTGGCCTCCATCGCCTCCAGGACCGCCCGGACCTCCGAGGTGGGCCCCCACCACCAGTCGATGGCCGGCCGGCGCTCGAAGTCGAGGCTGGACAGCGGACCCTCGGCGCGGATCCGGGCGAGCACCTCCTCCGCGGTCGCGGCGCTGCGCGCGAGGACACCCTCACGATGCTCCGACGCGCCCGAGTCCCACGCCACGCGGTACCACGGCAGCTCCGGGGCGGGTACGAGGCTGAGCCCCTTGTTCCAGATCTCGAACAGCTCGCGCGTGTCGTACAGCAGCGCATCGGTCCACGCCCGCCGGTAGTCCCGGACCCGCGCGTGGAGCACCAGGTCATGGTTGCGGCCGGCCACCGCGAGCGGGTCGAACTGGACCGAGCCCAGCCGCCCGAAGGCAGCACGCACGCCGTCCAGCCCGCCATCCAGGGAGCGCGGTGGCGCCAGCCCATGGCGCGCCACCAGGAACCGTCGCGCGGTGGCGCGGTCGATCGTCCGTGTCTCATCCATCACGCAGCCGATGGTAGGGCCGGACGTGACAGCGGGTGACAGGTATCCGGCGTCACGCCGATCGCCATGTCACATGCGGCGGACGACCACGCGGGCAGGCGTGCCGCGTCCGCCTGCCGCGTCCGCGGCCTCGTGCTGCGCAGACCCGCGCACGCTGACCCCCGGACCCATCACACTGGCGCACGTCTTGCGCCACCGACCGACCGTCCAGAGAGGGAAGCGCCCATGGCCTACTACGACCTGCCGCTCGACGAGCTGCGTGCCTACGCGCCCGTGCTGCCGGAGCCGCCCGACCTCGAGGCGTTCTGGGCTGCCACCCTCGCCGACGCGCGCCAGCACCCGCTGGATGCCACGTTCGAGCGGGTGGACACGGGCCTCCGACTCATCGAGACGTTCGATGTCACGTTCCGGGGCTTCGGTGGCGCACCGGTCAAGGGCTGGCTCCATCTGCCCGTCGGCGCCACGACACCCCTGCCCGCGGTCGTGGAGTACGTGGGCTACGGCGGTGGGCGTGGGCTCGCTCATGAGCGGCTGCTGTTCGCCGCGGCCGGTTACGCGCACCTGCTGATGGACACCCGGGGCCAGGGATCCGCGTGGTCCGTGGGCGAGACGCCCGACACGGGCACCGCGGCCGCGCCAGCACTGCCGGGCTTCATGACCCAGGGCATCCTGGACCCGGCCACCTACTACTACCGGCGCGTGTACACCGACGCGGTGCGAGCCGTCGACGCCGCGCGTGCACATCCAGCGGTGGATCCCGGACGCGTGGCGGTCACCGGTGGCAGCCAGGGCGGCGGCATGACCATCGCGGTGGCCGGGCTCGTCCCGGATCTCGCCGCTGCTGCGCCGGACGTGCCCTTCCTGTGCGACTTCCGGAGGGCCACGACGATCACGGACCGCGATCCGTACCGCGAGATCGCGCGGTACCTGAAGGTCCATCGCGACCATGTGGAGCCCGCGTACCGGACGCTGTCCTATTTCGACGGGGTCGTGCTCGCGCGCCGAGCCAGCGCACCGGCGCTGTTCTCGGTCGGGCTCATGGACACCATCTGTCCGCCCTCGACGGTCTACGCGGCGTACAACGCGTGGGGTGGTCGCAAGCGGATCGAGGAGTACCCCTTCAACGACCACGAAGGCGGCGAGGGGTTCCACGAGCGGACCAAGCTCGACTGGCTCCGGGAGCAGCTCGGCGCCGGATCGAGCACTCAGGGCTGACGCCCCGACCACTCCCGCGCGAGCGCATCGGTTCGCCCGGGGTGCCGTCCCCGGGCGACCTGGCGCTCGAGGTCAGTGGTGCTCGTCCTCGCCCACCCGATCCGGCTCGTCGGGTTCGCTCCAGCGAAGCGGCGGTGGTTCCGCGGGGCGCTGGCCCAGGTGCGGCTCGCCTCCCGCATCGGGGTCGTCCGGGCCTGACCAGCCATCGGCGGTCCGTCCGGGTCCTGGATGGACGCTGGTCGTGGCGCCTCCCGTCGGGTCGGGGTGCCGGTCGTCGCGTTGCTCGGTCATCGGTTCGACCTCCTGGTCGATCACGGTCCCAGGCGGTCCAGTGTCTCGACCGAGCGCAGCAGCCGCCCGATCACCTCCGGCCCGGACGTTGCAGGTCCATGTCGATCGCGCGGATCGCAGCGGGTGTCCGGATGCGATAGTGGGCGGATGGACGAGTATCGACGGATCAACCAGGCGAACTGGGACGAGCGCGCCCCCGCGCACGCCGGATCGCCCGACTACGCGTTCGAGCGGTTCGCCGCCGACCCGGGCTTCCTGTCCGATGTCGTCCGCTTCGACCTGCCGCGACTGGGTGACATCGCCGGGCTGCGGGGTGTCCACCTCCAGTGCCACATCGGGACCGACACCGTCTCGCTCGCCCGACTGGGCGCCACCATGACCGGGCTCGACTTCTCGGGTCCCGCCCTCGTCGAGGCCCGACGGCTGGCGGCGCTCGCGGGCGTGGACGTCGACTGGGTCGAGGCGGAGCTGTACGACGCGCCGAAGGTGCTCCCGAACGGTGCGTTCGACCTCGTCTACACCGGCGTCGGCGCGCTCTGCTGGCTGCCGGACATCGGCCGCTGGGCGCAGGTGGTGGCATCGCTGCTCAGGCCCGGCGGCCGGCTGTTCATCCGCGAGGGGCATCCGATGCTCTGGACGCTCGCCGACCCGCGGCCGGACGGCGTGGTCGCGGTGGAGTACCCCTACTTCGAGCGGGCGGGCCCCACCCGGTTCGACGCGCCGGGGACGTATGTGGCCACCGAGGTCGACCTCGTGGAGACCGTCACCTGGGAGTGGAACCACGGCCTGGGCGAGATCGTGGGCGCCGTGCTCGCGGCCGGGATGCGTCTCACGATGCTCGACGAGCACGATTCCGTGCCGTGGGCCGCGCTGCCGGGGCAGATGGCGGATGTCGGCGGCGGGGAGTGGCAGCTCATCGACCGGCCCGGACGGCTGCCCCACAGCTACACGCTCCAGGCGATCCGCGAGGGGTAGCCGACCACGCCTCCCCCATGGTCGCCACGCGGCGCTGGCGCTGTGGCGGCGATCCCCGATGGGCGGACGGGTCTCCCGGGCGATCCGGCGTCCCGGTCAGACGCCCTCGTCGCGCTCGGCGTCCCGCCGGTGGGCGCGGAGGCGCGCCAGTCGCCGATCCCGCCACGCCTGGCGGGCAGGCAGTCCTTCCAGCGGCAGCGTCCGGCGTCGCTCCGCGTGGAGACGCGCCACGGTCTCGGGTGACCATGCTCGTGGCAGCTGGGTCGCGGCGATGGCATCGAACACCCCGCCCAGGTGGGCCACGAAGTCGCCGAGTCCCCCGGCCGCGTTGAGGTCGATGGTCTCGAAGGGCCCCATGAACGACCAGCGCAGGCCCAGTCCATCGCGCACGGTCCGATCGATGTCCTCCGCCGAAGCCACCCCGTCCTCGTACAGGCGGTATGCCTCCTGGAGCAGTGCCACCTGGAGCCGGTTGAGGATGAACCCGTCGATCTCCTCGCGGAGCACCACCGGGACCTGGCCGACGGCGGCATACAGGGCACAGGCCCGCTCCACGACGAGAGGATCCGTCCACGGGGCGGGCGACAGCTCCACGAGCGGCACCAGGTGGGGCGGGTTCACGGGATGGGCGACCAGGCATCTGGCGCGTCCGGGCAGCCCCTCGGAGGAGCGGGAGGCGGGGATCGTGGAGGTCGAGCTCGCGAGGATGACCGACGGAGGTGCCAGGCGATCGAGCTCGGTGAGCACGTCCCGCTTGACCGCGAGGACCTCCCGGGTGCTCTCCTGGACCAGGATCACGTCCCGGACGGCGTCCTCCAGCGTGTCGGCGACCCGGACCCGCGCTGCGATGGCGGCCGGGTCCGCTGCCGGTCCAGCGACATCCAGGTCCGGGACCGCCTGCCGGACCCAGTCCAGCGCGGAGGCAGCCGCGCTCGGGCTCGCGTCGAACAGCGCCACCGGATGCCCCGCGCGGGCGAACACCAGCGCCCAGCTTCGACCCACCAGGCCCGTGCCGACGACCGCGATGGGCGCTTCCGATGGATGGACCCCGTCGGGGATGCTGGCTGGCACGGGAGCCTCCATGTCGAACGTGGCCGCGTCATCGACCACGATGCCACGCGCCGCGTTCGTGCGCGCGCTCGATCCGTTCGTACCCGGACGTGGTCGGTGGGTCAGCTCGTGGTCGGGACTGGGGACGCGTCGCCCGCCGGTGAGCCCATGGGCGCCGGGCTCTCGCTGGGCGGCGAGCCAGGCTCCTGGCTGGAGGACGGTGGTGGCAGGCAGCCGGGCGGCAGCTCGGCCGGGGATCCCGATGGCGCCGCTGTGGACGATGGGGCGTCGGTCGTCTGGGTACCGACATCGCCCGCGCTCGGCTCGAACAGCAGCCGGACGCTCCCGAACCGGGCGAGGAGTCCCGTCTGGCAGACCTCGTACAGCTCCGGGACGATCGAGACGACGACCGCGTTCTGCTGGATCGCGGTGCCGATGCCGGTGACGAACGTCAGCTCGCCGGCGCTCACGGCGTCCCGGATCGCCTCGTACGTCGACCGGAGCTCCGCCTCGGATGACTCCACCCGGACGGTCGCCACCCGCGTCCCCGGTCGGACGAGGTCCAGCACCTCGGCGATCTGCTCGTCCGTGGCGCGGTGCGTGAAGGCGAACACCGCGCCCTCATCCACGATCCAGACCCCGCCGAACGCCTCGGGCATCGTCCGTGCGTGGGCCACCGCATCGCGGATCGCTCCGCTGGACACCCGTCCCTCCGACTGCGCGGCGATGGGCGGCGCGATCGATGCCAGGGAGAGCAGGGACATGAGCAGGACGGCGGCCATCCGCCGTGACACGACTCGCATCGTCAGGACCTCCGAGAGCGTGACCATTCGTCCTCATCCTGGTCGATGCTCCATCTGCCAGGCCTCTCGTTCACCATGACGTTCGTGACGCGGATGTGTCAGCGTCCGACCGGGTCTCGAGGGAGAGGGCCGGCTGCGCGCGCGAGGTGTGGGGCCTACGGCATCGGGCGCCAGCGCTGCGAGAGCCCGAGGCCGCCGACGAGCAGGAGCGTCGCGAGGCCCACGAACGCGACGCTCACCTCCTGGACCTCGTGGGCCGTGATGAGCGAGGTGGGCAACCCCCGGAATACCGACACGAGCTCCGCGGCACTCTCCGCGGGGTAGTACTCACCGTCGGTGATCGCCGCGATCTGCCGCAGTGTGTCCTCGTCGATGCCGCGGCGGAAGCCGCCACCGCCCCCACCGAGGCCACCACCGCCACCGCGCCCGAACCCACCACCACGCCCGAAGCTACCCTCACCCGGCTCACGACCCAGGAACTGGCTGCGGCAGATCGGGTCGGCGGCAGCGCCCTCGGCCGTGCCGAAGCCGATGGTGTAGACACGCAGTCCGCGGTCGGCGGCCTGCTGGGCGGCCTCCACCGGGTCGGCCCCCGCGTTGCTCGCGCCGTCGGTGAGGACGACGATGATGGCCGGCGCGTAGGCGCCCTGCACGACGGGTGTCGGCTCGGTCTCGGTCGACCAGGGCGTGATGGCGCGGGCCACCTGGGGGTCGATATCGGCGATGGCATCGATGGCGGACAGGATGCCGTCGCCCACGGCGGTGCCCCGCCCGGTGAGGAAGCTGCGGACGGCGGCCAGCAGCAGTTCCCGATCCGTGGTGGGCGGCTGGATCAGCTCGGCGAACGACGAGAACGCCACGATGCCGATGCGCGATGTCCTCGCCTGCTGCTCGATGAAGTCGGCGGCGGCGGCCTCCGCAGCCTCCAGACGACTGGGCTCGATGTCGGTCGCGCACATGCTCCCCGAGACGTCCATGGTCAGCAGGATCGTGGAGCCACTCGTGGGCACCGCGACGATCGCCGCGGGGCGTGCCACGGCCATGGCCAGGGCCGCGACCGCCGCCAGGAACAGCCCGAACGGCGCGTGCCGCCGGATCCAGGACGACCCCGGGCGCGCCGCGGCCACCAGTGACAGGCTGGAGTAGCGCACCGCCGCAGGGGCGCGACGCCGGGATGCCCACGCCCGCACGCCAAGGAGCAGTGGCACGAGCAGGACGAGCGCCAGGGCCGCTGGCCACAGGAACGTCATGGCAGCCGGCCCAGGACCGCGAAGCCGGTGACGCCGCCGACCACCACGAGGAGCAGCCCCAGGCCGGCCATCAGCGCGGTGACCTCGATGTCCTGCTCGTGTGCCACGAGCGCCGTGGACAGCGTCTCGTCGACGGACGTGAGCGCGCCCTCCGTCCCGGTCGCGTCACCGCGCTCGTACGTGCCGTCCGTGGTCGCCGCGATGGCGCCGAGCATGGCCTCATCGAGCTGCGTGTGGACCTGGAACCCTTCGAGGTCGATGGTGGTGCCGCCGGCGCTGCCGACGCCCACGGTCATGACCCGGATACCCAGGTCCGCCGCCGCCTGCGCGGCCTCCAGCGGGTCCGGCCCGCCCTGGTCCTCGCCATCGGAGATGAGCACCACCACGGCGCTCGTGTCGCTGCCGGGCGCTGCTGCGATCGCCGGCGCTGCCGGCTCGCTGGTCGGCGGGGGCGTCCGGTCCGTGTAGAAGCCCTGGTTGTGGGGCGCGCGGGACTCGGCGATGGTCGCGAGCGCCGCGCTGATGCCCTGCGCCACGGACGTGCCACGCTGCGGTGTCAGCCGGTCGATGGCCGCGAGCACCGCCGCCTGGTCGTTGGTCGGCACCTGGACCGAGAGGCCGCCGTCGCTGAACGCGACGACCCCCACGACGACGCTCTGGGGCTGGCGCTCCACGAACGCCGAGGCGATCGCCTTGGCGAGGGCGATGCGGGTCCCACTGTCCCAGGCCGGGGCAGCTGACGGGCTTGCCGCAGACCCCGTCGAGACCACGGTGCCCGCGTCCGTGGCCGCCATGCTCGCCGAGACATCGATGACCAGCACCACCGTGCCCTCCTCGCGAGGGATGGCCACGACGGCCTGGGGACGCGCGAGGGCGACCACCAGCGCACCGATGCCGGCGAGGACGATGAGGGCGGGCGCGTACCGACGAAGGGTGGCCGTGGCGCGACGCCCGGCCGTGGCACTTCCCGGGGTCGTGGCGCTGCCGGCGGCCGTGCCCAGTCCGAGCGCCGCGAGCCGCGCGGCGCGGCGTCGCTCCACCGCGAGGTAGCCCGCTGCCAGCAACGGCAACGTGAGCAGCAGGGCCAGCATCTCGGGCCACTGGAAGGTCATCGCGCCATCCCGCGTCGGGGCGTCCGCCGGCCGGCCATGCGCACGATGGCCCGTACCAGGTCCTCGTGGGTCCCCACGGGCTGGGCATCGACCCGGGCGTGCCGGAGCGCCGCCGCCAGGTTGGCCTCACGGGACGCGGCGGCCGCCACGAACCGCTCGCGGAATCGCCGGTCGCTCGTGTCCACCACGACCTGCTCCCCGGTCTCCGCGTCGGCCATCACGAGCATGCCCACGTCCGGCAACGCCGATTCGCTCGGGTCGTGGACGCGCACCACGAGGACCTCGTGGCGTCGCGCGAGCATGGACAGGGGTCGCTCCCAGCCGGGCGTGCTGATGAGGTCGGACACCACGACCACCAGCGAGCGGCGTCGGATGCGTCGCGCGGCCGCCTCCAGCAGCACCCGCAGGTCCGTGGCACCCACCGCGGGTCGTCGCGGCGCGTCGAGCATCACCCGGATCACCCGGAGCACCTGGTCACGACCAGTCCGGGGCGCGATGGTGACCGCCACCTCGTCACCGTCGCTGTAGAGCATCGCGCCGACCCGGTTGCCATGGCGCGACAGCAGCCGTGCGATGGACGCGACCAGCTCCACGGTGACCGCGCGCTTGTCGCGTCCGCCGCCGTCCGCGCCACCGAAATCCACGGACGGACTGAGGTCCACCAGGAACCACGCCTCGATCTCGCGGTCCTCGTGATAGACCCGGACATGGGGGATGTCCGTGCGCGCCGTGACGTTCCAGTCCATGTCACGGACGTCATCGAACACCTGGTACTCGCGCAGGTTGGCGAGATCCACGCCGGCGCCCAGGAACAGGCTCCGATGGTCACCCTGGAGCAGGCCGTCCAGTCGCCGGACGACCTGCCACTCGAGCCGCTGGAGGACCCGCTCAGGCGTGGGTGCGGATGTCGCTGTGGTCACGGAGCACCGCCACGGGGCGGGTGATGCGGGCGAGGATGGTGCGCAGCAGGTCGTCCGCGGTGACGTCGTCGCTGAGCGCCTCGTAGGACAGGACCATGCGGTGCCGCAGCACGTCGAGCGCCATGTCCAGCACGTCCTCCGGGAGCGCGTAGTCGCGACCGCGCACGAAGGCGAGCGCCTTGGCCGTGAGCACGAGGTTGATGGACGCGCGCGGGCTGGCACCGAAGGTGATGTATCGGTCGAGCTCGCGGATGCCGTGGGCGTCCGGCTCGCGGGTCGCGTGCACGATGCGCACCGCGTACTGGATGAGCATCGGGTCCACGTACACCCCGTCCACCTGCCGCTGGAGGGCCAGCAGCTGATCCGGGGTGAGGACCACCTGGGGCAGCTGGGGCGGCGCCGTCTGGCGCTCGACGATGACG
>JAHBUZ010000020.1 GCA_019637815.1 Chloroflexota bacterium
GCATCCTCGGGGCTCGACTCGGACGACCCGTCGATGAGGTGCGACTCACGACCGAGCCCGTGATCGCCGAGCGCCGATACGAGCTACCGGATGGAGTCGTGGAGCCTGGGCGCACCATCGGTGCTGACCAGCGCGCCGTGGGTCTCGTGGACGGCGTCCCATGGATCACCATCGAACTGATGGTCCACGGCGCCCCGACGGCCGGCGGCGTCCCCGCCATCGACGAGGTCCTGATCGAGGACGAGCACCCCATCCACGTCCGGGTGGATCCCGGGTTCGCCGGGGTCCGAGGTACAGCCGCGCTCCTCGTCAACGGCATCCCGGAGGCACTGCGCGCAGCGCCGGGACTGCATGGCCCAGCCGACCTGCCGCCGACGGCACCCTGGCTGGGCGCCACGCTCGATCGGGCTCAGTAGGTCTGGAACCCACCGCTGACGTTGAGTGCGGCGGCTGTGATGTAGCTCGCGTGCTCACTCAGCAGGAACACGACGACGCTGGCGACCTCCTGGGGCCTGGCCAGCCTGCCAAGCGGGATCTGCCGGAGCATCCCCTGATACGTGGCATCGTCCATGCCCTCCCAGAACATCGGCGTGTCCACCTCGCCCGGAGCCACGCTATTGACGGTGATGCCATGAGGGCCATACGTCCGAGCGAGCCCACGCGTCATCGACACGACACCACCCTTGCTCGCCGCGTAGGCTACGGACCCCTGCAACCCGCCGGTCCAAGCGGCATTGGAGGCGAACGTGACGATCCGGCCACCGCGGCCGGTCCGGATCATGGCGCGGCCAGCGGCACGTGACAGGAAGAATGCCGACCGGAGGTTCACCTCGGACTGTCGGTCCCAGTCATCGGCGGTCACGTCGTCCACGGATGGACGACGCCGCAGGATCGCTGCCACGTGGACCAAGCCCCACAACGGCCCAAGTGAACCTTCCACGGTATCGATCAGCGATCCGTGCGCCTCGATCTCCACGAGGTCGTGGGCGATGACGGCGCAGCGCTCGCCTGGTGCCGACGCTCGAAGCCGATCGAGCGCCGGACCGGCCAGATCGACGGCCGCCACGCGCGCCCCTGCGCTGAGCAGCGCCCCGACGACGGCCGAGCCGATGCCACCGGCCGCACCTGCGACCAGCACGACACGATCCTCCAAGCCCCAACCGGGATCCCGATCGGCTGACACCGCGACACCCGTCGGCACGGAGTCTCGCAACGGCAGACTCGTCATGTCGCGTCGCGAAGCTGTCCGAGGAGTCCCAGGACCGCTGCCCGGATACGTCCCTCCGAGGTGGGCGCAAGAGCGACGGGCATCAGGTATGACTGGAACACCATGTCCGGCACGCGGTAGCGGTCGCGCACATCCCAGCCACCGGCCGGATAGTCGTCTGCGGTCGGCAAGTAGCACAGGATCCCATTGGAGTAGCCGAGCGCGATGGTCTCGCTGAACGGCGACGCCGCGCGGATGCCGCGAGTCGTCGCGGAGAACACCTCAGCGGCGATCCCCGTGATCGCGATGTCGTTGACCCGGATCGCCTGCACCTCCATGGTCCGGGTTCGCTCTCCCATCTCGACCGCGGCGACCAAGCGCTCCCCCCATGCGAAGAAGTGGCGGGCGATGGTCCGTGCGCGCTCGCTATCGCCCTGCAGTGCTACCTCCAGGTCGCTGACACGTTCAGCCCGGAGCTCAAGGGCCTCCTCCATGGAGGGCAGACCCACCAGATCCAAGGCTATCGACGCGCTCCGGGCCGCAAGGGCTGTACACGTCGGTCCCTGGACAGGCTCGAGCGGACGCATCGTCTGCCCCTTTCCGAGGAGGGACGGCAAGAACACTCGCTCGCCGCGTCGGACGTGGGTTCGGATGGACGCCGCCACTCGCACCACCTCGCCACCCAGCATCCAGCCGATGCGGTCCTTGTTGTCGCTGCTGTCGACCTCGTGGCTCATGCCCCAGCAGGGCATGATGTCGCCGCCTCCGCCCTGAAGGAACAGGCAGATCCCACCGAGGGTCTGCTCCACCATCCGGCGCATCGGACCCGCGAAGTCGGGGGACGCCACGGTCGAGCGAGGCCCGACGGCTACGGTGTGGCAGCCGTACGAGCCAAGGATCGCGATCGGCGCGCCCTCGAGGTCATCCACCCGGATCACCCCCACGGCCGGATCGATAGGAGCGTCCGGGACCTCGCCCAGGAACGTGTAGCCTTCGTCGTCCCGCTCCCGCCGCTGCACACCGACCCGACTGGAGCCAGTGGCAGCGCCGATGCGCGCTGGACGCATCCGTGACGCAGCCTCGACAGCGGCGTCCACGAACCGGTCGGCCAGCATCGCCTCGTATGCCTGGAGCAGGTCCCCCTGTTCCGCGAATTCCGGCTGGGTTCGGAGCAGCGCACCCGCGCTGTGGGTGTGACTGAGGTTCAGGAGCACGTGGCTCGGCTCCGTTCCGATAGCGTCCGCGGCCCGCGTACGCCACGCCAAGGCGATGTCCTGAGGAACCATGCACAGATCCATCGCGCCGATCGCGACCCGAGTCCCTTGGCCCTCGAGGACCAGGACGGTCACCGACAGCTCCTCGTCGATCCCATCGACGACCGCCTCGCGGGACGAGAACCCCGCTGTCCGGATGCCATCCGGAGGGCGGATCGCTCGCCGT
This sequence comes from Chloroflexota bacterium, assembly GCA_019637815.1. Classification (GTDB taxonomy): domain Bacteria; phylum Chloroflexota; class Limnocylindria; order Limnocylindrales; family CSP1-4; genus JAFMJV01. Next base: position 2,648 of record JAHBUZ010000020.1, read on the forward strand.
GCCACGCCCGCTCGAAGCTCATCCACGCCGTTGTACTCCTTTCATCGTCCACCCATGCCCGTGAACGCCATACCCTTCTGGAAGTATCGCTGGCCGAGCAGGATCAGGACCAGGATGGGTAGCGTCATGGCGAGAGCGGACGCCATCATCAGATTCCAATCCTGCGTGTATTGGCCTTTGAAATTCAATAGCCCGAGAGGGAGCGTCTTCACATCATCGGAATGGAGATAGATGAGCGGGCCCATGAAGTCGTTCCAGAACCACACGAAGTGGAGTAGCGCAAGGGTCACGAAGATGGCCCGTGACTGGGGCAGGACGATCGACCACCAAATGCGTGCGTGGCTCGCACCATCCAGCGTGGCAGCCTCGTCCAGGTCGAACGGGATGGTCCGGAAGAACTGGCGGAACAGGAATACACCGAACGCGCTGCCACCGAACCAGTACGGGATGACGAGTGGCCAGATGGTATCGACGAGACCGAGCTGGCTGAAGATCACGAAACGCGGGATCATGGTGACGACGAACGGCAACATCAACGTCGCAAGGCAGATGGAGAACCACAGGTCGCGTCCCGGGAAGCGGAGGCGGGCAAAGGCATAGCCGGCCATCGCCTCGGTCAAGAGCGCCCCGATGGTACCCAGCCCAGCGATCATGAACGAGTTCAGAAAGTACGTATCGAAGGGCCATTCCGTGAGGGCGATCCGGAAGTTCTCCCAAGCGAGCGGCTCCGGCCAGATCGCGGGCGGATACGAGAACTCCTTACCCTCCTGGGTCAGGGCCGTGACGAGCATCCAGTAGCCGGGAAAGAGCGCGACCACGAGCGCCACCGCCAGGAGTGCATAGAGCACGAGGCGCTGCGGGCCTGGACGACGGCGTCGGGGCGTCACGAGTGCGTCATCTTCGCTGTGCTGGACGCTCACCGCGGGTCGACCTCGTAGTGGACCCAGCGTCCCGAGAAGCGGAAGTTCAGGAACGTCAGGCCCAAGATCATCAGGAACAGGACCCAGGCTAGCGCTGAGGCGTAGCCCATCTTGAACAGCTCGAACGCGTTCCGGAAGATATAGAGCACGTAGAACAATGTCTCAGTGCCTGGTCCGCCGCCCGTCATGATGTATGCAAGGTCGAAGACTTGGAATGACGCGATGATCGCGATGATGAGGTTGAACAGCAGCACCGGCGATATCAGCGGTAGCGTGACGCTCAGGAACTGTCGGACAGCTCCCGCTCCGTCCACTCGGGCGGCATCATAGAGGCTCTCGGGGACGGTCTGGAGGCCAGCGATGAAGATGATGATGCCGCTCCCGATCGCCCAAGCTCCCATGATGGCGAGCGTCGGCTTGGCGAGGACGGGGTCGAAGAGCCACTTCTGAGGCTCGACTCCGATCGTCCGAAGGATGTGATTTGCGATTCCGAAGTTGGGTTCGAAGATCCACAGGAAGATGAATGCACTCGCCACGATAGGCAGCTGTGACGGCAGATAGATCAGGGTCCGGAAGATCGCGATGCCACGCAGCTTGGCGTTGAGCAACAGTGCGAGCCCGAGCGACAGAGCCATGTAGATCGTGACCGACATCACGGTGTACACGAGGGTGTTACCGAGAGAGATCCAGAATCGGCGGTCACCGACGAGGACCTCGTAGTTGCGGGTACCCGTCCATACCGGCGGCTGCAGCACGTTGTAGTCCGTGAACGAGTGGTATAGCGACAGCAGCAACGGTCCCGCTTGCCACAGCACGATGCCGAGGATGAAGGGCGTCAGGAAGACATAGGCCCAGATCGCCTCCCGCTGCCGGAGCGAGAGGCGTGCAGGGCGAGGCGCGGGCCGGCTCCGGCTCATCGGGACCACCGTTCCATGAGACAGCCGGTCCGGACGGTAGGACCCGCCCGGACCGGCATCGCGTCTACGAGGAGTGGATCAGGAGGCGAGGACCGCTCGCATCTCCTCGGCCATCGCGGCTGTTGCGGACTCCGCGGTGTCCCAGCCCAGGAAGATCGCGTCCTGGCCCTCGGTGAGGATCTGGGCGATCTCTGCGGACTTGGCGAAGAACGGCGTGTGTTGCGCTCCGTCGAGCACCTCGACGAACGGCCGGTACAACTCGGCGTTGGCATTGGTCTGCAGGAACGTCGCCAGGTTCGAGCGACGGGTCGGCGTACCGACAGGCGACCAGATCTCCTGACCCATGGGACCCGTCACGAACTTGATGAACTCCCAAGCGGCCTCGGGATCCTTGCTCGACTTGGTGATCGCGTAACCCGAGATCTCCAGCTTGCTCGTCTTGCCACCCGGCCCGATCGGTGGCCCCGCGGTCCGATACTCGAACCCGGTGATGTCCTTCGCGAAGTTCGCGATGTACCAGCCACCAAGCATGTACATGGCGCACACGCCGTTCTGGAACAGCTCGGTCGGCGGCCGCCCGGCGATCTCCGCCGGGTTCGGAGCGACCTGATGCACGTTGACGAGATCCGCAGCGAACTGGAGCCCGCCGTACGCAGCCGGCTGGTCGAGCGACACGGTGACCAGGTCGTCCTCGAGCACCTTGCCGCCGTTGAAGAAGATCCAGTTCTCGGAGTTCCACGTCTCGAACAAGGCCCCGAACTTCCGGGTCGGCCCTTCGCCCTCCGTGAGGACCTTGGCCGACTCGAGGAACGCCTCCTGGGTCCACTCGCCCTTGTCCCACAACTCTCGCGGGTCGGCCAAGCCCTTCTCCGCGAACGCAGTGGCGTTGTAGTTGATGCCGTACGACTCGCCATTCTCAGGCAATGCGTAGATCTTGCCATCGAGCTTGAACGCGTCCTGTGCGGCTGGGTAGAAGTCCTCCCAGTCGACATCCGGGTCGTTCGCGATGAAGTCGTCCAGCGGCAGGAGCGCATCTCGCGATGCGAACATCGCCGCGGAGTAGCCACCCACGCGCATGGTGTCCGGTGCATTCCCGCCCGCGACCATGGTCTCGACCTGGGGCAGCAGGTCATAGAACGTGCGACCGACCTCCTCGAAGCGCTTCACGGCGACGTTCGGGTAGAGCGTGTTGAACGCGTCGATCCGCTGGTTCCAGGCATCTGATTCGGCGCCGGCACCGGTGTTGGCGATGGTGCTGATGGCGCCGGTGAGGGACGGATTCGGGGTCATGCCCGGCCCGGCAGACTGGGCACCCACGGCGCGCGGCAGACCCGCGGTCAGGAGTGCGCTGACGACGGGTGCGCCGAGTGCGAGCCCGGATGCCCGCGCAAGCAGCTCGCGGCGACTCAGCTCGCCGTGCAGGACACCCTCGGCCAGTTGGTACGCCTCACGGTCACGGTCGAAGACCGGTCGGATCCTGGACATGCTTCCTCCTTCGTGTCGGTCGTGCCTGTCGGTCGGTGTACGCAGGGATGAGCGTCGTGGCTAGGCAGCCGGGATGCCGCTCAGGTCGCGGCGGATGAAGCCGACGCTGACGTCGCGCGTGACGTAGGGCACGCGGGCGTCCCAGCGGGTCGACGCAGCGAGCAGCTCGCGATATGCCTCGGAACGGATGATGGCCTTCGGATCCACACCCTCCTTCAACTCGCACCAGAGCATCCGGTCGCCCTTGCCCAGGTACCGGTTCCACGGGAACGACGCAGGTGCGCTCCGATCCCCGTGGAGGATCCGGACACGCGCCCAGCCGTCGAGCGCGAGATAGCCGCTGAACTGCTCGTCCAGCCAAGCGTCGAACTCCGCTCGGAGCTGCGGCGGCACCTCGAAGCGCTCCGTGATCGACCCCGCGGTCGGCCCCATGTCGGTCCCCAGGCGGCCCTCGACCCGGGCCACGGTCATCATCGTGCCGTTGAACGGCTCGCCGTCGAGCGCCGGGTACTTGCTCTCGCGGGCAAGGGTCGGCTCGTCCAGGCCGCCCGTGACGATGGGGCTGCCGATCCAGGCATGCATCGCGGGGATATCCGTGCACACATAGGGGATGAAGCGCGTCGCCTGGCCATTGAAGGGGGCAGGCAGGCCAGTGTCCGGGTCGTAGTCCCGCAGGATCCGGAAGCTGGAGGCCGCGAGCACGGCATCGTGCCGCCCGAAATCATCGAAGTGGATGGGTGACCAGTCGTCGAGCTCCTGCTGGAGGGCTGGCGGGCAGTCCAGCCGACAGATCAGGAGTGGACGCTCGTCGGGCGACAGGCTCATCGGGTCAGGTCTCCCTGTGATGGTTCAGCTGGCCAGTGGGTCGTGGCCGTGTCGACGGACCCGCAGCCCACCCAGGGCATCCGCGGAGAAGTGGTCCCACACGATCATCCGGGCCGCGGCCGCCCCGGCGGGCAGGGTCGCGATGATGGTGTCGATCTCCGCGCGGTCCCCGGGGGTCAGTCGCCACTCCGCGGCTCGCGCCACGGCCTGGACCTGCTCGGGCCGCTTCGCGCCCACGAGCGTGTTCGTGACGCCGGGCGTCGCGAGCGTCCAGGCGACAGCCAGCTCGGTGAGGGAGTGGCCGTGGTCCCCAGCCCACGCCTGGAGCCGACGCGCCAGGTCCACGTACGCGGGGTAGACGTCCGGCTGATAGCGAGGGAGGAAGTGACGCTCATCGTCCGGTCCGAACGTCCGCGCAGGGTCCAAATCGTCCGCGAGGAGCCCTCGGCTGAGCGGGCTGAACGCGATGAAGCGGATGTCTGCCTCCCGGACGAACGGGATGATCTCACGCTCCACAGGCAGATGCAGCGGATCGTCCTCAGCGCCCCGGTCGATCATCGAATACAGGTTCTGGGTGGACGCCAGGGCCGCATGGGCGTGCACCGCCCGGAGCGCGTCCAAGGGCAGGTTACAGACGCCCACGGCCAGTACCTTGCCAGAGTCCCGGAGCCGCGCCAGGGCGTCACCGATCTCCTCGTACCCGGGCGCACCCGGAAAGGTGGTCACCCAGTCCTGGGGACCGTGGAGCTGGTAGAGGTCGATCCGGTCTGTGCGCAAACGCCGGAGGCTGCTGTCGACCGCCGTCCGAAGGTTGTCCCAGGTGTAGGGCTCACTGGGGAACGCCTTCGTCGCGAGGAACACTCGGTCGCGACGGCCCTCCAGGATGGCGCCGAGTCGCTCCTCCGACTGGAGATACGTCTCGGCCGTGTCCAGGAACGTCCAGCCAGCGTCGAGCGCGGCGTCGACCGTGCGCGCGGCCTGAGCGTCATCGACTGCGCCGTAGCCGCCTCCGAGCGGGTAGCAGCCGAGGCCAAGAGGAGATGGGAGTATCGACATGAGGAGGTCCCATGCGCGGTGACCGAGTTGGTTCGATCATCATGAGACCGGTCTGTCCAGTCTGTCAATAGACCCGCCATCGCCTCATCCGGGGTCGGCGCCACATGACCGCCGGTCGTCAGTCGCGCTCCAGGAAGCTGGCCACCTGGTCGGATCGGCTGAGATGGTGCTCGGCAAGAAGATCTGCGGCCATGTCACGGTCTCCACGTGCCAGGGCTGCCACGATGGCCCGGTGCTGGCGTACCGAACCCTCTTGGTACGCGGTCACGCGATAGACAGCATGTGCAGCTTGCCGGGCACGGATGATGAGTGCTCTGGCCAGCGCAAGCAAGGGCTGATTCGGCGTCCCGCTTGCGAGTTGGAGATGGAACGTGATGTCGATCTCTGCGGCATCGTCCGGTCGACCATCGGCGATGGCTTCCGCTTGCGCCGTGATGAGGGGTCGCAGTGATCGTGCCAGGTCCCGCGGATCCTGCCCGCCCCCCCGGACCGCTTGGGATTCGATCGCTGACCGCAGCTCCACCAGATCTCGGAGAGCGGCTTGATGGATCCGCAACCAATCCTCGATGACCCGCTGGCTCCGCCACTGGTCCGAGGGGTCCACCACGAAGGTGCCGCGTCCCAGGCTGGACTCCACGTAGCCAAGCGACTCCAGGCTCCGCAGGCTTTCGCGGAGCACCGCCCGGGAGATCCCGAGTCCATCTGCGAGATCACGTTCGGATGGCAGTCGCTCGCCGTGGCCGAAGTGACCGTCCTCGATCCGGTCCCGTATCTGTGCTGCGGCAGCCTCGGCGAGATCCCCCGAACCCGGGTCGAGTCGAGAGAACACCGCCGCACTCACCTTGCGTCGGCGAACCACGGCTCGTGCTGGTTGCGTCACGCCCGTCCTCCAGCGGCAACAGCGAACAGCATAGTCGGCACGAGCCGATAACAGACCGGTCTGACCACTGCTACGATGCGGCCTGTGCATACCGCTACCACACGGAGTCTGGCGCTCCCTCCAGGCTCCCACCTATCCCGCGGCACCGGCGCACCGTTCACCACACGGGGCCTCTCCGTGGCCTACTGGCCGCCTCCGTGGCGGATGCGCGGACGGACGTTGTCCGTGCGCTATCGGCTCGCCGAGCCCGATGAGGCGCGCCGGCACGTCCCTGCAGGCATGGACATGGACGATGATCCGATCGTGCGAGCACGCATCTGGGACATGGAGCACGACGGACTCACGCCACCCAACGGTCCTGAACGATGGACGCGCTTCCGGGAGGCGGTCGTGGCATTCCCGGTGAGCTACGAGGGCATCGAAGGCGACTACCCCACGTATATGTACGCGGATGAGTTCTCGTACACGACCATGGGTCGTGAGGTCATGGGCTGGCCGGTCCGGGATGCGGAGGTCGACATGGACCCGGAGCCCGCGCAAGGATTGACAGCTGGCACGACCATCAACGGCCGCAGTCGGCGGGGTGGCGATGAGATCATGCACATCGAGCTGGTGCTCGACGGCAGGCACGAGGTGACCAGCGACGACGATCCGGGCCGCTGGATCACCACGAAGGTGATCCCGGACGTGGCGTCCCCTACGGCGGCGCTCGCACAGCTCGTGTGGTCGGGCCCGCAGCGGATCGAGCGCCGGGCGTTGTGGTCGGGTTCTGGTGCGCTGGCGCTGCCCCCGACCAGGACCGAGGAACTCCACTATCTGGCCCCGCGCGAGATCATCCTCGCCGAGTATTGGGCGGACCAGATGATGACCGTTGGCGGTGGCGGCGTGCTCAAGGAACTAGGCCCGGACCCTTGGGGTATCGGAGCGTGACGAGCCCGACCGGGTCCCGCTGGCACTGACCTCGTCCCGAGGTCGATCCCTGTCAGCCGCGGTGCCGGAGAGGACCGCGGCGTCCTCAGGCCTCGCCGGTGAGGGCCCGGCGCGGGCCGTCGATCATCAGCCGGTCGACCTCCGCTTCACTCAAGCCCGCCGTCAGCAGCCGGGGCCGGAACCCGGCCAGCAGGTACGCGTAGCCCGGCCCGCCGTACGCGGCCAGATCGGTGGTCAGGCACACGTCGTGGGACAGCAGCAGCCGGTCGCCCATGCCCGCGTCCAGGAGCCGGCCGATCCAGTCGATGCGCTCGCGTGTGTCGCGCTCGTGGGTGCCCTGGATGGTGTCGAACTGGACCCAGGCGCCCCGCCGTGCCAACCGCAGGTGATACGCCGGGTCAGGGACCATGTCGCAGTGGCCGATGATCACCCGCCCCGGGTCGACCCCCTCTTCGGCGAGCAGGTCGAGCTGGGCCTCCCCCACGGGCCATCGCGCGGCGTGGGTGGTGATGGTCACCCCGGTCCGCCGATGGGCGCGCGCTGCAGCGCGGAACACGCGCTCCTCGACGGCGCTGATGGATCGGTCGCAGCCGATCTCCCCGATGATGCCGGCGCGGATGCCGGTGTCGCCGACGCCCTCGGTCAGATCGCGCACGATGGTGTCCGCGAGCGCGTCCACGGACAGCCCGTCGATGATCACCTCGTCGAGGTACGGCCGTCGATAGTGCCCGGAACCCATCACGATGTGGACACCCGTCGCCACCGAGACCCGGTGGAGCGCCTCGGGCGACCGGCCCAGCCCTTCGCTCGTGCAGTCCACGAGCGTCCCGCCACCCGCCTCGCGGAATCGCGTCAGCTCCTCGATGGCCAGCTGTTCGTCCGCGAGCAGGCCCGCCGCCCGATACTCGCGGAGCAGGTCGATGAACACGTGCTCATGGGGCAGCGTGACGCCCAGGGCATCCGCGGTGACCGGACCCCGCACGGTCTGGACCACGCCGGTGCTCACGGGTCGGCGGAGCGCTCGCCGCCCTCGTCGAGCTCGGGATACGTCGGCGTCTGGAGGATCCCGACGCCGTCCAGCGGCCAGAAGCGCACCACCGCGCGACCGATGACCCGGTCGACCGACACCGGACCGAAGGCGCGCGAGTCCTCCGAGCGTGCCCGGTGGTCACCCATCACGAACACGGCACCCTCGGGGACGTCCCAGCTGCTGCCACCTCGCTGGGGGAACGTGCCACCGTCACCCGGCCCGTCGTCGGACCGATACGGCTCATCGAGCGCCACGCCGTTGATGAGCACCTGCCCGTCCCGCAGCTCGACGCGGTCCCCGGGCTCCCCGATGACACGCTTGATGTAGGGGATCGCCCCGTCACGTGCACCCGGCTCCTGGAACACCACGATGTCCCCCCGGCTGTAGCTGTCGAAACGGGGGGTCAGCTTGTCCACCAGCAGATGCTGACCCTCCACGAGCGTGGGCAGCATGGACACGTTCTCGACGCGGTACGTGCCCACGAGGAACGTGGTGATGCCGAGGTACAGCAGGAACGCGAGCACCAGCGTGACCAGCACCTCCACGATGCCGGACACGAGCCGTGTGCGGGTCGCGGGGATGCTCGGGGGTGGGATCTCGGACGTGGTCACCGGGCGAAGCGTAGCGGGGATGGCCCGGTCGATGGGCGCGCCCGACGAAGATCGATGGGTGACGTTTGACGTGCGCTTGGGTATGGTGCGTGCACACGTCGGACGACCGACGGTTCCAGAGGGAGGAGCATACGCATGGTCAAGGAGTTCAGGGACTTCCTGATGCGCGGGAACGTCGTCGACCTGGCGGTCGCGGTGGTCATCGGCGTCGCCTTCGGTGCCGTCGTGACGGCCCTCGTGGACGGGATCATCACCCCGCTCGTCGGCATCTTCGGTGTCACCGCGATGAACGAGTGGAGCATCCAGGTCGGTCCCGCGACCCTCCAGTACGGCCTGTTCCTGAGCGCGCTCCTCAACTTCGTCATCGTCGCAGCCGTGATCTTCTTCCTGGTGGTGAAGCCGATGAACGCGGCGATGAAGCGCCTCAAGAAGGACGAGCCGGCGGCCCCGGCCGGCCCGACGGAGATCGAGCTGCTCACCCAGATCCGCGACGAGCTCGCCAAGCGCGCCTGATCAGCGGAGGGGGCCGGCTGCGATCCGGCCCCGACGGACCCCAGGGATATGCAAGAGCCCCGGCCAGCTGGCCGGGGCTCTTGCCGTATCTGGTGGGATCCGCGGCGACTCGCGGCTACTCCTCGGCGGGCGCCTCGCTGGACGCAGCAGCAGGCTCCTCGGCGACGGGCGCGGTGCTGACGGGCTCCTCGGAGACGCGCGGTGCCTGGACCCTGGCGAGCGCCTCACCCGGGTCGGTTAGGATCGTCACGCCCTTGGGCACCACGAGATCCGCGACCGTGATGACCGTGTCGAAGTCCACGAGCAGCGCGGCATCCGCCTCGAGCACGCTCGGCAGGTCCGTGGGCAGCGCCTTGACGCTCACCGTGTCCCGCAGGTGGAGCAGCGTCCCGCCGTCCCGCTTGACGGCCTCCGACTCGCCCGTGAAGCCGACCGCCACATCGACGGTCATCTCCTCGCTCAGCTTGACCACGAACAGATCGACATGGATCGGCCGGCGGGTGACCGGATGCTCCGTGACCTTCTGGAGGATCACGGGCGTCGCCTTGCCGGAGCCGAGGGTCAGGTCGAGGATGGTGTTCCGGCTCGTGTGGCGGCGGAGCGTGTCGAACTCGTGCGCGTCGAGCTGGATCGGCTGGGACGGATGGCCATGGCCATACACGACGGCCGGCACGATGCCTGCCCGGCGCAGGGTCGAGACCTTCTTGCCGAGGATCGTGCGGGGCTCCGCGGCAAGACGCGGACGGGTGCTGGTGCTCACAGGTGGACCTCTCGTCAGGGGTGGCGTCCGGGCGGGGCAGCAGTGGTCACGGGACCCGCGGCATCGGACGTGCCGGTGCGTCACAGGGGCTCCGGCTCGGGACCGGCATCGTAGCACGAGCGGGCGCCGGCACCGCGGGGTACCATCGGCCACCGATGGCTGCCACGATCCTGATCGTCGAGGACGAATACGCGGTCGCACGCGGTGTCCAGTACGCGCTCCAGCAGGAGGGCTACGAGGTCACCGTGGCGCCCAGCGCGGAGGACGGCCTGAAGGTCGCCGAGGAGCTGGTACCGGATCTCATCGTGCTCGATGTGCGTCTGCCCGGCATCGACGGCTTCGAGGCGCTCCGACGCCTGCGGACCATGGGCTCCAAGGCGCCCGTGCTGATGCTGACCGCCCGCGACGAAGAGATGGACAAGGTCATCGGCCTGGAGCTGGGCGCGGATGACTACCTGACCAAGCCGTTCGGGCTGCGGGAGCTCATGAGCCGCATCAAGGCGCTCCTGCGACGCGCCTATGGTGACCTCGCGGACGCGGCGGGTGGCCGACAGATCCGCCACAAGGACCTCGTCATCGACCTCGAGCGTCGGCGCGTCCAGCGGGGGGCCAAGCGGGTCTCGCTGACGGCCACGGAGTTCGAGATCCTGCGCCATCTCGCGTCACGACCGGGACGTGTCTTCTCACGCCGGGAGCTCCTGGAGCTGGTGCGCGATTACGAGGCGCTCGACCAGGACGAGAAGACCATCAACGTCCATGTCAGCCACCTGCGCGAGAAGCTCGAGGACGACCCGGGTGAGCCCTCGTTCATCCTCACCGTCCGGGGTGCCGGGTACGCCTTCGCCGAGCGCTGAGCGGGTCGCCTGATGCGCGTCCTGCGCACCCTCGCGGACAGCTTCCGGGTCCGGTTGGTCCTGGCCATCTTCATGGTGGTCTCGATGGCGCTCGCCATCGTGCTCATCGCGCTGCCCCGCCAGCTGGACAGCTACTTCGCGCAGCAGGATGCCCAGAACCTCAAGGCACGCACGGATGCCATGGCGACGCTCGTGGGCAACCAGATCATCGTGGTCACCACCCTCGCCGGCAACCCCTTCCCGGTGCTCCAGGGACCGCCCCTGCGCGCCAGCCGGGCGGTCATCCAGGCGCTGGAGGCGACCGGCTTCGTGCGCCGACTGACCCCCACGGTGGCGCTCGCCGACGTGCGCGTGGACATCGCGCCCGCGCGTGGCGAGGATCCGGTGTACACGCTCACGTACTCGCTGCCCGACAGCGCTGGAGAGCCCGGCCAGTCGCGCGAGGCGCTCACGCACTCGTCCAGCTTCGCCGTGCCCGACGTGTTCTGGACCGAGGACCCGGCGGCGGCACCCGAGCGGCTGGTCACGGTGACCCTGTCCTCGCCCTTCACGTTCCGGGAGCAGACCGTGACCACGCTCGTGAACGTGATGACCGGGGCGGCCATCGCGGCACTCGGGGCGTCCATCGTGGCGGCCGTGCTGCTCGCCCAATGGCTGACGAGCCCGGTCCGGCGCCTGACCCAGGCCTCACGGGCGCTCGCGGCGGGCCGCCTGGACGTGCGCGTCCGGCAGAGCCAGTTCGGGTCCCCTGAGCTCGCGGAGCTGGCCGGCTCCTTCAACGAGATGGCGGAGCGTCTCCAGGAGTCCATCGACATCATCAGCGCCGACCGCGACCGGAGCCGGGCGTTCGTCGCGGACGTGTCCCACGAGTTGCGCACGCCCATCGCCGCGCTGCGCACCTTCAACGAGCTCCTGCGGCAGGGTGCCGGCGAGGACCCCGCCACGCGTGAGGAGTTCCTCGACCAGTGCCAGCGCCAGATCGAGCGCCTCGACTGGCTGGCCACGAACCTGCTCGAGCAGTCCAAGCTCGATTCCGGGCTGGTGTCACTCGGTCTGCGCACGGACGACCTGCGCGCGGTGGTCGAGAGCGCTGCGCAGCAGGCCCAGCCGGTGGCCGACCGGAAGGGCATCGACCTGGTCATCGACCTGCCCGCGGACCCCGTGCGCCAGCCCCATGACCCGCCCCGCATCGGCCAGGTGCTCACCAACCTCATCGGCAACGCCTGCAAGTTCACGCCGGCCGGGGGTCGCGTGGACGTGGAGCTGCGCGCCACACCCACCGGTGCACGCATCGTGGTCACGGATACGGGCATGGGCATCCCCGCCGAGGAGCTGCCCCACGTGTTCGAGCGGTTCTGGCGAGGCGCCAAGCGACCGGAGCTGCGGGCCAGCGGGTCGGGCCTGGGCCTGTCCATCGTCAAGTCCATCGTCGACATGCACGAGGGGGACGTGAGCATCACCTCCGCGCCGGACGTGGGCACCCGGGTCATCGTGGACCTGCCGGGCGACCTCGATGGGCGCCTCGCCGCGCCAACGGTTGGCGTTTCTTCATCCGTGGGAACCCCAGCGTGAACCCGGGACGTGCATCCTGCTCCATGGCGCCGCATCCCTCGCGGCCCGTGCCTGCCCCGCGATCCCCCAGGCACTCGTCATGACCGGAGACCCCGAGCGCGTGAAGGACCGTCCCCAGTTCGAGGTGGATGACACCACGACCTCGTACACACCGCCGCGCTCCGAGCGACCGCGCTGGGTGGACCAGGGTCGGAGCGCCGGGACGCCGAACCCATCCGGGGTCCCCCAGCCGAGTGCCCCGCACTGGTTCGACCCGGAGTCCGGGCGCGCCGCGCCACCGCCCAGCGCACCCACGGACGTGGCACGTCCCTCGACCAGCCGGTCGGCGTCCGGTCGCGGACCATCGCTCGGCTCGGGGCTGCTCATCGCGACGATCGCGGCGGTCACCGCGAGCGCCCTCACGGTGGGCATCCTGGCTGCCGGCGGCTGGCTCGGGCGCGGCGAGATCATCGCCCTCGGACCATCGGCGACCGAGCCGACGCCGGGCTGGACGCGCACCGTGACCATCGAGGACTCGGACCGCAGTCGGGCCGCGGCGGCGGCGATGCCCGCCATCGTGACCATCGTCAGCGCGGACAGCGTGGCACCCGGTCCGGTGCTCGCCACGGCGCTCCGGGGCGCGGAGGACGTCCGCGTCGGCTCGGGCATCATCTTCCATTCGGATGGCTGGATCATCACGAGTCGCCGGATGGGGTGCGCGGCCGGGGATCCCCTGGTGCTCCTCTCGGACGGTCGCCAGCTCCAGGCCCAGCGGTACGGCGTGGACCCCCTCACGGACCTCGCCATCCTCCGGGTGCAGGCCCAGGGCCTGCCGGTGGCGAGCATCGGTGATTCCGGGTCGCTCCGGCCGGGCCAGGTCGCGATGGTCATCGGGAGCGCCTGGGGCTCGCTGTCCAGGACCGTCACGAGCGGCGTCATCAGCGCCCTCGGCCGTGACATCCACATCGAGGATCCGTGCGCCGGAGAGGCGGACCTGTCCCTGCGCAACCTCATCCAGACGGATGCGCGGGTGGACGCGGATGACGCCGGGGGAGCGCTCATCAGCGCCACCGGGGAGGTCATCGGCATCACGACCGCGGTGCCCGGCACCGACCAAGGTGGCTACGCCATCCCCATCTCCATCGCCAAGCCCATCATGGAGCAGGCGCTCGCGCGCAAGCAGCTGACCCGCCCCTGGATGGGCATCTCGTACGTGGCGCTCAACGCGGGCATCGCACAGGCGAATCGCCTGTCCATCGACCATGGCGCGTGGCTCCAGCCCGCCCCGGACGGCAGCAGCGCGGCGGTCGTGCCGGGTGGGCCCGCAGCGCTCGCGGGACTCCGGGAGGGGGACGTGCTGACCGCCATCGATGACCAGCGCATCGACTCGGCGCACCCGCTCGATGAGATCCTCGCCCAGTACCAGCCCGCGGACCAGGATCCGTTGAGCGTCTCGTTCCTGCGCGATGGGGTGCCCCACGAGGTCCTGCTGATGCTCGGCACCCGCCCCGACCCCACCTCCTGAGACCGCCTCGGGCGGGTTCGACCGTCCGAGCCGCGTGCGGACGGTGCATCGGGCCCGTGGCAGAGGGCCGCGCATCGGCCTGATGGAAGGGCGCACACACCGGTCCTCGTGGTGGGCGCGCACCGGGCCGGACGGCGACCCCACAACGGTCCTGATGGTGGGCACACACGAGCCCGGACGGCGACCCACACCGGTCTGGACGGGAGCGCGCACACCCGTCCCGACTCATGCATCCCTGAGGCGATGCATCATGTGCCCATGACCACCGCCCATCCCCTGGCCCGGACCGCGGCCCGCATCGTTCGGCGGAGCCCCTGGCTGGGCTTCGGCTTCGTCGGTGACGGCGTGGAGCGTGACGCACCGGTCCCGCCGTGGGGCGGCGTCCGGTACGGCGACCTGCTGCGACCGGACCTGATGGACCTTGCCCTGCGGCACGTGGCCGAAGAGACGCACGACCATCCGCGTGTCACGGGCACGTTCGCGGTGCTCGGGCTGGGCTGGGCGGCGCGGGTCTGGACCGCCTGTCTGCTGCTCGATCGACGCGTGCCGCTGGATCCGATGACCGAGGCGACCACCGGACCGACCGCCACGGAGCCGGACGGCTCGATCGTGCTGCCGAGTGGCCGCTTCGCGTGTCTCGCCACCGATCGCGCCGCGGGCCACCCGGACGCCCATCCGGTGGCGACGCTCGCGGAGCTGCATGCCACGCACCAACGCCTGGTCGGCGACGCGATGATGGCACCGGCCGTGGACGCCATCGTGGAGCGGCGGCTGATCGGTCGGAAGGCGCTCGCGGGGATGGTCGGCTCGCGCCTCGCGGCGGTCGCGGTCCTCCTCGCGCGGGGGCCGGAGGAGCGGCGCCGGATGTCAGCCGAGGTGCTCACTCTCGCCGAGGGCCACGCGGTATCCAGGGCGGCACTGCCCGTGTTCTATGAGGTGCCCAAGGGCAGCGGTCACACCCTCGCGCACGTGCGCGGCACGTGCTGTCTCTACTACGAGCTGCCGGACGGCGTGAAGTGCGAGGGGACGTGCCCCATCGCGCCGGAGGGCCTCGAGCGGCTGCGCGCGGCGCGTCGAGGGGCAGCCGAGGCCTGACCCGCGCGCCGGCTGTGGCCCGAGCCGGGGTGACGCGCGCTCACCCAGCGGTGCGCCGGATCTCCACCTGGGCGAAGTCGAGGTCCGCATCGAGCGGCACGGCCGGTTTGCGCACGCGCACGACGACCTCCTGGACGCGGTGCGCGGCGAGGACCTCGGCCGCGATGGCACCCGCGACCGCCTCGAGCAACCGCGCGTCACCCTCCTCCACCACGCGTCGCGCGATGTCCACGAGTGTCCCGTAGTCGAGGGTATCCGCGAGGTCGTCGGATGCGGCAGCGGCCCGCAGGTCGAGGCGGACCTCCAGGTCGACCTCCAGCAGCTGCGGCTCGGCACGCTCCTCGTCACCCACGCCGTGGATCCCCTCGAAGCGCATGCCCTGGAGCAGGATGGTGTCGCTCATGTCCCCCTCGCTGATCCACTGGCGGCCGGGTCGTGCCACCCCCGGATGACCGCGTCGGCCATGCGTGTCACGCGCAGGTTGGCACGGACGTCATGGACCCGCACGATGTCCACCCCCGCGGCGACGCCGAGCGCGGTCAGCGCGAGCGTCCCCTCCAGACGCTCCTCGACCGGCAGGTCCAGCACCCGACCGATGGTCGACTTGCGGCTGGCGCCCAGGAGCACCGGCTGACCGAGCTCCCGCACGCGGCCGAGGTGGTGGAGGAGCGCCAGGTTGCCGGCGGCGTCCTTGCCGAAGCCGATGCCCGGGTCCACGATGATCGCGTCCCGGGACACCCCCAGGTCGATGGCGCGTGCGACCGCTGCCGCGAGATCCTCGAGGACCCGGTCCACCAGCCGCTCGTCCGTGGGCACCGGTCGGTCGTGCATCAGCACGTACGGCACACCGTGGTCGGCCGCGATCCGGGCGAGCGTCCCATCACCGGTCACGCCGGTCACATCGTTCAGCAGGTCCGCGCCGGCATCCAGGGCCGCCTCCGCCACGGCCGGCTTGGTGGTGTCGATGCTGATGGGGACGTCCGGCAGCTCGGCCCGGATCCGGGCGATCACGGGCGTGACCCGCGCGAGCTCCTCGGTCTCGCGCACGGGCAGATGGCCCGGCCGGGTGGACTCACCACCGACATCGAGGATGTCCGCGCCCTCATCGAGCATCCGCCGCGCACGAACCAGCGCGGCATCGGGCCCGCGTTCGGCGAGACCGTCGCCGCTGAACGAGTCGGGCGTCACGTTGAGGACGCCCATGATCGCCGTGCGTCGACCCCACTCGAGGGTCAGGCCGCGGATGCGCAGCGGGCGCGTCCCGTCCACCCCGCTCATGGCGCCACGGGGGTCACGCGGGCACCCCACCCGTGAGCCGGCCACGGACGTGCCCCACGAGATACAGCGAGCCCGCCACGACCAGCGGCCCGTCTTCCGTGGCGGCAGCCGCGATGCCGGCCGCGAGGGCCGCATCCGGGTCGGCGATGGGCCGCGCGTCGCGACCCCAGGCCGACGCCAGCGCCCCGGGATCCATGGCACGCGGCGAATCGGGCACGGTCGTGGCGATGACACGGCCGTCACGGAGCGCCGCGGATGTCCGCAGCGCCTGGAGCACGCCAGCCACGTCCTTGTCCCCCATCACGCCCACGATGAGCGTCACGCGTCCCGGTGCGAGGTGGTCCCGCATCCGTTCCATGGCCTCGGCGAGCGCGGTCGCGCCGTCGGGGTTGTGGGCGCCGTCGAGCAGCACGTCCACGGTGCCCGGCGTCCGGGTCGCGCCTGCAGGTCGGGCGCTCGGAGGCGCCCCGGTGTCCGCCGCGCGTCCGAACGTCGCTGTCTCGACCTCCAGCAGCTCCAGCCGACCGGGCCAGCGGACGTCGGCCAGCCCGCGTCGCAGGGCATCCTGCTCCACGTGCGTGATGCGCGCGTCCTCGAGCGCTCGCAGCGTGTCCACGGCCACCGCCGCGTTCATCGCCTGGTGGGGTCCCGCCAACCCGAGGTCCAGGTCACCGAGCGTCGGGTGCCGGAGCGTCATCCCCCAGCGACGCGTCGCGACCACGGGGAGTGGCTGACTCACCGTCAGCGGCACCTCCAGGCGGCGGGCGCGGGTCCGGATGACCTGCAGCGCATCACCCTGCGCACCGGTCACCGCCAGGTCACCGCGCTCGATGATGGCAGCCTTCTCGCGCGCGATGGCGGTCAGGGTCTCCCCCAGGTACTCCGTGTGATCGAGCGCCACGTTCGTGATGGTCGCCACGCCACCGTCCCAGGCATGCGTCGCATCGAGCCTGCCGCCGAGTCCCACCTCGATGACCGCCACCTCCACGCCGCTCCGCGCGAACCACAGGAACGCGGCACAGGTGAGCGTCTCGAACTCGGTGGGCGGACCGTGTCGCGGCTCCACGCGGTCGGCCGCGGCGAGCACCTCGGTCAGCAACGGCCCGAGGTCCGCGCTCGCGATGGGCCGGCCGTCGACCGCGATGCGCTCCCGATAGCTCACGAGATGCGGCTTGGGTGTCTGGCCCACCCGCAGTCCCTGCGCCCGAAGCACGGCGGCGACCATCGCCTGGACGCTCCCCTTGCCGTTGGTGCCGCCGATGAGCACGCCCCGGAGATCCCGCTCGGGGGAGCCGAGCGCCCGCAGCAGGGCCCGCGTCCGACCGAGCCCCAGCCGGATACCGAACCGACCACGCGCCTGGAGCGCCGCGATCGCGGCGGCCTCGTCCATCAGCCGAGCTGGCGGGCGCCGGGATCCGCGTGCAGCGAGGTCCGGCCCGGATGACCCGCCGTCAGCGGCCGGTCAGCTCGTCCTCGTAGAACACGCACTGGTTGAAGCGCGACGAGAGGCAGATGTCGCCCACATAGCCGCCGTCCAGATGCACACCACCGCGGAGCTGACACCGGGAGATGGTCGCGTCGTGACGCATGAGGGCCTTGAGCATGTGCGGAGCGGCGATGGGGATGGGCCCGCGCGGCCCGGTCACGAAGAAGTGCGGACAGACGTTGCGGCGCAGATTCGGCAGACCGAAGCGCTCGCGGGTGCCCATCGCGGCCAGCTGCGCGGATGCCGCGGCCGCCCGCGTCATGGCCGGGACCCTGCCGTAGGGACCTGACGGAGGCGGAGGAGGCGCCGGTCGCCCGCCGATGGTGCGGGCGGGCGTGGATGCGGATGGACCGGCCTTGCGGTACGGGGTCGACAACGAACCTCCCTCGTGCGCACCAGAGTGGTGGCAGCGACACCGTAGGGTACCCCGTCGATGACTGCCGCACACGGGCCGATCGTTGCTCGGTGGTCTTGTCGGGTACGATCACACCTGCATGGACGGACTGGCGCAGCACAGTCGCCGCTCTGACCGACCGATGGCCCGCCCCGAGCGCGGGCGCTCCAGCGACCGATCGTCCCAGGCCCGGGCACTGCCCACTCCCGGTGTCGACGATGCGGCGCTCACCCTGGGCCGTCGGATCGGGGTCCTCGTCGTGCTGGCGGCGCTGGGTGGCGCGATCCTCCTCGCCGCGGGCGGGGCGGGTGGCGGTGGCGACCAGGGCGTCGGCATCGTGCCCGTGGTGACGGCGACACCCGTGGTCGTGACGAACACGCCCGGTCCACGGGCCACGCCCCCGCCCGAGCCGCCCGTCGCAGCACCCGTCCTCACGACGCCCAAGCGGACGCTGCTCACGAGCCGCTCCACGAACCTCCGGGTCCAGGTGCCCGAGGACGAGGTGCCCTGGGACGGCCTGGAGATCCGCGCCTACCGGGGGACCCGACAGCTCGCCAGTCAGCCCATCGCCCGCCGTGACCTCAACGCGCGGGGCAGGGTCGTGCTGCGGGACGTGCCCCTCCGTCGCGGCGAGAACCATCTCACGGTCGTCCTCGCCAACCCGGGTGGCGAGGGACCCCGGTCCAACGCCGTGGATCTCACCGTGGATGACCAGCCACCGCGCTTCGAGCGCCTGGTGCCGCGGGCGGGCACGACCCTGAACGCCCCCACCGTCACGGTCAGGGGCACCACGGAGGCCGGCCTGCCGGTGCTGGTCCGGAACATGACCACCGATGCCCGTCAGGAGCTGACGGCGGGCGCCAGCGGTGCCTTCCGGACCGATGTCCGGCTCGCACGCGGCGCCAACACCCTGAGCATCTCCACCCGCGACGCGGCCGGGAACCAGCGCGAGGAGCGACGGGTCGTGGTGCGTGGCGATGGCCGCGCCTCGGTGACCATCAAGCTCTCGCGCAAGGCCGTGCAGCAGCGCCGGCTGCCTCGGACCATCACCGCTCGGGCCACGGTGCTCGACGCGGACGGGAACCCTGTGCCGGATGCCCGGGTCGTGTTCATCGCGGCACCCAACGGGATGCAGGCGTTCACCCACGAGATGCGCACGAACGCGCAGGGCGTGGCGAGCTGGTCAGGGCTCCGGGTGACCGACCAGGCCTTCCCCGGCAAGGGTCTCGTCACGGTCGACGTCACGCTGCCGAGTGGCGCCACGCTCACGGCGACGGCCCAGCTGGAGGTCAAGTGACGCATCGTCGGGCAGGGGCGGGCCGTCCGACGGCGGCATCCCGTCCGGTGGTACCCCGTCGTCCGGGGGCCGTCTCGCGCTGATGGGTCGCGCCGGGACGTAGGGCGCCTCCACGAGTCGGCCGCCGCGCGGTGTCTCGACGGGCGCGTCGCCACTGGAACGAGGTTCGCGGGTCGCGGGGATCGGGGCGGGCGTTCCCGCCGATCCCGGCATCCCGCCCGGCAGGCTCGATCGGAGCACCGGGATCACCCAGCTGCGGGACCGTTCGCCGGATGTCACCGGGGCGATCCGGGGTGTGGATGCAGGGAGGGCATCCCCGCGTGCACCGGGGTCGGCGGTCACCTCGGCGCGGGGAGGCGTGCGCCCGGAGGTCGTCGTGGGTCGGTCGTGGGTCTCGAGGCCCAGGAACAGGCCCTCGAGGGGCTCGTGTCGCACCGGGGCCCGCCAGCAGGCCCGGATCTCGTCGCCCTGGAGCACCGCGCGGCCCCGGTCGAGCGCGCAGTAGCCGAGTCGCCCGGCGACCGCGCGCCGGAAGTCACGACACGAGCCACACGCCATGGGGTGACGGGAACATGCCCAGCACCGAGCAGCGTCTGCCTGGGTCGTACCGCAATGGGGACATCGCCACGTCTCCAACGGGTCGACAGTGTAGCTGCACGACGCGATCGTGGGGAGCCGTACCTTCGTGCATCCCGCCGCACGCACACGAGGGACGAGCGACGCCGGCGGACCGAACGGATGTCCCGATCGCATCCCGGGTCCGATCGTCCCACCGGGGGACGGGGTCAGCGCATCCGCAGCGTCAGCCGTTGCACGGCTCCGCGGGATCGGTGACCCAGAGCCGGACGGACGTCCCGGGTGGGACCTCGCTGCCGGCCGGTGGATCCTGGTCACGGACCAGCCAGCTGTCATCACTCTCCGGCGGGGGTGGGTCGACGGACTCGATGACCAGGTCCACCTCCTCCAGGCCCGCCCGGGCCTGTGCCACGTCGAGACACAGGAACCTGCCCACCAGCACCGGCGTCGGCTCCGGGGTGGGCTGCGGCGTCGGGCGAGGCCCGCGTGAGACGTACAGCGCGACCGTCGTGCGCGCCGCGACCTCGGCGCCGGCACGCGGATCGGTGCGCACCACGCGACCCTCCGCGATCTCCGGGTCATAGGCTCGGAACCTGCCACTCGGCACCAGGCCCGCCTCCACGATGCGTGTCCTCGCGGCGGCCTCGGTGTCACCCCGGACGTCGGGGACGATCGCCGTGTCCGCCTGCTGCGCGATGATCAGGGACACCGTGCGCCCGGGAGACACCATGGTGCCGGGTGCCGGGCGCTGGTCGATGACCGTGCCGGGTGCCGCCTCGTCCGTCTGGCGGCGCTCCTCGTCCAGGTCGAGCCCGAGCTGGTCGGCGAGCGCGATCGCGGTGGTCACCGGGAGCCCCACGAAGCGCGGCACCGCGAGCTGTGTCGGCCGGGGGGTCGCCGTCGGGGTCGGGGTCGCGGGCCCGGTCGTGGGAGCGGGCCTGCCCACGTCGGAGAGCAGGGCCAGGAACAGCAGCACCCCCGCCACGACGAGCACGAACAGGCCCAGGAGGATGGCCGCCCAACCGAGTCGTCCACCCCCACCCGGATCCGACACAGGGACCGCCTGGCGATGGCCCGTCGGTGGCGTCGGCGAGCGCGGACCCGATCGGGTGGCCGTGCCGGTCCGCGTGGTCGCGGCCGCGCGGGTGGCGGGCGTGGGCTGGCTGACCGCGGGGTAGCTGGAGCTGCCATAGGGATCGGCCAGGAAGCGACCGAGGGCGGAGGCCAGGTCGGCTGCGGCCGGGCGGGCACGGGGATCGGGCTGGAGACACCAGCGCACGATGGCGTCGAGCGCGGCGGGCACGTCCGGCCGCTGCTCCACGGGCGAGGGGATGCGTCCGGACAGCCGTGCCATGGCCACCTCGGCGGCCGTACCACCCGAGTAGGCTCGCTGCCCCGTGAGCATCTCGTACAGCACCAGACCGGCGGAGTAGATGTCCGAGGCGCTCGTGACCGGCTCACCCTTCGCCTGCTCCGGGCTGAAGTAGTGGACGCTGCCCATGGTCACACCGGTCATGGTCAACTGGGCATCCGTGAAGGCCTGGGCGATGCCGAAGTCCGCCACCTTCACGCGCCCCCCGGTCGAGAG
This sequence comes from Chloroflexota bacterium, assembly GCA_019637815.1. Taxonomy (GTDB): domain Bacteria; phylum Chloroflexota; class Limnocylindria; order Limnocylindrales; family CSP1-4; genus JAFMJV01. Next base: position 24,219 of record JAHBUZ010000020.1, read on the forward strand.
CAGCACGTTGCTGGGCTTGATGTCCCGATGCACGATGCCCCGCGCATGGGCCGCATGCAGCGCATCGGCGATCTGCTGGCCCAGCGAGGTGGCCACCGTGGGCGGCAGCGGGCCACGCTCCCGGAGCGCCCCCGCGAGGTCACCGCCCGTGACCAGCTCCATGACGATGTACGGGCCCACCGGGTCCTGGCCGTAGTCGAAGACGGCCACCACGTTGGGGTGGTTCAGCTGCGCGGCGGCCTGCGCCTCGCGCTGGAACCTGGCCAGGAAGCTCGCATCCGAGCCGTACTCGCCACGCAGCACCTTGATGGCCACATCGCGGCCCAGCTTGGTGTCGCGGCCGCGATAGATGGTCGCCATGCCACCCTGGCCGACCATCTCGACCAGGGCGTAGCGGCTGCCCAGCACATGACCGACATCAGCCATCGAGCGGCGTCCGGTCAGCCGGTGGGCACGGGGTCAGCGGAGGTCGACGGTCGACAGGTAGCGCCGGAACTCGTCCCCGATGTCGGGGCGTTCCAGGGCCAGCTCCACGGACGCCTTGAGCCAGCCCATCGTGGTGCCCGCGTCGTAGCGCGTCCCCTCGAAGGCATAGGCGTAGACATCCTGCTCGGCCATGAGCGCCATGATGGCGTCCGTCAGCTGGATCTCGCCGCCCGCGCCGCGCGGCGTCTGCTCGAGCTTCTCGAAGATCTTGGGCGTGAGCACGTATCGCCCGATGATGGCGAGGTCGCTCGGGGACTGGCCGGGTGCCGGCTTCTCGACGAGTCCCCGGACCTTGTGGAGCCGAGCGTCGTCGCTGCCGCCGGGCGCCGGGTCCACCACGCCGTACCGGCTGGTCTCGTCCTCCGGGACCTGCATCACCGCGACGACCGAGCCGTGGGTCTGCTGGTGCGCTGCCATCAGCTGGCCGATGCAGGGTCGCTCGGCGGCGACCACGTCGTCCGAGAGGATGACCGCGAACGGCTCGTGGCCCACGAGCTCCTTGGCCATGAGCACCGCGTGACCGAGGCCCAGCTGCTCCTTCTGGCGGACATAGCTGATCTGGACCATGTCCCCGATCTGGCGGACCCGCCGGAGCATCTCGATGTCCCCCTTGGACTCGAGCAGGTGCTCCAGCTCGTAGCTGTGGTCGAAGTGGTCCTCGATCGCCCGCTTCTGGGAGCTCGTGACGATGATGACCTGCTCGATGCCGGATGCCACGGCCTCCTCGACCGCGTACTGGATGACCGGCTTGTCGACCAGGGGCAGCATCTCCTTGGGCTGGGCCTTGGTCGCGGGAAGGAACCGCGTCCCCCAGCCTGCGGCCGGGAAGACGGCTTTGCGGACGCGCATCGGACCTCGTCGGGTACGTCGTTGGACGGGACGCAGCGGTTCGGGCGACCCCACGCGAGTATACCGGCGCCTGTGCACCCTTCGGCCACGCCGGTGTGGTCGCTCGGTGACCGTGTCGGCCCGAGCTGCTCCGGTGATCGTGTCGGTCGCCACGGATGGGAGCGCCGGACCTCGGCGAAACGTGAAGGCAGCGGGTCGACGTGAGAGCGACAGGGGGTCGCTGCGGGAGCGGCAGCAGGGTCCACGTGGTGGTCTGTCGCGGGGTCGCCGTGCCCGAAGCACTCCGCCACTCGGGGTCTCGCTTCCCGTCATACCCGATGACTGGTCGCGCGCTATACCGATGACCAGGTGCCGGTGCACCGGCCCGAGCCGTCCTCCACGCTCGGGTCGGGCGGCGGATGGCGTCATGGGGACGACCAGTGCTCGCATTTGACGGATGACGAGCCGGATGGCCCGTATAGCGAACCACCAGTGCTCACGTATGACGGAAAGCCGGTCCTTGGGGAATCGGGCACGAGGGCCGGGGCCGGAATCGAGGCAGGAGCGAACCAGGGCGGGAGCGAGTCAAGGCGGGAGTGAACCAGGGCGGGAGCGAACCAGGGCGGGGGTGAACCAGGGCCGAAGTCAGGGTGGAGCGAGCGGGGAGCCGGGACGGTGCTCGTCGTGGAGCAGGACCGGGAGCCCAGGGCCGGTTCGGGAGTGTGCCGCGGAGCAGGACGGGGAGCCGGGGGTGGGCGTGACCGGACACCAGGGAGCGCCCGTCGCCGGTGCTTGGGCACCGTTCGGCCACGCCGGTGGTACGGTCCGCCCGTGACGGCGCTCCACCGTGGCAGGTCGGCCCTGACCCTGATCCTGGCGATGCTGCTGTCCCTCGTCTGCGTGACGTCCGCGCTGGCGTCCGATCCGGTCCCATCACCGACACCGGGCACGCCCACCGGCACCACGTCCCCGGATGCCTCGGCCAGCCCGGGCGGCGACCCCGGGACGAGCCCGCTCCCCACCGCGACCCCCCGTCTCCAGCCGCTGCCCTCGCTCGATCCGGTCCCGCCGCTCGCCACCCCCGGGCCGCGGCTCGCCAAGGAGGTCGTGGCGTATCTCCCGTACTGGGTCGTGGCTGCCGCGAACGTGCCCTGGGACCCGGCCACCGAGCCCTGGATCCGCGACGGCCGCCTGACGGACGTGGTGCTGTTCAGCATCGGCATGCGTCGCAATGGCTCGCTCCGGCTCGATGAGCCGGGTGCCCGCATGATCCTCGGCCCGGGCGGCACCGCCGTCATCCGCGAGGCCCATGCGCGGGGCATCCGGGTGCTCGTGTCGTTCACCTCGTTCGGGCGGGAGCGCAACGCCGCGTTCTTCGCGAACCAGGCAGCCATGGACCGGTTCGTGGCCGAGGCGGCGCAGCTCGTGCGTGCCCGGGGTCTCGATGGTGCTGACCTCGACGTCGAGCAGCTGGACGGCGAATGGTTCCGGAGCTACGGGGCGCTCGTCCGGGCGCTCGGTCGGGCGCTGCGTGCCCAGGACCCCGATGCGCGGGTCACCGTGGCGACCAATGGCGCCAGCTCGGGCGCCCGCATGGCGCTGCGCGCGTTCCGCGGCGGTGCCGACCGGGCGTTCCTCATGGGTTATGCGTATCGCGGCCCCACCAGCCCCACGACGGGCACCATCGCACCGCTCGACCGTCGCGGCGCCGGCCTGGACCTGCGGGACAGCCTGGAGCTGTATCGAGGGCGTGGCGTGCCGCTCGACCAGGTCCTCGTCGGGCTGCCGCTGTATGGCATGACCTGGGCGACGACGGGCCCCGAGCGCAACGCGCGGCGGGCGCCGACGAGCGTCTCCGCGCGTGGCGCGGTGTCCCTGTTCCGCAACGTGGGCGTGGGCCTGCCACCGGGACCGGTCATCGCTGACACCGACCCGGTCGAATCGAGCGCCCGTCTGGCGTGGTTCGATCCGGCACGTGGCAGCTGGTTCCAGACCTACTACGACACGCCGGTCACCATCCGTGCCAAGTACCTGCTCGCCCACGAGCTGGGGCTCGCGGGGATCGGTCTCTGGACGCTCGGCTACGACGCGGGCCTGGAGGGCTACGCGGCGCTCGCGGACGAGGCCTTCGGACGACCCGTCATCGACGCGGTCCACCTCGCCGCGGCGGTCACCGACCAGCCCGTCGTGCGCATCGGAGCGACCGTGTACCCGGCACACGCGCCGGTCATCGGCATGCGCATCGCCCCCGACGGCCGGACCTGGGGGGAGTGGCTCGACCCCGCCAGCTTCGACCCCCGCCAGGGTGGGCCACTCGCGTGGGAGCTGGGCGATGGGCCGGACGGCCGATACGAGGTCTGGCTCGAAGCCATGGACGAGGCCGGCGCCCGGTCGATGCCGGTCATGGCCTCGGTCCTGCTCGATCGTGCCCCGCCGACGCTCGAGGGGCCCTCGCTCCGACCGGGCCCCGTGCCCGGCTCATGGATCGTGCTGTTCGCCGCCCGGGATGCCGGGGGCGTGGCGAGCGTCGAGGTCCGGTGGCAGGCGGATGGGGCTGGATGGAGCGCCTGGCGGGTCCTCGACTCGCTCGCTGCGGGCAGCGTCGTGGCACCCGTGGGCAGCCTCGTGGAGGTCGAGGTGCGGGTCACCGACCACGCCGGCCGGACCACGGTCGGTGGCGCGCGGGTCCGCTAGCTCGTCACCTCCGAGCCGGTCGGTGTCTCTCGTGTGTTCAGGGCTCCCACAGGCGGCGACGGGCTTCCTCGATGGTCAGACGCGCGAGGGGTGGCACCGAGATCCGCTCGATGAGGATCCCATCCGGACCGTAGAAGTCCAGGTCGAAGAGGCGGATGTCGAAGGCGGCCGCATAGCGCTCGAGCATGTCACTCGTGAACCTCTTTCGCATCCGCCTGGCGGCGTAGGCCGCTGGCTCCTCGAACGGCTGCTGATCTCCGGCCGTGACGAACACCAGGCGCCCATCCCACGCGAGCTGCACTGTGCGGATGTGGTAGTTGCGGAAGCCCGGGTAGATGTCCTTCGCCTCGGGCCCTTCCAGTTCGAACCGCACGTCAGCGGGCATCAGACGCGGTCGGCGCAAGAGCCGCCCCAGGAGCGTCGGCATCGTCGCGCAGCTGACGCCGATGGACCGGCACCCGAGACGCTCGGCAACGACGTGCAACGGTCCCCAGGGGTCCGGGAAGGGCGCGCCGTTGTCGAAGAGGGCCGTCCAGCGGCTGTCGGTCGACAACAACAGCCGCCGCTCGCTGGTTCCGACCGTGAGCGGCTCCAGGTTCCGGAGGACCTCGGGGAAGGGCGCCCTCAGCGGTCGGATCGTCACCGGTCCGGGAGGGACCTCCTTCTCGTGTGCACGGCGGAGGCGCTCCTCCGCCGGGCTGAAGATCACCGGGACGAGCGGGAGATCGCCGTGCAGCGCATGGCCCGGCACGCCGTGTACCGGGTCCTGTGCCAGGAGTTCCGGGATCTCCTCATACCACGCCTGAAAGGCGGCCGCGACTTCGTCGATGGGTGCCTCGAAGAACCCGAAGGAGTCGGTCACCGGGCTGTAGCGGTCAGCGGCGAGTGTGCGCATCACGGACCCACCCATGGGGTCGACTGTAGCGGTCCTGCCGGTCACGGGAGTCCGTCGCCAGAGGGGTTCGTCCTGCTTGAAGCTCCGGGGGATCGTCGCCCCGCCAATGCCCGGGATGCCTCCCGCGGTCTTCGCCCATCCCCTGGGATAGGGGAAGGGCCACTTCCAGGTGGTCCGCGATCCAGGGCGATCCGGACGGTGGTACCGTCGTCCAGCTGCGTGACTGACTCCACTCTCTCCGCGACGTCCCGGATCGGAGGCACGATGCGACTGGTCGAGACCGATGATCCCTGGACCCCGCTTCCGGAGCTGGCGGATGGGGAGGTCCTCGTCGTCGTCAGCCTCACAGAGCTTGGCTGGCTCGGCGAGCCGTCCCGTGGCCAGGAACCCTGAGTGGACCAGCACAGCCGTGTGGCACGACGCTACCGGGCAGGCGCCATCGTCGCGGTCCCGCTCGACGACGGTGGATATGCCGTGTGTGTGGTGGCCCGGCGCCATGGCACCGTGATCCTCGGATACTTCTTCGGGCCTCGGTACCAGGACGTCCCGACCATCGAGGGGCTCCCGACCCTGCGCGCAGACGACGCGTTGCTGGCTATCGTCGTCGGGGACTTCTCGATCCGCGACGGCGAGTGGCCGATCATCGGCAGGATCCCCGGCTGGGAGCCCGAGCAGTGGCCGATGCCCGTGTTCCGCCACGAGGACCTCCTCACCGGCCGCATCCGGAGGGTCCAGTACGAGGACGACCTCTTCACCGAGCGGTTCCTGCCCGATGCCCCGGGCATGGAGCGGCTGACCAGCGACGGGCAGTACGGGACTGGCACAGCCCCCGCGTTGGTGCGCAGACTTCTGGATGACCCGGACTACGTCCAGCCGCTCTCGTATCGTCCGGGCTGAGACAGGACGGGCTCATCTGCGGGGTAACGGTCCCGGAGTACGCGGAGGTGGGACATGGGCGCTTGGGGTGGGGGATCCTTCGACAACGACGACGCGATGGACTGGCTCGCCGAGCTCGAGGATTCGGACGACGCGGAGGTGCTGCGGAGTGCGCTCGACGCGGTCGCCGATGCGGATGCCGGCGACTACGTGGAGGTACCCGACGCCTCGTGCGCGCTGGCCGCCGCGGAGGTCATCGCCGCCGGGTCCGGTGCACCGGCCGCGAGCCTGCCGCCGGAGGCCCTCGCGTGGGTCAGCGCGCATCACGACGGCGTGACGGCCGGAATGGTCCGCCATGCCTACCAGGTGGTCGTCCGCGTCGCCGGGGACTCGGAGCTGCGTGAGCTGTGGGATGAGTCGGCCCACCGGGACGAATGGCGCACCGTGGTCATCGACCTCCAGCGCCGGCTCACCGCGGCGATCGGTGTTGAGCCGGAAGCGCTGTTCGAGAATGCCTGACTGGCGACCTCCCGCGTTCGAGCGATAACCCCGGGGGCCTGCGCCAGTCGAACCTTACGTCGGGTGCTGCTCACCGCGTCGGGTCCGGAGCACGATGCCCGTGAAGGGCACCCGGACCTCCGTGAACGTCTCGGTCGAGACCAGGAACCCCGCCAGGAGCAGGACCACCCCGATGAGCTTGCCCAGCGCGTACAGCTCGGTGGAGCCGAACCGGTTGAGGCTGTCGGTGATGGTCGGCACGAGACCACCGAGCGCGAGCAGGATGGTCGCGGGCACCCGGCTGTGGAGTCGGCCCGCGAACAGGGCGCGGATCGCTCCGGGCAGCGAGACCACGAAGTCCACGACCAGCGCGAACGGCGACAGGATGAGCTGGAACAGGAACTGCTCGCCCGGCTGGTCGGGGTCGAGCGAGTAGGGCAGGATGCGCTTCTTGGGCATGAACATCCAGGCCGAGAACAAGGCGCCCAGGATGAGCGCGAAGGCGCCCGTCACGTTGAGGAACGGGGTCAGGAGCCGCAGCTCACCGGGCAGGATGGCGCCCGTGGGTGCACCCGTCGCCGGGTCGATGGAGTAGCCCGGGGCCGGCAGCGTGGTGCCCACCATGAGCACGATGGACAGCAGGCTCGCACCCACCACCGCGATCGCCGCGAGTCGCGGCCAGCGGTCGTCGCCCAGCCACGTGGCCACCGCCACCGCGAACGCGAGCGCCCCCGCCACGATGAAGTAGACCAGGGGCACGATGCCCACGTCGCCGTACTCGGCCGGGAAGCGACGCGGCGTCAGGAACGTGAACAGACCCGCAAAGAAGAGACACAGCGCGAAGCCATAGCCGAAGCGGGTCCGGCCGAGCAGGAACGCATTGCCGAGTCCCAGCCAGCCGGCGGTCCAGACGGCACCCGTGAGATACCAGACGCGATACAGCGGCTCGCTCCAGCCGGCGGCGGCCGCGATCGCCTCGCATCCCGCGGCGACCGCGAAGGCCGTCATGCCCACGCACCACACCAGCTGGTACGGCTGGCGTCGACGACGCCACTGGTCGGCGAGCGCCACGGCCATGATCGCCGCGAGCAGCGAGGTCAGGGCAGGGATGAGCACGTCCATGATGGATCCCGCGGCTCAGACCGCGCGGACGCAGCCGCCGTCAGGCGGGCAGGAACTCGTGGGACTCGTGGTGGCGCCCATCGCACAGACCGTAGGCTGCCGGCTCGATGGGCAGCGGCACGGGCCGCATGAGCTCCCGCACCTCGGACAACCGGCACAGGTAGTGGCCGCGGGCGCGTGCCCAGATCCGGAAATGCTCCGGGTCCGCGTGGAACTGGTGCGGACCGGGGTTGAGGGGCGCGGGCGTGGCCCACGAGGGCGGCGCCTCACGCGCGATGGCGTCCATGATGGACACCCGGAAGGGCGTGCCCGTGATGGGCTCGCCGCAGCCGGCACATCGCTTGCCGTCGTTCTCATCGAACACGGTGGGGATGCGGATGCCCATGATCTGGCCGCCGCGGAACCTGGTCGCTGTCACGTCCGGATCGTAGCAGGGTCCGGCCCGTGGGCGCGCGATGGCGGCAGGTGATGCGGCGTACCCTGTGCCGGACGCGGATGGCTGGTCGTGCAGGAGGGAGCGCTGGATGCGGGTATGCGTGACGGGAGCGAACGGGAAGCTCGGACGCGGCGTCGTCGCGGAGCTGCTGGCGCATGACCATGACGTCGTGGCCACCGATGCCGTCGGTGCGCCCGGCCACCTGAGCGACCTCGGCGTCCCCCTCGCCCACGCGGACCTGACCGACCTCGGGCAGGCCGTCGACATCCTCCAGGGCGTCGATGCGGTGATCCATCTCGCCAACATCCCGGCGCCCGGCATCGAGACGCCCGCCAACACGTTCACGCGCAACGTGAGCATGAACTTCCACGTGTTCCACGCCGCGACCCTGCTGGGCATGGCGCGCGTCGTGTGGGCGTCGAGCGAGACCACGCTCGGGCTGCCGTTCGATGTGCCGCCCCGCTACCTGCCCATCGATGAGGCGCACTATCCCCTGCCCACGAGCACGTACGCCCTGTCCAAGGTGGTCAGCGAGACCATGGCGGAGCAGATGGCCGCGTGGTCCGGGATCCCGTTCGTGGCGCTCCGGTTCTCGAACATCATGGCGCTCACGGACTACGAGCACTTCCCGTCGTGGCAGCACGATCCGCAGATCCGGCGCTGGAACCTGTGGAGCTACATCGACCTGCGGGATGCCGCGTCGGCGTGTCGCCTCGCCCTCGAGGCGCCCGTCAGCGGGGCGCGCAGCTACGTCATCGCGAACGCGGACACCGTCATGGAGCGACCCACCACGGAGCTCCTGCGAGCGTGCTTCCCGGATGTGCCGCTCCGCGATGACATCGCCGGGACCGGCAGCCTGTTCTCGACGGCGGCCGCGCGGCGGGATCTCGACTGGCGTCCGCGTCACTCATGGCGCGACGAGGTAACCGGGCACGCTCGGAGCGCCTGATCGACATCAGGACTGCGGTCTAACTGCGAGACCGTCACTGCTTGACATCTTCGCAGTTCGCCGTCAGATTCGCGCGATGATCGGGTTCGATGCCGTCGCTCTCCTCCAAGCGATTCAGGCGGGAGCGTCCCCTGGACAACTCGAGACGCAGACGCTCGAGTTCAAGCAGGAGGACCCCGACCTCAAGCGAACGCTCGACATCCTCGCAGACGCAGTCGTTTGCCTCGCGAACGCGGAGGGCGGCATCCTCATGCTTGGGGTCGCGGATCGGTCGGATGCCGCGGGTGGCCCGCTCCGAGGAATCACTGCACGTGTGACGGTGGATACCGTCAGACGCGCGGTGTTCGACCAGACGCGACCCGGTCTGTCCGTACCGGTCGCAGAGATCGAGCATGCCGGCGCCCGGTTCCTCGTGCTCGCCGTCCCGCAGGGAGCGGTGTTCTACTCGAACGCGCGTGGGACTGCGACCCGACGTGTCGGACGAGACTGCATGCCCTTCCCGCCGGAGCAACAACGACAAGCCGCAGCGGCACGCGGCCAAGTCGACTGGTCTGCCGAGACCCTTCCTGTGGGCGTGAGCGACGTCGCAGCCGATGAGATCCGCCGGGTCCGGCGCCTGCTCAGCCTGGCCGGTCGTGACCACCTTGCCGGTCTCGATGACGTGCGGCTGCTCCGCGATCTCCGCCTGCTCGGTCCCGAGGACCGGCTCACCCGTGCCGGCCTGTTGCTCGTGGGCCACGAGGAAGATATCGCGGTCCACATCCCCACATATGGGTACGCCTATCAGTATCGCGCGGCCACCGGGACCGAGGCGAGCGCCCGGTTCCGCGGTCGGCGCCCCATCCTTTCAGGGATCGATCTGCTGCTGGAGGCCGTCGCTGTCCGGACCAGGGTCCATCCGATCCCAGCCGCAGATGGCGTCCAGCTCCAGATCCGCGACTTCCCGGGCGAGGCAGTGCGTGAACTGGTCGTGAACGCGCTCGTCCACCGAGACTACGAGCAGGAGGGTTCGGTCGACCTCGAGCACTCGCCGGATTGGCTCGTGGTCCAGAGCCCAGGAGGGCTCGTGTTCGGCATCACGCCCGAGAACATCCTGACGCACCCGTCGACACCGCGTCACCGTCTCCTGCTGGAGACGGTGACCCTCCTCCAGGTCGCAGAACGGACCGGCCAAGGCATCGACCGCACCTATCGAGAGCTCCTCAGGACTGGCAAGCCACCCCCGACGGTGACCGATGACGGATTCCAGGTGCGGGTCCTCGTGCCCGGCGGCACAGGGAACGATGCCTTCGCACGCTTCGTCGCTGATGCCGATGAGGCCATCGGCAAGGACATCGACGCCCTACTCGCCCTCGCACATCTCCGGGAGCGGCGAAACGTGAACGCCGCGGATCTCGGCACGTCAGCGCAACGGTCCCAGACCGAAGCGCAGCGAGTCCTTGAGCACCTGGTCGGCGAAGGCCTCATCGAGCCGACCCGCAGGACCGCCCGGAAACCATTCCCCACCTACGTCCTGACAGCCGCAGCCCTGGTCGCCATGGGCCGCGCGGTCGGCTATCACTGGCGCCAGACCGACGACATCGACCGGAAGGTGCTGGACCATGTTCGCGAATACGGCCACGTCACGAACCAGACACTTCGCCGGCTCTTCGATCTCGACATCCCCATCGCTCGCGACATCCTCCGGGATCTGCAGCAGCGCGAGATCCTTCGCAAGATCGACCCTGGGCGCGGCGGACCTGGGATCCGCTATGGCCCCGGACCGGCGTTCGATCGTGCTGCCGGCCCCCGATCCCGACGACGTCCTGCTCCGCCCGCGGAACCGGCGCCTGCCGTAGCTCCTCTGTGGACCGAGGTCGACGAACCGTGACGCTCTACCAGCCGGGTCATGACCGCTTCCGGGTCGCCGATCCGCTCGCGGAGCTGGCTCGACTCTGTGCGGACGTGCCGGCCACGCTCGTCACACTCTCGAGCAAGGGCCTGGTCGCATCGATCCTGCCCATGGTCCTCCACGCGGACATCGGGGAGCGAGGCGTCCTGCGTGGGCACCTCGCGCGTGGCAACCCGCAATGGCGTGACATCTCGCCGGACGTGGCGGCGCTCGCGCTGCTCGACGGTCCGGACACGTACGTCACGCCCGCGTGGTACGAGACCAAGCGCCGGACCGGCAGGGATGTCCCTACCTGGAACTACGTGACGGTCCAGGTGCGCGGCCCGGTCGGGGTCCACGAGGAGGCCGACTGGCTGCTGCCGCACCTGCGGTCGCTCGTCGATCGACACGAGGCCGGTCGCCCCGACCCGTGGTCGGTGGACGATCCGCCGCCGGGCTACATCGAGACCCACGCGAGGGCCGTCGTGGGCATCGAGCTGCACATCGCGTCGGTGGAGGCGAAGCGCAAGCTGAGCCAGAACCGCATCGCGGTCGACTTCGATGGGATCGTGACGGGTCTGGGTGCAGGCACGCCTCGCGAGCAGGCGGTCGCCGCCGAGATGGCCCACGAATCGCCACGCGACCAGGAGTGACCGCCGCCTCGTCCTGTGATGGATGTGGTACCCCCAACCGGATTCGAACCGGTGATCTCCACCTTGAAAGGGTGGCGTCCTAGGCCGCTAGACGATGGGGGCGCGCGACCCGCCGAGTGTACCTGCCCGGCGTCCGGCGCCCCTCGCACGGTCGCCGGGAGTGCGACCGATCAGGCCGCGAGCTCGATGTAGCCGAGGATCACCGCGCCGAGCAGCGAGGCCGCCGCACCCAATGCGAACAGCCCGCCGATGAACGTCCCGCCGAGGGCCCGGATGGCGCGACCCTCCTGGCCCGCACCGATGGCCATCGTGGCGAGCCCGACGGAGACGACCCCGGACGTGACGCCCAGGACGAGCAGCCCGGCCACCGTGAACGGGATGGCCTGACCCGTCCGGTCGAACAGGAGGCCGTACACCACGACCGCTGCAGATGCGACGAGCGCCACCAGCAGCATGATCCGGACGATCACGCGAACACCATGCCCCCCGGCGGCATGATGAGCGTGCCCGCGGGAGTCGCATCGCCACCGTCCGGGCGTCGCGCGGTCGGTCCCGCGACCGTGGAGGCGGAGGCGGCCACGGGCAGCCGTGCCGCCACCTCGACCGCTGGCTGCGCACCGAGCAGGGACACCAGGGTCGCCCGGTCCGCGTGGTACAGCGCCACCTTGTAGGCGAGCCTCGGCCGGCGCAGCCCGGCCGCGACCTCGGCACCCACGGCGCCGTACGCGGCACCGAGGAACGACGCCGCCTCCGCGAGGTCCGGCCACTGCCACCAGCAGTGGAGCACCCGGATGCGGAAGCCCACACCCAGCAGCGGGCCCTTCGGTCGGCTCCAGGCGATCAGCTCCTCGGCGCGTGGCGCGTCGGTGAGCCGTGCGACGTCATCGCGGGCGTAGTCGTGGATCACCAGCAGCCGCCCGTCCGGCCGGAGCACCCGGACCGCCTCCGCGAGCTGCGTCGTCAGCTCGGCTGCGCCGGGCCGGAACGCCGACCACCAGGAGACGATGACATCGGCACGCGCATCCGGGACCACCGCGAGCGCGTCCACGGGCAGGGCACGCACCCACGCACCCAGGGACAGCAACCGCTGCGCGCCATCGCCCCCCGCGGGTTCCAGGCACACGACGTCCCGGTCCGCCACGGGCCCCAGGGTCGCGATCGCGGCCGCCACGCGCCCGTCGGGATCGAGGGCACGCTGTAACCGGGCTCGCAGGTCGGGATCGGTCAACCGAAGGGGTGCATCGACCACGGGCCGCGAGTATAGGCGCCCAGCGTGCCGGACCGACACCCCTCGGATCGCGTTCAGTCGCCGCGTGCCGCGATGACGACCCCGGAACGTGCCTCCACGGCCACCTCGAGGGTGCCATCGGGTCCCATCGAGACCTGGCCGCCTCGGCGACCGCCCAGCTCCACCACACCCGGCTCGGTGATGTCCCAGCCGTCTGGCAGACGCACCCTGATGCGGGCCGGTCCGTCACCCGGGTCGGTGACCACCAGGAACGTCTCCCCCGCCGCGTGACGCGCCATCGCGAACACGGGTCCCTCCGCCGCGACCACGCGCAGCTCGCCATCGCGCAGCGCCGCGTGCCGGCGACGCAGCCCGATCGCGTCGCGCACGTACGCCCGGAGATCCTGGTCCCAGGCACCCCGGTCCCACGGGAACGAGCCCCGGTTGTACGGATCCTGCTCGCCGCGCATCCCGATCTCGTCGCCGTAGTACACGCAGGGCGCACCGGGCAGCGTCATCTGGAGCAGCGTCGCGATGCGCACCGCGTCCACGGAGTCACCCATCAGCGTGCGCATCCGGGGTGCGTCGTGGCTGCCCAGGAGGTTGAGCATCACCGCGGTCACATCCGGGTCATACAGCGAGAGCAGCCGCTCCAGCTCCGCGGCGAACGACGGACCATCGCGATGCACGACATGACGCCGGTACTCATCGTGCTGGCCAGCCACCCGCAGGTCCAGCCCATCACCGGCGGCGTAGCCCAGGATGGCCTCGGCAAGCGGGTAATCCATGAGCGCATCGAACTGGTGACCCGTCAGCCACTCCGGCTTGGGATACCAGACCTCGCCCACCAGGTAGGCATCGGGTCGCACCGCGCGACATCGCGCCCGGAACTCCGACCAGAAGTCACCCCCGATCTCGTCCGCCACGTCCAGGCGCCAGCCGTCGATGCCGAACCGGAGCCAGCGCTCGGCGACATCGAGCAGGTACGCCCGGGTCTCGGGATGCTGGACGTTCAGCTTGGGCAGTGCCGGGAGCCCCCACCAGCCCTCGAATCCGAGCACGCGCCGCGATGCCTCACCGGCACCCATCCCTTCGTGTGAGAGTCGGTGGATCTCCGCCTCCTGCTCGGGTCCGGGATAGACCACCAGCGGATGACCCGCGGCGAGTCGCTCGCGGTCGAGATGGAACCAGTCGAGGAACGGCGAGTGGATACCCGCCTCCGCGACATGGTGGAAGCGCCAGAAACCGCGGCCGCAGTGGTTGAACACCCCGTCGAGCACAACGCGCATGTCCCGGGCGTGGGCCTGGTCGAGGAGCTCGCGGAGCGCGCCGTCACCACCCAGGAGGGGATCCACCCTCCAGTAGTCGTCGGTGTGATAGCGATGGTTCGAGGCGGACGCGAAGACCGGGGTCAGGTACAGCGCCGTGATGCCCAGGTCCGCGAGCTCGTCGAGATGCTCGGCGATGCCCAGCAGGTCACCACCCTTGTAGCCGTGGACCGTGGGTGGGGAGTCCCAGGGCTCCATCGCCGCGGGCTTGGGCACCCGCTCGCTCGCCGCGAACCGGTCCGGGAAGATCTGGTAGAAGACGGCGTCGCGCGCCCAGCGCGGCGTGTCCACGCTCACGCGCGGCCCTCCTGTGTCGGTCGGTGTCGGCCGACGGCCCGGGCAGCGTCCACCGCGGCCCGGGCCGGATCGGCCGGATGGTCTGGTCCGGTCGGATGGTCAGGGGCAACCCGCGATGTCACGCCACGTTCCCACGAGATCCTCCACGGTCTGGCTCGGGCCCGCGGATCCGTCCACGGTGAGGGTCCGGTTCGGGATCTCGCCGCACTCCGCGTCCTTCTCGACGGCCTCCCACGAGCCCCGCGTGTACTTGTACTGCAGCGCGGTTCCCGACTCGAACGCCAGGTCGATGACCCAGGTCGAGGCATCGACCTGGGTCATGGGCGTGTTGCCGGGCGCCCAGCCCTGGAAGTCCCCGGCGATGTACAGCTGCGCATCGGCCGGGGTGTCGGCAGGGACGGTGACCCGGAACGTGACCGTGATCACCTGGGCCTCGGGGACCACGTGGATGGCGTCCGAGGGCGGCGAGGTGTCCGCACCATCGTCCTGCGCCGCCACCTGGTAGGTGTAGCGGGTGCCCGCGACCACGGTGAGGTCGGTGAACAGCGGAGCCGTGGTCGTGGCGATGGCCGTCGGGGCCTGGCCCTCCGCCGCACGCAGCACGACATAGCGCACCACGTCACCGCTGGTATCGGCGGTCCAGCGAAGGGTCACGTGGTCCGCGGCCACATCGAGCACCGTCAGCCCGGTGGGTGCCGCGGGGGCGACCGGGTCGGCGTCGGGCAGCATCTCGAGGGTCCGGTCGGTGGCGGACACGACCCACGTCCGACCACCATCGGCGGACGCACGCAGCGCGGTCGCGACCGTGCCGGCGGCCTCGGGCCGCACGCCGCCGGTCCAGGCGTCAGCCGGGGTGCCGTCGGGGATCGCGCGGGACCACGTCCAGGCGGCCGTGTCGGGTGCGCTATCGATGGGGCCCACGCCCACCTCGACGCGCACGCCGCTCGCGGCGTCGGTGGACGTGGCGCCATCGAGCGTCACGCTGCCCGCCACGGGCACGCTCGGGCCGGTGAGGCTCACCGGGGCGGAGCGGGTCACAGGGCCGGTGTGTTCGACCGCCACGATCGCATGCTGCGGCAGCGAGACCACCTCCGGCGAGCGCGCCGAGACATTACCGACCGCGTCGAGCGCCGTGACCACGTGGACCGCGAGCGCGCCGTTCCGCACGCGGTCGTCCACGAACCCCGCGTCCGTCGTCTCGCCCACCGGTGTGAAGCCACCGCCGGACACCAGCGAGCGCCACACCTGGTAGGAGGCCGCACCTGCGACCGGCGCCCAGGACAGCGTTACCGCGCCGGGCGTGGCCACGGCCGTGATGCGTGCCGGTGCCGGCGGCGCGGTCAGGTCGGCACCAGGCTCGGGCAGCAGCACCCGCGCGGTGCGTGCCGGGATCGACACCCGCACCCGCCCCTCGGTGACGACCGCCGGCGTCTCGTCCGCCGATCCCCCGGGCACGTCCGCCAGCGCGTCGACGAGCGTCAGCCCGTCGGGCAGGCGTCCGGTCACATCGAGGTCCAGCGTCCAAGCCGCGTCGCCCACGTTGACCGCCACGAGCGCGGCATCGGCGGTGCTCCGGCGCAGGTACGCGAAGGCGCCCACGGCGTCCTCGGCACCCAGGAACACCAGGTCGCCGTCGCGAAGCGCCGCTCGCTCGGCGCGGAGCGCCCCCAGCCGGGTGTACCACGCGAGGACATCCGCATCCTCGGCATCCCATGGGTAGGGTCGTCGGTCATCGGGGTCGTCCTGGCCGGAGAGGCCCACCTCGTCCCCGTAGTAGACGCTGGCCATGCCCGGCATCGTCAGCTGGAGCGCGGACACGAGGCGCAGCCCTTCCAGCCCGACTGCCCGCGCCGCCGGGTCGGACTTGGCCGCCTCGTGCTCGGCGGCCGGCGTGAGGGTCCACAGGATGCGCGTCGTGTCGTGGCTGTCGAGCATGTGCAACAGTGCGTCCCAGGCAGGTGCCGGGTAGTCCTCCTGCACCCCCGCGATGGTCCGCGCGAACGCGCTCGGCGTCAGCCCACCGATCGCCCCATCGAGGTCCGGCGTGTCGCCGTTGACGAGGCCGATGGCCGCGCGCCGGAACCGATAGTCCATGGTGGAATCCGCCTGGTCACCCAGCAGCCACGCGGATGAGTCATGCCACTGCTCCGCGATGATGAGCGCGTCGGGGTCCTCGGCACGCGCCGCGGTCCGGATCGCGCGCAGCAGCTCCGGGCTCATGTCATCCGCGACATCCAGCCGCCAGCCGTCGATGCCGCGTCGGATCCAGTGGCGCACCACGCCATCCTCGCCCGCGATGAGGTCGATCACCTCGGGGACCTCGCGCAGCGCGGGGATGGTGTCGAAGCCCGCCCAGCTCTCGTAGTAGGTGTCGCTGCCGCCGGGTGTCGATGGTGCGCACGGCGATGGCTGGCCGGGGCCGGGCGCCCGGAACGTGAACCAGTCGCGATACGGCGAATCCGCGGACTCGCAGGCACCCAGGGTGTCATAGCGGCCCATCCGGTCGAACCACGGCGAATCCGACGAGACGTGGTTGAACACACCGTCCAGGATCACCTTGATGCCCCGCGCGTGCGCCCCCGCGATGAACGCGTCGAAGTCGGCGTCCGTGCCCAGGTCCGGGTCGATGCTGAAGTAGTCGGTCGTGTCGTACCGGTGGTTGGAGGGTGCCGCGAAGATGGGGTTCAGATAGATCGCGGTCACGCCGCGTGCCGCGAGGTCATCGAGATGCGCGGTCAGCCCGGCGAGATCACCACCGTAGAAGTCGCGGCCGAGTGGCTGCTCATCACAGGACACACCCTGGTAGGCACGGCAGTAGCCCTCCGGGAGCTCGTCCCAGCCCTTGACCAGGATGGGGTTGCCATAGACGTCACCGTGGCGGTATCGGGCGGCGTCATCGGGCCCCGGCGTCGCGTCGGGCGAGGGGTCGTTCGTGGGATCGCCGTTCGCGAAGCGGTCCGGGAACACCTGGAGGACCACCGCGCCCCGCGTCCAGTCGGGCGTCGTGAAGGCGGGGTCGTACACCGTCAGCTGCCAGCCGGGTGTGTCGATGACCGTCCGCGAGATGGTGCCCGTGCCGCCGTCGAGCGCGGGGTCGTCGGACAGGAAGCGCCGCGAGACGCCATCGGCGACCACGAACGAGTAGTCGAGGATGGTCGGGCCCGCCGGCACATCGAGCGCCGCCTGCCACCAGTCGTGGCCGTGCGCGCCCGCGGACGGGTCCGTCGCGACCACCGCCATGGGCAGCGACGTGGTCGTGCCCGCGAGTCGGTCGCTGACCACCAGCCGGGCCGACTCGAGGTCCCCGGCCGCGGCCCGCAGCCGGAGCAGCACCCGGCTGCCGGCCGGCACCGCGCCCCCGGGGGAGCGATACAGGTCCGAGCGGCTGTCGTGCTGGAGGTCGGCGTCCCGGATGGTGCCGTCGACCGCGAGCGGCTCCCACGCCGCAGCTGGTCCCCCGGACGACGACTGGGCCGCCACACCACCGGGCAGCGCCAGCAGCAGACCCAGGACGACCGTGGACCAGCGTCGCGCGCTCATCCCTTGACCCCGCCCAGGGTGAGCCCGGACACGAGGTACCGCGACACGTACACGAACAGGATGACGATGGGCACCGACACGATGATCGCCGACGCGGACAGGTCCGCCCACTGCGTCTGGAACTGCGCCTGGAAGCGCTGGATGCCGAGCGGCCAGGTGAGCAGCTCCTCCCGGCCACCGATGAGCACGCGTGCCGTGAAGAACTCACCCCACGCGGCAAGGAAGTTGAACAGGAACACGATGGCCAGCGCCGGCAGGGACAGCGGCAGCAGCACCTTGCGGAACGCCTGGAACTCCGAGCAGCCGTCGATGCGGGCCGCCTCCTCCAGCTCGATGGGCACCGTGTCGTAGTAGCCCTTGAGGATCCAGATGCTGAACGGGATCGCGGTCACGGAATAGGCGATGACGAGGCCCTGGTACGTGCCGGTCAGCTTCAGCTGGGCCGCCAGCAGGAAGATGGGCACCAGCAGCATGATGCCCGGGATGAGCTGCGTCGCGAACAGGAACGTGAGCCCCAGCGAGCGCCCCCGGAACTTGTAGCGCGAGAACGCGTACGCGGACGTCGCCGCGAGGATGAGGCCCACGGACGCGGTGCCCATCGTGATGGCCAGGCTGTTGAGCAGCCAGTTCGGCAGGTTCGTCTCGAACAGCACGTGGTGGAACGCGTCGAGCGTGGCGCCCCTGGGGATGATCTCGAGGGTCGGGTTGAGCAGGTTGTTGCCGGGCCGGAGCGCCGTGCCGAACACCCGGATGACCGGGAACACGGCGATGAGCGCGGCCACGATGAGCGCGATGTGGATGCCGATGCGCTTGAGGCGGGGATCCTCGCCCCGGTGTGGCGGGCGGGTGAGCCAGTGCCACCCACGCTCCTTGCGGGCCTCGCGGACCTCCAGCATCTGGCGTGTCTGGATGCTCATTCGTAGGCCCCCTTGAGCGCGTTCGTCTTGCGCACGTAGAACACCGTGAAGATCATCAGGATCGCGAAGATCACGAACGCGAACGCCGCCGCGAACCCGTAGCGGCTGAACTGGAACGCCGCGCGATACAGGGCGGTGACCAGGATGTCACTCGTCTCCAGCTCGTTCTGGTTGATGAAGAACGGCACCAGGATGTTGTTGAACGTCAGGAACGTGCCCAGCAGGATGGCCGGCACCAGGACGGGCTTGAGCAGCGGCACCGTGATGGCCCGGAACGACTGGGCGGTGCTCGCGCCGTCGAGCTCCGCCGCCTCGTAATAGTCCTGGGAGATGCTCTGGAGGCCACCGAGCGTGATGACCATCATGAAGGGCACGCCCAGCCACACGTTCGTGAGGATCATCGCCGCGAAGTTCCAGATGGGGTCCGACAGCCACTGGACGGGCGCGATGCCCACGACACCCAGCAGCTGGTTGACGGCGCCGTACTGGAAGTTGAACTCGGTGCGCCAGATCTGGAGCGAGGCGAACGCCGGGATGGCCCACGGCAGGATGAGCAGCGCGCGATAGACGGTCCGGCCGCGCAGGCGTCGGTTCATCATCAGCGCGAGGGCGACACCCAGGACCACGTGGAGCGTCACGTTGACCACGGTCCAGATGACCGTCTGGGCGAACAGCTGGTAGAAGCCCGTCTGCTTGAGCACCGGCTTCGTGAACACGTCCCGGTAGTTGTCGAGCCCCACGAAGATCTGCGGATCGGACGTGAGGCCCAGGAACCCGGGGTCCACGAAGTTCCGGATGCCCATCTTCGTGAACGAGACGTTGAGCTCCCACAGCAGCGGATACACGTACAGGACGAGCAGTCCGATGATCGCGGGGGTCAGCAGCATGATGGGGAGGGAGAGCGCGGACTTGCGCCACTTGACGAAGACGAGCCACAGGATCGCTTCCAGGATCGCGACGCCGATGACGAGCACGGCGACGGTCCAGGCGACGTCCGAGATGGCCGTCCACGCCTGGCCCAGGTTCAGCACCACACCCTCCCTTCACTGGTCGCCCGACCGGGCCCGCGAGGACCCGACCGGGCGATCCCGGTCAGTGACCGGGCACGGGACTCAGGCCGGACCGCACTCGCCGCCCGGGGCGACGCCCACCTCGGCGCTCGACTGCATCGTGGCAGCGATGGCCGCGGGATCGGAGTCGGCGGACGCGAACAGGTCACGCACACCGGCGGTCATGGAATCGAAGACGCAGCGCATCTCGAGGTTGGTCGGCTGCGGGATGGCGTGCTCGATGGCAGCCGCGGAGCCCGCGAGGAACGCGTCACCCGCGACCACCGGATCGGCGAGCGCATCGGTGTTGGCCGGCAGCCGGCGGAGCTGCTCGACCATGGCGACCTGGTTGGCCGTGTCGGTCGACCAGGACACGAAGTCGGAGACGGCGGCCAGCTTGGCGGCGTCGTCACCGACGGCCCGGCCGACCATGTAGAACGAGCCCGCCGCGTAGGGCGCCGGCCACTCGTGGCCCGCGATCTGGGGGATGGGGCAGACGTTCAGCTGGTCGCCGAACAACCGCGCGTACTCGCCCAGCGTCCAGTCGCCGTTGATGATCATCGCCGCGACGCCGGTCGCCGCGTCCGCCTCGGGCGTGGCACCCGGGGCGCCGTTCTTGAACATGCCGTCCGCGACGTTGTAGTCGGCCTCGGCGGGCATGACCTGGTCGGTGTACTTGAGGCCCTTGATGTAGCTGAGGGCGCTGGTCATGGCCTCGGTGCCCAGGGTCGGCGTGACGCCGTCCTCGGCGAACACGCGGCCGCCGTAGCCACCCAGGAAGGGCACCAGCCAGAACGACTCGGTCTGGTTGAACACCAGGCCGTAGTTGCCGTCACCGGTGTTCGCCTGCGCGGCGGCCAGGAGCGCGTCGCTGTCGGCGGGACACTCGGCCACGAGCGCCTTGTTGGTGTACAGCATCAGGTGGTTGCCGTAGGAGACCGGCACGCCGTAGGTGACACCGTCCGCCTGGACCGCGGAGACCGCGTTCGGCAGGTAGCCGGAGGTGTCCACGACGCCGTCGAGCGCCAGGATCGTGTTGGACGCCGTGAACGGGCCGAGGTGATCGGCGACGGTCCACAGCAGCTCGGGCGCCTGGCCGGCGAGGCTGGACGTGAGGAAGTCCTCGCGGAGCGCCTCGACGTCCTTGTTGACGACCGTGATCTTGACGTTCGCGTGAGCGGCCTCATAGGCCGTGGCGAGGGCCTGGACGTACTGCAGCGAGCCGTCCGCCTCACCCTCCTTGGTCCAGAGCGTGAACGCGACGCTGTCCTGCGCCACGGCCGGCACGGCCGTGCCGATGACAGCAGCCGCGGCCACGAGGGTCGCGATGCGGGATGTGCGATGCATGATCGGGTGGAACCTCCTCGATACGATGGACGGCACACATCCGGCGGACGTGGCCATGCCGAGCGGGTGGTCGACTAGCGGGCGACGACCACCTCCTGACACCGGTCGCCCGATGGCGCCGCGGTCGAGCGGCGGACCATCAGTCGCGTCTCCAGGACCAGGGTGTGATCCTGGTCATCACCGGACGGTCGCCGAAGCGCCTCCAGCAGCATCCGCGCGGCCGCCTCGCCCTTCCGGCGCACCGGCTGGTGGACGGTGGTCAGCGGCGGATCGGTGAAGCGGGTGAGCGGCAGGTCATCGAAGCCCACGATGGACAGCTCCTCGGGCACCCGGACCCCCAGCCGTCGGGCGCCCGCGAGGACGCCGGCCGCAGCCGCGTCGCTCATGCACATGACCGCGCTCGGACGAGCGCCCGAGGTCCATGCCTGGAGGAAGGCGGATTCGCCGCCCTCGATGGTGGCGGGCGCATCCACGACCGCCGACCCCGGCAGCGACAGACCCGCCGCCTCGAACGCGGCGCGATATCCGGCGAGCCGTCGGCCCGACACCCCCTGGTCCCCCGATTCATCGATGGCGGGCTGGACGGCCAGCACCAGCACCTCGCGGTGGCCGAGGCCGAGCAGGTGGCTGGCCGCCTCGCGGGCACCCCCTTCGTCATCGACGAGGATCGCCCGATGGCCCGGCCACGCGGGAGCATCCACGACCACCGTGGGCAGGCCGCCGCGGCGCAGCGCATCGAGCTCCGGATGCCGCTCATCGAGCCCGATCGCGACCACGCCGTCCACCGTGGCACGGTCGAGCGCCGTGGCGAGCGATCCGTGGAACGGCGAGATGAACAGGAGCCCGAATCCGCGCTCCTCGGTGACCGACGCGACACCCTCCGCGAACAGCGCGAAGAACGGGTTGGCGAAGACGGCGCCCAGGGCCTGTGGGGACAGGATGCCGATGGTGGACGTCTGGCCCGCGCTCAGCATGCGGGCGACCGGATGCGGCCGATAGCCCATCCGGTCCGCCACGTCACGGATCCGGGCAGCGGTCCCGGCGGACAGCCGGTCCGGCTGGTTGAACGCGAACGACACGGCGGCCTTGCTGACCCCCGCCTCCCGTGCCACGTCCGCGATGCGCACCCGCTGCTCGGTCGCCTCGCCCACCACGAGCTCCTCCTGGCCGGGCACTCCCGGCACCGTCTCCTCCGTCGCCACCCATCGCACTCGCGGCGACCGCCGCGTCGTCCTCCCGGTTGCAGATCGGTGGCTAAACCGGTTTACGAACGGTAGCGACCGAGTGCCACCACTGTCAATAGGTGGACGCGGGTCCGGTCGACGCTGCCCGGTGGGTCACGGCCGCCGGTGGTACGATCGCGCGCCATGCTTCGTCAGTTGCGACACGTGCCGCTGGGCGTCGGTCTGTTCCTGGTCTACGCGTTCGGGGCCCTCGCGATGGTCGCGGTCACGCTGCCCCTGATCATCGATGAGGCCATCGAGGCACCCATCTCGCCCATCGGCATCGTGTACATGTTGCTGCTGGCGTATCTCATCTTCACCCTGACCCTGGTGCTGCAACGGAAGCAGGCCGGGTATCCTCTGGCTCTGGGCCTCGCCACGCTGAGCCTGCCCCTCATCCCCATCCTGTACCTGTCGCCGGCGGGTCTGCCGGGCGCGATCGGAGCCACCGTGCTGGCGATCGTCCTGCTCGGATCGCTCCGTCGGGGATCCAGCCGCGCGTGGTTCGTCGAACCCTGACGACCGGACGCCCACGAGGAGTCGAGTGAGCAAGAAGTCCAGGACCTTCCAACCGGACCCGACCGGCAAGGGAGCCACCACCCCGTCCACGCCCCCGACCTCCGAGGGAGCCACGTCCCTGCCGGACGCGTCGACGTCGTCGAGCAGCGGGTCGACCGCGCCCGTCGCACCGACCACACCCAGCACCCGGCCCTCGAGCGCATCGCGTGCCGAGCAGCGTCGGAAGGCGAGCAGCCAGGGTCCGCGCGCCAGCCAGCCGCAGTCGCTGTTCGAGCAGTACCGCGCCCTCATCCTGGGCGGCGCCGCGGTGGCCGCGGTCGTGGTCGTGCTGTTCATCATGGGTCTCGGCGCGAACACCAAGGCGTACGAGTGCGTCACCTTCCTGACGCCACCGCCCGCGCAGGCACCCACGAGCCCCGCCGCCGCGTCCCCCATGGCCACCGTCCCCGTCACGCCCGCCCCGACCGATGCCGGGGATCCCGCCACGAGCGCCGCACCAGCGGGCAGCGGCGATCCGACGAGCAGCGCAGCTCCCGCGGGCAGCGCCGGCCCGGACGCCTCCGCCACGCCCGACACCTCGCCTGCGCCGTCCCCCACGCCCGCATCCACGCCCCAGCTCGGCTTCGTGACCCAGGACCTGGGCAAGAACCACGTCACCCAGGGCACCGTCGTCAAGTACGGCTACTGCCCGCCCGCCAGCGGTCCGCACTACAACGTCAGCGGCCAGGGTCCCCTGTCCCGCCAGTTCTACGGGCCGACCACGATCCTCAACCCCGGTAGCTGGATCCACAACCTCGAGCACGGCTACGTGGTCATCCTGTACCGCGGTGACGCCGATCAGGCGGTCATCGATGGCGTCCAGGCGATCATGGCGGAGGCGACACCCAAGCCCGAGACGGCTGCCCGGTGCGGCTACAGCAAGGTCATCGGCGTCCGCTTCGACGACATGGACCCGAGCGTCCAGGTCGCGGCGCTCGCCTGGGACCGGGCGCTCCTCCAGACCGAGTTCGACAAGCAGGAGCTGCTGACCTTCACGAACCAGTGGCAGGACGGCCCCCAGATCACCGAGACCGGGCTCTGCTGATCCGCCACCCACGCTGAACGGCCCGGTGTCGTCGCCGGACGGCACCGGTCGGGGCCGGGGCACGGTCTCGCGTAGGCTATGCGGCCCATGACCCAGCCGACATCCCACGCCGCCCCGTCCCTGCGCGCCGCCGGGCGCATCGCCATCGAGACCGCGTGGCAGGCCGCCATCCGCAGTGGCGCCCTGCCGCCCGTGCCCCCGGACGCCGTCGTCCCGACGGTGGAGGTGGAGCATCCCGCCGACCCCTCGCATGGCGACCTCGCGAGCAACCTCGCCATGAAGCTCGCGCGACCCCTCCGGCGACCACCCCTCGCCATCGCCGAGGCCATCGCGACGGAGCTGCGCACGAGCGCGGGGGACATCTTCGCGAGCGTGGAGGTGGCGGCACCCGGCTTCCTCAACCTGCGGCTCTCGGACGCCGCGCTGGAGCGTGCCCTGGACGTCGCACGAACGGCGGACGCCGGCTTCGGGCGACTCACATCGGACCAGCCCCGCAAGGTGGATGTGGAGTTCGTGTCCGCCAACCCCACGGGGCCGCTCACCGTGGGTAACGCCCGGGGTGCGTTCGTGGGGGACCTGCTGTGCCGCGTGCTGGAGGCGGCCGGCCAGGACGTCACCCGGGAGTACTACTTCAACGACTCGGGTGCCCAGATCGAGCACCTGGGTGCATCGGTGGCGGCGCTCAAGCGCGGCGAGCCGGTGCCCGAGGACGGTTATCACGGCGCGTACGTGGAGCAGCTGGCATCCGATGTGCCGGCCGACGTCTGGGCGGCCGCCACCTCGGACGGCGCCGAGGCGGACAAGGTCCTGGGCGCCTGGGCGTCGGTGCGCGTCCGACACATGATCGAGGCCAGCCTCGAGCGGCTGGGCGTGCGCTTCGACGTCTGGAAGAGCGAGGCATCGCTCCACGACGAGGGCTGGGTGTCACGTGCCGTGGAGCGACTCCGCGAGGGCGGTCACGTGTACGAGGCGGATGGCGCCACCTGGTTCCGTTCCACCACCTTCGGTGACGACAAGGACCGGGTGATCCATCGCTCGGACGGACGACCCACCTACTTCGCGGCGGATATCGGGTACGTGACCGAGAAGTTCAGCCGCGGCTTCGACCATCTCATCTACATCTGGGGCGTGGACCACCACGGCACCATCGCACGCAACAAGAACGCCGCACAGGCGATGGGCTTCGACCCGGACCACTACGAGGTCCTGCTCGTCGGCTGGGTCCGCTTCGTGATGGATGGCGTCGAGGTCTCGATGTCCAAGCGAGCCGGCACGTTCGTGACCCTGGACGACCTGCTGGACGCGGTGGGCGTGGACGCGGCGCGCTGGTTCTTCGCGTCCCGCGCCGCCCACGTGGCCTTCGACTTCGATATCGAGCAGGCACGTGCCCAGTCCGCGGACAACCCGGTCTACTACGTCCAGTACGCCCACGCACGGATCTGCTCCATCCTGCGCAAGGCCGCCGAGGCCGGCATCGTGCCCGCGTCGACGTTCACCGGGACCCTGGACGGCGACACGGTCGCGCAGGGCCTGGCCCGCGAGGTGCTCCGGCTGCCCGAGGTCGTGGAGGACGCGGCGGCCGCCCAGGCGACCCACGGCGTCACCGCCTACGCCACGGGTCTCGCGACCGTGTTCCACGGCTACTACCGCGACCGACGCGTGGTGGACCCGGCCGATCCCGCCACGAGCGCCGCTCGTCTCGCGCTCGTCGACGCCGCGCGTCTGGCGCTCCGCAACACGCTCGGTCTGCTGGGCATCTCGACACCCGAGCAGATGTGAGTCGAGGGCCGGCGTCGCCGCCGACCCTCGTCGTGCTCGTGTCCCGCTGAGCGGCGATGCCCGTGCGCGGAGCTACTCGCTCACGCCCAGGGTCCCGGTGACCTGGCCCAGCGTGTCGTCATCGCTCGCGACGACGACCAGGACCGGGGCATCGAGACCTCCCACGATGTCCGCACCCGGGAGGACCCGTGTGGTGAGGCCGCCCAGCGCTGCCGATGCCGCGGACGCGAACTCGTCCGCGTCGCCGCGGCTGTCCCAGGTGGTCTGCCAGACGATGGCCCAGCTCCCATTCGGACCGTCGAGGGACACGAGGCGATCACCGCCCCACCCCTCGGCAGCGCCCGAGACCGAGCGCTCGTCCCCGCCGCCGGCCAACAGCACCCGGATGTCCAGCTCACCCATCGTCTGGGTCCATGCGGCTCGCCAGCCGCGCCCCAGCGTCGATGCCACGTCCGGCAGGTCGAACCGAACGGGTCGGTCGGACGGATACCGCTCCGGATGCAGGATCTGCTCGGTCGATGCCGGCAGCCGCTCCCAGGCCGCGTTGACGGCATCCCAGCCGCCGGAGCTGCGCAGGGCCGCCACGAAGTTCTGTCCCTCGAGATAGGGGAACTCCAGCTCCCGACGCAGGATCGCTGGCATGGAGGCGAGGAGCTCCTGGTCCGCGGGCGTGATGGACGCGCTCAGCTCGGTGAACTCGTCCGGCCCGAGGTTGGCGAGCGTCCACTCGAGCATCACGTTGGTCGCGTCACCCTCGATGAGCGCAAGGCGTGCGAGCGCCCGGTCACCCTGCGATGGGTCGACGTTGGTGATCTTCTGGAGATCCCACCGCTGGTCCTGGAGCGCGTGATCGTACTCGTGCGAGATGAACACGCGATCAGCGACACCCAGGCGGTCGCCACCGCCGATGAGGGTCATCGCGCCCGTCTTCGGGTCGTAGAAGGCCGCCACCTGGCTCTCGTACAGGTCCAGGATCATCTGGCGCAGGTCGCTGTTCCGCGGGATGAGGCCCAGTCGCTTGAGGAGCGTCTCCTGGGCCGCGATCTGGGCCGCCGGATTCTCCTCGTCGAACGACTGCTGGACCATCCGCCGGAACTGGCGACGGGTCATCTCCCGATACGGGACCGTCTTCGTCGCGGAGAAGCCGCGGATCTGCTCCACCTCGCCGGCGATCTCGTCGATGGCCTGCTGGCGGCCGGACGTGCTGCTCTCGGTGGGCTCGGGCGTGGGCTCCTCGGTGGGCTCCGGCGTCGCACTGGCTTCAGGGCCCATGGAGACCATGTAGTCCACCACGGTGCCCAGCGCGACCTCGGCGCCCGCTGCCGGGTCGGTCCGGATGACCTGGCCCGCCGGGACGTTGTCGTTGAAGCGGTCACGCTGGCGACCGGGCTGGAGACCCGCGTCGATCAGGGCGTTCACCGCGTCATCGGGCGCAGAGCCACGCACGTTCGGCACCACCACGATCGCATCGGGCGTCGGCTCCGGCGTGGGGTCGGGTGTCGACTCGGCACCCCGCGACACGAAGTAGTCGACCACGGTGCCGGGATCCACCTCGGTGCCCGCGGCGGGGTCGGTGCGGATCACCTGGCCCGCCGGGACGTTGTCGTTGAAGCGGTCACGCTGCTCGCCCGGCTGGAGGCCGAGGTCGATGAGCGCGTTGATGGCGTCGTCCGGGGTCGAGCCACGGAGGTTCGGGACGACGAGCGGGGCCGCGGTCGGCTCGGCGGTCGGCTCGGGGGTCGGTTCGGCACCCAGCGACACGACGATGATCACGGTCGTGCCCGGGTCCACCTCGGTGCCCGCTGCGGGATCCGTGCGGATGACCTGACCAGTCGGCACGTTGTCGTTGAAGCGGTCACGCTGCTCGCCCGGCTGGAGGCCGAGGTCGATGAGCGCGTTGATGGCGTCCTCGGGGGTCGAGCCACGGAGGTTCGGGACGACGACCGGGGCAGGCGTGGGTTCCGGTGTGGGTTCGGGCGTTGGCTCTGGGGTGGGTTCGGCACCCCGCGACACGAAGTAGTCGACCACGGTGCCGGGATCCACCTCGGTGCCCGCGGCGGGGTCGGTGCGGATCACCTGGCCCGCCGGGACGTTGTCGTTGAAGCGGTCACGCTGCTCGCCCGGCTGGAGGCCGAGGTCGATGAGCGCGTTGATGGCGTCGTCCGGGGTCGAGCCACGGAGGTTCGGGACGACGACCGGAGCCTGCGTCGGTTCGGGTGTCGGCTCCGGGGTGGGTTCCGGTGTCGGTTCGGGTGTGGGTTCCGGGGTGGGTTCGGCACCCCGCGACACGAAGTAGTCGACCACGGTGCCGGGATCCACCTCGGTGCCGGCTGCCGGATCGGTTCGGATCACCTGGCCCGCCGGGACGTTGTCGTTGAAGCGGTCACGCTGCTCGCCCGGCTGGAGGCCGAGGTCGATGAGCGCGTTGATGGCGTCCTCGGGGGTCGAGCCACGGAGGTTCGGGACGACGACCGGAGCCTGCGTCGGTTCGGGTGTCGGCTCCGGGGTGGGTTCCGGTGTCGGCTCGGGGGTGGGCTCCGGCGTGGGCTCCGGGGTCGGCTCCGGCGTGGGCTCGGGGCCCGCGGACACGACGTAGTCGATCACCGTGTCACGCGCCACTTCGGTGCCCGCGGCCGGGTCCGTGCGGATGACGGCACCCGCGACCACGTTGGCGTGGAACCGCTCGCTCCGCGCGCCGATGACGAGGCCGGCATCGAGCAGCTGGTTGAGCGCATCCGCCTCGGGCACATCCCGCAGGCTGGGGACGGCGACCGGGGCCGGCGTGGGCTCGGGCGTTGGCTCCGGGGTCGGCTCCGGTGTGGGCTCGGGGGTCGGCTCCGGTGTGGGCTCGGGGGTCGGTTCAGGGGTGGGCTCGGGTGTCGGTGTGGGCTCCGGGCCCGCAGACACGACGTAGTCCACGACCGTGTCACGGGCGACCTCGGTGCCCGCGGCCGGGTCCGTGCGGATCACGGCGCCCGCGGCCACGTTGGCGTGGAACCGCTCGCTCCGCGCGCCGATGACGAGGCCGGCATCGAGCAGCTGGTTGAGCGCATCCGCCTCGGGCACATCCCGCAGGTTCGGGACGGCGACCGGAGCGGGCGTGGGTTCCGGTGTGGGCTCGGGGGTCGGCTCGGGACCACGCGAGACCAGGTAGTCGACCACGGTGCCGGCCGGCACCTCGGTACCTGCGGCAGGGTCCGTGCGGATGACGGCACCCGCGCCGACCTCGGCATCGAAGCGCTCGCTGCGCTCGCCGGGCATCAACCCAGCATCGAGGATCGCGTTGAAGGCGTCCGGCTCCGCGAAGCCGCGCAGATCGGGCACCGAGACGGGTGCCGGGGTGGGCTCGGGGGTGGGCGTGGGCTCTGGGCCCAGCGACACGACGTAGTCGATGGGTGTGCCGATCACGACCTCGGTCCCGGTCGCGGGCACCGTGCGGATCACCAGGCCCGCGCCGACGTTGACATTGAAGCGCTCGATGCGCTCGCCGACCGCCAGACCGCGGTCCAGGAGCTGGTTGACGGCGTCCGACTCGGGGATGCCGCGCAGGTCAGGCACGCTGACCGGCGCAGGGGTCGGCTCGGGTGTGGGTGTGGGCTCCGGGCCACGTGAGACCGTGTAGTCGACGGTGGTGCCGCGATCCACCTCGGTCCCCGCGCTGGGGTCGGTGCGGATGACGGCACCGGATGCCACGGACCCGTGGAACGCCTCGCTCCGGGCGCCGACCTGGAGGTCCGCATCGGCGATCGCTGCGATCGCATCCGCCTCCGTCAGGTCGCGGGTCTCCGGTACGGTCGTCGTGGGCGGCGTGACGGCGATGACCAGGCCGATCACGTCACCGACGCGAACCTGGGTGCCCGCCGGCGGATCCTGCTCGACGACCGTGCCAGCAGGGGCATCGAGCGTCTCGCGCATGGACACATCCGGCACGAGGCCGAAGGACTGCACCTGGGTCGATGCATCCGCCTCGGTGAGGCCGACGAACGAATCCACCGCGAAGGGCGGGGGTGTCGGCTCCGGGGTCGGCGTGGGCTCGGGGCCCATCGACACGAAGTAGTGGATGGTCGTGCCTGGTGCCACCTCGGTGTCCGCCGATGGATCCGTCCGGATGATCGCGCCGACGGCCACGTTCGCGTTGAAGCGCTCGCTGCGCTCGCCGATGGCGAGACCAAGGTCCAGGAGCTGGTTGAGGGCGTCCGACTCCGGCACGTTCCGCAGGTTCGGCACTGGCACCGGGGCTGGCGTGGGTTCGGGCGTCGGCTCCGGGGTCGGTTCGGGCGTGGGCTCGGGGGTCGGTTCGGGCGTGGGCTCCGGGGTCGGCTCGGGGCCCATCGACACGACGTAGTGGATGGTCGTGCCGGGTGCCACCTGGGTGTCCGCCGATGGATCCGTCCGGATGATCGCGCCGATGGCGATGTTCGCGTTGAACCGCTCGGCACGCTCGCCGATGACCAGCCCGAGGTCGAGGAGCTCGTTCAGGGCGTCCGACTCCGGCACGTCCCGGAGGTTGGGGACGATGACCGGTGCGGCGGTCGGCTCGACCGTGGGTTCGGGGGTGGGCTCTTCCGTCGGCTCGACGGTCGGTTCGGGGCTCGGCTCGGGGCCCACCGACACGAAGTAGTGGATGGTCGTGCCTGGCTCGACCGGGGTCTCGGCGACCGGGTCGGTCCGGATGATCGATCCCTCGGCGACGTTCGCGTTGAACCGCTCGGCGCGCTCGCCGATGACGAGCCCGAGGTCCAGGATCTGGTTGAGGGCGTCCGCTTCGGGCACGTTCCGCAGGTTCGGCACGATGACCGGTGCGGCGGTCAGCTCCGGCGTGGGGGTCGGGGTGGGCGTCGGGTCGGGCTCGACACCCAGCGAGACGATATAGGCGACGGAGCTGTCCCGGTCGACCTCCTCGCCCGCGGCCGGGTCGGATCCGATGACCGACCCCGCGGGGATCTCGCCATCGAACGCCTGGTTCCGGGTACCGGGCTGGAGGTCCGAATCGAGGAGCAGGTTCAGTGCGTCGGTCTCGGTCTGACCACGCAGGTCGGGTACCAGGACCGTGGGGCCGGGTCGTGCGACGACCAGGAAGATGGTGTCACCGGGCAGGACCGATTCGCCCTCGCCGGGCGACTGGCTGAGGATCGTGCCCGAGGGCTCCGAAGTGAGCTCGTCGTACTCGATGCGCAGCTGGAGGCCGCCGTCCCGGGCCACACGCTCGGCATCCGCCACGGTACGACCCACGAAGCGCGGCGTCCGGAACGCGGTAGGTGCGGGAGTGTTCCGACCATCGGTCGGCTCCGCGGTGGGCTCGTCGGTGGCGTCCGACCCAGGCGAGACGGACGGACCGAGTGTGACGATGGGCGATGGGCTGGGGCTGGCGCCGGCGGTACCGTCGCCGCCCGGGCGCAGCAGCAGGAACCAGGCGCCGATCGCGACCACGATGGCGAGGCCGATGACCCCACCCACGATCGCGATGGGCGGCCTGGAGGGGGGTGGCTCGTCGGCAGGACGTGGTCGCCCACCCGAGACGCCGCGCGCCGGATCGACCGGTGGCGTGCCACTGGCAGCGGGTGTCCAGGTCGTGTCGGCCGGGGGCCATGCCGAGGCGGCAGCAGCATCGGACACCACCGGCACTGCGGCGGTGGCCGCAAGGGTCGCGTCCTCGGCAGCCACCGTGGGCACGACCGCCGTGGCCGTCAGGTCCTCGGCCGGCGTGGTGGCGGGTGCAGGTGCGGCCGAGAGGTCGCCAGCGGGTGGCAGGGCAGCATCAGCGGCGGGCGCGGCCGGGTCGGTGGTCGGCGTGGCGGCGGGATCGGTCGCGGACGTCGCCGGGTCGGTCGCCGGCGTGGCAGCGGTCTTCGCTTCGGTCGGATCCCAGAGCTGCGTCGCGTCGGACACGCCCCACAGGTCCGTGTCGTGGCTGGTGGGCTCCCAGGGATCCCCGGGCTGGTCGCGATCGGTGTTCGAATCGGTCATGGCCGGCGCATCCTACCCTCCCGTCGGGCATCTGCCGATAGGTCGGAGGGCCCGAATCGACGGTTTCCGGCCCACATGTCCGTTTCTTCATCGACTCCCTGCTGGTCGCTTCACGCCAGGGCCGATACCGTCCTGATCGCGGGACCGAGACCCTTCCCGGTCCCCTCTCCCTCCCTCGGAACGAGGGGCGCCGATTGGGCAGGCGCCCCTCGTTCCCGTTTTCGGCACCTTCCGCACCCCTGGCCGCCACGGTCAGGTCGATGCGTGTGGCACCATCGGGTCCATGGAGATCACCTGGCTCGGCGAGACGTGCGTCCGGATGCGTGGACGCGAGGGCGTGGTGGTGGCGGATGCGTACCGGTCGGTGGCCGGGCCTACCGGCCGCGGCCTCACAGCGGACATCTGCACCTATAGCCATGCGGAGCATGCGGCGCCGTGGACCCCCGAGGATGGCGAGCGACGCACGCTCGGCGGGAGCATCCTGGGCATCCAGCGGCCGACCAGCCTGGAACCCGCGTTCCTCATCGATACGCCCGGTGAGTACGAGGTCCACGAGATCCTGGTCACCGGCGTCGGCACCTTCCGCGACGATACCCGTGGCGGCGAGCGTGGCCTCAACACCGCATTCATCGCGGAGCTCGACGGGCTCGACGTCATCCACCTGGGCGACATCGGCCACGTGCTGACGGAGCAGATGCTCGGCGAGATCGGGTCGGTCCAGGTCGCCTGCGTCCCCATCGGCGGCGCGCTTTCGACCACCAGGGCCGTGGAGCTGGTCACGGGATTGAACGCGAACCTCGTCGTGCCCATGGTCGTCGGGCCGGAGGAGCAACGGCCGGCCGCGCTCGACCGGTTCCTGCGCGAGATGAGCGTGACCGATCCCCAGCCCGTGCCCAAGCTGACCGTCTCCATCTCGACCGTGCCCCACGAGACCACGGTCGTGGTCCTGGAGGCACGCCCCCGGACCTGATCGACCTCAGGTCACGAGACCGGCACGCAGCTCGAGGGCCATCGCCGGTCGAGCGTCACGCACCCCCAGCCACTCGAGGGCAGCCTGGGCACGTGCGGTGACGGACAGCGCCTCGTCGATCGCGGCATGATCGGCGACGTCCCGCAGCGCCGCGAGCGGCACGAGACCGATGAGCTCCGCGTCCCGGATCGCGACACCATCCGCGGACGCGAGCGCGCGTACCGCCTCCAGGACCCGCCAGAGCGGCGTGACCGTCGCGTCCAGGAGGTTCATCGACACCTGGACACACCCGAGCGCCGGCAGCTCCAGGCCCAGGGCCTGGACCGCGGGCAGGCCGCCATCACGCTCCCGGATCCGCCGGGCGATGGACCGGGCCAGCGCCAGGTCCCGTGATGCGAGCTGGATGTTCCAGGCGATGAGGAACGGTCGGGCGCCGGTGACCGTGGCGCCAGCGGTGGGATGCGGGCGGGCCGGCCCCAGGTCGGGCGCACCATCGCGTGCCGCGAGGGCGGCCGCCAGCCCTTCGAAGCCCGGTCGGCGGATATCCGCCAGGCGGACCCGGTCCGGTCGTCGAGCGGCACGCGCGTAGAGGTAGACGGGCATCCGATATCGGTCCGCGAGCCAGGCACCGAAGTCCTCGGCGAGTCGCACGCAGTCCGTCATCGAGACATCCGAGACGGGCACGAACGGCACGACGTCGAGCGCACCGATGCGCGGGTGGACCCCCTGGTGATGGCGCAGGTCCACGCGTGCCACGACCTCGGTGGCGAGCCGGCGAGCGGCGGTAGCGACGCCCGTCGGCGGGCCGACGAACGTGAGCACGCTCCGGTGATGATCGACATCCGACGTCCGATCGAGCAGCCGGACGTCGGGGACCGCTGCCACGGCGGCAGCGCAGGCATCGACCACCGCCGAGTGTCGACCATCGCTCAGGTTGGGGACGCACTCCACGATCGGGCCACGCATGACGGGCCGAGGCTAGCGCACCCTGGTGTGCGCGGTCGGCCGATCCCGGTGGCACGCGCCGGCTACCATGGACGGGTGAGCCGACATCACGACGGGGCGAACTCCCTGTCAGAGGCCGCTCAGGCCTATCTTCTGACCCTTCGATCGATGGAAGGCAGCGGGGCACAGCCGATGACCGCTGCGCTGGCACGCCGGATGCACGTGTCCGTGCAGGCGGCGTCCGAGATGGTCGGCCGTCTGTCGTCCGACGGACTGATCGAGGTCCAGTCGGACCGCACCCTCGCCATGACGCCTGCCGGATGGCGAGCCGCTGACACCATCTTCCACCGGCATGCGCTCATGGAGTGGCTGCTCACGCGGGTCCTGGGACTCGGCTGGGCAGAGTCGGATGAGGAGGCGATGCGTCTCCAGGGCGCCGTCTCGCCACGCGTGGAACAGGCGATCGACGAGCTCCTCGGGCACCCACAGACCTGTCCCCATGGCAACCCCATGGATTCCGCGACCGCCCGCAAGCGGCCCGCGGGCATCCCGATGAGCGAGGCCGAGGCCGGCACGGACGTCACCATCCTGCGCATCACCGAGGAGGCCGAGGAGGACGCGGAGCTGCTCGTCTACCTCGAGCAGCAGGACCTGGTCCCCGGGACTCGGGCGCATGTCGCCGAGATCTCCCGGTCGCGGGACGCCGTCACCATCGACGGGCCCCGGGGTCGGAGCACGATGGGCCTGCGACCGGCAGCGCTCATCCGGGTCATCCCGGGCGAGGCGGATCGGTCGCTGTTCCACGAGGTCCCCGCGGTCATCGCCGGCCTCCAGGGCTGACGGCCGAGGGCTGACGGCCCGGGCGACCTCCGCTCGGAGCGTGGTGGTTCGGGCGGTCTGCCAGCGTGCGCGAGCGACCGCGTGATGGGTCGCATCCTCCTGCCAACGCCCACCCATCCCGTGCGGCAGCGCGACCGACCGTGGCGGATTCGAGGCGACCTCACCCGTCGCGCGGGATGGCCGACTTCGATATCCTGAATCTTAGCCTTGACGATCCGAAAGTCGAGATCCATGATGTCGAGGTCCGATGACGCTTTGAGGTCGCCACAATGCTCGATCCACGATGGCTCCGGCCCCACGAGGTGGAGGCGATGTTCGGCGACCGGCGCGGTGGGCGGGCCAACACCCGCGGCATCTGCCGACGGGTCCCCGAGACCCGCAAGCCGATCCTCCGACGGGGCGGACGCGGGCGCTGATCATGGCTCATGACGTCATCGCCATCTGCCCGGTCTGTGACCACGAGCTGGAGGTCACCCGCCTCCACTGCCCGGACTGCGACACGACCCTGGACGGCCACTTCCGCGTCGGACGCTTCGGACGTCTGACCCGCGAGCAGCTGGCACTCCTGGAATCGTTCCTCCGGGCACGCGGCAACCTCCGGGACATGGAGCGCGAGCTGGGTATCTCGTATCCCACGGTCCGCAACCGGCTGGAGGCGCTGGTGCGGGCACTGGGTCTGGCTTCCCCGGAAGCCGACGTGCCGGAGGGCGCTGCCACGAGCGAGACGGCCGGTCCACCGTCCGCGGCCGGCGTGGCCGACGCGACGGCCAGGGCCCGACGACGCATCCTCGAGCGGCTCGCCGCGCACGAGATCGATGCATCCGCCGCCGCGTCCGCCATCCGGGCGCTGGAGCGAGGGGCACCGGACGATGGCTGAGACGCGGACCGGCGAGCGACGTGCCGGCTCGGACATCCTGCAGCGGGTCCGCGTGGACCTCATCCAGGGACGCCTCGAGGTGGTCGGCGCCGACGTGGACGACGCACACGTGGATGCCCGCTACGTGGGCGCAGGGATCGGCGAGTCCTCGGATCCGTTCATGGACGGGGCGCTGGACCTCGTCCGCGACGGTGGTGAGCTGCACATCCGCGCGCCGCGCGGTGGCTGGCGGGATGCCATCGGGATGCGTGGGCGAGGTCGACGGGTCGCCCTGGATGTCCGCCTGGTGGTACCCCGTGATGCGAGCCTCGGCATCGACGTGGTCGGGGTGCACGTGCGGATCGCGGGCTGTCGTGGCGGCCAGGTCGTGCGCACGGTGACCGGCTCGGTGGCGATCACCGATGCGTCGGGCGCGGTGGACGTGCGGACGGTATCAGGGGATGTCCACATCACCGGGACGCGGCTCGCGCCACGCGTGGCCACGACCTCGGGTGGCATGACCATCACGGGCGACACGCTCACCGGGCTTCGGGCCACCACCGTGAGTGGTGACCTGCTCGTCACCGGACGTCTCGATGCCGATGGCGAGCACGCGGCAGAGAGCATCAGTGGCGATCTGCGGCTGCGGGCGTCGAGCGGCATCTCGCTCCAGGTGCGGACGACATCCGGTCGCGCCCGTGCCGGGGCGACGGTCCGGCGTGTCACGGACGAGGGCGCGACCCGCCTGGTCGTGGGTGACGGACGGGCATCGATGCGGTTCCGGTCGGTCTCGGGAGGTGCATCCCTCGAGGTGCTCGATGGTGGTCCGCCGGACGTGGTCGGACGGAACGTCCAGCCATCGGACGGGGGAACGGGACGTCCGGCGGGATCCCCGAAGGCCGTCGTCGAGCTGGCGCCGGATCCGTTGCTGGCATCACTCGAAGCACTCGCACGCGGGGAGATCACGGTGGATGAGGCAGACCGGTGGCTGGAGGCCAGGCATGGCTGATCTCGACGACCTGCTGCGACGCGTCGCGTCCGGCGAGCTGAGCCCGGAGGACGCAGAGCCGTTGGTCGCGGCGACGCAGGACGCACCGCCGGAGCCGGGACCGGCTGCCACCACGCCGGACGACACCCCATCCGTGTCGCGGGTCGGCGCGCCCGGCCGTGCGGTGCGGGTCCAGGTGACCGAGGGCGGTCGGTCCGTGGTGAACCTGCGCATCCCGATGAGCTGGACCGGACTCAGCTCGCTGGTCCCGGGCCTCTCGGGCGCCCACATGGAGCGGGTCACCGAGGCGCTCCGGAACGGCGAGCGCGGGCGCATCCTGGACATCCAGGATGACGACGGGGACGGCGTCATCATCAGCACCGAGTGACCACAGGCGCCTCGGAGGCGGACGCCTCCCGGTGACGACGTGGTCGCGTGTCGCGGCCGGTCCGCCGGCGCGACGACCGTCTACCGCAGGAACGCGGCGACGCCGGCTGCGACGGAGGTCAGTGCGAGCGTGGCGGCGACGGCCATGACGGCGGTCGCGAGGATGGCGGTCTCGAGTCGACGAGTCATGACCGAATCCAAGCCCATCGCGACCACTCCGACCATGACCCGGAGGTCCCATGGCCCACGGGCCGACCGGTCGTCCTTGCTCGCGCGGCGCCTCGCTGCCCGGGGATCGGTGACCGTGGGCCGGCGGCGGATCCCGAGGGTCTACAACTCCAGGCGCACGACCGGGTAGCGCTCATCCTCCACGGCGAGGACGAAGCCACACGCCTGCCAGAACGCCGGTGTCCCGGCGCTCGTCTCGGTCACCGGGCGGGTCAGGTCCGGATATGCCTCGACCGCTGCGAACCCGCGTCGGCCGAGCTCGTGGCACACGTCCGCCACCAGGTCACGGGCGTGACCTCGAGCATGACCCTCCGGGGTGGCGGCGATGCAGGTGATGACCGCCGGCAGGGGCGCGGCCGGCAATGCCGGGTACAGCTCGCGGAGCCGCTGGGCCCGTGGGTAGGCGGAGAGCGGGCCGAACTGGGCATACGCGACGGACATCTCGTCATCGATGGCGACCCGTGCGTACGACCCGAAGACACCCAGGCCACGCGTCAGCAACCGCAGCTTGCGGGGTGCGTCCACGCCGGGCCCCGCGGGCCGGGCCGGCGTCGGCGCGAACGGGTTCCAGTCGGACGCACCGAAGGGATCGTCGTCCAGGGGATCCGTCAGCGACCCGAGCGCCGGCGCGTCGGCCATCGGATCGTCCGGTGTGTCGCCGAACAGCGCCGCAGCGAGCGCATCGCGTGCCTGGTCGGATCCGCGGGCGGGCGGCGCGAAGGGGTTCGACGTCAGCGGGGCCGCGCGGTCGCTCGTCGGCCGTGTCCCGCGCGGAGCCGTGTCCAGCCAACCAGCCCGATGGTGGTTCGAGCCGCGGTCGGCGTCCTCCCAGTAGTCACACGTCCGGTGGTCGAACCGGGTGTCCAGGCAGGGCGGCACCCGCTGGAAGGCGGGCAGCTCGGTCACATCCACGATCCGGAGACCGGTCATGGCAGGTCAGACGCCGAAGCGGAGGCTCTTGACGATGGCGTCCATGTCAGCACCCACCTCCGCTGGCGCGCTGGTGCTTGCGCCGAACAGGACCAGGATGCCGTCGTCGCCGACGGTGAAGAGATACACCCGCAACCGGACGGCCACCTGGTCGCCCACGAGCGTGAGGTCGTACCGGTCGGCGTCACCGGCGCGCACCGAGATCACCGAGCGTCCGATGGGCGTGCCGTCCGTGGGCAGGGTGCTCACCGACTCAGCGACCCGGGTGGCGATGTCCTCGCCGCGACCGGCGGGCACCACGAGGATCGCGACGCTCGATGGCACGGAGCCCGGGATCGCGGCGCTCGCGTCCGCACCGACCATGCTCAGCTCGGCGTCCGTCGCGGCGATCAGCGCCGAGGCATGACCGCCCAGCGTGGCATCCGCGATCGTGATCGCCTCGAGCACCGCCTGGTCGGTCGCCGCGTTGCTGCGCATGCCGACCCAGCCGGGTGGCAGGGTCAGGACGTAGCCATCGTTGCTGGAGAAGCGGGTCGGGGACGGCTCCGCGCTCGGCGAGGCCTCCAGGGCATCACCTGCCGCGACCTGGGCCGCGAGGTCCGCGGGTGCAGCCGGGAGGCCGAGCGCGGCACACCCGGCGAGGAGCGGCACGACGAGCGCGGCCGCCAGCACGCCGGGGAGCACCGATGTCCGTTGCATGAGACCCGATAGGATGCATCGATCTCCCAGGATGCGCAGGGGACCCATCCGGGGGATGTGCCCGACGACGGCGGTCCGGGGTGGAACGGACCAGTGGGGAGCGGAGGATGCCGGTCCGACGGGACGGTCGACGGACGGGACGTCCCGCGCTCCGGCGCGATAGTGTTGTGGGGTCACGGCCGGGCCATCGAGGGCGTCGGGCCATGCCAGATGGAGGTCTCGTGTCAGAGACAGCACACGCACCGGACGCCTCGGTCGCGGGTCATCACGGGGATGGCGGTCACGGCGATGGCCATGACGACGGCCATGGAGGACCGGCGCTCGGACCCATCGACTGGCCCGCGTGGGGTGCCGCCCTGGTGGGCCTCGCCTTCGCCCTGGTGGTCGCCGCCGCGCTGTACCTCGCCCAGCATCCCTGAGCGCAGGGTCCGCGACCGCGACCCAGGTCGGGTCGCCGCGGGCTCCACGGGGTGCCCGCCGGGATCGTCGTCCTGCCTCAGGAGCGAGCGAGGAGCGCCTGCACAGCGGCGACGTGATGCCGCAGCAGCACCGCATTGGTGACCGGACCGACACCCCCGGGCACGACCGTCATGGCATTCGCGATAGGCTCGACGCTCGCTCGGTCGACGTCACCGACCACCGAGCCATCCACGACGTTGATGCCGCAGTCGATGACGACGGCACCGGGTCGGACCATCCCACCGTGGACCAGACCAGGGCTGCCCGCGGCGACCACGACGATGTCCGCGCCTCGCACCTCGGCGGCCAGGTCCCGTGTCGAGCGATGGCAGACGGTCACCGTGGCGCCGTGGCGCAGCAGCAGCAGCGCCGCAGGCTTGCCGACCACGTCGCTCCGGCCGATGACGACGGCTCGCGCGCCGGTGATGGGGATGTCCGACCGCACCAGGATCTCCACGGCTGCCTCGGCGCACGATGGCCGATGTGATTCGCGCGCCTGGGCCAGGAGTCCGGCGTTCCAGGGATGGATGCCGTCGATGTCCTTGACCGGGTCGAGGGCGCTCGCGATGTCGTGTCGTGAGATCCCGTCCGGCAGTGGCATCTGGACGATGACGCCGCCGACCTCCGGATCGTGGCTGGCCGCCTCCAGCTGGCGTCGGATGTCCGCGACGTCCGTGTGACCGGGCAGCTCGAGGAGCGACCCCGGTACACCGACGCGCTCGGCGTGCCGCAGTATGCGGCCAGCGTAGACATGTGACGGTGGGTCGTCACCGACCAGGAGGATCCGAAGACCCGGCACCCGGCCGACGTCCTCACGGATCCGACGGACCTCTGTGGCGACCTCCTGCTCGACCTGCCGGGCGATCGCGATCCCGTCCAGGATCCGTGCGCGCGTGCCCGAGGGGGCGTCGCTCACCCTGCCTCCGGCGACCGAAGACCCTGCGATCGCACCTGGCTCGCGATACGCGCCACGTCCGACGCGAGCTCATGGAGGCGGACCTCGAGCTCACCGAGCATCGAGTCCGCGAGCCGCTCGTCCCCCATCGAGGGCAGGTTGACGATGACGTTCGCACCGGCGCCGCGAGCCGCGGCATCCAGGAGTCGTGCCGCGACATCCAGGTCGCTGGCCGCGTGCAGGTTGCTGCGTCCGGCGAGTCGTTCCACGTGCTCCATGAGCGCGTAGCACTCGCGCACGATGAGCATCGGCACCCGGGCCGCCTCTCGCGCCGCTTCCCGGACCGCGCGGTCGCGATCGTCCGGTGATGCGGCCCCGTCCCGACCCAGCGCCCGCGCCGCCACGAACCCGCGATACGCGGCCGCGTCCTCGTCGGCGAGCTCGAGGAACCGGAGACGAGCCGCCTCGGACGCGGCGAGCGCACGCTCGTGGGTCGCCGCGAAGGACGCGTACCGCTCACGGCCCTGCGACAGTCGCGTCACCATGGACACGAGGCTCGCTCCCAGCATCGCCGTGACCGCCGACGCCGCGCCGCCACCGGGCGTGGGTGCGTCCGACGCGAGCAGGTCGCTGAACGCGCCGAGGGAGTGATCGCTGAACGAGGACTGTCCGGTCATGCCGGCCTGATTCTCGCACGTCGAGCGGATCCGCCCGACACGGTCATGCAGCGGTCGCCAACTCGCTCCGGAGTGGGTCGATCGCCTCCATGGTCCAGCGCCGGTCGCGGTGCCGGAACGCGAGCCGCAGACGCGCCTGGCGCGTGCGCACCACGAACACGGTACGCGGCCCCTCCATCACCGGATATGCCGCCGATTCGTCCCGGATGCGCTCCACCGCGACCACGCCGACCTCCTCCGGGCCGACCCGGACGGCACGTGGCCGACCTGTGGACCGATCGCAGCTGACCGAGACCTCCATGGGGTGCAGATCCATCATCGCCATCTCCGGACTCCTTTCCTGTCTGACCGGCCCGGGCACGTGGCTGGCGCTGAAACATCCGTTCTGATCGGCCTCGAACGGTAGTCGAACGGATGTTCGATGTCAACACCCGGACCTCGGGTGTCGCGCACTCTGGAGGGACCCCGTGACAGGTCGATCGTCACGCGGTCCACGCGACCGCGCTCAGGGTCCCGGCTCGACGGGCTCGCGGCGGACGGGCTCCTGCTGGGCGTCCCGGGAGGGTCCCGGACGACCCACCCGAGGCGCCTCGTGGGCGTGGAGCGGGTCCCGGTCGAACGGCTCGGGGACGTCGTCCGCGAGGAGTCGGGCGCGCACGATGGCACGCGTGCCGAACCGACGCCGGACGTCGTCGGTGGCGCTGGTCGCTCGACGACGTCGATCGTCATCCGGGAACAGGCCCAGCTGCTCGCGGTCGGTGAGCCCGGTCGCGGCCACACCCAGCAGCCGCACCTGGATGCCTCGGACCTGGGGTCGTGCCAGCAGGAGCGCCGTCCGGTAGATCGGCTCGACCTGGTCGGTCGGCTCTGCGAGCGTGCGCTGTCGGGTGAGGGTCCGGAACTCCGAATCGCGCACCTTGACCCCGATCGTCGCGGCGTGGACCTCACCGGCCCGAAGCCGTGCCGCGACCCCCTCCGAGAGGGCCAGCAGGGTCCGTTCGATGACCTCCGGGTCCCGGGTGTCGTGGTCGAAGGTGTGCTCGTGGCTCACCGACCGGGCCGCGACATCGTCCGCCACGGGCGTCGGATCGATGCCTCGAGCGCGTGCCGCGAGGG
This sequence comes from Chloroflexota bacterium, assembly GCA_019637815.1. Lineage (GTDB taxonomy): Bacteria > Chloroflexota > Limnocylindria > Limnocylindrales > CSP1-4 > JAFMJV01. The sequence goes on from JAHBUZ010000020.1 coordinate 65,794, forward strand.
TCATGCCGTGATCGCCCAGACGTCGTCGCAGGACATCCTCGGGCAAGCGTGCGAGGTCGCCGATGGTGCGCACGCCATGGTCCGCGAGCACGCTCCGGGTCCGGGCGCCAACGCCCCACAGCCGGTCGATGGGGAGCGGCTCCAGGAACGCCGCCTCCGTGCCCAGGGGCACGACCACGAGCGCATCGGGCTTGTGGAGGTCGGACGCGATCTTGGCCACGAGCCGGGTGCTCGCGACGCCCACCGAGGCGCTCAGCCCGAGCTCCTCGCGGATGACGGCACGGATTCTCGCACCCACGTCCTGGGGTAGGCCGTGGAGCGCCTCGGTGCCCGCCACGTCCAGGAACGCCTCGTCGACGGAGATCTGCTCCACGAGCGGCGTGAAGCGTCGCAGGATGGCCAGGAACCGGCCGCTGATCTCGTGGTAGCGCTGGCTGCGGACCGGCAGGAACACCCCGTGCGGGCACAGCGCGGCGGCCGTGCGCAGGGGCATCGCGGAGCGGACGCCGAACACGCGTGCCTCGTACGAGGCCGCGCTCACGACCCCTCGGCCGTCCGGGCTGCCACCGACGATGACGGGCAGCCCGCGCAGCTCGGGTCGATCCAGCTGCTCGACGGACGCGAAGAACGCGTCGAGGTCGACGTGGAGGATGTGGAGGCCGGGATCGACGGGCATGTGCCCATCTTCCACGGCCTGTCGCTACCCCTTGGGCTCGACCGCGATGGTGACCTCAGGGGTCAGCCCCGGGAACACGCGGATGGCGACCTTGTAGGTGCCCAGGGTCTTGAGCGGCTCCGCGAGGTCGATCTTGTGGCGATCGATCACGATGCCTCGACGACCCAGCGCGTCCGCGATGTCCTTGGCCGTGATGGACCCGTACAGCTTGCCGCCCTCGCCGACCTTGACACCCATGGTCAGGGTCGTGCTGGAGATGCGCTGGGCGGCGATCTCCGCCTCCTCGCGCTCGCGCTTGCGCTTCTCCTCGCGGCTGGCGATGTCGTGCTGCCAGGCGCGGAAGGCGCCGCCCGCAGCCGGGACGGCGAGCTTCTGCGGGATGAGGTAGTTGCGGGCGTAGCCGTCGGCCACGTCCTTCATGTCACCGCTCTTGCCGAGCGCCGAGACATCCTGGGTCAGGATGACCTTCACGCGTGAGGCTCCTCCTTGGGGCGCGTCGTGGATCGCTGCTCGTCGATCCAGCTTCGGACGACCGCGCTGGCGCGGTCGATGGCGATCGGCAGGCGAAGTGCCGCCGACCGGATGGGTGCGGGCAGGAAGCGCCGGACCGACGCCATGTCGCGTTCCAGCTCCCGACCGTCGATACCCAGCTGGTACATCTTCTCGATCAAGACCTCCCGGGGCACGCCCTCGAGCAGCAGATCGAGCGAGATGACGAGGGCCGCCACATCATCCAGCCGACTGATGACCGGGATGAAATCCGGCACCAGGTCGATGGGCGACGCGACGTAGGCCAGCGCCAGGCCGAGGAGGGCCTTGCGCGAGGCCGGCACCCGTCGATCGAGCATCAGCTCGACGATCAGCCGTCCATACAGGGGAGCCCGAGCCACGATGGGCATGAATGGCCACAGGCTGAACACCGCCAGCCCCAGACGAAGACCCGGACGAACCTGCATGGGATGGGCCAGTCTACCAGCACCCTCGCTCGGCCCCGGGCCGTCCGTGCCGTCGACCACTTGACGGTCGAACAGACGTTCGGTATGGTTAGGTACGGAAGGAGCGCAGGTGACCAAGCACGACGCATTGCGCAAGCAGCGGATCATCGACTACATCGCAGCGACGCTGCGTGCCCGCGGCTATCCGCCGTCGGTGCGGGAGATCGCGGCGGCGGTCGATCTCGCCTCCACATCGGCGGTCCACCATCATCTCTCGGCGCTGGAGCGTGACGGGCTCCTCGAGCGCGGCGCCGCGCGTTCGCGCGCGCTTCGGCTGACCCCGGCCGCGGCGATGCAGTCGGGTCTCTCCAGCGAGCTCGTCCCCCAGGCGAATGGCGCCAGCGTGCACACACTGCCGGTCATCGGGGAGATCGCCGCCGGCGGCCCGATCGAGGCATACCAGGACGCCAGCGAGACGATGTCCGTGCCAGAGCTCCTCGCGCCGAGCGGGGATGCGTACGTGCTTCGGGTCCGGGGTGACTCCATGGTGGACGCACACATCGCAGACGGTGACTTCGTGGTCATCCGGCCCCAGCAGACGGCGCGTGATGGGGACATCGTGGTCGCCCAGGTGGAGGAGAACGCGGTCACCCTGAAGCGGTTCTTCCGCGAGAAGGGCCGCGTCCGGCTCCAGCCCGCCAACGAGCAGTACCCGCCGCAGTTCTACCCGGATGTGCGCATCCAGGGCAAGCTCGTGGGGGTCATCCGGCGGGTGGACTGACGCAGCATCCACAGGTCGCGAACAGGGATGGCATCGCCTATCCACCGTCTGGCGAGGTCATCGCGCTGTTCGTGGGCAACGACGGTGGACAGTGTCCGGGCGGGCACGACCGGCGCACGACTTCAAGGCTGTTTCTGAAGTCGTCGGCCTCCGACGATTCGTGACTGGTTATCAGCGCCTCAGGGAATCGCCGTGTCCATCGATCGTCTGCCACCACAATCCGTCGACGCCGAGCGCTCGGTCCTTGGCGCCTTGCTCATCGACCGCGATGCGGTCATCGAGGTCGCCGAGGTCCTGCGGCCAGAGGACTTCTATCGCTCCGACCATGGTGCGATCTATGCCGCCGTGCTCCAGCTGTACGAGCGGCGCGAGCCGGTCGACCTGATCACGGTCTCGGAGGTCCTCGAGCGTGAAGGCGAGCTGGAGCGGGTCGGTGGCTCCGCGTACCTGACGAGCCTCATCAACCTGACGCCGACCGCGGTCAATGCCGTCTACTACGCCCGGATCGTGGAGCGCAAGGGGGTGCTCCGCAATCTCATCGGCGCAGCCGGACGCATCGCGGGCATCGGGTACGAGGATTCCGCGGACCTGGATGACTCCATCGATCGGGCGGAACAGGCGCTGTTCTCGGTCAGCCAGAAGCGCGTCGCCAGTGGGTTCGAGCCGCTGCGCAGCCTGCTCCACAGCGCCTACGACCGACTGGACTACCTCCACCAGCATCGCGGCGAGGTCAGCGGGATCCGCACCGGCTTCGCGGATCTGGATGCCCTGACCACGGGCCTCCAGAAGTCGGACCTCATCATCCTCGCGGCGCGACCGAGCATCGGCAAGACGAGCCTCGCGCTCAACTTCGCGGAGCATGCCGCCGTGCGCGAGGGACGGACCGTCGGCCTGTTCAGCCTCGAGATGAGCAAGGAGCAGCTCGTCCTGCGGTTGCTCAGCTCGGTCGCCAACATCGACTCCCAACGCCTGCGGACCGGCTTCCTGGAGGAGCTGGACTTCGCACGCCTGGCACCAGCGATGAACGCGCTCGCGGAGTCGTCCATCTTCATCGATGACACGCCCAACATCAGCACGATGGAGCTGCGCACCAAGGCGCGTCGCCTCCAGGCGGAGTCAGGGCTGGACCTGATCCTCGTCGACTACCTCCAGCTGATGCAGTCGACGGTCGTGTCCCGGGACGCGAACCGCGTCCAGGAGGTGTCGGAGATCTCGCGAGGCCTCAAGGCCCTCGCCCGTGAGCTCGAGGTGCCGGTCATCGCGCTCAGCCAGCTCTCCCGACAGGCGGAGCAGCGGGAATCCCGCGAGCCCCGGCTCTCCGATCTGCGCGAGTCGGGGTCCATCGAGCAGGATGCCGACCTCGTGATGTTCCTGTGGCGGGAGCGGGAGCGGGGCCCTGATGACCAGAACGCCGAGGGGGAGGTCGTCAACCTGAAGCTCGCCAAGCACCGCAACGGACCCACCGGCGAGACCAAGCTCTGGTTCCGGACCCGCCAGACCCGCTTCGAGTCGTACGTGGCCGAGGAGCGCTACGCCGTCGCCTGACGGCTCCGTCCCCATACACTCTCGTCGGGGGTGACCCGCCGGTCACCGAGTGGATCGGAGGGAGTCGTCATGGGCGTCGTCATCATCCGGGAGATGGTCGGTTCCAGCTCGCAGTCGTGGAGCGACGCGGCGCAGCAGGCTGTCATGCGGGCCGCACGGACCGTCCGCAACATCCGGGAGATCGAGGTCGTGAAGTCCACGGCACGTGTCGAGGACGGTCGCATCGTGGAGTACCGGGTGGAGATCAAGATCCATTTCGAGTACGAGGGAGCCTGACGACACGGCTCGCGTGAGGGCGCGGCCGGTCCCGTCGCCACCACCCTCGCGAGGGTTGTCCACGATCGACGTCTAAGCGTTCGGTGAGAGCGGAGGCCGAACATGCGGACATGGTCCGGAGCCTGCCCATCCCGGTCGATCCATACAGCACCCCGCTGGCGCCCACGCATCAGCGGGCGTGGCCCGTGACGCCCAGCGCCGTGCCCGACCCGACGCCTACACCGGGGGACGTCCCGGCGCGCCGTCCAGCGGCCGGGGCCGGGGCTGGGGTCGAGGACCCGTTCACGGCTGCCGTCGTCCGCTCCAAGATCCAGCCGCCTCCCCTGCGCCCCACGACCCTGGAGCGGCCGCGCCTCATCGAGTGGCTGGAGCAGCACGCGTCCGTTCGGGTCAGGCTCATCAGCGCAGAGGCCGGCTATGGCAAGTCGACGCTCCTCGCCGACCACACGCGCCGGACCTCGAGGCCCACCGCCTGGTACCGGCTCGAAGGGTAGTAGCTAGAGGGCCAACAAGTTGCCGAGCACGAGCGTGTATCACGCCGATCATCGTGCGTGTCGAACGACCCCTGCGTGGTGGCACTCCTCGTCAGCTCGCACGGAGCCGGGGGCTCTGGCGTAGATTCCATGCCAGCCATCTCCGCTCAGCCTGGGGAGGGACGTCTGAAAGCCACTCGCCCCGCAATCGCAGCTGTGCTCAACAGCACGATGCATGTCGGACAGCCGTACTCGCTCGTCGACCTGTACGCCTTCGTCGAGGACGCGATCGCCCTTGACGAGGACGACCTCGAATCCGATGGTGTCTCTCAGTCCCGGTGGAAGCGGAACGTAAGGAACCACCTGCAGTACCGTGCATCGCGTGGGGACCTGCACCGGACGTCGCGTGGCGAGTACCTGGTGCCGGTCGGCGGTTCATCGCCGCCGCTCAACGTCATTGGCCGGCTGAACTCGGCGAGACACGTCCATGAACGCGTGCTCGACGCGCTCGCCGAGTGGCTCTTGGCGCGGCCCGCCGATGCGGCGATGCCTGTCAAGCCCTTGGACGTGCGCTTGGCTCCCCCACTGCCGCGCCTCGTCAGGTTCTACGCCTACCTGGCCACCGACCACCCGGCCGAACGCAGCGCGGGCGACTATCGCATACAGGTTATCGTGCCCGGGCAACGACCCGGAACTCGGGCGCACTTCGACCGAGGCGACGGAGCGATGGTGGTCTTACTCGGGTATACGCCAGACTTCGAGGTCTTCGTGCTCTGGGATGCTGCCGTCCACGACGCCGGTCAGGGAATCCCATTCTCCAAGGGCGTCCAGGTGCATGCCGCCACCGTCTTTCATGCGGCAGCCGTCGGGAGGTCAACACAAGAGCGGCTTGTGAGGTCTTCCGGACGCCCCTTCAGGGAGACCGTTATCGCAGCGCGCTCACGATCGCTCGTCCAAGCCCTTGTCGACCGACAACGACTCTCGATGAGAGCGCTCTTGGAGGCGCCATAGCAGCGTGTTGAGAAGTCTGTCGCTCCCGGTGCAGATGAGCAAGGGCCCCGACGACATCGCCGGCGGCTTTTACCTGCCGTGCATGGCTGGCTCGGTCGCGTACGACCGCGTCGCGGGCTACTTTTCGAGCGCCATCTACCTGCTGGCTTGGCCGGCCCTGAGGACGTTTGCGTCCGCGGGCGGGCGCATCCGGCTCATCTGTTCGCCCAACCTGAGCCGCGCCGACATCGACGGCCTCGAACTCGGATACCGCGCACGCTCTGAGGCGGAGCTGGCAGACTTGCTGACGACCGAGCTTCGAGACATGCTCGCAAGCCCGACGCTGGGTCGCCCGACTCAGGTCCTGGCGGGTCTGGTGGCTGTGGGAATAGTCGAGCTGCGACTGGCGTTCTTGGAATCCCGCGCGCCGGCGAGTGACAAGCGTCTCTTTCATGACAAGGTGGGGATTTTCCGCGATGCCGTCGGTGACCGGGTCGGCTTCAGGGGAACCATGAACGAGACGTTCCTCGGGCTCGCTCCCGATGGTAACCTGGAGTCGATTGACATCTTCCCGAGCTGGGCGGACGCGCGAGACGCGAGCCGGCTCGTCGAAGCCGAAGCGCGCTTCGAAGCCCTTTGGAACAATGATGTTGCCGGAGCAACGGTCCGACCTTTCCCGGACGTCGTCATCGCCGAGCTCCGTCGCGCCTCGGAATCGGCTCAACCATGGGAAGTGCTCGTCGACGAAATATCACAGGATACGAGCACCGAAGTCCCCGGCAAAGATCTACTCGGTGGGTTGCGCCAGCACCAGCGAGAGGCGGTCCACGCATGGTGGGCCAATGATCGTCGGGGCATCCTTGAGCACGCGACGGGTAGTGGGAAGACAGTGACGGCCGCGGCGCTTATACGCGAAGCGGTGAATAGGGGGGAAGCAAGCCTCGTCGTCGTGCCCTCATCCGCACTGATGCGCCAATGGACTGCCCAGCTAGAGTCACTCTTGGGGGACCTTGGTCCGCGAATCCTCAAATGCGGCGACGGGTGGGAAGAGTGGCGCGGTCCCCGCCTACTTTCGAGTTGGCTGCGGCCGGCACCCGGTGAGGCGCGCATCGTCCTGGCAGTCGCGAACACCGCCTCATCGACGGACTTCCTGGCACGCGCGGCCAGTGTTCAACTGATCGTCGCCGACGAAGTGCACCGCCTAGGAAGTCCCACCCTTCGCCGCGTCCTGAGCATCGACGCTCGCCACCGGTTGGGCTTGACGGCCACTTTGGATCGCGCCGGCGATTCGACTGGCACCGCGCTCGTGCAAGAGTACTTTGGCGGCGTCGTCCACACCTACTCGTTGCATGACGCAATCCGCGACGGCTGGCTCACGCCCTACTCCTACCACGCACATACGGTGGGCCTCGATGCCGAGGAGTCGAAGCGTTGGATGGCGCTTAGCACTCGCATTCGCCGACGACGCGGGCAACTCGGAGGTGGCGGAAACCTGTCGTATGCGGCGCCCGACGACGACAGGCTCAAGCTCATGTTGATTGAACGTTCGCGAGTGGCCAAGCAGGCGCGAGCCAAAGTCGACATGGCACGCGCGATTCTGCGGTCGTGGTACCACCCGGGCGACCGCTGGCTCGTGTACTGCGACGACCTCCGACAGATGCGGAACGTTGCCAACGCCCTGCAATCGGTCGTGCCTGCCGTGTACGAGTACCACTCGACGATGGCGGGAGACCAGTCGCAGACGTTGCGCGAGTTCGAGGTCAACGGCGGGGTGGTCGTCGCAATCAAGTGCTTGGACGAGGGCGTCGACATCCCGGTCGCGTCTCACGCACTCATCCTGGCGTCGTCAAGGAATCCACGCGAGTTCGTGCAGCGACGGGGCCGGGTCCTGCGCATCCACCCGAACAAGCCGCGGGCGCATGTGCATGATGTGCTGGTGGTGCCGGAGGCTGCGAAAGCCGACCCCGATGACCTCGACTGGGCAACGCTCGGTGAGCTGGCCCGAGCGAGCCTGTTCGCGCGCGACGCCGTCAATCCGGAGTCGCGGACGGAGCTGGAGATCCTCTGCCTGAGGGCGAGCGTGGACATCGCGGAGCTGGCCCGCTACGGCTACGACGATCGGGTAGAGGAGGATGCGGATGCGGCAGCCTGAGGGCTCCACCGACCTCTGGGCGACCGTCGCCAAACTCCGTGAGGAGCGGCACCCACAGCTGCCCGAGGCGCTCGTGAAGGCGATCCTCGAAGCGGAGCTGGCAAGTATCGAGGATCGCAGCCGCGTGCTCAGGACCATCCAGGGGCTCGTAGACGCGCACCTGAGCGCCGAAGCCGAGGCTGGGTAGATGCTGCGGATCAAGTCTCTCGTCGTGACGGACTTCGGTCCCTTCAAGGGCGAGCAGCGACTGGACTTCAGGCCCGAGGATGGCGTCACTATCATCTCGGGCCAGAACGGCCGCGGAAAGTCGCTCCTGCTCAACGCCATTCGGTATGCCTTGTTCGGGCGAGTGCTCGGCCGAACCGGATCCCCACGCGATCTAGCCGACGTCACGAATTGGGAGCAGTCAGCGCTTGACTCCGCCACGCCATTCAAGGTGGTCGTGGACCTCGATGTGGATGGAGTGCCCTACCACGTCACGAGGATTCATCACCCCGCTGAGGATCGCTCGGAGATGCTCCTGGCCCGCGACGGCTCCCTGCTTGCGCTGGAGACCGCCGAGCGAGCCCTCGAACAGATCCTGCCCGAGCAGATCGCGAGGTTCTTTCTGTTCGACGGTGAACTCCTCCGCCAGTACGAGGAGCTTGCTGCGGATCCTTCCAAGGGGGACGAGCTCAAGGCCGCAATCGAACGCATCCTTGGCTTGCCTGCCCTGACCAACGCCCGAACCGACCTGAGCACGCTGCTCGGCCAGACGAACACGCAACTCGCGGCAGCCGCACGGACGCGGGACCAGACTCGTGACCTCGGGGAGCACATCGCGATGGCCCAGGACCGCCTGGACAGGGCGCAGGAATCGGTGGGAGTGCTGTCGAGCCAGCTTGAGAAGCTGGAGCGGGAGCTAGCGGCGGCCGAGAGCGACATGGAGCGGACCGAGCGGCAACGGGCGACCATCGCCAAGCGCTCTCACCTGAAGGAACGTCGCTCACGCGACCAAGCAGCGCTCGGTGAAGCGCGCGCGTCGCGAGCGTCCGTCCTGACGGAAGCCTGGCGAGCGATGCTCTTCCCGAGCGTCACGGCTCTGGTCGGCACGCTGAACCTTGAGCTGGGGGCCTTGAACGAACGGAGGCGGGCGATTGCCTCGGCCATAGCACTGCGCGAGCAACGACAACAGGCGATCGACGATGGGAGGTGCCCCACCTGCGGACACCACTTGTCGCGGGACGAAGTGTCACGATTTTCAGCCGGGCCAGACGAGCGCGGTGCGGACACCACAGAGATAGACGAGCGAGCGGCGCGCCTCACGGCTCAGCGCGACAGACTGAGCCGGCTCGCCGAGCCCTCCATCGCCGGGCGGATCGAGGCGGCCGAGGACGCTGTCGACCGAATCGTCGTGGCCATCGCGGACATCGACGCTGAGATGTCCACGCTGAACGATCAACTCGACCCTGACGCGAATCTCGGATCACGAGAGCTTGAGATTCGATGGGCCAACCTGAACCGGTCAATCGACAACACCCGGGCACGTCGCGACGATGCCCGAGCCGAGATCGATGAGCAGGAGACCGCGATTCGTCAGCTCCGCGACAAGCTGGCCCGCCTCGGGGTGCCGGAGACGGATCGCTTCGAACGCAAAGCGACGCTGTTCGCCGCGCTAGGAGACCTATTCCGGGAGAGCGTCGATGTCTACCGCGAACGTCTGAAGTCGGACGTAGAACGCGAAGCGTCGATGATCTTCGCCCGACTGAGCAGTGAATCAGAATACAAACGCCTGCAGATAAATGACGGATATGGTCTGCAAATCGTCCACGAGGATGGGACGATCATCACCGAGCGCTCAGCAGGCTACGAGCATCTCGTCGCCCTCTCACTGCTCGGAGCGCTCCAGCGCAGCGCGCCGCTCCAAGGACCGGTCATCATGGACTCTCCGTTCGGCCGTCTGGATCCGGAGCACACAGCCAAGGTGATAGCCGCCCTGCCCGCGCTATCTCCCCAGGTCATCCTGCTGGCCTACGAGAACGAGTTTGACAGGGATCAAGCGGCGCGCGCGCTTGGCAGTCGGCTCCTCTCAGAGAAGGAACTCGTCAGGGTGTCCAGTCGGCACACAATCATTGGCGACCGAGGCGGGATGTGAACCAGGAGGTCGGACGAGCCACGGTCGCGCTCACGGCCGAAGCCGACGCGGTCGTTAGCACCCTCCAATCCCGGTTCGACATAGCAAACCGAATGGATGTAGCAAAGCTTGGCCTCGCGTTCGCGTTTCGGACTCAGCTTGACGGGTCCAGCGGCAATCGGCCGGCTGGCGCGGGTACCGGTACGACATGGAACGTCGGGTCCTTCGACCGTGACGGTGAGCTTCGGGACCTAATCGATGCCACGCAGCCGGCGGATGGAGGCGACCCGTACGTCGTCCTCGAAACACTCATGAACCTAGGGCTCGTTGCGCTAGGCCATGTTGTCGATCAACGTCACCCCCAGACCGTGACAGAACTGCTCAGCGTCGTCGATGAGGAGGTCGCCCAGATAGGGGCACAGGGCCTGCAGGCGTAATGTCCAGCCAAGTCCCTGCATCGAAGTGGTCCCACGCACCCCGCACGGTCGCGGCGTCCCAAGACTCCATGAACCGCACCGCCGAGAGCTTGGCGTAGTTCAGGTCGAGTTCGAACGCGAGCCACCGGCGTCCCTCCTCTTCGGCCACGCGCCCCGTCGTGTTGGAGCCCGAGAAGATATCCAGGACGACGTCGTCGGGGTCCGTCAAGAACCGGATGAAGAAGCGCGGGATACCCGACGGGAACCGGGCAGGATGGGGACGTTGGCCGATGTCACGACAGCGCCGGAGGTAGTGGCTCGCGCTCTCGGTGTTC
>JAHBUZ010000021.1 GCA_019637815.1 Chloroflexota bacterium
GATCGTCGCCGGGTCCACGCCCGCCGGTTTCTCGATCCAGATATAGGCGTTGGCGGCGCCGTCGCCGGTCTCGTCGATGTGGAAGGTGACGCCCGCGGTGTCCTTGTCCACCAGCGGCTTGTCGCCGCCGCCGTGGTCGTTGTCGTCGTCGTCATCGTCCTTGCCGTCGTCGCAGTCCTTGACCGGCGGCTTCGGCCAGCACTTGCCCTTCAGGTCGCCGATCTTGTCCCAGAAGGCCGCCTTCTTGGCCCAGAGCGACCCGCCCTTGCCGTCGCCGCCCTTGCAGAAGGCGTCCTTCAGGTCGACGACCTTCTTGCAGTCCTTGCCCCAGTCCTTGCCCCAGTCCTTGCCCCAGTCCTTGCCCCAGTCTTTGTCGTCCTTGTCCCAGGTCCTGTCGTCCTTGCAGTCCTTCACCGGCAGCACGGGCTTGGGATCGACCACGGGCTTGGGCGCGCAGAAGGGCACGACCACGGGCTTCGGCGCGGTGAAGACCGGAACCTTCGGCACCGCCGGGGGGCAGAACAGCACGGGCTTGGGGGCGAACTTGAACATCGTCGATCAAACTCCTCGCAGGGCACGGACATGAAATCGCCTTCATCCATAGGAAATTTTCCTGAATTTCGCCACATTTAGGCCAGAAACACAGCGTTTCCCGCCCGGCAACCGCAGCCGCCCCGCGTCACTCCCGGCAGAGCACCCGGCGCGTCACCGGCCCGGGCCCGGGCGGCGCCCCCCCGTCGGCCCGCAGCGCCCGCACCCCGGCCGCCCCGGCCGCCCGCGCCTCGACCACCGGCAGCACGACCGCAGGCACCCCGGCCGCCCCGGCCGCCCCGGTCACCGGCGGCCCGACCGGTGTCGGGAACGACGCCCCGAGCCCACTCGCCGCCCCACCGATCGCGGCACTCCCGGATGTCGCGGATCTGCCCGAAGACATCACGCTGGTGCTGCTGACCGTCCCGGACGACGCGATCGCGGAGGTCGCCCGGCGGGTCCCGGTGCGCCCCGGCCGTGCCATCGTCCACACCAGTGGTGTCCACCCCGCCTCGATCCTCCGGCCGGCCGTGCCCCCGGACATGCCGGTGGGCAGCATCCATCCGCTCGTCGCGTTCGCCGAGCCTGCGCGTGCGCTGGAGGCGCTCCGAGGCGCTGCCATGGCCATCGACGGCGATCCCGGACTCGTGCCGCCGCTCACGTGGCTCGTCGAGGCGGTCGGCGGCCGACCGATCGCGCTCCCGCCGGACGCCAAGGCGGCTTGGCACGCCGCGGCCGTGCTGTCGGCCGGTGGCGTGGTGGCGCTCATCGATGTCATCGACGAGCTGGCCGCGGTCGCGGGTCTGGATCCGACGACGGCACACGAGGTGTTCCAGCCCCTGATGCGCCAGGCGATCGCCAACACCGGGGTGCTGGGGACTCGCACCGCCCTCACTGGTCCCGTGGTGCGCGGCGATGGCGGGACCATCGCGGCACACCTGGCTGTCATCGAGGAACGAGCACCGGCCACGCGCGAGGTATACCGGGCGCTCCTCCGGCGACAGGCGAGCCTCGCGGGGCGAACGACCACGACCGACCCGGAGGTCGACCCGCGACCTGCTCCCTGAGGGTGCGCAGGCCGTGGACCGACCGGGTACCATCCGCGCATGCAGCATGAGGTCGGCGCATTCCGCAGCGATCGGGTCCGGGCACGGTACGTGCTGCCCGGCAGCCAGCATCGCGATCCACGTGGGGGCACGCTCCGGGTGTTCCGGGCGCTCGCCCGGGTCAGCCACCCCGCGAGACGCACCGATCATCTGACGCCCGTGGACGCTATCCGGGCCGCCGGGCGATCCGCGCAGCTCCCCACCACCGTCGCCGCATGGTCCCGCGCCCAGCGCCGGATCGGGCGCATGTCGTGGGCACCCGCCCGCCCATCGCTGCGTGACCCTCGGTCCGGCTCTACCCCATGGCGAGGCTGAACGACACCCGCCGCACTCGCCTGCCGAGCGCGCGAGCCACATCCGCCGGAGGTGTCGTGGTGCGCCAGGGAGCATCGGGCCAGGAGCTGGTGCTGGGTCGGCGTCGGCGGGAGCGGGATGGCGTGACGTGGTCGCTGCCCAAGGGCACGCCGGACTCGGACGAGACCATCGAGCAGACGGCGCTCCGCGAGGTGGAGGAGGAGACCGGTCTCCAGGTGCGTATCGTGGCACCCGTCGGGCCCATCGAGTACTGGTTCGTGCTGTCCGGGACACGCATCCACAAGACGGTGCATTACTACCTCATGGAGCCGGTCGGTGGGGACCTCGGTCTCCACGACCACGAGTTCGATGAGGTCCGGTGGATCGCCCGGGAGGAGGCCCCGACCATCATGACCTTCCCCACGGAGCGGGAGGTCGTGGAACGGGCCTGGTCGCTCGCGGACGAGGCCTGACCGGATGGCGGGCGCGGATCCGGACGCATCGCTGCTGCACACGCCCCTGCATGACGCGCACGTGGCGCTCGGCGCGCGGATGGTGCCGTTCGCGGGCTGGGAGATGCCCGTCCAGTACACGGGTATCGTCGATGAGCATCGGCAGGTCCGGAACTCGGCCGGGCTGTTCGATCTGTCCCACATGGGCGAGGTCCGGGTCGAGGGTCCGGGTGCCGGCGACGCCCTGGCGTACGCCCTGGTCAGCGATCCGCGGACCCTTGCCGTGGGTCGGGCGCAGTACTCGCTCATCTGCGCGGAGGACGGCGGCATCCTCGATGACCTCATCGTGTATCGCGTCGCGGACGAGCGATTCCTGGTCGTCCCCAACGCCTCCAATCGCGAGCTGGTCGCAGCAGAGCTCGCGGCTCGGGCCGCCGGCTTCGACGCCACGGTCACCGACGCCTCGCTGGACACCGCGCTCATCGCCATCCAGGGTCCACGGGCGCTCGCGATCCTCCAACCACTCGTCGATCGACCCATCGATGACCTGCGCAACTACGCGGCACGTGAGGCACGCGTGCTGGACACACCGGCGCTCGTGGCACGCACGGGCTACACCGGGGAGGACGGCTTCGAGCTGTTCCTGCCCAACGCTGCGGCGCGCTCCGTCTGGGATGCGCTCCTGGCCGCGGGCGCGGATGGGAGCCTCCGACCCATCGGGCTCGGTGCCCGGGACACGCTCCGCCTGGAAGCCGGCATGCCGCTGTACGGCAACGAGCTCGAGCGGGACGTCCGACCCGCGGAGGCAGGTCTCGAGCGCGTGGTCAAGCTGGACAAGCCTGGTGGCTTCGTGGGTCGGGACGCGCTCGTGGCGGCTGCCGAGGCCGGCCCGCGCCACCAGCTGGTGGCGCTGGTCCTCCGCGAGCCGGGCATCGCGCGCCATGGCTACCCGGTCCTCGGCCAGGACGATCCCGCCGGGGAACCCATCGGTGTCGTGACGAGCGGCACCCAGTCGCCGACGCTCGGTACGGCCATCGCCATCGCCCGGGTGCCTCCTTCGCACACCACGCCCGGTACCATGGTGCGCGTCGCCATCCGTGCCTCGACCGTCCTGGCCGAGGTGGCGCCCTCGCCGTTCTACCGCCGACCCTCCGCTGGCGTGACACCGTCGCGCTAGCGCCCGACACAGGAGACCGACGACCGTGGATGTCCCCGACGACCTGCGTTACAGCGACGACCACGAGTGGCTGCGCACCGATGGGGCGGATGGTCTCGTGGGCATCACGCGCTACGCGGCGGATGAGCTGGGTGACGTGGTCTTCGTGGAGCTGCCGGCGGTCGGCCGGACCCTCGCCCGTGGGGAGACGTTCGGGGTCATCGAATCGGTCAAGACCGCGAGCGACCTGTACTCGCCCATCAGCGGCGAGGTGCTCGAGGTGAACGACGCCCTGGGCGCCTCCCCGGAGCTGGTCAACGAGGATCCGTACGGCCAGGGCTGGATCGTGCGCCTGCGGCTCGCCGACCCGTCGGAGGCGGAGCTGCTGCGCGACGCTGCCGGCTACCGTTCGCTCATCGGCGACTGAGCTCGGTCTCGAGCAGGACACTCCCATGGCCTATCAAGCACACACGGACGCCGACCGCCAGCGGATGCTCGATGCGCTCGGCATCACGAGCGTGGACACGCTGTTCGCGGACATCCCCGAGTCCGTCCGGGCGACGGGCCTGGACCTGCCGGACCCGGAGCCGGAGCTGCTGGTCCAGCGCCGGATGACCGAGTTGGCCGCTCGCAACCGGGTCGACCTGGTCTCGTTCCTGGGCGCTGGCGTGTACCAGCACCACATCCCGGCGGTCGTCGACGCGATCCTGTCTCGGGGCGAGTTCATGACCGCCTACACGCCCTACCAGCCCGAGATCTCCCAGGGCACGCTCCAGACCATCCACGAGTACCAGTCGATGCTCGCCGAGCTGACCGGGCTGCCGGTGGTCTCCGCCTCCCACTACGACGGGGCCGCAGCGACCGCGGAGGCGGCGCTCATGACCATCCGGGCCACCGGGCGGAACCGGGTGCTGGCCAGCCGCGCGATCCATCGGCACTATCTGGACACGACCCGGACGTACCTCGGTGGTCGCTTCGAGCTCGATCTGCTGCCCACGTCGCCGGATGGCACGACCGACCTCGCCGCGCTGGAGCGCGCGCTCGCCGAGACGGACCGTCCGGTCGCCGGCGTGCTCGTCGGTCAGCCCAACGTCTTCGGCGTGCTGGAGCCGGTGGGCGACGTGGTGCGTCTCGCACATGCCGCCGGAGCCCTCGCCGTGTCGGTCGTGGAGCCGGTCAGCCTCGCGGTGCTCGCGACACCCGGTGAAGTGGGTGCGGACATCGCCGCGGGGGAGGGGCAGCCGCTCGGCATCCCGGCCCAGTACGGCGGCCCCTACCTGGGCATCCTGGCCACGACCGAGACGCTCACCCGACAGCTGCCCGGTCGGCTCGTCGGCCGGACCCTGGACGTGGATGGTCGACGCGCGTACGTGATGACGCTCCGCGCGCGTGAGCAGGACATCCGGCGCGACCGGGCGGCCAGCAACATCTGCACCAACCAGGCGCTGTGCGCCCTGGCGGCGACGGTCTACCTCGCGACGCTCGGCCCTCACGGGCTCCGGGACGTGGCACGCGGTGGTGCCGCCGCCGCGCGACGACTGGAGCGGGCGTTGGCGGACGTGGGCATCGAGCGCATCCACACCGGTGCGTATCTCAATGAGCTCACGGTCCGCGTGCCGGACGCCCGGGCGGTCCATATGCGACTGCTCGGGGAGGGGATCCTGGCTGGTCTGCCCCTGGCCGATTGGTATCCGGATGACCCTGACCTCGCCGACGCGCTCCTGCTGTGCGCGACCGAGCTGACCACCGACGGGGACATCGACCGGCTCGCCGGTGCGTTGGCGCGGCACCATCCGGTGGCCGCATGAGCGCCCGACCCGACACCGGCGGCGACGCCGTGGCACGACCCATCGACATCGGTCTCATCGACCGGGTCACCGATGACGGCAGCCTGGGACCCCGCCGGGCCGTCGGAGCGTCCCTCCAGCCCACCCTCGCCGAGCTCTCGGTCCCCGGCCGTCGGACCGACCAGGTGCCGCATCCGCCCGCGGACGCGCTCGCGGGCATCCCGGACGACCTGCTCCGGAGCAGCGCGCCGGCGCTCCCGGAGCTGTCCGAGCCCCAGGTCATGCGCCACTTCACGAACCTGTCGCATCTCAACCACTCCATCGACGGCGGCTTCTACCCGCTCGGGTCGTGCACCATGAAGCACAACCCGCGGGTCAACGAGACGGCGGCCCGACTGCCCGGCTTCGCGCGACTCCATCCGCTGGCCCCGGACACCCTTGCCCAGGGCACCCTCGAGCTGCTGTGGGAGCTCCAGGGGATGCTCTCCGAGGTCGCGGGCATGGCCGCCACCACGCTCCAGCCCGCGGCCGGGGCGCACGGCGAGCTGACGGGCATCCTCGTCATCCGGGCGTACCACCGGGCGCGCGGCGACGTCGACCGGGACGAGGTCATCGTGCCGGACTCCTCGCATGGCACCAACCCCGCGACCGCATCCATGGCCGGGTTCCGGACGGTGACCATCCCGTCCGCACCGGACGGGGGTGTGGACCTCGAGGCGCTGCGTGGTGCGCTGGGTCCCCGCACGGCCGCCGTCATGATCACCAACCCATCCACGCTCGGCCTGTTCGAGCGACGCATCGTCGAGGTGCTCGAGGCGACCCACGCGGCGGGTGCGCTCGCCTACATGGATGGCGCGAACATGAACGCGATCATGGGTCGCTTCCGACCGGGCGCCGCCAGCTTCGATGTGATGCACCTGAACCTCCACAAGACGTTCTCGACGCCCCATGGCGGTGGCGGGCCGGGTGCGGGGCCGGTGGCCGTGGCGGCACACCTCGTGCCGTTCCTGCCGGCGCCGCTCGTGGTCCGCGAGACGGACGGTACCTTCCGCCTCGAGCGGGACGGGGAGCGACCCGGCTCCATCGGCCGGGTGCGCGCCTATCAGGGGAGTGTCGGCGTCCTCGTCCGTGCATATGCATACATCCGGACGCATGGCGGCCCGGGCCTGTGCCGAGTCACCGATGACGCGGTCCTCGCCGCGAACTACCTCCGACAGCGGGTCGGCGAGGCGTGGGACCTGCCGTACGCGGGCCCCTGCAAGCACGAGTTCGTGGCGAGCGGCGCACGACTCCGACGTGAGACCGGGGTGCGCACCCTGGATGTCGCGAAGCGGCTCATCGATCACGGCTATCACCCGCCCACGGTCTACTTCCCGCTCATCGTGGAGGAGTGCCTGCTCATCGAGCCCACGGAGACCGAGACGCTCGCCGACCTCGACGCCTTCGCGGAGGCGCTGCTGGCGGTCGCGCGCGAGGCTCACGAGCAGCCGGAGCTGCTCCATGAGGCGCCGCTCACGACCCCGGTCCGGCGACTCGACGAGGCCACGGCCGCGCGACGACCCGAGCTCCGCTGGCGACCCATGACCGGAGCCGAGACACCCTGCCCACAGTGAGCGGGCAGAGGGACGCTCGACGACCCGGCTCGCGCACGCGGTCGCGTTGGCCCCTGCTGCTCACCCTGCCCCTGGTGGTCTCGGGGTGTCTCACGATGGACGAGCCCGAGCCGACCGGGACGCCGCCCCCGACCACGGCCCCGACGGTGCTCGTCACCAGCCCGCCCCGAGACCCGAACGTGCTGGTGGTGGGTGTGCCCGCCTGGCCAGCGGATGCGCTGCCGCCCGCGGTGGGTGCCTCCCAGTCCCTGCTCCACGATCTGCTGCACGAGTCGCTCTACCGCCTCGATGGGTCGCTGCGTCCACGCCCGCTCATCGCCGTCGCCCAGCCCCGCGTGAGCGAGGACGGCCGGACCTGGACCATCGAGCTGGACGGCTCCGGGGGACGGTTCGCCAGTGGTCGACGGATCCGTGCCTCCGACGTCGTCGGGAGCCTGCGCATCGCCCGGTCACCCACCTGTGCGCTGGGTCGGGAGCTGTGTGCCACGGCCCTCGCACACCTGGAGGACGTCGAGGCCCGCGAGCCGCTCCGGGGTAGCGCATCGGCCACCGCCGGCCCACCCGCCAGCCCCGGGGGATCGCCCAGTGGGGCGCCGCCGGCGACCCGCGCCCCGCGTGGCGAGCGGGTCGTGCTGACGCTCGACCAGCCGTATGCACCGTTCCTCACGGAGGTGCTCGCGCAGCTGCCCATCCTGGACATGGCGGCGGTCGACGCAGGTGTCCGGGGCATCGTGGCGTCCGCGCGCGGGGTCCAGGCCGGTGCCCCGGATGCCCTCGTCACGCGCATCTATCGCGCGCTCGGTGCGGACGCCTGCCTCGAGGCGGAGCCGCCGGGTGGCTGTCGACTCGCGGACCACCGCGACGAGCTGGAGACGATGCTCCATTCCGCCAGCCTCACGTTGCCGGACCGGGAGCTGTTCACGAACGAGATGGGCCAGGTCGATGAGGCGGCCTACGCGAACGCGTTGCTGGACGAGGTCGCGGCGCTCGGCCAGGTGCTCACGCGCACCGGGACCGACCAGCAGGCAGCCGCGCTCGGCCTGATGGCCGATGATGCCGGCCCGTTCGGCGCCGGCCCGTATCGCATCGTGGACCGGGCGGCCGGCTCCTGGATCGAGCTGGAGGCGACGCCGGGGCACGCGGGTGGGGATGCGGGCATCGAGCGCATCCGGCTCCAGGTCATCGATGACCCGGCGGTCGCCGCGACCGCGCTGCTGGCGGGCGACGTCGACTGGCTGGTGCGGACCGATGGTCGACAGGCCGCCGTGATCGAGGCGGCGGGTCGCGCCGCACGTGCCGCGCGCCGGCCGATCGATGCGTCATGGCTCATCGTGTTCAACACGCGCCGCGGACGACCGTACGCCGAGGCGCGGACCCGCCAGGCGTTCGCCGCGTGTATCGACCGGGACGGGCTGACCGCGCAGGTCGGCGACCCCGATGCGGTGGTGGCCGTCACGCCCCTGGCCCCCGGCTCGTGGGCGATGCCCGCGGGACCGTCGGCGCCGCGCGATGTCACCACCGCGACGCGTCTGCTCGATGACGCCGGATGGGTGGTGGGCGCGGACGGCATCCGCCAGCGTTCTGGTGTGCGGCTGTCGAGCAGCGTCGCGGTGCGGGCCAGCCGGACCGGCGTCCTGGCCATGATCCAGGCCGTCGCGGAGCAGCTGCGGGAGTGTGGCATCGAGCTGCTCGTGGAGGACCTGGACCTGACCGGTGACCAGCTCCTGGCCCAGCTGCGGTGGCCCAACGACTTCGACACCCTGCTCACGATGCGCGCCCTCGGCGCCGACCCCGATGCGGACCTCCTCGCCTTCGAGGGCGACCGGATCCCGACGCAGGACACCCCCGTGGACGCGAACCCGGGCGGGTTCCGTGACGCCGACCTGGATGCGCTGCTGGCGCGGGGGCGCTCGGTGGTGCCCATCCGGGAGCGGGAGACGATCTACGCCGAGGCGGGGGCGCGGATCGCACAGCGCGTGCCTGCCTGGTGGATGTGGTACGACACCGCGTGGGCCGCCATCGCCGACCGGGTGCGCGGTCCGGACGGGCCCATCGATCCGTCCCAGCCGCGATATGCCTGGAACGTCGCGAGCTGGACGCTGGACCCGCCCTGACGTCCTGAGGCCTGGACCCGTCCTGGCAGACCGAGGCCCACGCTCGGGTCGACCGCGATATGCAGCCTGCCGCATCCTGATGCATGACCAGCCGTCCGGTCGCGCACATCCCGGGCAGGATCGCGCACATCCCGGGCAGGATGACGACGCTCGTGCGGCGCTCGCGCCGCGTCGCCCGGTTGACAGTGCCGATCGACCCGCTGCTATGATGCGCCGACTTGTGGGCCGCTCCGTGGGAGCCGTGTGCGTCGGAGCACACGTTCGGAGGCCCGAGGGGATCGCCTGCGCAGGTCGGAGGCCGTGAGGTCGCCCACCGACGCGGGCCTAGGAGGAAGGACGTCGGATGACACATGTGAAGCGGCGAGGCGTGACCCTGATCGCCTCGCTCACCCTGGCTACGGCCATGGTGGGTGCCCCGGTCGCAGCCCAGTCGGGCACCATCGTGGTGGGTGAGTGGCAGACGCCGCTCACGCTCCAGCCCTACTATTCGAACATCTTCGTCACCTCGAAGGCGCTCTCGCCGTCGTTGCTCGGATTGCTCGCGATCGACAACGAGGGCCAGTGGATCGCGAATCTCGCAGCGGAGATCCCGTCCATCGAGAATGGTGGCGTCGTCGTGGACGAGGACGGCGGGGGCTTCACGCTCACGCTGTCCATGAAGCCCGGCCTCACGTGGTCGGACGGCCAGCCGCTGACGATGCATGACTTCGCCTTCACCTATGACTGGCTGGTCGAGAACGCCATCGCCGGTGCCGGCTGCCTCGGCTGTGGCACCTACGTCCCGCTGCTGCCGGGCACGCCGACCGTCCAGGAGGACGGCGAGACGCCCGTGCCGCTCGAGGAGCAGTACGCGCTTGCCAATCGCTACATCCAGGACATCACGGTCTCCGATGATGGCCTGAGCGCGACGGTCACCTGGCAGCGCAAGTTCGCCGGCTGGCTCGGCTGGGGCGCGTTCCCGATCCTCCCGAAGCACTACTTCGAGAACGTCCCGGCCGAGGATGGGCCCACCTCCATGCCCGTGGGTCCCGGCATCGAGAACATCCCGTGGAGCGGTCCGTTCGTCATCACCTCGGCAAGCGCCGAGGGCATCGACTACGCGCCCAACCCGGAGTACCGCGCAGGCAACGCGCCGCAGCTCGAGGGCCTGCGGTACCGGTTCTTCGGCAGCAAGGACGGCATGATCCAGTCGTTCCTCGCTGGTGAGGTCGACCTCATCGACAACATGACCCAGGCGGACTATGCCGCCATCGCGTCGGTCGATCCGGCCATCGGCCGGGCAGAGGTCCACCCCGCCTGGCAGTACGAGCACCTGGACATCAACACGTCGCGGAGCAACGTCGGTCTCGACGACCCCAACGTGCGGAAGGCCATCCTCCAGGGCATCGACAAGGAGGACCTCTGGAACACGCTGTTCCCCGGTACCCCCTACGCCGAGGCCTGCACCAATGCACCTCCAGGCACCTGGTGGCGCGCCGAGGTGACCTGTGCGCCCTTCGATCCGGAAGCTGCTGGTGCGCTCCTCGATACGGCCGGCTGGACCCTCAATGCTGCCGGCCAGCGGGAGAAGGACGGCACGGTCATGCGCCTCAAGATGTGCACGACCTCGGGCAATCCCACTCGCCTGACCACGCTTGGCAAGATCAACGGCTATCTGCTCGCCCTGGGCATCCCCACGGATATCCAGACCGCGGACGCGGGCAGCCAGTACTTCGCCGGCTGGGCCGATGTGACGGCCGAGACGGAGTGCTCGATCTATCGGGGCAACTTCGACATCGCCCTGTTCACCTACATCCTGGGTGGCGATCCGGGCGGGCTGTACTACGACCTGTACCACACCTCCGGGATCCCGTCGGATGCGAACCCGAACGGCAGCAACGACACCCGCATGAGCCACCCGGACATGGACGCCGCACTCGAGGCGTTCCAGGGTGAGGTGGATCCGGCGATCCTGTTCGAATCGGCTGCTACCATCCAGCAGCTCTACGCGGACCTGGTCCCGGAGATCGCGCTCTACTATCGTGCCGAGCCCACGGGCGTCGGCGCACACCTGGACGGCTTCCTCCAGAACCCCAGCACGTCTGGCCCGCTCTGGAACGTCCAGGACTGGACGTTCGTCCCCTGAGCCGCGTCCCGCGGTAACAGGCGGATCGATACGCCCGAACCCCATGTGGGCGCCCCGTCACGGGGCGCCCACATGTGTGACCGGCTCGCACCGTCAGGAGCGTGCCAGGGCGGAAGAGCCTGACCCGAGGATCTGACCCCGTATGGTCCAGTACATCATCAGGCGGGTCGCGCAGGCGATCCCGGTGCTCTTCCTCATCGCTGTCGTGAGCTTCATGCTCATGATGGCGGCCCCGGGTGGTCCGCAGGCGCAGTTCAACCAGAACCCCCGCATCTCCCAGGACGCCATCGATCGCTACATGGCGCGCTGGTGCCTGGAACGCAACCCCGACCTGCTGGCCTCGCTCCGCTCGTTCGGTGGCTGGCTGGGCGTCTGGAACTGCGACGAGGGCGGCTTCTTCTCGGATCAGGGCATGCCCAACTTCCTGCCGGAGTTCCTGGGTGGCGGGGACAACGGGCTCCTGCACCTGGACCTGGGCCTGTCGATGTCCACCAATCGGCCGGTCCTGGACCTGATCGTGGAACGCATGCCGGCCACGTTCATCCTCATGGGGACCGCGTTCCTCATCTGGGTGACGTTCGCGATCCTGCTGGGGGTCACGGCGGCCGTGAAACGCTACTCGCTGTTCGACCAATCGGTGACGCTGCTCAGCTACATCTTCTACTCGCTCCCCACGTTCTGGCTCGGTCTCATCCTGATCTTCATCTTCGCGGTCGTGCTCGGCTGGCTCCCGGCGCAGGGCATCGTGCCCACCCGTGGCCCCACCTTCAACTCGTCCGCCTACTGGACGGCATTCCACCAGGCACCACTCACCCACATCCTGGACATGGGACGCCATCTGATCCTGCCGGTGGCCACCCTGGTCGCGGTCAACATCGCTGCGGACAGCCGGTTCGTGCGATCCTCGATGCTGGACACGCTCGGCCAGGACTACGTCCGGACGGCGCGCGCCAAGGGGCTGCCGCGCCAGCGCGTGGTCTTCCGACACGCGTTCCGCAACGCGCTTCTGCCCATCATCACCGCGGTCACGCTCGAGATCGCCTTCCTGTTCTCGGGTGCGATCGTGACCGAGACCATCTTCTCGTGGCCCGGGATGGGCCGCCTGTACATCGACGGCATCAACAACCGGGACTACTTCCTGGTCATGGGCATCGTGCTCATCGGCTCGGTGTTCGTGGTGACGATGAACATCGTGGCTGATGTGGTGTACGCCATCGCCGACCCACGGATCAGATACTGATGACCGATCCCCGTGACCCTCACACACACGACGAGGTCGTCGACGATCTCGTGGCGCGCCGCGACGAGGCGGTCACCGATCTCATGCGGTCGCCCCCGGAGGGGGCGGACGGCGCGTTCGTCGACCACTATGCGCCCGGTGCGCCCGATGCGGACGCCGAGTACGAGGTCGCACTCGAGTCGCTGAGCCAGTGGCAGCTCGCTCGGCGCCGGTTCCGACGCCACCGGCTGGCCATGGTGGGTCTGGTCATCTTCTCGCTCATGCTTGGTGTTGCCATCGTGGGGCCGATCGTGCAGCCCTACGAGTTCACGAACATCCCGGGCGCCTCACGCCAGGGCGGCGACCCGCCCAGCCTGGAGCACGTCTTCGGGACGACCCGCGAGGGCCGGGACGTGTTCGAGCTGGTCATCAACGGTGCCCGCATCTCCATGGCCGTGGGCCTGTTCTCGATGCTCATCGCCGGCTTCATGGGCGTTCTCGTGGGGTCACTGGCCGGCTACTTCGGCGGCTGGGTGGACAACGGGCTGATGCGCGTCGTCGACGTGTTGTTCGCGATCCCGTTCCTGTTCATCATCCTGGTGGCGGCGCGGTTCTTCGGACAGGGCCAGGTCAGCTCACTCATCCTCATCTTCGGGTTGCTGTCGTGGCCGCTCATCGCGCGCCTCGTGCGCGCCTCGTTCCTGTCACTCCGCGAGGCGGACTTCGTGGACGCGGCGCGAGCAGTGGGGGTCAGTGATCTGCGGATCGCGTTCCGCCACATCCTGCCCAACGCGCTCGGCCCGGTCATCGTGGCGATGACCCTGCTCATGGCCTCCACCATCATCCTGGAGGCCTTCGTGAGCTTCCTCAACTTCGGGATCCAGGAGACCCAGGTGAGCTGGGGCAACGCACTCGCGAACGCCCAGTCAGCCCTCATCCTGGGCAACTGGTGGTGGGCGTTCTTCCCGGGCATGGCCATCGCGCTCACGGTCATCGCCATCAACTTCATCGGTGACGGGCTGCGTGATGCGCTCGACCCACGGAGTCGCGCATGAGCACCGCGCCCACCTTCCGGCCGCCGCCCTCGCCGGTCCGATCGGAGTACCTGCTGGAGGTCCGGGACCTGCGCACGCACTTCCATGTCATGGATGGCGTGGTGCGGGCGGTGGATGGCGTCTCGTTCGGCATCCGGCCCGGTCAGACCCTGGGCGTCGTGGGTGAGTCCGGGTGCGGCAAGTCGGTGACGGCCATGACCATCATGCGGCTGCTCCAGACGCCGCCGGCGCGCATCGCATCGGGCCAGGTCCTGTTCGAGGGGCGTGACCTGCTGGCGCTCTCCGAGGACGACATGCGGCGACTCCGGGGCAATGACATCGCGATGATCTTCCAGGAGCCGATGAGCAGCCTCAACCCGGTGTTCACCATCGGCAGCCAGATCAGCGAGGCCGTGCGCCAGCACTTCAAGGTGGACAAGCGCGAGGCGCTGGACCGGACCATCGAGGCGCTCCGCCTGGTGGGCATCTCGTTTCCGGAGCGTCGCGTCAAGCAGTTCCCACACGAGCTGTCGGGTGGTATGCGCCAGCGGGTCATGATCGCGATGGCCCTCGCGTGCGAGCCCAAGCTGCTCATCGCGGACGAGCCCACGACGGCCCTGGACGTCACCATCCAGGCCCAGATCCTGGACCTCATCCGGGCCATCCAGGAGCGGACCGGCACCGCTGTCATGCTCGTGACGCATGACCTGGGGGTGGTCGCGGAGATGGCCGAGGACGTGGTGGTCATGTACGCCGGCCGGGTCGTGGAGCATGGTGCCGTGGAGGACGTGCTCCTGCGGCCACGCCATCCGTATACCGAGGGCCTGCTCGCGTCGATCCCCTCGAAGGGCATGCGTGGTCAGCGTCTCAGCGTCATCAGGGGCTCGGTCCCGAGCCCCTTCAATATGCCCCGTGGCTGCAACTTCGGCCCGCGCTGTCCGTACCGGTTCGAGCCGTGCACGGAGCTGGACCCACGTGCGGACGACGAGGACCGTTCGCGGGTCGCGTGCTGGCTGTGGCAGCAGGCGCCGGGCCACGCGGTGCCCACAAGGCTGCGTGAGGCCCAGGTGGCTGCTGCGGCGCGGGCGGCGGAGGCATCGACGGCCGAGGTGTCGTCGCTCATCGACCAGGCGGCGGACGCATGAGCAGCGAGCGGAGTGCGATGACGGCTGGAGGGACGGACGTGGAGGCGGCGGTCGACACGGCGCATGGGAGCACGCCGGCGAGCGTCGGACCGCCCGGCCCGGATGTGGCATCGGCATCCCCGGGGAACGGGCAGCCGCTGGTCTCCATCCAGGAGCTCGTGAAGTTCTACCCCATCCACGGCGGCATCCTGCGACGGCACGTGGGCGATGTCCGCGCCGTCGATGGGGTGAGCCTGGACATCCCGCGTGGGGAGATCCTGGGACTGGTGGGCGAGTCCGGCTGTGGCAAGTCCACGCTTGGCAAGACGGTGCTCCGCCTGCTGCCCGCCACGAGCGGCCGCGTGCTGCTCGACGGCGAGGACGTGCTGGCGCGGACGGGCCGGGACCTCAAGCGGCTCCGACGCCGGATGCAGATCGTGTTCCAGGATCCCGTCAGCTCGCTGAACCCGCGGATGCCCGTGAGCGACATCATCGGTGAGGGCCTCGTCGCGCAGGCGGATGCCGAGAACGGGTGGGGCAAGCGGTCGGTGCGCGACAAGCGGGTGGGGGACTACCTGGAGGTCGTGGGGCTGCGACGGGACTACGCCCGGCGCTTCCCGCATGAGTTCAGTGGTGGTCAGCGGCAGCGCATCGGCATCGCGCGGGCGCTCGCCCTCGAGCCCGAGTTCCTCGTCTGCGACGAGCCGGTCTCCGCGCTCGACGTGTCCATCCAGTCGCAGATCCTCAACCTGCTGCTGGACCTGCGACGCGAGTTCGGGCTGACGTACCTGTTCGTGGCCCACAACCTGTCCGTCGTCCAGTACATCAGCGACCGCGTCGGTGTCATGTACCTCGGCAAGCTGGTCGAGTCAGCCCCCGTCGAATCGCTGTACGAGGACCCGCGTCATCCCTACACCGTGGCGCTGCTGTCCGCGGTGCCCGTGGCCGATCCCCGCAGACGCACCCGGCGCCTGGTGCTCAAGGGGGACGTCCCATCACCCGCGGCACCGCCCAGCGGGTGCCGCTTCCATCCGCGCTGCTGGCTGCGGGAGCAGCTGGGTGACCCCGAGCAGTGCGAGACCGTCGATCCGCCCTTCCGGGAGCTCGCCTCGGGGCATCGTGTCGCGTGCCACTTCGCGGAACGCATCAGCAAGGGCGTGCTCGCCGATGCGGTCGCGGAGCAGCCGGACATCCCGACCTCGGACGTGGTCGAGCCTGACGGACAGGACCTGGAGTCGCCGAAGCCCGTCGACGCCGTCCCTGGCTGATCGCCGCGCCGACCCTGTCCGGCCCCGGTCAGGACCATGCGACCCCACTGGCGATCCGGCCATCGGCCGCGGTCAGGACCCGACCACGCCCTCGGTCACACCGGTCTCCTCGGCGGCGATGACCTCGGCCGCCACGACCTCGGCAGCCTCGGCGGCCTGGCCCTCGGACATCTCGCTCGTCCGCTCGGCGAAGTGACAGGCGGCCTCCTGGGCATCGGCCACCGGGTGCAGGACCGGCCGCTCCGCGGAGCACGCCTCGGGTGAGTCCAGGCGCGCACGCAGCCAGCAGCGCGGGTGGAACGAGCAGCCGGACGGTGGGTCGAGTGGGCTGGGCACATCCCCCGCGAGGATGATGCGCTGGCGTCGTGCGCCGGGCGTGGGCAGGGGGATCGCGGACATGAGCGCACGGGTATAGGGATGCGCCGGCGCCCGGTAGATGCCCTCGCGACCGGACAGCTCCGCCACCCGCCCGAGGTACATCACCGCGACCCGGTCGCTGATGTGCTCCACGACGCCCATGTTGTGGGCGATGAACAGGTACGTCAGCCCCAGCTCCCGCTGGAGCGACCGCAGCAGGTTGAGGACCTGTGCCTGGATGGACACGTCGAGCGCGGACACGGGCTCGTCGCACACGATGAGCTCCGGCTCCAGCACGAGCGCCCGGGCGATGCCGATGCGCTGTCGCTGGCCGCCGCTGAACTCGTGGGGATAGCGCCGTGCGTGGTACGGCTGGAGCCCCACGAGATCCATCATCCGGGCGACCTTGGCGCGTCGCTCCGGGGGCGTGCCCAGGCCGTGGATACGCAGCCCCTCGCCGATGCTGTCACCGATGGGTGCCCGGGGGTCGAGCGATGCGAACGGATCCTGGAAGATGATCTGCATCCGTCGTCGATAGGGTCGCAGCGCCGTTCCGGACACGTGGGTGATGTCCTGACCATCGAACAGGATGCGACCACCACTCGCGTCGATGAGCCGCAGCAGCAGCCGTCCCACGGTGGTCTTGCCACAGCCGGATTCGCCCACGAGGCCCAGCGTCTCGCCCCGCCGGATGACGAGGTCCACGCCATCCACCGCGCGCACCTCGGCCACGGTCCGCTGGAGCACACCGCCCTTGACCGGGAACGACTTGGTGAGCCCCTGGAGCTCCACGAGCGGGGTCTCCGTGTCCGCGATGCTCGCCGCCGGAGCAGTCGCCGCATCCACCGGCGTCGTCATGCGCCGAGCCCGTCTGCCGGCGGTTCGCCGGTCTCCGTCGTGGGTGTCGGCACCAGGGGCAGGGGAGACGGCCGGACGCTCCCGTCCTCGTCGTGATACAGCCAGCAACGCACGTGGTGGTCACCGGTCGCCGGGAGCAGCTCCGGATGCTGCTCGGTCGCGGCGAGGACGTTATGGGACACCCGCGACGCGCAGCGCGGGGCGAAGCGACATCCGGTGGGCAGCGAGATGAGGTTGGGCACGCTGCCGGGGATGACCGCCAGCTCATCCTGGATGACACCCGGTACCGGCACCGCCCCGATGAGGCCCTGCGTGTACGGATGGAGCGGCGACGCGAACAGCGACCGGACATCGGTCTGCTCCACGATCTCGCCCGCGTACATGACCGCGACGCGGTCGCACATCTCCGCGACCACGCCCAGATCGTGGGTGATGAGGATGATGGCCGTGCCGGTCTCCGCCTGGAGGGTCCGCATCAGGTCCAGGATCTGGGCCTGGATGGTGACGTCCAGGGCCGTGGTGGGCTCATCCGCGATGAGCAGCTCAGGCTCGCAGGCGAGCGCCATCGCGATCATCACCCGCTGGGCCATGCCGCCGGACATCTCGTGGGGATAGTTCTTGAGACGCCGGGCCGGGTCCGGGATGCCCACCATGCGCATGAGCTCCAGCGCCCGATCGCGTGCCGCCGTGCGTTTCATGCCCCGGTGGAGCTCCAGGACCTCGCCGATCTGGTTCCCCACGTCCATCACCGGGTTGAGCGAGGACTGGGGCTGCTGGAAGATCATCGCGATGCGGTCACCGCGGATGCGCCGGATGGCGTCATCGCTGAGCGTCAGCAGGTCCTGGCCATCGAACAGCACCTGGCCCGCGTCGATGATGCCCGGCCGCGCCACGAGCCGCAGGATGCTCATCGAGGTGACGCTCTTGCCACAGCCCGACTCGCCGACGATGCCCAGGATCTCCCCCCGGTCCACGTGGAAGTCCACGCCCGTGACGGCCCGCACCACGCCGTGCCGGGTGTGGAACGAGGTCCGCAGGCCGCGGACCTCCAGGAGCCGATCGCCGGCTGTCGCGGCGGGGCGCACGGGCGTCGGGGCGGTCGCGGTGGTCATCGGTCGAGCCTCGGGTCGAGCGTGTCCCGCAGGCCGTCGCCGAGGAGGTTGAAGCCCACGACGAGGAGCGTCAGCGCGAACCCCGGCACGAGCACGATGAGCGGCCGGGTGAGGATGCCGTTGAACTCCGACGCGATCATGGCGCCCCACTCCGCGTCCGGGGGCTGCATGCCCAGGCCCAGGAACGAGAGTGCGGCGGTCTCCAGCACGGCCGTGCCGATGCCCAGCGTGCCCACCACGATCATGGGTGTGAGCGCGTTCGGCAGGACGCGTCGGACCAGCAGTCCTCGGTTCGTCTCGCCCAGCGCGCGCGACGCGGTCACGTAGTCGAGACCCCGGACCGAGAGCACGGATGCGCGCATCACGCGCGCGTATATCGGGATGGACACGATGGCCACCGCGATGAGCGACTGGAGGAGCCCTCGACCCAGGGTGCTCGCGATGGCGATGGCGAGCACGAGCGCCGGGAAGGCGAGCATCACGTCCATGACGCGCATGAGCCCGTTGTCCAGGCCCCCTGCCGCGAAGCCCGCGATGGCGCCGATGGTGCTGCCGATGAGCACCGCCAGACCGGCCGTGGCGAACCCCACGACGAGCGACACCCGCGCGCCGTGGAGCGTCCGGCTGAACAGGTCGCGGCTGTTGCCATCGGTGCCCAGCAGCGTCTGGGGCTGATCCGCCGGGCAGCCCAGCAGGTGGACGCACGGTTGCGCCCGCCGACCCGGCTCGCCGGGTCCGTTGAGGGCCTTGTTGGGCGGGTGCGGCGCGATCACGTCCGCGAACAGCGCGGCGAACGAGAGGATGCTGATGATGATCAGCCCGATGACCGCGGAGCGTTGGCGCAGGAGCATCCGCAGCTTGTCCCGCCATGGTCCCGCCACGCGCGCGGTCGCGAGCCCATCCCCGGATGCGCCGTCCGTGGCGGTCAGGGTGCCCGCCATCTCAGGAGTACCGGATGCGCGGGTCGAGCCACGCGTATGACACGTCCACCACCAGGTTCACGACCACGAAGCCCACCGCGATGATGAGCGTGAACGCCTGGATGACCACGTAGTCGCGGCCGGTGATCGCCTCGAACAGGGTGCGCCCGACGCCGGTCAGATTGAAGATCGACTCCGTGAGCACCGCGCCCCCCAGGAGCGTGCCCAGCTGGAGCCCCACGATGGTCACCACGGGCAGCATCGCGTTGCGCAGCGCATGGCGCCGGACGACCGTCCGCTCGGCGAGGCCCTTGGCGCGGGCGGTGCGCGTGTAGTCGAGACCCAGCACCTCCAGCAGGCTGGAGCGGGTGATGCGCGCGATGATGGCCAGCGAGATGGTGCCCAGGGCGATGGCTGGCAGGATCATGTGGACGATCGCGTCGCCCAGGAGGTCGAACCGCAGGGTGACCAGGAAGTTGAACGTGTAGATGTTGGACACGAAGTCCAGCAGACCGCGAAGGGGTCCCCCCAGCCACTCCAGGCCCCATGCCTCTGCGAGTGGTGTCGCCTGCACGCCCGCGGTCAGGCGTCCCGATGGCGGGAGCGCGAAGGGCGTGCCCCGCAGCACGACCGCGAACACGTACTGGAGCACGAGCCCGAGCACGAACACCGGGATGGACACGCCGAGGTTGGCGAGGGCCATGGTGCCCACGTCCACGGGGGAGTTGCGACGGATGGCGGAGATGATGCCCAGCGAGACGCCTACGAGCGTCGCGAACAGGAGCGCGTAGAGCGCCAGCTCGATGGTCAGCGGCAGTCGCTCCGCGAGCAGGGTCGTGACCGGTCGGCCGTACTTGATGGAATCACCGAGGTCGCCGGTGACCACGCGGCCGAGGTATGCCACGAACTGGTTGTCGAGCAGCGTCGCGGGGATGTCCGCCGGGATGAGGTCGAAACCCCCGCGGGTCTTGTAGATGCCCGGGATGATCGCCTTGTCCAGCCCGAACCGGACGTTGAACGCGTCACAGATCTGGTCGGTCGCGTGTTCGCCGAGCGACGCGCGACAGGGATCGCCGGGGATGACCCGCGCCAGGAAGAACACCACCAGCACGATGCCCAGCAGCACCGGGATGCTGAGGAGCAGGCGCCGGAGGATGTAGCGGGTCACGGGTGATCAGGGCCGATGGTCAGCGGGACACATGGGCAGGGGCGCCGTCATCGCTGGCGGCGCCCCTGCCGGGTGTGCTCGAGGACCGCTTACTCGGCGGCCGGAGGAGCGTTCAGGAAGCCGCCGAACAGGCCGGCGAAGTACGTGAACGACCCGTCGCGACCGAGGTGCAGCGGGTGCGCTGCGTCCCACTGGACCGCGTACGAGAGGACGACGTCACCCGCGTCGAGCGTCGCGCCGTTATGGAACGTCACGCCGTCCTTGAGGGTGCAGGTCCAGACGGTCAGGTCGTCGTTCGCGGCGCACTCGGTGGCGAGCGCCGGGATGGCAGCGACGCCGCCGACCTCGAAGGCGTACAGGGACTCCTTGATCTGCTCGCAGATCCGGAGCGCCTCGCCATCGGACTCGTCGGCACAGTAGAGACCGGCCGGCTCGCCCGACTGCATGAACACGAGCTGATCATCCGTGCCGGGGCCGATGACCGAGAGGACCTCGTTGCTCAGCGGCGACGAATGGGGGTTGCCCTGGAGACCTGCGGCCCAGGCGGTGGCGGAGCCACCGTGCGCGACCGGGATCATGGGCACGTGCTGCTTCAGGAGGTTGTTGACATCCGTGTAGGCAGCCTGGCGCTCGGCGTCGACCGCCGTCGATGCACCCGCGCGGAGCGCCGCGTGGATGTCCGGGAAGCCGTTGCCGAACTGGGCAGAGGCGCCCTCGCCGAAGTGGTAGTCGAGGAAGTTGGTCGGATCGGGATAGTCAGCGCCCCAACCCAGGAGGTGGAGGCCCTTGAGCAGACCCAGGTCCGCGTTGTCGATGAACGTGCCGGACTCCTGGACGTCCAGGGTCGCGGTGATGCCCAGGTTGTCCTGGAGCTGTGCCTGGATGGCCGTCGCGACCTGCTCCGGCAGGGGCAGGTAGCCGCGGTCCACCACGCGCAGGCTGATGGTGGTGCTGATGGAGTCGACGCCGGCCTCGGCCATGCCCTCGGCGAGCAGCGCCTGGGCGGCCGCGAGGTCGAAGTCGTACCACGACTCACCCTCGCACCCGAACGCGATCGAGCAGGGCACGAAGTGGCTCGCGACCTCCGACCCGGCCGGGTAGAACTGGTCCACGATCGCCTGCCGGTCGATGCCCTGGGCGATCGCCTGGCGGATCTTCTCGTTGTCGAAGGGGGCGGCCGTGTCGTTGAACCCGATGTAGAAGACGTTGAGGCCTTCGCGCGGGATCAGCTGGAGGTTCGGGTCGCCCTCGATCGCCTCGACGTCGTCCGGCTGGACGTTGTCGATGCCATCGACGTTGCCCGACTGCAGCTCGATGAACTTCTGGCCGGGCTGGGAGCTCCAGCGGAAGATGGCGGTGGGGCTCAGCGCCGCATCGCCGTGATAGCCGGCGTAGGCGTTCAGGATGACCTGGTCACCCCGGACCCAGTCGCCGAGCTGGTAGGGCCCGGTGCCGTTGGGCTTCTCCACGATCGAGCGATCGGCGCCTGCCGTGAGCAGGTAGTCCGTGTCGTCGATCTGGAACGCGCTGAACGCGACCTTGGCCAGGAACGCCGGGTCCGGCGCGCACAGCGTGAACACGACCGTACTGGCGTCGGTCGCCTCGATGCTCTTGATGCTGCCGCGGTATTCCGTGCCGTTGAACGTGCGGGCCTCGCAATCGACCTCGCCCCCGTAGTTGGGGTAGGACATCACGGCTGCCGCGGCCGGGGCGGGCTCCGGGGAGCCCTGGGCGAACGTGCCGCCACCAAGGGATGCCACGAGCAACGTGGCAGTACCCAGGCTGGCGACCCCCGCCCGCGTGGATCGTCGGGTCATGCGGTCGAGATCCTCCTCTCGTCGAGACTGCGTGAGACGTCACGCGGCGTTGGCCGACCGGGATGGCCGATCCGTGAGCGACGCTCCTCCGGCGTCCTCCGCGGCACTGGCTGGGTCCCGGTGCGGCCGCACCGCCGATGGATGCCGGACCAGCGCTGATGTGGCGCAGACCCGGACCCCGGCGGCAGGATCGCGGGAGCGTACCACCGGGCGGATCGCGCGTCACCCTCCCAACGCGAGATGTCCAGGCCGCCACACGTCCGTGACGGCGAGGCGAGGCGAGGTGCGGTGCGGTCCGCGGCCCCATCGCGGGGATACCTGGCCAGATGACCGACTGGTCGATCGCGAACCGGATGTTCCGGGACCTGTCGCCCCTCCCCACGCTCGGCACGTTCGCTGATCGCTCCACCAGTGGGGCATCTGGCATGGAAGTGGCCCCGATCGACCGGCAGGTGGCCCACCAGTGGGGCGATCGGCATGGATCCGCATGGGGAAGGAGCCGCGCTACCTGCGACGGACCCCACCGTGGTCGCTCCTGCCCGGCTCGAGCTCGAGGATGCGGCTCCCGCCCGGCTTGCTGACGGCCGGGCCACGAAGCACGACTCGTACCGGCCGACGCGTCGAGCGCTCCAAGCGTCGTGCCGTGCACGCTCTACACTCGCGGACATGCCGCCCATCCGTGTCGCACTCGCCCAGGTCGCGCCGCGCCTCGGTGACCTCGCCGCCAACCTGGAGCGTCACACCGAGCTGCTCGAGGAGGCGCGCGCCGAGGGATCGGACCTTGTGGTGTTCCCGGAGCTGGGCCTCACCGGCTACTGGCTCCAGGACCTCAACAGCGAGGTCGCGATGCGGCTCGACGATCCACGGCTGGTCGCCCTCGCGGCGCGCACCCGTGGCATCTCCGCGGTCGTCTCGTTCGTGGAGGAGTCGGACGACCATCGGCTGTTCATCGCGGCCGCGCTCCTGGAGGACGGTGCGATCCGACATGTCCACCGGAAGCTGTACCTGCCCACGTACGGCTTGTTCGACGAGCGCCGTTTCTTCGCGGCCGGCAGCGTCCTGCGGGCGACGGACAGCCGCCTCGGCGTACGGCTCGGCATCAGCGTGTGCGAGGACTGGTGGCACCTCTCGGTGGCGAACCTGCTCGCGCTCGATGGGGCCCAGGTGCTCATCAACGTCTCCTCCTCGCCGGGGCGTGACGTGGCCGTGGGCCATCGCGAGGGTCTCGGGACGGCCGCGTCATGGCGCTCCCTGAACCGCACGTACGCGCAGCTCACGACCAGCTATGTCGTGTTCGTGAACCGCGTGGGCGTGGACGAGTCGTTCAGCTTCTGGGGTGGCTCGGAGGTGGTGGGCCCGAGCGGCGGGAGCGTCTTCCAGGCGCCGCTCCACGAGGATGGGCTGTTCCATGCGGTCATCGACCCCGCGGAGCTGCGCCACGAGCGCATCGCGAACCCCTTGCTGCGCGATGAGCGACCGGAGGTGATGCTGCGCCAGCTGGACCGCATCGCGCGGGCGCGCGCGGGCGACACCGACGACGAGGACGACCGATGAGCACGATCGACACGCCAGCCGACCCGGCGCCGGACGCCACGGGCCCGGCCTTCGAGCTGCCGGCGGAGCTGGCCATCGAGACCGGCGTCGCCCGGCGGCTCATCGTCGACTTCATCCGGGCACAGCTGCGCCAGGCGGGCTTCGAGCGGCTGGTCCTGGGGCTGTCCGGGGGGATCGATTCGGCCCTCGTGGCCTATCTCGCCGCGGAGGCGATCGGCCCGGAGCAGCTGCTGTGCATCCTGATGCCGTATCGGACGTCGTCGCGTGACTCGGTCACCGATGCGGAGACCGTCGTCGCGGACCTGGGCTGCCCGTCCGAGCTCGTGGACATCAGCCCCATGGTGGACGCGTGGTTCGAGCAGCCGGCCAACCAGGACGCATCGGCGCTCCGGCGCGGCAACCTCATGGCGCGGACCCGGATGATGGTGCTCTACGAC
This sequence comes from Chloroflexota bacterium, assembly GCA_019637815.1. Classification (GTDB taxonomy): domain Bacteria; phylum Chloroflexota; class Limnocylindria; order Limnocylindrales; family CSP1-4; genus JAFMJV01. The sequence continues at coordinate 24,047 of JAHBUZ010000021.1, forward strand.
CGATCGGTGACGTGGCGCGGGCTGGTCATCGGCACCGGCAACAAGACCGAGACACTCATCGGCTACACGACGATCTTCGGCGACTCCGCGTGCGCGCTGGCACCCATCGCGGACCTGTACAAGACCCAGGTGCGGCAGCTGTCGTTGGCCGTCGGTGTGCCGGAGACGATCGTGCGCAAGGCGCCCTCGGCGGACCTGTGGCCCGGCCAGACCGATGAGTCGGAGGTGGGCTTCTCGTACGCGCTGATCGACCGCATCCTGTTCCGGCTGATCGACCGACGACGCACCATCGACGAGGTGGTCGCCGAGGGGTTCGAGCGGGCGATGGTCGAGCGCGTGGACCGGATGGTCGCGGGTGCCGAGTTCAAGCGCCAGATGCCGCCCATCGCCAAGGTCGGACCGCGGACCGCGGGGGTGGACTACCTGTATCCGCGGCGCCGGCCGCGCGCCTCGGCGAGCTAGCCGTCGATGGCCGCGCGCGGCGGCACCAGGGGGCGTGGGGAACCCGCGCCGAGTGGAGGGTCGGGGCCGAGTGGGGATCCCGCGCCGAGTGGCGCGTCGGCGGCCGGCGACACCGGGGGGAGTGGTCCGTCCAGCGACAGTGGCGGCACGCTGTTCGTCGTCGCGACGCCCATCGGTAACCTCGGCGATCTCTCCGAGCGGGCCGCCGCGACCCTCCGGTCGGTGGCCGTCGTCGCGGCCGAGGACACCCGCATGACCCGTCGGCTGTGGCCACGTTTCGGGATCGAGACACCGCTCGTCAGCTTCCATGCCCAGAGCGGCGATCGTCGGCGCGACGAGCTGCTGGCGCGTCTCCGCGCGGGCGAGGACGTGGCGCTCGTCAGCGACGCAGGCACGCCCGTGGTGAGCGACCCCGGTGGCGAGCTGATCGCGGCCTGGGCCGACGAGGGCGGTCGGGTGGTGCCCATCCCCGGTGCGTCGGCGGTGCTCGCCGCGCTCGTGGCGAGCGGCATCCCGGCACCGCGCTGGGGGTTCGAGGGGTTCCTGCCGCGGCGCGGCAGCGAGCGTCGCGAGCGCCTGGCACGCATCGCGGCCGATGACCGGGCCACGGTCCTGTTCGAGGCCCCCGGCCGGACCGCGGCGACGCTCCGGGACCTGGCCGCTGCCTGTGGCGCGGGACGGCGTGCGGCGGTGTGTCGGGAGCTCACCAAGCTCCACGAGGAGGTGCGGCGCGGCACGCTCGGCGAGCTGGCGGCCGCGGCTGCCGAGACTCCACCGCGCGGGGAGGTGACGCTCGTCGTGGCTGGCGGGGATGGCGAGCCGATCCGTCCGGCCGGGGGGACGGACGTCGTCATCGACCTCGCCGAGGGCCGTCGCCGGGTCGATGCCCTCGTCGCGGATGGCCGCACGCGCTCGGACGCCGCGAAGGAGGTGGCCCGAGCGACCGGGCTGGCTCGTCGGGCCCTGTTCGCCGAGCGAGCACAGGAGGTGGATCGATGATCCCTGGATGCCGGGTGCTGTCCCGTCCGATGCCCATCGATGCTGCTGCGGGGGTGACCCATGCGCGTCCCTGACGAGACGGCACGGTCGCTCGCCACCGAGCCGGACAACGTGGCTCCCATCCCGGACGGCTCCGGACAGCCCGATCCGCGGACCGCGCCGCCCGTGGGCCGGGATCTGCTGGCGGTCGTCCCGGCGGGCTTCGAGCCACACGACGGACCGCGCCGCGACGTGATCGTCATCGGCGCGGGTCTCGCCGGTCTCGTGGCCGCGTACGAGCTCAAACGGGCCGGTCATCGGCCGATCGTGCTCGAGGCGCAGAGCCGTGTGGGTGGTCGTATCCATACGCTGCGCTCGTTCGCACCAGGTCTCGTCGCCGAGGCGGGCGGCATGCGCATCCCGCGGACACACGCCCTGACGCTCGCCTACTGCGATCACTTCGGTCTGCCCATGCGCCCGTTCCTGATGGGCAACCCGCGGGGCCTCGTCGTGGTGGGCGGCGAGCGGCTGACCATGGAACAGGCGCAGCGCGAACCGGGACGCCTGGGCTTCCAGCTCGCGCCCGGCGAGCAGGGGAGGACCGCGGACGAGCTGTGGGAGTCCGCGATCGCGGAGCTGCGGCGGATGGTCGACTCGGCCGGTCCGGAGGCCTGGGAGGAGATCGTCCGGCGATACGACCAGTACAGCCTCCTGGAGTTCCTTGAGGAGCAGGGCTGGTCGCAGGGCGCCATCGAGTACTACGCGGTGCTCAACTTCGTCGAATCGGACATGCACCAGGCGTTCCTGGAGATCCTGCGCGAGGACCTCGGCGGTGCGTACCAGGACATGCAGTGCATCGAGGGCGGCATGGACCAGCTGCCCAACGCCTTCTTCGCGGCACTCCGGGATGAGGTGCACCTGGGCACCGAGGTCACGGCCATCGAGCAGGATCCGGACGGTGTGACGGTCCACGTGCGGACCGGCGCTCGTCGGACCAGCGTCCGCGGTGACGCCGCGATCTGCACCCTGCCGTTCCCGGTGTTGCGGACCGTCGAGGTGAGCCCCGCGTTCTCACGCCCGAAGCAGCGCGCCATCCGCCAGCTCAACTATCACGCCTCCACCAAGATCCTGATGCAGGTCCGGGAGCGTATCTGGGAGACCGACGATGGGATCCTGGGTGGCGCGACGGTCACCGACCTGCCCATCCGACGACTCAACTACCCGCCACCCGACCCGACCACGAGCCGGGGCATCCTCCTCGCGTCCTACACGTGGGGCCAGGACGCGCTCCAGTGGGGTGCCATGGACGAGGAGACACGCCTGGAGGAGGCGCTCGATGACGTGGCGCGCATCCACCCGCGCATCCGCGAGGTGTACGAGACCGGCACGAGCTATGCCTGGTACGGCGATCGCTGGGCGCGCGGCGCGTTCGCGCTGTTCCAGCCGGGACAGCAGACGGAGCTCCAGGAGGACATCGTGCGGCCGGAGGGTCGCATCCTGTTCGCAGGGGAGCACTGCTCCCTGTACCACGCATGGATCCAGGGCGCGCTCGAGTCCGGCCTGGAGGCCGCGCGGACGATCCACGAGGACCGCATCGACGGCGTCACCCTCGGATAGCGGCTGCCCGGGTCGGTGGTACCAAGGTCAGGCTGCCCGGGCTGGGGTCGATGCGCCACCGTGCGTCTCCGATCGACCGCTGACGGGACACGTGGTGTCACGGCATGGCGGTCGCTGGAGGCGTGCCGATGCCGTTCTGGAAGCGTTCCAAGCCTGCTGACGAGGCACCGGTCGACCCGGATGCCCGGTCGCCACAGCTCGGCATCCGGTACAAGGACCTCGCGCTGCTCGGCGCGATGATGCAGCAGGGTGCCGACCTGACGAAGCCACGCCACGCGTTGTATTTCCTGTACTTCGGTGACCGGGCGATGGCCGATGTGGGCGCAGCCGAGGCGAGTGGCGCGGGCTATGCCTGTGAGGTGCGGGAGCCGCTGCCGGAGTCCTCAGGCCAGTGGTCGCTGGTGTGTGAGCGGCACGACGTCATCCTCGACCCGCCCAGCGTGATCGCCGCCGACGACCTGTTCCAGGGCATCGCCGACCGCCTCGCGGGCGACTTCGATGGCTGGGAGGCGGCGGCCCGACCCTGAGGTGTGTCGGTGTCGGTCAGCGCACCGGCTCGAGAGGCACCAGCTCGATGTCCGTGTGCCGGAAGTCATCGCCCTTGGCGAGGAGCGGTCGCCGCGCGACCCGGGCCGTGGCATAGGCCAGACAGTCGCCGAAGTTCAGGCGGGCGCGATGACGACCCTTGCCGTATGTGTCCCACGCACGCAGCGCTTCACGCCAGTGGTCGTCGCCGAACGCGATGACCGTCACGTCGGATGTCCGAAGCATCTCCGTGATCCAGGCCGTCGTCTCACCCTGGAGTCGTGCTCCGAGCACGAGCCCCACCTCGACGAGCGTGGGTGCCCCGACTGCCACGACCGCCGCTCCATCGATGCGGTCGGTCAGCTCGGCTCGCTCCGGTTCATCCAGGGCGAGGGCCACGATCGCGGATGCGTCGAGGATCACACGCCATCGGGGCCATACCCCAGGATCTCGTCCTGCTCCTCCTGGCTGATCGGGACGCCGCGGACGCCGGGGGGCAGCTTCGGCCAGACCTCGCGTTCGAGGAATGCGACCATCCGGGCGCCTCGGCCCCCGGGCCGGTCCAGCATGAGTCGCTCATGCCGCTCGCGGAGCGCCTGTCGGATGGCGCCGGTCTTCGATTCGCCGGTCATGGCAGCCACCTCTGCCGCGAGGCGGACGGTCTCCGGATCCTTGATGTTGAGCGCGACCATGGTGGAATGATAGCCAGATGGTGTAGTCGAGCGCACCAGCGGACGGTCACTCATGGGGCTCCTCGTGCGGGCGCGAGGTGCCGGCGGGCGTGGTTGGGGAGGGTCCACGCCCGCCGGTGAGGGGAGGGAAGGCTCGGTCAGGCCGCCGCGGTGGCGAGCAGCCGTTCGTCCAGCTCGCGCTCGAGGTCGTCCTCGAGCGCGTCGTCCTCGCCCGTGTCGTCGTCATCGGGCGGCTCGGCGATGCTCATGGGCTCCACGCCCATCTGCGCCGCCTGGGTCACGAGCGCTTCCGCCGCGGATTCCGCCGCGTAGTCCTTCTTGCGGCGACCGGAGAGCATCTCCACGGTGTTCGCGACGATCTCGGTCTTCCAGTGCCGGACTTTCCGATCGTCTTCCCACTGGCGGGTCTGGATGCGACCCTCGATGGCGACCAGCTGGCCCTTGCCGAGGTACTGCGCCGCGATCTCCGCGAGACGCTCCCACGTGACCACGGTATGGAACTCGGCCTTCTCCTGGCCACCTCGGTACTCGTTGGTCGCGATGCTGAATTGCGTGACGGTCTTGCCGCTGGCGAGCGACCGCATCTCGGGGTCACGGGTCAGGCGGCCGGTCAACAGGACGCGGTTCATGGCGTTCCTCCTTCGCCCTCGTTCAAGGGAGGGCGTGCGTCGACGGCGGACGGCGGGATCGGACCGGCGGGTCGTTCGGCGGGGCTGGTGCCCGACACGGCGGGCGATGCGGGTGGGTGGTCGGCACCTGGATGGCGGTTCGATGCGACGCGTCCGATGCGCGAGGTCCATCCGGTCGACGTGGTCGACTCTAGCCAGCGTCTCGTACCGGGCGGTGACGCCGGTCTTACCCGTCGCTTATCAGCGCCGGGGACACCAGGATCCCGGGGAGGTCCGGGCAGATGCGGCGAGGCCGTCGATCGGGCCGCGACCGACGAGCGCGCTCAGGTCCCGGGCGTGGGCCCCTCGACGGGCGTCGTGATCCCGAAGGGCGTCACCCGATACCCGTGGATGTTCGCAGGGTAGAACGCTGCACCCATCGGGGCACGGATGACCCACGTCCCCCGGATGGCCATCGTGCCCGCGCCCTGGATGTTGCCGAGCACGACCGGTGCATCACCGACCCGGGGGTCGACCCACATGACGCTGCTCTCGGTGCACAGGGTGTAGTCGGGGTCCCGCGGCACTCCCACCTCCATCGGCTCGAAGCACGGCTCGTCCCCGAACAGCCAGACGAGCATGTAGGAGGTGGATCCGTCCGGCACGACCATGGGTGATGTCTCGAGGAGGCAGGCTGGCTTGGCGACCGTCTCATAGCAGCTGATGTCGAGCTCGACCGGGGCCCCGTCCGAGTTCGCCCGCAGGAAGGCGATGAGCTCCGAGGCGCCCCGGGGCGAGGACGCATCCACCGTGATGTGCGGTCGGGTCGGGGCGGGTGTCACGACGGGCGGCGGGCTCGCCGCGAACCGGTCGAGCAGCGTGATGACGCCGGTCAGCAGACCGACGATCACCGCGATGGCACCGATGACCTGCCATGTCAGGGTCAGCCGATGATCGGCGCCCAACGACGGGCGGCGATCGTTCGAAGCCACGGGGCTGGCCGCCACGGGCTCGGCCGACGTCGGTACCGGCTCGCCCGGAGTCGGTGTGGGCGCGACGGGCGTGGGCCGTGCATCACGACCGACATCGGCCGTGGACGGCTCGGGTGCGATGGGCGGCTGTGGCTCGTCGGGGCTCGTGGGCACGATCCGTGTCTCCGGCTCGGTCAGGTCCGGCCGTGTTCGGGCCGTCGCGCGCATGGTACGAGAGCGATGCGACCGCCCACCGTCGGCTCGGGCGCTCCCGATCCGCCCCGTCCAGCGGCGGAGCTCGCCCAGGCGCCAGCGAGCCGTGCCGATCGCAACCGTTCCGCGACCTCGGCTCGTCGCCGTCGCTGGTATCATTCGGCACGTCCTGACGAGCCGGGCACGGAGCCCGACACGCCAAGATGGAGGGAACGATCGCCAGAGTCGGCGTCGCCGGTCCAGTGAGGCCGGAACGCACTCGGAGCCGGACACTCCCCGGACGGGGAGCACAAGGGCGCCGTGTATCCAGGTCCCGGTCGCTGGCGGCCGGGGCCTTCGTACGTCCGGGGGGTCCGCAAAGGCGCCACCCGTCTGGGAGGGACGCCTGATGCCCGCCACCGTGGTCGTGGGTCTCCAATGGGGTGACGAGGGGAAGGGCAAGACCACCGACCTGCTGGCCGCCTCGGTCTCGCTCGTGGTGCGCTACCAGGGCGGTGACAACGCCGGCCACACGGTGGTCATCGGCGACGAGGTGTTCAAGCTCCACCTGGTGCCGAGCGGCGTGCTCCATCCGCACATCACACCGGTCATCGGCAACGGTGTCGTGGTCAACCCGAAGACGCTCCTCACCGAGATGGCGATGCTCGCCGAGCGCGGCATCGACCCATCGCGCATCCGGGTCAGTCGCGCGGCGCACGTGATCATGCCGTACCACGTGGCGCTCGACGGTGCCGCGGAAGCCCGCTTGGCATCGGACGGCCTGGGCACGACCCGCCGAGGCATCGGCCCCACCTACGCCGACCGCTCCGCTCGCCTGGGCATCCGGATGGGTGACCTGCTGGAGCCCGAGGCGCTCCGGCAGCGACTCGCGCGGATCCTGCCCGAGCGCAATGCCATCCTCGTCGATGCCTACGGCCAGCCCGCCTTCGTGCTCGATGACCTCGTCGCCGAGGCGGCATCGTGGGGTGAGCGGCTACGGCCCCACATCGTGGACACCACCACCCTGGTCCAGGACGCCCTCGAACGTGGCGAGCATGTGCTCCTCGAGGGTGCCCAGGGCACACTCCTCGACCTCGACCACGGCACGTACCCCTATGTGACCTCGAGCAACCCCATCGCGGGTGGCGCGTGCACGGGTGGCGGTATCGGCCCGCTCCAGGTCGACCAGGTCATCGGGGTCATGAAGGCGTATTCCACGCGGGTCGGCACGGGCCCGTTCCCGACCGAGCTGGATGACGTGACCGGGCGACATCTGCTGGAGAAGGGGCACGAGTTCGGCACGACCACCGGCCGCCAGCGGCGCTGTGGCTGGTTCGACGCGGCCCCCCTGCGCATGGCCGTGGCCATCAACAGCGTCAGCAGCATCATGGTCAACAAGCTGGATATCCTCTCCGGCCTCCCGGAGATCCGGCTGTGCACCGGCTACGCGGTGGACGGCGCGCCCGTGCGATGGCCGGTGCCGCTCACCGAGCTGGAACGCGCGACCCCCATCTACCGCACGTTCCCGGGCTGGGACGCGGACCTCACCGACGTCCGACGCATGGTGGACCTGCCCGCCGAGGCCGCGGCCTACGTGGACGCCCTCGAGGAGCTTGCGGGCGTGCCCATCACGCTGGTCTCGGTGGGTCCCGAGCGCACCCAGACCATCGTGCGCACCGGCCGGGTGCAGCCCACGGGTCGTCGCTCGACCGAGCACGCCCTCGACCTGCGCGTCGCACCTGCCATCGGCTGATGACCGCCCAGCGGATCCTGGTCATCGGCACCGGCGGGCGCGAGCATGCGCTCGCGTGGCGGCTCTCGCTCGACCCGGAGGTGGAGCGGGTCCTCGTGGCACCCGGCAACCCGGGCATGGAGGACGTCGCGGAGATCGCGCCGGTGGCCATGACCGATGTGGACGGGCTCATCGAGCTGGCTCGCGCCGAGACGATCGACCTGGTGGTCATCGGCCCGGAGGCGCCCCTGGTCGCCGGCCTCGCCGATCGACTGCGCGCCGCGGGCATCCCCACGGTCGGTCCGGGCGCGGACGCGGCCCGGCTGGAAGGCTCCAAGGCCTTCTGCCGTGAGATCGCCATGGCGGCGGGTGTGCCCATCGCCCGCGGGTCGCGCCACACGGACCTGGACGAGGCGCTCGCCGCGGTGCGTGCCGCCGACGGTCGGATCGTGGTCAAGGCGGATGGCCTGGCGGCGGGCAAGGGCGTCATCGTGTGCGAGGACCTCGAGACCGCCGAAGGTGCCGTGCAGGCCTGCCTGGCCGAGGGTGCCTTCGGTACCGCTGGTCACACGGTGGTGCTGGAGGAGCTGCTGACGGGGCACGAGGTGAGCGTCATCGCGCTGTGTGACGAGACCGCGGTGCTCGCGCTCCCCGCGGCGCGTGACCACAAGCGACTGCTGACCGGTGACCTGGGCCCGAACACGGGCGGCATGGGCGCGTTCAGCCCGACCGACGAGCCGGACACGGCGGCGGTGGAGGGGCTCGTCGACCTGGTCCATCGACCGATCCTGACGGAGCTCGCGCGCCGTGGCCTGGGGTTCCGGGGGGTCCTGTTCGCGGGCATCATGCTCACCCCGGACGGTCCGCGGCTGCTGGAGTGCAACGTCCGGTTCGGCGATCCCGAGACCCAGACCACGTTGCCGCGCATCGCGGTGCCCCTGGCGCCGCTGCTGGCGGGGCTTGCCGAGGGTCGACTGGCGGGGGCCGCGGCGGAGCTGGGCATCGAGGGGTCGCTGCTGCCGGTCGATCCGACGGCCACGACCACGGTCGTCGCGGCGGCCGCGGGCTATCCGGACGCACCCGAGACGGGCGACCCCATCACGGGCATCGCGGTGGCGCGGGCGGTCGGCGCCCAGGTCTGGACCTCGGGTGTGGCACGCGACGGGGAGCGGCTGGTCACGGCGGGCGGACGGGTGCTCGCGGTCACAGGCCACGGACCCACCGCGGAGGTCGCCACGGAGCACGCGTATGCGGCGATGGCCCATATCCGGTTCCGGGACATGCAGGTCCGCGAGGACATCGGACGCCCGGCGCCGGCGCGTCCGGCCGTGGCCATCCCGGTCGGCTCCGGGTCGGCGGCATGACCACGCAGCGCGCGGCACGCCCCGTGGCCCGGGCACTTCGGGTGGCCGCAGCACGCCCCGAGGCAGCGGCACTCCCCATGGCCGCCGCATGATCCCGCGCTACACGCTCCCTGCCATGGGCGCGCTCTGGACCGATCAGGCGCGCTTCGAGGCGCTCCTGCGCGTGGAGATCGCCGTGCTGCGCGTGCTCGCCGACCAGGGTGCCGTGCCCACGGACGCCGTCGAGGCGATCGCCAGCCGGGGTCGCGTGGACGTGGCCCGCATCGCGGAGCTCGAGCGGACCACCGACCATGACGTCATCGCGTTCGTCAGCCAGGTCGCCGAGACGGTGGGGCCGGAGGGTCGCTGGCTCCACTACGGCCTCACCTCCAGCGATGTCGTCGACACGGGCCTCGCGCTCCAGTGCCGGGCCGCCGGCGAGCTGCTCCTGGCGGAGCTGGATGCGACGATCACGAGCCTCGCGGCCGCGGCGCGCACCCACGCGGACACCCGGATGATGGGTCGCACCCACTCGGTCCATGCCGAGCCCATCACCTTCGGCCTCAAGCTGGCCTCGTGGGCGTTCGAGCTCGATCGAGGCCGACGCCGACTCCGCAGCGCCACCGATGACCTGGCGACGGGCAAGATCTCCGGCCCCGTGGGCACCTACTCCCAGCTCGGTCCGGACGTGGAGCAGGCTGCCCTCGCGAGCCTCGGTCTCCACGCGGATCCGGTGAGCACCCAGATCGTGCAGCGGGATCGTCACGCGGCGTTCCTTGCCGCGATCGCGGTCACGGGCGGCTCGCTGGAGCGCTTCGCGACCGAGGTCCGGAACCTCCAGCACACCGAGATCGCGGAGCTCCAGGAGCCGTTCCGGACGGGCCAGAAGGGCTCGTCCGCGATGCCCCACAAGCGCAACCCCATCACCGCCGAGCGCATCTCCGGGCTCGCACGGCTGCTCCGGGGCTATGCCCTCGCCGGCATGGAGGACCAGGCGCTGTGGCATGAGCGGGACATCAGCCACTCCTCGGTCGAGCGGGTCGCGCTGCCGGGCGCCACGATCCTGCTCCACTACATGCTGGTCCGCTTCCGGTCCCTCGTGGAGGGGCTCGTGGTGCGTGGCGACCGGATGGCCGAGAACATCGAGCGTGGCCTGGGGCTCCACGCGTCGTCACGACTGCTGACCGCGCTCGTGGAGACGGGTGGGCTGTCGCGCGAGGACGCGTACGCCATCGTCCAGCGCGCGGCGCTGCGGGCCGCGGACGAGCGACGATCGCTCCGTGAGCTGGTGGACGCGGATCCCGACGTGGCACGTGCCCTGTCCGGGGAGCGCGTCGCGGAGGCGTTCGATGACGCCATCCCGCTGCGTCACGTCGAGACGATCCTGGCACGGCTGGACACGCTGGGCATCCGCGAGACGGAGACGGTCGATGCCCGCTGAGTTCCTGCGCTCGGGCAAGGTGCGCGATCTGTACGCCCTCGATGACGACCGACTGCTGCTGGTCGCGTCGGACCGGTTGTCCGCCTTCGATGTGGTCCTGCCGACGCCCATCCCGGACAAGGGCCGCGTCCTGACCGGCCTGTCGCGCTGGTGGTTCGACGGCTCGGCGGATCGGTGGGCAAACCACGTGCTGGACATCGACCCGCGCGCCGTCGCACCGGAGCTGGCGACGACGACCCCTGACCTTGTCGACCGGGCGATCGTGTGCCGGCGCACCCGCCCACTGCCCGCGGAGCTCGTGGTGCGCGGCTATCTGGCCGGCTCCGGCTGGGTCGACTATCAGCGGGACGGCCACATCTCGGGTGTCGCGCTGCCGGCGGGCCTCCGCGAGGGCGACCGACTACCGGAGCCGATCCTCACGCCGACCACCAAGGCCGAGCAGGGGCACGACCAGCCCATCGACTTCGATGCCCTCGTGGCGCTCGTGGGCGCCGATGTGGCGGAGCAGGCTCGCGAGACCGCGCTCGCCGTGTACGAGTGGGGCGCGACGGTCGCGGAACGGGCCGGGCTGATCCTGGCCGATACCAAGCTGGAGATGGGCCTGCTGGCGGCGCCCGGCGCCGACCCCGATGCGCCCGCGGAGCTGCTGCTCATCGATGAGCTGCTGACGCCCGATTCGTCGCGCTTCTGGGAAGCCGCCGAGTGGCGGCCGGGCGGCGCGCAGGCGTCGTTCGACAAGCAGTACGTGCGTGACTGGTTGCTCGCGAGCGGCTGGGATCGCACGCCACCCGGTCCGGAGCTGCCACCCGACGCGGTGGAGGGCACCCGCGCCCGCTATATCGAGGCGTTCGAACGACTGACCGGCGCGTCGTTCACGTCCGCCATCCCTGCGCCCGGACCGGTCGTGGGGGCACCTGCATGAGCACCTTCCGCTTCGCTGTCAGCGTGATGCCCCGCGAGGGCATCCTCGACCCGCAGGGTCGCGCGGTGGAGACGAGCCTGCCGCATCTCGATGTCACCAACGTGCACGGCGTGCGGGTCGGGCGTCGCGTGGAGCTCTCGGTGGACGCCCCGGACGCGGCCGCGGCACGCGTCGTGGTGGAGCGACTGGCCGGGGAGCTGTTCGCCAACCCGCTGCTGGAGGACTGGTCGATCGAGGCGCTCGGGGTGACCCAGGGGAGCGCCGCGTCGGCGGAGGGTGCCGCCGGATCCGCGGGGAGCGCCGCGCCCTCGGACAGCGCCGTGCCCTCGGGGACCGTCGGCGCATGAGGACCGCGGTCGTGGTGTTCCCGGGCTCCAACTGCGACCGGGACGCGCTCCACGCAGCCACGCTCGCCGGCACGGACGCGATCCCCGTGTGGCATGAGTCGACCGATCTGGCGGGTGCCGACCTGGTCATCCTGCCGGGTGGCTTCGCGTATGGCGACTACCTGCGGGCCGGTGTGCTCGCGCGCTTCAGCCCGGTCATGGGGGCCATCCGTGACCATGCGGTGCGCGGCGGCCTGGTGCTCGGCATCTGCAACGGCTTCCAGGTGCTCGCGGAGGCCGGTCTCGTGCCGGGCGCGCTCACCCGCAACACGAGCCTCCGGTTCGAGCATCGCTGGGTGACGCTGTCCGTGGAGCGGACGGACACCCCGTTCACGCGTGCCATCCCGGCCGGGCGCACGCTGCGCATGCCCATCGCCCACGGGGAGGGGAGCTACGTGCTCCCGGACGCGGACCTGGATGCGCTCGAGGCGCGCGGCGGGGTCCTGTTCCGCTACGCGGGCCCGGAGGGCAACCCCAACGGCTCGGCGCGGGACATCGCGGGCGTGCTGGACACGGGCGGCCGGGTGTGTGGCCTGATGCCCCATCCCGAGCGCGCCGCGGAGGCGATCCTCGGCAGTGACGACGGGATGCTCCTGTTCCGCTCGCTCATCGAGAGCGGCGCACGGTCGATGGCGGCCGCATGACCACCCCGATGACGACTCCGGCCGCGCCGGTCGTCAGCGCGCCGACGCCCGACGCGCCGCCGCTCCATCGAGCGCTCGGCCTGACGGATGGCGAGCTGGACGCGATCCGTGACCGGCTCGGTCGTGATCCGAACGACCTCGAGCTCGCCATGTTCAGCGTCATGTGGAGCGAGCACTGCTCGTACAAGTCCTCGAAGCCGCTGCTGCGGACGCTGCCCACCGGCGGTGGGGACGTGGTGGCCGGGCCGGGTGAGAACGCGGGCATCATGCGCATCGGCGAGGGGCTCGCGGTCGCCTTCAAGCTGGAGTCGCACAACCACCCGAGCGCGGTCGAGCCGGTCCAGGGCGCGATGACCGGCGTCGGCGGCATCCTGCGGGATATCTTCACGATGGGCGCTCGACCCATCGCGGTGCTCGATGGTCTCCACTTCGGTGACCCATCGAAGGCGCGGACCCGACATCTCGTGCGGGGCGTGGTCAAGGGCGTCGGCAGCTATGGCAACTGCGTGGGTGTGCCGACGGTCGGCGGTGAGCTGACGTTCCATCCGTCCTATGACGGCAATCCGCTCGTCAACGTCATGGCCGTGGGCATCCTGCCGGAGCACCGGATCATGCTCGCCCGGGCCGACCGACCGGGCGACCTCGCCGTGCTGTTCGGCTCGACCACGGGTCGGGATGGCATCGGTGGGGCGTCGGTGCTGGCCAGCGCCACCTTCGGCGAGGCCGAAGCGACCAAGCGACCGAGCGTCCAGATCGGCGACCCGTTCGCGGAGAAGCTGCTCATCGAGGCAAGCCTCGAGCTCATCGAGCGCGGGCTCGTGGACGGGCTCCAGGACCTCGGTGCGGCGGGCATCACGTGCGCCGTGTCGGAGACGGCGGACCGGTCGGGCACCGGCATCCGGGTCGACCTCGATGCCATCCCTCGACGAGAGGCGGGCATGGAACCGTTCGAGGTGATGATCTCCGAGTCGCAGGAGCGGATGCTGGCGCTCGTGGATCCCGCGCAGCTGGATGCCGTGCTGGAGGTGTGTCGACGCTGGGACCTGCCGGCCGCGGTCATCGGCGTGGTCACGCAGGAGCCGCTCATCAGCATCTGGACGGGTGGCCTGGATGGCACCGGCCGACCCCGTTCCGGTGCGACCGAGCTGGCGCGTATCCCGGCCGCCGCGCTCACGAGTGACGCGATCGTCCACGAGCGGGTCGGTGAGGCGCCGACGAGGCGTCGTGCGGCACCATCGCCGGGCGATGACGCCGCGGCCACCACCGGGCTGCCGGAGCGTGGCGTGGATCCCGCCGTGGTGCTCCAGGCGCTCCTGGGCCACCCCGACCTCGCATCCCGCGCCTGGGTGACGCGTCAGTACGACGCGACCGTGGGCGCCAGCACGGTCGCCGGCAACGAGCACGGGGCGGCGGTGCTGCGCGTCCCGGGCACGACCATGGGCCTCGCCATGGCGACCGATTCGGCCGCGCCCGTGGGGCTGCTGGATCCGCGGCTGGGCGCCGCGCTCGCGGTCGCGACCTCCACGCTGAACGTCGCGGTGACGGGCGCTCGACCGCTGGGCATCACGAACTGTCTGAACTACGGCTCGCCCGAGCGACCGGAGGCGTTCTGGCAGCTCCAGCAGGGCGTGGCCGGGCTGGGCGATGCGTGCCGGGCCCTCGACCTGCCCGTCACGGGTGGCAACGTCAGCCTGTACAACGAATCCGCCGCGGATGGCGCCATCGCACCGACCTGCCAGGTGGGCGTCGTGGGACTGCTGGACGACGTGTCCCGCGTGGTCGGCCCCGCGTTCCGGGGCGCCGATGACGTGGTCGGCCTGCTGGGCACGGTCCAGCCGGGGCTCGCGGGCTCGGTCTACGCGAGCATCGCGGGTGGCGCGCCCGATGATCGGCCACCCAGCCTGGACCTCGCGGCGCACGGTCGGCTGCTGGGGCTGCTCCACGCCGCAGCGACCGCCGGGCTGCTCCGATCGGCACAGGACGTGGGTGGCGGCGGGCTCGCGGTGGCGCTCGCGGAATGCGCCATGTGGGGCGAGGTCGGTGCACTGGTGGAGCTGCGCTGGCCGGGCTCGCCCGCGACCGCGCTGTTCGGGGAGGGGCCGAGTCGCGTGGTCGTGACGACGACGGCCGAGGGCTGGCAGCGGCTGGCGGTCCTCGCCGCGGAGCATGGCGTGCCCCTGGAGCGGCTGGGTGTCACGGGTGGCGACCGGCTGCGCATCGAGCTGGCTGGGGCGAGCGCCCAGGGCCCCGAGGAGCGTGGGCCGGTGCGCATCGACCTGCTGGACGCGGCGATCGGCGTGCTCCGGGAGGCATGGGAGCACGGTCTGCCGCGCGCCCTCGGGGACGAGGGATGGACACCGGGCCCAGGTGGGACGCCGGCGTTCGCGGGCAGGGGGGTGGCGCCGACCCCGGACGCGGTGTCGACCTCGAGCGTGGCGCCGGTCCAGGCAGCGGCGCCGGCCCAGGGTCCCGCACCGGCCCCGGGCGCAGCGCCCACCCCGGACGCCGCCTGATGTGTGGCGTCGTCGGCATCCACGCCCCCGGCCAGGAGGCGGCCCCGCTGGCGGCGTTGGGCATCTTCGCGCTCCAGCATCGGGGCCAGGAATCGGCCGGGCTCGCGGTCAGCGACCGTGACGGGATCATGGTCTACAAGGACCTCGGCCTGGTGTCGCAGGTGCTCGATGAGCGTCGGCTCGCCTCGCTGCGCGGCGATCTCGCCATCGCGCACTGCCGCTACTCCACGACGGGCTCCACGCACTGGGAGAACGCCCAGCCCACCTTCCGCCTGGGCCCGCGCCGCAGCGTCGCCATCGGCCACAACGGCAACCTCGTGAACACGCGTGAGCTGGTGGCGGAGCTGCCGGGCGGCCGCGAACGGCTGGTGGGCACGACCGATACGGAGGTCCTCACGGCGCTCCTGTCGGACGAGCCGGGCGCGGATCTCGTCGCGGCACTGACGACGCTCCTGCCACGCGTCTCGGGGGCGTACTCGCTCGTGGTCATGGACGAGGGGCGGGTCATCGGTGCGCGCGACCCGTACGGCTTCCGGCCACTGTGCCTGGGGCGGCTGCCCGCGGAGGCGGTCGTCGCGGAACGTGCCCCGGCATCGGCCGTGGCGCCATCCGATCCGCTGCCCTGGGGAGAGGAGGTCGCCGCTCCGGCGCCGGTCGCGGGCCGGGGTTGGGTGCTCGCTTCGGAGACCGCGGCACTCGATGTCCTCGGCGCGGAGTACGTGCGGGACGTGGAGCCGGGCGAGATGGTGGTCATCGGGGAGCCGGACGGCCCACGCTCCATCCGGTTCGCGGAGTCGCATGAGCGGCTGTGCGTGTTCGAGCTCATCTACTTCGCGCGACCCGATTCGTACCTCCTGGGCCGCAACCTGTACGAGGCGCGTCGACGCATGGGCGAGGTCCTTGCGCGAGAGGCGCCCGCGGAGGCGGACCTGGTGATGCCCGTGCCGGACACGGGCGCCCCGGCGGCGGCCGGCTTCGCGGAGGCGTCGGGCATCCCGTATCGGGACGGCATGGTCAAGAACCGGTACGCCGGCCGGACGTTCATCCAGCCCTCGCAGTCGATGCGCCAGCGGGGCGTGGACATGAAGCTCTCCGTGCTCCGTGAGCAGGTCCGGGGCAAGCGGCTGGTGGTCGTGGATGACTCGATCGTGCGCGGCACCACCACCCGCCAGATCGTGGCGCTGCTGCGACGCGCGGGTGCCGCGGAGGTCCACCTGCGGATCAGCGCGCCGCCCATCCACCACCCCTGCTTCTATGGCATCGACACGTCCATCGAGACCGAGCTCATCGCCAGCCGCCTGGATGTGCCCGGCATCCGCGACTTCGTGGGCGCCGACTCGCTCGCGTTCCTGTCCATCGGCGGCGTGCTGGACGCGATCGACCTGCCGCGATCCCGCTTCTGCTTCGCCTGCTTCGATGGGGACTACCCCGTGCCCGTGCCCTATGACGTGGCATCCCACAAGTTCGTGCTGGAGCCCGCCGGTGCCCGCTGAGGCTCGGTAGCACGTGGCCGTCTATCACCGGCTCGAATGGATCCCCGGTCAGTCGCCCGAGGTCGCGCGTGCGCAGGAGCGGTCCGGCGAGGTCTGGGGTCGGGTCGCGCACATGGGTCTGACGCCATGTGTCAAGGCATATCGCGGTCCACTGCCGTCAGGTGCCCGCGGGATCGAGTTCCGAACGGACGTCGAGCCCGATCCTGATGGCCCGCCCGGGGTCGCGACCTGGACCGGCCCTCGTGACGGTGTCGTCGTCGAAGGGGACTATGCCAAGATAGCCGTGACGGTCCTGCGCAACGGTCAGGTCGATGAGTGAGGTCCCAGGCGTGTCCATCCCGGTCGCGACCATCACCGCGAGCGATGAGGAATTGGCCGCGCATGGCATCCGGTTCGAATCGCTCACGCCCTCGGGTGATGAGCCGGGGCCCGTCGAGGTCGGTGTGGTCCGGACGAGGCACGGGTCCGTCGATCTCGTCCGGCATGTCGGGCATCCGGAGCTGGGGATCGAGATCAGGGCGGACCGAGACGCACATCCGAACGACGTCGTGCAGGCGGTGATGACGACGCTCGACCTGCCTGCGTCCAGGACGATCTGGGTCCGGTCCTCGAGTGTGGTACGCGCGGCGGAGGACACGCCGCCGTACGGCGCTGCGTGAGGGATCCAGCCACCATCGAGCCCGAGGGACCGGCCCGCGCCGCGTATGCCGCGGCGGGGGTGGACGTCGCGGCTGGCGACCGGGCGGTGGAGCTGATGCGTGGTCGGATCGCGGCGGCTGGGGCGGGTGGCGCGGACCTGCTGGGTGGCCTCGGCGGCTTCGGTGCTGCGCTGGAGCTGCCGCCGGGGATGCGTCGGCCGGTGTTGGTGAGTGCCACGGACGGTGTGGGCACCAAGACGGAGATCGCCCGGGCGCTCGGCCGGTTCGACACCATCGGTCGTGACCTCGTCGCGATGTGCGCCGACGATGTCGTGTGTCATGGCGCCCGGCCGTGGCTGTTCCTCGACTATGTCGCGGTCGGCCGTGTGGAACCGGAGCGGGTGGCGCAGCTGGTCGGCGGCATCGCGGAGGGCTGTGCGACGGCGGGCGCGATGCTCGTGGGGGGTGAGACCGCGGAGCACCCGGGGGTCATGGAGCCGGACGCGTTCGATCTGGCCGGGTTCTGTGTGGGCATCGTGGAGCGGGACGAGCTCATCGATGGGTCCGCGACGCGCGCGGGCGATGCGATCATCGGTATCGCCTCGTCGGGGCTGCATGCGAACGGGTACTCGCTGGTGCGGGCGACACTCCGCGAGACCGGCACGGCCCTCGATGAGCCACTCGAGGCAGCGCCCGGTGGCGCCGCGACCACCCTGGGCGCCACGACCGTCGGCGAGGCGCTCCTCGAGCCGACCACGATCCACGCGCCGGACGTCCTCGCGGTCCGCGACGAGCTGGCCGCACGCGGCCTCCGACTCGGCGGCATCGCCCACATCACGGGGGGTGGCCTGCCGAGCAACCTGCCTCGCGCGCTGACGCCCGACCTGGGCGCCGTGGTGTATCCCGATCGTTGGCCCATCCCGCCGGTCATGGCACTCATCGCGCGCCGCGCCGAGATGTCCGGCCCGGAGCTGCGGGCGACCTTCAACGGCGGCATCGGCATGGCGCTCGTGGTCGAGCCGGCGGCGACATCGGTCGTCCTCGAGCTGCTGGCGTCCAGGGGCCAGGCGAGCTGGGTCATCGGACAGGTCGTGCCGGTCGGGGTGACCGGTCCATCGAGATATCGCGAGGAGGCTGGGTGAGCACGGGGGACATGGCATCGGCGGGGGAGGGCACGCGCGCTTCGGCGGCCCTAGGCGCCGCGACGAACGCCGAGGACGCACGGACTCCGGAGGGGAGTCACGGGGCGACCATGGCGGCCCCGGAAATCAGCGCGGCGCGCATCGTGGTCGGTGTCTCGGGGCAGGGGAGCAACCTGCGGGCACTGGTCGCGGCGGAGCGACGGGGCATCCTCGGCGGTCGCATCGTCAGCGTGTTCGCGGACCGTGTCTGTCCCGCCACGGACTGGGCGGTCGAGCAGGGCATCCCGGTGCTGCTCGTGCCGCCGTCGGGCCACCCGGACCTGCGTAGCTGGGACATCGGTCTCGCTGCCGGGCTCCAGCAGATCGAGCCGGATGTCGTGGTCCTCGCGGGCTTCCTGCGCATCCTGGGCCCGGAGGTCCTGAACGCGTTCCGCGAGTGCATCATCAACGTGCACCCGTCCCTGCTCCCGGCATTCCCCGGGCTCCACGCGATCCGTGATGCGTTGGACGCCCGCGTGGTCGTGACGGGCGTGACGGTGCATCTCGTGGACGAGACGCTGGACGGCGGCCCGATCGTGGCCCAGGAGGCCGTGCCCATCCTGCCGTCCGATGACGAGGCCTCGCTCGCGGCACGCATCCACGCGGTCGAGCATCGACTCCTGCCGCGCGTGGTGGCCATGGCGGCGGCCGGCACGCTGGGGATCGATATCGATGGACGCCTGACGTTCGATCGGACCCGCTCCCGGCATATCCCGGTGCCCCGTCGGGCGCTCCTCTCGATGTCGGACAAGGACGGCCTGGTCGACCTGGCCCGGGCGCTCGATGGGCTTGGCTTCGAGCTGGTCTCGACCGGTGGCACCGCACGCACGATGCGCGACGCCGGCCTCCCGGTGACCGATGTGGCGGCTGTCACGGGGTCGCCCGAGATGCTCGATGGGCGGGTCAAGACGCTCCACCCGCGCATCCACGGTGGCGTGCTCGCGGATCTCCGGTCGCCGGCGCATCGGGGACAGCTGGCGCACGCGAACATCGATGCGTTCCAGGTGGTCGCGGTCAACCTGTATCGATTCGCGGACGCCGCGGCCCGGCCGGGCATCGACCTCGATGCGCTGATCGAGGAGATCGACATCGGTGGACCGGCGCTCGTCCGGGCGGCAGCCAAGAACCACGCGAACGTGGCCATCCTCACCGACCCGCGGCAGTACCCGGGCGTGCTCGACGAGCTGCGGCGTGACGGCGCGGTGTCCGAGACGACACGGCGTGACCTGGCGCTCGCCGCGTATCGCCTGACGGCCGACTACGACACGATGATCGCCGCCGAGCTGGGTCGCCGGTTCGCCGGGGACGGGGAGGGGGCGGAGCCGGGCGTCGAGGAGCGGCTGCCGGCACGGCTGGAGGTCTCGCTCGAACGCGCCGCGCTGCTGCGATATGGCGAGAACCCGCACCAGGCGGCAGCGCTGTACGTGGTGCCGGGCGCGGACCCGATGGCGGGAGCCCTGGCGACGGGTGCCCGACCGCTCCAGGGCAAGCCGCTCAGCTACAACAACCTGCTGGACGCCGCCGCGGCCGCGGGGCTGGCACGCGACCTGCGGGGCGCCGCGATCGCGATCATCAAGCACGGCAACCCCTGCGGGACGGCGGAGGCGCCCGACCTGACGAGTGCCTGGGAGGGCGCGTTGTCCGGCGACCCGGTGAGTGCCTTCGGTGGGGTCGTGGCGGTCAAGGGGGTCGTGGATCGCGCGCTCGCGGAGCGGCTCGCCTCGCTGTTCCTGGAGGTGGTCGTCGCGTGCGCCTTCGACACGGACGCGCGCGCCATCCTTGCCGCGAAGCAGGACCTGCGGTTGCTGGAGGACCCGGGCATCGTCGGACTGCCCGTGGCGGGGGTCGAGCTGCGGAGCGCCGGCGGCGCCGTGCTGGCCACGGACGCGGATGTCTCGCTGGACCAGCCGGCCACCTGGCGCTCCGTTGGTGCGCGGCCGCCAAGCGAGCAGGAGCTCACCGACCTCGATCTCGCATGGCGCGTGAGTCGACATGTGCGCTCCAACGCGATCGTGCTCGCCCGGGATGGGGTGATCGTGGGCGTCGGTGCCGGTCAGATGAGCCGGGTCGACAGCGCCCGGCTCGCCGTGGACAAGGCGGGTCTGGAGCGGGCGCGCGGCGCGGTGTGTGCCTCGGACGCGTTCTTCCCGTTCCCGGACGCGCTCGAGGTGTGTGCCACGGCCGGTGTCACCGCGTTCGTGCATCCCGGCGGCAGCAAACGTGACGCGGAGGTCATCGCGGCCGCTGACGCGGCAGGTGCCGCCATCCTCCTGACCGGGGTCCGCCACTTCCGCCACTAGGCCGAGGGACCCGCCTCAGTCGCCGTCGTCCGCGAAACCGATGGCCGAGCCGTCGTCCGAGTACGCATCCACGTCGACCTGGCTCGGCACCGACTCGCCCCTCGCGGACGCTCGTGTCCGTTCGTCATCCTCCATGTTCTGACCGAGGACCAGCTCCAGGATCGCCTGGAGCACGCCCTTGAGACTGGCCATGCGGTCCTCCCGGGTTCGTATCGATCTGCGGCGACCGGTCAGCCGTCATCGGACACGGTACGCGGATCGCCACGCCGCGCCAAGGTGGACCCTCGGATGTGGACAAGTCCCACGTGAGGCACTGGTGATGACCCGGTACGCACCACGGGCTACAGTGGCGCCATGCGAACGACGTTCGTGGTCCCGCCGCCGGTGACCGAGGAGCTGATCGCGCGACGCAAGGCCCTTGGCCAGGACCTCTACGACGAGGTCTGGGAGGGCGTGTACCACGTGGCAGCAGCACCGAATGCCTGGCACTCCGAGGTGCAGGCCAGGCTGATCCGGATCCTGGGCCCCTTGGCGGACCGTGTCGGCCTGCAGGTCCATGGCCCCTCCAACATCGGCGGGTCCAGGGACTTCCGGGTCCCGGATCTCGCATTCCTTCGCGGCACCGCGGATCCGGTCTGGCAGCACACCGCCGCCATCGTGGTCGAGGTCGTGTCCCCGGGCGACGAGAGCCGTCTCAAGTTCGCCCACTACTTCCGGATGGGCGTCGAGGAGTTCCTCATCGTCGACCCGGGCGCACGGACCGTCGAGTGGTTCGCGCGCGGCAGGGATGTCTTCACTCCCACCGATGCCAGCGCCATCCTGGGGATCAGCGCCACCGAGCTCCACACCGCGATCGACTGGCCCGCCTGACGGTCGGTCGGGCCGCCCGGGTCCTCGCGCAGGTCCGCGGTTCCTCCTCACGGTCGGTAGGATCACCGCTGCCTTCGACGGCGCTCGGCGAAGTGACCGCCTTGACGCATGACCTCACCCTCATCACGGTCGACGCTCGACTCTCGGCGGCGAGGACGCTGCGGACACGGAGCGCCTGAGCGGTCCCAGCCGCGCGCCCGACGTCCGCCTCGGCCCCGAGCCGCGGTGCCCACGCTGAACGCTGGCCACGCGGTACCATCGCTCGGCCCATGAGTGACCGACCTCGCTACTACCTGACCACTGCCATCGCGTACCCCAACAACAAGCCGGGGCTCCACACCCTCTACGAGGTGGTGGGCGCGGACGTCATCGCGCGCTGGCACCGGATGCAGGGCCATGACACCCGCTTCCTGACCGGCACGGATGAGCACTCCGTGAATATCCACGAGCGGGCGAAGGAGCTGGGCCAGGACACCCGCGCCTTCGTCGATGGCATGGTGGACCTCTTCCGGACGGCAGAGGATGCGCTCGGTGTCACCCCGGATCGTTTCATCCGGACCACGGACCCCGACCACCACCGCGCGTCCCAGGAGATGGTCCGTCGTGCCTATGCGAACGGCGACGTCTACCAGGGCAGCTACGAGGGCTGGTACTGCCCCAACGAGGGCTTCCGCAACACCTCGGATCTCGTCGAGGACGGGACGGGTGTCCACTGCCCGAACCACCCGGGTGTCGAGCTGCAATGGCTGACGGAGCGCAACTGGTTCTTCCGCCTGTCGGCCTACCAGGCTCGGCTGCTCGCCTACTACGAGGCGAACCCGGACTGGGTCCAGCCGGAATATCGCCGCAACGAGATGCTCGGCTTCATCCGCCAGGGGCTCGAGGACATCTCCATCAGCCGCGAGACCTTCCACTGGGGCATCCCGTTCCCGGTCATGCCGGACGGCTCCAGCTCGCAGCTGCCGGATGGCTCGTGGGACCCGGCCGCGGGCGTCATCTACGTCTGGTTCGATGCGCTCATCAACTACATCACGGGGGCGGGCTTCCCGGATGACCCCGAGTCGTTCGCCTACTGGTGGCCCGCGGACCTGCACGTCATCGGCAAGGACATCAACCGCTTCCACACCATCATCTGGCCGGCGATGCTCATGAGTGCCGGGCTGCCGCTGCCGCGCAAGGTCTGGGTCCACGGCTGGCTCCTCGCCCAGGGGGAGCGGATGAGCAAGAGCCGGGGCAACTTCCTCGATCCGGTGGATGTGGTCGCGGCACTGGGTCGGGACGGCGCCCGGTACGCGACGCTCCGCGAGGTGGCCTTCGACCGGGATGCGGATGTCTCCTGGGACAGCTTCCTGCGCCGCTACAACGCGGACCTCGCGAACGACCTCGGCAACCTCGTGAAC
This sequence comes from Chloroflexota bacterium, assembly GCA_019637815.1. Taxonomy (GTDB): domain Bacteria; phylum Chloroflexota; class Limnocylindria; order Limnocylindrales; family CSP1-4; genus JAFMJV01. Next base: position 46,955 of record JAHBUZ010000021.1, read on the forward strand.
CGGACCATCTCGATGACCGGTCGCTATCTCGAGGGCGACCGACCCGCCCCCGCTCCGGGCGGTGAGCTCGGCGCGATCTGGGCGGAGCACGTCGCGGCGTTCGATGCCGGCGTGGAGACGTGCATGCTCCACGAGGCGCTCGCCGCGCTCTGGCGCTTCGTGGGTGCCGCGAACCGATACGTGGACGCGCAGCAGCCGTGGGGACTCGCCAAGCTGGTGAAGGCCGGCGACGAGGCCGCGGCCGCGACGCTCCGTGACGTCCTCGGGGAGCTGCTGGAGGCCTGCCGGGTCATCGCCCTCACGGTCGCGCCGTTCCTGCCCGATACCGCACCCCGGATGCTCGCCCAGCTGGGCCACGACTACCCGTACGAGGCCGATGGCAACGGTGGTCCGCCGCTGGCGCCGCTGCGGGCGTGGGGTGGGGGCGTGATGCCGGGTCGCGTGGCGTCACCCGAGCCGCTGTTCCCGCGCCTGGAGATCGAGACCGCCGAGGCGGAGTAGGGGCAGCGCCGGCCCCGACCTCGATCGGCGTGGCGGCTCCCGTGCCGCCCACCGCTCAGTACAGCTTCTCGAGCCCCAGGATGTCGCCCCGGCCGAGGGTGTACGCCGAGTCATCGCACCAGCCGATGCCCTCGCTCATCGTCAGCCAGCGGTGCTTCGCCTCGGACACGTGCCCGAGCCCGAACACGTGCCCGAACTCGTGGGTCGCGATCGACCGGAGCACGAACCGCTGGCCGGTGCAGCTGCCGGGTGACGTGGTCCACTTGTGATGCTTCTTGTTGAACAGCACGTCCGACTCGACGGCCCGGTCGCGGCCGGGCAGGATCTGGTACGTGGTGCAGGTGAGCCCGAGCACGTTCGAGGGCAGGGTGCCGAAGCCCACGACGTTGCTGCCGTCCCGTCGACCGCAGGTCCCGTTGCTCTTGATGTTCGGCTTCTTCGTGGTCGTGCCCAGGTAGCTCGCCTTCGCGCTCACCCGGTCCGGCATCCCGCAGTCGTTGCGCGCATTCGTGATGGACTTGGTCGATGCCTTCAGCTGGGAGAGCACCTTCGACTTGGTGAGCGAGCCGGGTGTGCTCGCGCTCTGGAAGCGCCACTGCCAGGTGGTGTTCCAGCGGAAGCCGATGAGCGAGTTGGCCTTCTTCTGGCAGGCGTCGTCACCCGCGGTGATGCGCGCTGCCGCGGCATCCCGGTCCGAGGGGACGTCCTCCGGGTCCGTCGCGCCACCGACCGGACCGACCGGGGGGAGCCGATCGAGGAGACCCGGCAGTCGACGGGGCAGGAAGGGCACGGGTGGGGGCAGGAGGCTCGGGTCGGCGATGCCCTGCGCGGATGCGTCGACGTGCGCGGATGCCTCGACGATGCGCACCCTGCCGGTCGCGTCCGTCTCGACCACGAGGTCGATCTGGCGGCCGTCCGCCGTCATGGCCGCGAGCGCGATGCCGTACCCGGGCTCAGGCACGGCGACGCCGAAGCCGTCGGGCGTGGTGATGACCGTCGACGCACCCGTGTGGTCGTCAGCGGACAGGGTGGGGCCAGCCGCGTGGATGCCGGCGGTCGGTCCCGCGAGCACGAGGACCAGTGGACCGGCGATCGCGGCGAGGGTGCGGCGCAGGACAGGGGACCGGTGATGCACGGGACGATGATGGACCAGGTCGGCCGGATGCGCCCTTCGGACGTTGGTCCCGGCACAGGCCCTACCATCGACGCGCCATGCGACTCATCGATGCGCACGCCCATCTCCAGGCTGGTCGCCTCATCCACGAGGCCGATGCGTTGCTTGCTGCCGCGCGGGCGGTCGGCCTCGAGCGGGCGATCATGCCCGGCTGGGACGTCGCGACATCCGAGGCTGGCGTGTCGCTGGCGACGCGCCAGGGCATCGATGCCGCCGTGGGCATCCACCCGCACGTGTCGGGGACGGCCACGGACGCCGACCGGGCACGTATCCGGGAGCTGGTGCAGGACCCCGTCGTGCGATCGGTGGGGGAGACCGGTCTCGACTACGACCGCGGATATTCGCCCCGGGACGCCCAGCTGGCCAACCTTCGCTGGCACCTGGCGCTCGCGCGGCAGGTGGGGCTGCCACTCATCCTCCATTGCCGCTCCAAGCCCGGTCGTCGCGATGCCCAGGACGACCTGATCGAGGCGCTGCGCGAGGCGGACGTGGGCGATGCCGACTGGCAGGATCGGCTGGCGGGCAGGCCACCCGCGGTGCTCCACTCGTTCTCGGGGCCTGTGGACTACGCGGAGGCGGCGCTGGAACTGGGGTGCGCGGTGAGCATCTCCGGGCTGGCGTTCCGGACGGGCGAGGAGTCGACCGCGGAGGTGGCACGGCTCGTGCCATCGGAGCGGTTGCTGGTGGAGACCGATGCGCCGTGGCTCTCCCCGCCGGGTGCACCGCGCGGTCGCAACGAGCCACGCTACGTGGAGGTCACCGCGCGCTGGGTCGCGGAGCAGCGCGGCGTGGACCCGGATGTGCTCGGTGACCAGCTCGTGGCCGCCTACGACCGGACGTTCGCCGCCCGCTGAGAGGTGCCGCACCGGATCTGGTGATGCGCCGGATCTGGTGATGCGCCGGATCTGGTGATGCGCCGGATCCCGGTGCCAGCCGAGTGGTCAGTCGCGCCGGATCCAGCCGCCGATGCGTTCCTGGGCGCCGCCCACGAGCACGTCGACCCCCTGATGGGCCACGGCCACCGCGGGCTCCACGACGCGTTGTCGGACACGCACCAGGGCAGCGGCCGCGAGGTCGCCCATCGCGACACCCGTGCCCAGCGCGAACGCGGTCGTGATGGCGCCCATGAGCCCGGCGACCTTGGCGGTGTCGCTCGTCGCGAGTAGGGCGTTCACCAGCGCGAGACCCGGCAGCAGCGGCAGGATGGCGGGCACGACCCAGAGGGACGCGGGTGCTCCCGCACGCAGCGCGATCATCCGCGCGACACCGCCGATGAGGGCCCCTGCGACGAACGTCACCACGGCGCTCTCCGCGGGGAGCACGAACCCGGTCGCGGCGCCGATCGCGACCGCGAGCGCGATGCCCGGCAGCACGAACCGGGGCACGCCCAGGAGCACGGCATAGCCGACCGCGGCGACCACCGACCCGGCGATGACGACGGCCGCTGGCCAGTCGACCGGCCCGTCGGCGCTGAGCGACAGGGGCACCTCGAATGCGGCACCGACCGCGAGACCCACCGTCGCACCTGCGGCCACGCCCGCCGCGAGCAGCAACGCCTCCGCGAGCCGCGCCGTGCCCGAGACGATGGAGCCGTCGATGAGGTCACGCACGCCGGCCACGAGCGCGCCACCGGGCAGGAACCGGAGGATCGCGCCGGTGAGCACGAGGCTCGCGTGGATCTCCGTCACGAGGCCCGCCACGACGACCGCACCGAGCGTCGTGATGAGCGTCGCCGCCACGAGCTGGAAGAAGGGCACCATGGCGCTGCGGTCGAGGAGCGCCAGGGCGGGCTGGACAGCGAGGACGATGAGCGCCGTCACCGCCAGGTCGAGCAGCGAGCCGCCGAAGATGAGCGTCGCACCGGCCGCGCTGAGCGCGGGAGCGACGGCGGTCAACGCGCGCGGATGGTGTCGGACGCCGCGCTCCCGGGCATCGAGGGCCGCCTCCGCATCCGCGAGATCCGCGTCGCCGGTCGCCAGCCGCCGGACGAGCGTCGTGACATCCGCCTGTGCCGAGATGTCGCCGTTGCGCTCGCGGACGAGGTGGACCAGCGTCAGCGGCTGCGCACCGCCACCGGGCGACCAGGAGAGCGAGATCGTGGCGAACGTGACCACGACATCGGTGCCCGGCAGCCCGAGAGCGCGCGTGGCGGCAAGGATGGTCGCCTCGATGTCCTCGGTCTGAGCGCCTCCCGCCAGCATCAGTGAGCCGATGCGTCGACCCACGGTGAGCACCCGCACAGCCATCGCCGGATCGATGGTCGACGCGGCAGGCGGTGCGACAGGGGCAGGGGTGGGCTCCATCGCGCCGAAGTATCGCAGCGGATCAGCGCTCGTTGGCGGGTCGGTCAGGTCACGCGGGCGAGTGCGGACGCACCGGTGCCGGTGCCATCACGCCCGACCGATCTTCGGCTGGTCCGACGATCCTGCAAGCAGGCCCGAAGATCCTGCAAGCAGGCCCGAAGATCCTGCGGGCGTGGCCCAGGATCAGTGCTCGCCGAAGCCGTCCAGGGCGTCATCCAGGTCATGCGCGATCGGCGCCCCACTCGCGAACAGGCCGCCATGCGGGTGGCGTCGACCGACCAGGGCTCGGACCAGCTCGGCGCCGTCGGGCGTCGCGAACCGGACCATGGCCTCGCCATCCACGGTCCAATGGCCGAGGGTGACGATCTGGTGGGGAAGGGCAGGGCGCAGGTACTCGACGAGGTAGCGCACCGGCGGATGAGGTCCCGTCAGTGCACCGGTGCTGGCAGCGAGCGCCTCGTCCACCTGGTCGAGATACGTCGCGTTGTTCACGTGGCGCATCGGATCGAGGTCGCGGACGCCCACCTCCCAGGATCGCGCGACGGCGTCCGCGGGCTGCTCGGACAGGATCACCCGACCGGGTGTGAAGGTCGGTGCGCCGTCCGCGAAGCGTTCCGCGATGCCCGCGGGGACACGCGCAGGCCGCCCGGCCGCATCGATGAGTACCCAGTCGATCGTCGCCGTGGCGACCGCGACCCCGCTCTCGGGCCTGTCGCCGCGCTCGGGTCGATCGCCGTCCTGGACGCGTTCGACCTCCGTCCGTCGGCGCGCCCAGACCCGGCGCCAGCCTGCGATGTGCGTCGTGAGCCGGATCGTCTCCCCGGAGTGGATGGGCACGTCCACCTGGAGGTCCACGAAACGGACGAGCCATGTGAGCCCGTGCTCCTGGTACCACGCGCGGTCGTAGCCAGTCGCGTCGCTGTGCTGCCAGGCGAGGTCCTGCATCGCCCGCAGCAGCGCCGATGGCCGAACGATGCCATCCGCGTCGCACTCGTCGAAGCGCACACGGTGGTCGAGCGAGTGGCGATGAGGGTCATCCACGGTCATCGAGTGTATCGACCGGCGAGCCGTCGCCCACGTCCGCCGGCGTCGCGTCGGACGTTCGCGGTCGCTGCGGTGCGCGACACCCTGCCGTCCCGGTCGGGTCAGGTCGTCCTGTGTGGCTGGAGACGAGCGAGCTTCTCGGGATCGCGGAGCACGTGGATCGCGGTGATCCGATCGCCATCCTGCCCACGTGTCACGTCGTACTGGAACAACGCCACGACGACGCCCTCCTGGAGGATGGTGACCGCGGTGCGGCCGTTCGCGACGAGCGGCACAGCGGTGGAGCGAGCGCCCTCGAGCCGCATGAGCCCGGCCAGGAAGGTCGCCACGGCCGTGGCACCCACGACCGGCTTGCGTGCGGCCCATGCCTTGCCCCCGCCGTCCGAGACCAGGACCACATCCGGCGCCAGCACCTCCAGCAGTGCGTCGATCTCGCCGGACGCGGTCGCGCGCCCGAACCGCTCCACGGTCGCGGCGTGCTCGGCGGGCGTCACCTCACGGCGGGGTCGCTGGGCACGCACGCGCTCCCGGGCGCGATGCACCAGCTGGCGGGTCGCGGCCGGCGTGCGGTCGAGCGCCTGGGCGATCTCCGGGTAGTCGACATCGAAGACCTCGCGCAGCACGAAGGCCACGCGCTCCTCGGCTCCCAGGCTCTGGAGGACCACCAGCAGCGCCATCGAGACCTCATCGGCCATGATCGCGGCGTCCGATGGGTCATCGGGGGCATCGATACCGACCGCGGTCCGTGGCTCGGGAAGCCATGGCCCGACGTAGTCCTCGCGGCGGCGTTCCACGGTGCGGACCACGTTGAGAGCCAGCCGCGCCGCGATACGCGCGAGATACGCGCGCTCGTTCCGGATGTCGGTCGTCGCGGCAGCGGCGCTGAACCGGATCCAGGTCTCCTGCGCCACGTCCTCCGCATCCGCGACGGTACCCAGGATGTCGTAGGCGACCGAGAACACGAGGCCGCGGTGGCGGAGCCATGCGGCATCGGCGTCGACGGTCATGAGGGTGCCATCCTGGTCCCGATGACCGCCGGAGGCCGGTCGACCGGTCGGCTCATGCACCCGGACCCCTGGTCCAGGTCGTCGAGCCCGGGCGATCCGCCTCCTGCCGCAGCCAGCGGATGGTCGACCGGCACACTCGCTCCTTGGTCCAGGCGCCCAGCCGGCCCGAGACGACCAGGCGACGTGGCCGGTCGTCCGGGGTCACCGTCTGCACGACGCCCCCGTTCCGGCCCAGGCTGATGCACTGGAGCAGGTATCCCGACGCGAACGGCTCGGGCGCGTGGCCGCGGATCGATCGGGCGACGGTGTCAGCGGCGTGCGCCCCCAGGGGCATCCCGATGGCGCAGGACATCCGCACGTATGCATACGCCGTATCGTCCACCACGAGCGCATCTCCTGCCGCGACGATGCGGTCGTGGCCCCGGACACGCAACGTCGGGTCGACCACGAGTCGCCCGGCCGCGTCCACCGGCAGGCCCTCGGGTCGCGCCAGGGGAGCGCCCTCGAAGCCGGTCATCCAGACGACGAGGTCCGCGTCCAGTTCGCCTGCGATCCCGGCCGAGCGCGCCGGTCCGGCGTGACCACGCCCGCCTCGCTCGGCCGCCATCGCGCCCGTGACCGGGACGCGTGCACCTTCCACGACCCGGACGCCGAGACCTCGGAGGCCGCTCCTGACCCGCCCCCGGGCACGTTCCGAGAGTCCCGGGCCGAGGGTCGCTGCATGGAGCGACACGGCGAGGCCACCCGCGCCGCCCAGCTCCGCCGCCGTCTCGATGGCGGTGAGCCCACCGCCGACGACCCCGATCCGGACCGGCGTCGAGTCGGTGGGTGATCGTCGGAGATCGGTGATCGCGTGGCGGAGCCGCGTCGCCTCCTCGAGCGTCGCGACCGTGTAGGTACCGGGCGGCCGAGGACCGGCCGTGCTGCCCGTCGCGATGACGAGCCAGTCCCAGGGCAAGGGCTCGGGGTCCGAGGCGCCATCCAGGGTCAGTGTCCGCCGCGCCGCATCGACCCCGTCGACGCGAGCCTCGATCCGGCGCACCACTGGCGCGAGCAGCGTCTCGAACGGGATCGTCGCGTCATCCAGCGTGCCCGCCGCCACCTGATGGAGCCGGATGCGTTCAGTGAACCGGTCGTGCGCCTCCACGAGCGTCACCTCCGCGTCAGCGATGCCGCTCACGCGGTTCGCGGCCATCACGCCGGCGTAGCCGCCGCCCACCACTACGACCCTGTGCGTCCTCGATCCGTTGCCCATGGCCTCCGTGCCTCGTTCGGTCCGTCCGCCGCGCGGCGGGCTCCGGCCACGAGACACCGCGACCGTGCGTCCTGTGACAGGCCAGCCGTCATCGAGCCCCACATCCTCGGTGCGGGGTGCGGGCCACCGCGTTTGACGACTACATACCGAGTATGCATACTGCGTGACTAGTACGGGCGCCGGCCTCCGGTCGGGGCCGTGGATTGATGAGGACTCCCGCTGATGGCGATGAAGTACGGACTGCTGACACTCCTGGCAGATGCACCCACGCACGGGTATGAGCTGAAGACGGGCCTGGAGCGCGCCACGGGCGGCTCGTGGTCGATCAACGTGGGCCAGGTCTACTCGACGCTCGCGCGCCTGGAGCGGGACGGCCTGGTCGCGGCCACCACGGAGGCCACGGACGGCGCCACGGAACGTCGTGACTACCGCATCACCGACATCGGTCGCGCCGAGCTCGAGCGCTGGTTCGAGCAGCCGTACGTCCCGGACACGGCGCCGCGCGATGAGCTGACCGCGAAGGTGCTGCTCGCGGTCGCCGCGCCGGACGTGGATGTGCGCGATCTCCTCCAGCGGCAACGGACCGCGACCATCGCCGTGCTCCAGGCCTACACGCGTCGCAAGGCGTCCGCGGATCCCGATGACCTGTCGATGCTGCTGATGCTCGACGCACTCATCTTCCGGGCGGAAGCGGAGGTCCGCTGGCTGGACGCCTGTGATGCCCGTATCGCCCGCCGTGCGGCCACGAGCTACCCGGATGCCGCGGATGTCGCGCGCGGCCGGAGCCTTCGGTGACCACCACGCCGATCACGCCGTCGACCACCACGCCGACCACGCCGCCGACGACCACGGTGACGATACGGCCCAACACCACGCCCGCAAGGACGCCACGACGAAGGTCGACGCTCCCTGCGACGGTGCTCGCCACGCTTGCAGCGATCGCGCTCACGGGATGCGCCATCGGCGGCCGGGCCGGTCACACCGCACGCGCCACGCCCGAAGCGCGGTTCCTGGACATCGCCGGCAAGCAGGCGGAATACGCCACGACCGTGACCCACTTCCCATACGAGCTGCCGGACGGCATCGCCTTCCCGGCGCGGGTCCAGCACCCGGCGGAGCGCGTGATGTTCCAGGAGGGCGCGGGCCTCGTCGAGGCGTTCCAGTTCTGGGAGTGCGCCTGGATGGACCAGGCGATCAGCGCGCAGCCGGCCGGCCAGCCCGCGGTCGATGTCGCCCTGGCGTGGCTCGAGCTGGGCACCGCGTCCGAATACCGCACCCGGTACATGGACGACCCAGCCGACATCTGGGGGCGACAGGTCCTCGCCCCGGCGAAGCAGGGTGACCTGCGCGTCCTCGAGGAGTTCTTCGACGGCTGCACTTCGTACCGCGCGGCGACGGGCCGATGAGCGCACCCGAACGCACCCAGGGAGAGCACATGCACGGCACATCGGAGGGCGCGCCCGTCGCGCTCCCACCCACGGCGTCGTCGGCCCCGCCGCCGATCCAGCTCCAGAGCGTGAGCCGCGTCCATGGCTCGGGTCACACGCAGGTGACCGCGCTCCATCCCACCGACCTCGCCGTCCGCGCCGGGGAGCTGGTCGCCGTCATGGGGCCCTCGGGGTCGGGCAAGTCGACCCTCCTGTCGATGGTCGGCGGGCTCGATCGACCGACCACGGGCCGGGTCCTGGTCGAGGGCACCGACCTCGCCGCCCTGGATGCGAAGGATCTCGCAGCGCTCCGCAGACGGACGGTCGGCTATGTGTTCCAGGATCTCAACCTGCTCGCGGGACTCACCGCCGCGGAGAACGTGTCGCTGCCGCTCGAGCTCGACGGGACCTCGCCCGGTGAAGCCCGTCGGCTGGCGATCGAGGCGCTGGAACGGGTCGACCTGCGAGCCCTCGCGGACCGGTTCCCGGATGACCTCTCGGGCGGGGAGCAGCAGCGGGTGGCCATCGCGCGGGCCATCGTGGGCAGTCGACGCGTGCTCCTCGCGGACGAGCCCACCGGTGCCCTCGACTCCATCAATGGCGAAGGGGTGATGCGCCTCCTGCGACGCCATTGCGACCAGGGCGGCGCCGGCCTGCTGGTGACCCATGACGCCGCGCATGCCGCATGGGCGGATCGGGTGGTGTTCCTGCGGGACGGCCGGATCATCGACCAGTCGGTGCCCGCCTCGCGGCCGGACATGCCGGCCCCGGCCCTGGTGCCGGCACTCCCACCGACCTCCACGGGCATCGGCGCCTGATGGCAGCCAGCACCGCGCTCCTGCGGATCGCCCGACGCTCCCTGGCCCGCGATCGATGGCGTACCGCGCTCATCGCGGTGCTCATCGGTCTGCCGGTCATGGGCATCACCACTGCGGCGCTCCTCCTGGAGACGGCGCTGCCGACACCCAACGAGCGCGCGACCGCACGCATGGGGGTCGCCGACCTGCGCCTGACCCCGCTGGGCGCGAACCGCCGCGCCGAGGTCCTCTCGGTGGTGCCCGAGGGCAGCCGCATCGAGCCCATTTGGCGGAGCGGCGATCGCGTGGTCATCGGCGGTGTCCGCCAAGGCATCCAGGACTGGTCGATGGACCCGAACGGCCTGGCGACCGGCATGGTCGAGCTGCTCGCGGGCTCGCTCCCGATGTCCGTCGATGAGGTCGCCATCAGTGACCGGCTCGCGACCCGTGCCCAGCTCGCGGTCGGTGACCGCCTGGACCTGGAGGCTGGTGGGACGTTCCGGATCACGGGCATCGTGGAAGACCCCCGCGACCTGTCGCGGCTGCTCGCCGTGCACCCAGTGGCACGCGCGGAGGCCGCCGACCTGGTCCCTGACTGGCTGGTGGATCTGCCGCCGGGCAGCGACCCGGACGCCGTGGTCGAGACCATCCGCACGACCTTCGATCCGGTCCTCGCAGGCTATGACCAGCCCATGTTCCAGGCGGTCACCCGCGCGGATGCGAGGGAGGCGTCCGCCAACTTCACGGTGCTCATCGTGATGCTGGGTGCGATGGCGCTCGTGGAATCGGCGCTCGTGGCAGCCGCCGCGTTCGCCGTGGGCATCCGGCGGCGTCAACGGGAGCTGGGGCTGCTCGGCGCGGTCGGGGCCACCCCGCGACAGCTGGCGGGGTCGGTGATGGCCGAGGGATTGGTCGCGGGGATCGTCTCGGTCGTCGCGGGCATCGGCCTCGGGCTGCTGGTCGCGTGGCTCGTGACGCTCCGACTCGATGACCTCGTTGGCGCGCGCACGGGCCCGTTGGAGCTCGATCCGGTCGTGCTGGGCGTGGCTGCGGTCGTGGGTCTCGTGGCGTCGATCATCGCGGCGGGCGTGCCCGCCTGGGGCGCGGCCCGCCTGCCGACCCTCGTGGCGCTCTCCGGCCGACGCCCGCCCTCGACCCCGGCGCGCCGACTGCTGCTCCTGGGTCTCGGCCTGGTCGCGCTCGCGTTCGCCTGCACGGCGGTCGCCCCGCTCCTGGGCCGCAACAACGATGTCGTGCCGCTGGCGCTGCTCGTGGTCGGTGCCGTCACCGGCGTGCTGGGCTTCGGGGCATGCAGCCCGTGGCTCCTGGAGCGGCTGGAGGGGATCGCGCGCCGCCTGCCGCTCTCGCCACGCGTGGCACTGCGCGACACGGCACGTGCCCGGACCCGCAACGGACCCATCGTCACCGCGGTGCTCGCGAGCGTGGCGGCGACCATCGCGCTCGCCGCGGTCCTGGCCAGCCAGGAAGCGCAGCGGATCGAATGGTGGCGACCGGAGGTGGCGTCCGATTCGATGATGATCCGAGGCCGGACGCCGGAGACCGCAGCGGCCCGCGTCGCCCAGGAGATGGGCGCGGTGGGATGGGGGCCCGACCGGTGGGCGGAGGCCACCGATGGCACTTCGTCCTACCAGCTCCTGATGCCCCTGCGCGACCCGGACCCATCGGAGGATCGCATCGAGAACGGTCTCGGGATCCGTGTCGGTGACGAAGGGCTGCTGCTGGCGTATCACGGCGACTCGGCGCTCGATGCCTTCCGTGCCGGCATGCCGGTGGTGCTGGAGTCGCCCCGGGACGCGGAGAGCGGCTGGGCCCTGACGGGGAACGTGGCCCGTCTGACGAGGGTCGAGTACGACGAGCAGACGGGCCAGAGCCGCCGGACCGACCTCGGCTCGATGGAGGTCGCGCGGGTCGCCGCCCGGGGTGGCACCGACCTGTCGACGGTCGCCATCATGCCGACCGACATCGCGGTGGCCCACGGCCTGGACATCGACCAGGGTCGGGGCCAGGTCCAGTCCATCGTCCGGCTCGACCACGACCTGACCCAGGCGGACCTCGACCGCGCGGGTGCCATCGCGATGGCCGTCGACGCCGACGCGTATCTCAGCGGCCCGCTGCCGCCGCCCGACCCGATGCTCGGCTTCCGGCTCGTGATGCTGGTCGCCGCCATCGTGGCGGCGCTGACGGTGACCGCTATCGCGGTGGCCCTCGGCGAGGTGGAGGCACGCAGCGACCTGCGGACGCTCGTCGCGCTCGGGGCACCCGGTGGTGTGCGGCGTCGCATCACCGCGTCCCGGGGCATGGTCATCGCGGCGCTGGCGGGCCTCCTCGCGGTGCCGGCCGGCCTGCTGCCGGTCTGGGGTGCCCTGGGGCCGCTCGGCTGGCCCATCGTGGTGCCCATCCCCGAGGTGATCGGTGCGCTCCTGGTGCTGCCGCTCGCGGCGGTGGCCGGCGGCTGGCTGCTGGGTCGGCCGCTGCCGGAGTGGGCGGCCCGCCGTGACGTCGGAGCCTGAGCAAGGTCCGATGCTGGGGGTCGCGCACTGGCGGGTCCCGTGCGACGATGTGGGCATGCCCACCGTCCGTCTCGTCCGTCCCCTCGTCGTCCTCGCCGCGATGCTGGCGTTCCCGGCGCCTGCATCGGCGTCAGGGCCGAGTGCCATGCCGGACGCCAGCACGGCCCCGTCGCCCGCAGCTCCCGATGCCGCCTTCACGGTCCGCGCGATGCACCGCTGCACCGAGACGATGAACGCCCACGCGACGCTCGCGAGCGACCCCTCGGTGATCGACGTCTTCCTCGAGGTCATCACCCGGCAGCGGGACGACCTCGACCCACCCACGACGGACGAGCTCGCGGCTTGGGCGTCCACCCATCGCACGGAGATCGACCGGCTGTCGGCGATCCGCGACGCGCTGGCATCCCTCTCCGCCGACGACCCTGGCCAGCAGGCCGCCTGGGATGTCGTCGTGGGCGTGTCGGACGATCGGATCGTGGAGCTCGAGCGGCGCACCCAGGCGCTCCTCCTCGGCGACTGGGCGATCATCGTGGCGACCTTCCGGCAGGTCGGCTCCCCATCGGACACCCCGTTCGAGGCATCGCTCGAGGCGTTGGGCCTGGCACGCACGGACTGCCAGTTCGCCTACGCACCATCACTCGCCCCGGATGCGGCGACGGCCGCGTTCATCGCCCGGGCCGCGGCGGCCTGCACGACCATCGCGGCACGCCGCAGCTCCAGTGACTTCGACGCGGCGTCCAGGGTCGCGCTGCACGCCCTCGCGACGTTCCTCCAGGACGGAGCGGCGGCACTCATGACGGACCCGCCGGACGGGCTGGATGCGGCGCACGCGGCACTCATCGCGGAGTGGCATGCGACCGCACGCGACCTCGGCGCGGTGGATGCGACCGGCGCACCCGACGATGCCGCCTGGGCGGACGCCATCACCTACGGATCAGCACGTGCCGCCATCCTCGAGGCGCGCCAGGCCGCGCTCGTGGGCGGTGATCCCGAGGCCGTCGAGGCCGCCTTCTCGCGGCGAGCCGGTGGGCAGCTCGTGGGCCTCGACTGGTTCGCGCTGGGTCTCGATCAGCGGAGCTGTGCAGCCGTCCAGGCATAGCCCCGGTCCGAGCGCACGCCGGTCGATCCGCGGGCTTCGCTCCACCGAGTCACTCCGCAGACTGCCCCTTCGGGCGATCGGGACTGCCCGGATGACCGCGTCCGGGAGGCTGGCATGACCAGCCCACCGGCAGCACGATCGTGGACGATGCCCAGCCATCGTCGCCTGCCTGCCTGATGTCCACGGGTCCTGTCCACGGCGAGGCCCACGCCGCGCACGAGACACCCACGGTCGATGCCGCCCAGCCGGTCCAGGCACCGGAGGTCGATACGGCGGGTCCCGGCGGCGCGTTGCCGGGAGTCGGCACGCGGCCCGGGATGACGCTCGCCGCCCGCGCGGAGCCGCCCTCGACACCCACCGTCGCCCGGACGCCTGCCCTCGGACCGCGTCGCCTGGTGCGACTCCAGCGCGCCGCTGGCAACCGCGCGGTCGTCTCGCTCATGCGTGCCCCGACCGACTCCACGACGCGCGCCGAGCCGGTCGTCCAGCGTGACCTCGCGTTCGCGGTGGGCGCCGGACCCACGGACGAGGAGCTCATCAAGGACGCGCTGGCGGAACGCTCGAGCAACAAGATCAAGCAGGTGCGGAACCTCGCCAAGGCCGGCGCGCCACACGCGATGGCGCTCATCGACATCGTGCTCAGCGAGAGCTGGGGCTGGATCGGGCCGGCGGACGAGACCGCGCTGGAGACGCTCTGGGGGACCTTCGGCGAGAAGGTGCTCGACCAGGCGAAGGCCAACCCGGAGGCGTGGCGGAAGTCGCTCGAGGGTGGCGCGGAGCTGTATGACCTGCCCGCGGTCAAGCCGGTCGCCCAGAAGTTCCTGTCCGATGTCCGATCCATCGCCGGGAGCTATCTGGACAGCAACGAGACGTACTGCACGGATGAGCTGGGCGGCCTGGGCATCGCCGACCCGACGAAGGCCGGACCGCCCACCCCCGAGGAGCGACAGGCCGAGCGCCAGATGGAGCTGGGCGCTGCGCTGCGCATCACGCAGGACGCGAAGCAGGTCCAGGAACAGCTCCGCTCGGTGCCGGTGGCCCTGGAGCGGCGCTACGCGATGATGAGCGACCGGACCCTCTACTTCGCGGTGTCGTTCGACCCGGATCGTGAGCCGACCGCAGAGGACGCCAACCCGCCCGCGGACCGCGACGAGAAGGCGAAGGCAGCGGGCGTCGCACCGGAGTCCCTCCAGCGGACGGCCTGGAAGGACGTCAAGGCGCAGTGGGACATGCTCGAGACCGTGATGCAGGGTCTGTCCATCAAGTACCCCATCGTGGGCATCGGCCTGATGCGCGGTGACAAGACGATGGCGGACATGACCCAGGAGGATCCCAAGGCGGCCCGCGCGGCGATGGTGAGCGCGCTCACGTCGACCCGGACGTCGATCCAGGAGACGCGCCCGAAGCTCGCCGGTGATCTCGCGTACGAGCTGGTGCCCATCCACAACCAGCTGTTCGGGGGGCAGAAGGGTCCGTCCTCGATCGACTGGAAGGATCCCGTCGCCCAGGCGGTCGCGAAGGAGGTCCTCGAGCTCGAGGGCGACAAGGCCTTCTGGGTGTCGATGGGCCTCGCGACGCTCGCGGCAGCGGCGTTCATCCTCGCCGAGTTCGCGACCGCGGGCATGGCCACGTTCGCGGGGGCCGCGCTCATCGGTGCGGGTGTGGGCATCGGCGCCGGACAGGCGATCGTGGCGTGGGAGAAGGCACGCACCATGGATGCCGCGGACCAGGCCACGACCGGCGGCGGCACGGAGCTGCTGGCGTCGGGGCAGGCGGACATGGCCGCGTTCGAGGCGGCCCTCTCCACGATCATGGTGTTCGCGGACGTGGCGAGCTCGGTCAAGCCCATCGGCCGCCTGCTCACGGGTGCCGTGGACAAGGCTGCCATGGCAGCCGGTCGTGCGGCCGCGGAGGCCATCGCCCGGGATCTCGTGGCACTCGCCGGCAAGGCCCCCGACCGCGCGCTCGCGGAGCGGGCCGTCCTCGAGCTCGGAGCGGAGCAGGCCGCCGCGCGGAGCGGTCAGTCGGCCGCGAAGCTGCTGGAGATCGTGGGGGAGCAGTCGCCTGCCGCCGCTCGGCTGAAGGCGTTCATGGCCGTCCCGGAGGACCTCCTCAAGCTGACCCCCGCCGAGCTCGCCAAGCGGGCCGGAAGCCTTGCCACGGAGGTGCAGGCGGACGCGGCGGTGGGCGAGGCACTCGCCGCGCTCGCCGTGGAGCGCCTGGGTCCGCGCAAGGTGCTCGAGATGAACGGTGGCTGGAAGGCGCTCAGCCTGGCCCTCGGCAACGAATCGGCGGCCGGCAAGGCCATCATGGGCTGGCGCGACGCGATGATGGGGGACCTGGAGGCCTTCGTGCGCACCCTGCCGGGTGGCGTGGACGAGACCGGTGCCGCGGCGGTCCAGCGCACCGGCAGCAAGGGCAAGTTCACCAACGACTTCGACATCAGCCTCATGGGCAAGAACGCGTCGAAGAACCGGTCGGCCGTGCGCTCGTTCATGGCGGGGCGCGTGGGCACGACCCCGGACCGCCTCGGCGAGCTGCTCCTGGCAGACTTCTTCACGGACCCCCGACGGCTCCACCTGTACGACACGCTGAGCCCCGCCCTCCGGGAAGAGCTCGGGACACGCGCGGAGAAGGTGGCCCAGGCGACCATCATGGCACGCACGCTGCATGACGCCGAGGCGGCCGGCAACAAGGAGCTGGCGGCCCGGATCCGGGCGCAGATGAAGGATCTGGGCATCCAGGAGGTGCCCTTCAAGCCGCTCAGCGACGGGGACCGCGCCGCGCTGTACGGCAAGATCGACGACTACCACCAGCAGCTGGAATCCGCCGTCGCGGCAGGCGATGAGGCCGCTCAGCGGGGCCTCGTCCAGAAGATCGGCGACACCCAGGGTCTCATCAATGCCACCGAGGGCGGGGGCTACTTCTCGGGTGGTGCCACGCGCCAGATCGTGAGCCTCGCCGAGGGCATGATCAAGGGCGGCCAGAAGCCGCTCGACGCGCAGGTGTACACGGCGCTCCTCGACCAGCTGCCCAAGCTGAACGCGGAGGCATCCGCGCTCATGAAGAGCGGCATCGTGGCGTCCGAGGAGGCCGTCGGTGCCATCAAGGGCATCGCCAAGTACGGCAAGCGCTTCCGGGACCTCATGAAGGCGCTCGAGGTCAAGGTCGCCGACGAGGCAGCCTGGGATGCGCTCGCCGGTCGGCTGGAGACGCTCCTCAAGCAGGCGAAGGGCGAGAAGGAAGTGAGCCTGCTGTCTCGGCTGGAGACGGAAGCGGTCGAGGTCCAGCGGGAGGTGGACACCCTGATGGGCCAGTTCCGGACGTCGTCGCATGAGGTGCTCATGCAGCTGAACCGGCAGGCCGCGATGGGCAGCCAGAAGGTGGACCTGGCGGCCATCCAGTTCCTGGTCATGGCGACCGCCAAGCTGACGCGTACCGGATCGGCTGTGCGCGCGGCGCTCTCTGCGACCGCCGGCGAGGTCGCTCGGATGGCCGAGGCCGCGCGGAAGCGCGAGGGCATGGATGCAGGGACACAGACATCTGGCGGCGGACCGTCATCCAGCCAGGCGCCCACGTCGAGTAGCTCGCCGCCGAGTGGTGCTCCCTGACGCTGGTCATCGGACCCTCGCGGGCTCACGCGTCCGACGTTCCCGGACGGACGACCACCGCGCCGCCACTCCCCGACACGCCGCCACTCCCCAACGCGGGGCACCGCTCATTGGACGCTCGTTGGACGCTCGCCTGCGATGTTGCGACCCGTGATCGCATCGGCTCGCGGAGGTGTCGGCATGGGGCGCGTGGGCGCATGGCTCGGACGGCTGATCGTCCTGGTGCTGCTCGTCGCGGGGTCCCTCGTGATCCCGCCGACCGGGCCCGGCACCGCGAGCGCCGCGGAACCGGCGCCGCCGTTGGATGCGTGCCTCACCCGCGGGTCGTTCACCATCGGCCAGCGGGGATGTCCGTACCCCGAGTCACCCATGCCATACGGCTCCATCGACTCGGTCGAGGTGGTCCAGGTCCGGCGGGGCGTGCCCTTCACGCTCTCCTTCCCGAAAGCGGGGAGCCTGGCGTTCGACACGCCGGTCGGTCAGTGCGGCAGCCTCGGCTGCCGCTATCCGGCCGTGCGCTGGGAGTCCGCCGCCGACGGGATCGCGGTCCAGGATGGCTGCGGCTCCCGCGATGCCACCTGCACCCTCACCTTCAGCCCGCCGCTCGTGGGGGACGCCTCCGAGGGGTATCACGGCATGTTCGCCCGCCACTTCGAGGGCATCTCCGCGATCGGCGGGACCTACTACGCGTTCTATGTGCCGCCGCTCGTGTACCCGGTGCGCATCACCTCGGTGGGGACGACCGGGCGGATCATCGACCCGCCCCTTGGCGCCCGGGCCTACGCGGTCCGCGGGGGGTCGGATCCCGCGCAGGCGGCGTGCGTCACGGCCCGGTCCATCCGGGCCGCGGCCGGCCAGGTCCGGATCGAGCCGCCACCGTGCATCGAGCTCGATCGGGACGCGGGTGGCTTCGACGGATGGTTGCCCGTGGACAGCGGAGCGTGGACCATCGTGGCCGATCCCGGAGGCTCGCCGGGGGCGACCTTGAGATCGCGCCCCGCCAACTACCGCCCGACCACGGTGACGCCCACCGGGGACGACGTCACCGGCACGGTGGTGTTCGAGACCCGTCCCGGGCTCGCGGTCACGATCACCCCACGCGACCGGCTGGTCCCGCTGGGTGGCACCACGGTGGTGGATGTCACGGTGCGTTCGAGCGCGTCCGATGGCGGCTGGCTCGAGGACCTCGTGTTCCGGGATCGCGAGGTGCTCCGGCTGCGTGGCGCGGTCGAGGGGACCGAGAGCCCGCTCCGCGTCGTCGACATCCGACCCCCGGTACCGCCGGCTGGCGTCCGCCTCCTGCCCGACACCTCGCAGACCTTCGAGGTGCATCTCCAGGCGGTGACCATGGGTGCGGCCGGGCTCGATGTCGAGGTCAAGGGCCAGAGTGACACCTCGCGGTCCATGCGGGCGGCGGCGAGTGGATCGGACATCCTCGTGGAGGAGGCGACGACCGGGTCCGGTGAGCCGCCGGAGCTGACGTACGCCTTCGACGCCGGGCCGGGCGCCGCGGATCCGATCGAGGGGGTCGTGCGGGGCATCATCGGCGCGGAGGTGGTGGTCTCGCTGTTCGCTGCTGCCGACGACGGCGCGGAGTGCCCCACGGTCGTGGGCCGTGGCGTCCGGAGCCTCGGCTGGGTGCCGGTGGCCATCGGGAGCGATGGTATCGGTCGCTTCTCGCGGAACGTGGCCCTGGATCCGGACACCCAGGTCTTCGGCGTGGCGGCGACCGATCGGGGCCTGTCGGCGACAGGGGAGTGCATCCCCGTGGGTGTAGCGATGCCCCGCATCCGTGTCGAGGATGCCGAGGGTCGGGAGCCGACCGGTAAGGGCACGAGCGAGCTGGGGTTCCAGGTCCGTCTCTCCGGCCCGACCGACCACCCGGTCATCGTCCATGTCCGGACGCAGGATGGCACCGCGACCGCACCGAGGGACTACGAGGCGCTGGACACGTCCGTGACCATCCCGGCCGGCGAGACGGGGACGACGGTCGCCGTGCGCGTGGTCGCGGACGACCGACACGAGGAGACCGAGGAGCTGACGCTCACCCTCTCCGACCCCGATGGCGCGACGATCGACCCCGACCGTGCGACCGCCACGGGCACCATCCTCGATGGCGGATCGGCTGCGACGGGGATCGATCTCCGTGGCACGTGGAACGGGGAGACGCTGGAGCCCAGGGACGACACCCTGAAGTACACGGTCACGATCCGGAAGCACGACCGGAAGACCGGCCGCTGGTCCGGCACGGTGGCCATCAGCGCTCCAGGGATCCGAACCACGAAGGTGAACGTCTCCGGGCGGCTCAAGGACGGGACGTTGACGCTCACCAACGGCACCGTCAGCTACGAGGGATCGCTGACGCAGCGGAGTGGCCGCCTGAGCGCGACCATGACCGGCCGCGTGAACGGTCGCCGCGCACGGATCCGCATCACGCGTGTCGGTGACTGACGGACGTCGTGCCCGCCGAGCCGATGGGATGGACCGCCGACATGGGATGGACCGCCGACATGGGATGGACCGCCGCTTGACAGTCTCGGGCGCCTCGGATAGCCTGTTGGCACTCTCCACCCGAGAGTGCTAACAGAGCGAAGCGGACCTGTCCGTGCAGGTCCCGGCTCACCCACCAGGCGGCCGTCGTCGGGAGCGGCGCGGAGCCTGGCCCGTCCATGGCCCATCGGGTCTGCGCGGGTGAGCGGGAGGCACGGCGCCGCACCATCACCCTTCAGGAGGGATCCGCGTTGGCGACCGCCACTGCGACCACGCTTCGCCCGCTGGGCGACCGTGTCGTCATCCAGCCCACTCCCCGCGAGGAGATGACCAAGAGCGGCATCGTGCTGCCGGACACGGCCAAGGAGAAGCCCCAGGAGGGCAGCATCATCGCCGCCGGCCCGGGTCGACTGAACGACGACGGCCAGCGCGAGTCGATGGACGTCAAGGTCGGCGACAAGGTGCTGTACGCGAAGTATGCGGGCACCGAGTTCAAGATCGACGGTGAGGACTACCTCATCGTCAGCCAGAAGGACATCCTGGCGGTCGTCGAGGGCTGACACCCCGGCCGCCTCGAACGGCCGGACCCGCGAGGGCCCGGCCGAGTCGTGTGCGGCCCGGTCGCCGGGCGAGCCCCGGTGACCCTGTCATGCCCTGCACCGCCGAGCGACGCACATCGAGAGAGGACACCCATCCGTGGCCAAGCAGCTCATCTTCGACGAGACCGCTCGTCGATCCCTCAAGCGGGGGGTCGACAAGCTCGCCGATGCGGTCAAGGTGACCCTGGGTCCCAAGGGCCGCAACGTGGTGCTGGACAAGAAGTTCGGCGCCCCCACCATCACCAATGACGGCGTGACCATCGCCCGCGAGGTCGAGCTGGAAGAGCCCTTCGAGAACATGGGCGCCCAGCTCCTCAAGGAGGTCGCGACCAAGACCGACGACGTCGCCGGCGACGGCACCACCACCGCGGTGGTCCTCGGCCAGGCGCTCGTCACCGAGGGCCTCAAGAACGTCACCGCCGGCGCCAACCCGATGATCGTCAAGCGCGGTCTGGACAAGGGCGTCGAGGCGATCGTGGGTGCCCTCAAGACCAACTCCCGTCCCGTCGAGGGTCGCGAGCAGATCGCGGCCGTGGCTGCCATCAGCGCCGCGGATCCCGAGGTCGGCGAGCTCATCGCCGAGGTGATGGAGAAGGTCGGCAAGGACGGTGTCATCACCGTCGAGGAAGGCCAGTCGATCGGTCTCGAGAAGGAATACACCGAGGGGATGCAGTTCGACCGGGGCTACATCTCGCAGTACTTCGTGACCAACCCCGATCGGATGGAGGCGGTCCTCGAGAACCCCGCCATCCTGATCACGGACAAGAAGATCTCCAGCATCCAGGAGCTCCTGCCGGCGCTCGAGAAGGCGATGTCCGTGGGCAAGCCCCTGTTCATCGTCGCCGAGGACATCGACGGTGAGGCGCTCGCGACCCTCGTGGTCAACAAGCTCAAGGGCACCGTCAACGTGCTGGGCGTAAAGGCCCCCGGCTTCGGCGATCGGCGCAAGGAGATGCTGCGTGACATGGCCATCCTCACGGGTGCCCAGGTCATCAGCGAGGAGGTCGGCCGCAAGCTGGACTCCGTGACCGTCGAGGACTTCGGCAGCGCCCGGCGCGTGGTGTCCTCCAAGGACGACACCACCATCGTGGACGGCGAGGGCGACTCGGAGCGCATCAAGGCGCGCATGGGCGAGATCAAGGTCCAGATCGACGAGACCACGTCGGACTACGACCGCGAGAAGCTCCAGGAGCGGCTCGCCAAGCTCGCAGGTGGCGTGGCCGTCATCAAGGTCGGCGCGGCCACCGAGGTCGAGCTGAAGGAGAAGAAGCACCGCATCGAGGATGCGCTCTCGACCACCCGCGCGGCGGTCGAGGAGGGCCTGGTCGCCGGCGGCGGCACGGCGCTCCTCCAGGCGCTCCCGGCGCTCGACGGCGTGCAGGCCGAGGGTGACGAGGCGATCGGTGTCTCCATCCTCCGGCGCGCGCTCGAGGCGCCCATCCGCCAGATCGCGGAGAACGCCGGCCAGGAGGGCTCGGTCATCGTGGCTGGCGTCCGTGGCAAGGCCATCGGCGAGGGCTACGACGCGCTCAAGGGTGAGTACGGCGACCTGTTCGCGAAGGGCATCGTCGATGCCGCGAAGGTGACCCGCTCGGCGCTCCAGCACGCGGCCTCGATCGCGGGTATGGTGCTCACGACGGAGACCCTCGTGACGGACCTGCCCGAGAAGAAGGAGCCCGTGGCCGCTGGTGGCCACAGCCACGACGACTACTAGGCAGACCGCCGGCGGCCTTCGAGTCGTCGGCTGACAGCCCAGCAGCGGACCCGGGTCGAGCGATCGGCCCGGGTCTCGTGATTCCTGGCGCGGTGCGGACGGCCCGCAGGATCTTCGGCGTGGCTTGCAGGATCTTCGGCGTGGCCTGCAGGATCTTCCGGCACACCGAAGATCGGCTGCCCAGGGCGGGTCGTCGACCGGCACGGACCCCACGGGCTTCCAGGATGTGCGAGGGAGCCGACAGGCGTGAGCCGTGTGCGGGGGCGATCCGTCCAGCGCCACCCATCCGGGTCCCGGGCACCGGGGTACCTTCGGGTCGTGTCGCTCGGACGCACCGATCGATGAGCATCCCCTCGACGCCGACCGGGACGTCGGCGGGGCTGCCTCGGCGCCGGCAGACGGCGCCACCACGGAGGTCTCGACATGCAGGACCGTCCACTCCCCATCGTCGTGCTGGGCCTGCTCTCTGCGGGCATCGGTGCCGCGCTCCTGACATCGGGGCTCGCGCTCCTCGGCGTGGCGCAGGTCGCCTTCCTGGTGGACGCGAACGCCGCGGGTGTCACGGGCTCCATGGTGGGCGTCGCCGAGCTCGGCGTCGGCGTGGCATCGCTGGTGCTCGCGTTCGGCTTCTGGCTGCGGCGTGACTGGGCCTGGGGCCTGGGTCTTGCCGTGTTCGGCCTCAGCCTGGCGCTCTCGGTCGCTGCGGTGGTCGTGGGCATGCGCATCGGCACGCCGCTCTTCCTGGGCGCCCTGTCCGTGCTCATGATCTGGATGCTGTACACGCCCCGGGTGCGCGCGCTCTACCACCACTGAGCGTCCACAGGGGCCGGCAGGCCACCCGGGTCCGGTCCTGATCGCCGCACCACGTCGGTCACGACGACCTCGGCCGCATCCTAGACTTGGGGGTCATGACCCCAGGCTGGATCCACGTCATCACCGGCTGCATGTTCAGCGGCAAGACCGATGAGCTGTTGCGTCTGCTGCGGCGCGCGGACATCGCCGGTCGGCGCATCGTGCTGGTGCGACCGACCGTCGACGACCGGACCCCGCCATCGACCGTGGAGTCACGGAGCGGCGTCGCCTTCGCGGCGCGGCCCGTGACCGGCTCGAGCGCCATCCCGGCCATCGTGAGCGGGGAGCGCGCCGGGGTCGTGGCCATCGACGAGGCGCAGTTCTTCGACGCGGACCTGCCCGCCATGTGCGAGGTCCTCGCGGACGAGGGTCGGAGCGTGCTCGTGTCCGGCCTCGATCGGGACTTCCTAGGTCGACCGTTCGGGCCCATGCCTACGCTGCTCGCCCTCGCGGACCAGGTGACCAAGCTGACCGCGATCTGCACGGTGTGTGGTGACGATGCGACCCGCACCCAGCGGCTCGTGGGCGGTCGACCCGCGGCCGCGGATGACCCGCTCATCGTGGTCGGGGGCATGCACGACGACCGATACGAGGCCCGCTGCCGAGCACACCACGTCGTGGGCGCCCCACGCGGCCAGGAGCCGCTGCCGTTGGGTATCCCTGGCTGACGAACGCGGACCGGACCGCCTCGCCCCCACGGCCCACGGGTCGTGACGATCGAGGTGACACGGCACCCCTGCTAGCATCGGTCGGTGTCCGAACCTGTCCAGGATGGCTTCGATTGGCCGGAGCTGCCGCCACCCCCTGAGCCGCTCCCCGACGATCTCCCCGAGGCTGCCGACGAGCTCGCCGACCCACGCGCGTCCACGCGCAGGAAGGGTGGCCGGAAGGCAAGCAGGAAGGGTTCGGCCGAGGCGTCCAGCCCCACGACCGAATCCACCGATGACGCGGACGAGGCGGCCTGGTTCGCGGCGGTCGCCCACGTCGGCGCGGAGGGCCCTGCACGCGCACCGGTCGCGCCCCCGGACACCGCGGACCGCGAGGCACTCGCCGCGCGCATCGTCAGCCGTCTGAACCCGGAGCAGGCACGCGCGGTCACCACCACCCGCGGTCCGTTGCTCATCCTCGCGGGTGCGGGATCGGGCAAGACCCGCGTGCTGGCGCATCGCATCGCGTATCTCATGGGCGTGGAGGGCGTGCCGGCGTGGCGCATCCTCGCGGTGACGTTCACCAACAAGGCCGCCGCGGAGATGCGGGAGCGCATCCTGGGGCTCGTCGGGCCGGAGGGCCGGGACGTCGCCATGGGCACGTTCCACTCGCTGTGCGCGCGCGTGCTCCGGCGGGACGGTCCGGCGATCGGTATCCCGTCCCGGTTCACGGTCTATGACACCGATGACCAGACCGGGGTCATGAAGCAGGTCCTCCGGGACCTCGACCTCCAGGGGACGGGCGAGCTGCGTCCCTCCGCCGTGCTGGGTGCCATCAGCCGCTGGAAGAGCGACCTGCTCGATCCGGGGCAGGCCGCGGACGGCGCGACCGGCTACATCGAGCAGCAGTACGCACGCGCCTATGGCCGGTACGCGACCCGGCTGCGGGACGCGGGCGCGCTCGACTTCGACGACCTGCTCAACGAGGCGGTGCGCCTGTTCGAGGAGGCGCCCTCGGTGCTCGCCCACTACCAGGAGCGCTGGCACTACCTCCACATCGACGAGTACCAGGACACGAACCGGGCCCAGTACCTGTGGGTGCGGCAGCTCGCGAAGCGCCATCGCAACCTCGCGGTGGTGGGGGATGACGACCAGAGCATCTACTCCTGGCGCGGCGCGGACCTGCGCAACATCCTCGACTTCGAGCGGGACTACCCCGATGCCACCGTGGTCAAGCTGGAGCAGAACTACCGCTCGACGCAGCTGATCCTCGATGCCGCGCATGCGGTCGTATCGCGCAACGAGGGCCGCACGGAGAAGCGACTCTGGACGGACAACCCGCGGGGGGTGCTCATCGAGCACTTCGAGGCGGATCGCGAGGACGAGGAGGCCGAGTGGATCGGGCGCCAGGTGGAGGCGCTCCTCGCCGGCCGGGGGAGCGCGGGCTCGGTGCTCGCCCGACGCGCGGACGACGGGGACGACCGGACGTATCGGGCCCAGGACGTGGCGGTCATGTATCGCACCAACGCCCAGAGCCGTGCCATCGAGGAGGCGTTCCTGCGCTACGGCATCCGCTACCAGCTCGTGGGCGGCACCCGCTTCTACCAGCGGCGCGAGGTCAAGGACGCGCTGGCCTACCTGCGGGTGCTGCGCAGCGACCACGATGTCGCGGCGTTCGAGCGGATCATCAACGTGCCCGCCCGGGCCATCGGCGAGCGGACCCTGGAGGCGGTGCGGGCGCTGGCGCTCGCCCGGGACGGGGATGTGTGGTCGGCGCTGCGGGCTGCCGCGGCCGGGGAGGGCCGCCTGGCGGCGCGGACCCGGAGCGCGCTCGAAGGGTTCGTCTCGCTCGTCACGCGGCTGCGCGCCCGGGTCGGCCTGCTGGCGCTGCCGGAGCTGCTGGACCTGGTGCTCGAGGAGTCGGGATACCGGGCGATGCTCATGGACGGCTCCGAGGATGGCCAGGGACGCTGGGACAACCTGCTGGAGCTGCGGGAGGTGGTCGACCGATACGCGGACCTGACCCCGGAGGACGCGCTCGACCGGCTCCTCGAGGACACCGCGCTGGTGGCCGACCAGGACGCTTACGCCCAGGGGTCCGATGCGGTGACCCTCATCACGATGCACGCGGCCAAGGGCCTCGAGTTCGACGTGGTGTTCATCGCGGGGCTCGAGGAGGGCATCTTCCCGCACTCGCGGGCGCTCGATGACCCGCGTCAGATGGAGGAGGAGCGGCGCCTCGCGTACGTCGGCCTCACCCGCGCGCGGCATCGGCTGTACCTGACCAACGCCCAGCAGCGGGCGACCTGGGGTCGTGGCGGCTTCTCCATCCCGTCGCGCTTCCTGCTGGAGATCCCGGCCGACCTGATGCACGGGCCGCGCATGGTCGCGGATGACTTCGACGACGACCAGCGACCGGACGACGAGCGGGACTTCCTGAGCCACATCCTCGGCGGTCCTCGGCGGTCCGCGCGGGCCATCGGCGGGCGACGACCGGGGAGCGTGGGCCCCAGGCAGCTGCCGCCGGGTGGCGGGCTGGTGGTGCCACCGGGTGCCCCCCGACCCGGCGAGCGGTTCGTCGCATCCCGAGACCTCGCCGCGAAACGCGAGGCCTACTACGGACGGGTACCGGAGGGCGCGCCAGGGAGTGCTGCCGGGGGGAATGGCGGGCCTGTGAGGGGCGGCGGATCCACGGACCCGGTGGTGCCCGGCCGCGCGGCACCGATCCCGACGCGTGCCGTGGTCCCGCCCCGCCCCATCGTGCCCGGGGAGCGGCGCTACCGGGACGGCGACCGCGTGCTCCATCCCCGGTTCGGGGAGGGGACGGTGGTCACCTCGAAGCTCACCCGGGACGACGAGGAGGTCACCGTGGCGTTCCCCGACCAGGGCGTCAAGCGGCTGATGGCGAGCCTCGCCAACCTCGAGCTCGTCGGCTGACCGCTCGGCTCCGCTGTCAGCCGACCGTTCAGCCCGGGACGAGCACGTCCAGCCCGTTGAACTGCGTGAACGCCTGATCGGTCGTCACCAGCTGATAGCCCGCGCTCACCGCGAACGCGGCGAGCCAGGCATCCATCCACAGCTTCGGAGTCGGCGAGTCGCGCATCGTGTAGTCGCGCCAGCGCGTCTCGAGCCCCAGGGGTTCGTCCGTCCGCAGCGCGATGCGCTCGTCCGCCAGGAGCGCGTCGTAGGCGGCCCACGCCGCGCGGTCCGACAACGCCGTCAGCCCGTGACGCGTGAAGACGGCCTGGGTGGTCAGGAGTCGGAGCAATGCCTGCTGGGTCGGTCGCACGAACACGACGCTGGACGGTTCGCGGATGGTCGCCAGCCACTCGGTCGTGACCCCATGATGCTCGTGGACCCGCGTGACGAGCGCCAGCCAGACGTTGACATCGCACAGGTGGGTGACCATCGGTCAGCGCAGGTCCTCGACATCCATGGCGAGCAGGAGATCCGCCACGCGCTCGGGGGTCAGCTCGTCACCAGGGGCAGCCGGATGGCCGCCCGTGATCAGCGGGAGCTGGACCCGATGACCGGGGACCTTGGCAGGAGCGGTCGTGGACGTGAGGCCCGCCTGGAGCAGGTCGGTCACGAGGTCCTTGAGCTTGCGATCCTCCTGCGCCGCCTTGACCTTGATACGTCGCATCAGGTCATCGGGCAGGTCGAGTGTCGTCTTCATGGTTGTCCAGAATACCAGCATGATGGCTCGACCGACGCGCTCACTCGTGGCCCACTCGCGGATGACAGGACCACTGGCCGGCGAGCGGCGACGGATCCACAGGCCGACGCCGCCGGATCTCCCTCACGCCGCACTTCCCCAGCGCCCATGCCATCGGTAGACTGGTCGTCGTGATCGCGATCCCGACCCCGTGAGGCGGCCCCGAGGCAGGTGGGCGGCGTACGCCGCAGCCACCGCCACGCTCGCGCTGCTCCTCGTGGCTCCCGGGACGAGTGCCCAGGAGCCGTCCGCCACCGAGCATCCGATCCCCACGACACCGCCGGGCGCCAAGGCGACGCGCCCACCGGGCCCGTGGGTCGATCCGCCACCAGCGCCGGACGGCTGTGTGCCCGAGATGGAGCCCAACGACCGCCCCGAACAGGCGGGCGTGACCGTCCTGCCGCCCGAGTTCTGTGTCAGCGGCACGCTCGAGGTGACCAGCGACCAGGATCTGTACTTCTGGGAGGTCCTGCCCGAGGACGGGTTGACCACGTGGGATGTCTCGGTCCGCGGCGTGCCCACGACCTACACCAGCGTCCACATCTTTCCGCTCCGGTCCGCGGTCGGCGTCACGCCCATCCAGCGAGAGAACCGCGATCCGTCCAGGGTCGATTCGGACGTCTGGATCGGCACCCCCGTGCCCACGACCGGCATCCGGCTGCCTCCCGGGCCGTACCTCCTGGGCATCAGCCGCGCGCTCGCAGGCTACAAGCAGGACATGACGGACGATCTCGCGTACTGGGTGGATCTGCGACGTGCCGAGTCCGCACTCCCGCCGACGGGTGATTCCGAGCCCAACGACACGGTGGACACCGCGATCCCGGTGGCGGGTGCGTTCACGCTCAGTGGCGATGCGGGTGACGGCCGTGACATGTTCCGCTGGCAGATCCCCGCGGACAGCGACGCGAGAGCGTGGCGGATCGGGGTCGAGGCGGCCGCAGGCTCGTCCGTGGACCTGTATCTCCGTGACACCGACGGGACGACCATCGCGACCGCGGACGCGTACTACGACCCGGATGGCCGGGCGATCCTCCATGACCTGAGCCTCGCGCCGGGGACGTACTTCATCGAGATCGCCTCGAACGTGCGCGGCGAGCCATACACGCTCACGACCGAGGTGGTCGTCGAGCCAGTGGACCTCGAACCGAACGACGAACGGGAGCAGGCCGTGGTCATCGACCCGACCACGCTCACGGCCACCGGACGACTGACCTCCGACCGGGATGTCGACCGGTTCGTGGTGGATCTCGATGCGGCCCAGGTGCAGGGGCTGGTGGATGTCACGCTCGACTGGACCGACGGCGCGAAGCGACAGCTGTGTCTCTACACGGCCGACGATACCCAGATCGCGTGCGCTGACTCGAAGGACCGGATCACGTTCCCGGCGCTGATGCTCGCGCCCGGCCGGACCCAGCTGCGCGTCGATGGCGCGAGAGGGCTCGATTCGCTGTACACGCTCACCCTCGCGTCGGCCGGGATCCCGCAGGGTCCACTCGAGGTCGAGCCGAACGACGACATCGCGACCGCGAACCCGGTCACTGGTGCATTCCTCGTGAGTGGCGACCTGACCGGTGGATCCGACTTCTTCGCCTGGACCCTCTCGGAGGCGGATGCCGCCAGGCGCTGGCACCTGGATCTCTCGTCCACGCCGGGCAACGTCTCGCGCCTGGAGTTCCTGACCGCCGATGGCTCCCTGCTCGACGAGCTGAGCACGAGCCGCGCGGGCGACGGGCGGATGTGGGACCTCCAGCTGGCGGCCGGCACCTGGATGATCCGGGTGGTCGCGAGCAGCTCCGATGCGGTCGCATACCAGCTCCGGGCGGTCGAGTCCACGGACACCGATGTCGACCCGGAGCCGAACCGGCGCTCGCCGGTGTCGCTCGACCCCGTGACGCTCAGCGCGGTCGGGCGTCTGCCGACCGACCGGGACGTCGACATGTACGGCCTCGAGGTCACCGACGCGATGGCCGCCACGCTGACCCAGGTCGAGCTGACCTGGCCGGGCGAGCAGGAGCGCCGCCTGTGCATGTACCGCTCCGGGGTGATCAACCAGTGCGCGACCGGCATCGGCCAGGCGCGGCTGCCGTCGCTCGACCTGACGCCTGGCGCCTACACGCTGGAGATCACCGGCGAGGCGAGCACCGCGTCACGGTACGACCTGCGCGTGACCGCTGGTCCGGCCCGCGCGCCGGACGCGGAGACGGAGCCCAACGACGACCAGGCCGGTGCCGATGACTGGGATCCGGCCCTCCAGATGCATGGGACCGCCCGAGCGCGCGAGGTGGACGTGTATCGCGTCCGGATGCCGCTGGACGTGCCCCACCGGTGGCGCCTGGACATCCTGGGCGATGGGCTGGAGCTGCCGCAGTGGTCCCAGCCGGATGGGACGCTCGCAGGCTCTCCATCCGTCTCGGACGATGGGAGCGGGGCGGTCATCGATGACCTGGTGCTCGTCAGTGGCGATCACTTCCTGGAGGTCCGGGCACTGGGTGACTATGTGCTGACGCTCACGGATCTGGGTGCCATCGACCCGCTCGCGGAGACGGAACCCAACGACGACGCCGAGCACGCGGGTCGCCTGGCCTGGGACATCGCCCGCCACGGCCGCCTGGCCACGCCCACGGATGCCGATGTGTATCGGTTCTCGCTGGCCGCGTCCGAGCACGTGGTCATCACGGCGGTCCCGGATCTCACCGATGGTGGGTCGGTGGCGGCGGGTGGTGTCGAGCTCA
>JAHBUZ010000022.1 GCA_019637815.1 Chloroflexota bacterium
GGGGCGGCGTGCGTGTCTGGCTCGATGGCGGCGACCCGATGCTGCCACCGCAGCCCTATCTGCCGTACGTGTACGCGCCATGGTCGGTCCCCCTGTTCCTGCCCTGGGCGGCGCTCCCCTGGGACGTGGCGTGGATCGTCTGGCGCGGCGTCAACGTCCTGCTGCTCATCTGGACCGCCGCGTGGGCGTACCAGCGACGACCGCTCGCGACCGCGATCCTGCTGTGCATACTCGCGGCACCCATCGCGGCCACGCTCGATACCGGCAACCTCACCCTGTTCTGCGCGCTCGGCGTCTGGGCGGCGCAGTTCACGGGTCCCCGACTCGGCGGGGCGCTCTGGGCGCTGGCGACCGTGCTGAAGTGGTTCCCCGCGCCACTCTGGCTGGTCCTGCCGCCGCGCGCCCGCCTGTGGGGGCTCATCTGGATAGCCATCGCCGGCATCCTCGCCCTTGCGACGTGGCCCCAGACCTGGGTCCAGATCCAGACCGCGATCGCGTTCCCGCGACCCTTCCGACTCGACTACCTGCTGCTGCTGTGGGCCGCCGTGCCCTGGCTCTGGGCGCGACCACGACTCCTGGAACCTCGGGAGTGGCGACCGATCGCCCGTGAGGTGCTCGACTGGACCGCGACCCAGTGGCGGTCGATCCGGACCGCGCCGCGGCCACGCAGCGCGGCACGGGCGTGGGTCGAGTGTCAGGCCCGGGTGCTGCTCGGTCTCGAGATGACGGCGGCCGATGCTGCGGCGGACCCGGACCCTGCTGCCGAGCCCCGCAGCGTCGAGCCGACCCCTCCCCCACCGAGGGGCTGACAGCCGGGACACCACCAGGCGCGTCGCGGCAGGTCACGTCCCACGACCCGGCTCCGGATGAGCGTGCCGCATCGGCGACACGGTCGGCCGGTCCGGCCATACACCCACAGCCGCTCGCCATCCGATCGGCGGATGCCCGCGCCCGCGTCCGGTGCCGCGCCGAGCGCGTCGGGCGTCGTGGTCCGTGCCGGATCCTCGCGATTGGCACGCAGCAGGCGCGCTCCCGTCCGCACGAGCCGCTCCAGGACGTCCGGCGCGACCTCGCCGAGCGGCAGGAACGGATCCACGCGCTCGATGAAGCAGACCTCGCTCCGATAGACGTTCCCCAGGCCCGCGAGGGCTCGCTGGTCGAGCAGGCCCTCCCCCACGGTCTCCGAGGCACGCGCGGGATCCCGCAGACGGCTGAGCGCCGCATCCACATCCGGCTCCGCCACGATCATGTCCGGCCCGAGTGGCGCGAGTGCCGGATGGACCGCCAGTGCCCGGGTCTCCAGCAGCTCGGCGACGGGTGCATCGAAGCACACCGCGACCGCGCCCGGCACCTCCACCACGGCCACCGCCCGCGCCGGGCTGCGGCGCCACGCCTCGCCGGTGCGGTATCGGTGCCACGAGCCGTTCATGCGCAGGTGGGTGTGGAGCGTCAGCCCATCATCGAAGCCGATGAGCAGGTGCTTGCCGATCGAATCGACCCGGTCGACGGTGCTGCCGACCACTCGACCGAGCTGCGCGCCGCCGGGACGACCGCGGGCGGCGGCGACGCGGCGCCCCAGGAGCACCTCGCGGAGCACGGTCGCGGTCCGATGGAGGGTGTCGCCCTCAGGCACGCGGTGGCCGGGTGGCGGTCATGCGATCAGCCGGCGGCCCACTGCGCGAGACGACCGATCCCCTCCTCGATGTTCGCGTCGCTGGTCGCGAAGCTGAACCGCGCGTAGCCGGGCGCGCCGAACGCCTCCCCGGGCACGATGGCCACCTTCGCCTGCTCCAGCGCCACGTCCGCCAGCTCCAGCGATGTCGTCGGGGTGACCCCGCCGTACGTGCGGCCGAGCAACCCCGTCACGTTCGGGAAGCAGTAGAACGCACCCTGCGGCTCCAGACACGTGATTCCCGGGATGGCGGTCAGCAGGCGATGCATGAGCACGCCTCGTCGGGCGTATGCCTCGCGCATCCGGGCGACGTCCTCGAGCCCGCCCGAGACGGCCGCCTGGGCCGCGCGCTGGGACACGTTCGAGATGTTCGAGGTCGCGTGGCTCTGGAAGTTGGCGGCCGCCTGCATGATGTCCTTCGGCCCGATCATCCAGCCGATCCGCCAGCCGGTCATGGCATACGTCTTGGCGACGCCGTTGATGATCACCGTCTGGTCGACCAGCGCGGGGACCTGCGCCGCGATGGACGTGAACACCGCATCGCCGTAGACGAGATGCTCGTAGATCTCGTCGGTGACCACCCACACGCCGTTCGCGAGGGCCCACTCCCCGATGGCCCGCACCTCGTCGGGGGTGTACACGGCACCGGTGGGGTTCGAGGGGCTCACGAACAGGAGCGCCTTGGTGCGCTCGGTCCTCGCCGCATCGAGCTGCTCGATGGTGACCTTGAAGCCGGCGGTGTCCGGGCAGTCGATGACCACGGGGACCCCGTCCGCGAGCGTGACCGCCTCCGGGTAGGTGGTCCAGTACGGCGCGGGCAGGAGCACCTCGTCACCGGGATCGAGGAGCGCGGCGAAGGCCGTGAACACGGCGTGCTTGCCGCCGTTCGTGACGAGCACCTGGGATGGGTCGTAGGAGACCGCCGAGTCCCGCAGCGTCTTGGCGGCGATGGCCGCGCGCAGCTCCGGCAGCCCGGTCGCGGGGGTGTACTTGTGGTTGCGGGGATCCCGACACGCCTCGACCGCGACCTCCACGATCCAGTCCGGGGTCGGGAAGTCCGGCTCTCCGGCGCCGAAGCCGATGACCGCCTCGCCCGCGGCCTGGAGGGCCTTGGCCTTGGCGTCGACGGCGAGCGTCGCGGAGGGGGCGATGGCAGCGAGACGAGCGGATGTCCTGTTCACGTGTGCCACTGTGCCAGAGCCGAGCGCAGCACGTCAGATGCCGGGTCGTTCGGCGGGCAGGACGCGGAGGCCCTCGCTCTGTGCCGCGGCCCGGAGTCGGCGATCCCAGGTCATGATGATCAGGTCATCCCCGACCGTCCGACGCAGCTCAGGCGCGCGATGACGTCGCCGGCACGAGGCCCCGATACGACCGCTGGAAGCCGGCGTCCAGGAGGAGCGCGTGATGCGGTGAGACCAGCGCAGGCTCGCCGTCGATGCGTTCGATCCGGACCCGCCGAGGGCCGCCGTCCGGGCCTGGGCGGTCGAGGGCGCGGAGCGCGACCAGCGCCACCCCACGGTCCACGAAGGCCGGCAGCGTCCGGATGGCACGACCGCTGCGCTCCACGTAGATGACGGGTGCCCCGTCCACGAGCACGACGACCGCACCGGCGGTCCGGGGATACGTGGCGGTCCCCTCCCCGACCTGCGGCCACGGGAGCGCCGCGCCATACGGGTTCGCGGGATCGGTCGCGGCCAGCACGAGCGCCTCTCCGGGCGGCCGGTCGTCATCGCCGGGTGCGGGACGTGCAGCGCGCAGCCGGTCGAGGGCGGCCGGGAGAGCGAACTGGGCGCCACCGAGCCCTTCCACGAAGTAGCCACGGCGGACCCGCCCCCGGTCTTCCAGCTCGCGCAGGATCGGATACACGGATGCGAACCCGCCGGGCACGTCCTCCGCCGCGACCGCGTCCCGGGTGAGCACACCGTGTCGCTCGAGGAGCGCCAGCGTCCGGGCGTGGCGTCGCTCGGTCTCCGATGGCGGCACGCCACCCGCGAGGGCCACGGCCGTAGCGACGGCCTCCCACACGAGCGACCAGCGACCCGCACCCTCCGGCGGCCCCAGCCGTCCCGTGGCACCCATCCGGGGACGTGCCGCGGTCGAGCGATCGCGACCGGCCCGCGGCCAGCGGAGCGCACGCAGCGGCAGGAACGTGTCGTTCGTGACCACGCCCGCCCAGACCAGGTCCCAGAGCGTGTCCAGGAGCTCGCGCTGGGACGGCGCTCGTGCGCCACGCTCGCCGGCGACACGGAGCACCGCGGCGAGCAGCTCCCGGTAGAAGGACGCCCCACGCGTCCGCAGCTGGTCGAGGAGTGCGTCGCGGACCCAGGCGTCGTCGGGTGTCGGAACAGCGGTGGGCCCCGCGGCAGCGCCACCTGCTGGCGCCGGATCGGCCGATGGCGAGGCGCCACCCCGAGCGCCCGGACCGACGGTGGACACCGCGCCGGGGCCTCCCGCGGGCGCCCCGCCACTCTCGGCGCGCGGATCGGCGGACAGCGCCGAGCCACCTGCGGTCGCCGAGACCACCCGCGCCGACGCCTCCAGGGTGCCCGCCAGCGCCACCCGGTCCGCGCGCCACAGCACGACCCGCCCATCATCGCGACCGAGCGACCCGGCACCCAGCCACAGCACCTCACCCGAGGCCAGTAGCTCGTCCAGCAGGCGTGGCTGGTATCCCCGCACCCGCAATGGCAGGATGTCCCGCTCCAGGACGCTCGCGGCAAGCGGCAGGCCCTCCAGCTGGCCGATGACCTCCAGCAGTCGATCGGCCCCGCTGGCCATCGAGCCGATGCCCTGCCAGACCGGCAGGAAGCGGCCAAGCACCTCCGGCTCGACCGGTTCGACCTCCCGACGCAGCTTGGCGAGTGACCGCCGCCGCAGCATCCGGAGGACCTCCGGATCGCACCACTCGCGCTCGACGCCGCCCGGTCGGAACTCGCCGCGGACCACGATGCCGGCCGCCATGAGCGCCTCGAGCGCGGTCTCCACGATGCCCACCGGCAGGCCCCAGCGCCTCGCGGGCGCGTCCGCCAGGAACGGACCGTGCCGCCGTGCATACCGCGCCAGCAACCCCCGCAACGGGTCATGGGTCGGGCCGAGATACGCCTCCGGCACACCCCGAGGCGGCACCGCACCCACCGCGTCCCGGTATCGACCGGCATCCTCCGCCGCGATCCATCGAGGTTCGCCCGCGATGCGCACCTCCACCGCGC
Source organism: Chloroflexota bacterium (assembly GCA_019637815.1). Lineage (GTDB taxonomy): Bacteria > Chloroflexota > Limnocylindria > Limnocylindrales > CSP1-4 > JAFMJV01. Next base: position 4,882 of record JAHBUZ010000022.1, read on the forward strand.
GTCGGTCCGCGGCGAGCGCCTCCAGCCACTCCCCGGCGGCGCGGGCACGGGTCACCGCATCGTCCCCCCGTACCCGCTCCGCGACCTCGGTCGCGGACAGGTCGCCGAGCCCGCGCAGCAGGTCGTGCACCTGGTCCACCGAACCAGCCGCCCGCTCCACCGTCAAACCCTGGAGCTCCAGCTCCAGCTCGGTCAGTGCATCGGTGTCGATGAGCTCCCGCAGCTCGTCCGCGCCCATGAGCTCCCGCAGGAGGTCCCGGTCGAGCGCCAGCGCCTGGGCCCGTCGGTCGACCAAGGGGGCATCGCCCTCGTACATGTAGGAGGCGATGTAGTCGAACAGGAGCGAGCTCGCGAACGGCGACGCCCGCTGCGTCTCCACACTCACCACCCGGACCTCGCGGCGCTCGATGGCACCCAGGAGGTCCCGCAGCGCGGGGAGGTCGAACACGTCCTGGAGGCACTCCCGATACGTCTCGAGGATGATCGGGAAGGAGCCGTATCGACTGGCCACCGCCAGCAGCTGCGAGGCACGCTGTCGGAGCTGCCAGAGTGGCGTCCGGCTGCCCGGCCGGCGACGTGGCAGCAACAGCGCCCGCGCCGCGTTCTCCCGGAATCGGCTCGCGAACAGCGCGGACTGGCCGACCGCGCCGACGACCAGCTCCTCGATCTCGTCCGCCGCGATGAGCACGGCATCCTCCGCCGCCCGCGCCACGCTTCCGGCGCCCGGCTCCCAGCGGCCCGCACTGTCCGAGTCGCCGAACGGGCCTGGTCCGTCCAGGGCGCCACGAGCGCCGACCTCCTCCACGGACGGCAGCCGGACCACGATGCCGTCATCGGACCAGAGCGGTTGCACCTCCACGCCCAGTCGCTCACGCAGTCGAGCCTCGATCGCCAGCGCCCAGGGTGCGTGGACCCGGGCACCGAACGGGCTCAGCAGGCACACCCGCCAGTCGCCCAGCTCATCGCGGAATCGCTCCAGCACGATGGTCCGGTCCGTCGGGAGCGTGCCCGCGACCTCGCGCTCCTCCTCGAGGTAGCCGAGCACGTTGCGCGCCGCCAGCTCATCGAGGTCGTGGTGCTCCTGGAGCCGTCGGAGCGCCCGCTTCCGGCCCGCAGCACCCGCAGCCGCCTCCTCGCCGACCTCGCGCGTGAAGGCACCGAGCGCCCGGCCCAGCTCCACTGGCCGACCAACGCTATCTCCCTTCCAGAACGGCACCTTGCCCGGCTGGCCCGGCGCCGGCGACACCAGCACCCGGTCATGGCCGATCGACTCGATACGCCAGGCCGAGGCCCCGAGCAGGATGACCTCGCCCTCGCGTGCCTCATACACCATCTCCTCGTCCAGCTCACCCACCCGACGGCCACCCGACCGGGCCGACCGTGCGCGTGTGCCAGGCGTCTCCGCGGTGTCGTCATCGGCGAGGAACACCGGGTACAGGCCGCGTTCCGGGATCGTGCCGCCGGAGATGATCGCGACCGTCCGCGCGTCACCCCGACTGCGCACCGTGCCCGCCGCGCGGTCCCACACCAGGCGCGGCCGCAGCTCCGCGAACTCGTCGCTCGGGTAGGCGCCCGCGAGCATGCCCAGCACCGCCTCGAAGGTGTCCCTGCCCAACTCCGCCCAGTTCTCCGCTCGCCGTACCAGGGCATACAGCTCGTCCACATCCCAGGCACGCTCCACGCACGTGGCGACCAGCTGCTGCGCGAGCACGTCGAGCGGGTTGCGAGGGATGACGGTCGGCTCGATGACCCCGTCGTGCATCAGCCGGGTGACGACCGCGCATTCCAGGAGGTCCCCGCGGTACTTGGGGAAGAGGACGCCCCGGGACGGCTCCCCCACCTGGTGACCGGCGCGACCGACCCGCTGGAGCCCGCGCGCGACCGACAGCGGCGATTCCACCTGGATGACGAGGTCCACGGCGCCCATGTCGATGCCCAGCTCGAGCGAGCTGGTGGCCACGATGGCGGGCAGTTGGCCGCTCTTCAGCAGGTCCTCCACCACGAGCCGCTGCTCCCGCGCGAGCGAGCCATGGTGCGCCCGCACGATGTCCTCGCCCGCGAGCTCGTTGAGGGTCCGCGCGAGGCGCTCCGCGAGGCGCCGGCTGTTGGTGAACACGATGGTGCTGCGGTGCGCCCGGATGAGCTCCAGGATGCGGGGCTGGACCGCGGGCCAGATGCTGGTCCGTGGCTCGCCAGCCGCGGCAGGACCACCGGGTCGCTCCTCGAGCGGGATGGGCTCGCCGAGCCGGCCCATGTCCTCCACCGGCACCACGACCTGGAGCTGCAGCGGCTTGCGGACGCCCGCATCCACGATGGTCACCGGACGGGGTACGCCGAGACCCTCGCCGGTCGGCGTCTCCCGGCCGCCGAGGAAGGCAGCGACCGTCTCCAGCGGTCGCTGGGTCGCGGAGAGCCCGATGCGCTGCGGCGGCCGATGCGTCAGCGCCGAGAGCCGCTCCATCGAGAGCGCGAGATGGGCGCCCCGCTTGGTGCCCGCCAGGGCGTGGATCTCATCGATGATCACCCATTCCACCGAGCGCAGCGCCTCCCGCGCGGACGAGGTGAGCATCAGGTACAGCGATTCCGGGGTCGTGACCAGGATGTCCGGCGGGTGCTTGCCGAAGGTCCGGCGCTCCTCGGCTGGCGTGTCCCCGGTGCGCATGCCCACCCGGATGTCCGCGGCCTGACCACCTTCCGTGGCGGCCGACAGCGCGATTCCCGCCATGGGCGACCGCAGGTTGCGGTCCACGTCGTGGACGAGCGCCTTGAGGGGTGAGACGTACAGCACCCGGAGTCGTGCGAGCGGATCGGTGGGCACCGGATCGCCCAGCAGCCGGTCGAGGCACCACAGGAACGCTGCGAGCGTCTTGCCACTGCCCGTCGGGGCGCAGATGAGCGTGTGCTGGCCGGCTGCGATCGCCGGCCACCCCTCTGCCTGGGCCGCCGTCGGCGCCTCGAACGAGCGCTCGAACCAGGCACGCGTGGCGGGGCGGAACGCGGCGAGCGGGTCTGCGGGGATGCTGGTCTCAGCGTCGGGTGACGCCCTGCGTGATCGAGGCACTGGACCGCCCAGTATAGCCCGATGGCACACCGGATATCGAACGCGTGTTCGATGCCCGGGTCGTCGTCGAGGATGGCCGCGCGGTCAGGCGCTGGTCACGCGGACGTTCCGATGTCAGTATCGACCCATGGCCCTGCACATCACCGATGATCCCGCCGCGGACGGACTGCTCACCGACAGCCCACTGGCCCTGCTGATCGGCATGCTGCTCGATCAGCAGGTCCCGATGGAGACGGCCTTCACCGGTCCCCTGCGGATCCGCGACCGCACCGGCTCGCTCGACGCGGCGACCCTGGCCAGCTATGACCCCCAGGCCCTGGTCGAGGTGTTCACGACCACTCCCGCCGTGCATCGCTTCCCGGGTTCCATGGCCGCGCGCGTGCAGGCCCTGTGCCAGCGGCTCGTGGACGAATGGGACGGGGATGCTGCGGCCATCTGGACCCGGGACGATCCCGATGGGCCCACGGTGCTGCAGCGGCTGAAGGCGCTGCCGGGCTTCGGCGATCAGAAGGCGCGCATCTTCCTGGCGCTGCTCGGCAAGCAGTACGGCTTCTCGGGCGCTGGTTGGCGCGAGGCCGCGGCGCCCTACGGTGAGGACGGCTCGTTCCGATCGGTGGCCGACATCGTCTCGCCCGAGAGCCTCGCCAAGGTACGCGAGCACAAGCGCGCCACCAAGGCCGCGGCGAAGCAGTCCTCGTAGCCGTCACGATACGCGGGGCCCCGCGCACCGTCGCGAGCACGGGGAAGATCACCGACGTCGACGCAGTGGCGGGCCGGATCCGGCCCTCGCCACCTCACGACCTTGGCTGATATCCTTGAGTCATGACCACAGCACTCAAACGACGACGGGGTCATACGCGCCTCTCCGCGAACAACCAGGTGACCCTTCCGAAGGCCGTGGTGGACGCCCTGGGTCTGGAGCCTGGCGCGGAGCTCCGGGTCGAGGCACGGGACGGTGAGGTCGCGCTCGTGCCGGTCGAGGACCTTCTGGCACGCCGTCGACGCCTCCTGGACTCGATCGACGACCGATTCCGGGGACTCTACCCGCCCGGCTACCTGGACGAGCTTCGCGACCAGTGGGGCTGACCATCCTCGACGCGAGCGTGGTCATCGCCTTGCTCGATCGGGATGACGCGCTCCATCACGCATCGGTGGCGGCGGTCCTCCGAGCGGATGGACTGGGCCTGCCGGCATCAGCCCTGACGGAGAGCATGGTCGCACCGCATCGGCGTGGGGTGGCCCGCGAGATGCGATCCCTTCTGGACGACATGGCCGTCTCGATCGAGCCCCTGACCGAGTCGATGGCTGACCGCGCCGCGTCCATGCGCGCTCGTGAGGCTTCGATGCGCCTTGGCGATGCGCTCGTCCTCGCTACGGCGGAGATCCTGGGCGCGGAGCGGATCCTCACCGGCGACCGGCGCTGGCTCCGATGGAGCGAGCTCGTGGAGCTCGTCGAAGCCTGACGGTCGACAAGCCCGATCCGCATCATGATGCGTGTGCGCATACATGTCGATGCTACGATGTCCGCATGCGCACGACCATCGACCTCGACGAGGACATCCAGGCCGCGGTCGAGCGGCTCCGCCGGCAGGAGGGCCTCGGACTGAGCGAGGCCGTCAATCAGCTGGCTCGGGCGGGACTCACCCGGGAGGCACCGCGCGGTCGACGGTTCGTGCAGCGGACGGCGCGGCTGGGTCTGCGACTCGACGTCACGAGCGTCCAGGACGCCCTGGAGCAGCTGGACGGCCCCGGCGCTCGATGATCGTCGACGCGAACATCCTCCTGTACGCGGTGGATTCCACCTCGCCGTTCCACGCCCGTGCGCGGGCCTGGATGGAGGATCGCCTGAACGGTCCGACGCGGGTCGGTCTGCCGTGGCAGTCGCTCGCGGCGTTCGTCCGGATCGTGACCCATCCACGGGCACTCGACCGTCCGCTCACGCCGAAGGCCGCGTGGTCGCATGTCCAGGCCTGGCTGGACCAGCCGGCCGCGTGGATCCCCCTGGAGACCGAGCGTCACGCGAAGATCCTCCGGGATCTGCTCGTCCGTCACGACGTCCGGGGCAACCTCGTCTCGGACGCCCGTCTCGCGGCCCTGGCCATCGAGCACGGCGTACCCATCGCGTCAGCCGATACGGACTTCGCGCGCTTTCCCGAGATCCGCTGGATCTCGCCGTTCGTGCCCTGACGTCCGCCGTCTGCCGTCGAGCGACGGACCTCCGCTATCGGATGGTCACGCCTCGCACCGGGGACCAGGCACCGATGTTGCCGGCCTTGTCGCGGGCACGCACCCGGAACTCGTAGCGCACCCCCTTCGTGCCGGCGGTCGTCGCCGAAGTGGCGGTCGTGCGCGAGCGGATGGTGGTCCAGGCACCGTCACCGGTCCGGCGCTGCACGTCGTACGAGGCCACGCCCGCGGTCCGCTTCACCAGCTTCGGGTCCGTGCCGCTCCAGCGGAGCTTCGCGGTCCGGCTGCCGACCGCGCTGGTCGCCTTGGTCAGGGTCGCCTTCGGCTTCGTCCGGTCGGCGCCCTCGATGAACACCACCGTCCAGTAGCTCGCGCCGCTCTCGGCGACCGCGACGCCGACCCCGGCGTAGTTGAACGAGGTGGACACGATCTGCGCCTTGTGCCCCGACGAGCCCATCCACTGCTGGACGGCGCGGACCGCGGCGGCATCGATGGGATTGGTGCCATTCGCCGCGATGATCTCACCCGCCGCGTAGTAGGCGATCCCCGCAGCCTTGAGGTGGTCCCACGGGAGCTTGCCATCGGGGTCGGTATGGGAAAAGTACGCTCGGTCGACCATGTCCTGCGACCGCGCCTGGGCGACGGCCTGGATCCGGCCGTCCATCCGGATCGCGCGCAGACCACGATCCTTGCGCTGAGCATTGATGCGCTTGAGCACGATGGACTCCGCCGCGCGCAGCTCCGCGCTGGTCGGCCCCGCGGCGAGGGTGGCGGCGGGCAACCCGACACCAACGAGCGTGACGACGAGCAGCGAGACGAGCACGACACGAAGATGCGCTGACGGCGAGTGCATGACGCCGATGGTCGCCGCCAACGCCCCGCTCCCCCACCCACCTGACGGTACCGATCAGCGCTGGCGGTGGTCCGCGGCGGACCCCGCCAGACCCACCGGCACCCCACCAGAGCGACCCTCGACGCGGGACCATAGGCCCACATGGCCCGACCGCCCGAGACACACGGGACGACGGATGGCCGGTCATGATGGCGAGATGCTGCCGGTCATCCTGCGCACGGAACGGCTCGTGCTGTCGGTCCCCGATGCGGGCGATATCGACGCCATCTTCGCCGCGTGCCAGGACCCTACGATCCAGCGCCTCACCAGCCCTGGCCAGTCCTCGACGCCTGACGCCGAGCATCGAGGAGAGCGCGGCGTCAGCTGCCTCCAGCGGGTCCCGGGTCACGATCTCGGGCGAGACCCCTACCCTCGAGTGGGCCGGTCCCGGATGATGTCGTGGATCTGATCCCGGAGTCGTCGGGCCTCATCAGGAAAGAGACCCACGCGCGTCTGGAACTCCCAGTCGTCCACAGCTTGGAGTGCCTCTCCGATGGAGCTGGACAGCCCAGCGAGCTCCGCGTGGCTGGTCACGACGAGGACGTCGTCCCGCGTCAGCTCCGGTGGGCCTGACCACCAGTCCCAGTTGTCCATGTCGATCTGCCGCATCGTGTCTCCTATGCTGAGGGCGTCGACGAAAGGGTCGATCCAGGCGATCGGAGGATCAGGAGAGACTCCCGAACTGGCCGGATCCGGCGTGACCGACCTCCACCTCTCGTATATCACGATGGCCGCCGCGGTCCACGACGCCAAGCGCGTCCTGCGAGATACACCGGTCAGCGAGGTCCCCGAACCGGTCGAGGCGTTCCTGTGGTCGGTCGAGGAGGCGGTCATCGGCGACGATGAAGACTGCGTGGATGTCGTCGTCATCGAGCTCCTCGAGGTGCTCGACATCGGGGACCGGGATGACCGGCATCTGGAGTCGCTCCTCCTGTCTCGGACCCGTCACCTGCTGGAAGACTGGCGAGCACGGTGGGCTGTGGCGGATCGAGCCTTCGATATCGGAGACGGTCCTCGTCCAGCTCCCGATGATGCTCCGATCGGACTCAGGACGGTAACGCCATGCCCCCCACGATGCCCGGTGGAGACTCAGCATCGCCCGGGCCGATGCGGGATCGGCCCGGCTCGCACGCCCGGTCGGCCCTCGACGCCTGAGCCTCAGCCCTCGAGGAGCCGCGTCGTCTGCTCCAGGGCTCGTTCGGCGGTCCGCCGCGCCCGGTCGACGACCTCCGGCCGCTCCCGTGCGGCGAGATCCGGCGGGTCGAGGAGCTGCACGGGCAGTGGCGATTGGCCGAACCGGGTCGCCTCGTCCGTCCAGCGCTCGCGCCAGGCGAGCGGGGTCTCGTCGGGGATCTCCCGATGCGCCTGCGCCAGCCACACGAGCGCCCATGAGCGCGGCACCACCCGATACGCGTCATAGCCGCCGCCACCAGTCGCCACCCAGCGGCCCTCGCACCAGGTGTGGGCGACCTGATCCAGCAGCCGGGTCGCACGAGCGTACGCACGCGTCGTGATCCGCAGATGCGCCAGTGGATCGAACGCGTGGCTGTCACAGCCATGCTGCGTCACGAGGAAGGTGGGCTGGAACGTCTCGGCGAGCGCGGGCAGGACCGTGTCCAGCGCCGCGAGCCACCCGGTATCCCCTGTGTACGCCTCCAGCGGCACGTTGACCGCGCTGCCGCGCGCATCCGGACCGCCGGCCTCATCCAGGTCCCCGGTGCCGGGGAACAGCGACCGGCCGGTCTCGTGGATCGAGAGGGTCAGCACCTGCGGGTCGTCCCAGAACAGTGCCTGGGTGCCGTCCCCGTGGTGGACATCGAGGTCCACGTAGAGCACCCGGTGTCCGGCGTCGCGTGCCTCGGCGACCGCAAGCGCCACATCGTTGTAGATGCAGAACCCGGATGCCCGGTCCGCCATCGCGTGGTGGAGGCCGCCGCCTGGGTCGAACACGTGGTCCGCGGCACCAGCGAGCACCTGCCGCACGGATGTGATGGAGCCACCCGCGACGCGCGCGGATGCCTCGTGCATGCCGTGGAACGAGGGACAGTCGGCCGTGCCGATGCCCATCGCCGCGGGCTGCCAGGCATCGTCCGAGAACGACCGCACCTGGCGGATGTAGCGCGCCTGGTGGAGCCGGCGGAGCTCCTCGTCCGTCGCGATCGGCGGCTCCAGGAAGCGTGTCGCGCCGACACCGCGCATCAGCTCGATCCCCGGGCCGAACCGCCTGGGCGTCAGCGGATGCGACGGGCCGAAGTCGTACTCGGTGATGGCCTCGGACCAGACGACGATCGGCTCGGCGGTCATCCCTCCGGTTCGGGCGCCTCCTCGCGCACCACCTCGACGGCACCCACACCCGCTGCCTCCAGCGCCGGCAGGAACGCGTCCGCGTCACCGACCACGACCACCGAGGCCTCGTCCGGTCGGATGTGGCGCTGCGCCGCCTCGAGCACCTGGTCCGGCGTCACCGCGGCCACGGCTGGTCGATATCGGTCGAGCTCGTCATCCGGCAGGCCGTGCGCCACGAGCCCCGCGATGGCACCGGCCACCTGGCCCGACGACTCGTACCGGAGCGGGAACACTCCCACGAGATAGTCGCGGGCGATGGCCAGCTCCTCGTCCTCCGCGGGCGTCTCCCGGATGCGTCGCAGCTCCGCGAGCGTGTCCACGATGGCGGGCACCGTGAACTCCGTCTGGACCGCGGTGCGCACCCCGAACGGCCCTGCGCCGACGCGCATGTCGAACGAGGAATGGACGCCGTACGTGTAGCCCTTCTCCTCGCGCAGCAGCGCGTTGAGGCGCGACCCGAACAGACCACCGAGGACGGCGTTGAGCACGGATACGGCGTGGAAGTCCGGGGTCCGACGAGGCGTCCCCACGTGCCCGATGCGCAGCTCCGACTGGGGCGAGCCCGGTCGATGGACCACGACCACGCGACCCGGTCCGCCTGCCGCGGCATCCGAGTCACCGATGCCACTCTCCGCCGCGGCGGTCGGCTCCTGCCAGCCACCGAAGCCGCGCTCCGCGAGGGCGCGCACGTCGATACCGGTCAGGTCCCCCGCCACGATGAGCGTCGCGCCGGACGGCCGGAGGATGGCCGCATGACGCGCCGCGAGCACATCCCGATCGAGCGCGGGCACGGTCAGCTCCGAGCCACCCGCAGGTCGTCGATATGCCGCGTCCGCCGCGTACACGGTCTCCGCGAAGGCGCGCTCCACGCGGCGACGTGGCTCGGCACGCGCCTGGAGCAGGTCATTGAGCCGCTCGTCCCGGAGCCGCTCCACCTCATCGGCGGGGAAGCTCGGCTCGAGCGCGACCTCCGCGAGCAGTGTGAGCGCCGGCTCGAGACGCGACCGGGGGACCTCCACGGACACCGCGAGGCTGTCCCAGCCGGCATCAGCGGAGATCTCCGCACCCAGTCGCTCGGACGCCTCGATGAGCGCGAGCGCGTCCCGTCGCTGCGTGCCCTCGGTCATGGCACGTGCTGCGAGCACGGTCGCACCCGCGAGCGCGGCCGGCTCGCCGGTCACGCCGGCCCCGGCACCACCCAGCAGCAGGTGCCCGACCAGGAGGGGCCGGCCCGGCAGATCTGCGGTGATGAGCTCCACCCCGTTGGACAGCCGCGACCGGCTGAAGCGCGGGAAGTGATAGGCACGTGGCTCGCCGGGACCCGGGCGACTGTCCAGGTAGGCGAGCGTGTCGTCAGCGGTCGTGGTCATGCGGCGGCCTCCTCGTCGCTGTCGGTCGCGGCGGCGTCGGCATCGGCGTCGGCGTCCTCGTCCGTGGTCGGGGCCGCGGGCACGTACGTGATGACGGCACGGTTGTCGGGTCGGAAGACGGCCGCGGCGGCAGCCTGGATGCGTGGCGCATCCACCGCGAGGTATCGATCGAGCTGCTCGTTGACGAGCTCCGGTCGATCGAAGTAGGTCGTCGCCTGGCTGAGCCGGTCGGCGACCTCCTCCACCCGGGCGAGGGCTCCCAGCTCCGCCGATTCGATGAGCGCACGAGCCCGCGCCAGCTCATCCTCGCTGACGGGCTCGCTGGCCAGTCGGTCGGTCTCCTCGTGCCACATCCGCTCGACGGTCTCGGCATCGCTCTCCGGGCGGGCGGTCACCCAGCCTGCGAGGATCGAGGCGCCGCCCACGAGCGGCAGCACGAACGCCGCCACGTCCTGGGCGACCCGCTCCTCCCGCACGAGACGTCGGTACAGGCGCGAGCCGCGACCTCCGGCGAGGATCTGGGTCGCCACCTCCAGCGCGTCGTACTCGTCCGTGCCGAACGCCGGGACGCGATAGCCGAAGTGGACCCGCACGAGCGGCACCGCGTCCGGCACCACCTCCCGGTGCTCCGCGCCCATGACCGGCGAGATGGCCGGCGGCCATGCTCGACCCAGGTCAGGGTTGGCCGCGATGGGGCCGAACAAGCGCTCCGCGGCCGCGAAGCCCTCCTCCGGGTCCACATCGCCCGCGATCGTGAGCACCGCGTTGTTGGGCGCGTACCAGGCCTGGAAGAACGCGATGACGTCCTCGAGGCTCGCCGCGTCGAGGTCCGCCATCGACCCGATCGGCGTGTGGTGATACGGATGGTCCGCCGGGAACACCGCGGCCATCAGCTTCTCGTAGAACGAGCCGTAGGGCCGGTTGTCATAGCTCTGGCGCTTCTCGTTCTTGACCACGTCCCGCTGGTTGTCCAGGTTCTCCTGGCTGAGCGCGTCGAGCAGCGTGGCCATCCGGTCCGCCTCCAGCCAGAGGCCGAGCTCCAGCTGGTGCGAGGGCATGGTCTCGAAGTAGTTGGTCCGGTCGAAGAACGTGGTCGCGTTGTTGACCCCGCCCGCGCCCTGGATGAGCGACATGTGCTCCGCCTTGGAGACGTGCCGGCTGCCCTGGAACATGAAGTGCTCGAACAGGTGCGCGAAGCCGGTCTTGCCCGGGACCTCGTGCCGCGAGCCCACGTCATACCAGAGGTTGATGGCCACGATGGGCGCCAGATGGTCGGGCGCGACGATGACCCGGAGGCCGTTGTCGAGACGCCGTCGTTCGAACCGGACGTTGGGCAGGTCCGGACCGCGGTCGGAAGGCTGGGACATGCCGCCGATCGTACCAGCGGCCGGCCCTCCCCGACCTTCCCGGCCTCCGGCCGCCCGGCGCGAGACGTTGGGCCGCCCGTCGTCGTCCCCTGCCGGCGATACCTGGCCGATCGCCTGACTGGTGGAGCACCTGCCGGTCCATCAGGCCCACTTCCATGCCGGATGCCCCACTGGTGGAGCGATCGGCTTGCGGGCCGAGCGTGGGCGCCGGTCCCGGACCCGGCACCGAGCGCCACGTGATCCACCAGTCGAGCCAACTGGCCGGGATCTCCGCCGGGCCGTCACTGGCCGGGATCTCCGCCGGGCCGTCACTGGCCGGGATCCCGCCGCCGGGCCGTCACGGGCACCGGGATGCCACACGAGACCCTCCCTCGCCCCCGATGCGCGGTCCATGCCACCCGCGCGCGGCGACCACTTGACACGGTCGAGGCCGGCAGTGTTAGATATCCATCGAACATCGGTTGTGTATCCGACTCACAGGATGCACCCGGATCCGATCGACCGAGGAGCGCCCGAACCCCGATGGCCCGAGGCACCATGGACCGCCGCCAGACGCCCGCGATGCGAGCGCCGTCGACGCGTGCCCCGTCCTATCGGCTGACCCTGGACGCCCGTACCGCGTGGGATTTCCTCATCAGCGCGACGATCGGGGATGGTGCGTCGTACGACCTCGAGCCCCAGGATCGCGAGTGGCTCGGCCGGGCTCGCGATGCGCTCGGTGAGGAGCAGCGGACGACGCTCGATCGTGGCTTCGGGTCGAAGGAGCCGAACGTCTTCCACGGCCTCCCGATCGTGGTCGCCCAGGACCCGGAGGTCCGGACCGCCGCGGACGTCGTCGCGCTGCTCGCGACCATGGATCCGTCCCGGATGGTCCGGGCGATGCTCACCGAGTGCCTCACCGACGATGTCGCTCCGGATGTGCTCGACCGCGCGGTGACCGGCGATGCCACGGCCATCGACGCGCTGGATCCACACGTGGGCGAGCCGGACGTGACGGAAGCCGTCCGGCGCTTCTTCGCCGATCCCGAGCGGAACCTGGAGCGTGGCCTCGTCATCGCGCGCTCGTGGATGCGCTCGTTCCAGGAGATCGAGCCGCGTCTCGCGCGCATCCATGCGGCGGACGTGGCGCTGCGACAGGAGGATGTCGCCGCCCTGTCACCGGACGAGGCGATCGAGCGCATCACGGGTGGTCTCCGGTTCCTGCCGGACGCGCGGGTGCGCCGCGTGATCCTGGGGCCGTCGGTGTTCACCCGACCCTTCAACCACGTCTACCAGGGCGCGGACTGGCGCCTGTTCTGCTATCCCGTCGCAGACGGGGTGCTCGGATCCGACACCGGCACCCCGTCCGCATCCCTCATCCGGCTGTTCCGGGCGCTCGGTGACCCGACCCGGCTCCAGGTGCTGCGGCTCCTCACCGACCGGGAGTGGTACCTCACGGAGCTGGCGACCCAGCTCGGCCTCTCCAAGCCGACCATGAAGCACCACCTCGCGCTGCTGCGGGCAGCCGGTCTCGTGACCGTCATCGAGGAGGGCGGCCTCACCTACTACAGCCTCCGTCGGGAGCGCATCGAGGAGGGCGGCGTCGAGCTTCGACGCTACCTCGCCTGACCCATGACCGACGTCTGCCTTCCTCTTGCGCCCAAGGGTTCGATGATCATCGAACACGAGGACGACGACCATGACACTCCACCATCCTGGGCACCCGCCCGACCCACGACGGAGGGAACCGATGCTCCCCGACCATGAAGCCGCACGCGTCATCAGCGATCGTCAGCGCATCGAGGCGGAGCATGCCGCCCGAGCCCACGGCCAGCGGGTCGACCGACAGGTGGGCGACGCCGGACGGCCCACCGACCCTCGACACGCGCTGCATCGAGCCGTCCCACGGTCCGAGCCTGACTGCCGGCCATGCACGCCGAACCCGCGCATCGCCGGCCAGCCCGGCTGAACCCGGTCGCCGGGACCCCGGGCTACCCATCCCCGGCACCCGGGAAGGTCGAACACGGAACGCCTGATCGGACAAGGAGCCTGATGCGATACTGCGCGTCGCGTCGCGGTCTCGGGACGCTCGTCCCAGTCCCACGCCAGGGGGTCAACCGTTGGACCGCGCCCGTCTCCGTCGACCGCTCGCCCCGCTGCTCCTCGTCCCACTGCTCCTCGTCGCCCTGCTTGCCCCGGCGACCGGTCTCGGCCAGTCGCCGAGCCCTGGGCCGGTCGCCAGCGCGGGCGCCTCCCTTCGGCCCGTCGTCCCGGTGGACGTCGATGCCTTCGAGTCGCTGCTCACGGACCTCGGCATCGGGGTCATCCGGAGCGCCTCGGCGATCGACGAGCAGCCCGACCCGCGCCCCATCGTCACGATCACCCGGTCGCAGGTCGCCGCGCTCGCCCACGAGGTCGCGGACGGCGGCGGTCTGCCGGGCTGGGATATCGACCGACTCACCCCGATGCCCGAGGGTGCGCCGCCATTCAGCTATCTCATCGCCGCGTGGCTGGACACCGGGGACACGCCCCGCGCAGAGACCGCACGCGCCTGGTATGCGGACGACACCGACTGGACCCGCGCGCCGGAGCAGCTTTATCCCCGCGCCGTCCTGACGCTGTTCAGCGCCGACCTCGCCGAGCACATCGACCAGGAGTCGGTGGTCGCGATGGGGTCGCCCTCGCCGTCGAGCATCCCGCTTCCCTCGCCCATCGCCTCGGCCGGGCTGGGCAGCGTGGGTCTCGCGCAATCGGTCGGCAGCGCTCCGTGCACCTTCATCCAGGCGTTCTTCAACGACCAGATCCACTCGCTGTTCCAGGCGCTCCGCTTGTCGCCGGACTTCCTGGGCTCGGGCGGGGTGTTGCGGGACATCGGCGGGTTCGTGGCGGGGCTCTGGAACGCCGCGCTGGACCTCGCCCAGCAGGTGGTCAGCGCGCTCGTCCGGGAGCTGACGGCGCCCATCATGGCCGCCATCGGGACCGCGGTGGCCATCGTGGGTGTCATCTCCCAGATCAGCTCGTACATCACCGGCTGGGCGATCGCGCTCGACGGGCCCGACCTCATCGCCTTCGACCTCGCCGGCACGCCGACGACCGCGCACGAGCTGCGCGTCCGGGAGACGAGCCGACCGTTCCCCCATGACGATGCGCTCGAGGACTGCGCCCGGGCCAGCGGCGTCACCCTGCCCCGGCTGTTCGCGGTCGGGGCACCCGTCACGTGGCGCATCCTCGGCCAGGTGCCCGACCCGCGGACCCCGGTGCCGTACCTGGTGCTGCCGATCGACCCCGACGTGACCCTGGTGCCCGCCGACCGGCGACCCACGTGGCGCTTCCAGACCGCCACCGAGCCGAGTGCCGACGGCGCGCCCCGCGAAGGTGTCGTCCTGTTCGAGGCGAGCCTGCCGCGCGAGGAGGTCACCGATGTCGTGCGGCTCGGCCAGCGTCTCCTCGACCAGGGCATCGCGGACCTGACCGCGTCGATCCCCACCACCGAGCTCCGGGAGCTCGTTCGAGGTCAGCTCCGACAGGCCTTGCAGCCGGTCATCGCCGAACTGGAGGCCGCCGTGCGGTCGGTCGGTCGGTCCGTGTTCGAGGTCCGTGGCGTCAAGCACGTCGTGGTCCAGTACCACGCCGAGGAGCCCTCCCCCGCACCGTCCCTGCCGATCGACCCGATGACCGTCGCGGTGCGCGACATCGTGGCCTGCGACCTGCTCGCGGACGTCATCGAGATGCTCGGGCCGCCGGAACCCAACTGGGGGAACGGCACCGGGCGGACGGGGACCCACGGCGCGTTCGCCTCATGGGGCTGGGCGAGCACGTGCGAGTGGTACGCCCGCGTCGATGGTGACGCGCCGTCCTTCAGCCTCCAGCTCCACTACCTCGGCGCCGGAGAGGACCACGTCGCTCTGTGGGAGTCCTGGGAGCCGTTGATGTACAGCCTCGGCGAGGTGGTCTTCGAGGGCCGGCGGGCGTGGCGGATGCAGACGCCCGGCGCGGACGGGTACATCATCCTCGCCCGCAACGGCGTCATCGTGACCGGCGTCGGCAGCGCTTCCGTGGCGAGGCAGCTGACCCGGATCGCGCTGGACCGCGTGGAGGCACAGGTGGAGCCGTCACTCGCCCCTGAGATGGCACCCGGGCGGGCGGTCGCCCCCTAGCCCTCGTTCGGCGCCTCGTCGTCGTCCGGCCGGAACTCCAGGGACGCGGAGTTGATGCAGTAGCGCATCCCCGTGGGCTGCGGGCCATCGTCGAACAGATGGCCGAGGTGACCGCCACAGTTGGTGCAGCGGACCTCGGTCCGGACCATGCCGTGCGAGCGGTCATCCAGCTCCTGGATCGCGGCCGGCTCAGCGGCGGTGTGGAAGCTCGGCCAGCCACAGCCCGAGTCGTACTTCGCGGTCGCCTCGAACAGCTCGGTGCCGCAGCCGGCACATCGATAGCTGCCCGGTCGATGCTCGTCCCAGAGCGCGCCCGTGAAGGCACGCTCGGTGCCCTGCTGGCGGAGCACCTGGTAGCGCTCGGGGCCGAGTCGCTCCCGCCACTCCTCATCGGTGAGCTGGGTGGGGTACTGGATGGTCATCCGGTCCATGGTGACCATGGTAGACCCGGGCGCGATGCACGGCCTCGGATGCGATGCACGGCACCGCGTCCCCCGGTGAGGGCGTCCGTGATCGGCACTACCCCTCGAGTCGCCCGGCCTCCGCCTCGAGCCGCTCGGCAAGGGCAGCGTCGTCCTGCACCCTCGCCAGCTCCGCACGCATGAGCAGCGCAGCGCGGCGGTCCTCCGGTGTCTCGTCGCCTGCCTTCCGCAGCGCGACATCGAGCGCCTTCGAGGCCGCGTGGTCGTCGAGGTGGTAGTCGCGGAGACGCTCTGCCATCCGGACGGCCCGCTGCAACGGCGTGAGGGTCTCGTCCTTGTATGCCTGCGCACGGACCTCGTCCTCGGGACCGAACTTGATGAAGATCACCGAGTTGCCGTTCGGGTCAGTGAGCGTGAAGCGCGTCTGCCCTGGCCGCATGCGCGAGATGCGCGGCAGACCCTTGGCCGGTGCACGGCCCAGGAACGTCCTCAGACACCCGTCGAACTCGGCATGGAGCGTCTCGACGTCCGCCACCATGACCAGACAGGTGGTGAAGTTCTCGTCCGCCTTCATGCCCTTCAACCCGGAGATGTGCAGCTCGTAGCCATCCCGCGCCACGACACCGTACGGACTCGGCGCCGCCTGGCGATAGGTCACCGTGAAGCCGATCGCGGTCCAGAACGCCAACGTCTCGTCGAGCGAGATGCAGGGAAGCGCCGGGATGGTCCTGGGAGCGGGTGGGGCCTCCGGCCGCTCCGTGACAGACGACATGGCACGGCCAGTGTATGGCACGGCCGTCGGCTCGTCAGACCTCCAGGATCGCCGCGTACCCCTCCCCGGGCAGTGCCGCCAGCGCGGCTGGCACCAGCGACGCGTGCCAGCGCACGACGTCCTCCGGCACCACCCGTTCCCGGGCCGCGTTGCGTCGCAGCAGCTCCTCGACCGGGACCTGGAACACGACCGCGATCATGGGTCGGCCGTGGCGTGCGGCGAGCTGTCGCAGCGGCCGCCGCGCGGCGCCCTGGAGGTTCGTGGCGTCCACCACGGTGAGCCGACCGCGTGCCAACCGTGCTCCCACGATCGCGTGGAGCAGCCGGAAGGCGTCGCCGTTCGCCGCCTGGTCGGTGGGGTCATCCGCGACCATCGCGCGGCACGCGTCGGACGAGACGACCTGGGTCGGCGTGAAATGCTCCGCCGCCCAGGTGCTCTTGCCGGCACCCGCTGGCCCCACCAGCACGACGAGCGCATCGGCGGGCACGGCAGGCACGTCCGCGGCCACCTCGGGCACGTCCGCGGCCACCTCGGGCACGTTCGCGGCCACCTCGGGCACGTTCGCGGGCACCTCGGGCACGGCAGGCACCTCGGGCACAGCGCGCATGTCGGGCACGGCAGGCACCTCGGGCACGGCGCGCATGTCGGGGACGGCGGAGACCTCGGGATGCGTCGCGAGTCGCTCCGATGACCGGCTCAGGGCGCCCCCACCGTCAGGCCCGGCGTGACCGACGCCAGCGCATGGCGGGATGCTCCGCACCGCGATCCCGGGCCGTCCATGACGCACCCTCGTCGCGCGACCGCGCCCATCGGACCCACGCTCGCGGGCGCGACCGTGCCCATCAGACGCACGCTCGCCGCGCAGCCGCGTGCATCAGGACGCCTTGAGGAGGTCGACCATCACGTCCCCGTCCGGGCTGAGGCACTCGAGTGTCACCGTGTCCCCCGGGTCCAGGCCGGGCGTGACCTCCGTGAAGCCGCCGTTCGGGGAGGCGGAGCCGGCGACCGTCTGGATGTCCGGGCCCGTGATGCGGTACCGACGTCCCGGGAAGCAGGTGCCCTTGATGACGTCGCTCGCCGCCTTCGCCGAGGACAGCCCGGCGGGCAGGGTCACCGGCAGGTCCGTGAAGCCGCTGTTCGGGGAGGCGGAGCCGGCGACCCGGTTGCCGGGCTTCGCCAGGATCGGCGACCCGCTCTTGCGCCACTTGGCGGCACGGCCGGACTGGGAGCCCGCGATCGTGACCGTGGCGCGCTGGGTGCCGCTCGCCGTGCGCAGCTGGAGCTTGCCCGAGGTGCTCGGCAACAGGACGCCCCACAGGGATGCGGTCCGCACGTCGAACCGGAGGGTCGGGACTGGTCGCACCAGGTCGAGGCGGTCGCCCGCGGCTGTCTTGTGGACCACCTCCACGACATCGTGGCCACGCAGGTCCAAGTCGGCCGTCGTGTCCAGCGTGGTGATCCCCTCCGCGAGGGTGCGGCCGTGGCTGAGGCGCCGCGTGCAGCCCTGGAGGTCCGTGGCCACGCCGAGCGCCGTGCCCAGCGGACAGCGGTGGATGGCGATGGTCACCTTCGTGCCGGCGAGTGCCGTGACCGTCACCCGGTCCTTGCCGCGATCGACGGCCTTCACCTTCAGCTTGGGCACGGTGATGCTGCGCTTGTCGCCATCCACGACGATGTCGATCCGGTCGTCGCCGGCAATGGTGCTGCTGAAGCAGGCCGTGATGACCTCGCCCTCGGGGGTGGCCCCGCGGGAGTAGCTGCCCTTGGACGCGCCCGACCGGCTCCGCAGCGACACGGAGATGCTCGCTGCGGCGACGGTGTTCTTGGCCGACCAGCACTTCTCGCCGATGGATGCCTGGCTCAGGATCAGGGTCCTGGCGTCCGGGCCGGCGGCCGCCACGGGGACGGGTCCCGCGAGCGCCGCGGCCAGTGCCGCGATGCCGACGATGACGGACATGCGGGGACGACGTCCCATTCCAGCGACTGACATGATCGGGGCTTCGCTCCTGTGCTCTGGGTCGCAGGACGGTAGCAGGGCGGATGCGCCCTCGCAAGCGTACTGGTCGGACCGGACTGCAAGCACGCCGTCGGACCGGATGGTCAGGCGACCACCGCAGGGCTCGTCGCGAGCCACACGTCGATCGGCCGGACGTCCGCGACCTGCGCCTGGACCGCCGGGTCGAGGGATGCCGCTGCCGTGACCGCGGTGTCCATGGACGTCAGGCAGAGCACGCCCTCCGACGTCGCCGCGAGCCGGATCGCGGACGCGTCCCGCACGGGGCCGGAGCGTGGCGACGGCGTGTTGACCACGAGGGACACCGTGCCGCTGCCGATGATATCCAGGATCGCAGGCAGCGCGCCGGACTCGTCGCCGAGTGGCGCCACCTCCGTCACGTCATGGCCCAGCGCCCGCAACGCGGCGGACGTCCCCGCGGTCGCCGCGAACCGGTAGCCCACGGCCGCCAGGGAGCGTGCCAGGTCGGGTAGCTGTGCCTTGTCGCGGTCGGAGATGGACAGCAGCGCGAGCGCGCCATCGACATCGGGCACCGGCGGGCGGAGCGACGCCGCCAGCAGCGCCTTGGCCAGCGCGACGCGCTCGTCCGCATGGATCCCGATGACCTCGCCGGTCGAGCGCATGCCCGGACCGAGAGCCGGGTCGACGCCCTTGAGCTTGGTGGTAGAGAACACGGGCGCCTTGACCGCGACCACGGCCGGGGTCGGCCGAAGGCCCCCCTGCCACCCCAGGTTCGCCAGGGACGCGCCGAGCGCCACGCGGGTCGCCAGCTCCACCATGGGCACGCCGGTCACCTTGGACAGGAACGGCACGGTCCGGCTGGCGCGAGGGTTGACCTCCAGCAGGTACACGCCGTCGTCGCGCACGATGAACTGCGCGTTGATGAGCCCGTGCACGCCGATGGCGAGCGCCACCCGGGTCATGGCATCCACGATGAGTGACTGGTCGGACTCGCTGATGTGCTGCGGCGGGAACACCGCGACCGAGTCGCCCGAGTGGACGCCCGCTCGCTCCACGTGCTCCATGAGCCCCGGGATGAGCACGTCGACCCCGTCGCACACCGCGTCGACATCGACCTCCAGCCCCTCCAGGTAGGCATCGATGCGCACCGGCCGGTCGTCGGACACCACCGTCGCCGCTGCGAGCTGCCGCACCAGGTCGTCGGGCCCGAAGCAGAAGTCGATGGCGAGCCCGCCGATGACGAAGCTCGGCCGCACGATGACCGGGTAGCCCACCCGGTCGGCGACCGCGAGCGCCTCCTCGATCGACGCGGCCATGCCGCCATCGGGCTGGGGGATGCCCAGCCGGTCGACCAGGTTCGCGAAGCGCGTCCGCTCCTCCGCGAGGTCGATGGTCTCGAGCGAGAGGCCCGGCAGGTCCACGCCGGCCGCGACGAGCGGGAAGGACAGGTTGAGCGGCGTCTGGCCGCCGAACTGGACGAGCGCGGGGATGGGCGATTCACCGGGGCCACTTTCGGCGGCGATGACCTCCAGCACGCTCTCCCCGTCGAGCGGCTCGAAGTACAGCCGGGAGCTGGCGTCGAAGTCGGTCGAGACGGTCTCCGGGTTCGAGTTGACCATGACCGCCTGCCAGCCGTCGCGGCGCAGCGCTTCGGCGGCCTGGACCGCGCAGTAGTCGAACTCGATGCCCTGGCCGATGCGCACGGGGCCCGAACCGATGACGAGCGCTGCCGGCCTGGTGACCCGTGGCGCTTCCGGGGGTGAGCCCGCCGCGGCGTACGTGGCATAGAAATAGGGCGTCTCCGCGGCGAACTCCGCGGCACATGTGTCCACCATCGCGAAGCCGGGCCGCAGGCCCATCGAGGCGCGCCGGGCCGCCAGATCGTCCGCCGGGATGCCAGTGAGGGTGCTGATGTCACGATCGCCGAAGGAGGCGCGTTTGGCGGCGACCAGCAGGCCGTCCGTGAGACCGCTCCCCTGCCCCTGCATCTCCTGGGCGAGCGTCACCAAGCGCTCCATCTCCGCGAGGAACCAGGGCGCGATGCCGGTCACGGCGTGGAGCTCCGCGGCCGGCACACCGCGGCGGAGCAGCGCGAGCAGTCGCCACAGCCGCGAGTCGGACGGTGCGAGGAACTCCTTGAGCAGCTTGGGGCGGGCCGCGACCCGGCCACCCACCGCGGGCCCCGAGAGCGCGGCGAGCGACTCCTCCCAGGACGGATCCTCGGCGAGGAAGCCGGCACCGGCCTGCTCAAGACCCCGGAGCGCCTTGTTGAGCGCGGCCCCGAACGTCCGGTCGATGGCCATCACCTCGCCGGTCGCTTTCATCTGGCTGCCGAGGGATCGGTCGGCACCCGGGAACTTGTCGAACGGGAAGCGCGGCAGCTTCACGACCACGTAGTCGAGCGCGGGCTCGAACGCGGCGACCGTGGTCTTGGTGATGGCGTTGGGGATCTCCGCGAGCCGCCGGCCCATGGCGATCTGCGCGGCCACGCGGGCGATGGGGTAGCCCGTGGCCTTGGACGCGAGCGCCGAGGAGCGGGAGACGCGCGGGTTGACCTCGATGACCGCGTAGTCGGAACCATCCGGTGACAGCGCGAACTGGACGTTGCAGCCGCCCTCCACGCCGAGCGCCCGGATGATGGCCAGCGCCGCGCTGCGCAACCGCTGATGGACCGGATCGGGCAGGGTCTGGACCGGCGCCACGACGATGGAATCGCCCGTGTGGACACCGAGCGGATCCACGTTCTCCATGGAGCACACCGCGATGCACGTGTCGTCCGCGTCGCGCATCACCTCGTACTCGATCTCCTGCCAGCCCACCAGACACCGCTCGACCATGACCTGGCCGATGGGGCTGAGCCGGAGACCCGCACGGACGCGTTCCCGGTATGCATCCTCGGTATCCACGATGCCGCCGCCCGTGCCACCGAGCGTGAACGCGGGCCGGATGACGGCGGGCAGCCCGATCTCCGCGAGTGCCTGCTCGATGCCTGCCTGGCGCTCTGCCTCGGTCGCGCCCTCGATGATCACCGAGGGTGCGTACGGCTGGCCGATGCGGTCGAGCAGGTCCCGGAACGCCTCGCGGTCCTCGGCCATCTCGATGGCCTCGATGGGCGTGCCCAGGAGCCGCGCGCCGTATCGATCGAGGAGCCCCGCCTTGGCGACATCCATGGCCAGGTTGAGCGCGGTCTGACCACCGAGGCCGGCGAGGATGCCGTCCGGTCGCTCGCGCTCGAGGATGCGCTCGATCGAGGCGACGGTGAGTGGCTCCAGGTAGATCGCGTCCGCGACGCCCGGGTCGGTCATGATCGTGGCCGGGTTGGAGTTGAGCAGGATGGTCCGGACACCCTCCTCGCGGAGCGCGCGACACGCCTGCGTGCCAGCGTAGTCGAACTCGGCCGCCTGGCCGATGACGACCGGCCCGGAGCCGATGATAAGGACCGAGGTGGGCCGGGGCGGGGCGGTCTCGGTCGCTTCGGGCAGGGTGGCGTCGGTCGCCTCGGGTGAGGCGGATACGTCGGTGGGGAGCATCCGGGCCGCTGCCGGGAGCACCGGGTCGCCTGTCTCGAGCCCGCTCACGCGACGCTCCAGACGCGTGCGAGGAACCGGTCGAACACCTCGGCCGCATCGAGCGGACCGGGCGAGCCCTCCGGGTGGTACTGGACCGTCTCGATGGGCAGCGTCTCGTGGCGAAGCCCTTCCACGGAGTCATCGTTGAGGTTGCGCTGGCTGACATAGAACCCCGACCCCGCGGGCAGCGACGCACCGTCCACGGTCACCTCGTGGTTCTGTGCCGTCACCTGGACCTGGCCGAGTCGCGCGTCCTCCACAGGGTGGTTCGCGCCGTGATGCCCGAAGCGCAGTCGCCGGGTCTCCGCGCCCGCCGCGCGCGCCACGATCTGGTGACCGAGGCAGATCCCCAGCAGCGGCCGCCCATCCTCGATGACCGCCCGTGCGAGCGCCGTGGGTGCCGCGAGGCGCGCCGGATCGCCGGGGCCCGGTGACAGCACGACCCCCGCCACGTCCGGCGTCAGCACGTCCGCCGCGGACACCGTGTGTGGCAGCACCCGGACCCGCGCCCCACGCCGCCGCAGGGAGCGAACGATGTTCGCCTTGAGCCCGTAGTCGACGACCGCGACGAGTGGCCCTCGATCGCCAGACTCGTAGGGCGCCGCGACCGAGACCTGGCCCACGAAGTCCTGGTCCTCCCAGCGCATCACGCCCCGCGCCTGGTCGATGGCATCGTCCACATCGACGGCACCCGGCGCCGTGATGATCGCGCGCTGGCACCCGGTCTGGCGCAGATGTCGGGCGAGGGCGCGGGTATCGAGACCCGCGATGGCGGGCACTCCCTGGGCACGCAGCAGGTGCACGATCTGGCGAGCGCGACCCAGGACCGCCGCGGTGGCGTGACCGACGACCAGGCCCCGGAGCCAGGGCCGCTCGGACTGGTCGTCGCCCGACAACCGTCCATGGTTGCCGATGAGGGGATAGGTCATCACCACGACCTGTCCCGCGTACGAGGGGTCCGTGCAGACCTCCTGGTAGCCGGTCTGGGACGTGTTGACGACGAGGTCGCCACCGGATGCGACCGGGGCACCGAAGCTGACGCCCGCGAACACGGTGCCGTCCTCGAGGGCAAGGAGCGCCGGGCCGTGCGCCCCGATGCGCGGATCGACGACGGCATCGCTCGGGATGGGCAGTGCGACGGGTCGGATGACGGCTGGTGCGGAGTCGCTCATGGGCGGGGTCGCTGGCCGCTGGCGGCGCCGCCAGCCCACGCGGGACACACGAGG
Organism: Chloroflexota bacterium; assembly: GCA_019637815.1. GTDB lineage: Bacteria > Chloroflexota > Limnocylindria > Limnocylindrales > CSP1-4 > JAFMJV01. The sequence continues at coordinate 28,205 of JAHBUZ010000022.1, forward strand.
ATGACAGGCTCGTCCGTCAGGCGGCGGACGTGACGCGATGACATGTGGGGGACCTCCTTGCCGGCCTCGCTGGGCCCTGCCCGACCTCACGGATCGGCTCCGGCCTCACGGGACCGGGAACAAGGCTTCTAGCCTAGCACGCGGATGGCCGTGGTCGATGGCGTTCGGTCCGCGCCGGGTCAGCGTCCGTCAGCGCCCCTGGATCGTGCGCTTGACCTTGCGCAGCACCCGTCGGACCTGCTTCCGGACCGCCGCACGACGTCGCTCGCCCGCGCCCGGCTGCAGGAAGTACGCGGCCAGTCCACCGAGCAGCGCGCCCGCGAGGATGATGCCCAGCGCCGCCAGGATGGCCGGACGTGCCGCCGGAAGGGCGATCCCCGTGCGTGCCGCGTCACGACCGAGCAGCCGGTCGACCGACGGCAGCTCCACGCGTGGCAGCTCGATGTCCCGGCGACGCAGCTCACCCGCCAGGTCCACGCGCGACAGGTCGTCACGCAGACGCGTCAGGTCGAGATCACGGGCGTCGCGTGCCAGGTCATCCCGCAACTCAGCGAGCCGTGACAGGTCCACGTCGCGGACCAGCTCACGCAGGCTGTCGGCGTCCACCCGTGGCAGCTTGAGTGCCATCGGAGTCCCTCCCCTTGTCGATGGGCCGCCTGTCCCCAGTGGCTACGCACGCCGGCCCCACGGTGTCGTCCTCGCATCATGGTGCCATCGAACGCGTCGAGGGATCAGCCGGGGGTCGACCGCACCGCCGGGACCGTCGTGGGGCTCGCTGCCGGCACCTGGAACAGGCGCAGGACGGTCTCCGCCGCGAGATCCGCCCAGCCGGCGTACTGCTTCCCGGACGGGTGCAGCTCGTCCGGCGCCACGAGGCTCGGGTCCTCCTGGACCCGGTCCGCGATGGGCGTGATGTCGACCACGGCCACGCCGCGTGCGGCCGCGACCTCGCCGAGGATCGTGTTGAGCTCCCGGATGCGTGCGGAGTCGCCGCCATCGTCGTCGTGCATGGGGCCAGCCGGGGTCAGTGTGTAGTCCGGTGTCGTCATCACGAAGACCCGATCCGCCGGGACCGCCGTGAGCACCGTGTCGAGGATGACCCCGATGTTCGTGCGGTAGATCGCGGGCGTCGAGAGGGGCAGGACCAGGTCGTTGACCCCCACCTGCAGGCTGACGATCTGCGGATCGAGCGCGAGGAGGCTCGGCAGCTGGTCCGTGATGACCGCGGCGCTGTTGGTGCTGCGGCCGGCGAGGTTCGCGGTCAGCTCCACGTCGAGGGTCGGTCGCAGGAGCCGGACGAGCTGGTTGGGCCATCGGTCGGTCTGACGGACACCATCCCCGAACGTGAACGAGTCCCCGATGGCGACGTATCGCAGCGCGGCCGGTCCCGTGGTGGGAGCGACCGGACCCACGAGGCCCGTGGGCAGCGAATCGACCGGCACCGTCGGCGCGGGAGCACCCGTCGCGCAGCCGGTCGCGATCACGATGAGACACAGGAGCGCGAGCAGCGGCCGGACGATGGGAGGACGCACGCTGCCGAGGATAGACGCCCGAGGCTGAAGGCCCCGGCGCGCTGACCGAGCGCGCGACGGGCCACCCGCACGGGAGGGCGTATCCTGCCCCCGACGGCGACCCGGCACGGTCCGCGGCCGACCGTCCGACCCTGGAGGTCCCCATGGCCCGATCGATGTGGCGTGGCGCGATCCAGTTCGGCCTCGTGACCATCCCCGTCCGCCTGTACCTCGCCACCGAGTCGCGCGGCGGCCTGTCCTTCAACCTGCTGCACAAGGAAGCGACCGAGGACGGCGAGGTCGTCCCCTGCCTGCGACGCATCCAGATGAAGACCCACTGCCCGGAACACGGCGAGATCCCGCGGTCGGACACCGTCCGCGGCTACGAGTGGTCCAAGGGCCAGTACGTGGTCATCGACGAATCGGACTTCGAATCGGTGCCCCTGCGCACGGTCCGGGCCATCGAGATCGAGCAGTTCGTCACCGTCGCCGCGGAGCGCCAGGCGCCCATCTTCGTGAAGCAGGCCTACTACCTCGAACCCGAGCCGGTCGGCCGCAAGGCGTTCAGCCTGCTCAAGGAGGTCCTCGCCGAGGAGGGCCTCCAGGGGATCTGCAAGATCGTGCTCAAGGATCGCGAGCAGCTCTCGGTCCTCGACCCGTATCGGTCCACGATGCTCCTCTCGACGATCTACTGGCCGGACGAGGTCCGCGACGTGGGCGAGCTGGACCTGCCCGCCGAGGAACCCGAACACAAGCCCGCCGAGGTCGCCATGGCGCGCCAGCTCGTGAGCGCGATGACCGGCGAGTTCGAGCCCGAGCGCTACCACGACGAGTACCGCGAGGCGCTGCTCAAGGTCATCGAGGCCAAGGCGGACGGGCAGCCCGTCGCTGCGCCGGAGGAGCCGGTCGCCGAGACCAGGGGCCTCACCGACCTCATGGCCGTGCTGGAGGCGAGCGTCGCCGCGGCCCGCGAAGGACGGGCGGCAGCCTCGCTCCAGGCGACCGGTACCGACGATGCCGCACCAGCCGGCGCCAAGGCACCGTCGAAGGCCAGCCGCTCGAAGGCGAAGCCGACCGCAGCCGCCGACGACCCGGACGAGGCGGCACCGCCCAAGCGTCGCCGGAAGAGCGCCTGACATCGGTCGCGGTCACGACCGGTCCACCATCCCGATGCCAGCGACGCGGGCGTCCGTCGGGCAGCTCCACCTCCCGCTCGATGTGGACGAGAGCGGATCGTCCGCGGCATGGCGTCGCTGGTCGGTCCCCATGGTGCCGGGGGATGGGCCGGCCCCGTTCGACGACCCCGCGTGGTTCTTCGAGCCGTGGTGGCCTGGGTCGAGCACGACGCTCGTCATCGGCCCGCAGGGCATCCGGCTGCTGACCAGCCATCTCGCCGACCCGACCGCGGCGTTCCCGGAGCTGGCGGGTATCCCCGGCCAGGTGGACGCTCACAGCGCGGTCGTCACGGGGACCCTGCTCGTGCTCGACGACGAGGGCCTGCCGGACGCCGAGGCGCTGCGTGCCCGGCTCGTCGACCCGCGACCGCCGGGAGGTCTCCGGGCAGCGGACGACCCGATCCCCATCAGCGACCGTCGACAGCGCGTGGGCCGTGGCGCGTTCATCGCCTCGGACCTGCTCGAGCAGGACGGCGAGCCGCTGACGCTGCTGCCGTTCTCGGAGCGACGGGCGCGACTCATCGACCTGGTCCGGGACGACGACCGGTTCCTCGTCGGTCGTGGGCTCCACGGGGAGGGCGAGACGCTCGCGGAGGCAGCCGCCTCCATCGGCATCGAGGGCATCGCCGCTCGACGTCTCGACACGCCCTGGCGTCCCGGCCCGGCACCGGATGCCTGGCTCCGGCTGCCGGTCCGGGGCACGCCCGTGGTGCCGTCACGGCCGCTGTTGGTGTTGCTCCAGCGCCTCCCCCTCGACCGGGGTGGGACCGATCGATGACCCGCCGCACCACACCCGACCCCACCCGACCCGGACGCTGACCACCAGCGCTGGTACTTCGATGGGACCAAGGTACGGGGGGACACGGCCGGGTCGTCCCGTCATCATCCGTGGTGCGTCGGGACGACGTTGAAGCGGACGTCGACCTGATCCCCAGTGCACGCCCCTGGCGTCACATGACGATGGTGCGCCCAGTCGCGCCGATCCACGGACCCCTCCGTCGTCCGCATACGCGGCGGAGGGGTCCTGTCATGTCAGGGAGCGCCGGACAGCTCCGGGTAGGTGGGCGTCTGGAGGATGCCCAGCGTGTCGAGCGGCCAGAAGCGCAGGAACGCGCGCCCGATGATCCCGTCCGTTCGGACCACGCCGAAGGCGCGCGAGTCCTGCGAGTCGGGGCGGTTGTCGCCCATCACGAACACCTCGCCCTCGCCGATGTCCCAGGCCTCCTCGTCGGTCTCCGGCTCCGTGGTGGTACCCGGTCGGACGTAGGGCTCGTCCAGCTGGACACCGTCGATCCAGACCGACCCATCGTGGATCTCCACGCGTTCGCCGGCGACCGCGATGACCCGCTTGATGTAGGGCGTGGAGTCCTCCGGGATGTCGGGCGGGTGGAGGACCACGACATCGCCCCGGCTGTAGTCGTCGAAGCGGGGCGTCAGCTTGTCGATGAGCAGGTGCTGGCCGTCACGGAGCGTGATGTCCATGGACCGCCCCTCGACCCGATACGTCTGCACCAGGAACGTCTGGATGAACAGGTACAGCAGGATCGCCAGGACCACCGTCACGATCGTCTCGGTGAGCCACCCGGAGCGCTTCCTGGCAGGCGCGGGTGTCGCCCCCGGGTCGTGGACCACCGGGGGTTGGTCGTAGGGCATCGTCATCGGGCGACAGACTAGACGACCCGGGCCGATGGCATCTCGCCACGCTGGCACCGGGTCGTCGGTCGCGGCACTTGGGCGCTGATCGACTGCCGATGCGGGTCCCGCGGGTTCCCATGGGCACGATGACCGACTATGCTCCGGCCGGGACGCCGCACACAGACCACCGGGGAGGGATCCTCGCGGTGGATCTGCGTGGTTGCGACCGCGCCCGCCGCCACCCTCGCCCAGACCCGGGAGGGGGGTTCGACATGGTGCTGCGGGGAACGCATCTTCGGGTCGCGGCGGCGACCGGATCGCTGCTGATCGCGCTGGGTGGCCTGCCGGCCGCGGGTCAGGACGCCAGCCCGGGCGCATCGGACGTGCCAGGTGCATCGGAGGGAACGTCCGTCGAGCTGTGCGCGCGCTTCCACCAGGAAGCGACCCAGACATCGCGGATCGGGACCCTGGGCCTCGCCCAGGCTGCCAGCCAGTCGCCGGAGCCCGGGGCCTCGGAGCCCTCGGTGGTCCAGTCGTGTCGCCTCCCCTCGTGGGATCCCACCGACGCGTGGCCCTTTCGCGGCACCATCGACCGGGAGCAGGCGTTCCACTGGTCGCTGGCGGGCACGGATGGCGTCACATCGCAGGGCGACATCGTGGGTGTGGGCTGGGCGCCCATCCAGCTCACCGCAGCCCAGGCCAGGCGGCTCGTCCGCGCGGATGCGTTCCACACGTTCGGCGCGGCCGATCGCGCCATCCGCGCGGGCTCCTATCTGCTCGTCCAGATCGAGACCGCGGCCACGCCGGAGCTTCCGCCGGATCTCAACCGCGCGTTCTACCTGGGCACGGACCGGGACGGGGACCGATCCAACGACCGCCCGGCGACCGCCCAGAACCCCTACGACGCGTTCCAGGGCCTCCAGAACCTGTACCTGTTCCAGCAGCTCGCGGGACGACGGACACCCACGCTGACCTCGACCGACTTCGGGTCCGACAAGCGCTCACCCCAGGGGTCCGTGTTCCACAACGACGACGTCCCCTTCGCGGCGCGCATCACCGAGACGCCGCCCGGCGTGCAGTTCCTGCTGCGACGGAACACCGTGGGTGACACGTTCCGGCCCATCGTGCTCGAGCAGCGGCCATCCAGCGGCCTCTCGGGGCCACGCATCGCATCCATCGCTGGCGTGGACATGGGGGCGCCGCTCGTCCTGGACCAGGATGGCAGCCCGTTCGCGGACGGCTACGACGTGGGCTTCCTGGAGTTCTGGCCTCAGCAGGTCCCGCTCGATGGCCAGATCCGTCCGTTCGTCAGCGGCATCTGGCTCGACACACAGCACCAGCCGCCTGTCGAGGGCACGATCCTGGATCTCACGTTCCAGGGCCAGTCCATCCTCGACTTCAGCTGCCCGTCCCGCACGGACATCTGGGCGGAGATCCAGGCCACACAGGAGCAGATCAGCACCCTGTTGTACGACGCCCGGGTCATCGACGAGCGCTTGCATAGGGAGCTCACGGCTCGGCTCGACTGGCTGCTGAACGCTTCTTCACTCCAGCAGACGGTCCGGGCCGACCTGATCGTCCTCGACCAGCGACTGTTCCTCCACGTCCCCGTGTGCCATCCCGGTGGCGGCCTGTACGGGCTGACCGACATCGAGTTCGGGCCGACCGGCGACGCGGACGTCGACGTCATCCTGGGAGAGTGGGCCGACGAGCTCTCCGACGTGCCGTTCTTCATGGTCGACCCGCAGTACGGCGGCACCACGACCGGGAACCCCGACACCTTCGACCAGGCGCTCCAGGCGCTCGACGACCTGGATGCGCTGGACACACCATCCGGTGGCTCCTGAGGGCCGGCGCCTCACGAGAAGCCGCGTCCGAGCGGAGCCACCGTCGCTGCTACTGGCGCTCCCGGGCGGACACGAAGAAGCCCCCGAAGTGCGTCCTCGGGGGCATTCTCGTGCTCGAGTTCGTGGTGAGCCGGGAAGGACTCGAACCTTCAACCAAGTGATTAAGAGTCACTTGCTCTGCCATTGAGCTACCGGCCCGGGGCGCGGCGGACCGCGACCTCAGGGCAAAGATGCTAGCACGAGCCGCGACGGCACGAGACGGCGGCATCCGGCCTGTGAACGGCCCGCCGGTACCGCGTGATCCCCCTCCGGTCCGACGTGCGGCATCGGGCGCACCGGACGCTGGTCATCCAGCAGAATGGCGGAGGTGGCACGACGCGCGTCCTGCGTGGCACCGCGCGACCGGTGATGGACGTGGTGCCCGCCGAGTCGATCGGCCATGGCGACGTGGTCGTGGTGCTCGGCGAGACACGTGGCACCGCGCGCGGCACCGGACGGTCCTTCGCGACCCCGTTCGCGCACGTGTGGCGGCTCCGGGCTGGCCGCGTCGTGGGCTGGCGAGCGATCCTCGACACGGGCGCCGCCCGGGCGGCCCTCGAGCGCGACTGACCACGGGGCAGGCCGCCGGCGGCTGGCTCGATGGCAGAGCAAGTGACTCTTGATCAGTTGGTTGAAGGTTCGAGTGGTTCCCGGCTCACCACTTCCATCTGCGGCAGCCCGAGACTCACTATGTACTTGTCGACATATGATTCTGGCGCCATACTACGTAGATGCCATGGGACATCGAGGGCACCGACCAGTTCGTGGAGTGGTACGACACCCTCTCGGACCGGCAGGCCGGCGCTGTCGATGCGGCTATCGACACGCTCGAGCGGCGCGGGCCCGGTCTCGGCCGGCCGCTCGTGGACACGCCCTGGACCGATCTGTTGCCGAACCTCAAGGAGCTGCGGATCGGGACCATCCGGATCTTGTTCGTGTTCGACCCGCGGCGCAGCGCGATCCTGCTGCTCGGCGGCGACAAGGCCGGCGCGTGGAAGACGTGGTACGACCGGATGATCCCGGAGGCGGTCCGTCTCTATGACGAGCACCTGCGGGAGCTGGCTGCAGAGGGCCTGCTCCCACGACATGACCCGCCCGGCGTCGCGGGTCCTTGAGCACACGACGCCACCGACCTGGAGAGACGACATGGCAGGGCGCACGAAGTGGGCTGACATCAAGGCCCGGCGCGAGCGCGGCCCCGGATACACCAAGGCTCGGGAGGATGCTGCCCAGGCCATCAGCGCCGCGCTCACCCTGGACGAGCTGCGGCGGGACCGGGGGGTCACGCAGGTCACGCTCGCGGAGATGATGGGACGCGACCAGGGGGCAGTCTCCCGGACCGAGCGGCAGGACGACTGGTTCGTCTCGACCATTCGCGACTACGTGGAGAGCCTCGGCGGCAGACTGGAGATCCGCGCGGTGTTCGATGACGAGTCGGTGGAGATCCTGCCGGCGCACTGACGCAGGGGAACGTACGTTCAGCCCCATCCCCACGGGTGTCCCAGCGTGCGTCCATCCTCCCCGCGTACGATGCGTCGATGCGTGACTCAGCGGCCGAGGCGATCCTCGCCAGCCTTCCGAAGCTCGACGAGCACCAGGTCCGGCTGCTCCATGGCATGTGGCAGGGCGGCGACGCGGGTGCTCGTGCCCGCGGCTGGCAACGCGCCAAGCGCGCCCTCGCGGCGCGTGGCGAGACACGCCTCCTGGACGAGGCGCAGTCGGCCGTCTCGCGCTGGGTCCGCGACTACGCGGGCGGCACGCTCGCGCACCCGTATGACCTCGACCAGTCGTTCCGCGACAGCGGTCGGCTCGACGGACGCATCGCCGCGGCACCCGCGATCCTGGACGCCATCGTCGCCACGCTCGCGGGAGACGCCATCGACCCGGATGACCACGCCGAGCTCCTTGGACCGTGGACGATCGCGACGACCCATCCTGCCCCCGATGACCCCGCCTGGCACGACCTCGCCCCTGGAGACGACACATGACGATCCCCACCGACGCCAGCACTCCCGCCGTGCCCGCCGCGACCCGGACCTTCCGGCAGCGCGTCCTTGCGGGCGAGACGCTCTTCGGCACGTTCAGCAACATCGGCGCGCTGGCTGCCGCGGAGATCGTGGCCCGGGCGGGTCTCGACTGGGTCCTCATCGACCTCGAGCATGGTGCGGGCACGGAGGCGAACCTCGTCCCGCAGCTGGCCGCGGTGAGCGCCGCCGGTGCGACCGCGCTCGTGCGGGTCGAGCAGGGCACGCGGCTGCGCATCGGACGGGTCCTGGACCTCGGCGCGGAGGGCGTGATGGTGCCCCAGGTCGCGGACGCGGCCGCGGCGCAGGAGGTCGCCGCGTGGCTGCGCTACCCGCCGGCCGGTCGTCGGGGCGTCGCGCTGTTCACGCGTGGCCTGGACTACGGCACGGGTGGCCACACCGCGGTGGATGTCCGGAACGAGCAGGTCACGGGCATCGTCCAGATCGAATCGGGCGAAGCGGCTGAGGCATCGGACATCATCGCCGCCATCGACGGGGTCGATGTCCTGTTCGTCGGCCCCGCGGACCTGACCCATGCCATGGGCATCCGCGGTGACATCACGCACCCGGACTACCAGCGGGCCATCGAGCGGGTCGCGACCGCGGCACGGGCGCACGGCAAGGCCGCCGGCGTGATGCTCTGGAGCCCCGCGGACGTGACGCGCTACGCGGACCTCGGCTACACGATCTTCAGCCTGTCCACGGACGGCGGGCTGCTCAACAGCGCGGTCCGGAGCGCGCTTCAGGCAGGTCGCGCGGCGATCTCGTCGAGGTAGTCGGCGATGCTCGGCACGGCCCGCAGCACCCGCCGGAAGTAGTCGTCCACGTCCCGGAGCGCATCACTGCGGGCGTCGTGCATCACGGACCAGTCGAGCGCCATCGGGACCTCGACCGACGCAGCGGGCACCAAGCCCACGTCCCCCTCCGGCGAGCCATCGACCACCTCGTCGCCTGCCACCAGCGCCCGGAACCGGCGCAGCCGGTCCACCATCAGCGCCTCGTCCGGGCCATCGAGCGCCGCGACCGCGGACATGATGAGCTGGTCCACCTGCCCGACGAGCAGGTCCCGGTCGAACACCTCCGGCCCTACGCTCGCCGCATCGGCGATGGTCTCCAGCAGCGCGGCCAGCTGGTAGAGCGCGGTCACCGGCTCATCGAACAGCTCCCGCAGGTAGGCCGCCTCCGCGTATCGACCGGAGAGCCGGAAGATGTTGTACATCCGCCGCGCCGCCTTGCCGTGGTTGGGCTTGCGCACGGTGTAGGTGTGGACCTCGCGCTCGAGCTGCTCGACATAGTCGTCCACGGCGTCCGCGCCCAGCTCCCCGACCAAGCGCGTGAACAGCGGGATCGTGTCCGCATCCAGGTAGACCTCCTGGAAGTACGGATCCAGGAACCCGTCGAGCGGCACGATCGTGCCATCCGGCGCCTCCCACGTGGGGTCGATGACGCTCGACGCGTTGGAGAGGATGCCCCGCTCGCGATCACCCACCAGCCAGTCCATCTTCGCCCAGCCGGGTCGGCCCGGGGCTTCCGACCAGTGGATGTGCTCGATGGACCCATCGTCCCGCACCAGCTCCTGGACGCCCGCCCGCACCTCCTCAGGAGCCCACGAGATCCACGCGCCGGGCTCCACCGAGTCGCCCCGCACGGTGCCCGCCCGATCGTGGGTCCCCCACTTGACCTCCCACAGCCGATAGCCGGGTCCGGAGTACGTGGCGAGCGCCTTCGTCCGCAACACCCCACCCAGGCGGTCGAGGGCGGCCTCCCGGGTGTCCGCCCGGATGTGGACGCGCTCGAAGAAGTCGCAGTCCGCCGGGTATCGCTGGATCTTGGCCTGCGCGGCGGAGCCGGAGAGCGCGAGCGCGGTGAGCACGTCCGGCGGCTCGTTCGGGATGCCCACCACCTCGGCCACGCGTCGGATGCGGGCCAGGTCCGCCGGGCTGTGGTCGGCCATCGTCACCCGATGGCCGTACACGCCGCTCTGGACGTCCACCTCGAGTGGTCCATCCGCCTCCGCGGCCATCGCCGCGATCCAGCGCTCCGCCTCGTCCCGGTCCAGCTCGACACCCATGCGGGCGGCCGACTCGATGATCGACTCCAGGCTCTCGAGGTGGTCCATCGGCGCGTCCTCCATCCCGGTCGATCATACCGGCCCACCGTTCATACTGACCGCCGTGGATGACCTGACCGCCGTGGATGATGACCGGCGACCGCCCCTGCCCGCCCTCCCTGCTCCGTCTGCCCCTGGCCCCGACATCACCGCGGCGGGTCATGCCGGCCGTGATGTGCCACCCCCGGAGCTGCGCGCCATGGCACGCGAGCGATCGAAGGCTCGGCGGGAGCGACGGTTCGCGGATGCGGACGACCTGCGAGCCCATATCGAAGCAGCGGGCTGGGCGATCGTGGACCGGGGCACCGAGACCCGGCTCGTGCGCGCGCACCCCCTGGACGTGGTCGATGCCGATGGAGCGACCCGATACGGCTGGTCCGGCGCGGTCCCACTGGCCGAGGGCGGTGCTCCGACGGACGTGACGCTCGTGGTGACGGCACGGCCGGAGGCCAGGGCCACGACCGCGCTGGTGGCACGCCTCGCGGACGCGGCAGGGCCCGCCGGCCACGGCATCCTGGTCGTGGCGGGTGACGGTCGACCGGTGGATGGGCTCGACGCGTCGTTCGCGGCCGATCCAGGCTCGTCACCGGTGCGCGTAGTGCGGGTGCGGGGTGGCGTGGGACCCGGCACGCTCGTCGCGGTGGCGCGTCGCGCGATCGCGGATGGGGTGATGGTGCTCGCCGACGTCTGGCCGGCGGACGCCGGAGCGGATGACATCCGAGCGCTCGTACAGACCCTGGGCGAACCCGGTGTCGCCGTGGCCGGCTTCGATGGTCGCGCCTCGACCGACCTGCGCCGGTTCGAGGAAGCCGCGCCCGGTGTGCCCGTGGAGGCCGTCGGCTGGTCGGGGCTGGCGTGTCGGGTCGCGGACGCGCGGACCGTCGACGAGCTCGATGAGCGGTTCACCGATCCCGGGATGTTCGCCGCGTGGTGGAGCCTGTGTCTCCGGGACGCGGGCTCCGTCGAGGGCCATCGGTCGGCGGTCGCCACCCGTCCGGTCGGCGGGTCGGTGCTGCGGGAGGACCAGGCGACGCGCAAGGATCGCTATCGACTCATCGACCGGTTCGGCGGTCGGACGGACCTGCTCGTGGAGCGTGGAGGATCGCCATGGACGCCATGACCCGCATCGCACGGACGACGGTGGCGTCGGTGTATGTCCACTACGTCACCAAGGTCGAGAGGAAGGGTCGCACCAGGGCGGAGCTCGACCAGGTCATCGGGTGGCTCACGGGCTTCGATGATGCGGAACTCGCGCATCATCTCGAGGCGGGGACCACCTTCCGGGACTTCTTCGACCAGGCGCGCGTCAACCCGAACGCCTCGCGCATCACGGGTGTCGTGTGCGGGGTCCGCGTGGAGGACATCGAGGACCCGTTCATGCAGCGGATCCGCTGGATGGACAAGCTGGTGGACGAGCTCGCCAAGGGCAAGGCGATGGAGAAGGTGCTGCGCGACTGACCGCGCTCAGAACCGGAGCGGCTGCGGTCCCACGAGGAGCACCATGGCACCCACGGCGACCCCAACCACGAGCAGCCCGACCACCGCCCCCATGGCCGGGGAGATGGGGATCCGGCCCGATCGCACCGGACCACCCGTGGGAGACGACCAGAAGCTACCGAGCGTCAGGGCGTCCCGTGGCACCAGCGCCAGGCCCAGCCAGCAACCCGCGATGAGCCCGCCGACATGCGCGGCGTTGTCGATCGCCGGGATGGAGAAGCCGATGACCAGGTTGACCGCGATGAGCACGCCGATCTGCATCGTGAGGTTGCGTGCCTGACGCGTGAGCGCCGGTTTGTGCACCCGGTCCGCCACGAGCAGCACTCCGAACAGCCCGAAGATGGCGCCGCTCGCGCCCACCGAGTTGGGTGCCGCAGAGAATACGTAGCTCGCCGCCGATCCGGCCGCCGCGCACGCGAGGTAGATGCCCAGGAACCGGACCGGCCCGTACAGCGCCTCCACCGTGGGTCCGATGAGGAACAGCGCGTACATGTTGAGCAGCAGATGGATCCAACCGCCGTGGACCAGGACCACCGTGAACAGGCGCCAGTACTCGCCGTCCGCCACGCCCACCTTGGACAGCCGGAGGAACCGGTAGACCGTGCCATCGTCCGCGAGGAACGTGAACACGCTGATGGCGACCGTGATCATGAGGATGGCCCACGTGACCCGCGGCTCGATGACGCCACTGGCCCTGGACCGCGCGAAGTACCGCTGCGCCGCCCCCGAGTCACCGGTCTCCTTGGAGAGCCAGCCGAGACGTGATGCGATCTCCGGCCGCTCGCTCGCGGGCGCCCGTCGCTCTGCCTCGCGATAGGCACGCGCGGCGCCCGTCAGGTCACCGCCGCGCACACGGGACGCCGCCAGCTGCTGCCAGGCGCGCCACGAGAGCGGGCCCTCCGGTGCCTGGGTCGCGGAGATCCATGCCTGGATCGCGGCGGGCTCGTCATCGAGGCGGTAGCGGCACTCCGCGAGCCCCAGGAGCGCGGCGATGTGGAGGTTCGGGTCGTCGTTGCCGACCACCCGCGAGAAGGTGATCGCGGCGTGCTCCCAGTCCCCGTCCTCGGCCATCTGCTGGGCGCGCTGGAGCAGGCCGACCGCGACCGCGGGATCGAGACGGCCCGACCGGGCGGCGTCCGCGAGGGAGGGAGGGCCGCTGGGTCCGGTCGCGGCAGGGTGAGACATCTGTCGGGAGTCTACCCGGCTGACGCGCCACCCCTGGTCCCACGGAGGACCGTCGCGGCGAGCGCCGCGGTCCCGGCCACCGTCTCCATGCCCAGGGCACGCCCGTCGCGAGCATCCCAGGCGCCATCCGGACGCCATGGCTCGCCCGCCGCCTGGGCGATGCGCATCGGCTCGAGGACCCGTCGGTCGAGGTCATCCGCCACACCGCCGAGCGTCACCAGGTGCCCCGAACCCGTGGGATGGGCCACGACCGGCGCATCCTGCACGCGCCCGTACGTCCGCAGCGCGTCCGCGAGGAGCACCGTCATCGCGACGTGCACCTGGCCCGTCCAGACCGGCTCGCCGTCCGCATCGCGACGACCGGCCGGGTCGAGCACGAGGTCCGCAGGCACGAGCGCCTCCTCCGCGGTCGGTGCCGGCGCGAGGCTTCGGATTCCACGGTCCGTGAGCTGCACCTCCGGGTCGAGCAGGGGCTCCAGCGCCCAGCCCAGACGGGCACGACTGGCGAGCGAGACCACCACATCACCCCGACCGGCACGGCCGCTCCGACCCCGGATGAGGTGACCCGACAGCTCCGGGCGGTCACGGAGATGGTCGTCGATGCGCTGCGCCACGAGGGACGAACGCTCCACCACCACACCCGGCACGATCGCGACCCCGAGCAGCGGCACGCTGCTGACGAGGGCCCGGGCCGGCAGGCGGACGGGTCGCCCATCGCGGTCCGCCATCACCGGTCGATAGCCACCCGTCGTCGCGTCCCACATCGGGACGGCGCCGCCCATGGCCTCGAGCGCGTCGACCATGCCCACCGCGGTGTCGAGGAGGGTGACCAGGATGTCCTCCACGAGCGGGTCATGGCGCGCCAGCTCCGCGGCGAGCGACACCATCCACAGGACGTGTGCGGCCACCCACGGCACACCGTCCGCGACCACCAGGCCGCTCGAGACGGGCAGTGGACGACCGCCGCCCACCGACAGGAGGGCGCCGCGCAGGACATTGCGGCCGTGTGCGTCCTGCTCGTCGAGCAGGCCCGAGGTCACGCCGAGCAGATGCTCCAGCGAGGTCTCGAGGAAGCGGATCCGTGCATCGCGTTCCCCGATCGTGGCGGCCACGCGCGCGACCGCCCACGCACCGATGGGCGGCGTCGCCGGCCAGGGAGTGCCCGGGCCGTGCCGACCACCCTCGGTGGCGCGCAGGGTCAGTCGGCGCGCCTCGGTCGGATCGAGGCGCGCGAGCGCGACCGCCGCGAGCCCTGCCTCCCAGCCATCCGCTGGCTCCCGGTCCAGGACACCGCTGACCAGTCGCCACGTGACGCCCCGGTCCTCGGGCGATGCGCTCGCGGGCAGCAGGCGCGCCAGGAACGCGTCCGTCTCCCGGCTGCGCAGCCCGAGGGTCGCGGCCACGTCCGGGCCCTCCGTCGGGAGGGATGTGATCCCCAGGGCCACGCGGAGCCGGACGGGCGACCCGACATCGACATGCAGGTCGGACCTCCACCCGTGCTGCCCGTCCGTCCCGCCCGGCCACGTCACCCGTCGCGGCGCGATGCCGAGAGGACCGGCCACCATGATCGACGCCGGACCTTCCGGCCACGCGACCTGCAGGCCGACAGGGTTGGAGGACGAGGTCCGGGCCTCGATGATCAGATCCCGGGGTCCGCGCTTGGCCGCCGTCACCACCAGCAGCCCACCCGCGATGGACCAGCTGCCGAACGAGCTCGTCGGGGTGGCGGTCATGGCGTCGATGGGGCCGAGCCTGCGTCGGCCCTCGGTCGCCCGGAGCTCCAGGAGCGTCGTCCCATCGGCATCGAGCAGTACGAGCGTGTCATCGGGCCGGCTGCGCACCCGCCATCCGCGCCAGTCTCGGTCGCCCCGATCGGCGGCGTCGAGACGCGTCAGCTCGGCGTGTCGGACCGGGATACCGACCCGTGGGTGCGACCTCGGGCGGCGGCTCACGCGTTGCTGCCGTCCAGGTCCAGCCGGAGCTGTGGCGCGTTCGCGGTGGCTGCCGAGCCGGTCGCGGCCTCCGTGCGTGCGCGTGACCGCGTCCGTCGGGGTCGCGGCGCCTCCACACCGGGCGCTCGCAGCGGCTCTCCCAGGAGCGCTGCCAGCCGCTCGGCGAGCGGCCACCAGTCCGTCCCCTCGCGCACGTCGGAGGCACGCATCACCACGATGCGCGACTCCGGGACCATGCGCGGGAGCGTCTCGTCGAGGATCGCTTCCACCTCGTCCCGGAAGGTATCGGTGGTGGAGCGCGTGCCGTCGGCGCGGAGTGACACGTCCGGCAGCAGTCGCACGACCAGGTCATACGTGGCCGCCCACGCGGTGACCAGCGGCGTGACCGCGAACCGGTCGATGCCGGCGCAGGCCCGCAGGTAGTAGGCGTGGTTGTCCATCGCCGCGCGGTCGGTGACCAGTACCTGCGCCTTGGACGCGAGCTCCAGCTCCTGGCGCACCTGGGACATCAGGACCCAGAGCTGCGCCTCGCCGGTCGCGGATTCGTTGATACCCAGGGGATTGTCGCGGACGACCTCGCGCGCGAACTCCACCGACCGGCCGGCACGCTGGACCGTCGTCGCGAAGCCATGCGCGGCGGTCGTCTTGCGGATGCCGTGGGAGCCGATGAACGCGATCTTGGCGCAGCGGGACCAGGTCACCGGCGCAGCGTAGCGCCAGCGGCCCACACCGTCGCGGTGCGCCGACGCACCGGCGAGTGTGGCGCCTCGCCGGGAGTGGCTACCCCAGGCAGGACGATGCCTCGACCGAACGTGGGACGCGAGTCGCTCGGTCGAGGCACGCTCACAGTAGATCGATCCGGCGCGACGGTCATAACACGGGCCTTGCGATCCGCCCGGGGAGCGTCCGGGTGTCTTTCGATCGGCCCATCACGGGGCGCGGCTCGAGCTCGGTCGCGGGTCGCCGCCTGCCGTAGAGTCGCCCGATGCTGGATCCACTGCCCATCCCCATCATCGGCCTGACCTTCGCGGGCCTGTCATTCCTGGTCTACGAGGTCGGGTTCCGGGTCGGGCGGTGGTGGCAGCGGCGTGCATCGGAGTCGGAGGGCCACGGACCCGTCGGGGTCATCGTGGGGGCCGTCCTCGGGCTCATGGCATTCCTGCTCGCAGTGACCATGGGCATGGCGTCCGACCGGTTCGACACCCGCCGAGGCATCGTGCTCCAGGAGGCCAAGGCCATCGGAACCGCGTACCTGCGGGCCGACTACCTGCCTCAGCCGTATCGCGCCCAGGCGCAGGAGCTGCTGCGTGAGTACGTGCCGCTGCGGGTGCTCGTGTCGCCCCAGCCAGGGCTCATCCAGGAACGCATCGAGCGCTCCCGGGAGCTGCTCGGTCGGCTCTGGGTCGTCTCCACCGAGGGCGTCCAGGCGGCGGGGTCACAGGACGTGCTGGTGCTCTACGTGGAGTCCATCAACGAGCTCATCGACATCGACCAGTCGCGGGTGGCTGCCGGGGTCTACGCACGCGTGCCTGACACCATCCTGCTGGTCCTGCTCCTGGGCACCGTGCTGGCGTTGGGGGTCGTGGGCTACAGCGCCGGGCTCGCTGGTCGGCGGAGCGTCATCAGCGCGGCCGTGCTCATCGTGGCGCTGGGGACCGTGCTGATGCTCATCGTGGACCTCGACCGCTCCAGCGACGGGTATCTCAACGTGAGCCAGCAGCCCATCATCGACCTCCAGGAGCGCCTCGGCCCACCGACTGGCGGCTGACCGCGGCATCTGCGGTCGGTCGCGTCACCCGCCCGCCACGACTACGGATCCCCACTCCGTCGCATCCTGAGCCAAGGATGCGATACTGGAGGGACGCGCCCGTAGCTCAGTGGAACAGAGCATCTGACTTCGGACCATCCCCCTCCCTACACTGTTCGCGTGAGCGTGGGCGATGGACCGTTTCGGGCCCAGTTAGATGGTGAGATCGAGAAAGGCCCGGCACCTCTCGATGCCGGGCCCCGGGGTCGCTTGCTGGCCAGCTCAGGCGGAGCCGCGCAGGGTCGCCCGCGGGTGCGTCTCCCCGAAGGCGATGAACACGGCCTCGATGCGGTCGCGGATGAGCGCCGTGACGTCCTCGAGCAGCTCCCGCTCGAGGGCCGTCCGGGTGGTCCACAGGTCCGGCTCCCAGGAGGGACGGGCCGGGCAGTCCTCGCTGTCGCAGGGCCACTCCGACCACACCATCCTCGCCGCCTCGCTGACGCTCTCGTTGATGGCGGACTCGAGCGTTAGCAGCTCGGCGCGATACCGGCCGTCGCTCTCCGGGATCGGACCGAGGATGGTCCTGGTCGCCTCGTGGATGGCCTTCCGATTCGCTGCGGCCGTCATCGCGCGGCCCCCATCGCCTGCTCGAGCCGAGCCGTGAGCACCTCGTCATGGAACGCCTCGCCGTAGTGCTCGAGCCAGTCGTCCGAGCCCTCCCGCATCCGGGCGTTCATGATCGCACCGAACTCGATGACCACCTCGCGCACGACCCGGTACAGGTGCTCTTCGGCGAAGGCGAGCATCGAGCCATCGGGCTCGCTGTCGAGCTCGTGGCCTGCCGTGCAGACGAGCAGCTGACGGATCGCGGAACTCAGGCGGTTCCACGTCCTGCTGTTCGTCATCGACCCGTCGAAGCGCACGGCCTTGGTCGCCGTCGCCTCGTAGCGCCACCTGGCCACGAGGTAGTCCACCTGGTCGGGGATGGGCAGGGTGGCGGGCTGACGGGCCGCCTCCGGCTGATGGCCACGCTGGGCCTTGGATGCTGACATGGAGCTAAGCCCTCCAACGACAACGCCCGCCTGGTCGGTGGGCTTAGCACCTTCCAGACGGGCCTCGTCAGTGTCGCATATTCGGTTTGCCGTCTAAGCCCCGGCAGCGCGGACGCTACGCCCGATCGCTGCCAGTTGTCAACGGGGGTCGCAGCGCTGGATGCACTCGCGGATCCGGCCCGTGCCCCATGATGCGCGGTCATGGACACGCGTCCGCGCGCCGACCTGAGGATCCCGCGAGCGAAGGTCCACCGCGCCCGGGAAAGGGCGGCCCAGGCCCTGGCAGGGTTTGACGAGTGGGTTACCACCGCAGTGGGCTTCCGGCAGGAGTACCGGGCCAAGGAGCGTCACCACGCCGTCATTGTCGACGTACGCGCTGCACCGCCCGAGGCGGCGGTCCTGGACCTCGGAGAGGCGGTCGCACACCTCCGCACCGCGCTCGACCATGTCACCTATCAGCTGGCGATCCACCAGGCCGGCAGTGATCCGCCGCCCGACGCCACGCGACTCGCCTTTCCGATCGCAGATGACCTGCCCCGATGGGAGAGGTTCGTAGCGCAACGGCTGAGCGCGCTCGACGCCGCGGCGCTGGATACCCTCAGGCGCTGGCAGCCATTCGAGCATCCGGGCGGCGCCGCGGACTCGCGCATGCGCTGCCTACGTGAGCTGGACGACATCGTCAAGCACCGTCGTCCCGCGATCATCGCCGTTACCTTCGGCCAAGAGCTCGGCATCGGCGGGAACACCACCCTCACCTTGGCCGGGCTCCCCAGCGACGCATTGAGGGCCGGCGACGACTTCCTGCTGTTCGTGGATGCGGAGCCGGGGACGGTCGTGCAGGTCGAGACATCCCTGGTGCCGGCCTTCGACGAACCGACGGCGCTCAGCGTCAAGCCTCCGCTGCCGATCAGCGAGACGATGGACCTCCTCATCGAGGTCGTGGACGCGGTAATCACAGATGTCGCTCCGCTGTGCGAGTGATGTCTCGGTATCGGGACGCGTCGCGACTCCTATCCTGGCGTTGCAGCTGCCCAGTACGCCGTGATGGCGTTCCCGATGACCTGCGCCACCACACCGGCCGCCACCGTGCCTGTCGAGCGCGTTACGCGTCCGATGATCCGCTCCATCCAGCTGCGAGTCTCCGGCCCGTCCACCGCGGTCTCTCGATCGAGGATTTCGCGTAGCTCACCTATCTCGCCGGCGGTGACGCCTACGGCGGTCAGAGCCTCGATGAGGGATGCGATGTCGCCGGGTCGCACCCCGATGGTCATCGTCTGCGCGGCCACTTGGCTGCTCTGGGCGAGATTGGCGTTGCCGTAGATCGTGTTGTGGAACACATGCTGGACTTGAGCAGCGGGAATCGGTGCAGCTGCCCTCGGATCCGCCTCTCCCGCCTCCGGATCGAGCTGCTCGATCGCCAAGGCGAACGACAGCGAGCGTGAGCGGATGATGTCGAGGAGCCCCACGATGTGATCCCGACTGATCGCAACATGGGCCTCGACGACCCGGAAGCTGGTGATGTTGCGATCGATCATGGCGGTCAGCTCGGGCGGGAGCGGCACCTGTAGCGGCTCGCCCACCGAGACTAGCGACTCCAGCTCAGCCACCGGCTGCCGGAAGTCGATGTCCAAGAAGCCACGGAACTCCTCGGGGATCGCCGACTCGGGAAGGTCGGCCCCGCTACGGCGCACTGCGGGGTTCATGAGGTAGCCGACCAGACGTCCGCGGTATCCCGTCCGATAGGGTGGCAACTCGGCTCCCATCGGATAGCCGTTGAGTTCGCGGTTCACCCACTCAATCAACGGCTCGTCCTTGAGCCGGCTCGCCAGGATGAGGCACCGTCGGAGCAACGCCGTGACAGGGGTCCCTGGATCGGCAGCCGACTCCTGGATGCTCCGCAGCAGCGAAGTCTGCCCGTACGCCACCTGCCCGTACCTCCATGCTTCGCCTCTGAGAGGCGTACGACGCATGGTAGGCGTCCGGGAGTGCCAGCTAGGCTGTCACAGGCCCCGCGCCGCGATCTCGGCCGCCACGGCCCGCTGTAGCGCGCGCTCCCTCCGGACGGCCGCCTGGCGGCTCCGACGGACATCGCCGCAGCGCTCGCTGCAGGTCACCTGGTCACGGCCCCGTCGGCGGTAGCCGAAGGTCGCGCCGCACTCGACGCATGTCCCGGTGGTCATCGACGTCCTCCCGTCATCCTGCGCGGCCTCCGTGGCCGCCCGTCCTCCGATGCGTCCCTCGAGGTGGGCCCGGGTGTCGGGCCGGCCAGCCCCGGCTCCCATGGGCAGCACCAGCCCGGCAGCGGCTCGGCCTTCGCGATCCATCGCCGGAAGCGCTGCTCGGCGCGCCGCTCGAGCGTGTCCCCGACCGGCCAGGCGGCACAGGCGCGCTCCTGCCAGGGCAGCCGGTGGAGGCCGAACACCGGCCGCTCGCCCGGCGTCGGCAGGAGCTCCGGCGGGTCCGCCACGGGCCGCAGGCGCTGCCGTGCCGCGTCCTGCCGGCCGGGCGGGCGCCCGAGGTAGGTGATGGGGCCGGGCATCGCCGGCTCCGGTGCACGCTCAGGCGTCGTGCGCGTCGTCCTCGTCGTCAGCCGACCGGGCGGGGAGCTCGTGGCCCTCCCGCAGATAGACCGGGCCCGCCGGCGTCGGCCGTGCCGGGTCGATCTCCTCGAGGAACGCAGCGAGTCCGGCGAGCACGTGCGACACGCTGACGCGCTGGCCGCCGCCGACCGGGACGTCACCCGGGACGCCGCCCCGGTTGGGGTCACGGCCCGGGTGATCCAGCCAGCCGATGGCACCCCGGAAGCCCGAGATCAGCGACAGGCGGGCCTGGAACGTCCCGAGGAGGTCCGCGAGGTCCGCGTGGGCCTCGGCCAGGGCCGCCCGCCACTCACCGCGCCACTCGTCGCGGTGAGCCCCGATGAGCGCCCGCAGGTCCGCATGGACCTGGTCACGAGCGCGACGCACGATGTCCCGCTGGCGCTCGAGCTCCACGGCGCGGGCGTCGAGCCGCGCGACCGCGACATCGGCGGTCGGCACCTCCCCGCCGGAGCGGAGCACCCGCGCGGCCTCGTCGCGCTCGTCCCGGAGCGCCGCGCCGCGGGTCCCGCGCAGCTCCGCGATCTCGCGGCTCAGGTCGCGGAGCTGCGCGAACAGCGCGGCGTCCTCGGCGCGGATGCGCGCGATGGCGTCGGCGGCCGTGGTGCCCGCCACGACATCCGAGGCGGGCAGGTACAGGGTCGTCATCGGTGGCTCCCTTCGGTGCTGGCGCTGAGCAGTCGATCGGCCCTAGCCTCCAGGGCGTCCAGGCGCTCGGCCGTGGTGGTGGGATGGCTGTGTACCGGCGCTGGCCTGGCCATCGCGCGGATGGACGCGTTGATCCGGGCGCCCTCGGTCCCGCGGGCCGCCGCTCCGGGATCCTCCGGACGGCCGACGCGGACGCGACGTCCCCCGGTGCGGTCGATCGGCGGGCCCCAAGGCTCGTGCAGGTGGCCACGACCACCCGCGCGGCGGATGGTCTGGTTGATCGTGTCGTGCGTCATCCGCTCCGACGGCGCCAGGTCGTCCTCATGAACGTGGACACGGCCGCCCGCGCCGCGGGCTCCGCGGATGATCGCGCTCATGGACCGCTCATCGGTCATCTGTGTCTCCCGTGCTGCTGTTGGTGGTCCCCAGTGCGCTGACCAGGTCGCGCATGCGACCCGTCAGCTCGTCGTGCTGCGCCTCGAGGGCCTCCTGGCGCCGTCGCAGCTGGAGCCGGTACCGCCGGACGCTGTTCCCGGGCATGACGTCGTCGGCAGCGGTCACGAGGTCCCGGGCGACCCGGTCCAGACCGAGCTCGATGGCGCCCAGGCGGCGGCCCAGGCGTGCCACCTCGTTGTTGGCGAGCCGCTGGCAGCTGCGCGAGCAGTACGTGCGGGGTCGGCCGATGCCGGACCGCTCGACGGCGTCCCCGCACATGGGGCAGCGGCTCATGGACGGCCTCGCGCCGGGGGTTTCGTCGCGGGTCCGCACCGAAAAGCCATCGGGAGCCCTACGGAGGCCTGTGGACGGTCGACGTACTCGCAGGGCTCCTGCCTGGACACTTGGGTACCCCACCACCTGGAGCCGCACCGCGACACGCGGCACACGCCCGTCGGGATCGGCGACGGCCGGCAGCACGCAGGCGCCATGGCGATGTCCTGTTCCACGACGGCCAGATGCCCGCGGTGCGCAGCTCGACGGGCCACGCGGACCCCCGACGCGGACACCGGATGACCGGTCCTCGAGCGACTGCCCGCCGTGCGCACGGCCGACGGCGACAGGGACCGCGCCCCGTGGCACCGGCCGCCGCCGCACACCCCGGGGTGTGCCGTGTGGGCGGCGTGCCCGGACACCCCCCAGGGTCCGCGGGCGACGCGGGGTCCAGTCGCCGGGCTGGTCGGACGGGCGGGGGGTCGACACCCGGGACGGACCGCCCGGTGCCCCGACCCACCCGCGCCGAGGGAGACGGTGCGGCCCTGCCCACCAGGGTCGCGCACCTGCCGTGGTGTCATGCCCGCGCCTCCGTCCCGATGGGTCGGAGGGTGGCGGTGCAGCCGCATCGCTCCTCGAGCTCGTGGCGCTCGGCGATCGCGTCGATGGCGGCGCGCCTGGTGCGCTCGGTCCCGTTGACCAGGACACCCCGCGTCTGGCCATGGGGGCAGTCGAGGACCAGGGTCACCGATCGCGGGAACGGGCCGGGCTTGTCGCGGAGGGTGGCGGTCATCGGAGTGCACCGACGAGTGCAGGGTGCAGGGTGCAGTGCATGCCCCCTATAGGGGCATATGCACTCCTGCACTCACCCGGGGGAGTGCATGCAACAGTGCACGCCGGGTGCACGGTGTTCGTGCGTGGAGTGCACGCCGAGTGCAGGGAGAGTGCAAGCCGGGACCCGCCGACGGTGTTTGCACTCCCTACCATCCCGATGGACAACGTCATGACGCATCCTCCGCGGGTCGTCGGAGGGGCGTCCCCGGCTCCAGGATGCCGCGCTTCCGGAGGCTCGCCACGGCCGTCCAGATGGCGCGTTCCGAGATCCCGAGCGCCTCGTGGATGTCGGCCACCGACTGCGCGCCGGCGTCGATGCAGGCCATGACGCGGTCCTCGGTCGATGACCGCTCGACCGCCGTCTCGCCCATCGACACCAGCCGGAACCCGCCAGCCGACCCCTGCTCGAGGACGACGGTCGCCGGCGGCACCCGCTTGGTGACCTCCAGCTTGAGCCGACCCTCGCCGAGGTCCGAGACGAGCACGACGACATCGGCCCGGTCGGCCCACTCGGCGCCGCGGACGTCGTCGAGCGACAGCGCCGCCCGCTTCACGTTGGCGCCCGGTTTGCGGACGTGGTGCACCAGGAGCACGGTCAGGTCCGGGAACCGACGCAGCAGACCGCGCAGGAACTTGACCACCGGCATCAGGTCCTCGCGGCGCTCCGGCACCCCGTAGAACTGGCCGAGGGGATCGAGGATGAGCAGCTGGATGCCCAGGGTCTCGATCTGCTCGACGAGCCACAGCTGGTCCGCCGGGCGCTCCAAGAGCAGCCCGGACCAGGACAGCCGCCACAGGCCCGTCAGGTCCCCGCGCCGGATGCCCCGCGCGGCCATGTGGGCCTCGTCACGACGCCACTCCTCGAGCGGCCCGTTGTCCTCGTCGAGGATGAGCACGCGCAGGGGGCCGCACTCGACATCGAAGGCGGACCAGAGGGGCCCGCCGGTGCCGCCGGTCGCGAACGCCAGGGCGGCATCGGTGCGCAGGTAGCTCTTGCGGCTGCCGCGCGGGCCCACGACCAGCGCCATCGTGTTCGGACGCAGGCATGACCGCGCCAGCCATCGGTCGCTCTCGGCCGGCTCGGTCATGTCCGCCAGCGCCTCCGGAGCCGGGCGTAGCCCCAGGGCGCTCCGCTGGGCGTTCAGATCATCGGTGAAGCCCGGAACGGGAGGCGGCGGCGCGACGTCGGCCCAGAGGGGCGGTGGCGACTCCGCCTCGTCGACCAGGCGGCGGATCCGGGCGACCTCGTCCGGACGATCGCCGCTGACCGACGAGCTGTAGCCGTCGGTCACGGATCGAACGGCCGGCGGAGCGCCCGGAGGGCCACTGCGAGCCGCTCATAGGCCTCGGCGACCTCCGTCCATCCCGCCCTCCGGGCGTTGGCCGCCTGGATGGCGGCCTGGGCGATCCGCCTCTCGAGGGTGGATCGGGGGATCCTGGTGCTGCTCACGCGGTTCGTCCTCGGCGCCTCGCCCGAGCCTTTACCGACGCGAGCGCCAGCTCCGCGTAGTACGCCTGGCGCGCGTAGCCGGCCCGCCGGTCGCGCTCCTCCTGGGGCATGTCCTCAGGGATGCCCTCGTAGAAGCGGGCCTCCAGCGCGGCGCGGGCGGGCCCGGTGTTGGTCCGGCCCATGGCGTGGCAGCGCAGCGCCGCGATCCGGCCCTGGAGCCGTCGCTCGCCGTTCGTCATCGCCATGCGCTGTGCTCGTTCATGTGACCTGCATGCTGCCGATGCAGGTCGGACGGACACGGACGCTAGGTCGGACGATTCGCCCCAACTCGGACGCTAGGACGGACGATTAGTCGGCCACGTCCCTCGGCCGGGCCGCACCGATGGCTCGAACCCATTCGGGGAGCCGCCGCGGCGACACTGTGATCCCGTGGTCGATGAGCAGGCGCGCGCAGACCGCACCCCAGCTGCGCTCATGCTTTGGAAGGGCACGGACGCTCGCCAGGTACTTGGCTTCATCGAAGCCCTGGGGCAGGGCTCGGACCCGTGCCGCGACCGAGACGCTCGCCTGCGATGTCACGTTCCTGGCGTAGCGAGCGGCGACGCTCTCACGAGCCTGTCGGTCCCGTTCCTCGTTGACCATCCTGTCCAGGCGTCCCTGGAGAGCGCGGGCGGCAGCCGACGACGGGGCACGGAGCGCTACGTCGACGAACTCCGCAAGCACCGGCATGAAACGGAGGAGCCATTCGGCCGGCGGCTCCTCCGTCAGCGTGTGGAGCTGCCAGCGTTCGCTCAGCGCCCAGTGTCGCTCGCCACGCCGCAACCGCTCCTGGATGACGCGCCACTCGTGGATGACTGCATCCTCGGTCACGACCTCCTCGCTCACAGCTCGTCCCCCGGGTTGAGCCGGCGCGCGGCCGCGATCGCGCGCTCGGACCGCGTCGCGGCGGCGTAGCGGGCGAGCATCTCGCGGCTGCGCCAGCCGGCCAGCTGCATCAGGTCCGTCTCCTGGAAGCCCGCGGCGAGCATCCGGCTCGCGTAGGAGTGCCGGAACTGGTGGGCGTGGAGCCCGGGCACGCCGGCAGCGGCGCCCCGGTCGCGGAGCATCTGGGCGATGCCGGACTCGGTCATGGCGCCGCGCTGGCCGACCCAGAGCGCCGACAGGGCCGCATGCCGGTGCTTGCCCCGGACGCGGATGTAGCGGTCGAGCGCCCGGATGGCCTTCGTCCCGATGTACGTCGCCCGCTCCCGCCTCCCCTTCCCCGACCGGATGCGGATGACGCCGAGGTCCAGGTCCAGGTCGTTCTGCTCGGGGTCGTCGGGGACCCATCGGAGCGCCGTCACCTCCGCGAGGCGGGCCCCGGAGCCGATGAACACGCGCACGAGCGCCGTGTCCCGCCGCTCATCGAAGCCCTGGCCCTCGCAGGCCGCGAGGATGGCCCGCAGCTGGTCCTCGCTGAGCACGGGCGGTGCGTGCTCGGGAAGCCGCGGCTTGCGGGTCCGCGCCATGGGCGAGTCGCGGATCTCGCCCTCGTCGACGGCCCACTTGAAGAACGCCTGGAGCCCGCTGTAGCGGTTCGTGGCGGTCGTGGGCTTGAAGCGCTCGAGCAGCGACTCCATGAACGCCTCGACGTGCTCGCGGCGGATGCCGGCGACGTCGGTGGGCATCCCCCGGTCCTCGAGGAAGGTCGCGAACCGGTCGACCGACTCCAGGTAGGTCTGGACCGTGCGCGGCGAGAGGTTGGATGCGCGGAGGTGCCGCCCGAACGATGCGGCGTTCGGGCGCAGGTCCCCGCGGGGTGCGATACTCACGGGGTCGGGTGGCGACGAGACCATGCGGCGGTGTCTCCCTGGTGTGAGGTAAGAGGCTCACCAGTTATACGTTGAGTCAACGCTGTAGGTCAAGTCGCTACCGACGAAACCGCTCAGTTTGAGCGGAAACAGCGCGCCCGTAGCTCAGTGGAACAGAGCATCTGACTTCGGATCAGAGGGTCGGGGGTTCGAGTCCCTCCGGGCGCGCCACAGGCACCCACTCCGGCAGCGCGAACACCAGCCCATGGCGCATCGCCTCCGCGGTCGGCTGCACGGACACCACCCCTGACGGCTCGACCGTGATCCGCTCGTAGATGCGCGGCGCGAGCGCACGGCGCCCTGCGTCGTCCATGTCGCGCCAGAGCCGGCGCATGTCGCGCAGGTACGCCACGGCCACGTCCGGATCGACCACGGGGGCATCCGAGGGGACGTCCACGATCGAGTCGAGGAGCACCGTCAGCCGCTGGTGCTCCGCCAGGTAGGCGGCCGTGTCGATCGCGCGGCGGGCGTGCCGGCGGGCGAGGTCCTCGAGGTCCCGCTCCACCTGGCGGCGTCGGAGCGACGTCGAGTCGGGGCGAGGCGGCCGGGTGCCGGCCAGCCGCCGGATGTTCGCCACCACCCACGCGTCCGTCCGGATCCCCTCGACCTGGTCGCTGATCTGACCCTCGTACAGCGCCGCCAGGCGGGTCCGCGGGCCGTCCCACTGGTCGCACACTCGCTCGTGCTGGTAGCGGCGTCGGTACGGGGTGCGCTTGACGTCCGTGGTCGCCCGGATCCGCGCCCCGCAGCGGCACACCAGTAGCCCGGCCAGCATGTGGATGTGGCGGGGCGTCGGACGCCCTCCCCCGTGGTATCGCTCGGCGCGGACCTCCTGGACGCGCGCCCAGAGCGCGTCACTCACCGGCGGGTCGTCCCGCCAGGCGGCCGGGAGCACCTGCTCGTCGGGCTGCCGGCGATGACGGCGCACCCAGCCGTTGTAGATCGGGTTGCGGATCATGACCTTGAGCGCCTCGCGGTCGATGCCGGTCTCGGCCTCCAGGCCCACGAGCGAGACGGTCCCCTCCCCGTACCGCTCGAACACGGCCACGGCGCGGCCGATGCTTGACGGGTCAGGCATCAGGAACCCGTCGTCATCCCGCACGAAGCCCAGCGGCGCGTTGCCGCCGGGGTCCTTGTGTCGACGGAACTTGGCGCCATAGGCCTCGGTGACACGGCGGCCGAGCCGGCGGCTGTACGCCTCGGCCTCCACGGTCTCGCGGGCCCACTGCTCCCAGGCGTCCTCGTCGGAGGTCAGGAGGCGGTCGTCCGCGAACAGGATGGATGCGCCCGCCCCATGGATGTCGTGTCGGGCGTTGACGGCGTCGCGGAGGTTGCGGGCGAACCGCGACACGTAGCCCACCACGAGGACATCCCAGTCCTGGCCGGCACTCGCCATCATCGCCGCCCACTGGTCGGTCCGGGCGATGGTGCGTCCCGTGTGAGCGACCGACCAGACGATGCCGGTGTCCACGAGGCCGTACCGCTCGATCGCCCAGTCCTGCTGCTCCCGCTGGGCTTCGGGCCCGTTCTTCTCCGCCTGGCGACCTGTGGACTCGCGGATCCAGCGGGCGCACCGGAGGCCGCGCAGGTCGTCCACGGTGCGCGGGAGGCGGGTCATGGCCGACGGTTGGTGACCAGGATCCAGCCCCACACGGTGAGGCCGACCAGCAGCAGGGTGACCGAGGCGCCGAGCCAGAGCCAGACCAGCGTGTCGATCATCGCCGCCCTCCATCCATGATGCGCATGGTCGCACGACGCTCGGCCGACAGCCGCGCCTGGTTCGTCACGGCGTTGCGGACCGCCTCGAGCAGCGCCAGGCACAGCGCACAGCGGCACGGATCGGGGTCCGAGCGCGGCTGCTGGCGGGCTGGCTGACGCTCCGTGGCCATGTCACAGATACCGCCACTCGATACGGGTGACCTCGGTGTCGGTCGTGATCCCGAAGGTCCGCGCGTACCAGGCGACCCAGTTCGCGTAGCGGCAGCCCGAGCAGATGTCCTCGTGGCCCCGTCCGACGACCGGGGTGAACACCTCGACCGGCACGCCCTCGCGAGTGATGTCGTCGTCCGTGATCAGCCTGAGCGGCTCCCGGCGCACGCTGACCACCTCGACCTCGGCCAGCCGGACGAGGGGCTCGCCGGGCTTGCGGCCCATGCTCTTGCGGACCAGCGTCAGGCGGTCGCCGGGCTTGAGGTGGAGCCAGCGGAGCCGCCTGGTCACGGTCTTCCGACGCTCGACCACGGCCTGCTCGGTGAGGCTGACCGCCATGAGTCGGCTCATGCGGCGGGGACCTGGCGAGCGCGGCCCGACAGCCCGCCGTCGGAGAGCTGGCGGGCCATCGCGACGTGCCTCGTCCGGCCGCGCTTGAGGCCGCCCCGGCGCTGGAGGCGGTCGTAGGCGACCACCAGGCGGCGATGCTCGGCATCGTTGGTCATCCGCCGGCGGGCGGCCGTGAGCGCAGGGACGATGGTCTCCGGGATGGCCCACCGGGTGCCGGCCTCCCCGCGCTTGCGGGCCTCCGGGACCAGGCCCGCCTTCACCGCGTTCTCGAGGAGGTTCGGGTGCGCCGCTCCACGGCGGAACGCCTCGACCAGGGTCACCCATCGCTCCGGCACGAACTGGCGGAACACAGGGTCGACGCGCTCACGGTCGACCAGGTGGGAGTGCTCGGCAAGGAAGCGCTCGAGGTCCGCCTGGCGCACCCACCACTCGGGACGCTTGGCGGCCGAGAAGGCGTGCGGCCTGCGCTCGGCGACGAGGTATCCCTCGCGCACCCACCGGACGAACGTCGGGTGCGAGTCGATGCCCGTGATGGCCATGACCTCGGACGCGACGAGGACATCGGGCGGGCGGTTGGGCCCGAGATGGAGCTTCGCCGCCCGCTCGTACACCGCCGGGACCGTGCGACCCAGGCGCTTCGCGATGACCTCGACGGGCACGGTGCCGTACAGGTCCTCGAGCACGTGGAGCTCCTGCTCCGTCCAGGGTCGGCCGGCCATCAGCGAGCCACCGGCCGCGCCTGTGCCCGCGCTCGTCGGCGGCCCCAGCTGAGGGCGTGCTCCCGGGACGGGTGGACGCGGCGCGACGGGTGCCAGTGGCCATCAGGGCTGCGCAGGGTGCACGACCAGAGACCCGGTGCCTCCTCGGCCGTGAACGCCTCCCAGCCGGCGGGCAGCGGGCGCTCCGGACGGGCGGTGAGGGCGCCCTTCACAGCCCGGCTCCGAGCTGGTCGGACGGCATCGATGTGATGCGATACACCGTCGCCTTGACGCCGCGCTCGTAGCGGACGCGGTAGGTCACCGATTCGATGACGCGGTCCGAGTCGTCCTTGAGGATCCCGCCGTCGACGAGTCCATCGGTGAGCGGCTTGGTGCTGGCCACCAGGTTGTCGAGGTCTCGGGCGCGGAGGTCGTGGACGACGAACGTCACCTCGAGCCGGCATCGCTCGAGCGGCTCCCAGCCGAGCGGCATGGCGTCCTGGGCGCAGCCCATCGCCGTCTTCCGCCAGGCCTTCGCGTGGCGCCACTGGACGACCTGGTTGCCGCGATCGTTCGGGGTCGGGGGACGCCCGGGGATGGTGATCGTGAGCTCGGTCATGATCCCCACCGGTCCACCAGGGGCCACTCGTTGCCGGCGGCCTCGCAGCGCTGGCGGCAGGCGGTCGCGTCCTTGCACCGCGTGACGGTCTGGATCTCGGTGCCGGGCCCATCGAGGCGCCGGTAGCGACCGACCCCGGGCCGGACGTCGTAGCCCTCGGCATCGCAGATGCCGCAGTAGCGCCAGGCCGTCGGCACTGGATCGCGGAGGAACATCTGGTCCTCGGCGGGGACGCGCAGATGCTCGCTGGTCATGCCGCGTCCGCCCGGCTGAGGGAGTCGAGGATGACCCGGGCGATGCTCCCGGCGTGGGTCATCTCGCCGCGGCGGACCGCCTGCCACTCGCGCTCCCGCTCGTCGGCTGCCTCACCGAGGCGGTCCCGGGTCCGCAGGAGCCCCTCGATGACCGCCTCCCACGTCGGTCGGCGTGCCTGGCAGATGGCCTGCTCGAGCGCCTTCGGGGTCTCCCGGATGGCCCGGATGAGGATCGCCCTCGGCGACGGCGAGTCGTCGGCCCAGGAGTCGTACGGGTCGCCGGCCGGCGGGTCGATGATGCCGGCCGTCATCGCGGCCATGTGCCGCCAGGGCTTCCACTCGGCGCTGAAGTCACCGGCATCCCACGCCGCACGGCTGGCGTCGAGCTGCTGCCGGGTGACGCGGCGCCGGGAGCTGCCTGGGTTGGGACCGTGGTACGCCACGTCAGCGTCCCTTCCGGGTGGTCCCGGCCGCCAGACGCGCGCCCGGTTCTGTGGGCCGTAGGCCTGGTACACCCAGAGAATCCTCGGACGGGACGGGACGGGACGGGGGTTCAACGACTGACGAAGCAGGTGCTTCGCGTTTGCTTGAAGCACCGTTCCGGCGAGTGGTTGGCTTCTGGTTGGGCGTTCGCTTCGTCCTCGCGCGGCCACTCGCGAGCCCTCCGGCGCGGCCCGCAGCGGCCTTCTTCTCGCGTTCCTCAAGCACCTCCTCCTTGCTCTTGTTGAAGTCCAGGAAGTCGTGGACCCAGACGCGGCCACGGCGGTCCCGATCGAACAGGCCGACCTCGATGAGGGCCTCCACCAGCTCGGGTTCGGCGTCCACGAGCTCCAGGTCGCCGGCGCTCAGGAGGCCGTCAGAGAGCGTCCGGTTGCAGCGGCTGATTGCGCGCCAGTAGAGGCCGTCTGCCGCGTTCCGGAGCCTGCGAGGAAGCGCGAGCACCTTCTGGTGGTCGTAGTGGCCGTCGTCGACCCGTCCCCAGGTCATCGGGCGAGACTCCACATGGCAGACTTCGGGCCGTGGACGTCACCGGGATAGCGACGGCAATCGTGGTCGGGGTGCTGAGTGGCATCGCCGCGGCGATGGTCACGTCGCGCTCCAACGAGCGCATCGCGGGCCTGCGGATCGGGAGCGACGAGCGAATCGCCAGAGACCGCCTGGAGGCGGATCGGGTCCGATGGACGCTGGAGATGGAACGCGCTCAGGCCGACCGCTTCCTGGAGCTCCGGCGGGACAGATACGCCACGTTCCTCGCCCGCGTCGAGGACGCGATCCAGGTCTTCCTCAACGAGCATCGGGAACCCGCCGTCACCGGCCCCGAGCAGGACGCGATGCTGGCGCTCGCCGGCATGAAGGGGGAGCTCGAGCTGCTGTCTCCTGTCGTCGCGGAACATGCGAACTGGATTGCCGGGGGGCTCGCCGGCTACAGCATCAGTCGCTCCCACACCGAGCCAGCGGATGCTCGGAGAGCGCAGCTGGTGGAACTGATGGACCGGATCCACCACGACCTGCAGCCCGCGTTCCTGGACGCGGCCCGACGGGACCTCGGAATCACCCGCGAGAGCGACGAGAGCTAGGTCGTCCACCATCAGCGCCCGCCTCCCATGACCCAGTCCGACGAACGCCAGCCGTCGACGAGTCCCAGCGAGCGGAGGCGCCATCAGACCCTCCCTGCCGCGACGGGCACGCGCTGGCCGCGTCGGTAGTGCCAGTCGGCCGGGAGCGGCCCTGTGACCTGCTGCGCCCCCAGCGCGCGCCGGAGGCCCTCGACCGCGTCGGTGGGCGCGGGCCGCACCGGGCGGTCCGGTGACACGCCGACCACGGGCATCCCGGGCGACCGACCGTGGGCGGCGCGCTCCATGCCGCCGTTGGCGCGCCAGATGACGTGGATCCGCTCCTGCTGGTGGGCACGCACGGCGAGCTCCTCCTCGCCCTCGATGGCCACGATGAGCCCACCACAGGTGCACTCGGCGGTGCGCGCGCTCATCGCTCGTGCCTCAGCCGCACGGTGCGCGAGCAGAAGCCGCAGCGGTAGCGGTCCTCGGGGATGTGGACCAGGCAGCCGCGCTGGCCGTCACCGGGGCATGGGCGGGACGGGGCACCCGCGATAGATACCGACCCGACCTGCGTCGAGAGGTCGGATGCCCCGTCCCTGGCGCCGGTGACATCCCGGCGCGTATCGATTGGGGTGAGCTCGATCATGCGGACACCAGGGGCTGGTACGGGTGGCTCCCGCCAGCCCCGTCCAGCTGGTCATGCTCGGCCGCGAACTCGGGCCACCCGCACCGCTGGCACTCGTCGAGCGCTCGCTCCAGCCGGTCAGCGATATCAGGGATCATGGCCCGGGCGAGCGACAGCCCATTGCCGGGATAGTCGTGGTGGGTGCGGCCCCAAGAGCCGAGGTCGGCGTCGCGGAACGCAGCGCCCAGCACCTGCGCCAGTCGTGGGTGGCTGGTCATTGCTCGACTCCGTCGTCCTCGGGGTCCGTCGAGCGCAGGTCGACCTGGACGAACACCGGACGGACCTCGAGCACCTGCCGCAAGATCGCGTCCACCATCCCGTCGGCGGTGAGCCGCGCCTTGAGCGCCGCGCGGATCCGTGGGCCCTCCTCGACGATGAGCTCGTGGACGGCCGCCTTGGCCTCCTCGCGGATCTGGGCATCGAGCGACTGGGCGAATGGAGACTGGCCATAGCCGCCCCTGGGCTTCGCGAGCGCGGCGTCCACGATCGCCTTGACCAGCGCGTCCTTGTGCGGTCCGAGCGCCTGCGCGACCGCCAGGCGCACCGATTCGTCGATCGCCTCCTTGACCGCGGCCGGGTCCACCGACACCGTCACCTGGCTCCTCATGGCCCGACCTCGGTGGGCTCCTGGATGAAGGCGAGGATGGCCAGCGCCTCGTCCGAGCACTCGGGGCACAAGCCGTCCTGCCCCACCCACGCGAGCTTGTGTGTGATGGAGCGCGACCCGTGGACCCCCTCGGCCAGCCGCTCCACCGCCAGCTGAGAGCCGACCTCGCGCGGGGCGAACTTGCGCCGGCAGTCGAGGCAGGCCCACCCGGCGACGGCGCCGGCCCGATCGCCGTCGTCGAACGTCCACGTCTGGATGACGCGGTGCTCGCAGGGCTCCGGCGCAAGGGGCTCGGTCATGGCCGGTCCTCCGGCCACGCGTCGATGGCGGCCGCGATGAGGGCGCCGGCCTTGACGAGGTCGCGGCGGACGTCCTCGGTCGGCTTCCAGAACCGGCCCGCCCACGGCCAGAATTCGTGCGGGTCGACGATCACGCCGTCGCTGCTGTTGGTCAGGTTCACGATGTAGGCGGCAGCGGCGAGGATCAGCTCCTCCGCATGTCCCGCGTCGTGCTCGGCGGTGTAGCCCTCCTCGACCACCTGGCGCTCTCGCTCGGCGGCGATCAGCTGGGCCCCGCTCCCCGTGCGGACGATGGAGAAGCCGTGCCCGCCAGGGCAGTCGTCGCCCGCGTGGTGGGTCAGCTTGCCCATCAGTCGTCCAGCCCCTGGCTCAGGACGATCGCGTCCTCGAGCGTCGGGCACTCCTGGGTCGTGACGCCCCACTTGTCCGGCTTCCGGCGCTGGCCGTCGACCTCGCGCCCCGACTCATCGAGGATGAGGATCTCACCGCGCGCGAAGACGGCGCAGCGCAGGGCGATCGCCGCCGGGCCCATGAGGCCGACCGCGGACTCGTAGCGACCCCGCCAGCCGTTGCGCTGGTCGGGCTGCTCCGTCTCCACCCAGACCTGGGCCAGCGCGAGGTTGCCCATGTCGGGCTCGTCCGGGACCGACGTGACGACAGCGATGGTGGCCATCGGTCAGCCCTCGATGAGGGCGATGCGGATGCGCTCGGAGTCGGACGTGTCGAAGGACACGCTGCGGCCCTGCACCACCTCCCGGCTGATCCGGAATCGACCGACGCGCACGGCCATGCCGACGTCGATCGGGACCTCCTCGAGCAGCTTGTCGACCTTCTCGCGCTCCTTCCGCGTCACGGCCGAGGCAGCCTTGGACTCCTCCTTGGCGTTCAGCCACGACTCCAGCGCGGTGAGGATGGCGTCGTTCTCGATGACCTCCTCGTCGAGGGCGACCTGGTCGACGCTCTTGAGCCTAGGCATGGGTCCTCTCTCCCTT
This sequence comes from Chloroflexota bacterium, assembly GCA_019637815.1. Classification (GTDB taxonomy): domain Bacteria; phylum Chloroflexota; class Limnocylindria; order Limnocylindrales; family CSP1-4; genus JAFMJV01. Next base: position 62,056 of record JAHBUZ010000022.1, read on the forward strand.
CCAGCGCCGCTCGCGGGCGGCCATCCGGCGCTTGGCGCGCGCGACCGCGAACGGGCTGGGCTCGTTCGGTCGCCTGATCTCGGTCCGGTCGCAGCGCGTGACGGGCGCCGCGGGCTCGCAGCCCCAGAGCTGGCGGCCGTCGCCTGCCGTGCTCAGGAGGCGCGTGAATCGGTGGACGTGCGTGCTCATCCGATCCGCACCGCTCGCCGGGCGTCCTCGGAGTCCTGGAGCCTCCGCTCGGCCCGCTGGCCGCAGCGCTTGCAGTACGTGCCCATGGGCGCGTTGGCGGTGCTGAACAGCTCCACGGTCGCGGGCTTGCCGCACGAGGCGCACTCGCGCTTGATCGATCGCAGGTGGGCCATCACTGCGCCGGGTGGGCGACGGCGGCCGCCGTGGCGGCGCGCTGCTCGTCGGTGATGGAGCCGATCGTGGCCTTCTCGCCATACGCGGCCCGGATGTGCTTCTGGGCATCGGTGAGCCCGATGTAGCGCTCCCGGAGCCAGTCGCGCAGCTCCTGGTCGGTCATGGCGGCCGGGTGCATCTCGCGCACCTCGCCCTCGATGACCTCCTCGTCTGGTGATTCCGGGGAGGGAGCCGCAGCGCCGACCGCCTGCGTCTCGACCTCCCCGGGAGCCGGGCTACTCGGCTCAGCTGGTGGGGAGGCAGCGTCCGCCGAAGCCACCGCCTCCCCGTGGGCCGCCTGGTCGGCGGCTGATGTGGTCTGCCGCTGCTCGAGCGCGGCGCGCTGGCGGGCGACGCGCTCCTCCGCGGTCATCTGCCGGGGCGACACCGTCTCGGGCAGCTGCGCGGCCTCGGTGGCCGCGGCACCGACCATCTGGCCGATGGTGATGCCGGGCGCGTCCAGGACGGGCTTGACGAACCGGTGGGTGACCACCTTGCCCGTCTTGGGATCGCGCACCTTGGTGGACGCCTGGACCGCCCGCAGGACCGCGGGGACCATGGGTCGCGCATCGAGCGCGAGCAACAGGTCGAGGGTCGCCGGGAGCGTCGACGCGGCGTGCCAGCCGCCCGTGTCGAGCCGCCAGCGCCCGAGCCCCGGGATCCGCGGCAGGATGACCGACAGCCGGGTGACGATGTCGCAGTAGCCGTCCTCGCCCCGCTGGTCGCCACAGACGCAAGGCGCCTCGGTCAGCTCCTCGATCCGCCCGTCACAGCGCCGCTCGCACGTGCCGCCCTTCCACAGCTCGTACCGCTGGGTCACCGAGAGCAGCGATCGCGGGATGAGGATGTCCAGCTCGGCCGCGGCGGTCGTCAGCTGGTACATGCCCTCGTCGGGCGCGTCCCGCCATGGCCGCACCTGGCCGCCGTACAGGCTCCGCGCCACCTCGAGCACCCGGGGGTCGTTGCTCGTGAGCCGGAACGTCTTGAGCTTGACGGGCTGACCGCGGTCGCCCTTCTCGCCCATGCGGATGCGCCCGATCTCCTGGACACGTGGGGTGAGCCCGACCAGGGGCTCGTACGTCGCGAGTGCCATGTGCTCCTCCTCAGACCCAGCGCCCGGTGTCGTCGTCGCGGAACATGGGCCGCAGCGTCCGGGTGCCCTCCCTGACCTCGGTGGTGGTGTGGAGCGCGGCGAGCGAATCCAGATCCATCCCGGCCGGCATCGGCTCGCCCTCGAGCAGGTGGCGATACGCGCGCGCGACGGCCTCCCAGTCGGTGGTCCTGACCTCGCGCTCCGCGCCGCGCCGGAAGTGGATGCGGTAGCCGACCTCGTGGTCCTCGACGGTGGCCACGCCCTCGACGCCGGCGTGCTGGTCGAGCAACCAGCGCATCTCGTTGCGGAGGCGCTTGTCCTCCTCGCCCGCGGCCCTCGCGGCGCGGGACGCCTCACGGATGGCCATGGCGAGCGCCGCGACCTCCGGCGTCGGGTCCATGAGCCCGAGCGTGTCGCGCGGCCGCAGCCGGCGGATGGTGTCGGCGGTGCTGTCCGAGCCGTCGATGGGCGGGCGCTGGCCCTTCTCGACGTGGTCCCAGAAGTCGCGCGCGATGTAGACCAGGTCGTCCTGGTACCGCTGCGATGGCTCCACCTGGTGGACCTCGATGTGGCTGCCGTTGAGCACCGCCACGTCGGCCACGTCGTACCCGGTGACCATCAGCTGCCACTGGACCTGGTCCTGCACGTGCGCGGGCACCGGCTCGGGCCCGTCGGTGCGCCAGTACCGGTGGGGCACCCACTTGACCTCGACGATGCGCCGCTCGCCCTTGCGCGCCGACACGCGGTCGAGCGAGGCGCCACGCCACCGGTGCTCCGGATGGACGAGCAGCCGGGTGACCCGGCGGACCGGGCGGCCCTGCTCGTGGGCCTCGTAGCGACGGGCGATCACGTCCTCGAGCGCGTGGCCGAGGTCGAACAGCTCCTGCGTCTCGTCGTCCACCGGCTCGGGCTCCGCGAGGCGGCTCTTGACCGCCCAGAGGGAGAACAGGGATGTCCGGTACGGGCTGTTGCCGGTGAGGATGGGGATGTCGCTGCTGCCGATGACGTCGTGGCGCGCGTCCACCCAGGCGGGCGTGCCCTGCCGGTACGGGAGCGCGATCGCCGCGGTCACGCTGCCTCGCGCTCCCGCGCCTGGTGCATGACGAGCATGGCCGCCTCGATGGCGGCACGGATACCCGAGCCCACCAGTTGGATGTCGTCGAACGCGGCCTGGAACGGAGAGCCGTCGTTGTGGGCGCCGAGCCACGGGTGCGAAGGGTTCCGGCCGTCGAAGTCGAGGACCGCGACGGGCTCCGGCCCGTGCTCGGTCGCGAGGATGCCGGGCGTGCCGGCAGGCCAGGCGATCATCGCGACACCCAGAGCGCCGCCACCGCGGCGAGCGTCAGGACGAGGAGCGCGGTCACGATCACGCCCCAGGCGGACGGTCGGTACGTCATCGGATCGCCGCCTCGCCGCGCCACACACGGGCGACCCGGTCCCAGGTCAGTGGGAACCGCACGACGCACTCGGCGCCGCCGAAGCTCGCCCGCGCGTACGCGGTGTCACCACCGATGGAGCGGATGCGGTACTTCGTGCCGTCCACGACGACCGGATCGCCGATGGACGGATGCTCGGGGACGCTCACAGCCCGAGCCCTGCCCGTACGCCGGCGATCCACTGGTCGGGCGTCTGGTGCAGCACCGCCGCGAGCCAGACGTGCCACGCCAGGTACGCGAAGCCCAGGACCAGGAACAGCTGCGCCGCGCGCGTGGCGGCCGAGCTGCTCACCAGGCCCCTCCCCCGATGCGTCGCTGGCCACGGTCGCGCTCGCAGTGCCAGCAGCGGCCGGGCTCGCGCTCGTAGAACGGGTGGCCGGTCAGCAGGTGGTGACCCCAGCGCAGCAGCGCCTCGAGGCGGGTCATCCCGCGACCTCCGGCCGGCTCGCGGCGGCCTCGCGGGTCGTACGGGTCACCGTCACGCCGTGGCGGGCCCAGACGGTCATCCCGCCCTCGTCGTCGGTGCCGAGCCCCCAGCGCACGATCCAGGCGGAGCCGACGTAGTCGTCGTCCATCTGCGGGCAGCGCTCGATGGTGTCGATCCGGCGGACCTTGCGTCCGTGGATCAGGTCGTCACCCGGGCGGAGCAGGCCCCCGTAGACGTACGCCACGCCGGGCTCCGTGGCCTCGCGCCACGGCTCGCAGAGGGCGGGCGCGGAGGCGCCGGCGGGACGCGATGCCGACGCCTCCGCATGGGTGCCCGGGGTGGGATCCGTGGGTCGGCCCACCCCGGGCGTGACCGGCGTCATTCGGACCGCCGGAAGCGCCGAGGCGCTCATCTGGTCGAGGGCCATCAGGCGGCCCTCCGGACGGCCATCGGCTCGTCCTCGATCGCAGCGCGGGCGCGGGCGTCCTCACGGGCCGCCAGGCGCTCCAGCTGCGTCAGGTGGTACTCGGCGTCGCGGACCCGATCCTTGACCAGGGCGAACGCGGCGAGGTGGACGTGGTGGCGGACCTGCGTCGTGAACGTGATCCGCTCGGCCCGGGTGACGGTGAGCTCGATGCGCGCCTCGTCCCAGGCACGGCGCTCGACCGTGACGAGCTCCGGCTGACGGAGGCCACCGGGGAGGACGGTGAGGGTCGGTGCGGCCATCAGGCGGCCTCTACGGGCGGCAGGAACGCGTCGTGGGCGAGGCCCAGGGCCACTGCCGCGCGACGCAACCAATCCGTTGACGCGCGTCGACGCCCGCTCGAGTAGGCGTAGACCGTCTTGCGTGGGCACTCGGTACGGTCCGCCAGCCATGCCAGCGTCCGACCCTGCTCGCGCAGCACCTCTCGCCAGTCTGTCGGCGCAGTTCCTACAGGTGTCATGGGGTATTACTACACCCGCGATGCGACACCTGTCAATAGGGTTTCCGACAGATATGGACGCATCGACGAACGACAGCGAGACTCCCGGCCGGCGCCTGGAGCGCTACATGAAGAGCCTTTTCCGGCGGGATGGTGTCAAGGATGTGACCGATCTCGCCAAGAAGGCGGGCATCTCCCGCGACACCCCGTACAACTGGTGGACCGGCGAGACCGTGCCTCGGAGCGGCGAGATGGTGAAGGTGGCCCGAGAGCTGAATGTGCCGGTCGACCACCTATGGGCTGCCTACGAAGGCCGGCCCATCGCTCCTGAAATCAGCGCGGATCTTCTCGACGCGATCGAGGATCGGATGCGTCGCGCGTTCCGGGAGGAGCTGCGGGCGGTCCTCGACGAGTTGCGAGGATCCGGACCAGGTCCCGAAGGGGCTCCCTGATGGCATCGCGGAAGCGACGCTCGAACTGGTCGAGCGCGGCCTGGACGATGGGATCGGTGGACGGTTCCGCCATGGTCATCCTCCTCGGCTGGGCTTCGGGGCACCATGGCGGCAGATGACGAGCGTGCACCCCGCTCCTCGGTCGGGGCGGCCCACGCCACGACGGGGCGATTGACGGGGCGGGTACGGTAGGCGACGGTCGACAGGGAGCCGGTCGCGGGTTGGGGGACCCGCGGACAGGGTGGCGATAGGAGGATGGGATGCGACGGTTGGCGGTTCTGGCCATGGCGGGTGCGCTGACCATCCCGGCGGCCGCGAACGCGCAGGACGTGATGCCCTGGGCGGAGTACCGGGCCGCTGCCCAGGCGGCCGAGGAGGCGGAGATCGCCGCGACGTCCACCTCGTGGACCTTCGAGGACTGGCCTGTGCGATTCGAGGAGGGCATGGCCCGTTGGCAGGCCGAGCTCGACCGCCTCGCAGGGATCACGCCCGAGGAGTGCTACGCCGCGGGCCACACGGAGTTCCAGGCCTTCTGGCGCGACTACCTCGCGAACTTCCGCGATGCCTTGCCGATGTTCGAGCAGGCCGAGAGCATGATGGGGCTGATCGGCCCCGCCATGATGGTCGAGAGCATCATGCGCCAGGCCCACCCGGCCGCGTATGTCGAGGCATCGACCTCGATGACCGGGTACACCCTGGACCGGATGCATCTGCTCGACTCGCTGCAGACATGCGAGACTCCCCTGCCGTCGTCAGCACCGGGCCAGGTCTCGGAGGAGCAATACGGCGACGACTGGCCTCTGACGATTAGCGACGGCGTCGTGTCGTGCAACGAGTTCACGGAGGTTGTGATCACCGCCTCGGACGGCACTGTCTACGGCCTCAATGGTGCGGCGCGCGGGAGCAGCAGCTACGAGGACGCCCGCGACATCCTCAAGCCGGATCGCGTGCCAGCAGACACCCAGTTCCTAATCGACATCGGTCTGGAGATGTGCGCCTGAGCTCGCAGCATCGGCGGCGTGGACCTCGACCTGTCGATGTCCCAGGTGGTCGGGTCACCGTCGGCGTCGTTGACCATGCAGTGGCCGTGGCCCTAGGGAGAGGGGGGACGTGATGCGCAAGGCGAGCTGGGCACTCGTCATCTGGTCGGTCCTGATGGGCCTGTGGGTCGTGGCCGGGCTCAACGCCACGAACGATGCGTGCATCGGTGAGTCGGTGACCTACACCGACGCCTGCGAGGTCGGGGCGACCATCGGGCGAGGCATCGGTGTGACGTTCATCGCTGTCGTCTGGTTCGTCGGTTTCATCGTCCTGGGCATCATCTGGCTGGGCACCCGCCCCCGGCAGCGCCTCTGCCCCGCCTGCGGCCAGGCCGCGAAGAGCGGGGACACGGTGTGTCGGCGGTGCGGCTTCGACTTCGCGGCCGCGGCGCTCGGCTCGCCGGGCTACCAGCCGCCGCCGCAGGGGCCACCTCCGGGCTGGGGCCCGCAGTGATCGACATCAGGGGTCGCGCCGAAGAGGGCCGCAGATCCATCGAGGCGCTCTGGCAAGCGCTGGCGGCCGACGATGACGCCGCGGTCGAAGGGCTCTTCCTGCGGACCTCGATCGACAAGGTGCCCAGCGTGGGCGGTCCCGCGGAGACGGTGCGGACTGCGTTCGGACTCACGCGAGAGCAGTGTGCCTCCATGGGGACGAGCAGTCGCGCGAGAGTCATCGAGGACGGATTCATCGCGTATTTCTCGACGGTCCAGTGGCGGACGACCCTCTACGATGAGCCCACGCTCGTCCATGGGTGGATGAATGCGGTGTGGTGGGATGACGCCGGCCGGCCTTGGGTGTGGGGCACCCCTTCGGACGAGGAGCTGGCGACAGCGGTCAACGTGTTCCTGGACGACGACCTCGGTCCGGGTGCGCGGGCCTAGCCCCCATCCCCCATCCCCGCGGGGAGCGATAGAACGCCCGTTCATCACCAACCCACCCCAAGGGGGGTGTAGAGCGATCAGGGTACTCAGCCCTTGACACGCGGGTTCGATCCACCTACCGTGCCGATTCCGAATAGGAAACCCTCGGACGAGTCCACCCTTTGCACAGAAGGACTCGACCGAGGGCCAGAACAACCAGGTACCTCGCGAGAGGTGCCCGTCGCTTCACGCGCACGGTAGGCGATCGGCCCCGGGCGTGTCAAGAGGGGATATTTGATGGACCAGGATGCCATCCGCCGTCATCTCGAGCTGGCCCGGTCCGAGCTGGAGCAGCTCGACCGTGAGCGTGACGCACTGCTGGCCATGGTCCACGCCGACGAGGAACTGCTGCGCCTGCGCGGCGCGAGCCAGGGATCGCTCGGGCTCGTGGACGATGAGCCCGTCGTCACGCCCCCGCCCACCTCAACGGTCAAGGGGCCGAGCTTCCGGGGCACACTGCTGCGCGTCATCCAGGACGCGCACGGGGCCCCGCTCCATGAGACGGAGATCCTTCGACGGGTCCGCGCTGCCGGGGCAGACACGAAGGGACGCGACCCACTGTCGGTGACGGACCTGATGTGCTACTCGCTCGCCAAGAGGTACCCCATCGTCAAGGTCGCAGCGCGGACGTGGCGGTGGGTGGGGGAGGACGCCGAGGCGGAGAGATGACATGACCGCTGGTGCCGCCAGCCCCCCGTCCCAGGCACGTACGCAAACGCATTCCTAGGGCCGGGGGCTGGCGGCACCAGCGTGGATGCCGTGGATGAGTCCGACGTCGGGGCTCGGGCTTCGTGGGGCCGCCCTGACGCCGGGGGAAGGAGGGACCTGGGTGCTGCGAACACCCCGTGGGACCGTCGAGTGGGAGCCACCCCCACCGATGCGTCCCCTGCTGTTGAGATCGAGAAGGGCCCCGGCCAGGGCGCTTCTCCCGTCTCCGCTAGGGTACCGCGTTCGCCCTCCGGGATCAAGGGGGACGCGCGCAACCGAACGATCGTTCTACACTCCCCGGTCATGGCCAGGGGGGAGCGGCGGCGAGGGACACCAGAGGAGGAGGCGCTCATCGCCGCGCGCCGAGACCTGTGGCAGGGCCTGCACGGCCACCGCTACATGCCCGGTGAGACGGTGCGCTGGGTCCAGCTCCTCGACCAGGCGCGCGAGGCGGGACCACACGAGATCCTGCTCGACGAGGAGATCCTGTTCATGGGCCCGCGACTCCGTCCCGGGCAGGAGTCACTCGGCTGGGTCGTGGTCGGCTACCCGGCCCTCGTGCTCCCCGTGGTCGGCATCAGGCGTCGTCGACGTGGGGACCCGCGGCCGTACGGCCCGCCCGTCCCGGGAGCCCCGGACGTGGAGCGCACGATCAGGCGGGTGCTCCGGCAGCAGGGTGTCGCGGGCCAGCGTGGATCGGATGAGGTCGTCGGTGATGGGCCAGACCTTGATGCTCATGGCGGCGCAGGGTAGCCTGCGGGACTTACCACGGGCTTATCCAGGAGGGACGCGGATGGCTATCGAGGTCACGGGTTCGCTGGTTCTCGATAAGGAGGTCGTGGGCATTCCCGCAGGCGGCCCGGTGACGTACCACGGATTCACTTGGGGAGAGGACATCGTCGGCTGGATCGAAGCCGCTCCGAACGTGGTCGTGATCACTATCCTTCATGACCGTCCACCTGTAGGCGACAGCGCAATGGTGCCCATCCTTCGAGCTCGCGACGGACGATGGGTGGTGATCGGACCAGGCTCCGTCGACGTCGGTGACGCCCGCGACTCGGCGAGGCTGCTGGCGGCGCTCCCGCTGCCGGAAGGTCGAAAGGTGCTCATGAACTGGATACGAACTGAAGGGAGGGCGTCAGTCGGATAGGAGGGCTCTCACCGAGGTGACCGCCACCCGCATGGGGTGGGCCTTGATGCCTACGGCAGCGCAGGGTAGTCTCCGCGACTCACGCTTGGCTTGTGTGGACGGAGGGACGGTGAATGCCACCGAGGGACGCTCGATGGGTGATGCCCGATCACACGGCGGCGAAGCACCACGTGCTGAAGGCATATCTCGATGCTTGGATGCCCATCGTGGGCGGCTCGTGGAGCGAGGTCCTCCTCGTGGACGGCTACGCCGGGCCCGGCCGCTATGCCGGTGGGCAAAAGGGCTCACCGCTGATCATGTTCGACGCCTACGCTCTCAGGAAGGACCGCGAGAAGCTGCGCGCGCGGCCCAGGTACGTCTTCATAGAGCAGCGGCCGGACCGGTACCAGATGCTGGCCGCCGAGGTGGAAGCACTCGAACTTCCCGAGGGCGTGCATGTTCGAACAATCCAAGGGGACTTCGTTGAGGAGCTCCCGCGCCTCATCTCGGGTCGGCGACAACCGCCCACGTTCCTGTTCGTTGATCCATTCGGCTACAGCTATGAGCTCGAGGACATCCGCGCTCTGGTCGCCGCACCTCACTGCGAAGCGTTGATCTACCTGCCGACGCCATTCATCGCGCGCTTTGTTGACGACCCGGCGATCGAAGAGACCATCTCAAAGGCTCTCGGCGGGCAACAGTGGTTCCAGGCGCGCGGCTTGGAGGACCTCGCCGGTCGAGAGGCCGCAATCCACGACGCATTCCTGTCGTCGCTGCGCAAGACCGCCGCGCACGTGCGGTCGTTCGAGGTTCAGAGCCATGGAGCGTCTGGCTATCACCTCGTTTTCGCAACGAACGACCGGCTCGGGCTCGTCAAGATGAAGGAGGCGATGTGGAAGGTCGACCCGGCAGCGGGGTGCCGGTTCAGCGACTCGACGATCCTTGGTCAACCCGTATTGTTCGACGCTGCAGCGGACCTTCGTCTGCTCGAGACAGCCCTGCGTGACCGATTCCGGCTGGAACCCTTTTCGATCACCGAGGCCGAGGACTTCACCCTATTCGAGACAGCGTTCGTGCCGACCAAGCATCTACGGACCATGACCCTCAAGCCGCTCGAGGCCAGCGGCCATCTCGATGTCCAGCGTCCCGCCGGAGCGCGCCGCAAGATCGGTGAGTACCCCACGGGAACCCTCTTGCGCTTCGACCGATAGGCGCGCTAGCGGCATCTCGTCCCAGGTACGGCCGTCGAGCTCGCGGCCACCTGCCTTGGGCGTCCGCCCGCCCCACTGCTTGAAGAAGAACGCCACGCCCTGGGCTGTGGCACGGTCGCGCAGGTCCCGCGCCCAGTCGGGATCGAGCGGGCGGTGCTTCACGCCGGACTCGCCCCCCACGATCAGCCAGTGGATGTCCGTGAGGTCGAGCGACGGCAGCGGACCCAGGAGCGGCTCGGCGCTGATGAAGCGCGCTGCTGCCGGCGCCGTCCGCAGGTCATCCACCCGGCGGGTCCACCGGTCGTTCTCGACGCTCGTCCCCAGCCACACGTTGGGCAGCGGTGGATCGTTGAACCGGCGGGCCAGGTCCGCGAGCCGCGCAGGCCGCTTCGTCAGGATCTGGAAGGTGTGCTGCGGGGCCGCCCGCATCTGGTCCCAGATCCGACCGACGAAGGCGTCCTCGACCTGCTCGTGGGCGATGTCCGACATGGAGTTCACGAAGATCATCCGCGGCTGTCGCCACTTCGCAGGCTGGTCGAGCCGCTCCGGATGCTGGACCACGTTCTCCTCGGCGTTCGCCGGGTGCCAGGGCAGCTGCGACCACCCGAACCTCAGAGAGAGGGTCTCGGCGTAGCAGTTGGCACACCCCGGCGACACCTTCGAGCACCCGGTGATCGGGTTCCACGTGGCGTCGGTCCACTCGATGGCGCTCTTGTCGCTCATGGCTCGCCTCCCGAGATCGGCCGAGACGGCCGAGCATTCCATCATCGGGAATCATCGTGCCATGTTGCCTGTCACGCAACCCCGGAGAGGGCAGGACCGCGCGATCGGCTACGATCCGTTGCCATGAGCCTGTCTATCCTCACGGCCCGCATGCCCACCGGCACCGTCACCATCACCTCCGAGCCCTCGGTCAGCGGCAAGGCGACCATCTGGCGCAGTCGGCTCCAGACCGACGAGGCGCCGGACACCCCCTGGGACTTCACCTACCCCTCGCTCGAGACCGCGAAGGCGGCCTCCGAGAAGCGGTTCGGTCCGCTGGAGTGGTCCGAGGAGTAGCCCCGGTCGGGTGACCATCGGGTCACTCCGTCGGCGGGCGCGATGCCCGTATCGTTCGGGTCATGCAGGGCCCTGCGGCCCGGTGGTGCCCCGCCGGGATTGGTCCATCGACCGAGGCATCTCGCGGGCCCTGCATCACCCTCGGCTGTCGGGTCGTAGGCCATCCGGGCCATGGCTCCGGTCCGCACCGCAGCCGATCATCGGGGACCGTGACACGCATCTCGAGATCCCCCACCGACGCGGCCACCATCACCCTGGAACCCGAGCATGACCCCGGGTGTGGGCATACCGTGTGGCGTGGCAGCTGCCGCTACGACGAGGAGCCCGACCACGAGACATGGGGGATGACCTACACCTCCCTCGAGCTCGCGCAGGAGCGGGCCCGGGAACGGTATGGCGACCTCGCCTGGGCCGATGCCGGGGAGCTCGCCGCCTGAGGGTCACCGGTCCTCGTCGTCGAGCGCCACGGCCCGGTACCTGACCGTCCAGTAGGTGCGCCCGCTCCGCACCCGCGGCTCCGACACCCACTCCACCAGATACCCCCAGGCGGTCGACCCGGGCCCGGCCGGCAGGATGTCGCCGATCCTCGGTCGTTCCCGGGCGACGAGCGTCCGCCGCTGCAGGGCGCCCAGCCGGACACGCCCGGCCGCCAGCAGGC
>JAHBUZ010000023.1 GCA_019637815.1 Chloroflexota bacterium
GCACCGGCAAGCTCAGCAACAGCTACGGGGTCCACGGCACCGGCACCCGGGGCGTCGTCGGCGACTCGACCGAGACCAACGGCTTCGGGCTCCACGGCACCGGCCACACCGGTGTCCGGGGCGTGGGCCAGATGTCGAACAGCTACGGCGTCCACGGCACCGGCAGCGCCAGGGGCGTCTTCGGTCGCTCGGGTGCGACCGATGGAGAAGGCGCCCGGGGCCAGGCGGCTGGCATCAACGGCATCGGCGTCCGCGGCGTGGCGACCGGCACCAACGGTGTCGGCGTCCAGGGCGCCGGCACCGGCTGGGGCGTCGTCGGCCGATCGACCACGGTCGGTGGCGAGGGTGTCCGGGGGGAGTCGACCGGCAACGAAGGCTTCGGGGTCCGCGGTGTCGCGGCCGGCACCAACGGCTTCGGCGTCCATGGTGCCGGCCACACCGGTGTCCGGGGTGTCGGCTCCACCGCGTTCAACGACAGCTGGGGCGTCCACGGCACTGGCCGCGCCCGCGGTGTCTTCGGCCGGTCGACCCGGACCAACGGCGAAGGCGTCCGCGGCGAGGCGGCCGGCACCAACGGCTTCGGGGTCCTCGGCCGATGGGCGAGCGGTGAGCTCACGGGGGGCAGTGGTGTCCATGGTGCAGCGACGGGTACCGGAGGCGCCGGGGTCCATGGCGTGGCCCGCAACAACGCCTGGGCGGGGTACTTCGACGGAGGAGTCAGGACGGCGCGCCTCAGCAAGTCCTCCGGCTCGTTCCTCATCGACCATCCGCTCGACCCGGCGAACCGGTACCTCGCCCACTCGTTCGTCGAGTCGCCGGACATGCTCAACGTCTACAGCGGCACGGTGAAGCTGAACGCGAAGGGCCGCGCGACCGTCCGCCTGCCGCGCTACTTCGAGGCGCTCAACTCGGACCACCGCTATCAGCTGACGCCCATCGGCGCGCCCGGGCCGGGCCTCCACGTCGCCCGGAAGGTGGAAGGCAACCGCTTCGTCATCGCGGGGGGAACGCCTGGACAGGAGGTGTACTGGCAGGTGACCGGCGTCCGCCAGGACGCCCACGCGAAGCGGAACCCCATCAGGGTCGACTACGCGAAGCCGAAGCGGGATCGGGGCAGGTACCTCAACCCCGAGGTGCATGGGCAGCCCGCCACTGCCGCCATCGGCCACGCGGAGCCGCCTGCGTGAGCAGCCGGGCACCGCGAACCGGGTGCAGGAGCACGGGTGCCCATGGCTCTTGATCACGCACGCCGACCAGCTGGCCTGCTCCGGACAGTCATCACCGTTGGCCCAGGCCTCGCGACCCGATCGGCTCGGCGCCAGAGGCGGCACGGTTCGTCGGCGACGTCCACGTCCGGGGCAACGTCGCCCGTCCGGCGGCTCGTTCCTCATCGACCATGCGCTCGACCCGGCGGATCGCTATCTCGCCCACTCGTTCGTCGAGTCGCCGGACACGCGCAACGTGTACAGCGGCACGGTGCGGCTGAACAGCCGCGGGAGAGCCACCGTGCGCCTGCCGAAAGACAAGGGCAAGTACCTCGACCCGCAGGTCTTCGGGAAGAGGCGGACCGCCGGGATCGGCTATCTGGCGCTGCCGCGCGCCAGGGCCGCCAAGGCCGCTCGCTGAACGGTCACGCCTCGGACGCATCGCCCGGCTCCACGGGTCGGGCGACGTGCCGGAGCGCTCGCATCCCCGAGGCTCCCCATGTGCACTAAGGAGCCGCGCAGCACCACGACCGAGGGGACCTCAGCGGACGCCTGATGTCAGGCGACGCCCGCCTCGAAGAGCGCGGTCGCGAAGGCGAACGCGAGGTCACGCAGCTCCATCCCCGCGGGAGCCATCACGAACGTGACCTCCAGGATGCCGCCCACGCCGGAGTCCACGAGCAGGCGCCGCTTCTCCTCCATCCAGAACCCCGTGCGACTGCCCACGTCCACGTACTCGCCCTCCTGGAGCGAGACGCGGAGCATCGAGAAGTCGCCGACCAGGACCCTCGCCTCCACGTCGATGTAGGAGTCCAGGATGTTGGCGGATCCGTCATCGCCGGTGCGCCATGCACAGTGGTCCGCATCACCGGTCACCTCGGCGATCCGCACACCCAGGACCCGGCCGGCAGCGGCTGCGCCGAATCGCGCGCAGATGGGGCCCTGCGCCGACTCGCCGGCCAGCACCGCGAGTCGCGGCACGACGATCTCGGCCGCCGCGACCAGCCACCCGCTCGGATCCTCGGCCGGGATGATGCCGTTGACCCGCAGGAGCCACGGCCCCACCACGACGATGACCTCCCGCTGCCCGACGCGACCGGTGGTCCCCGCGATCGTCACATCGCGCACCTCCCCCGCGAGCGGTACCTCTGCCAGGGAGGCGGGCTTGGCCGCCACCGTGAGACGGGCCCCGGCGAACGGCAGGTCCGGCGGGCTCCCGGCGTAGTTGCAGGCGCCCGGGGAGCTGATGGCCAGCGTCAGGGTCACGTCCGGGTGGATCCCTGACAGCTCGTCCGTGGATGCCAGGACGCACGCGTCCGGAGGCAGGCGGACCCCACCCGAGGACCCGCCGCCCTGGACGACCGCCGAGGCGGGCCAGGCGGCCGACACCAGCACCGAGGTCGCCAACACCGCGAGGCCGACCGATCGACGCATCATCCGTCGCAGCATGGGGTCCCTCTCTTGCGTGGTCGCGATGGTCACTCGGCGGGTCCGAGGAATGACTGCACGAAGGCGTCCGAGCCGGTCGCATACACGGCCGCATCACCGATGACGAAGGCATACATGGGCTGCGCGGTCCCGGAGAAGAAGGGCTGCTCGATCTCGATGCGGGTGACCTGTCGGCCGCCGATCTCCACGACGGAGACCGGGGCGGTGGTCGCGGCAGGGAGCAGTGCGTTGAGCAGCAGGAGGCCAAGGGCCGACGGGTCCAGGCCTGGGACATGCGCGAGGATCGCGCTGCCGTCGGCGCCGTCCGAGCCGAGCACGAGCACCATGTCCGCAGTCGTCCGGCCCTGGGAGGCGAGGAGGCCCTGGAGCGCCTCGATCTCGGGTGTGCTGACATCATCGGCCGGGATCAGGTACCAGCCCGGGGCGCCACCGACGGTCTCGGGCACGACCACCGGCGGCAGGAGCGCCGTGAGCCGTTCGACCACGGCCGGATCGGGACCCGGCGGGATCCGGGGGATGATGAGTGCGGCCAGCCTGGACATGTTCGCCCGCGTGTCCGGGCTGCCCCAGCCGTTCATGAACACGACCGATCGGTTCGCCGGCACGGCGAGATTGCCGCTGCTGTCCTGGTACCAGCCCGGGCCGCCCGCCACCGTCACGGCCTCACCTTCACCGTAGAGCGGTGTCACCTCGTCGAGCTCGACGCTCGTCATCACCGAGATGCTGATGTCGAAGTCACCCCTGAAGGTGCAGTAGTAGCGGGCCGAGTTGTCCCCGTAGCTCAGGCCGGCCCCGAGGAAGATGGCGTTCACCTCGTCGACCGTGACCATCGCGCAGGACGGTCCGCCGGCGGGGCTCTGGGCAGCGACGCCCGTGACGGTGGTGAGGCTCATGGCCATCGCAATGATCCAGGACAGCGTCACCGTACATCGCGTGGAGCGCACGATCAGTCCCTCGTTCCGACTGGGTGGACAGGAACCCCCGATGGGCGCTGAGTATCACGACCCGGGACCGCCGGTGCAAGCGGATCCGTGTCGAGACGCCATGACTCCGTGTCCAGCCGCCACGTTCGTCGTCCGGCATACGGCGCCTATACTCGGCAGGCCCACCCCAGCAGGGAGCCGATCCGCCATGACCGTCGAGCCCGTCAGCGCCCCAGCCCCGACCGTCGACCACGGCGACGCAGGTGCGGCAGCGGGTGGTCGCCAGCGGCTGGCTCGTCGGGTCCTGGACGTGCCGCCCAGCGGCATCCGCAAGTTCTTCGACGTCATCGCGACCATGCCCGACGTCATCAGCCTGGGCATCGGTGAGCCGGACTTCACGACGCCACCGCAGGTCATCGAGGAGGGGGTCCGGTCGCTTCGGTCGGGCCGCACCCACTACACCAGCAACTACGGCACGATCGAGCTGCGGCGTGCCCTGGCTCGTCATCTCGAGCGCATGTACGGCGTGGGCTACGACCCCGATGGTGAGATCCTGATCACGGTCGGGGCGTCGGAGGGCCTCGCCATCGCGCTGGCCGCGATCCTCGATCCCGGCGACGAGGTCATCCTCCACGAGCCGTCATATGTCGCGTACGTGCCGGGCATCGTGTTCGCGGGCGCCACGCCGGTGCGCGTGCCCACGAGCTCGGACCGGGAGTGGGCGCTCGACCCGGCTGCCCTGGAGGCGGCCATCACGCCGCGCACCAAGGCCATCTTCCTCGGATATCCGTGCAATCCGACCGGAGCCGTGCTGGATCCGATGACCATCCGCGCGATCGCGGACATCGCCCAGCGGCATGACCTGCTGGTCATCAGCGATGAGATCTATGACCGCCTCGTGTATGGCGATCATCGTCACGAGGCGTTCAGCGCGCTGCCCGGCATGCGCGATCGGACCATCCTCCTCGGTGGCTTCTCCAAGGCGTACGCGATGACCGGCTGGCGCGTCGGCTATGCGTGCGCGCCTCGGGACCTCCTCGATGGCCTGCTCAAGGTCCACCAGTACCAGATCATGTCCGCGCCGACGACCGCCCAGGACGCCGCGCTCGTGGCGCTCACCGCTGCCGAGCCGGATGTGGTGCGGATGGTGGGCGAGTACGACCGGCGCCGACAGCTGTTCGTGGAGGGGATGCGTCGCATCGGGCTGCCGACGGTGGAGCCCAGGGGCGCGTTCTATGCCTTCCCGGACATCCGCTCCACCGGCCTCACGAGCGAGCAGGTGAGCGAGCGGCTGCTGTTCGAGCACCAGGTCGCGGTCATCCCCGGGTCGGCGTTCGGACCGTCGGGGGAGGGGTTCGTGCGTGCCAGCCTGGCGACGAGCTATGAGGGCATCGAGGAGGCGATCGGCCGCATCGAGCGCTTCGTGGGCACGCTGGGGTAGGGAACCGGTCGTCCGCGACCCTGCGTATGTCGCCGTCGTTGCGGAGTGACTACGGCAGAACCGTAGTATTTTTGCTACGGTAGCGACATCGCATGGAGCCACCATGGAACTGGCCCCGACCTACCGCAGGCGGCTGCGAGAGGTCGCCCATGATCAGCACGGATACATCACGACGCGCGATGCCCGACGACTCGGTGTCCCGGAGTTCGCGCTCCGTCAGCTCGCGGCATACGGCGGACTCGATCATGTCGCCCGCGGCGTCTACAGGTTCGATGACTTCGCGGTGACACCCACCTCCCAGTCCATGGAGGCGGTCCTCCGGGCTGGCGACGGAGCGCATCTCATCGGAGATGCTGTCCTTGCGTTGCATGGCTTGGCACTGGTGAATCCCGACCGCATCCGTGTGGGTGTCCCGCGTCGAGTCAGGGCGTCACTCCCACCGACGATCCGGGTCGAACGGAGATCGGACTCGGGCGACCTGACGTCATATGAGGGCATACCAGCGACCACCGTGGCTCGGGCGATCATCGACTCGATCGGCGTGGTCCCGCGCGAGCGGTTGCGTGCGGCGATCACTGCGGCTCGGGAGCGTGGTCTCCTCCTCGAGCGAGAACGGGCCGCAGCCCTCGCCGCCCTCGATGATGGACCGTGAGTGGGCAGCCGCATGAGCCGGTCGTGAGGCGCGCCAAGCCCGCCAGCGTCCGGTCATTGCAGGCTCGGATCGCCAACATCGTCGGCAGGCGCTCTGGTCCGATGCGGAGCCTCGAGCTCGCGGTCGCGGATGTGGTGGTCGGACAGATGCTGCCAGGTGGCGCGGCCAAGGGCGGCGGCGCGATGATGCTCCGGGTCGGTTATCGAGCCAGCCGAACGACCCGCGACCTCGACGTCGCTCGACCGCCCGACTGGAGTGTCGATGAGTTCGTCGAGCGGCTTGCGGAGCGTCTTCGTGACGGATGGGCAGGCTTCTCCGGCACCGTGGGCCAGCTCCCCGCACACATGCCACCGGACATGCCCGCCGCCTATGTGATGCGCCCGTTCGACGTGACGCTCGACTTCCTTGGGCGGAGATGGACCAGCGTGCGTCTCGAGATCGGCCATGACGAGCTCGGTGGCGTCGAGGATTCGTCTCCCCGGATGGCTCAGGAGATGATCGACGTATTCATGGAGCTTGGCCTGCCGGAGCCAGCGGCCGTGCCCGTCATCTCGACGGAGCTCCAGATCGCCCAGAAGCTGCATGCCTGCACCGCTGTGGGAACCAGGGGCGACAACGACAGGGCGCGTGACCTCGTGGATATCCAGATCCTGATGGCCACATCCGAACCTGACATCGTCACGATGCGGAGACTGGCATCACGGCTCTTCGTGTCACGACGTGAGCAGTCGTGGCCACCGCGGCTCGAGCCAGGGCGTGACTGGCCGACGCTGTACGCGGCAGCAGCGGGCGACCTCGACGTGCTCGCGTTCCACGATGCGATGACGTGGACCCGCGCGCTCATCGAGCGGATCGCAGGGTCGTCCAGCGGGTAGCTCGTGATCGGCCGGGTCATGTTCGGCCAGGATGGAGTCGGGTGGCGCGAACGCTGCGGCAACTGCCTCGGATCGCTGCGCCGAGCGCGGTATCTGCTGCCACTCGCCGGCTCGCCGTGCGACACTCTCGCTCGTGACCACCAGCACCCTTCCCAGCGCCTCGGCCGCGACCCGCTATGAGGCGGTCATCGGCATCGAGTGCCATGTCCAGCTCCGCACCGCATCCAAGATGTTCTGCGGCTGCTCCACGGACTTCCAGGACGCGCGGCCGAACTCCCACACGTGCCCGGTCTGCCTGGCCATGCCGGGCACGCTGCCGGTCATCAATCGGCAGGCGGTGCGGCACGTGCTGGCCACGGGCATCGCCATCGGCGCCACCATCCCCGCGGTCACGCGTTGGGATCGCAAGAACTACTTCTATCCGGACCTGCCCAAGGGCTACCAGATCAGCCAGTACGACCTGCCGCTCGCGGAGCACGGGACCCTAACGGTCGATACGAGCGCCGGCCCCTTCACGGTGGGCATCACGCGCGCCCATCTGGAGGAGGACACGGCCCGACTCGGTCATGTCGTGCTGGACGACGGCCGACCGGCCAGCCTGGTCGACTTCAATCGCGCCGGCACGCCGCTCCTGGAGATCGTCACGGACCCGGTCATCCGGACCGCCGAGCAGGCCCGGCGCTATGCCGAGGAGCTGCGGCTGCTGCTGGTCACCATCGGTGCCTCCGACGCTGCGATGGAGGACGGCCAGATGCGGGTGGAGGCGAACGTGTCGCTGCGACCCGTGGGCACCGAGGCGTTCGGCACCCGGATCGAGGTCAAGAACATGAACTCGTTCCGGAGCGTGGAGCGGGCCATCGAGTTCGAGATCGAGCGCCAGACCCGGGCACTGGAGACCGGTGAGCCACTCATCCAGGAGACCCGCGGCTGGGATGACGACCGGGGCGTCACGTATCGGATGCGCGTCAAGGAGTCCTCGGACGACTATCGCTACTTCCCGGACCCGGACCTGCCACCCCTGCGCGTGGATGGTGGCTGGCTGGAGACGATCCGGGTGGCCATGCCGGAGCTGCCGGCGGCGCGTCGTGAGCGCTACGTGACGGAGCTGGGCTTGGCGCCCGCGGACGCGGTGACCATCGTGGCCGGCGGCAGCGACTACTTCGAGCGGGCGGTCTCGTCACGGCCCGGGCTCGACGCGCGCCGGACCGCGAGTCTGTACACGGAGGTCGGCCTGCGCGCGGTCAAGGGTGATCCGACGTTGCTGGAACAGCGCGATCCCGCCGAGCTGGGTCGGGTCTCGCAGCTGACGACGGCCGGGGAGCTGACCGGCGCGAACGCGAAGGAGGCGTACCAGCGCCACCTCGAGACCGGCGAGACCATCGACGCCATCGTGGCGGCGGCCGGCTACCAGCGCATCAGCGATGCGGGCGCCCTCCGGACGATCGTCGAGGGCGTGCTGGCGGCCAACCCAGCGGCGGTCGCGGATGTCCAGGCCGGCAAGGCCCAGGCCATGGGCTTCCTGACGGGACAGGTGATGAAGCAGACGCGCGGCCAGGCGGATGCCGCGACCGTGGGCGCGCTGCTCCGCGAGCTGCTCGGCCAGGGCTGACGTCATGCTGCTGAACGTCGCCCTGTGGATCGGCGGGCTGGCGCTCCTGGGTGTCGGCATCTGGCAGGTGCGCCCACCCCTGGCGCGGTATCGATCGCTCCAGGCGACGGAGGCGAACCTGCGGCGCTACGACGACTGGCGCGGCCCGCGCCTCGTGGATGACTCGGTCCGCACCGGCGCCGACGAGATGCGCGACATGCTCCGGAGCCGCGTGCGACTGTGGGCAGCCGTCGCGATCGTGGGGGTGGTCCTGCTCGTGGCGGGCTTCCTCATCCGGTGAGCGACCCGGGGTTCCGGATCCGCATCCTGCACCAGGGGTTCA
Source organism: Chloroflexota bacterium (assembly GCA_019637815.1). GTDB lineage: Bacteria > Chloroflexota > Limnocylindria > Limnocylindrales > CSP1-4 > JAFMJV01. Next base: position 8,477 of record JAHBUZ010000023.1, read on the forward strand.
GCCCTCCGGACGACGACGTGGACTGGATCATCGCGGGGTCCATCGAGCTGGTCATCGGGGGCGTCACGCTGCTCGGACCCGAGGCGACCGACATCGGCATCGGCAAGACGGCACTCCAGCTGTCACGGACCCTGCGCGAGGATCACGCGGCGCGCGACATGGACACCTACCTCGTGATGCATGCCTGCGGATGGGCGTCCGACGGTGGGTGTGACAACGGCATCGACTGGAACGTCCGTCACGAGGACGGGATGGTCGCCGTGTCCGACGTCCAGGAGTGGTGGTCCACCGAGCCGCATGTGGATCGGAGCGACCTGGCGGCCGTCGTCCCCGTCGATGACTATCGAGCGGAGGTCGAGGCGTTCTGTCGCGAGGCGCTGGCGTTCGCCGAGGCTCATCCTCGGGACCTGGCGGACGATCCACTCATGGAGGCGGACTGGGCCACCTGGCAGGAGGAGGTCCGCGACCGACTGGCCGGCGGCACGACCCGGCACACCATCTTCGCTGGGGCCGAGGGAGTCGAGCAGGATCCACCCGGCCGTCTCACCAAGGCGATGACGTCACTGGTGACTCGCTGGCGAGGCCGCTGAGCGTTCCCCAGCAGGCGCTATCCGCCCCCGCACACCATGGAGCGAGCGACATCGACCGCCTCCGCCCCAGTCTGGAGGCCGGACAGCAGGTGGTAGTCGTGGCCTTCCGCGTGCCACCAGACCTCCCAGAGGAACTGCTCCCGGACCCAGCGGATGCTCAGCTGGAGCACCGCCGGATACGGACCCACCATGACCTCGCGGGCCGATGGTGCGACCTGCGGAGGGGCCGGGGTGCTACCTGAACGACCCCCATGCGGCAAGGAGAAGCCCGAGGCGAGGCCCAGCGACGTCTGGCGGATGGACTCGATATAGCTGCCATCCACACCCTTCCACTCCGTGATGGACACGCCACCACGTCGGAGGATCCGGTCCTCGCGGTCGTGGGGATCGATCGGCTCACTGGAGAGGAGCACCGAGGCCCGCGACCGGTCCCGGTAGATCCGCGTGTCCACGAACCCGTAGCTGTCGTCAGGCAGGGGGATCACGAAGCCTGCGGCCCGGAGGTCGTCGATGGTGAGGTCGTCGCCCAGTGATCGCTTCGATCGCCCTGGGATCATCCCCCTGACCTCCGGCGTCGCCTCTACCTCGATCGGCCCGGATGGGCCGCAGGCGGGCAGCAGGCTGACGGCCGGCGATGGGCTCGCGGACGGTGACGTGGCACTGGCGGCCGGCGACGGGCTGACGGCTGGCGACGTCGCACTGGCGGCCGATGGTGACGCACTCGCGGCCGGTGACGAAGCCCCGATGATCACGGGCCGCTGATCGTCCTGCATCACCAGCACGGCGGTGGCGGCCATCATCAAGGCGACGCCCGCCACCACGGCCATCGCGAGACTCGTGGATCGACTCACGGTCCGGCTCGTCCGGTGCGTGCGACGGTCGGCCTCCGTCCGCAGGGCTGTCGTCACTCGGGCATCGATCGTCCGACGGATGTCCGGTGATGGACCGGCGGCGAGGGTGCCGAGCAGGTCATCGACCTCCCGGTCGTCAGGCGGGGTCGTCATCGGTCATCCTCCCGCGGATCGTCTGGATGCCACGCGCCAGGAGCTTCCTGGTGGCGGCTTCGCTCTTGCCGATGATCGGCGCGATCTCGGCACCGGTGAGCCCGGCGGCATAGCGGAGAGCGATGGCGTCACGGACGGGCTCCGGCAGGCCGGCCACCATCGAGCGGACCCATCGGTCACGCTCGTTGGCGATCGCCAGGGCATCGGGACCTGGGTCGGGGTCGGACGCATCCAAGGCCGATGCGATCGGCAGGAAGCCGAAGCGTCGACGTCGATGCTGGTCGATCCAGGCGTTGCGGGCGATGCGCAGCAGCCACGGCAGGACACCCGAGTGGTTGGCGCGGTAGTCCGCAAGATGCGTCATGGCTCGTTCGAAGGCCATCGCGGTCAGGTCCGCTGCATCCTCTGGTGTGGCGCCCCGCGCCCGCAGGTAGTCATAGACACGCGGCATGTGCCGCTCATAGAGCAGCCCGAAGGCGCGCAGGTCTCGCCGGGCCGCAGCGACCAGGTCGTCATCGTGGCGGCCATCGATCGTGTGTGGTGGTGCCAGGTCCCGAACGGCGGTCATGTCCATGGGATCATCCGGCACCTCGCGGTCGGTCGTCGTCAGCAGGTCGCTGGATGCAGGCTCATGTCCGTGATACGCGCGAACGCCGGGATCCGGGACATGTGACCGGTCGCTGGGCGTGGCAGGGCATGTCAGCGACGGCTGCGACGGGTCCTCTCGTGCCGTCGATGCAGGCTTGCTGGCAGGAGCCCCGGCCCCGCTCCCGCCTGGCGCGAGGGATGACGCCTGGGCTAGATCGGCAGCAGCGCTGCCACGATCCCGACCGCCACGCCGATGCCGAGGCTGGTGAGGCTGATCCGTCGCGCGGTGGCGCGATCGCGGGCACGTGCATCGTCGTCCGTCACGGCGTGCGTCTGCCCCAGTGCACCGAAGTTCCACACGCCCTTCGAGGCGAAGCCGACGCAGAACCGGGCGCGCGCCTGGAGGTAGCCGCTCGCGGCGAGGGTCGCCGGCACTGCCACCACCAGTCGGGTGATGGGTGGTGCACCGACCGCCACCAGCGCCCCGACGACCACCACCGACGCGATCGCGCCCGCGTGTCCGGCGCGTCGGCGTCGAGCGATCTCCGCCGGGCCGATGTTGCACACGCCGGGCTGATAGTCGCCCGCCGGCGACTCGATCTGGATGGGCGCGACGGGCTGCATGCGAGGGTGCCTCCGTGGTCCGGTTCTCGCGGGTGATGATGCGCCGACTCGACGGCGGGCGCCAGTTCGGGAGCGATCAAGGCAGGCAACCTCCCCGATGGCCACGATCGCTGGACACCCGAAGGGTCGATCGCGGACTTCCGGGCTCGCGAGGTCCCGGAAGCGGGCCGGAGCATGACCAGGGTCCATCATGGCTGGACGATCGTCACGCTCGATGGCCCGGGAACGGGCTCCCGATGCACCGGAGGCCCGCGACGTTGCGATCGGGACGACTGTCGTCCACGCATCGTGGACGTCCTGCATCGAAGTGCGCGGCCTTGGCAGTCGCGGACCGCCTGGACGCGAAACGCAAGGTTGCCGCCGTCATCAGCAGAGTCGTCGATCCGGCCACCATGATGTATACATACATCGTGGAACGGACCCAGATCTACCTGACGGCTCGCGAGAGCGCGGCGCTCGATGCGGCGGCGCGTCGGACCGGCCACACTCGCTCGCACCTCATCCGCGAGGCGATCGAGGCGGCCTATCTCCGGGACACGGACATCGAGGAACGGGCGCGGGCATTGCGTGCCACAGCAGGGATCTGGGCCGACCGACCAGAGACCACCGAGGAGATCATGGCCGGATTCCGGACCGGCCGGATCGCACGGCTGCACCTGGATGGCACCGACGATGCCGACGAGATGGCTGAGTAGGCATGGCGATCGTGATGGTCGATACGTCGGTGCTCATCGACCATCTGCGGGGCCACGCAGGCGCGGTCGCGTGCCTGGATGGTGCGAACGAGCGCGGTGATGAGCTGTGGAGCGTCCCGGTGGTCCGGACCGAGGTGCTTGTCGGTGTCCGTGCCACCGAGTCGGACGCGATGTGGGCCCTGTTCGATGTGTTCCGCTGGCTGGATGTGACCACCGAGCTGGCAGACGCGGCCGGGGAGCTTGCTGCTCGGTATCGTCGGTCGCATTCGGGGATCGACACCGTGGACTACCTGGTCGCCGCGGCGACGCAGCGGCTCGAGGCCACGCTCCTCACCCGGAACGTGCGCCGCTTCCCGATGTTCGAGGGTCTCCAGCCGGCCTACGACTGAGCGACCGACCGCCCGGGCGCGGACTACCGGATCCGACGCAGCTCGATCGCGGTGCAGCGGTCCATCACCACCGAGAGACCGCCCTCATGGGCGATGCGGGCAGCCTCCCAGGACACGACCCCCAGCTGGAGCCACAGTACGCGCGCGCCGACGGCCACGGCACTGCGCGCCACGTCCGGGGTCGCGGCCGGGCGGCGGAAGACATCCACGAGATCCACGGGCCCGGTCGCCTCGACCGCCGCCTCCAGCGTCGGATAGGCGCGGCGGCCCAGCACCTCGGTCGTGTTGGGGTTGACGGGGACGCAGTCGTACCCCGCATCGAGCAGGGTCCGCATCACGCCGTTGGAGGGTCGTGTCGGGTCCGGTGACGCGCCCACGACCGCGATGCGTCGCGCCGCGGCCAGGGCGGCCGGCACGGCCGGGCCATCGAGCAGGGGCACCTGCCATCGGCCCTCGTGGAGGTCCAGCTGGTCGCGCACCCGGGTCCGGTCGTCCTCGTCCGTCCGGTCGATCAGCTGGATGGGCGGGTCACCGACGAGCCCGTCGAAGGGCCCGCTCACGCTGCGCCACCGAGCCGCGGAGGGCCACCGCGCGCCGACAAGCCACCCGGCGCCGATCCGCTACGCGGCGCCGATCCGCAACACGACGCCGATGGACCGCGTCCGCTCGGCCCGCTCATGACACGCTCTCGCGCTGGTACGGCTTGCCCACGGCGGCCGGCGGCAGGCTCCGCCCCACCACCCCCGCCAGGACGATGATCGTGACGAGGTAGGGGAGGGCGCTGAACACCTGGCTGGGCACCCCGGACAGCAGGTCACCGAGCTGTGCCAGCTCCCCGGACGGCGGCTGGAACCGGATCGCGGTGCCGATCGCCTCCGACGACGTGAACAGGAGCGCCGCACCCAGACCGCCGATGGGCGTCCATCGACCGAAGATGAGCGCCGCGAGCGCGATGAAGCCACGCCCGTTGGTCATACCGCCCTGGAAGCTGTTGCCGTACTCGAGCGTGAACCAGGCACCCGCGAGCCCCGCGAAGATGCCCCCCAGGATCACGTTGCGGTACCGCAGCCGGATGACGTCCACGCCGACCGTCTCGGCCGCCTTCGGGTGCTCGCCCACGGCCCGCGTCCGGAGGCCCCAGCGGGACCGGAACAGGAGCACCTGGAGGACCACTGCCATGACCAGCATCGTGAGCACGATGGGGCCCTGGTTGAGGAACGCGTCGAACAGCCAGCCGACGTACGGCAGGTCCATCAGCTCCTTGGGCGGCACCCAGGCACGGAACGACCCGGCGGTGGGCGGCGCGGTGCCGCTGATGAGGATGTTCAGGTACCCCGTGGCACCCACGGCCACGATGTTGATGATGGTGCCGCTGATGATCTGGTCGGCGCGCACGGAGATGCTCAGCCAGGCATGGGCGACCGAGACCAGCATGCCCGTCGCGATTGCCACCAGCAGGCCCACCACGAGCGCCGGCGTGGCGCCGAAGAAGCCCGCGATGGGCGTCTGGCCGGGGAACAGCGCGGTCATGGTCGCGGCCGCCACCCAGCCCGTGAACGCCGCGGACAGCATCATGCCCTCGATGCCGATGTTGACGACGCCCGAGCGCTCGTTCATGAAGCCGCACATGGCACCCAGGGCGATGGGTGTCGCGAGCACCACGATGATGGGCGCGATGAGCGGCAGCACCTGGACCAGGTACGCGATGAGCTGGAACAGCAGGCCGATGAGCGGGATGCCGTAGAGGACGTCCATCAGATGCTCGTCTGGCCCCCGTAGCTGCGGGTGACGGTGCTCTCCTGGCCGATCCCGGTACCCCGGGCGCGGACCCGGAAGACCCAGCGCAGGATGACGTCCGCGGCCAGGAAGAACAGGATCACGCCCTGGAGCACGTCGATCATCTGGACCGGGATCCCGGCGCGGACCTGCATCAGGCCGGACCCGGCGCGCATCGCCCCGAACAGGAGCGCGGCGAGCAGCACGCCCAGCGGATGCGACCGACCGAGGAGCGCCACGGCGATGGCATCGAAGCCGATGCTGCTGGCATAGCCGATGGGCATGTGCTTCGTGAGGCCCAGGATCTGGATGGCACCCGCGAGCCCGGCGAGCAGGCCGGACACGCTCATCGTCAGGATGATGAGCGCCCGGGGTCGCATGCCCGCGTAGCGCGCCGCGTCCGGGTTCGCGCCCACGGCCCTGATCTGGAAGCCGAGCGTGCTCCGGAACAACAGCCACCACACGATGGGTACCGCGGCAGCGGCGAGCAGGATGCCGATGTGTCCGTTGCGCGTCTCCGGCAACAGGGGCAGCGCGGCATTGCCGACGTCGACGGTCCGCGCGAACGTCGCGAACGGGTCACGCAGCGGCCCCGTGATGAGGTACGCGAGGATGTACAGCGCGATGTAGTTGAGCATGATGGTGGTGACCACCTCATGCGCACCGGTGAACGCCTTGAGGGCGCCCGGGATGAAGCCGTAGATGGCACCCGCGATGACGCCCGCGAGCAGCGCGAGCGGGATGGCGACCCAGGGCGAGGCGCCCGCCAGCCAGCCGCCCACGAGGGCCGCGCCAAGGGCGCCCAGCAGGAACTGCCCCTGGGCACCGATGTTGAACAGGCCCGCCTTGAAGCCAAGGCCCACCGCGAGTCCCGCGAGCACGAGCGGTGTCGCCTCCACGAGGGTCTGGATGATCGCGTTGAAGGAACCGACCGATCCGTCGATGAGCGCGCCATATGCCTTGAGCGGCAGGTCGAGCTGGAACTGTCCGTCGATGAGCGGGCTGGTCACGATCATGACGATCGCGCCCACGAACAGACCCATGACGACGGCCAGGGCGGGGATGAGCAGCTGGTCGCGGAGTCGCTGGATCATCGGGCCGCGTCTCCGGCGGGCGTCGGCGTTGCCCCGCCCGTCGGTGTCGGTGTGGTCGCGCCACCCGTGGCCATCAGCAGACCCACCTCGTCACGCTGCGCGGTGCGTCCGTCCACGACCGCCACGATGCGCCCGCGATACATGACCGCGATGCGGTCGGAGAGCTCCAGGACCTCATCCAGCTCCGCGGACACGAGCAGCACGGCGGTGCCGCTGTCGCGCTTGGCGATGGTCAGTCGATGGATCGATTCCACGCTCCCCACATCCAGGCCGCGCGTGGGCTGGTCGAGCACCAGCAGGCGCACGTCCCGGTCGAGCTCGCGGGCGACCACCACCTTCTGCTGGTTGCCGCCCGACAGCGTGCCCATCGGCACGTTCGGGCCGGGCGTCCGGATGTCGAACTGGGCGATCGCCTCGAGCGCCCGCTCGCGCATCGCCTGCTCGTCCATGACCACGCCCCGGGAGTAGGGCTCGTTGTGGTAGTCGTTGAGGACGAGGTTGTCCGCGATCGACCAGGACAGGATGCAGCCGTAGCGATGGCGGTCCGCGGGCACGAACGCGATCCCTCGATCATGCAGCTCGCGAGGGCTCGAGCCTGCGACATCCTCGCCGGCGAGCGTGACGCTCCCCGTCGCTGGGCGGCGGAGGCCGGTGATCGCCTCCACGAGCTCGTCCTGACCGTTGCCCGCCACGCCCGCGATGCCCAGGATCTCGCCCGCGCGGACCTGGAGATCCACGCCATGGACCACGGTCCGGCCACGGTCGTTGCGGACCTCGAGGCCGCGCACGTCGAGGACCACGTCCCCGGGGTGGCTGATGCCCCGATCGACCGTCAGCTGGACCTCCCGGCCGACCATCAGCTCCGCGAGGTCGTCCTCGTCCGTGGCGGAGGGGAGCCGCTCGCCCACGACCTTGCCTCGCCGGATGACCGTGATCCGGTCGGCGATGGCCATCACCTCGTACAGCTTGTGGCTGATGAACACGATGCTGTGGCCGTCCTGCGCCAGACGCCGCAGGACCGCGAAGATCTCCTCGGTCTCCTGGGGCGTGAGCACGGCGGTCGGCTCGTCCAGGACGAGGATGCGCGCGTCGCGATAGAGCGCCTTGAGGATCTCGACCCGCTGCTGCCAGCCCACGGACAGGCGGCCGACCTTCTCGTCGGGGTCGATGTCGAAGCCGAACCGCTCCCCCAGCTCCCGGATCCGACGCCGTGACTCGCGGCGGTCCAGGAAGATGCGACCGCGCAGCTCCTCCTCGCCCAGGAGGATGTTCTCGGCGACCGTCAGCACCGGGATGAGCATGAAGTGCTGGTGGACCATGTTGATGCCCCGACGGATGGCATCGGTGGGTCCGCTGATGTCGACCTGCTGGCCATCCAGCAGGATCTCGCCCTCGTCCGGCTTGGCGAGGCCGTACAGGATGTTCATGAGGGTCGACTTGCCGGCGCCGTTCTCGCCCAGCAGCGCGTGGATCTCGCCGGGCCGGACCGTGAGGTCGATGTGGTCGTTGGCGACCACGCCCGGATAGCGCTTGGTGATGCCCCGCATCTCCAGCGAGGGGGCGACGACCGCGGTCGCCGACGTCTGTGGCTCGGTCATGGACGCATCAGGCTCCGGGATACGCGGACGGGCCGACCGTGTGGTCGGCCCGTCCGAAGGGTTCCGGATGGGATGCCCGAGGGCTCCGGACTCAGGGAGCCGTGGCGCCCAGCGGGTCGAGCGTGCCGGCCGCCATCGCCTGGAACGCGGCATCCACCGCGGCCTGGACGTCAGCGGAGACCGCCGCCTCGTGGTCGTGATACGGCGAGAGGCCGATGCCCTCATTGGCGGCCGAGTACAGCGAGTTGCCGCCGACCGAGGTGCCGTCCGCTGCCGCCTGGACCGCCGCGCTGACCGCGTTGGACAGCTTCTTCTCGGCACTGGTCAGGATGCACGCGGCGTTCTCCGGGGTGGACAGGAACTGGTCCACGTCCACGCCGATGCCCCAGACGTCGGGGTTCGCGGCCTTGGCCTCGCAGGCGGCCTGGAGGACGCCGTTGCCCGTCTTGCCCGCGGCCTGGAACAGGACGTCGATGTCGGGATGGAGGCTCAGCAGCTGCTCGGCGAACGCCTTGCCACCGGCCGGGTCGTTGAACGCCTTGTTGAGGTCGTCCGAGACGTACTGGATCTCGACCTTGATGTCCGGGTTGACCGACCGGGCACCGGCCGCGTAGCCCTCGGCGTAGTTCTTGACCGCGGGGATGAACGCGGCGCCACCGATGACCGCGATGTGCTGGCTCTTGCTCACGTTGGCCGCGACGATGCCGGCGAGGTAACCGGGCTGCGCCTCCGCGAAGATGACGCCCTGGTAGTTCGGGAGCAGCACGGCCGGGTCACCCGCGCACGTGAACGTCCCGTCGTTGTCGCCGTTCTCGTCGATGCACACGCCCTGGTCCACGCCGATGAAGAACACATCGGGGTTCGCCTTGGCGGCGGCCACCGTGTCCGCACCGAGCGCGAAGCCCACGGTCACGATGACCTGCGTCCCCTGGTCGATGAACGTCTGGATGTTCTTGTTGTAGTCGGCCGAGCCCTGGGTGACGATGGCCGTGGCGGTGCCACCGATCGCCTGGGCGCCCTGCTCTGCGCCCTCCCATGAGTACTGGTTGAAGTTCCGGTCATCGAGCGTGCCGACGTCGGTCACGAGACCGACCTTCCAGCCCTCGCCGGGGCTCTGCGCGCTGACCGCGCCGGCCGCGACGATGCTCGTCGCTGCGACGACCGCCGCAAGCGCTGTGACCCGGGTCCTCCGCATGGATGCCTCCTGTTGTCCGGGTGCACGGCACTGGGTCGGCCGGGCTGCTCCGGTGATCGATCGCGGCCGGCTCCTCCACCGGCCATCCGTGCCCGGCATCGTAGCCGGTCCGGACCGCGCCGGCCACTCCCCATCGCGGGTCGTCCCGGGGCTGTCGGATCGCGCTGGTCACCTCGGGATGGCGCGCGCCGACATGGCGTGCCCGGGCGGCCCCCCGCGGACTGGCGTGCCGGGCCGGCCGTGCCCGGGGCGGGTGCACGGGCGGGGTGCACGGGCGGTGGGCGACCGCGGGCTGGCGTGCTCCCCCGAGCGGTGTGCCCCCCCGAGCGGTGTGCCCCCGCGGGCTGCCGTCAGGAGCCGGCCACCGTGATGCGCACGTCGTCGACGCCGGCCTCGACCGTCGCGTCCGCCCTGGCATCGACCGCCACCAGCTCGATGGCGACCCGACGGCCCTGGAGCGTCGCGGGGAGCTTGACGTCCAGCGAACGCCATGACGGGGTCCGCTTGCCGCTGCCACCCGAGATCGTGAGGGCGTTCAGGAGCACCTTGCCCTTGGGTCCCACGATGCGCACCCGGAACCGGTCCTCGGACGTGGCCGAGGCGGACATGCCCACCCAGTAGCGGAGTCGGAGTCGGGCGGTCCGGTCCTTCGGGAGCTGCACCAGGCGGGACCGGATCGTGGTGCGACCACCGTCCACATCCACGCCCGCGGTCCGGCCCGTGACCAGGACCGCCCGACCGGAGATGGCGCTGCCCAGCTGGTAGGTGCCGTTCGCGGGCTTGCCGCGCTGCCAGGCACCGGCCTTCGCGGTGTCCGTGCCCGCCGCGTCGACCTTCCAGCCCCGGGCGATCTCCAGGTCGTCGTAGAGCGGCCCGCACAGGGCAGCGGCCTTGTCGATGGCGCGATACGGGCAGTCCGCCTGCTCCATGAGGTAGAGCACCGCGTCACGGTTGCGCTTGACCTCCCGGTCGATGCGCTCATCGGGCGGGTAGTGGCGGTTCACCCCGCCGCCCTTGGGATACAGCTCGAAGGTGTAGCTGAAGATCCGCTGGGTGCCGTACATCCAGTCGATCTGGTCACCGTAGGTGGGATACATGTCGGATGACTGGCGCGCCCGATAGCCGTTCATGGCGGCCATCCGCTTGCCCATCGTCCGCAGGGCCCGCTCGTCCACCGTGGTCATGTCCGACGGCACGTTCGTGTACGTGTAGCCATAGGGCCAGAGCACGTACTCACCGGCGGTGTGGAAGCTGATGTGGGTACGGATGCGCTGGACACCGCCGACCCGGCGGCCCAGCACGAAGTCACGGATCGCCCGGGTCTCGGGCGCGGAGAAGGGCGCCGTGCCGCGGTAGTTCTCCGAGGAGGGCGTGCTGGTGCCCTTCGACCAGGCGTAGTCGTAGTTGCGGTTGAGGTCCGTGCCGACCTTGTTCGATCCCGGGATGGGCTGCCGGTTCTTGCGCCAGCTGCGGTACGGGTCGCCACCGAGGTCGTACTGGAGGCCGTCCGGGTTGACCATGGGGATGATCCAGATCCGCCGGGTGTCCACGATGTGCGTGACGCGCCGGCCGAGGCTGGTGTCCTTGCCGTACTGGGTGGTCAGGAGGCGCAGGATGTAGAGCGCCATCTCGCCCGTGAGGTGCTCCCGCGCGTGGTGGAGACCGTCGAACATGACCTCCGGCTCACCTTCATCGGTGCCGGGTCGGTCGCTCACCTCCGCGACCCAGATCTTGCGCCCCTGGTGGCTCTCGCCGATGGAGAAGACGCGCACGATGTCCGGGTACTTCGCCTCCGCAGCGAGCAGCGCGTCGCGCATCTCCGCGTACGAGTGGTAGCCGGCGTCCTCGGCCGGGTAGTCGTTGGCGGCGCTCGCGATCCCGGGCATCGCCACGACGGCGATGAGGGCGGCCGCGACCAGGCGCAGCGTGGATAGGCTTGGCATGGCTCCCTCTCGTGATCCCGTGGACATGGTAGGCGACGTGCGGTCCGGTGCGGTGTGGGCCCGTGGTCCCACCCGCGCGTCACGGTCGTACCGGGTGGAAGGTGGGGCGGAGCACCAGCCGCCGGGCGGCGGAGTACGGGCCGCCGTGGGGCGGAGTACGGGTCGCCGAGCGGCGGAGTACGGGCCGCCGTGGGGCGGAGCTCCGGCCGAGCGGCGCGCTCCGGCCGCGAGCGGCGGGCTCCTGACGTGCTGGGCTCCGTGGTGAGCTCCTTGCCAGATGGTTCGACTGGTTGACCGCGTGCTGCTCGGCGACGAGCCCGGGATGCCTGCCCACGCTCAGGTCGATCGCCGATCGCTCGACCAGTGGGATCCTCTGGCCAGGAAGTGGTGCCAGGAGCCCGACTCGTGGTCGACCAGCTCGATCGATCGGCAAGGAAGTGCGCGATGCCAAGCGCCACGGCACCAGCGCACCGCCGCACCAACGCGCCACGGCACCACGCGCCACGGCACCCAACGCACCGCCGCACCAACGCGCCACGGCACCACGCGCACCGACGCACCATGCGCGCCATCGCACCAACGCACTACGCACACTGCCGCACCACGCGCCCGCTCCCCGTGCTCGTCGTGCGCCGCACCACGCACGAGTGCTATGCTCCCGCCCGCCCCGGATCCGCCGGGCGAAGTGAGGGAGAGCACCGTTGACGGACGCTGCCCGGGAGGCCGTGGCCTTCCGCGTGGCAGTCATCGAGGATGACTCGGTCGTTCGAATCGAGCTGACGCGCAGCCTGGAGGACTCCGGCTATCGCGTCATCGCCGTCGCTGACGGTGAGAACGGCCTCCGCGCGGTCCACGAGCACCAACCCGATCTCCTGCTCCTCTCGCTCGCCGTGCCACGGCTCGACGCGTTCGAATTGGTGCGCCGTCTGCGGCTCGACCATCGCACGACCCGGATGCCCGTGCTCGCGCTCACCGAGCGCACGGGGTCCGACCATCGCATCCACGCGCTGGACGCGGGCGCGGACGACGTCATCCTCAAGCCCTATCACCCGGACGAGCTCCTGGCGCGGGTCCGCAGCGCCCTCCGGACCCGGCTCCGCGGTCCCCGCATGGAGCCGGCCCACGCGGCGGTCATCGCGCTCTCCAACGCCGTGGAGGCGAAGGACGTCGACCTCAAGGACCACTGTCGGTACATGGCGTATCGCGCGGCACGTCTCGCCGCGCACGTGGGCATGCGAGGCCACGACCTGGACAGCGTGGCCCACGGCGCGCTGCTGCACGATGTCGGCAAGATCGCCATCCCGCTGCCGCTGCTCCACAAGGTCGAGCCGCTCTCCGCCGACGAGTGGCGTCAGCTGCGCCGTCACCCGGACATCGGGGCACGCATCTGCGGCCCCCTGGACGTGGCACGGGACATCGCGCCCATCATCCGGCACCACCACGAGCGGTGGGATGGCTCCGGCTACCCCGACGGCCTGGGAAGCGAGGAGATCCCCCTGGGCGCTCGGATCGTGGCGCTCGCCGATGCGTATGACGTGATGGTCCGTGGTCGGCCGTACCAGGCGCCGCGCAGCCACGCGGCGGCCATCGCGGAGCTGCGTCGATGTGCCGGCAGCCAGTTCGACCCGGCGCTCGTGCCCCTGTTCATCGAGGAGACCGAGCGCGTGGAGGCCGGTGTCCCGGCGGCCGTACCCATGCCTCCGGCGGCGTTGCTCGGCCGGGAGCTGGCGCTCATCCCCGTGGAGGCGGATGACGATGCCGACCAGCTGACGCGGGTCATCGATGCCTGGGCAGGGGGCGCGGCCTGAGCGATCCCCGCCGACGCATCGGTCGTCGTCTGCCGACGCCGGGGCCGGGTGGCTTCGTGTATCACGCGGTGCGCCTGTTCCTGCGCAGCGTGTCGTCCGTCTACGTCCGAGTGCACGTGGACGGCGCCGACCGGCTGCCTGCGGGTGACGGCGGGTACATCGTCTGCTTCAACCACCCGAGCTGGCTCGACCCGCTGGTCATCGCGGGCTGGTGGCCGGACCGCCGCCGCCGACTCTTCATCTTCGGCCCCCGCGAGCAGGACATGTCCGTGGGCGCGCGCAACGCGCTCATCACGTGGACCGGCTATGGCGTGCCGTTCCAGCCGGGTGGGGCGGATGCGCTGGACGCCACGCGACGGTCGCTGACCGTGCTGCGGGGCGGGGGCGTGCTGGCCATCGCGGGCGAAGGGCGCCTGTCCGACCACGAGGGGGATCCGCTGCCGTTCGAGCCGGGGGTGGGCCACTTCGCACAGCTGGCCCGGGTGCCCATCGTGCCCCTGTCCATCGATGGCACGCGCTGGGTGCACCTCCGGAGCCGAGTGCGGCTGGTCATCGGCGAGCCCATCGACCCGCGGACGTTCGGGAGCGGCCGGGCCGCCGCGGCGCGCATCGCGGATGCGGCACGCGAGGGGGTCGCGGCCGGACTCTCGGGCGTGGCGGATCGACCGGAGCCGGGTCGCTTCGGGGCGTGGCTCTCCGAGCTGTTCAACGACCGACCCTGGCTGGACGAGACCCCGGCGGATCGATCGCCTGGCGCCGGGGTGCCCGACGGCCCAGCGGTGCCCGGACGGATCGAGGCGTCCGGGAGGGGAGACCCGGACGCCTCGGATGACACACCGGTCAGCTGACCTTGCTGATGGTCACCTTGATGTTGTCGAAGAAGGCCTTGCAGTAGCCGCTCTCGACGCCGTCGGCCCACAGCTTGACGCGCAGCGTGCGGGTGCCCTTGGGCAGCTTCTTCGATGCGGAGATGGACTTGAACGTCATCCCGGACCCCTTGACCGTCTTCTGGATGCCATTGGTGCCCACGCCGTGGTTGTTCGCATCGCGGAAGAACAGGTCCAGGTGGGCGACCGCGGGACCCGAGGCGGCGACCTTGCCGGAGAAGCTGACCTTGATCTTGCCGCTGTCGATGAGGCTGTTGCGGCCCGACACCTTGATGACCTGCTCCGCCTGGCCGCACTGACCGAGGCCGGGATCGAGCTTGCCCGCCGAGAAGAACTTGGTGCCGCCGTTGATGGCGTTGCCCTTGCTCTTGCTGGGGAAGCCGCTCGTGCCGTACTTGACGACCGTCATGTTCGCGAACGTCGACCAGCGCGGGATGTTCACGACCCCGTTGCCGCTGGAGCTCGCCGAGCCCTCCTGGGCGCCCGGGTTCTTCACGAGGTTGGAGCCGTACGGGGTGGCGGCGATGGCGGACATCGGTGAGACGACGAGGGCCGCGGCGCTGATGAGCGCGGCGATCGGGGCGACCCGCCTGGCCCAACGGGCGCGTGGCATCGGTCGGTCGATGGTGGTCAAGGGGACGTCTCCTGATGATGGGCTGGTTCGATGCGTCGGACGGTAGACGCCGCGGGTGACGCGTCGCGTCGGGGGATTCCCTATGCGCTCGTCGTCCGGAGCGACGTGCGCGGCCGGTCCGGGGTAGGGACCTCGCTCAGCGGCGGTCGCGCTCCAGCTCCGCGAGGCGCGCATCGGAGATGCCCAGGTGATGGGCGACCTCATGACGCAACGTCTCGCCGACCGCCTCCCGTAGCGCCCCGGGTGACCGGTTCGCGCGCATCAAGGGGCCTCGGAACAGGGTGATCTTGCTGGCTGCCGGCGCGAGCTCCGCCCCGTAGGCAGTGCGCGGCACGCCCTGGTAGAGGCCGTACAGGCCGAACGCGTGGACCGACGCGAGCTGGTCGGCCGTCGGCCACTCCTCGACCACGATCGCGACGCTCGCGAGCTGCGCGCGGAACGGATCGGGGAGTGCCTCGATGGCGTCCCCGAGGGCCGCCTCGAAGATATCCTCTGTCGACTCGCTCGAAGCACGCGGGTCCATGGACGCATGCTCGCACGCCGCTCGCCCGGGTGCCATGGAGACGAGATGCTGTATACTGCGATGTATGTCCTCGACACGTACCCAGATCTATCTGACGGACGAGCAGCGTCGGCGTCTGGATGAGCGCGGGCGTCGAGAGGGTCACAGCCTGGCGCACATGGTCCGGGAAGCGGTGGAGGTCTATCTCGCGGGCGAGCCGGACCTCCAGGCCGCGCTGGACGCGACCTTCGGGGCCATCCCGGACCTCGAGGTGCCATCGCGGGATGCGTGGGACGCACGAGAGCGGGAACGGATGGGCGATGCGCCTGCTCGTTGATACGGACATCCTCATCGACCACCTGCGCGGTGCACGTCGCTTCGATCCGACCGGGACGGACGTCAGCATCTCGATCGTGACGCGGACTGAGCTGTACTCCGGCCAGCGGGCGGACGAGACGACCATCGACTTGCTGCTGGCCGGGCTCGAGGAGATCGACGTGGACCGGTCCATCGCAGAACGGGCAGGCCGGCTCCGCCGAAGGACGGGACTCGCGATCACCGATGCGTTCATCGCTGCGACCGCGCTGGAGCACGGCCTTCCGTTGGTGACACGCAACCGACGGCACTTCGATCGGGTCGAGGGCCTGGACATCCGCTCGACGATCCGGCTCGCGCCGTAACCGAAGCGACGGGTGCGGTCTTCGTGGGACCGGATCGCCCGTTGTCCATCGAGTCGTTCACGCTCGATGCACCGCGCCCGGGCGAGGTGCTGGTGGCCATGGTCGCCTCGGGCGTGTGCCGCTCGGACCTCCACGTGGTCGACGGTGACTGGGCGCGACCGACCGAGGTGATCCTCGGCCACGAGGGCGCCGGCATCGTGCAGGCGGTGGGTGAGGGTGTGGCCAACCCACGCGTCGGGGATCTCGTCGTGCTGGTCTGGACCGCGCCGTGCGGTGCGTGTCGCGCGTGTGGCCGCGGCGAGCCCTGGTTGTGTGCCACGCCACGAGGTGGTGGCCACCGGATGGCCGCGGACGCCGTGCGGGCGCGCCGGCGGGACGGGTCACCGCTCGGCGTGTACAGCGGCGTCGGCACCCACGCGAGCCACCAGGTCGTCGACGCTGCCGCCGCGATCACCGTCGATCCGCGGACACCCCATGACGTGGCCGCGCTCCTCGGCTGTGCCGCCACGACGGGCATCGGTGCGGTCCGGAACACCGCAGGTGTCGGGGCAGGGGAGTCGGTCGTCATCATCGGGCTCGGCGGGGTCGGGCTGTCCGCGCTCATGGCAGCGGTCGATGCGCAGGCGGGGTCGGTCATCGCCATCGATCCCGAGGCGGGCAAGCGCGCGCTCGCGCTGGAGCTCGGTGCCACCGCGGCGCTGTCGCCGGACCAGGCCCCGGACGAGGTCCGTCGTCTGACCGATGGCGGCGCCGACCATGTGCTCGAGTGCATCGGCCTGCCCGTGACCTCCGAGCTCGCGCTCGGCTGCGTCCGACCGGGTGGTACGGTGACGCTCGTGGGCATGATCGGCCAGGCGGAGCGCATCCGTATCGACGGCTATCGCTTCGTGGAGGACGGCATCCGGCTGCTGGGCTCCAACTACGGCTCGCTGGTGCCGGAGCGGGATATCCCGCGCGTGGCGCTCGATGTCGTGGAGGGTCGGCTGCCGCTCGGTCGGCTGGTGACGGCGCACATCCCCCTGACCGCGATCGACGATGCCCTGGCCGCCATGCGGCGCCGCGACGGGGCGCGGCGCGTGGTCATGTTCGGGGATGCGGCGTGAGCGACCCGGTCGTGCCGCAGCGGGTCAGCCTCATCACGCTCGGCGTGCGCGATGTCACTGCCGCGACGGCGTTCTACGAGCGTCTCGGCTGGCGTCCGTCGAGCGCGTCGGTGGCCGGGGAGGTCACGTTCCTGGGCACGCCCGGCGGCGTCATCGCGCTCTGGTCGACCGATGCCCTGGCAGCGGATGCGGGTGTGGCCGGCGCACCGACCCCGGCCTGGCGCGGTGTGGCGCTCGCCATCAACCTCGGCTCACGGGACGCGGTGGACGCCGCGATCGAGGCGTGGGTCGCCGCCGGCGGCACGATCTCGCGACCAGCGGCTGCCGCGGACTGGGGAGGTTACAGCGCGTATGTCGCCGATCCGGACGGCAACGCGTGGGAGCTCGCCCACAACCCCTTCTGGCCGCTGGACGCGCGCGGGCTGCCGATGCTGCCGGACGCGGACGGCTCGAAGGACGATCGATGACCCGTGAGCGTCGCCACGCCCCCGGTGAGCTGGGCATCCCGCCCGGCGGGTTCGGCGTGGCGGTCGTGGTCCGGTTCCTGCTGGAGCTGGCCTCCCTGGCCGCGCTCGCATGGTGGGGCGTCCGCACCGGCTCGGACGACCTGATGCGCGCGATCCTCGCGGTCGGTGCGCCACTCGTGTTCGCGGTGGTCTGGGGCCTGGTGGCGGCGCCCAAGGCGCGGAACGGCCTGTCGATGCGGGCGCGCTGGGCCATCGGCGGCGCGATGATGCTGCTCGCCGCGGGTGCGCTCGCCATGGTCGGGCCGGTGGAGGTCGCCATCGTGCTGGCCGTGCTCGTGGTGGTCGATACGCTGACCCTGCTCGCGCTCGATACCGGCTGGCAGGGATAGGACGGATCGGTCGCGGGCCGTTCCGTGCCGCGTGACCGTGCTCAGGGCGCGAGGCGCAGGCTGAAGTGCAGGATCGCGAGCACGGTGTACGCCACGACCGATGCCCCGAGCACGCCCGTGACCCATCGCCGCCCGTATCGACCCGATGCCACCCCCTCCGCGAGGAGCGTCACGGGGACCAGGTACCGGGGCAGTGACTGGAGCCGCCGCGCCGCAGCGATGACCGCGATGTTGAGCAGCGTCCAGGCCATGACCGGCACACCCGCGCCCCAGCGCCCACCCCGACGCGTGGCGCCCCACTGATCCACGAGCAGCCGCAGCGCGATGAGGATGGTGCCGCCATAGATGATCCCGGCGATGGCCAGGACCCACGGCTCCGGCGGGATGTCCGGCACGCCGCCGAAATCCCACGCGGCCTGCGCGGTCAGCGGGGCGATCGGATCACCCGTGAGCTGCCACATGGCGAGCCCGAAGGCGCCGATGCCCAGCGCCGGTGCCAGGGCGCCCAGCCACGAGAGGCGCGGTCGTGGTCCGTCCTGGCGCAGATAGATGAGCAGGAGTGGCACGACGAGCAGGATCCCCTGGGGGCGCGTCAGCCCCGCGAGCAGGGCGAGGATCGCGGCGGCCGTGCGGGATCCTCGGTCGGCGCACAGCATCGAGCCGATGGCGAACAGCAGGAACAGGCCGTCGCTGTAGGCCATGCTGAGCGCCACCGCACCAGGCTGGAGGGCGACGACCGTGGTCGCGAGGAGCGCTGCCTGCGGGGCCAGCCGTGACCGGGCCGCCCGGTACACCACGAACAGCGCGGCGAACGCGGCGACGTTCGCGATGACCACCGCGGCGAGCGCGAGGTCCCCGCCGAGCACGGGCGCCACGACCCGGATGAGCGCGGGGTAGAGCGGGAAGAACACGACCTCCGGATACGGACCGTTGACCGGGCCGGGCTGGTAGCCATCCGCGGCGATGCCCAGGTAGTAGACCCCGTCCCATCCGGTCAGGCTGGCGAGGATCGGTCGGTCGGTGGCCAGACGGACCGATCCGCCGGGACCTGCCGCGTCGGGCGGTGCGAGCGTCTCCACGCCGATCGCGCACGCGAGCACGATCGCGCGCGCCACGAGGAACACGATGGCGATGCGCACGAATGCCCAGCGTGCCTCCATGGCACCACCGAGCGCGAGCGGCGGCGCGAGGACGGACCGCGAGCGTGGCGCGACGATGTCCGTGAGCACCTCGCTGGGCGGCGCGGCCATGTCAGTCCGGCCGTCGGTGTCGGACGATGACGACCGTCCCGGCCAGGGCGAGCCCGCCGACCGCCAGGTCCAGGCCCGCCTGCACGCCCTCGATCACGGGGAGCGCCGACGCAGGGACCGCGAGCCACCAGCCATGGACCATCGAGGGATCGTAGACGTTCACGCACACTTCGTAGGCCTCGTCGTGGACCTCCGGCTCGGCACCGCAGACGAGCAGGAGCCCCTTCTGGTACGCCTCGCCGGAGTCGATCCGCGCGCCCGGTTCGCCATGTCGCCCCGGCTGTGTCGTGTCGAACTCGTCGTACCGGACGACGTGGACGTAGTCTCCCTCGCGGCGCTGGGCATCGTCGATCCAGACCGCGAACGGGCCCGCGGCCACCTTGGACGCGCCCGAGCCGACGTACCACAGGACCCCGACCGCGATGGTCGCGATGAGCAGGGCCGGGACGGTCCGTCCCAGCACGGCACCAGCGAGCACCGCGATCCCCAGCGCGGCCAGCCCTCGGGTGAGGAGCGGCACACCACGGGTCGCCAGCTCGCCGACGCGCTCCAGGTCCCCGGGCGTCCGGGATGCGGCCTCGAAGCCGCTGCCCATCCAGGCCATCGTGATGAGTCCGACGCACGCCAGGACCAGCGCGCCACCGAGCCGCTGGGCCAGCCAGCGCAGTCGCGCGCCGTCGAGCGACCACGCGAGCGACGCGGTCCGCAGCTCCAGTTCGCGCCCCACGAGCGTGGAGCCGAGCATGAGTCCGATCAGCGTCGGTGCGCCGAGGAAGCCGATACGCACATGGCCGCCCGCAGCGCCCACGATGTCGTGGTGGGAGTCGACGAGCCGCCGACACAGCTCGGAGGTGTATACGCCCGGCCAGTCCCAGCACCCGGCCGGGATGGTCAGCGCGCGCAGGTGGAGCGTCACGATCCCTGCGCTGATGGCCATCGTCAGCATGAGGACGAACGCCACCACCGACTCGAAGCGGTGCAGCTTCCAGGTCAGCCACGCGGCGCGGAGGGCGTTCACCACATTCACTGGGGCTTCCGGCGCACCACGACCGGGAACGTCAGCAGCAGCGCCGACCCGCCGAGCACCCCACTCATGACCACGTCGAGCGTCTCGAAGTCGCTCCATGCGGAGACGGGCACGTGTCGGCTCCACTGGCTGCCGATCAGCAGGGCTCGTGCCCGCTGCGTGATGGGCTCGGTGCATCGCTCCCAGGCGCGCCACGCACGTCGCCACGCGGCAGACTCATCGCCCGTGACGTCCCTTGGGTAGGGCCCGCATGCCGCTTCTCGCTCGGATTCGAACGCCGCCTCGGCGGCTTCGCGGTCGAAACGGGCGCCGGGCTCACCATCCACGCCAGGTCTGGAGAGGTCGAAGTGGGCGCGGTCCACGATGGCGAGCGTGGCGTGCCCTTCGGAGTCCTCGGACGCCCACACGCCACGCTCGCGCGACAGGGCATCCTGTGCAGGCGCCACGATCACGAGGGCCCATCCGCTCATCAGTGCACCAGCGATCAGGATCGTGGGCAGCGTCCGACCCACGAGCGAGCCCACCAGCAGGGAGACCGCCAGTGCCGCGAGCCCTCGGGCGAGCGCTGGCAGGCTCTGTGCGCCGATCTCGCCCAGCTCGACCTGCTGGTATCCGTTCCAGATGGCATCGAAGAGCAGGGTCCCACCGAGCGAGAGCAGTCCCAGGGCGACGAATGCCACCAGGAGCGAGGGCAGCGTCCGGGCGACCAGCCAGCTCCTTCGGCGGCCCGAGAGCGACCAGGGCAGCCACGCTGTCCGCTGCTCGATCTCGCGAGCCACGAGAGGTGTCCCCAGCACGACCCCGATGAGGAGCGGCGCGACCGTCAGGATCACTCGCAGATAGCCGCCATCGGCGCCGTTGATGCTCCCGTAGGCGCGGAGCATCTGGAGGTCGCAGGCGGGTCCACCCCCGCTGAGGCACGCCTCGGAGAGACCGATGGAGTCGATCCGGTGGGCCGTGAACAGAGCGCTGACGGTCACCAGCGCCGCGGCGGCGAGTGCGAAGGACATCTCGAAGCGATGGAGCTTCCACGTCAGCCACATGGTGCGGAAGGCGTTCACCGCGTCACTCCGGCTTGCGACGCGCCACGACCGGGAAGGTCAGCAGCAGCGCCGTGCCGCCGAGGATCCCACTCATGGCCACATCGAGCGTGACGAAGTCGGTCCACGCCGACCGGGGCACGACATACCGCCACCGATATGTCGCCAGCTGCGCCTCCTCATCCCAGAAGGGCTGCGCGCAGGCCTCCCATGTCCGGGACGCTCGGGTCCGCCCACCGTCGTCGGGGGCATCTCCGCACGCTCGCTCCAGACGGCGGTAGATATCCCGGGAGAGGGTGTCCTCGTCGAGACGTGCTCCGGGCTCGCCTGCGCGTCCGGGTCGCGACGCGTCGAACATCCCGTCATCCAGATAGCGCAGGTACGAGGGGCCCTCGCGCCAGGAGCCATCGCGCTGCCAGGTCGTCGAGCGATCGGCGAGCACGTCCTGCGCTCGGGGTACCGCGACGAGACCCCAGGCCGCCAGCACGACCACGCCGATGAGCACCGTCGGCATCGTCCGGCCCACGAGGGTCCCGATGAGCAGGGCCACGGCCAGACCGGCCAGGCCACGCGCGATCAGGCCGATCCCCTCGCCGGCGATCTCCGTCAGGTCCGGGCCGTGCCGACCGAGCCACAGCGCCTCGAACAGGGTGCCGCCCGCCCAGGCGACCAGGGCCAGACCCACGACCGCCACCGCCAGCATCGGCAGGAATCGAGCGAGGAGCCAGCGTCGCCGGCTGCGCGCGAGTGACCACGAGAGACCGGCCGTCCGCAGCTCGAGCTCGCGGGCGACCACCGGCACGCCCAGGATGAGACCCAGCAGCGCCGGCGCGACCGTCAACGCGACCCGGACGGGGGCCGCCTGGTCGGCGATGCGCCAGAACCGTTCGATCATCCGGTCGCACGCTCGGGTGGCGAAGCCTTCGTCGGTCCGGGGCCAGCAGGCATCGCTGAGGCCGAGGCCGCGGATCTGGTCCGCGATGATCCACGCGGTGACCGCGAGCAGGCCGCTGAGCGCCACCACGAACACGACCTCGAAACGGTGGATGCGCCACGTCAGCCAGGTGGCACGCAGCGCGGTCATCGCGTCACTCGGGACGGCGTCGCGCCACGATGGGGAACGTCGCGGCGATGGCGGCACCGCCGAGGAGCAGGCTCATCCCCGCATCGAGGAACGAGAAGTCCGGCCACGCGGACCGCGGCACGATGCGGCTCCACTGCTGCATGCGGCTGCTGGTGCCCGACCAGAACCCGTCCGCGCACGATCCCCAGGCTTGGAACTCGGGGGTGCCGGGACCATCCTCATCGCCGTAGTCGGGCGTCTCGCCGCAGGTGGCCAGGAGCTCGGCCTCCTGGATCCGCCATGCGGTCTCCTGGTCGACCCGGGCGCCAGGCTCGCCCGGCAGGCCGGGGTTCGTGACGTCGAACATGTCGTCCTCACCGAGGTGGCCCAGCCAGGAGCCACCGCCGCTGCGCCACTCATCGGGGCCCCGCCACTCGAGTCGGGATCCGATGAGCTGCGCCTGCGCCTGGGGCACCACGACCAGACCCCAGACCGCCATGACCACCGCCCCGATGAGCAGTGCTGGCATGGTGCGACCCACGAGCGCGCCGATGAGCAGGCCGACGCCGAACGCGGCCAGTCCTCGCAGCACCAGTGCGAGGCCCTCCGTGGACACCTCGGTGAGGTCCGGCCCGTATCGGCCGAGCCAGATGGCATCGAACAGGTCCCGGCCGGCGAGGCCCATGATGCCGAGCGCCACCACGGCCACGAGCGCCATCGGCAGGAGCCGCGCCAGCAGCCAGCGCGTCCGCGAGGCGGTGAGCGCCCACGAGAACCCGGCCGTCCGCAGCTCCAGCTCCCGACCCACGACCGGGACACCCAGGATGATGCCCACGATCGCGGGCACGACGTTCAGGCCCACGCGTACGAGGCCCGACTGGCCCTCGAGCGGCCAGAAGGCGTCCATCAGGCGACCGCACTCGCGGGTGGCATAGTCGCCGTTCTCGGTGCGCGGCCAGCAGGTCACCTCGGCGAGACCCAGCGACCGGATCTGGTCCCCGATGACCCACGCGCTCAGCGTCACGAGGGCGCCGATGGCGAGGACGAACACGACCTCGAATCGATGGATGCGCCAGGTAAGCCACGTCCCGCGCATGGTCAGACGTCCGGACCGGACGCACCCGACCCGGTGCCCGGCGACCGTGCAGCGGCGAGATAGCCCATCACCAGCTCCTCGAGCGACGGTGTCGCCAGGGTCGCGTCCGCGGAGCGGACCAGGACGGCCAGCTCGCCACCGGGTCGCGCGAACGTCGCCACGGCGATGGCCGGGTCCACGTTGCCCGGCGCCGCGATCCGATGCGCCCCGAGCGCGGCATCGATGGGCGCTTGGAGGGTCACCCTGCCGCCCCCCAGGACGACGAGCCCGTCGCAGGCCGCTGCCACATCACTCACGATGTGGGACGACAGGAGCGCCGTCGCGCCACGCTCCCGGACCACCGCCACGAGCAGGTTGAGGAACTCGTGGCGAGCCAGTGGGTCGAGCGACGCCAGGGGCTCGTCCAGGAGCAGCACCGGTGCATGGGTGCCGAGCGCGATGCACAGCGCGAGCTGCGACGCCTGGCCACCGGAGAGGGTCCCCGCCCGCTGGCCCAGCGGGATGCCCAGCTGGTCGAGCCGGAGCCTCGCCTCGGCGGCGTCGAACCCCCGCCGGAGCGTGCCCGCGAGCGTGAGATGGTCCGCGACCGAGAGTCCCCGGTACAGCCCGGTGTGCTGCGAGACATAGCCCAGCCGCTCGACGGCACCGGCACGGTCCGTCGCCGGATCGACGCCCAGCACCCGGACCGCACCGGCATCGGGCGATTCGAAGCCCACCCAGCAGCGGATGAGCGTCGACTTGCCCGCGCCGTTGGGACCCACGAGCGCAGCGATGGTTCCCTGGGGCACCGAGACGTGGACGTCGCGGAGGGCCTGGGTCGATCGCCCGAAGCGCTTCGAGACCGCCTTCGCCTCGAGCGCTGGCGGTCGGACGTGGTCGGGCGTCAGGACCGGATCGTCCATCGTGCTCGGGCTGGCAGCTGACATCGTCGTCCCTCGGTCACGGGTGGTCGGGAGCGAGTGTCGGCGGTCATGGCTGGCGGGTCGATCGTGGAAAACCCTATGTGTGGATTCCCACACGTGGCACCGGACGGTGCGCGTGCTACGGTCGTGGCCATGCGGCGCACGCGATGGGACGTCCTGTGGTTCGGGGCCGCCCTGGTGCTGCTGGGTGCGGGCATCGTGGGCTGGTGGCTGGTCGGCGCGTCGTTCGTGTACGACTCGAGCGGCCTGCCGATGCTCGCCGTCTGGTCGTCCGCGGCCATCATCCTGTTCACGGGCTGGCGTCGCGCCGCGGCACCGGACGCATTCGATGCGCCGTTCATGGCACCGGTCGCGCTCGCCGCGAGCGGCCCGCTGTCGCTGTTCCCGGTCGCCCACCTGTCGCCCCTCGCCGGGCTGAGCGCGGGGGTCCTCGCAGGGCTCGTCGCGCTGCCGCTCGGTTGGCTCATGGCGAGCGGCATCGCGGATGCGCGGATCCGAGGGCTGGCCCGACGGCTGACGCTGGGTGCCGCGGTCGTGGCCGTCATCCTCGGCCTGCGGCTCATGTCCTATCTCGGCTGGCCGGATGGGTGGAGCATCGCGCGCTGGGTGGCGGCGTCGGCGGTCGTCGTGGTGCCGGCGCTCCTCCTCGCGGGCGCCACGCTCCGAGGTCAGGCGGGTGCCAGGATCCCCGCCGCTCGTCGCCTGCTCGGGTCGCTCGCGGTGCTCGCCATCGGCGCGACGCCCGCCGTGACCGGGCTGTGCCTGTTGCTCGTCCAGTGGCACGCGCTGGTCCTGCCGGCGATCGCGGTCGTGGTGACGCTCATCCTCCTGACCCGCTTCGCGCTCCAGCCGCTCGCCGGGCTCGCGGGCCAGGCACAGACACAGCGGGACCGGGTGGTGGCGGCCGCGGAGGCGGAGCGGATCCGACTCGCCTCGGTGCTCCACGACGGGCCGCTCGCGGACATCACGCTGCTCATCCAGCGACTGGACGACCGCGGTGATGCCGACTCGGCCGCCGTGGCCCGCGCCATCGCGCACGAGCTGCGGGCCATCGGCAGCGAGCTGCGCCTGCCCATCCTCGATGACCTGGGCACGGGGCCCGCGCTCGACTGGCTGGTGACGCGGCTGGCCGGGCGCTCCGGCGTGCCCATCGCGTTCGAGCACCAGACGCTGGTCCGGCCACCCGCGCCCGTGGAGCTCGCGATGTACCGCGTGGCCCAGGAGGCCATCATCAACGCCCTGAAGCACGGCCTGCCGCCCATCGAGGTCCGATATCGAGCGACAGCCGAGGGCGCCGAGCTGTGGGTCGACGATCATGGACCGGGGATCGCGGCGGACGCATCGACCCGCGCCGAGCGTGAGGGCCGATTGGGCCTCGCATCGATGAACCAGCGCGCGGAGACCACGGGCGCACGCCTCTCGGTGGTGGCGCGGCCGGAGGGCGGGACGCGTGCCAGCCTCGCCTGGCAGGCGCCGGTGCCCATGCCCGGGCTCGCGGACGCGGTGTCGGTGCAGTCGGTCGCCGCCGGTGTGGCTCGGGCACACCCATGACCGGTGTCGACGGGGCCGCCCAGGAACGGCCTGCGCCGTGGTCCAGGTCGCCCGGCGATGTCCGGCCATGTGCCGCCGCTTGGGGTGGATCCATGACCAGCACGCGCCGTGGTCTGGCCCTCCCGGCGATGTCCCGCCACGTGCCGCGGCCCACCCGTGATCCGGGTCGCCCCGGGGTGGCGGTGATGGCTCCGCTGCATCCTGCCGCCTCGGCCGGCCACCCATGATCCGGGTGGCCATCGTCGACGACCATCCGGCGCTCCGGGAGGGGACCGCGTCGCTCCTGGCCCGCGAGGCGGACATCGAGGTCATCGCGCTCGTGGATGACCTCGCGGGCATCCGGGCGCTCCTCGCTGGCGGGGATCCACCCGATGTCGTGATCCAGGACATCCGCCTGGGTGAGGAGAGCGGGCTGCGGATGCTGCCCGGCGAGACATCCGCCGAGACGGACGCCGGCAGTGCCCGGCGCTCCGCGATCATCCTGTGGACCGCGTACGACTATCCCCAGTACGCCGCGTACGCGATGCGTGCCGGAGCAGCCGGGTTCGTGGTCAAGACCGCGCCCACCGCGGAGCTCGTGGCGGCGATCCGGACGGTGGCGGCGGGCGGCACCCACTTCAGCATGCGTCCGGACCTCGGGACGCGCCCGCTCACGCCCCGCGAGATGGAGGTGCTCCGGCTGGTCGTGGACGGCGCGAGCAACGACGAGGCGGCGGCGCGGCTGGGCATCACGACGCGCACCATCGAGGCGCACCTGACGCGGCTGTACGAGCGGACCGGCGCGCGGTCCCGGACCGAGCTCGCGACCCGGGCGCTGCGCGAAGGCTGGCTGGATCTGCCCGTCGACGGCTGACGGACGCGGCGGTCACGGGGAAGTCGGACGCCGGCTGGCGTCACGCGAAGACGTCGCCGCCGGCCGGCGCCGCGCGGATGCGGACGATCTTCGGCACCGCCGCCGGCCGGCCCCACGGAGGCGGATGATCTTCGGCGCCGCCGAAGATCCCGCAAGCCGTCCCGAAGATCCTGCAAGCGACGCCGAAGATCGCCGCGCCCCACGGCCCCGAGGTCGCGCCACGCGCCGCCGATCGCGCCACGTGGCCGCAGGGGTGCCACGCACCGCCGATCGCGCCACGCCGCATGCCCGGTGCGGGCGCCACGCACCGCCGATCGCGCCACGCACCGATTGCGCCACGCGGCCCCGAGGTCGCACCACGCGCGCACCGCGCACCGCCGATCGCGTCCGTGGTGCGCCGCGGCCACCCATCGTGCGGCGGGGCCCTGTCGCGCGCTGGACGGCCGGTGGTAGGGTGGCCCAGGGACGTCGATGCAGGCCCGGGGCGCCAGGGGGCCGGCACGCGACCCGGCCCGGGACGTCGACCGGGCCGTCACCCACACGGGCCCGGGACGCCCGCGGGGCCGCCACGCGACCAGCCCGCACAGGGAGACCCTCAGATGCAGACCGCGCGATGCCCCAGCGTCGCGCGACCGCGCTCGCTGCCCGCCGTGTCGGGTGGTGTCGCCGTCGTGCTCGCCCTGCTCCTGCTCGGAGCCGCACCCCCGACACCGGCCGCCGCGGCCGGCACCACGTATCACGTCAGCTGCTCCGGGGATGACAGCGCCACCGGGCGGGGTTCCGCGCGGGCGTGGCGGACCCTCGGTCGGGCCTCGAAGGCCACGCTGCGCCCCGGCGACACGTTGCGTCTCCAGCGGGGATGCTCGTTCACGGGACCCCTCAAGGTGGCCTGGGCCGGCACCTCCAGCCAGCCCATCGTCATCCGCGCCTATGGCTCGGGCAGCGCGCCCATCATCCGGAACGGGCCCTCGCAGGTGGAGGTCTCGGGCCGGCACCTCGTGATCCGCGACCTCGCGTTCCGGGCCAGCCCGGTGCGTCGTGACGCCGGCTGCGAGGACCAGCCGCTGGGCAACCGATACGGTGTCCGGGTGCGACCTGGCGCCCACCACGTGCGGATCCGCGGTTCGCACTTCCGCGACCTCCAGCTGGGTGTCTGGGTGGAATCGGGCGCCCACCACGTGCGCGTCCTGCGCAACGAGTTCGTGGACGTGGACTTCCTGCACGAGGACGCCACCAACGGAGCCGGTGCCGTGGCCATCGCCATCCACGGTGACCACAGCGAGATCGCCTGGAACCGCATCCGGGGCAGCGACGCCTGCTCCCGACCGTACGGCCGGGACGGCGCGGCCATCGACATCTATGGCGGTCGCGGCACGACCATCCATCACAACATCGCGCTGGACAACCACGCGTTCCTGGAGTTGGGCACGGACCAGAACGACGGCTCGCTCGCACGGGACACGCTCGTGGCATACAACGAGGTGCGCTCGCGGCTCCCGATCGCCAACTACCTCGTGGTGCGGGGTGGTGGCCGCTACGGCCCCAACCCGAACACCGTGATCCGCCACGACAGCGTGTATCTCTCCGGCGCGGAGAGCTATGCCATCCAGTGCACGCCGGGCTGCACATCGGGGATCCTGACCATGCGCGACACCATCATCTGGGCGCGCGACCGGGTGGGCTTCATCGACGGCAGCTGGGCGGAGTCCCGGAACATCTTCTGGAGCCCCACCCGCCCGAACCTGTGGTTCCCCATCGCATCGACGAGCGTCCACGGGGACCCGCGCTTCGTGGACGCGGCCGCCGGTGACCTGCGACTGCGCGCGAACAGCCCGGGTGTCGATCGCGGGGGTGCCCCACCGACCCTGCCGGGCGGCGCCGTGGACCTCGCCGGCAGGAAGGTGCCCCAGGGGGCGCGCCCGGACATCGGGGCGTGGGAACGCCCGAGGTAGGCGCGACGTCCGGGGAGGGCGGCGGCGCCCACGGGGAACCCCGGACGGCAGCCCGAGCCGACCGGGTCGCGCTCGGTGGTACCGTGCGTGCTGGACACGCGGCCGCCCATCCCGGACCGCGGACACAGGGAGGATGCGCGGATGTCGGGTGATGGGGATCGGGGCGTGCCCCGGATGCTGACGCGGCCGGTCTCCCGACGCACGTTCCTCCGGGCCGCCACGGGAACGGCCGTGGGCGTCCTCGGCGCACAGGCGGTGGGAGCCGCCTCACTGGTACCGGCCGGGCCGCCGCCGAGCGTCACGCTGGACGCGGTCAGCCCGATCGAGGACCTCGCCTGGGCCCTCGACTACGATCTCGAGCGCATCTTCCGCTTCGTCTCGGACGAGATCGCATACGAGCCGTATGCGGGGGCGCTGCGAGGCGCCCGGGGCACCCTCGAGACACGCGCCGGCAACGCCGTGGACAAGACGACCCTCCTGGCGGCCCTGCTCGATGCCGCGCACGTCGAGTATCGGTTCGTGGAGGGGACGCTCGCGGACGAGGCGATGGACGCGCTGCGGAGCAGCTGGCTCATCGATGCCGCCACGGTCGACGCCCGCACGACCGCGGTCCTCCAGGGCGCGACCGACGCGGAGCCCCTGCCTGCGCCGAACGGCTCGCCGCTCCCGGTCGATGCCCTGCCCGCGGACGCCCGGGCGCTGCTGGCCCAGGCCGTCGCCGACGAGGACCAGGTGGTCACTGCGACGACGCGCATGGTCGATGCGGGTCATCGGACCATCCTGGACGCGCTCGCCGCGCGTGGCATCGCGGTGCCCGGGACGCCCGACGACCTGCCGGCCCTGGAGCACGAGCGACACGTCTGGCTGCGTGCGCGCTGGGGGAGCGGGCAGCTGGACCTGGACCCCACCCTGGCGGGCAGTGAGGCAGGCACGATGATCGCGACACCCGTGGCGACCGATCTCGCCGCCATCCCGGACGACCTGCGACATCGCGTGGAGATCCGGGTCACGGTGGAGCGCATCGCCGCCGACGCGCTCGAGCAGGAGGTCATCCTGGAGCACGTCGCCTTCGCGGACGAGCTCGCGGGCCAGCCGATGGTGCTGGGTCATGACCAGCCCGAGGGGCTGGAGGGCCTGGGCCTGGGCATCGGCCAGATGCTCTCGGGCGCGACCGCGTATCAGCCGGTGCTCCAGGTGGCCAGCACCATCATCGTGGGGCAGGTCGGCATCAGCCTCGGTGGGGGTGGCGGGATCCTGGACGCCTTCGGGGAGGATGGATCGGACGGTCGTGACGGGGAGGCGACGGCGGAGTGGCTCCAGGTCGTGACGACCGGACCGGACGGAGCCCGGAGCGTGGCCGATCGGGTGCTGTTCGACCGGATCGGAGCGGAGCAGCGCGCCGCAGGGCCCATCGATGTGACGACCATCCCACGCATCGAGCTGACGCCGCTGGCCCCCGACGGCCCCGCCGACTTCGCGCCCGCGCGGGCGATCCACTTCCTGGCGGTCACGACGGGCAGCACCAGCCCGCGCCTCGCCGAGGGCATCGATGACGATGACGGGTCCGTCTGGCCGCTCCACGTGGTGCCCTACCTGTACCACCTCGCCCGCGACGCGGCGAGTGCCGCGATCACCGCCGAACGTGGGGTCCGCCTGTTCCCCGACGGCCCCAACGTGGTCCGCTACAGCCTCGAGATGACGCCCGGCACCACCGACGGCTCCTATCAGGCAGCGCTCGACATCCTCGCCCGGAGCGTCCGGACCGCGTCCGTGGTGGGTGCACCGACGGAGACGGCACCGGGTGTCCTGGCGGGTGTCCTGGGTCATGCCCTCGAGCGGGTGGTCATGGGCGCTGCGGACCAGGCCAGCGAGGACCAGGACGTGAGCGTGGGCGCGCTGTTCGATGCGGCGGCCGAGCAGGGCATCGCGACCATCGTGCTCGCGCCCGGGGATGACCTCGCAGCCCTGCCCTATGGGGCCCAGGCGCTGGCGACGCTGCAGGCGGCGCTCGAGGAGGGCCTCGTCGCGATCGGCCCGGCGTATCCCGTGACCATCGGCGGCTCCGAGCGGGTCGGTTGGTGGCTCCTGGACCCGGCGACCGGGCGCGTGACGGACCGGATGGACGACGGGCGCGGCGCGTCCATGGTGGAGACGGCGATCCAGCACTACACCGCGTTCCTGGCTCGGCACCCGTATCTCAAGCTGGGCCTGTGTGTCGCCCTCACCATCAAGGCGCTCCTGAGCCTGCTCGAGTTCCAGAGT
Organism: Chloroflexota bacterium; assembly: GCA_019637815.1. Classification (GTDB taxonomy): domain Bacteria; phylum Chloroflexota; class Limnocylindria; order Limnocylindrales; family CSP1-4; genus JAFMJV01. The sequence goes on from JAHBUZ010000023.1 coordinate 39,460, forward strand.
GGCGGCAATCCGGCCAAGGGCGTGCTGGGCGCCGTGAGCTATGGCGGCAAGCTGCGGACCATCGCCTGCGCATGATCGGGACGGGGCCATCTGGACGCATATCGAACGGGTGTTCTATCATGCGGGTCGGTCCTGGCCGGGTCGTACGGCCGGCGGGACCGGCCACCCCGATCGGCGGATCCGGGGTAGCATCGGCGGGCACGTGAGGACACACGAGGAGAGGGCAGGGGACCGGTGACCGTCGCGCCCAACGACTTCACCCATCTCCATGTCCACACGGAGTTCAGCCTGCTCGATGGGTTGGGTCGGATCGATGACCTGACCACGGAGGCCCAGCAGCTGGGCTTCGATTCGCTCGCCATCACGGACCACGGCGCCCTGTACGGCGCGGTCGCCTTCTACCAGGCCTGCACCTCGAAGGGCATCAAGCCCATCGTCGGCGTGGAGACGTATGTCGCGCGTCGCTCGATGACGGACCGGGAGGGCAGCAAGGACTCCCAGCCCTTCCACCTGGTGCTGCTGGCCAAGGACTGGACGGGCTACCAGAACCTGTGCCGCATCGTCACGGATGCCCACGTCGACGGCTACTACTACAAGCCGCGCATCGACCGGGACTACCTCGCCCAGCACAGCCAGGGGCTCATCGGCCTGTCCGCGTGCCTCGGCGGCGAGATCCCGCGGGCGCTCGAGACGGACGACTGGGAGAGCGCCCGGCGACTGGCCGGCCAGTACGGCGATATCTTCGGTCCGGACGGCTTCTACCTGGAGCTCCAGGACCACGGCATCCCCGAGCAGCGGCGTCTCAACGAGCAGCTGCTGCGGCTGGCGCCGGAGACGGGTCTGCCACTCGTGCTCACCAATGACCTCCACTACGTCCGCCAGTCCCAGCACGATGCGCACGATGCGCTGCTGTGCATCGGTACCGGATCCACGCTGGACGATCCCAAGCGATTCCGGATCGACGGGGATCAGCACTACCTGAAGTCCGCGGAGCAGATGGCGCGGCTGCTGCCGGACCTGCCGGAGGCGATCCGCAACACGCGGCGCATCGCGGAGATGACGGACCTCCGGATGGAGTTCGGGAAGCTCAAGCTGCCCCACTTCCCGGTGCCCGACGGGCACACCGTGGAGAGCTGGCTGCGCGAGGAGTGCCAGCGGGGCCTCGAGCGGCGGTACGGGACCGTCACCGCGGAGATCCAGCGACGGCTCGACTACGAGCTGGGGATCATCATCCAGATGGGCTACGCGGGCTACTTCCTCATCGTGGCCGACTTCGTCCGGTTCGCCCGGGAGCAGCGCATCGCGACGACGTGTCGAGGCTCCGCACCGGGCTCGATCGTGACCTACACCCTGGGCATCACGCCCGTGGATCCGATCGCGTACCAGCTGCCCTTCGAGCGCTTCCTCAACCCGGACCGCGTGACGATGCCGGACATCGACGTGGACTTCGAGGACAGCCGTCGGGACGAGGTCATCAGCTACGTCACCCGCAAGTACGGCTCGGACCACGTCGCCCAGATCATCACGTTCGGCACGATGCTCGCGCGCGCCGCCATCAGGGACGTGGGTCGGGTGCTCGGGCTGGGGTATGGCGAGGTGGACCGCATCGCGAAGGCGGTTCCCAACCAGCTCGGCATCAAGCTGGAGGAGGCGCTCCAGATGGCGCCGCCGCTCAAGGAGATGTACGACACGGACGCGACCGTGCATCGGCTCATCGACCTCGCCCAGCAGGTGGAGGGGGTCTCGCGCAACGCGTCCACCCACGCGGCCGGCGTGGTCATCAGCCGTGAGCCGCTCACGGAGCTGATGCCGCTCCAGAAGGCCACCAACTCGGACGCGCTCATGACGCAGTACGAGATGCACGGCGTGGAGGCGCTCGGTCTGCTCAAGTTCGACTTCCTGGGCCTCTCCAACCTGACCATCCTGCGCGCGGCGGTGGACCTCATCTCGCAGCACCGGGGCATCGAGCGCATCGACCTCGACCGCATCCCGCTGGACGATGCGAAGACGTTCGAGCTGCTGTCCTCGGGTGAGACCACGGGCGTGTTCCAGCTGGAGTCCGCGGGCATGCGCCGCTACATCCGCGAGCTGCGCCCGACGTCGGTGTATGACCTCGCGGCCATGGTGGCGCTCTTCCGGCCCGGGCCCATGGACAACATCCCGGCCTACATCCGGCGCAAGCACGGCCAGGAGACGGTCACGTATCTCCATCCGCTCCTGGAGCCGTACCTCGAGAAGACGTACGGCATCTTCGTGTACCAGGAGGACATCATGGCCGCCGCCATCGCGCTGGGCGGCTTCACGGGCCCGGAGGCGGACACCCTGGGCTATGCCATCCGCAAGAAGAAGTCGGACGTGCTCCAGGCACAGCGCGGCAAGTTCGTGAGCCAGGCAGCGGAACGAGGCGTGGAGCCGCAGGTCATCGATGCGGTGTTCAAGGCGTTCGAGCCGTTCGAGCGCTACGGCTTCAACAAGGCCCATGCCACGTGCTATGGCCTCATCGCGTACCAGACCGCGTATCTCAAGGCGAACTACCCGGTCGAGTACATGACCGCGGTGCTGACCGCCTTCCGGGACAACACGGACAAGGTCGCGGGGGCCGTCGCCGAGTGTCGACGCCTGGGCATCGCGGTGCTGCCGCCGGACATCCATCGGAGCGGCCTCCACTTCACGGTGGAGGGGGAGGCCATCCGCTTCGGGCTGCTCGCGGTCAAGAACGTGGGCCAGGGCGCCATCGAGTCGATCGTGGCCACCCGGGAGGCGGACGGCGAGTTCCGTTCGCTCGCGGACCTGTGTGGGCGAGTGGACCTGCGGCTGGTCAACAAGCGGGTGCTGGAATCGCTGGTGAAGGTGGGCGCGTTGTCCGCCTTCGGCCACCCGGCCCAGCTGCTGCTGGCGCTCGATGACGCCATCGCCTATGGCCAGGCCGAGCAGCGGGACCGCATCTCCGGACAGGGGTCGCTGTTCGCGGACCTGGGTGGCGGCGAGGACACGCTGGAGCGACCACTGCCGTCCGCGACCGAGGCGCCCTCACGGGAGCGCTCGCGCTGGGAGAAGGAGCTCCTGGGGCTGTATCTCTCGGATCATCCGCTGGGTGACCTCGCATCGGAGATGGGTCGCTACGTGAACGCGTGGTCCTCCGACGTGGGTGAGGAGATGGACCAGCAGCGCGTCGTGCTCGGCGGCGTGGTCACGGGCCTGCGGACCGTCATCACGCGAGCCAAGGCGACCATGGCCGTGGCCACGCTCGAGGATCTCCAGGGCGCCACGGAGATCATCGTGTTCCCCAAGACGTACGAGGAGACCGCGAGCACCTGGGTGGATGACGCGCTGCTGCTCGTGGCGGGCCGCATCGACCACAAGGGCGAGGAGACCGTCCTGCTCGCCGATTCGGTGTGGACCTGGGAGCAGGTCCAGGCGATGGGCGCGGATGCGTTCGGGGCGGCGGTCGCGGCCGGGGAGCGCGGTCGGCGTGGTCGTCCGGGCGGCAACGGCGGCGATGGTCGGTCGGGCGGCTGGAACGGCAACGGTGGTGGCGAGGGCCGGGGCGGCAACGGCGGTGGCTGGTCACGCGGACCGGGCGCGTCGAACGGCGGCCCGCGGGGCGGCGAGCGTGGACGCGTGCCGGTGCCCGTGGGGGATGGTGGTCGGGCACCGGTCGCGGTCCGGCCCCAGGCCGTGGCGATGCCTGTGGAGCCGCTCGTGCGCATCGTGCCCCTCGTGTCACCCCTGCGGGGTGGCGAGGTGACCGGCACGATCGAGGTCGTGGTGCGGGCCGGCAGCGCCCCACCGGTGGCGGTCCCCGCGGCGGCGATCGGAGCGTCACCGGCCGCCGGTACGCCCGGATCGGTGCCGCCTGGTGGTGCCGTGGGACCGGTGTCGGTAGCGCCTCCGGGCCCCGTGTCCGTCGACCCGGTCGATCGCGGCGCGCCCGCGCCCGGCGGTGGCATCCCGGCGGGCGACCCCATGGACGACCGGGATGACGAGCCGCCGTGGCCCGAGGAGGCACAGCGCCGCGAGGTGGCCGCAGCCGCTGCCGTCACCACCCCCCTCGAGGCCGCGGCCGGCCGGACGCTCCACGTCCGGTTCGGGCAGGTGCCCGTCGATCGTCTCTCGGCCGCGTTCGGCGAGCTGCGTGAGGTCCTGGGCGCACATCCGGGTGACACCCCGGTCGTGCTCCACGTGCCGGCGGGCGGTGGACGCGTCCAGCCGATGCAGCTGCGCTCCGGCGTCGCCTATGACGCGGATCTCCTCGCCGACATCGAGCGGCGCGTGGGCTCGGTCGCCCGGGTCGGCCTGGGGTGACCCGCTCGGCCGTCGGTCGAGTGTCCCTGGCCGGCGGCCCGCCTGCCGTCAGCGCTGGCGCTGCGGCGACTCCTCCCATGGCGGGTCGATCGACGCGAGCCGCTGCCGGTGACGCTCGACCCAGTCGCCGAGCGTCACGAGGGGCAGTGATCGGCCGAACGTGAGCCGCATCCGCTGCTGTGCCTCCCGGGCTTCGCGCTTGCCGGTCCCCCCACCTGGGGCGCGCCCGCCCTGGGCTCGATCGTCCCGGCGGAGCAGGCGTCCGAGGCGCGATGGGGTGGGGCTGCGTGTGCCGGGCCGGACGTAGTCCACGAGGCCGGGTGCCACCAGACCCGGCACCGCCGACGCCACTGTGAGTCGCTCGGCGAGCCACCGGCGGGAGTCCTCGCTCGCCATGAGGTACGTGTACCCGCGGACCTTGCTCTGCCCCTTGACCGCCATGCGCATCGTTCCCAGGACCGGGTCGGCGACCGCCAGCAGCTCCCGGTAGAAGCCATCGTCGAGCTTCCGTCGCTGGCCGACGGAGAGCCCCGCCACGATGAAGTCGGGGTCCGTGAACGGGATGTCGACCCGTATCTCGGGCCCGTAGAGCCAGACGGACATGTTGGCGATCCCCCGCACGGCACGCGTGCGGACCTCGGACAGCATCAGGACGTTGGTGTCGTCCGCGAGGTCCGCGGTGGCCGCCCGCCAGGCACGATGCGCCGCGGGAAATGCCCACGCGACCGCCGGGCCCGCCAGGATGCCCCCGTCCGGGTCCTGTCGCTCCTTGGCCCGCATGTGCGCCTCCCGCGGGTCCGCGCTGTCCGTGTCCGCGCGCACGGATTTGAGGACCTTGGCGGCCATCAGCGCCTCGGCGATGGGCTGGCCCTCGCGTCTGACCTCTCGCGTCAGGGGCTCCAGCCAGTACGGGAGCGGGGTCATGTGCTCGACGCGCTCGAGCGCCGACGCCACCGATGGTCCGACACCCGCCGCGTCCCGGTCGACCAGCCGGACGGGCAGGCCCATGACCTCGGCCAGCTCCGCCGTGACCCCGATGTCATCGAGGCCGTCGTCCTTCTGCGTGCTCCAGAGGGTCATGTCGCGACCCGCCGAGCGCAACGCGATGGCGAGGAGCCGCGAGTCATGCCCACCGCTCAAGCCCAGCGCGACGGGTCCCGATGGGAGGCGCGCCACCGCGGCCCTCGCTGTCTCCCACACCAGGCCCGGGTCACCCGCATCGGGGTCGACCGCGTCCAGACCGATCCACGGCGGGTCCCAGCGCTCGTCCCGCACCTGACCGTCCACGCGGTCGAGCACCACCGTGCGTGCGCCCTGGAGCCGCCGGATGGCCAGGAATGGCGTCGCCTCACCGACTGGGTACTGGAACACCAGGATGGACGCCCAGGCGTCCCAGTCGACCTCGACCGGTGCGTCATCGAGGGCGAGCAGCTCCTCCATCCGGCTCGCGAACCACGTGGCCCCGCCGAGCCGCCGCGTGAAGACGTCCATGAAGCCCACGGCGCCCGCGTGCAGCGTGACCCGCTCCGGCTCCACCGCGATGCCCGGCGCATCGAGCGCCAGTGCGGCATCCCGCCAGCGCGACCCGGCCGACGGCTGGCGGTCGCCCAGGACCCACGCCCGGCCCGTCGCATCCGACCGATACGGCTCGATGTCCCACGAGGCGAGGAGCAGGACGTCCGGCTCCTCGATGACGACGGTGAGGTCGGATGCGTTCGCCCGGACACGGGCGACCAGCGTGGGGTCCGGTCGGCCGAGCGCGCCCAGGAACCGCGGTCGTGCCAGGTACCGGACCGATGTCGCCGTCACATGCCCTCCTGGGGTCGGTTGGGGGTACCCGGCTCCCGACAGGGGTGGCCGGACCGGGCCGACCAGGGTGGCATGACCGTCGCCCGCCGGCGGGGGTCAGCCCTGGCTCCGGAGCGCCTCCTCGAGCTGTGCCTCGAGCTGCGAGTCAAGCGTCGTCTGGTAGACCTTGCCCTCGAGGTGGCGCACGCTCCCCACGAGGGCCGCGGGGTCGCCGTCCACGAGCACGAACACGGCCGAGGTGCCCGGCGTCAGGTCGTTCGTGACATCGCGCACGAGACCGGCGTCCACGTTGTGGCCCAGGCTCTTGCCGATGAGCGCACCCGCGAGGGCGCCGATGGCGAGCCCCGCGATCGGGAAGAACACGAAGCCCAGGAGCAGTCCCAGGATGCCGCCGCCCACGGCGCCGGTCGCGGTCGTGGAGCTGACCTCGTTGTGGGTGTGCACCTTGCCCTCGGCGTCCTTGACCACCGATGCGACATCGCGGAGCGCGAGACCGGAGCCTCGCTGGGCGTCGCGCATCGCGGAGAGCGCGGCAGGACCGTCCGTCTCGTTCGGGAACGTGATCACCACCAGGTCGCTCATCGGTTCCTCCTTTCGGGCGTGTCGCGCGTCGTCACGCGGCACGTCGGTGACCGTGCCGGATATCGCGATGCCGGACCTCGATCGCCGGACCGCCGCGACATGGTAGCCGTCCGGTATCCGCCGGGTGGTGTGTGGTGAGCTGCCACGGGTGGCGGGGTGCACGCCCGCGCACGGGATGCCGCCGACGTGGTACCGGGAGAGGGATTCGAACCCTCACGAGGTCACCCTCGGTCGATTTTGAGTCGACTGCGTCTGCCATTCCGCCACCCCGGCAACGGTGCTCCTGAGAGTACCCGATACCCCCGACCGGCCCGGCCCGGGTGGTGACGGCTCGTGGCGCATCGTCACACCGCGTCCGGGCTGGCTGAGCGGCCGCGCGGTGCTAGACTCGCGGCGCCCGCTGACGTCCCGCCTCGCGCCTCGGCGCGGGCCCACCGGATCGCCCTGGAGACACCGAGACCCCGTGGACGACCCTGCGCGCGACCACGTCCCGACACGCGCTGACCCGGACCCTTCGACGATCCCGCCGCGCAGCATGGCCGCGCCCGGGACGCCGGACGCTGCCGCCAGCCCGCCACCGGCGCGTGATGCCGCGGCACACCCCGACCGGGCCCGCATCGACGCGGAGCGTGCCCGTGACCGGGCGCTCGTGGAGCAGGCGCTGCGCGGGGAGCTGGCCGCCTTCGACCGGCTCGTGGAGCTGCACCAGGACCACCTGTTCGGCGTGACCTTCCGGGTCGTGGGTGATCGCGAGGCCGCCGCGGACGCGGTCCAGGAGGCCTTCCTGAGCGCGTATCGCAACCTGTCCCGCTTCCGGGGCGATTCGTTCCGGAGCTGGCTCACGCGCATCGCCATGAATGCCGCCACGGACACGCTGCGCAGTCGCAAGCGACGGCCTGCCGACCCGTTCCCCGAGTGGGAGGACGAGTCGTGGCAGCCACCCGCCGATGAGTCCGAGGGCCCCGAGCAGACCGCGCTCCTGCGTCAGCGCAGTCGGCTGCTCACCGAGGCCTTGGCACGCATCGGTGAGGACCAGCGCATCGCCATCGTGCTGTACGACGTGGAGGGGTATGACTACGGCGAGATCGCGACGATGACGGGCGTGTCCCTGGGCACAGTGAAGTCGCGCATCCATCGAGGTCGTCTTGCCCTCCGGGACCTGCTCGCGGACCAGATGGAGCTGTTCCGTGGCTGACCGGGAACCGATGGGCGACCTGCCGCGTCTGGAGCACATGCGCCCAGCCTCTCCGCCCGCCGCCGAGCACGCCAGCCACGATCGCTGGCTCGTGGTCCGGGCCGCCACCGACCCCGCGGACCTGACGCCCGACGAGACCGTCGAGGCGCGTCGGCTGCTGCGCGACTGCATCGAGTGCACGACCCTCGCGAGCGACCTGGGCATCATCAGCCACGCGATGGCCACGTTGCCCGTGCCTGCCCGACCGCGTGACTTCCGCATCACGCCCGAGCAGGCAGCGTCGGCCCGTGGCTCGCTGCTGACCCGGCTCGGCCGCTGGATCGCGGCGCCGCGTCAGGCGGTGCTCCGCCCGGTCGCCGGCGCCGCCCTGGCCATGGGTCTCGTGCTCGTGGTCGTCTCGCCCATGGTGCCGTCCCAGGGGGATCCCTCGGGGCCCCAGGGCATGCGCACCAACGTGGTCGCGCCCAAGACGAGCGACGATGCGCCCCAGGCGACGGACGGCGTGATGTCCGTCATGATGTCCCAGGATCCGGACACGCTCGACGGTGGTCGATATGGCGACGCCCGACCCCAGGCGAGCCCAGGCGGTCACGAGGCCCAGGGTGTCGGCGGGCCGGAGGTCGGCACCGGGCAGACCTCGAACGGCCGGGAGCTCGTCGGCCCCGACGGTCCGGTCCGTGTCTCGGATACCACCGCCAGCGCGTCACCCACCGACGCCACCATCGCGATGCTGCCCGCGCCCACGGATGCGCCGACGTCCCAGCCACCCGCAGCGCGCGAGCCGGAGATGGCACGGGCCGCGTCCGGTCCCGCTGGTCTGGATGACACCTCCTATGCGCTGCTGCTCCTGGGTATCGTGCTCGCGGGAAGCGGCGGCATCGTCCTGCTGCTGGTCTGGTTCGGCCGGCGCGCCGAGGACCCGCTGCTGCGCTGAGCGGCCGTCCCCGTAGAGAGGCGCGCTCCCTGTCGGGCGGCCACTCCCCGCCGAGCGGCCTGCGAGCGGCCACTCGCCGCCGAGCGCCGCCACTCCTCGCCGTTGCTCGACCCGGACCTCCCACATCCTGGGTGTACGGACGAAGCATCACCCCGGATCGGCGCGAAGCTGGCCCGGGTGGGCTCGTGACAGGGCCTGGAGGGCTCCTCCTTCGGCATCCTGCCCACGTTCCGGTGGCCCGGACGAAGGACATGGCCCTGGATGCGTCATCGACGGATCCAGTGGTGGAGTGCTGCATCCGTACGCCCACATCCTGGGAGGCGACGCAGCGGACGAGCCGGGTGCCGCATCCCGTGGCCACTCCCCGCCGAGCGGCCTGCGTTTCATCGTGGTAGCACGCTACCGTGATAGCACGATGGGCGAGCGGCGACCACTCCCCGTGGACCGGAGCACTCCCCCGGAACCTGACACGCCCCGGCAGGTCCGGGGCCGTACACTCCGAATGTGCCCCGACTGATGCTGCTCGACGCCCACAGCCTCATCTACCGCGCGTACTTCGCGCTGCTCGAGACGCCCCTCTCCACGAGCAAGGGTCAGCTCGTCAACGCCGCGTTCGGCTTCTGGAGCATCGTGCTGCGGGGCTTCCAGGACGCCAAGCCGGACCACGTCGTGTGCTGCTTCGATGTCGGTCGTCCCAAGCGCGCGGAGCGCTACCAGGCGTACAAGGGCACCCGTCGACCGACCCCGGACGACCTGCGCGAGCAGTTCCCGATCGTGCGCGAGACGCTCGCCGCGTTCCGGATCCCGATCTACGACATGGAGGGCTACGAGGCCGATGATCTCATCGGCACGCTGTCGCTCCAGGCGCAGGCGCAAGGCATCGAATCGGTCATCGTGTCGGGTGACCTGGACATGCTCCAGCTGGTCTCGGACCACACGCGGCTGATGTTCACGCGCATGGGTGCCGGCGCGACGATCATGTACGACCCCGAGCGTGTCCACGAGCGATACGGCCTGGCGGCGCACCAGATGATCGACTTCAAGGCGCTCAAGGGCGACACGACCGACAACATCCCCGGCCTCGCGGGCGTCGGCGACAAGACCGCCAGCAAGCTGCTCCTCGACTTCGGGTCGCTGGATGGCGCGTTCGAGCACATCGACGAGGTCACGCCGCCCAAGCTCCGGGACAAGCTCGTCGCCGCCAGGGAGGATCTGCTGCTGTGGCGGGACCTCGTGACCATCGATCGACATGCGCCGGTGGAGCTGGACCTCGAAGCGGCGCGCCTCGGTGATTACGACCGCGCGGAGGTCATCCGGCTGTTCCGGGAGTACGAGTTCCGGACGCTCGTGGAGCGCCTGCCCGCCGTGGATGGGGAAGGCCCGCTGGCGCCGGGTGACCTGCTGCGGGAGGCCGACCGGAGTGGCCCGATCCCGGCGGCCCAGGTGGCCGGCCGCGCGCCACGCACGGGGGGCACGGACGGTGGACTCCAGCTGAGCCTCGACTTCGGGGCGGTCTCGGAGACGGGCGCGGACCCCGCTCCCACGAGCACCCCTGGACCGACCACCCACGAGCTGCGCACGAACGGCGGCGACCCCCGGGAGCTGCTGCGGGAGGTCCTCCGCGATCCGGCCAGCGTCGGCGCCTTCGCGCCACGTGATGACCTCGCCGAGTGGCTCGGTGCGCAGCCGGAGCTGACGGTCGGCGTCGCGTTCGACGATCCGCGCCCGCGACGCGGCTCGCTCCTCGGTTTCGCGGTGACGGGTGCGGATGGCAGGGTCGTGGCGGCGGGCTCGGACGGTGCTGCGGCACTCGCCGAGCAGGTCATGGCGACTGGGCTCCCGCTCGCTGGGCATGACGTCAAGCCGCTGCTCGTGTGGGAGCTGGCACGGCGGGACCCCACCGCGGCCACCAGCCTGAGCCGCGCGCGGGGCAGCCTGCCGAAGGTCGCCTTCGACACCCAGGTCGCGGCGTACATCCTGAACGCGGCGCTGCGCGCCCAGTCGCTCGGTGACATCAGCGCGGAGCGGCTGGGCCTGGAGCTGCCCAAGGCCGGCGAGCTGCGTGGGCCGGAGCTGGCAGCGGTGACCTCGCTCGCGGCGGCGGCCGTGCGGGAGCCCCTCGGGCGTGCGCTCGCGGACGAGCCTGGGCTCCATCGCATCCTCGATGAGCTGGAGATGCCGCTCGTGCCGGTCCTCGCGGACATGGAGGCCACGGGCGTCGCCATCGACACCCCGGGGCTGGCGGACCTGTCGCGGACCTTCGCGGAGGAGATCGCCCGGCTCCAGGAGGGCATCTGGGAATCGGTCGGTCACCAGTTCACGCTCGGCAGCCCCAAGCAGCTGGAGCAGGTCCTGTTCTACGAGCTCGACCTGCCGAGGGGCAAGCGCACCAAGACCGGCTACTCCACCGACGCCTCGGTGCTGGAGGACCTGCGTGCCGCCCACCCGATGGTCTCGATGCTCCTCGACTGGCGCATGTACACCAAGCTCAAGTCGACCTATATCGATGCCCTGCCGGTGCTGCTCTCGCCGGAGACGGGACGGCTGCACACGACCTTCCAGCAGGCGGTCGCCGCGACCGGTCGACTGTCGTCGATCGACCCGAACCTCCAGAACATCCCCATCCGGACGGACCTCGGTCGGATGATCCGGCGCGCCTTCGTCTCCGGCGATCCGGACTGCGTGCTGCTCGCCGCGGACTACTCCCAGATCGAGCTGCGCATCCTCGCCCACGTGAGCGGTGACGTGCATCTCCGGGAGGCGTTCGAGCGACGTGCGGACATCCATCGCGAGACCGCCGCGCGGGTGCTCCACAAGGAGCCGGCGGCCGTCACCGCGGACGAGCGTTCGATGGCCAAGATGGTCAACTTCGGCCTGGCCTATGGCATGAGCGACTTCGGGCTCGCGAGTCGTGCCGGGATCCCGCGGGCGGAGGCGCAGGACTTCATCGCGTCGTACTTCGCGGCGTACAGCGGTATCAGCTACTACATGCTCCACATCCGCGAGACCGCGCGGCAGCAGGGCTACGTGGAGACGCTGCTCGGCCGGCGGCGCTGGATCCCGGAGCTGGAGGCACGCAACGCGTCGCTCCGCGGGGCAGGGGAGCGGATGGCCATCAACATGCCCATCCAGGGCACGGCTGCGGACATCATGAAGATCGCCATGATCCGGCTCCACGAGCGGCTGCGTCGCGATGGCTCGCCGGCGCGGCTGCTGCTGTCGGTCCACGACGAGGTGGTCCTGGAGGTGCCGCGCGGCCTCGTGCCGGAGCTGGCGCCGATCGTCCGCGAGACCATGGAGACGGCACTCCCCCTGGACGTGCCGCTGGACGTGGATGTCAAGGTCGGCGACGACTGGGAGCAGATGCAGGTCCTGCCGCGCGACTGACGATCCGAGAGGGCGCTGCGGTGGACGGGCTGCTGGGCGCGAGGGGCCGGTGCCGGGTCAGGGTCGGTCGACGGGTGACTCCGGTGGCAGCGGCGTACGCACCGTGCGGCGGGCCTCGCGCGCGACCCGCAGGAAGTTCGACACGTGGTGGACGGGCCGGATGTGGCTCGTCTCGCCGGCGTAGATGGTCCGGATGGGGACCCACTCGATGACCATGCCCGCCCGGATGGCCGTGGTGATCATCTCGACCTCGAACTCGAAGCCGGTCTCCCGGCTGTCCAGCAGCCGACGCATCAGCGATGCCGCGATGAGCCGATACCCCGACTGGTTGTCCGCGATGTGGCGACCCACGGCCCATGAGAACGTGCGAGTGCCCAGCTCATTGGCGATGCGTCGGCTGAACGGCATCTCCCCGAAGGTCCGCTGCCCGACGATGAGCGGCGCGTCCGTGGCGGTCCAGCGCGCCAGGAAGTCGGGGATCTCCGCGGGGTCGTGCTGGCCGTCCGCATCGAGTGTCACCACCGCACGACACCCCGCGTCGAGCGCGTGTCGGAACCCCATCCGGAGCGCCGCGCCCTTGCCCTGGTTGGGCTGCTGCCGCAGGACCGTGGCGCCAGCTGCCTCTGCCACGGCGGCCGTGTCGTCCCGCGAGCCGTCGTCGACCACCACGACCGGCAGGTGCCGGCGCGCGGCCTCGATCACCGGGGCGATCCGGGTCGCCTCCTGGTAGGCCGGGATGAGCGCGATGACGTCCACGACCGGCAGCGTACCCGCGTCGGCGCTGGCCCTTGCACGCGGGACGGCATCCACCATCAGCGCAGCGGGTCCGTCCAGCGGAGGCCCGGGAATCGTGCGAAGTCGGTGTCGTTCGAGAACAGTTCCGCCTGGTACTCGATGGCGAGCGCGGCGATATGGACATCGGTCATGTGGGGACCGGCAGCATGACCATGCCGCATGAGCTCGTCGAGTAGATCGAGATGTCGTGGTCCGGGCTCGAGGACGACGACCTGGGGGCGCGCGAGCCAGGAGCGAAGGTGGCCGAGGGCCTCGGCCGGCGCCAATGGATCCAGGACCACGGCTCGATCCGTCATCAGCCGCACGTATCCGAGCATGACGGCCCACGAGAAGCCGACGGTCCGCCGATCGGAGAGCACCGACTCGAGCCACCTTCGAGCATCGTCATGGTGAGGGGCGTCCGAGTTGTATGCGTGGACCAGGAGGTTGATGTCCGGGACGATCACCGCGGTGAGCGGACCGAGCGCGCCTGCTCGAATGCCTCGGCCTCGAGGGCGTCGTTGAGCTGGTTCAGCCGGAGCACATCGATACCGCTCCGGAAGCCCGCGGCCTTGGGGACGACCTGGAAGCGGGGGAGGGGCTCGCTCGGTCGTCGGTGTGCCTGGAGCCCACTTCGGAGCGCCTCGTTCACGACCTCCTTGAAGGGAGCACCGGTCAGACGAGTCCGCTCGCGGAGCAGGCGCGCGACATCATCGTCAAGGGTGAGGGTGGTCCGCATGGAGACATCATGATGCCTCATCGAGGTGATGACAAGATGTGTCGGCTGGCGGCACGGGACGCAGCGCACCGGTCCGCCATCTCGGTAGACTCGGCAGTGTGCCGGAGCTACCCGAGGTCGAGACCATCGCGCGTGAGCTGCGTCCGCTCGTGCTCGGCTCGACCATCGAGTCCTTCTGGACCGACTGGCCGAAGGCGATCAAGCACCCGGACCCCGATGCGTTCGCCGCCGGCGTCGCCGGTCGGACCATCACGGAGGTCTCGCGGCGTGCCAAGTGGCTGGTGCTGGAGCTGTCGGGCGGCTGGGTCATCGCGCTCCAGGTGAAGATGACCGGCCAGGTGTTCGTGCTGCCGGTCGGCACGCCTCGCGATCGCCACGTCCATCTCGTGTTCGGGCTGGATGGTGCGCGCGAGCTGCTCATCCGGGACGTGCGCAAGTTCGCGCGCATCGCGCTGTATCCCCGCGACGAGGCAGGCAAGGCCCTCGGCGCGGACGAGACCGACCCGTTCGATGCGCTGGGCCCCGAGCCGCTCGACCCGACCTTCACCCTGGCCCGGTTCCGGCAGCTGATCCGGGGGCGCCGCGGCCGGCTCAAGCCGCTGCTCGTCGACCAGGCGTTCCTGGCGGGCGTGGGCAACATCTATGCGGACGAGTCGCTGTGGCGCTCGAAGCTCCATCCACTTCGGAGCGCCGCGTCCCTCAAGCCGGCCGACGAGCGCGCGCTGTACACGCACATCCGGGCGGTGCTCACGGAGGGCATCGAGCGACGCGGCTCCTCGGTCGATGACTACACCGCGCCTGGAGGTGACGGCGAGATGCAGCACCACCTCGACGTGTACCAGCGGACCGGCCAGCCGTGCCATCGCTGCGGGCGACCCATCAAGCGGTTCGTGCTGGGGATCCGGGCGACGCACTTCTGCTCGTGGTGCCAGCGACTGCCGACGGACGAGCGGACGGCCGGCAACCTCGCGCTGCTCCGGTCCGCGCGATCGACCACCGGCCGCCGCGGCCAGCGATGGAGCGAGCTGCCGACCGGGGAGGGCGCCGTCGGCGCCCGACGCTGAGACCGGCCCGCCCGAAACCCCTTGAGCGGCGGGCCGCTCGCCCGCGCTGGTGGTACTACCAGACGCCGCATGCGGGACCGAGTGGCCTTGGACGACCCCGTGCAGGAGGGCCTAGGTTCGCTCCATGGCTCCGAGCGTCCCCATGGCGAACGCCGGCTTCGTCGGCGTGCAGCGCCAGCGAGGGCGGTCCGTCGGTGCCCTCGTCATCGCGCTGGTGCTCGCGGCGAGCGCGGTGCTCGTGTCGGCTGCGACGTCCACGTCCACCTCGGCCATCGGGATGACAGGGCCTGCGGGCCGATCCGCGATCTCGGATGTGTCCAGCCCGGATGGTCGCTACATCGTGGTCCTGCGCTCGGATGCATCGGGCGCACGTGGTCGCGCCGCCACCCGCAGGTCGCTCCGGACGGCCGCACGAGCCGATCGCAAGGCACTCACCGGCCGGGTCATCACGCGCCTGCGGGCCACGCGCACGCTCCGCGTGCGACATCGGTTCTCCACCTCCTTCGCCGGGTTCTCGGCCTCGCTGACCAAGTCGGACGTCCGGACGCTCCGGGATGATCCGGACGTGCTGGCGGTCGTGCCGGACGTGCTGCTGTCCACCAGCCTCGTGCGCGTCGAGGGGCCCGGCACGATCACCGAAGCGACGACCGACACCGACCTGGTGCCGCCGGGCATCCGACGGGTCGGCGGCGGCGCGGGCGACCCTGGGAACGTCGAGGTCGCCATCATCGACACGGGCATCGGTGCCGCAGGGAACCCCACCATGGGCGGCGACCTCCACGTGGTGGGTGGTGTCGATTGCGTGGCCTCCTCCGGGAGTCCCGGCACCCATGACGCCAACTTCCATGGGACGCACGTGGCGGGCACGGTCGGTGCATCGGTCGACGGGCAGGGCGTGGTGGGCGTCGCGCCCGGCGTGCGACTCCTGGCGGTCCGCGTGCTGGGCGCTGACGGGACCGGTACCACCTCGGACGTCATCTGCGGCATCGAGTGGGTGACCGCACGCAAGCTCGCCGACCCCGCACGGCCCATGGTGGCCAACATGTCCCTGGGTGGCGATTGGCCATACGACACGCCTACCAGCTGCCCCGACCCGTGGGACGCGTTGCACACCGCGATCTGTGCATCGGTCGCGGCGGGTGTGACCTATGTGGTCTCGGCCGGGAACTCGCACGCCGATGCGCGCGGGTCCACTCCCGCTCGCTACCAGGAGGTCATCACCGTGTCCGCGATCGCCGACACGGATGGACTGGGTGGTGGCGCCGGTCCCAACCTGTCCTGTGGGTCGACGTTCCAGGACGACGCCTTCGCGGTCTCGTTCTCCAACTACGGTGCGGATGTCGATCTCGCTGCGCCGGGCGTATGTATCCGATCGACCCGGAACACCACGAATGGCGCGGTGGTGTCCGCATCCGGGACGTCGATGGCGGCTCCGCATGTGAGCGGCGTGGCTGCCAAGTACCTGGCCGACCATCCGACGGCCGCTCCCGCAGCGGTCCGGGCGGCCCTCATCGACCACGGGACCGACGACTGGCGGACGGCGACCGACCCCGATCCGCACCACGAGCCGGTGGCACACACCGCGCCGACGCCCACACCCACGGCGACGCCTGCCCCGACACCCACGCCGACCCCGTCGCCGACCCCGACACCCAGCCCGACTCCGACGCCATCGCCGTCCCCCACGCCGACACCAACACCGACCCCGACGCCGACACCCAGCCCGACACCCAGCCCGACGCCGACACCCAGCCCGACTCCGACACCCAGCCCGACGCCGACACCCAGCCCGACGCCCACACCGACCCCGACACCCAGCCCGACTCCGACACCCAGCCCGACGCCGACACCCAGCCCGACGCCCACACCGACCCCGACACCCAGCCCGACTCCGACGCCATCGCCGACACCAACACCGGTTCCAAGCCCATCGCCCACGCCCACACCGACCCCGATCCCGACGCCGACACCCAGCCCGACGCCCACACCGACCCCGACACCCAGCCCGACACCATCGTCAGCGCCCACACCGACTCCAAGCCCATCGCCCACATCGCCTCCGACGCCCACACCGACCCCGACTCCGACCCCTCCGCCCGGCGACACCACCGCGCCATCCGTCTCGGCGCCCACGGTCCGGATCCTCCCCGATGCCACGTTGGCGGGCGGAGTCGTGGTGCGGGTCTCCTGGCCTGCCGCGTCCGACGACACCGCGCTCGCGCGCTACCGACTCCAGCGGAGCACCGACGACGGTGCGACCTGGCGAGACGTGTCGCTCCCCGGTCCCCTCGATCGCCGGGTCGATGTCCGGCTCACGCCGGGCTCGCGCGCCGTGTTCCGCCTGCGCGCCATCGACACGTCCGGCAACGCCAGCCGGTGGGTCGTGGGCGCCGCATCCACGCTCAAGGTCATGCAGGAGACCGCGAGCTCGATCGTCTATCGTGGCTCGTGGACCCGCGCCTCACTGTCCGGCGCCTCGGGTGGCAAGGTGAGCAGGGCCACCGTCGCCGGGCGCCGGGCGACGATCACCGTGACGGCCGCGGGCCTCGCCGTCGTCTCGAACACCGGACCCGATCGCGGCATCGTGGAGATCCGGGTCGATGGGGCTCGCGTGGCTACCGTGGACCTCTACTCGGCGACGCGTCGGAAAGCACGCGTGGTGTGGGCTGCGTCACTGCCATCGGGCCAGCACGCACTGGAGCTGCGCGCCACGGGGAAGCAGCACGCGAGGTCGCGAAGCTCCCGCATCGACCTGGACGCGATCCTGGTGCTTCGGTCGTCCTCGGCTCCGTAGCCTCCGACGGGTGCCGTGGAGTGGCGATGTGTCACACTGTGACGCATGATCCAGGTGAGCGCGCGCGAGTTCCGCCACCGACTGCGCTCGTACATCGAGCGGGTCGAGGCGGGCGAGGGATTCGAGGTCACGGTCCATGGCCGACCGGTGGGCCGGTTCGTGCCACTCGATCCGTCGCTGACGCCGTTGGAGCGGCTCATCGCCGAGGGCAAGGTGACGCCGGCCAGGATCCCGAACACCGGCTCGTTACCGCCGCCACACCCGGCCATCCCCGGGCGTCCCACCGCGACCGAGGAGCTGCTCGCCGAACGGCGGAGTGACCCACGCTGAGCGGCCTCTATCTCGATTCGTCCGCACTGACCAAGCTCGTCATCCATGACCTCGACAGCGAGGCTGTCGAGGTCCTCGTCCTCGATCGGCCGATCTTCGCGAGCCGCGTGGCGGTCGTGGAGGTCGCCAAGGCGGTGGCGCGCCACGACCCTGGCGTGGATCCCAGCGTGCTCTTCGAGCGTACGTCCTGGGTCGAGCTCGACCCGGACATCGCCTCGGCGGCAGGTGCCATCGGTGGCGCTCGACTCCGAGCCCTCGACGCGATCCACATCTCGTCGGCCCTCCTGGTGAGGTCGGAGATCGACGCGTTCGTCACGTATGACCGGCGTCAGGCCGAAGCGGCCGAGGCAGCCGGCCTCCGTGTGCTGTCACCGACCGGGGACCCCGGGTGAGCATCCTTCGGCTGGACGCGGTGCGCCGCGAGATCGGCGACTTCGTCATCCTCGATTCGGTCGCAGGGTCCATCGCCCGCGGTGAGCGCATCGGGCTGGTCGGCCCGAACGGCGCCGGTAAGACCACGCTGCTGCGCATCATCGGTGGCCGCGATGACCCCGATCGGGGTCGCGTGCATATCGCCCAGGGCATCCGTGTCGGCATGCTCGGCCAGGAGTCGAATCGGGACACGGCGTTCGCGACCGCGCCCACGGTCCTGCGCGCCGTGCGCTCGGGGGCGACCGAGGTGGAGCGCCTGGAGCTGGAGCTGGCGAGGCTCGAATCGGCCGGACCGGCGGCGGTCGCGGGGCCCGAGTACGCCCGCATCCGTGACCGCTTCGACCATCTCGATGGCTACCACCTCGACCAGCGCGTCGAGGAGATCCTGTCCGGTCTGGGCGTGGCGAAGGCGGACTGGGAGCGGCCACCGACCCAGCTCTCGGGCGGCGAGCAGACCCGCGTCGCGCTCGCGCGGCTGCTCGTGGACGATCCGGACCTGCTGCTGCTCGACGAGCCCACGAACCACCTGGATCTTGCGGCGCTCGAATGGCTCGAGGCGTACCTCGCTCGGCGTGACGGTGCGGTCCTCGTCGCCTCGCACGACCGGGCCTTCCTGGATGCGGTGGTGACCCGCATCTGGGAGCTGCGCGACCGACGGCTCAAACCCTTCCGAGGGGCCTACTCCGCGTATCTCGTGCAGCGGGAGGCGGCCGACGCGCGCGAGCGCAAGGACGCCGAGACGAGCACCGAGCAGATCGCCCGCGAGCGAGAGCTCATCCAGCGATATCGGAGCCACCGCAAGTACGCCAAGATGCACGAGCACGAGCGACGGCTGGAGGCCCTCGAGGCGACGCGCACGGAGGCACCCCGCGCGCAGGCGCGCATGGCGCTGCCCGGACAGGCGCTCCTGGGCGGTGCCGCGGCACGCTCCGGGGACATCGCGGTGACCCTCGAGGACGTGGTCGTCGGCTTCCCTCGATCGGAGACGACCCCGGATGGGACGCCCATCCTGCGCATCGGACGGCTCGATGCCTCGCGGGGCGAACGGGTCGGCGTGGTGGGGCCCAACGGCGCCGGCAAGACGACGCTGCTGCGGACCGTCGCAGGGGTCCTCTCACCGCTCGAGGGGTTCGTGCGGCTGGGTGCCAACGTGACGCCCGGCTATCTCGCCCAGATCCGGGACGCGCCGATCCCCGGCAGCACGGTGCTGGATGCCATCCTTGCCGCCGGCCGGATCGAGACGACCGCCGCGCGCAGCTACCTCGCCCGGTTCCTGTTCCGGGGGGAGGACGTGCTGAAGCCCGTCGCGGAGCTGTCGGGTGGCGAGCGGTCACGTCTGGAGCTGGCGCTCATGGGTGTCACACCGGCCAACCTGCTGCTGCTCGACGAGCCCACGAACCATCTCGACATCCCTGCCCGCGAGGCGCTCGAGTCGTTCCTCCGTGCGTCCGGGTCGACGATGCTCATCGTGTCCCACGACCGGCGTCTCCTGGAATCGGTGTGCCAGCGGCTGTGGGTCGTGGATCCGGGGCTGGACGGCAAGGCCGGTCTGGTGGCACCCTTCGATGGCAGCTACCGGGAGTGGCGCCAGGCCGTCGCTGACGGCTGGACGGTCGCCCAGGAGCTGGAACGACGCCGTCCCGACAGGGCACGTGGAGCGGCGGGAACGGGTGGAGGCACGGCCACCCAGCGAGGGCGCCCGGCGGGCGTCCCGACCGGCACTGCTGCCGACCGGGCCACCCGACCTGCGCCGGCTTCGGGCAAGCGCCCGGCGCCGCTGTCCAAGGACGCCTACAGGCGCCAGATCGGGAAGGTGGAAGAGGACATGACACGGCTGGGCGTGCGCAAGTCACAGCTGGAGCTGGCCCTGGGCGACCGCCGGGTGCAGTCGAACTTCGTGGAGCTCCGACGCCTCACCAGCGAGCTGGCGGACGTCGATGGTGCGCTGGCCCAGGCGGAGGAGGCGTGGCTCGCGCTCTCCGAGCGGGCACCCCGATGAGAGGTCCGTTCGCCTACCCGCCCAGGCGTCAGGACGATCCGCTCTACGAGGCGCGCTTCCCGGAGGACATCCGACCCAGCGCACCGGCGGCATCGGTCGGACCACGGCCGGAGCGTCGATCGAAGCTGCCACCGCGGCGTCCCGTACGGGGGCCCGCGGACGAGGAAGGACTGCCGCTGATGCCACCCCGCCTGGAGGAGGATTCGTTCGGTGGATCGGGAGCCGCCATCGGGCGTGCGGACCCGTGGATCGGGAGCTATGACCCGGACGCGACCGAGCCACCCGACCAGCCGTTCCTCATCGGCTTGACGGGGCCCATCGGGTGCGGCAAGTCCTCGGTCGCCAAGATGCTCGGGCGACTGGGTGGCCGGGTGGTGGATGCGGACCAGATGTCGCGGGCCGTGACGGCGCCCGGTGAGCCCATCATCCAGGCCATCAAGCAGCGTTTCGGGGAGCGGGTCATCTCGCGGGACGGCGCGCTCGACCGGAACATGCTCGCGGGCGTCGTGTTCTCGGACCCCGTGGCGCTCGCGGACCTCGAGGCGATGGTCCATCCGCTCGTCCGGTCGCGCATCGACCGTGCCCTCAAGGAGGCGTTCGACGACGGCATCCCGTTCGCGGTCGTGGAGGCCATCAAGCTCGTGGAGGGCGGGCTCGCGGACCGCTGTGACGAGGTCTGGCTCATCGACTGCCCGGAGGACGTGCAGCGCGAGCGGCTCATCGACCGGGGGATGGGCATGGCGGACATGGAGCGACGGCTGGAGGTGCAGCGACGCATCCGCGACACGCTCCGCGGCCAGGTCGACCGGACCATCGATACCAGCGGCACGCTCGCCGAGACCCAGGTGACGGTGGAGGAGGCCCTGGCGGAGGCCCTGTCGGGGGTCGACTTCCTGCCCTTCGGTTCCGTGGAGCGCCCGCCCGGAGGCTGAGCGGTGGCCGCCGGAGCGGCCCGGTCCGAGGTCGAACATCCGTTCTAGAGATGGCCGATCGATGGTAGACTGAAGGGGCCGTGCCCGACTTCCAGATCCAGGCTCCGTTCGAACCCACCGGTGACCAGCCGGAGGCGATCCGCCGCCTTTCGGAGGGTGTCGCCAAAGGCCTCAAGGAACAGGTCCTCTTGGGCGTCACGGGCTCCGGCAAGACCCACTCCATTTCGCGGGTCATCCAGGAAGCGAAGAAGCCGACGCTCGTCCTGGCGCACAACAAGACGCTCGCGGCACAGCTGTACTCCGAGTTCCGGGACTTCTTCCCGGACAACGCGGTCGAGTACTTCGTGAGTTACTTCGACTACTACCAGCCGGAGGCGTACCTGCCCCGGAGCGACACGTACATCGAGAAGGACTCGTCCCGCAACGACGAGATCGACAAGCTCCGCCACGCCGCCACCCGGGCGCTGTTCGAGCGGCGGGACGTCATCATCGTGGCGAGCGTCAGCTGTATCTACGGCCTCGGCGCGCCGGTGGACTACGGCGCCACCGTCGTGCGCATCCGGACCGGCGGCCGCTATCGGCGGGACGGCATCCTGCGCCAGCTCGTGGACCTCCAGTACCAGCGCAACGACCAGGCGCTCTCACGAGCTCGGTTCCGGGTCCGCGGCGACACCCTCGAGCTCCAGCCCGCCTATGACGATTACCTCGTGCGGGTCCAGTTCTTCGGGGACGAGGTGGAGCGCATCACGGAGCTCGATCCGGTGACCGGGGAGCTGCTCGCGGAGCGGAACGAGCTGAACGTCTATCCCGCCTCGCACTACGTGACGCCCGCGGACAAGCTGAAGGAAGCGCTCGTCGACATCGAGGCGGAGGCCGAGCAGCGGACCGCCGAGCTCGACGCGAAGGGCATGGTCCTGGAGGCGGAGCGCCTGCGCCAGCGCACCGCCTTCGACGTCGAGATGATGCGCGAGCTGGGCTTCTGCTCGGGTATCGAGAACTACTCCCGTCATCTCTCGCGCCGGGAGGCGGGGTCGCGGCCCTGGACGCTGCTGGACTACTTCCCGCGGGACTGGCTGCTGGTCGTGGACGAGAGCCATATGACCATCCCCCAGGTCGTGGGCATGTACAAGAACGACCGGACCCGCAAGGAGATCCTGGTCGACTTCGGCTTCCGACTGCCGTCCGCGCTCGACAACCGCCCGCTCACGTTCGAGGAGTTCGAGGCGCATCTCGACCAGGTCATCTACATGAGCGCCACGCCCGGCGCCTACGAGCTCCAGCGATCGAAGCAGGTCGTGGAGCAGCTCATCCGACCGACCGGCATCGTGGACCCGGCCATCGAGGTGCGGCCCACCGAGGGCCAGATCGATGACCTCATGGACCGCATCAAGGAGCGCGTCGACCGGGGCGAGCGGGTGCTCGTCACGACGCTCACCAAGAAGATGGCCGAGGATCTCGCGGACTACCTCCACGAGATGGGCATCAAGGTCAGCTATCTGCACTCCGAAGTGGACACGCTCGAGCGGGTGCAGATCCTGCGCGACCTGCGCCTGGGTGTGTTCGACGTGCTCGTGGGCATCAACCTGCTGCGCGAGGGCATCGACCTGCCGGAGGTGACCCTTGTCGCCATCCTCGATGCCGACAAGGAGGGCTTCCTGCGGAGTGCCTGGTCGCTCATCCAGGTCATCGGCCGGGCGGCGCGCAACACCGGGGGTGAGGTCGTGATGTACGCCGACCGCATCACCGAGTCGATGCAGGTGGCCATCGACGAGACGAACCGCCGCCGCTCCGTCCAGGAGGCCCACAACCGGGAGCACGGTATCGAGCCGCGGACGATCATCCGGGAGATCCGGGACATCAACGACCGGCTGCGAGCGGTCGCCGAGGCGCCCGGCGCGTATGGGTCGGACCGCGGCGACCTGTCCGAGATGTCCAAGGTCCAGGTGGACAAGCTGGTCGCGCAGCTGGAGGCCGAGATGCGCGCGGCCGCCAAGCAGCTCGAGTTCGAGCGCGCGGCCGCCATCCGCGACGAGATCCAGACGATCCGCCTGCGGGTGCTCGAGGAAGACGCCTCCACCAAGGTGCTCCAGGCGGCCGAGCGGGCCGGGCGTGCAGCGGCCGGGGGGTCGGGAGCCGGCTCGTCACCCACCGCGAAGCCCTCCGAGCGTGCCGCGGCCCGCAAGGCAGGGGAGCGCCGCGGCAGACGTGCGGAGACCGAGTCGCTGCTCGAGGTGACCGATGTCGAGGTGATCCGCGCGGGCGACGAGCCGGCCGTCGGCGAGCCACACGGCCACGGCCATGGTCACGGGCATGGCGATGCCGACCCCGACCCCGACACCGCCGCGGACTGGCTGCCAGGCCTGCGCGATGAGCACGAGGATGACGATGCCGGCTGGATGGCCCGCTGGCTCGACAAGTCCACGTGGGATCGCAGCGTGACGCCCAACGTCATCAAGCGCACCGGGGAGCGCCGGACCAGCAGGGGCCGCCGCCGCTGACCGGTGCTGAGCCGCTGACTACACATGCTACTGTATGTGTATGTATGACCGTCGCCTCCAGCTGCTGCTCGACCCGGAGCGGTACGAACGCGTGGCGGCGCGGGCGCGTCGTCGCAAGGTCTCGGTGGCGACCGTGATCCGTGAGGCGATCGACACGGCCATCCCTGCCGCGGACACCGACCGACGAGGAGCCGCGGACCGGATCCTGGCGGCATCACCGATCCCGCTGCCGGACGACCCGGCCGACCTGCGACGAGAGCTGGACGGGGCGCACGATCGAGGGTGATCGTCCTCGATACGACCGTCCTTGCCTACGCTGTCGGAGGGGAGCATCCGCTGCGGGATCCCTGCCGCGCGATCATCGATGCCATCGGTGATGGCCGGGTCGCGGCGACCACGACGATCGAGGTGCTCCGGGAGTTCCTGCATGTCCACGCGCGTCGCGGTCGTCGGCCGGATGCCATCACACATGCGCGCGACTACCTGTTGCTCCTGTCGCCGCTGCGCATGGTGGAGCCAGAGGACTTCGACGCCGCCCTGGATCTGTTCGGTGCCCATCCCGGGCTGGGTGCGTTCGACGCGGTCCTGGCGGCGGTGGTGATCCGGACACCGCCCTCGATCCTCGTGTCGGCGGACCGTGCATTCGGAGGACTTGCAGGCCTACGTCATGTCGACCCAGCGGACCCGGTGGCGATCGCGTCGATCGTCTAACGTCGCCGACCGGCGATGATGGGGTGATGCAGACTGCCATCGATATCGCGCCCCTCGGCGAGCTCGCCGATCCCGGCACCATCGCGGAGCTCGGCGCCGCCGCGGAGGCGGCGGGCTGGGACGGCCTCAGCATCTGGGACTCGCTGGGCGTGGACATGGGCACGGTCGCTGCGGATCCGTTCGTCGCGCTCGCCGGTGTGGCGGCCGCGACCACCGACCTGCGACTGATCCTGTGCGTCGCGGTGCTCTCGCGTCGACGGCCACAGCTGGTGGCCCAGTCCGCGGCGACCCTCGACCGACTCTCGGACGGTCGTCTGACCCTCGGCGTCGGGGTGGGTGGCGACCCGGGTGACCTGTCGCTCTTCGGTGACGGGGCGCCCATCGCCGACCTCGTGGCACGCACCGATGCCGCCATCGCGGTCATCGAGCCCTGGCTGAGCCTGTCGCCGATGCGCGCGTCGGTCGATGCGCTGCGGGAGATCGTCGCGGCGGGCCCACCCCGCGCGTGAACGACGTGGCGCCTGCCATGCCGGGCGCTCGAGCCATGGTTGGGGGTCCTGCCATGGCTGGCGCTTCGATCCCGGCCGTTGGCTGCGCTTTGGCCGGTGCGTGGGCTCGGGCCGGTACCTTGGCCTTGGCCAGCGCCTCGGCCCGTTCCTGCTTGGTGGGCCGGACGCGAGACCGGATGATGGCGCTGGGTGCGGTCACGAACGACAGCGCCGACACAGCGCCACTCGGTCGGCGGAGCCACGCGCGCATCGCCTGACCATCGATCGCCCCCGATCGGCGCAGGAGTGCCGCGTGCTGCTCCACCTGGCGGCGGTTCGTGCGGGTGTCGGTGAAGACCTGCCAGATGGAGACGCTCGTCGCGTGCCATCCGCGGCCGGCGGCGATCTCGGTCGCGAGCCGCTCCCGCTGGTCCAGGGTGCGCACGATCTCACCGACTCCGACGAGGACGGTCTTGAGCTCGATGACGAGCAGGCTGCGCGTGGCCTCGTGCCAGGCGAGGACGTCGACCGAACCGCGCTCGCCGAAGATCGAGTACGTGACCTCGGGCACGGCCACCCAGCCAGGCAACCGTGCGAAGCGCTCGATCACGGCGCGCTGGAGGGAGTCGTGCGCGCCACTGGTCAGACGATCGAGCTCGACGCCCTGCCATTTCGGCTTGAGCTCGATCCACATCCCGAGCACTGACACGATCCTGCGCATCATGGGGAGCGGCAGGTCATCGAGGACACCGTGCTCGAGGTGACTGATGTCGATGGGTCGCACGCCCGCGTCGCCGGCCAGACCCACCTGCGTGCGCCGGAGCTTGAGACGCACCGCCTTGATCCGTGCTCCGAGCTGGGCATCCTCCATGAGGCAGATGCTGATCGATCGGCCTTACCGCGGGCTTACACGCCGAGGGAACTGCTCGGCGTCCGGAGCCGGCCTGGCCGGGCAGCGGATGGCGCCGTCCTCGAGGGGATCTTCGCCTTCGATCGGCTTTGCGTCATATCAGCAGACTGGTTGCGCGCTATACCGATGACGAGGCGCCGGCGCCTTGGCCGACGCTGTCCTTCACGCTTGGCTCTGACGGCTGATGGCGTCACACGGCCGACCAGTTCGCACGGATGACGGATAGAGAGCCCGCCGACCGGTATAGCGGTCGACCAGTCTTCGCGTATGACGGGAAGCGAGGACTGGGAGCCGAGGTCGAGGCACCGCGCTGGGCGCTGAAGCCCGAACTGGACGCCGAGGGCCCGGACTGGGAGCCGAGGTCAAGGCACCTCGCCGACAGCCGGGCCGGGAGCTGTCGGATCGAGGAGTGACTCGAAGCCCGGCCGGTCGCCTGGGCGGCTCCGCGGGCCTCATCGGCCGGACTTCCGGTAGCATGGCGCCGCCTCCGAGCGCGTCAGACTCGCGGGGGACACCCTGACGGAGTCGCGACCCTCGTGAGCCGATCCCCGCTCGACCCGCACGCCCTGATCCCGCTGTTCCAGCAGGCCACGCCGCACGACGAGGATGGCCTGACGGGGTTCACGGGGTTCGTGGCGGACGTCATCGCCTGGATCGGTGAGGTCGGCGTCGGCGCGCTGGTGTTCCTCGAGACGGTGTTCCCGCCGCTCCCCAGCGAGGCGGTGCTCGGTCTCGCCGGCTGGCAGGCCCAGATGGGTCGCATGAACCTGGTGCTGGCGATGATCGCGGCGACCATCGGCGCCGTGCTGGGCGGTCTCGTGTTCTATGCCTTCGGTGCCTGGTTCGGCGAGGAGCGCGCCAAGACGCTGCTGGCCAGGGTGCCGCTCATCGACCGCGACGACCTCGATGCGGCGTCCGACTTCTTCCGGCGCTATGGCCAGCGGATCGTGTTCTTCGGTCGCTTCGTGCCGATCGTGCGCAGCCTGGTGTCCATCCCGGCAGGGGCCCAGCGGATGCCCCTCGGCACGTTCATCGTCCTGACCGCGCTGGGTGCCGGGAGCTGGAACGCGATCCTCATCGGTGCCGGCTACCTGCTGGGCACCCAGTACGAGCTGCTCGAGGGCTATCTCAAGTACCTCGACTACGTGGTCATCGCGGCCATCGCGATCTTCGTGGGCTGGTACCTGATCCGCTGGTATCGGAAGCACCACCGACCCGCCTGAGTGGGCCCGGCTCGTAACCAAACCGCACACTTGTTCTAGACGGTCGACCGCGCTAGACTGATCCCGTGCCCCAGGATCAGCTCGTCGTTCGCGGTGCCCGCGAGCACAACCTCAAGGACGTCACGGTCGCCATGCCCCGCGACCGGCTGACGGTCATCACCGGTCTCTCCGGCAGCGGCAAGTCCAGCCTCGCGTTCGACACGATCTACGCGGAGGGCCAGCGCCGATACGTGGAGAGCCTGTCGGCGTATGCCCGCCAGTTCCTGGGCCAGATGGAGAAGCCGGACGTCGACCAGATCGACGGGCTGTCACCAGCCATCTCCATCGACCAGAAGGGCGCCAGCCGCAACCCGCGCTCCACGGTGGGCACGGTGACCGAGGTCTACGACCACCTGCGCCTGCTATTCGCACGCGTCGGTCACCCGCACTGCCCCAACGGTCACGAGATCACGCGCATGACCGTGTCCCAGATCGTGGACCGCATCCTCGCGCTGCCGGATGGCACCCGGCTGCTCGTGCTCGGGCCGGTCATCCGGGACCGCAAGACCGAGGGGGACCGGGTGTTCGAGGCGGCCCGCAAGCAGGGCTTCGTGCGTGTCCGCGTGGACGGCGAGCAGCACGACCTGGATAGCGCGCCCACGCTGGACAAGTACAAGCGCCACACCATCGAGGTCGTCGTGGACCGGCTGGTGGTGCGCCACACGGACGAGGACGGGGTCGCCTTCGGCCCGGAGCACCCGAATCCGGATGCCGCTCGTCTTGCGGATTCGGTGGAGACGGCGCTCCGGCTGGGGGAGGGGGTCGTGGTCGTCGCGCCCGCGGACCCCGGCGCGTTCGAGGAGCAGCAGTTCAGCGAGCGCTACAGCTGCCCGTTCGATGGCACCACCATCGATGAGCTGGAGCCGCGCAGCTTCTCGTTCAACTCGCCGCACGGCGCGTGCCCCGAGTGCACGGGTCTGGGCATGCGCATGGAGTTCGATCCGGTGCGCGTCATCCCGGACAGGTCGCGGAGCATCGCGGACGGCGCGCTGGCGCCCTGGCGCACCGTGCCCACGGAGCTGTCATGGCGGCTCAAGACCACGGAGGCCGTGTTCAAGGCACACGGCTGGGACATCAAGGCGCCCATCCGGGACCTCTCGGAGGAGGCGTTGCGGTACTTGCTCTACGCGCGCAAGGGCGAGGAGCGGGTCGTGGTCAAGTACAAGCACGCCCGCGGCACCAACTCGTACGAGGCGAGCTTCGAGGGGGTCATCACCAACCTCGAGCGGCGCTATCGCGAGACGGACTCGGACTACATGAAGACCGAGCTCGAGAAGTACATGGTCGAGCGACCCTGCCCCGCCTGCAAGGGCCGCCGTCTGAAGCCGGAGATCCTGGGCGTCACCATCGACGAGCGGAGCATCGCGGATATCGCGGGGCTCTCCGTGAGCGATGCCCATGACTGGGCCGAGACCATCGTGGAGCGGCTCTCGGAGCGGGAGCGGACCATCGCGCGCCAGGTGCTCAAGGAGATCCGAGCGCGGCTGGGCTTCCTGGTGGATGTCGGGCTCGACTACCTGACGCTGGACCGGACCAGCTCGACGCTCTCGGGCGGTGAGGCACAGCGCATCCGCCTGGCCACCCAGATCGGCTCGAGCCTCGTGGGCGTCCTGTACATCCTGGACGAGCCCTCGATCGGTCTCCACCAACGGGACAACGCGAAGCTCATCGCCACGCTCCAGCGGCTGCGGGACCTGGGCAACACCCTGCTGGTCGTGGAGCATGACGAGGAGACCATCCGGACCGCGGACTGGGTCGTGGACGTGGGGCCAGCCGCGGGTGAGCATGGCGGGCGGATCATCGTGAGCGGCCCGCTGGAGGACCTGCTCGGGAACCCCGACTCGGTGACCGGTGCATACCTGCGCGGTGAGCGCGCGGTGCCCATCCCATCGAAGCGGCGACCCGGCAACGGCAAGCGACTGCGGGTCAAGGGCGCGCGGGCCCACAACCTCAAGGACGTCTCGGTGGACTTCCCGCTGGGCACGTTCACGGCCATCACGGGGGTGTCCGGGTCGGGCAAGTCGACGCTCGTGAACGACGTCCTCTATCGGGCGCTCGCGAAGGAGCTGAACGGCGCCCGCGAGGAGCCCGGCGAGCACGATGCGGTCGAGGGCATCCCCGCCATCGACAAGGTCATCGAGATCGACCAGAGCCCCATCGGCCGGACACCCCGCTCCAACCCGGCGACCTACACCGGGCTGTTCGGGCCCATCCGGGAGCTGTTCGCGGCGGTGCCGGAGGCGCGTGTCCGCGGCTACGGGCCGGGCCGTTTCAGCTTCAACGTCAAGGGCGGCCGCTGCGAGCACTGCAAGGGTGACGGCATCCTCAAGATCGAGATGCAGTTCCTGCCGGATGTCTACGTGCCCTGCGAGGTGTGCGGCGGTCGACGGTACGACCGGGAGGCGCTGGAGATCCACTACCGCGGGTACTCCATCGCGGACATCCTCGAGATGACCGCCGAGGAGGCGCTCGCGGTGTTCCAGCCGGTGCCGTCCGTGCGCACCAAACTCCAGACGCTGGTGGACGTGGGGCTGGGCTATGTCCGGCTCGGACAGCCCGCCACGACGCTCTCGGGTGGCGAGGCGCAGCGTGTCAAGCTGGCCACCGAGCTCTCACGGCGGGCCACGGGCCGCACCGTCTACCTCCTGGACGAGCCCACGACCGGTCTCCACTTCGCGGATGTCGAGAAGCTGCTCCAGGTGCTCCATCGGCTGGTGGACCAGGGCAACTCGGTCATCGTCATCGAGCACAACCTCGATGTCATCAAGACCGCCGACCACGTCATCGACATGGGACCGGAGGGTGGCGCGCGTGGCGGGCGGGTCGTTGGCTCGGGCACGCCCGAGGCGATTGCCGCGATCGAGGGATCCGCGACCGGTGAGTACCTGGCACGCGTCCTGCGGGGTGAGCCGCTCGTGCCGCTCAGCCACGCCTCGTTCCATGACGTCGCGGGGTCGCGGGTCGCGGTGCCCGTCAGCACGCCCGACGACGGCAACGGGACCGCTCCTCGACCGAGACGCCGGAAGGCAGCCACGACCGCGGCCGCCCGGAGTGTCTAGACTCGCGGGGTATCCGCATCGGACACATCGGAGGCTCGCCGGACCATGATCGAGGAGACGCAACGCTGGGTCCGCATCGAGCGGCGACTCGACGCGCCGATGGAGCGTGTCCATCGCGCGTGGACCGATCCGGATGAGCTGGCGGCATGGTTCCCTCGACGGGTCGAGGGCTCGCTGACGGTCGGTGCCCGGAGCACGCTCACGTGGCATGACCGGCGTGTCCCCGTCGTGGTCCTTGCCTCCGTGCCGCCGACGCGCTTCCAGTTCCGCTGGTCGTGGCCCACGGAGGGCGCGTACCAGACGGTGGTCACGGTCGACCTCGTGCCCGAGGGCTATGGCACGCGACTCACGCTCACCGACGGCCCGTTCGATCTCGCGCAGCCGGGGGTCATCGACGCCTGGGCGGAGGCGCTCGAAGGGTGGGGCGAGGCGCTCTCGAACCTGCGCGCCCAGGTGGACTACTCGGTGGATCTGCGCCAGTTCCGCGGCTGATCCGCCCACCGTGGCTGATCCGCCCACCGCGGCTGATCCGCCCACCGCGGCTGATCCGAGTCGCGTCGGGCGATCCGCACCCAGGGTCGGTGTCTCGCGCATCAGGCGGCCGGTGGCCATAGCTCGGCGGGGTCGAACGCCTCGCGCAGGAACACGCTCGGCGCGTACGGGTCGTGGACCAGCAGCAGCTCGCGACGCGCCCGGGTCCACGCGACATACGCGAGTCGTCGCTCCTCGTCGAGCGCCCGGACGGGATCGTCCGCCTCGTCGATGGAGCGGTCGCTCGGGAACGAGCCCTCGTCCATGCCCACGACCGCGACATGGTCGAACTCGAGCCCTTTCGTGCCGTGGGCCGTCGCGAGGATGAGGGAGCGTGCCGTCCGGCCTGGCTCCCGTGCGGTGGCTACAGGCTCGGGAGCGCCATCGCCATCCGTCGGTGATGCGCGCGCCGCCCGGGTCGCGCCGATCGCGTCCCGCAGCTCCTCGAGGGTCTCGTGACAGGCGGCCCAGGCGAGCACGCTTCGGGCGATCCGGTCATCGGCGTCGGCCGTGGCCCCATCCGGGGCGGCGCCAGCGTCCACGGTCGTGCCAGCGTCCACGGCCGTGCCTCCGGTCCCGGCGGTGCCGGTCTCCGCGACCGTACTGGCAACGGCCACCGCGCGTGCCACGCGGAGCAGCAGGGGCGCTGACGGCTCCACCTCCGCCGCGAGCGCGAGCACTCGGTCGATGACCGGATGGTCGAGGGTCAGCACCTCGCGGGCGATGTCGATGGCCACGCCGTGCTCGATGGCAACGGCCGCATACGGCGCGAGCTGGCGGTTGGTGCGCGCCAGGATGGCGTAGCCACCGGGCTCCCGGCCGACCCATCGATCGAGCAGTCGGCGGGCTCGCGCGACATCGTCGCCGGGGTCGGGCACCAGCAGCAGGGTCCCGTCGGCGGCCGGTGCCGGATCGATGCGTTTGACGAACCGCTCGGTCACACACGACACGAGCCGGTCCGCGCGGCGCACCACTTCCGGCGGGCATCGATAGTTGACCGTGAGGTCCACCCTCCGCATGCCGGGCAGGAGCGCCGCGAGGCCCAGGATGCGCCGCACATCCGCAAGGCGCCAGGCATAGATGGTCTGGTCGTCATCACCGACGAGGAACACATCCCGCGTCTCGCCGGTGAGCAGCAGCACCAGGTCGAGCTGCGCCTGGTCGAGGTCCTGTGACTCATCCACGAGCAGGACGCGGGCACGCTGCTGCCACTGGCGCAACAGCGCCGGATCGTCACGCAGCCGCTGCACGGCACCCGCCACCAGGTCATCCATGTCGATGGCGCCGTCCGTCGTGAGCGCGCTGCGGTACGCGGCGTACGCGGCATGCAGGTCGGTCCGCTCCGGACCGGGACCGCGCGCCGGGTCGAGCGTCAGGCGGCTGAACGCGTCATCGAGCAGACGCATCGTGGCGGGTGGCAGGGTCCCGCCCGCGAGCCGCGTGATGATCGCCGCGCGATCGGCGAGTCGGGAGACATCCACGCCCGCGGACCGCAGGATGCGCATCCCCAGGGCATGGAACGTGCGCACGGCCACGGTGCCCGTGGGCACGCCGAGTGGCTCGAGCGCGGCATCCAGGCGCTCCCGCAGCTCCACGGCCGCCCGCCGGTTGAAGGTCACGGCGCAGATGCCGGTCGGATCCGCACCGATCGCCACGCGCCACGCGATACGTGCCACCAGCGTGGTCGTCTTGCCCGATGTCAAGGTGCGAAATAGATATAGAGCGGCTATGATGGGCTGGTGGAGACTGTCATCTACGCTCGACTCTCGTCCGAGGATCAGACTGCCCGGCCCGGCGAGGCGTCCGGGACCGAGCGCCAGATAGCCGACTGCCGCGCATGGGCGCTAGAGCGAGATGCGCAGGTGCTCGGCGTCTACGAGGACCCCGACCACTCGGCATCCGACCCTCGTCGAAAGCGCCCGGAGTTCGAGCGGCTGCTCGCGGACCTCGGCAACGGCGTGCGGGTCGACGTGGTCGTCTGCTACAAGCTCGACCGGCTGCTCCGTCATCCACGGGAGGCCGAGCGCATCATCGAGCTCGCCGACCAGCGCGGCTTCGGCATCGTCAGCCTGAACGACCCGGGCGTGGACCTCAGCACGCCCACCGGCAGGGCGATGTTCCGGATGACCATCACATGGGCCAAGCTGGAGACGGAGACCATGAGCCTGCGCATCAGGCGCAAGGTCCGTGATGTCGCCGAGACCGGCCGACCGAACCCTGGCGGCATCCGCACGTTCGGGCTGACTCCCGACAAGAGCGCCATAGTCCCCCACGAGGCGGCCCTGATCCGCGAGGCCGCCGACCGCATCCTGGGCGGCGGCAGCGTCCACGCCATCGTCATGGACTGGAATGCGCGCGGCATCCGCACCCCGGGGCGCTCTTCGGCGCCGGAGGGTCGCAAGTGGGAGGCGAGCAGCCTGCGGCGGATGCTCATGGCCCCGCGGATCGTCGGGGACCGCTCGCACCACGGTGTCGTGGTGGGGGCCGGCCACATCCCGCCGATCCTGGACCGCACGACATGGGAGCGCATGTGCGCGATCCTCGCCGCCAAGCGCGGGACCAACAGCGGGCAGGTCCGGATGCACT
>JAHBUZ010000024.1 GCA_019637815.1 Chloroflexota bacterium
CCGTCGGCAGCGATGGCGCAGGCGAACGCGTCACCCGTCACGATCGCGTCGAACGTGCCCGCGGGTGGCGTGGCCTGGCCCGCGTCGTTGGCGCCCCAGCAGGTGAGCGTGCCGTCGGTCCCGATGGCGCACGCGAAGGTGTCGCTGGCGGCGACCTGTCGGGTGGTCGAGGCCGGCAGCGCGCCGTCCGGCTGGGGTCCCCAGCAGCTGACATCACCCTTGGTGCCCAGGGCACAGCTCGTGGTGTCCGCGATGCTCAGCTGGCGCCACGTGCCGCCGGGCACCTGGGCCTGACCGGCATCCGCGGCGCCCCAGCATGTGAGCTGGGAATCGCTGGTGACCGCGCAGCTGTGATGCGAACCCGACCCGACCACCCAGCGGCCCACCGGTCCGGGGGCCTGCGAGAGCTCCTGCTCCCAGGTGTCATAGCCCCAGCACGAGACCGCGCCGCCGGCCGTGATGCCACAGGTCGTGAGATAGCCCGCGTTCACGGTGTGGAACGTCTCGGCCGGAACGGTCGACTCGCCGTAGGCATCGTGGCCCCAGCACACCGCACGTCCATTGGGCGCCAGGCCGCAGCTGTGGTTGTAGCCCGCGCTGATGGTCACCAGCTGGTCGCTGGGTGGCGTGCTCTGGCCACTGTCGTCACTGCCCCAGCAGGCAGCGGTGCCATCGGTGCGCAACCCGCACGTGTGGCCATAGCCGGCACTCACCGCGAGATACGTCCCGGGCTCCACCTGGAGCTGCCCGGCCACCCCATGACCCCAGCAGGAGATGCTGCCGTCCGCGGCCAGCGCGCAGGTATGCGAGTCCCCGGCCGACACCTGGCGGAACTGGCCCGCGGGCGGCGTGGACTGACCCGAATCGTCGGCACCCCAGCAGGCGAGCGTGCCATCGTCCCGCACGCCACACGTGTGGCGACCACCCGCGGAGACCTGGCGGAACTCGTCGTTCGGCGGGCTCGACTGGTCATCGGTGTCGTAGCCCCAGCACCGGACGGTGCCATCGGTCAGGACGCCGCAGCTGTGGAGGTTGCCGGTCCCGCTGATCTGGCGGAAGGTGAGCGTCGGGTCGGGGTTCAGGTCCTCCGAGCGTGCCTTGCCCCAGCACCAGGCGGTGCCGTTCGTGCGCAGGGCGCACACGTGGTCCTGACCACCGCTCAGCGCCTCGAGCGCGGGTGTGCCGGCATCGGGCTGGGCCGCGCGGACGGACGTGCCGGCCATGCCGACGGCGAGCATGCCCGCGAGCAGCGCGACCGCGAACAGGACGCGGACCCCCGGGATGCGGAGCTGGGCGAGGGACCGGGCGAGATCGGTGGACACGGACCGCCTCCTGGCGCGTGGATCGGATCGCAGCATGTGGTCCCGTCCGGATCGATCCGGTCCGGGTCCGCATCGGATGATGGCGTGCGGTCCGGTGCGTTCCACACTGGCCGAGAGTCCCATCCAGGGACGTCTCGGGGCAGTACCAGCGGCGGTCCGCTACGGCTGGACCGACGGCTCCGGTGACGGCTCGGCCGTCGGGATCGGGGTCGGTTCCGGCGTGGGCGTCGGCGTCGGGGCCGGTCCGGAGGGCGGCGCTGGCGGCACCGGCTCGACCAGGGGCTCCGGGCTCGGGTCGAGCGATGGCTCGATCGACGGGGCCTCCGATGGCTCGATGCTCGGCTCGAGCGGGGGCTCCGGGCTTGGCTCCGCCGACGGCTCGATGCTCGGCTCGAGCGGGGGCTCCGGGCTTGGCTCCGCCGACGGCTCGATGCTCGGCTCGAGCGGGGGCTCCGGGCTTGGCTCCGCCGACGGCTCGATGCTCGGCTCGAGCGACGGCCCGGGGCTCGGGTCCGTCGACGGCGCGGTCGAGGGCTCCATCGAGGGCTCGATGCTCGGCTCGGTCGAGGGTCCCGGGCTGGGCGGCGGGTCGAGCGGGACCGTGCGCATGGGCACCTGGGGCAGCACGACCCCCTTGTCCCGCAGGCGCGTCGCGCCACGCACCAGGTCCAGGCGCACCAGCCAGGCACCCGCGGTCGCGGGGGCGGTGATGGGGATCCCCAGCGTGCGTCGATCACCCGGCACCAGGCGTGGTGTCAGGGGGACCGATCCGATGGGCGTGCCGAGCGCGCGCGAGGTATCCGGCAGTGGCCGCCACGGGACGACCCGTGCCTCGAGCGTCCAGCCCACGAGCGCGTCCGTGCCGGTCCCCTGGAGCGTCACGTCGATCGTCCCGGTGGCACCGGCCGGCAGCTCCTCGGGGACCACCACGTCGCTCGCACGGACGGCGAAGCGACGCGCGTTCGACCAGTCGCTCGCGGCGTCGTAGTAGGCGGCCGCGATGGCCGTCCGCACCGCGGGGTCCAGGAGCCGCGCACGCTCGACGGCGCGGTCGAGGTAGAGCGACTCCCCGAGCACGGCGGGCATCATCGCCACGCGTGGGCTCCCCGCGCGATACGGCCGCAGCGACATGTAGTCCCCGGTGCCGAGACCCCGGTCACGGAGCTTCCAGCTCCGGTCCTGGAAGGGCTTCAGACGCCGGACATGCGCCCGCTGGACGAGCGTCGCGAGCCGCTTGCTGAGCGACGCCCACGGGGTCCTGGAGCCGTAGAACGCCTGGGTGCCACCGTTGCAGCGACAGCTCGACGCGTTGTTGTGGACGTTGAGCACGAGGTCAGCGGTGGCGAGGTTCGCGATGTCATTGCGGATCGACAGCTCATCCTGGTGGTCGATGTCGCCATCGAGGTCACGATCGATACGCGGGATGTTGACGTCCGTATCCGTGGTCCGGGTCATGACCACGGTCACGCCGGCCGCCGAGAGCATCCGCTCCAGCCGGAGCGCGATGTCCAGGTTGACGTCGGCTTCCTCCACGCCGGCCACGCGCGCGCCCGGGTCGCGTCCCCCATGACCGGGGTTGATGGCGACCACGATGGCGCCCGGAGCGGCCGGGAAGGGACGTCGCGCCGCCTTCGTGACCCACACCTCCGACGTCTGTCGGCCGGCGGATCCGACGGCGACGATGCGGAGGCGATACGGGCCGTCGGGCACGGGTCGCTTGCGTCGATCGCGGCCATCCCACGGGAACGTCCAGGTGCCGGCCGCCCGCTGGGCGTCCGCGAGGAGCGTGCGGCGGGGGGTGCCATCGAAGTCGATCACCTTGATGGTCAGACGCGCCGCCGTCGCGAGGGTGAGCCGCAGCCGGACCTTGGCACGTGACCCGCTGCCCCGGAACGGGGAGCCCAGGACCCGCAGCGCCGTGACCGGACCGACCGACCCGATGGCGGCGCCGGCGGCCATGGCCGTGCGATCGGTCCGGGTGAGGTCGATGGCCGCCAGGGTGCGGCCCGTGGTCGTCCCGTCGGATGCACCCGCCCAGGTGCCGAGGAACGGCGTCACCGCGAGCAGGATGGCGACGCACGCGACGACGACATGCCGAACGGGTCGCCGCCCGGCAGCTCGTGGCGGGACGGGCGGGTGCGCGTCGACCATGGCGCAGAGTATGGCGGGCAGCGTCCACCGGGCTGGGGCGGTCCGTCCGCGGGTCGGTGGGTCCGGCGCGGCCACGCGAGCGGGGGTCCGATGCCCGGACGTCGCAGCGCAGCGAGCCGACGCGCTCCGACACCGGCCGACAGGACCATCGGCGGCATGACCAAGGTCCGCTTCCGCGACCGCCGACCCGGCCCGACCATGGCCGCGGACAGAGGGGTCACCCGTGGACGTTGCTCGGACGCCCGCTGGTGGCCCCTCGTCTACATCCCCGATGGGTGATCGACTGCATCGCTGACGACGGCCGGGTACCCTGTGCCCATCCCGATGCACCCCGTGGAGGTCGTGTGGCACCAGACGGCAGCGGACCTCTCCATCACGGCCGACGTCGCCATCGTGACCGGGTCCGGACCATGCGCGCGGCGGTCGCGGCGCTCGTCCTCGCGCTCGTCGTGCCCCAGTCCGCGCCGGTCAGTGCCGTGGGTCCCATCGTGGAGCGACCCGGCACCACCGACAGCTGGATCGTCACGCTCCAGCCGCGAGCCGTCGCACCGAGCGGCGTGGGTATCGCGCCCCGCGCGTATCGCCTGGACACGCCGGCGGGTCGGACCGCGGCACAGGGCCGCGCACGTCTCACCGACCGGACCATCGACCGACTCGAGACGAGCCGCGGCATCCGCGCCACCACGCGCTTCCGGTGGGCCCTCCAGGGATTCTCGGCACGCCTGACCGCCGCGCAGGTGCGGCAGCTGCGGCTCGATCCGGACATCCGGTCGGTCGTGCCGGACACGCCCGTGAGCATCGCGGCCGACACCGTCCCCCTCGGCGTCCAGCGCATCGGCGGCACCGTGGGCCTGGCCTCCGGCAGCAGCGTGGACATCGACGTGGCGGTCATCGACACGGGTGTCGGACCGGTGGGTGGCAACGAGCTGGACATCCGCATCAAGACCGAGTCGGACAGGTCGCAGGACCAGGACTGCGTCTCGAACACCTCCTTCGACGTGAGCGACCGGCATGGCCACGGGACCCATGTCGCGGGCACCATCGGCGCCCGGGACAACGGCGTGGGCGTGGTCGGCGTGGCGCCCGGCGCCCGGATCTGGCCGGTGCGCGTGTTCGATGCCCGGGGCGCCGGCTCCACCTCCGCGGTCATCTGCGGCATCGACTGGGTGACGCGCTGGCTGGGGGATCCGGCCAACGGCGGACGGCGCATGGTCGTCAACATGAGCCTGCGCGGTCCGGACGACCGACGATCGGCCCGCTCGTGCACCCCGGAGGGGACCGACACGCGTGACCCGGAGCACCAGGCGATCTGCACCGCCACCCGGGCCGGGGCCGTCATCGTGGTCGCGGCAGGCAACGAGGCCGCCGATGCGAACCGGTACGTGCCGGCGCGCTACGACGAGGTCATCACCGTGGGCGCGCTCAGCGACTTCGACGGTCGGGCCGGTGGCCTGGGCCGGGTCGCGGACGTGAGCGGGTGCGCCCCGCCCACCGCAGGTGAGCGCGACGACCGTTTCGCGCGCTACAGCAACTGGGGCAGTGTCGTGGACGTGGTGGCGCCCGGCACCTGCATCGTGTCGCTCGCGCGGAGCGGCGGGACCGCGGTCCGGACGGCCATGATGAGCGGGACCTCGATGGCCACGCCCCATGTCGCGGGCCTTGCCGCGCGATACCTCGAGGCACACCCGACCGTCACCACCGAGCAGCTGACCACGCGGCTCGTCGCCGCCGCGGCAGCCGACTGGGCGGTCGAGTCGGACCCCCGGCTCGATCGGGATCCCGACGCAGCGCC
Source organism: Chloroflexota bacterium (assembly GCA_019637815.1). Classification (GTDB taxonomy): domain Bacteria; phylum Chloroflexota; class Limnocylindria; order Limnocylindrales; family CSP1-4; genus JAFMJV01. The sequence goes on from JAHBUZ010000024.1 coordinate 5,266, forward strand.
CCTGCGGCGAGCGGACGTGGCCGGGCTGCTGGCCGCCACCGGATCCATCCGGGCCTGGCCGCGACGCACGACCATCGGCGTCGCCCAGGGCGTCCGGCAACGCACCCTGCCCGTGGAGATCCAGCGTCTGGGTGGCGCCACGGATGACGTGACCGTGAGCCTCACCGACCTGCCGGATGGGGTGCGCCAGGACGGCGGCCCGAGCGTGATCGGCGGGCTCCGCGGACAGGTCACGCTGCGCATCGATGACACGGCCGACGAGGGCGACCTGCCGCTCACGCTGCGAGCCAGCGTCGGTGGCACGGTCGTCGAGACGCGATCCCTGGTCCTGCGCGTCGACCGGACCCCACCGAACGTGGCAGGGAGCACGCCCCGACTGACCTTCCGCACGGGTGTCGTCTTCGACGGCACCGCCAGGCTGCGGGCACGCTGGACGGCACAGGACCAGCAGAGCGGTGTGGCACGCAGCGATCTCCAGCAGAAACGCGGCACATGGCGCCAGGTGGCGACCGGCACGACGACCGGCAGTGCGAACGTGGACCTGGCACGCGGGACCACGCTCCGGATGCGTGTCCGCGCGACCGACCAGGTGGGCAACCAGGCGCTCTCCGCGGTGGCGGTCACGCGGCTCATCATGCGTGACTCATCGAGCAGCAGCGTCCGCTGGACGGGTGGCTGGCAGACGGTCGGTCGGTCGGATGCCACCGGTCGGAGCGTGCGTCGCTCGACGAGCAGCGGCGCCACGGCGACGCTCCGGTTCACGGGCCGCGCGGTGGCGCTGGTGGCACCCCAGGGGCCGAAGCAGGGCAAGGTCACGGTGTCCATCGACGGACAGGCGGTGGGGACCGTGGACCTCCGCAACAGCCGGGGACGTCCGCGTCGGGTGGTGTTCGCGTCGGGCAGCCTGCCGGCCGGGTCGCATGTCATCACGGTGCGGTCGCACAAGGCGGGCACCCAGCTGGACGCGCTGCTCGTCCTGGAGTGAGCCGCGGGTCGCGGCCCCGATCCCACCGGGCGGCGCTCGCGGGGCACGCCCGGGATCCTGGGTCGAGTGACGGGTCACGGGTCGAGACGGGTCACGGGTCCTGGCAGGCGTGGCGGTGCCGCGATCAGTCCCGGAGCGTCCGGTACGCCTCCTCGTAGCGTTCCGCGGGGCGGTCCCAGCCGTGGTCCTCATGCATGCCCTGGGCCATGAGCACCTGCCATCGGTCGCGGTCCTGCCATGCCGCGATGGCCCGGCGCGCGGCACTCACCAGGGCGTCCGGGTCGGCCGGACCGAAGGTGAAGCCGTTGCCACGCTCCGGGTCCAGGTCGGCATCGGTGATGGTGTCGAGCAGCCCACCCGTCGCCCGCACCAGAGGCACGCTGCCATACCGCAACGCGATGAGCTGGCCCTGGCCGGATGGCTCGAACCGGGACGGCATCAGGAACATGTCCGAGCCGGCGTAGATGCGACGCGCCTCGTCCCGGTCGAACCGGTCGAGGATGGCTATGCGGTCAGGATGCTGCGCGCCGATCGCCCGCAGACCCGCGATGAGCTGTGCGTCACCGGTGCCCAGGATGGCGAGCCGAGCACCCATGGCGAGGAGCGCGGGTGCACCGGCGGTCACCAGGTCGAACCCCTTCTGGGGATCGAGTCGACCGATGACCCCGAGGACCGGCCCGTCGGCCGAGAGACCCAGGCGCGCGCACAGGTCGGCCCGGCAGGCGGCACGCCCCGAGACATCGTCCGCGGAGAACGGGGCCGCGAGCGCGCGGTCCCGGGCGGGATCCCAGACCGTCGGGTCGATGCCGTTCATGATCCCGATGTAGCGGTCGCCACGGTCGCGCAGCACGTCGTCGAGGCCGGCGCCGTACTCCTGACCGAGCGATTCCCGGGCGTAGCTCGGGCTCACGGTGTTCACCAGGTCCGCGCGGCGGACCGTCTCCCGGAGCAGGTCCACGCCGGCGTCATCACCGATGTCGCGCGGCAGATCCAGCTCCCACGCGCGATCACGGGGCACCCAGCCGTGGTAGGCGAGGTTGTGGCACGTGAGCATCGTGCCCATCCGCGCCAGCAGCGGGTCGTGGGCGTAGCGCGTGCGCAGGGACAGGATCGCGGGACCGGCCTGCCAGTCGTGGCCGTGGAGCACGTCCGCGGGTCGTGCCTCGGCGCGCATCGTCTCGAGCGCCGCGCGACCCAGGAGCGTGAAGCGGAGCCCGTTGTCCGGGTAGTCGCCGCGGGCGTCGCCATAGAAGCCGGCCCGGTCGAAGGATGGCTCGTGGTCGACGAGTCGGAGTCGATAGCCATCCGCCCGGCCGCTCCGGACCACGACCGGCACCCGCTCGAAGCCGTCCTCCGATCCGTTCGCCGGATCGGCGCCCACCGGCACCAGCGTGGCGAGCGCGTCGAGATCCTCGGGTGGGCGCAGGCCGCGGTACAGGGGCAGGTAGACGTCCACCTCGTGACCGCGGGCACCGAGGGCGCGCGCCAGGGCATCCACGACGTCCGCCAGTCCGCCGGTCTTGGCGAACGGCTCACACTCGGAGGCCACCATCGCGATGCGCATCGCCACAGGGTAGTGCCTCGCGCACGTCCGAGGGAGCGGTGGGTCCGCGGGAGGTGCTGCTTCGCGGGGGCGTTGACCGTCCCCGTCAGATGGCACTGCCGTCGTTCGGTGGCACGACCTGGTCGCGTGGCGGTCCGCGAGGCTGCTGCCCAGCCGCTGCTCCGTTTCCATGCCGATCGATCGAGCTGGTGGAGCACGTGCCGGCTCGTCGGGGCCACTTCCACGCCACGTGCCCGACTGGTGGAGCGATCGGCGATCCGCTTGAGCGTGGCGCGGTGGGCCTCGCCCCCATCCGACCGCCAGGTGGCTCACCAGTCGGACCATCTGGCAGGGATCGGGCGGTGGCACTCCCCCGCTGGCGCGGCCGGGCGTGCCTCGGTGACACCCCACACCCCGACTCCCGAGCGGCCCGGGCGCCACGTAAACCGGTTCAGGAGCGCCGGCTCGTGTAGCATGCCCCCTCGTGGCGACCACCCTCGACATCCCGACCCTGCCCATCGCGACCCTCCGACTGCCGGCGCAGCTGCACGGCCTCCAGCGCATGGCGTACGACCTCTACTGGTCGTGGCACCCGACGACGCGTGCGCTCTTCAGCCGTGTCGACCGCACGGCGTGGCGCCGATTCCGCAGCCCCGTCGCGGTCCTCCAGGCCCACACGGACTGGTCGGAGCTGCTCGACGACACGGACTTCATGGTCCAGTACCGCCGTCACCTCGCCGCCTATGACGAGTACCGCGGCAACGGCGCCAACAGCTGGTTCGCGCGACATCACGGCGGCGAGCTCGATGGCCCGGTCGCCTACTTCTGCGCCGAGTTCGGGCTCCACGAATCGCTTGCCATCTACTCCGGCGGTCTGGGCGTCCTCGCCGGCGACCACTGCAAGGCCGCCTCGGACATGGCGCTCCCGTTCGTCGCGGTCGGCCTGTTCTATCGCCATGGCTACTTCCGCCAGACCATCGACGCGGATGGCCACCAGGAGCACGCCTACCCCGATCTCGACGTCTCGCACCTGCCGATCCAGCGGGTGACGAACCAGGACGGCGACCCGCTCGTGGTGCCCGTGGAGCTACCCGGCCGTACGGTCCAGGTCGCGGTGTGGCTGGTCCAGGTGGGTCGGGTACCGCTGATCCTCCTGGACACGGATACGCCCCTCAACGACGAAGCCGACCGTCCGATCACCCACATCCTGTACGTCCGGGGTCGCGAGATGCGCCTCCATCAGGAGCTGGTGCTCGGTGTCGGTGGTGTGCGGGCCCTCCGGGCGCTCGGCATCGGGCCTTCGGCGTGGCATCTCAACGAGGGCCACTCGGCGTTCCTGCTCGTCGAACGCGCCCGGGAGCTCGTGGCCAAGGGCGCGACCCTGGACGAAGCGCTCGCCCAGGTCCGCGATCGCTCCGTGTTCACCATCCACACCCCGGTCTCGGCGGGCAACGAGCGCTTCGACACGGACCTGGTGCGACGGGTCGCGAGCCCGTTCCTGGCGCCCTCGGGCGTGGACATCGAGCGCATCATCGAGGTCGGTCGAGGCCCGGACGGCGACCCTGGCCAGTTCGACATGACCGGCTTCTCCCTGCGCACGTCGACGGTCGCCAACGCCGTCAGCCAGCTCCATGCGGAGACCGCCAACGCCACCTGGCACGAGGTCGTGCGGCGGCCCATCCTGGGCATCACCAACGGGGTCCATCCGGGGACCTGGCTGGGCGGACCCATCCGGACGCTCTACGGCCTCCTCGGCGCGGACCTCGACCGGCAGGACGACGACCGCCCGAAGGACCGCTTCTGGGACCGTCTGCCCCGACTCTCCGACGAGAAGATCTGGGACGCCCACCTGGAGCAGAAGCTGGAGCTCGCGCTGTTCGCGCGGGGTCGCCTGCGCGCCCAGTGGGCGAGGCACGGGGAGCCGCCCGCGGAGCTGGACCAGGTGGAACAGCTGCTCGACCCATCGATCCTGACCATCGGCTTCGCGCGTCGGTTCGCGACCTACAAGCGCGCCGCGCTCCTGTTCACCGACGAGGAGCGACTGGCCCGACTCCTGTGGGATGAGGAGCGACCCGTCCAGATCGTGTTCGCGGGCAAGGCGCATCCCGCCGACCGACCCGGCCAGGGCGTCATCCAGCACATCTTCGAGCGCAGTCGGTCGTCGCGGCTCAAGGGTCGCGTGATGGTCATCGAGGACTACGACATCCGCATCGGCCGCTACCTGGTGCAGGGGGTCGATGTGTGGCTCAACAATCCCCGACGACCCCTCGAGGCATCCGGCACCAGCGGCATGAAGGCGGCCATGAACGGCGTCGTCAACTGCTCCGTGCTCGACGGCTGGTGGGACGAGGGCTGGACCGGTGACAACGGCTGGGCCATCGGCGGGCGCGAGACGAATCCCGACGAGGCCGCCCAGGACTGGGCCGACTCGCAGGCGCTCTACCACCTCCTGGAGCAGGAGATCGTGCCCCGCTGGTACGACCGTGACGCGGGCGGGCTGCCGCGGCGCTGGATCGGCACGATGCGCAAGTCGATGAGTTCGTCCGTGTGGCGCTTCTCCACGGCACGGATGCTCGAGGAGTACGTGGAGCGGATGTACCTGCCGGCAGCCGGCGTGGCACCGACCGAGGCCGTCGACCGCGCGTCCTGACGGTCCCCCCGGGGCCCGGTGGCCGGATCCCGGTGCCGCATCACGTCCCGCTCGCCGTCCGCCCTACGTCATCGGTCGCGACGCGCTCGCCACGCTTGCCCCATCCCGGGATGCGCCGAGCGTCCGATGGCGTGACACCCGCCGCACCCGACCATGCCTCCTGACACGACACACATGGAGGCACCCTGGTGCGCATCGCCCGTCTCACTCCCCTCCTCGGCGCGGCACTCGCGCTGATGGTCGCCGCGGCGCCCGTCGCGGCCGAGGACCTCATCTCCCAGTCCGGCACCTATGGCAAGGCCGACATCGCGGACTTCGCGGATGGCGGTGGCCAGGGCGCCACCTGCACCTACGAGAACAACAGCTCCAAGGAGCTCGACACGATCAAGGTCCGCGGGCCCAAGGTGTGGGGCAACGCGTCCGGCAAGCGCTGGGTCGGCTGGCGATACGTCATCCAGCGTGCGACGGAGTTCGAGGGCGCGTTCTCGACCTACCGCACCAGCTCGTGGGTGAAGGCGAAGGCGTCCAAGACCGCGCCCGTCCAGTTCTCGTCGCGGACCTGGACGGCACCCGAGGGCGTCAAGGGCTTCTTCCGCGTCCGCGTCCAGATCCGCTGGTATGAGCCGGGCTCGAGCACCAAGGTCATGGGCCGGATGACACTCCAGGACGCCTGGTACAAGGTCAAGCGGGGCAGCAAGTCCGCCGTCCACATGGGCCAGTGCCAGGCCCGCTTCTCGCTCATCCAGAGCTAGCCTCCATCGGCCGCGGGTTCCCTCGCGGCCGAACCCCGGAGGTCGCCCGGCGCCCGGGCGGCCCATCGCACCGTTCCCTACACCCGGTCCGACCTCCTCCCGGACCGGGTGTCCGCACGTCCGGGTCGTGCCCATCCGTGCTCAACGGGCCGGACGCCACCGGGTCGTGCACGGTACGATCGCCCGCGATGACCCAGGCACCCTTCCGACCGGAGCTCGACCTGCCCCCGGCCGACCTCCCGGATGACGCGCCGGCGCACCTCCCCGTGCTCATGGTCCACGGTCACTTCTACCAGCCGGCCCGCGAGGACCCTTTCACGGGCATCGTCGCCCGTGACCCCTCCGCGGCCCCCGCGCACGACTGGAACGACCGCGTCGCCCAGGAGGCGTACGCACCCAACGCGACGCTCGGCAACTTCGGGCGCATGGGCTGGGACCTGGGACCGACCGTGGCGCGCTGGCTGCGCGAGCATCGCCCCGAGCTCCACGATGCCATCTGGACGCAGGCCGATGCGGACGGCGCGATGGCCCAGGGCTATCACCACGCGATCCTGCCCCTCGCCTCCCCACGCGACCGACGGACCGAGATCCGCTGGGCGCTCCGGGATGTCGAGCTGCGCACCGGCCGACGTCCCAGTGGCATCTGGCTGCCGGAGACCGCCGTCGACCGGCTGACCCTGCGCATCTGCGCCGAGGAGGGCGTGCGCTGGACCATCCTCGCGCCGTGGCAGGCAGCGCTCGGCACCGATGTGCGACGACCCCATCGCATCGACCTCGGCGACGGCCTGGACATCGTGGTCCTGTTCTACGACGCCGAGCTGTCCACCGCGGTCAGCTTCGACGCCGGTGCGACCGCGGACGCCGATCGCTTCGCGCGCGAGCTCGTCGGGGATCGACTCCAGGGTGGTGGCGCCGCGATCATCTGCACCGATGGCGAGCTGTACGGCCACCACCAGCCGTTCCGTGACCTGTTCCTCGAGCGGCTGCTCACCGACGCGGCGCTCGATGGTGGATACCGCGTGCGCACACCGGGTGCCTGGGTCGCGTCCCTGGATGTCTCCGCGCTCCCCGAGACGCGCATCGAGGACCGGACGAGCTGGTCCTGCCACCACGGCGTCGGTCGCTGGGCCGCGGAGTGCGGGTGCGCCCGCGATGGCCGATGGAAGGCACCCCTGCGACAGGCGTTCGATCGGGTCGCGATGGCCATCGACCTCGTCACCGAGGGTCGGCTTGGGGACCTGGGCATCGATACCTGGGCCGCCCGGGATCGATACGTGGATGTGGCGAGCGGCTTCGTGGCGCCGGACGACTGGGTGACCGCGGAGCTGGCCCGGGCCGGTGTGTCGGAGCCAGGGCCCGAGGCCCGCGACACGCTCGCCGCGCTCATGCGCGCCCAGGCGTCACGCCTCGCGATGTTCGCGAGCTGCGGCTGGTTCTGGGAGGACGCCACACGACCCGAGGTCGCCCAGGTGCTCCGGTTCGCCGGGCACGCCACGCGGACCGTGGACCGGACGTGCGGCACCCGGCTGGAGGACGGGCTCGCGGACGAGCTCGCCGCGGTGCCCGTGGGACCCCAGGGCAGCGGCCGGGAGCTGTATCGCGCCGCGATGGCCGCGATCGGTCGGAGCAGCGCACTCGGCTGACGCCCGATGTCACCCGCCGCGGAGCGCCTCCGTCGGGCTCACGCGAGCCGCGCGGAACGCGGGATACAGCCCCGCCACAGCGCCGATGACGATGGCGGCGCCGATCCCTGGTCCGGTCGACCGTCCCGGTCAGTCAGCGGGCGCCAACCAGCGTGACCAGCCGAACGCGTCCTGGAAGCCGAGCTTCCGGTACACGTGGAGCGCCGGTTCGTTCGTCTCGTCCACGGACAGCCAGACGACCCGGCTGCCGGTCGCCATCCCCGCACGGGTCGCGACGGTCGCGAGCAGCGTCCCGTAGCCCTTGCCGCGCCACTCGCGCGCGACCCCGAGGCCGTGGATGCCGGCCACCCCCTCCCCCTGGGACAGCCGCGCGACCGCGATGGGCTCACCGTGGAGCCGCAGCACCCACGCCCGCAGCCGCCCCGTGGCGAGTGCCGCGGACAGCTCCGCACGCCGCGCCTCCGCACGTGCCGGGTCCGCGCCGAAGACGCGTCGCTCCAGCTCCTCGTGGTCGGCGACCCGGCGTGGCTGGACCGCCTCGAACCGGAGCGCCGGGTCCAGGTGCGGCACCACCGACGCGTGCCCGACCCAGAGCACCGCCTCGGTGGAGATGCGGCGCCAGCCGAGCGTGGTCAGCACCCGGTCCATGCCCGGTGGTCGGTCGAGCCGGTCGGCGAGCACGAGCGATGGCCAGCTGCCCTCCTCGCGCATCCGCTGTGCGACCCGGTCGAGCGACTCGCGCCACGTCGTGGCCTGCCAGCGGGGCATCGCGGCGTACTCCATGATCGCGCCGCCACCCGGCATCCGGACCCGGAGCACACCCAGCTCGGCATCCTCGGTGACGACCGCACCCGCATGGACGGGCAGGCCGACCAGGTCCCGCTCGATGCGCACCAGCTCCTCGAGCGTCACCGGATCCACGCTTGGCGGCGGCGCCACACCATGCGCCTCCTCGTGGGACACCGGGTGGTCGTGTGTGGACCCGCTCCGGGGTCGGGCGTCCGCCGGTGTGCGGACCGGGCTCGCGGGGCGCATCTCCTTCATGCGTCGGATGGTACGGCGGTCGACGCCAGCAGCCGGCGCACGAGGATCGCGGCCGAGAGCCGCGCCACGGTCATCGGGTCGAGCGCCGGGACACCCAGGAGCCGTCGGATGCGATCGAGCCGATAGGACACGGTGCGAGGAGCGACGCCCAGCAGGCGCGCCGATGCAGTCACGGACATCCCGGTCGCGAACCACGCCTCGAGCGTGGGCACGAGGTACCGGCCACCCCGGATCGCCGATCCGAGGGGCTCCAGCCAGCGCGCCGCACCCATCGCCGAGAGCTCGGGATCGGCGACGAGTGCCCGTTCCAGGGCCAGGTCCACGAGCGGGGTGACGCTGCCCACGGGTCGCACGATGGGCGCCACGCGCAGCCCGTCGGTCGCCTCCGCGTAGGTCCGCCCGATGTGCTCCAGCGGCTCCGGCCCGGCCACGACCGCCCACCAGGTCCCCGGCAGCTCCCGTGTGACCTCCCCGAACGGGATCCGGTCCCGCCACGGCGGCGGCGCGATCACCACGACATCGGTCACCCGGGCGCCGACCAGGTGCGGCCGACGCGAGGGATCACGGGCGAGACGTCTGCCGAGCTCATCCACGAGGTCATCCGGCGCATCCGCGATGCCGGGTGCCGACGCTCGCAGCACGAGCAGGTGGTGCGGCGACCCCACATCGAGACCGGCGAGGGCGGCACGCCGCAGGGTCCGTGCCACGGCAGCGGGGTCCGCGGTCGTGGGTGCCAGCAGGTCATCGAGGATGGCCTGGCGGGTCGCCCCCGCGGTCGCCGCGAGCGCCCGCTCCGCGGCCGTATAGCCGTCCGAGAGCGCCGCGGCGATGTCGTCACCCGCCCGCAGGAGGGCCGCACCCAGGGCACCCAGCTGGGTCCGATCGGGGGCCGGTCGCAGCTGGAGCGCGTGGTCCCAGACCACCCACGAGGTGCTCAGGTACGCATCCATGGACAGGGCGAGCGCCCGTCCACCGCGAGCAGCCGCGGCACCCTCCTGTCGCAGCCGCACCTGGTCGGTCATCCGCAGCCCGGGCCCACCGCCGACCATGTCCAGGAACCGCCGGACGACGGCCTCTGCCTCCTCGTCACCGAGCGCCACATCCCGTGCCACGGCATGGGCCATCGGCGTCGCCTGGGTGGCCAGGCGCCCGATCAGGGCACTCGGGACCTCCGATCGCTGGTTCTCGGCAGTGAAGTCATGCCCTGTTCGCCGATTCATGGAGCCCTGCTGCCGGTCCATGTCGGTGATGATATCCGTGTCGCGTCGCGACCGTGAGGGTGCGGAAGGACGGCGACGGCGCTGGGCGCCACCCCACGGGACCACGCATCGGATGATCTCCTCACTCGGTACCTTCACCTCACAGCTCAAGACCTTCGTGCTGCTCGCAGCGCTGGGCGGCCTGCTCGTCGCCGTCGGTGGGCTCATCGGCGGCCAGACCGGCCTCGTCATCGCGCTCGTGCTCGCGCTCGTCATGAACGTGGGCGTCTACTGGTTCAGCGACAAGGTCGCCCTCAAGGCGAACGGCGCCCGACCGATGCAGCCGGGTGAGGCGCCCCAGGTCGAGCGGATCGTGCAGGACCTGTCGGGCCGCGCCCGGATCCCGATGCCCGCGCTGTATCTCATCGACCGGCCGGAGCCCAACGCGTTCGCGACGGGCCGCTCCCCGAAGCACGCGGCCGTGGCCGTGACCACGGGCCTCCTCGCCATCATGGACGAGCGACAGCTGCGGGGCGTGCTCGCCCACGAACTGAGCCACGTCACCAACCGCGACATGCTCGTGGGCACCATCGCGGCCACCATCGGCGGCGCCATCTCGTTCCTCGGCAACATGGCGCTCTGGTCGTCCATGTTCGGTGGTGGTGACGACGGTGATGGCGTGCCCGCACCGGTCCTGCTGCTCTCCGCGATCCTGGCGCCGATCGCCGCGACCATCATCCAGCTCTCGGTGTCACGCACCCGCGAGTACGGGGCCGACCGCTCCGGCGCGCTCCTGACCCACGACCCGGAGGGTCTCGCGAGCGCGCTCGAGACGCTCGACGCCGCGAGCCGGCAGCTCCAGGCACAGCGGGGCCGGTTCGGCCGACGACGTGGTCAGCAGCAGCCCGTGCCGGCCGCGATGGCCCACCTCTACACGGTGAGCCCGCTCGGTGGCAGTGCCGGCAGCCTGTTCAGCACCCATCCCCCCATCGCCGAGCGCGTCCGCCGGTTGCGCAGCTTCCGCACCGTGTGACCGACGGCCGCTCGGCGGCCACCCTTCGATCCCTGTCCCCCGGCCCCGGGCCCCTCCCCGGGGCCGGGATCCGTCCCTCGTGGCACGATTCGGCTGGCCCGGGTGGACCCGGACCATCCAGCCAGCATCGGCACACGGAGTCACCCCCGCCCCATGGACCTCATCCTCTGGGCCGCGTTCCTCATCGGCATCGGCGTGTTCCTCGCGCTCGACCTGGGCGTGTTCCATCGATCGGCGCACATCGTGCCGCCCCGCGAAGCGCTCGCCTGGACGACCGTCTGGGTCTCGCTCGCGGTCACGTTCGGCATCGGTGTGTTCCTGTTCCTGGGCTCGGAAACGGGCATCCAGTGGTTCACGGGCTACGTCATCGAGTACTCGCTGAGCGTCGACAACGTGTTCGTGTTCGCGCTCGTGTTCGCCGCGTTCGCGGTGCCGCGGGAGCTCCAGCATCGGGTCCTGTTCTGGGGCGTGCTCGGCGCGCTCGTGATGCGGCTCGTGCTCATCCTCCTCGGCGCGACGCTCATCGAGACGTACCACTGGATCATCTTCGTGTTCGGCGCGTTCCTCGTGTTCACGGGCATCCGCATGGCGATGAGCCACGGCGAGGGATCGTCACACCCCGAGAAGAACCCCATCGTCCGGTTCGCGACGCGCCACATGCGCGTGGTGCCCGAGTTCCACGGCCAGAAGTTCCTCATCCCGACGGCGGCCGGCCTCGCCGCGACGCCCCTGATGCTGGCGCTCATCGCCATCGAGACGAGCGACCTCATCTTCGCGGTGGACTCCATCCCGGCCATCTTCGCGGTGACACGCGACCCGTTCATCGTGTTCACCAGCAACGCCTTCGCGATCCTGGGCCTGCGGTCGCTCTACTTCCTGCTCGCCAACGCGGCCGAGAAGTTCCGCTATCTGCGCCTGGGCCTGTCCGCGGTGCTCGTGTTCGTGGGCATCAAGATGCTCATGACCGACATCTACCACATGGAGCCGCTGGTGTCCCTGGCCATCATCCTGGCCATCCTCGCGGCGAGCATCATCGCGTCACTCTGGGCTGACCGGCGCGACCGTCAGAGCGGCGCCGGGACGGGGAGTGGCGCGGGTCCTGGGAGCGTGAGCACACACGAGGCGGTGTAGCGGCGCGAGGCCACACGATCCCGCTGCGTGCCACCGACCGACCAAGGTGCCGCGGCCCGGGCGTCCATCCGGCGCGAGTGGCTGCCCGGCTCCGGTGGCCACGGCTCGGATCCCAAGCCGATCGATCCGACTGGCGGAGCACTTGCCGGGCCATCTGGGCCGGTTCCATGCCATCTGCCCGACTGGTGGAGCGATCGGCGCTCCGGTCGAGCGTGAGCATCGACGGAAGACCTGGTGGCAGGCGGCACGTGGTTCACCAGTCGAACCATCCGTCATGGAATCCCCGGTGACCTCCTCGGCCCATCCGACCGACATAAGCGTGCGGTAAGGCGCGATGATCAGCATCGGCCCATGGACGATGCACAGCTCGGGTCCGCGATCCGTGCGGTCCGCATCAGGGCCGAGCGGACGCAGGCGGATGTCGCGAAGGCTGCCTTCGTGCGGCGATACGACGTCAGCTGCGTGGAGCAAGGCAAGTTCAGCGGGATGTCACTCAGTGAGGTCCGCCGGATCGCGAGCTCGCTCGGCATGTGGGTGGAGCTCAAGCCCAACTGGCGCGGCGTCAACCTCGAGCACCTGGTCAATGGCGCACACACGGCACTCCAGGAGGCGGTCCTGTCGTACCTCGATGGCCGAGCGGGATGGATCGCCCATCCGGAGGTCACGTTCTCCATCTTCGGCGAGCGCGGTGCGATCGACATCCTCGCGTGGCATGCCGCGACCCGGACGGTGCTCATCATCGAGCTGAAGACCCTCGTGGTCGACCCGGCCGATCTCGTCAAGCAGATGGGTCGGCGGTTGCGGCTCGCGACCGAGATCGCAGCCACGCAGGGTTGGCGCGCTCGAGACGCCGCGACCTGGGTGATCTTCACCGACACGCATACGAACCGCCGCCAGGTCGCCAGGCGTCGAACGCTCCTCCAAGGCCTCGCCGGTCTCGATGGACGCACGGTCAGGTCGTGGCTCCAGGCTCCGAGCGGACCGATGTCAGCGCTCTCCTTCTGGGCAGAACCACAGGCCGTCATCCGGCAACAGGTGCGCCGTCGGCCGAGCGCCGATACGAACGAGCCCGACAAGCGCGATGGATGAGGTCGTTGCAGGCCCCCGCTCGACAGCCTCCGTCCGACCCACATGAAGCGAGTCCGGGCCCGGCACGTCAGACTTCGCGCCGATCGATCCGACTGGTGGAGCACCTGCCGGGCCGTCGAGCCTGATTCCTCGCCATCTGCCCGACTGGTGGGGCGATCGGCGATGCGCGTGAGCGTGACCGTCGGCCGGGAGGGTGTCGGCAAGCGGCACGTGGTCCGCCAGTCCAACCATTTGGCAAGGTTCCGCCCCGCCCTGCCGCGCCAGCTCGGGGCGTGCCACTTGCTCGGAGAGTGCCCTCTCGGCGGGGAGCCGCGCCCACCAGGGAGTGCCACTCCATCGGGGAGTAGCGCGCTCTCGGGGAGCGGCACGCGCGGCGGGGCGTGCCACCCCAGCCGGGGTGTGCCACTCCCTCGAGGAGTGCCGCACCAAGCGGGGCGTGCCGCCCGCGATCGGCGTATCGCGCCCGAATGGATCAGGCGCGCGCGGTCTCCTCGGCCAGGATGCGCCGCACCCAGCGGATGGGTGGCGTGCCGTGCGCGATCACGGCCTCGAGATGCGTCCGGTAGTCGAAGCCGGGCGTCTCCCCGATGTCGCCCACCACTCGCTGCGCTGGCACATCGGCCGCGGAGCCACCGGCCGCCACGGCCGCCCGGACACGCGCCTCCACCTCCAGGTCGAGCATCTCGACGGCTCCCACGTAGTAGGTGGACAGCTGGGTCGAGGTGAGTCGCGCGCGAAGCCACTTCGCGTCCGCCTCGTCCTCCTCCTGGAACGCCTGGCGCACCATGAGGTCGATCGCGCCGTCCCGGGTCAGCCCGCGCGTGTGCGTCTCGACATCGAGGATCGCGTTGGTGATCGCGCGCAGATAGAACTTCCAGTGGGTGAGCATCAGCGCAGGATCGTCGGCGCCATAACCCAGGTCCATCATCACCTGCTCGATGTAGACCGCCCATCCCTCCGCGAACATGCCGTCGATGAACACGGTGCGCATGAGCGACGGCGACCGGCTCGACCGCGCGAGCTGGAGGTAGTGGCCCGGCACCCCCTCGTGGATGCACAGCAGGCGCAGCATCCGGTCGTTGTCCTCGCGCATGTAGGACTCGATGGACTCGGGCGTGGCGTCATCCGCGGGCGGCGTGATGAAGAAGTGGCTCTGGAGGCCCTCGTCGAGCGGGCCCGGCGAGTCGAGGAACGCGCGACCGTAGGCGCGCATGAACACGGGCGTCCAGATGATCGAGAGCGGCTCGTCGGTGAGTCCGATGACACCCCGCTCGCGACAGAAGTCCTCGATGCGGGCGATCTCCGCGTGACACCAGTCGAGCAGGTCCGCGGGATCCTGGTGCTCGGCGGCGATCGCGTCGAGGACCCGCCGGACGAGCGCGGTCTCGCCGTCCTCGTCATCGGCTGCCACGTCCGGCATCGACGCATCCGGCACCCAGCGGGACCACAGATCGCGGGCGAGCCGCAGCATCTCACCACGCACCGCCCGATGGTCGCGCCACGCTCGGTCCAGCAGCTCATCGGGGGTGAGGTCGCTCGACAGCGTCAGGCGCAGCTTGCGAGCATACAGATCCCCACCCAGGCGACCTTCCCCGCTGGCGCGCGACCGCACGTCCCCATCGAGCGCGGTCCGGAACGTCTCGATGGCCGCGGTCGCGGCCGGCAGCGCCGCCTCCAGGCGGGCCACCAGCTCCGGCGCCTCCCCGGCAGCGGCGCGGGTGCGCGCCTCGGTCAGGCCGTCCGCGACCAGCTCACCGACGCCACCCAGCTGTGACAGCGCGGTCTCCAGATGGAGCAGCGACACGGGCCGGTCGGGCAGACCCGTGAGCCCGGCCGTGGCTGCCCCAAGGAGCGCGGGCAGCCCCTCCACCCGTGACGCGAACGCCGCGCCGCGCGCCGCCCACGGCGCGTACTCCCGGGCCAGCAGGCCGAAGCAACCGCTCCCCAGCAGGTACACGATGGACAACGGGTCCCACGCTTCGTCACGCAGCACCTCGTCGCCGAAGCGCAGCTCCTCGATCCGTTCGAGCATGATCGAACGGTCCGTACGCTCACCGACGGACAGGTCGTCCTCGACGAGCGCGCCAGCGGCCGTCGCGTGACGCTCGTACATCGCGAGTCGCGCGAGCCGTCCCGCCTCGGTCAGGTCGGGCCAGGCGCCATCCACCGCGTGATAGCCCGCGTGCGTGCCACTCACGGGGGACGCCTCGAACAGGTCGACCAGGAAGTCGTGCAGGACATGGTCGAACGGGGTGACGGGCGCGGGCAGCGGACCGGCGGCCGGGTCGGTGGTGGTCATCGGCGCATCCTACGCCGCACGCGCCGGGACCTGCGAACGCCGCGCGCACGCTGACAGCGCCCAGGGTCGGACCCACGTCCGTCGAGCCCGCGGGCGCCCGAACCGTCGGACCCGCGGACACTCGATCATCGCGGGCGTGGACGCCCGATCGTCGAGGCCGTGGACGCCCGATCGTCGAGGGCGCGGACGCCTGGCCGCCGGACACTCGACCGTCGAGCCCATGGACAGGGGATGCATACTCATCGCGTGCACCGACCGGTCATGTCAACGGTCGTCCGGAGCCTGGTCCTCACCGTGGCGGCGTCCCTCATCGGGCCGGCATCGCTGGCGCAGGATGTCGACGCTCCCGCGGATGCCTGGCTGACGACGCGCGTCGACCGAGCCATCGACGGCCTCGCCGACAGGCTGCTGTATGACCCGGAGGCCGCCCGGTCCTGGGTCGCGGCGGAGGTCGCGCTCGAGGACTATGCCGGGTCCATGAAGGGTGCCCGCGGCGCGCTGCTCACCATGGCCGCCAACGACATCGACCAGGCGGTGCTGCTGGGTGCCCTCCTCGACCGGTCCCTGGTGCGCCATCGCTGGGCGACCTGCCCCTGGGACGGGCCGCGCATCCCCTCGGCGCGTCCCCCGTCCACCATCCTCCTCGAGCATGCGACGGCGATCGCGGAGCACATCGACGACCCGGACATCCGCGACGAGATCCTGGAGGTCGGCCGGATCGCCAGCTCCCAGCGCGCGGCATCGGACCGCTGGGCAGCCGACCTGCTCGCCGCGCTCGCGTCGAGCGACATGGATGAGGTGCTCGGCGCGGGCGGATGGACAGCGGACACGCCGGCAGCGGACCCGTCCGGGGAGACAGCGTCCCGGTCGGCGTCCACGTCCCGGCTCCACCTGTGGGTCCAGGCGTCCCGGGGTACGGAGTGGCACGACCTGGATACCACGACGCCGGATGGACGCCCGCCATGCACCGCGACCGATACCTACGACGTGCTCCCGAGCGAGCTGGTCCACCGCCTGGACATCGGGGTCGATGTCGAGCAGCTCGTGGACGGGACGCTCACCACCACGACACAGACCCTCGCGGATCTCGCACTGCCCGATGTCGCGACCGCCGCGGTGGCGGTCGGGTTCAGCGACCCGATGCCCATCCCCAAGCGTGACGGGGTCCGGGTCCGCCGTCTCACGCCGGTGCTCCAGGTGGATGGTCGCTGGATGCCCGGGCAGCCCATGGTGGTGCCCGCCGCCTCCGAGGACCTGAGCATCGAGGACACGCTCGATGAGGCCGCAGGGGTCCTGTCCACGAGGCCATCACCCACGAGCGGCGGCGTGGAACCCGATCCGGTCACGGCCGCCTGGCTGCGCCTGGAGCTGCGCGGTCCCGAGGGTGACCCGAGGGTGCTGCGCTCGGAGCTGTTCGACCGCATCGGACCGGCGGTCCGGGCCACCGGCGCAGCGACCGCGGCCGACGTTCGGCCGCTGGAGGAGGCTGACGGTCTGTACGCCGACTTCGAGGCGGCGTGGGGCATCGGGCTGCTGATGGGCGAGCAGCGCACGGACGGACCGGCATCCGACGAGCTGGTCGAGACCGAAGCCATCGCACCGGGCCTGGATGCGGTGCTGCGGCTGTTCCCGGCCGCCCAGCGCTACATGGGCCGGACGACCAGTGTGGGCGCGACGACGACCCCGGCCGTGCTGGTGCTCGGCGTCTCACCGCGTGAACGAGCGGGCGAGGTACGCATCCGGTTCACCTTCGACGTGCTGGAGGTGCCAGCCGGTGAGGCGCCCGACACCGGCGACGCCACGACGACGGCCGACAGCGAAGCGACACCCTCGCGGATGGGGTCGGCTGCGCGTGAGGCTGCGGCGATCCTGGGAGCGGAGACGTTCCTCGGGGCACTCGTCGGCTCGCCGACCGGGGGCATCGATGACACGGCCGGCGTGCTGGATGCAGTGGCCGCAGACGGGATCGCGTGGCGGCTGCTGGCACCCGGGGACCGGCCCGAGATCGACGGCGCGACCGCGGACGCGCTCGCGCGCATCGACCGGCAGCTGGCCCAGGGCAACCGGCTCCTCGTCCCCGCGACCGCCCCGGAGCGCGACGGTCGGCGCGGCCTCGCCTGGTGGGTCATCGACCCGGTCGCCGGGACCATCCGCGACGAGCACCAGAGTGGGCGCCACACGGCGCTCCCGGAGGAAGGCCGCCAGACGAGCGAGGCGAGCGCGTGGTCGCGCCACTATCGACGGGTGGGGCGGTGTCTCACGGTCATCGCGTTCGTGGCCGGCGGGCTCGCTGGGTATGCGGGCGCGCCACCGAGCACCGACGCCACTGTCCTCGACGCCGCCGAGGAGATCCTCGACAAGATGGCGAAGAACCGGAAGCCCGGCGAGGACGCCGCGCGGGGCTGCCGCTGACGGGCCCCTCGCGGGTCTGCCGCTGAGCGGCACCTCGCGGACCGCCCTGCCCGCAGGAGCGAGCATCCCGGGAAACGACGGCCTGGCCATGGCTGGAGGGCCCGACCCAGGACCGCCGGGCGCGTGCTTCAGGGCAGCGTGAGCGCCACCGATCCCTCCGGGGCGACCACGACCGCCTCGAACACGCGCTCCGGATCGGTGCCCACGACGACCCGGTAGGTGCCTGGCGGCAGCTCGATGGCCGGGCCGTTGACCGTGCCCCGGGCGAACACGGCCCCCGAGGCGTCGTGGACCTCGTACGGGGCGCTCACCGCGACGGCCAGCGCGTTCGCCAGCTGGTCGGCGTTGCGGGCGTCGAAGTAGGTACCCGCACCCAGCTCCGCGAGCCGGCGGATCCGGCGCCGATCGGCGCGATCGAGACCCAACCCCACGACATTGACGGTCACATCGAACCCCTGGTCGACGAGCCGACGGACAGCACGTTCCGGGTTCCCGCCGCAGCTCTCCTGGCCGTCGCTGACGATGACCACGATGCGTCGCCCGTCCACGCTGGCCAGGTCGTCGGCGACCTGTTCGATGGCGGCCGCGAGCGGGGTCCGGGTCCCCGAGACGATGCGCACCGACCGGATGCGCTCCACCATCCCCTGGGGATCGAGCGGACCCAGGGGCACCGCCAGCTCCGTGTCGCACGACCGGGCGCCCTGACGGAACCAGCGGAGCGCGACGGGCGTTCCCGCCGGTAGGTCCTCCTGCACGAGCCGCGTGAGCACGTTCCGGGCCGCAGCGATGCGGGTCACCCCGCCGATCCGCTCACGCATGCTGCCCGACGTGTCGAGGATGAGCTCGATCGCCATGTCGGGCGCCAGGGGCGCCGGGGCCGGGGCCCCATCCGGGCCCGTCGGTGTCACCACCCGAAGCGCCCCGGGCTCCGGTGGCGGCAGCTCGTCCTCCGAGAGCTCGTATCCGAGCGAGTACGTGGCCGGACGCCGGAGCCAGGTGGCCAGGTGGTCGAACGCCCGCTCGATCTCGGCCTGTGTCCGGACGTATCGATAGACACCCCGGGAGGACGCCGCCCAGTCCTGGAGCATGTTGGTGCTGACGGACGGCCGGCCCGTGGCCCCGACCTGGACCGTGAAGATGACCGGTCGCTCCCGTGCCAACCGCGGCCAGAGACGGACGCCATCCCGGAACGAGGTCGTCTCCCCGTCCGTGACCAGGAGCATCGCGCGCGCCCCCTCGCGTGACCCGAGCAGGTCGAGCACGTCGAGCATCGCCGCCTCTGCCTCGTCCCCGAGCGCCATGTCCATGCGCACGATGGCCGACCACAGCTCGTACGGCTCGTCGCTCCAGTCGGGCAGGAGAGGCCCCTCGTTGGGGTCCATCGACAGGATGTGCACGAAGTCCCTGCCGGGCTGCACGTCACCCGCGAACGCCTCGAACGCCGCGCTGATGGCCGGCCACCAGGGCGCCACGCTGAGGCTGCCGTCATACATCAACGCGACCGAGGAGGATGGCTGGTCCACCCGCAGCCGGTACGTCCCCCCGGGAGTGACGTTCGCCTCGTACACCGTCGCCGCGTGGTCCCCGCCGGGCTCGAACGTCATGGGCACCGGTACGCCCGCCTCGTCGAGCATGGTCAGGCGCACACCCACGAACGGGGCACCGCCCACGGCCGCCCGGATGCTGTGCTGTCCATCCGGGATGGTGATCCGATACTCGTCCGCATCCGCCTCGAACGCGACCTGGCCATGGGCCATCACGCCGGGTGCGAGTGGGGCCGCGTCCGGTCCCTCACCCACGTCCGGGTCATCGATGGGAGCCGGTGGCGCCGGTGGCGCGAGGACCTCGCGGATGCCGCGCGGGTCGGACTGGCCCCACTCGGCGACGATGGACCGGTAGGTGTCATCCGTGGGCCGCTCGAGCACCGTGAGCGCTCCCGGCAGCTCCCACTGCTGGCCCTCCTGCTCCACACCCGGTGTCGTGAACCGGATGTATCGCGCCCAGACCGGCTCGGCGAGCTCGAATGGGGACACCGACCCGTCCAGCGCCCGCTCCAGGTCCCACGAGCTGAGCGGCTCCCACGGACCGAGCGGCGTGTCGACGCTCACCTCGAGGTCCACGCGTGTCGCCCGGGTGTCCGGCATCGATCCCAGTGGATCGACCCAGCCGATCGAGGTCACCTGCGCGGCGCGGCCGTTGCGGAACCCCACCACCCAGCTGATCGGCTGCCCCGCGGGTGGGGACACGAACGCGCGTGTGGTCGGGTCGGCGAGCATCGGCCCGAGATCGAGCGGGCTCGTCACCAGCTCCGGGTCCATGGACACGATGTGGCCACCCAGCGCGGGGTCGGCGATGTCCCGTGGTCCGGATGCCGGGTCGACGCCCGGTGCCGCGATGACCTTCCACTCGGCGAGCCAGAGGGCGATCGGCGCGAGGCTGGGGCCTTGCAGGTGCTCGGACCACCGCGACGTGAGGACGAGACGTGCCACACGGGCGGGGACCGGCCGATCGAGCACGAACGCCTGGTCGATACCCAGCGGGCTCAGCTCGCCCGACAGGGCGTGCTCGAACGTGGACCCGTCCTCCGACAGCAGCAGGTCGAACCCTCGGGGCTTGTCCCACATCTGGTCGTGGTTCGATGTGGGGTTGATGATCGTACCCACGACGAGCACCGGATCGTCCCCCGCGAGGTCCACGTCGATGTGCAGGGGCGGGTCCAGCTGGCGGATGATGAGACCCAGGCCACTGATGGCGAGGCCATCGTGGAGCGCGGCCTCGCCGGCCGGATCGATGGTGCCCGCCGGCACACCGCCGATGGCGGTCGCCGCGACGTCCAGGCCACCCAGCAGCACATCCGGGAGCGACCAGGCCGGGCCAGGAGTCACCGGAGCGGCATCCCGCGTCGCGACGACCTCCGCCATGGCCGTCGTCCCCACACCCTCGTCCGACACCACGCGGACCGCGATGGCCAAGGGCAGGTCCGCCCACGCGTTGGCCTGGACGATGATCGCAAGGGCCACCGCCACCGAGCCGCCGGCCGGCACGACGATCTCGTCCGCGTCGAGCGCCAGGGACCAGTCATAGTGGCTGGTCCAGCCGTCGAGCCGGACGGCGACGTCATCGGCCGATGTGCTCGCGAGCCGCAGCTCGCCATCGATCCGCTGGCCCTCCGGCCACCAGGCGGCGACCGTCGTCGCCCCCAGGTCGATGTCGGCCGAGACGACGGCATCAGACTCGGGCGCGCCGGTCGGGAACTCCAGGATGTAGTCGCCGATCGCCTGGACCTCCGCGACCCAGTCGCCGGGCGGCACGTCATCCGCCCGCCAGGTCACCCTGTCCGCGGCCCGGGTCAGGCGAACCTCGATCTCGTGCACGGTGGCACCATCCCGGAGCAGGTTGATCCACCCCACCTCGCCCGTCGCACGGACCTCGAACGGGCCGCCGGGCCAGGAGCTGAGCAGCAGGTAGTCCCGGTCGTTGACACCCGGCCCCGTCCCGTGGACGACCCCCGAGCGCGGCAGGGGCCGGGCGATCTCCGGGCGGTCGTTGGGCTCCAGGTCACCGGACCGCTCGAACGGGTCGAGTCGCCGGACGCTCAGCTCGTATGGCTGGTCACTCGCGGTGACCGGTGACAGCCACAGGGTGTGATCCCCGGCCGGCAGGAGCGCCCGGAGGCGCACCGGCTCACCACCCCTCGTAGGCGCGGGCGCATCCACGAGGGACAGGCCACCCGACTCGACACGCAGGCTGATCGACCCATCCGTGGGCGGCACCAGGTCGATGGCCACGTGCTCGGTCGCGGCGAGCGAGAGCCGGAACACGTCCCGATCGGTCGCTCGGAGCCTGCCCGTGCGCGTGTCCCCCAGCGCGATACGGTTCGCCCGGGCAGGATCGTCGTTGGGCTCCCGCTCGGCGTTCGGATCCGGCGGCCCAAGGGGCGTGGCACGCAGCGCGTAGTCCGCGCCGACCCCTTCCAGCGCGATGAGATGCTCACCGGGCACGAGATACAGGTCATACAGCGTCGCACGTGTCCCGTCCGACGCGACCTCGCCCGGGGTCATGCGCCGGCCGTCGCCACGCAGCCACTCCAGCCGCCGGATACCCGTGCCGATCGCGTCGATCTGCCACAGCTGGGGCTCGCCATCCACCCGCAGGCGGTACACGTCGATGTCACCCTGATCGGCCCGACCACGCATGGTCACGCTCGCGTCGAACGGCGTGGCGAAGGCCGGTCCGTCGTTGGGCTCCGTCTCGTGGTCGGCGGCGGGTGCGCTGGTCGTGTCGACCCGCAGGACGTACCCGACATCGGGATCGGCGTCCCCGCCCACCGTCAGGACGTGGTCACCCGGCGGGAGCGACAGGTATCGCAGCGCAGCCCCACCGGTGCCGGACTGGCACTGGAGCCTCGTGTGCGCGCCCGGCGTCTCCGGATCGAGCGCATGGAGACACAACTCGAGCCTGCCAGCCAGCGGGGCGATGAGCCGGACCTCGAGCAGGCGCGCCGCCATCGCCTCGTCGACGGTCAGTGCCCAGGCATCGACGTCGCCCCTCCGCGCCAGCCGGCCGGAGGCCATCGGACGGTCCGGGTCGAGCGGGATCGCCCACCGCGGGAGGTCGTTGGGTTCCGGATCGCCGGTGACCCCGGGCGGTTCCGGCGCCGCGCGCAGGATGTAGGGCAGCGGCTCCACCGGGAACCCGCTGACGGTGATGCGGTAGCCATCCGGGTCCGGTGCGAGGTCCCGGACCGTGGCCCATCCGTCCACCGCGGACTCGGTGACGGATCGCGCGCCGTCGCTCGATGCCAGCCCCAGCTGCGCCTGGACGCCCATGGGCACCTCGAGCGACAGGCTCCACAGGCCACCATCATCCGGGGCGCGCCAGCGATAGGCGTCCGCGATGGCGGACAGCGCACCGCTCACCTCGAACGAGCCGCGGACCACGGCCTCGGCGCCGGGGGTGGGATCCCGCTCCGCGGGCGGTGGCAGCGGATCGCCCGCGGTCACGGTGACGCGGTAGTCGATCGCGGGGTCCTCGATCGCGCCGCCGGACGGGCTCCGGAACACGCCCAGGAGATAGCGTCCCGGCGCCAGGAGCGCGTTCGTCCGCGGGACCGCCTCTCGATCGTGCTCGGTGCTGCCGATCTCCACCGCGGAGCGTGGGTCGACGGTCAAGGGCTCGATGCCGAGCGGCGAGGTGACGGCCACGACCCGCAGACCCGTGACCGCGTCCTCGAGACCGGTCAGGCCGAACGTCCAGCGCGTCGTCGCGTCAGCGGACGTGACCTCCCATGCGAACAGGTCCTGGTCACCCAGCGGGAGCGTGCCGGCGATGCAGATCGGACCACGGGTCGGAGTGGTCCAGTGTGGGTCGTCGTTGGGTTCCGCATCCGCGATGGGTTCCGCGTCGGCGATGCACGCGTCCTGGGCGCGCACGACCGGTGCGCTGCTGGCACCGGCCAGCGTCGCGGCGAGCGCGCTCACGATCGCGAGCGTCAGCAGCCACGTCCAGTGTCGCCGGGACGCGGCACTCCCTCGACGTGCGTCCGTCATCCTCGGCCGATGGTACCGGGCGTGTCGAGCGCGGACCGGGGCGCATCGGCCAGCGCGTACCATGCCCCTCCGTGGATGCCGCCATCGCCGAGGCCTGTCGCCGTTCCGCGCGGAAGCACGGGACGCCCCTGTACCTGTATGACCTGCCACGTCTGGAGGCGGATGCGGCCGCGCTGACCAGCGCCTTCCCGGCCCCGTGGCTGCGGCTCTATGCACTCAAGGCGAACCCGCTGCCGAAGCTCACGGGGCGGCTGCCGGGTCTCGGCTTCGGCGCGACCGCGGTCTCCGCGGGTGAGCTCGACCTCGCCCGGCGGGCCGGCTTCCGGAACGCGTCGATCGCGCTCGAGGGCATCGGCAAGACGGACCACGAGCTCTGGCTGGCGGTCGAGGCGGCGGAGACACCGGACCCGCTGCTCTGGGTCAGCCTGGAGTCAGCGGACGAAGCCGCGCAGCTGGCGGCCTTCGCGCGGCTCGCGGGTGTGGCCGTGGATGTCCTGGTCCGGCTCAACCCGGGTGTCCAGCCGGAGACCCTCGGTGGCCTCGCGGTGGGCGCCGCGGATTCCAAGTTCGGTGTGCTCGCGGATGAGCTGCCGACGGTCATCGAGGCGGGCGGTGGACCGGACGGACCATTGCGCTGGCGTGGCCTCCACCTCCACGTGGGCTCCCAGCTGGGTGCCGTGGATGCCTGGCGCTCGGCGTTCCGGGTGGGCCTTCGGCTGCTGTCGCTCCAGCGGGCGGCGCTGCCCGACTTCGACACCCTTGATATCGGGTCCGGGTTCCCGGTGGCGTACGGCGTGGATGGCTCCGTGCCGGAGCCGAGGCGGTTCGCGGAGGCGGCCGCGGACGAGGTGGCGGCACTCCCCGCCGACGCGCGACCGGCGCGGCTGGCCGTGGAACCGGGTCGCGCCATCGTGGCGGCGTGCGGCTGGCTGGTGGGCCGCGTGCTCCACGTCCGGGAACGGGTCTGGGCGGACGGCCTGTCGCGGCTCATCGTCCTGGACACGGGCATGACGGAGCTCATCCGACCGGCGCTCTACGGTGCGGAGCATCCCATCGTGGCGCTGACATCACATGGCCGCCCGGCCCCGGCGGACGGTCCCGTGTCACTCGCCCGGATCGACGGCCCGATCTGTGAATCGACCGACCGACTGGGCACGGCCGACCTGCCGCCCCTCGTGCGGGACGACCTGGTCGCCATCGGCGTGGCGGGCGCCTATGGCTCGGCGATGTCGATGACCTACAACGGCCGACCACGACCGGCCGAGGTGGGCTGGGACGGCCGGCGACTGACCGTCCTCCGACGCCGGGGCACCGAGGCGAGCCTCGCGTGATCCGGGACAGGCGCACCATCGCGCAGCCGTGTCGTGCTAGCATCTCGCATCATGATGCAGACGAGGCGGACCACCGTCACTGCCACCGAGGAGAGCCTGCGGACCCTGGAGGCTGAAGCGGGGCGTCGGGGGATCTCCCTCAGCATGGTGCTGCGAGAGGCCGTCGAGGAGAAGGCAGAGTCAGTCCGGACGCGTCGTCGACCACGGGTCGGGGTGGCTCGGTCCACGGATGGCCTGGCAGCTCGTGACATCGCGAGCGACCCCGTGGCACGGTCGCCACGCTGAGTGGCGCTCATCCTGGATACCGGACCACTGCTCGCGGCACTGGACGCAGCGGATCCGGACCACGGTCAGTGTGCCGACCTGATCACGACGGCGAACGAGGATCTCGTCGTCCCGGCGCTCGTCCTCGCGGAGCTCGACTACTGGTGCGGAGAACGACTCCCCGCGCATGCGTGGCTCGACTTCCTGGACGACATCCTCGCCGGCGTCTATCGGGTCGAGTCACCGACGCACGGGGACCTCGGCCGCGCACATGTGCTCCAGGATCGGTACCGGGATCTCCGCCTGGGGATCGTCGATGCCAGTGTCATCGCACTCGCTGAGCGGCTCGATGAACCCAAGGTCGTGACGCTCGACCATCGGCATTTCGCGACGGTACGGCCGACGCACGTCCCGTCCCTGGTGCTCCTGCCGTGACCCGACGGAGCGTGCGCCGCCACCATCGCTGATGGCACGCGCCGGGCTGTCTACTCCCCGGCGGCGCGCCAGGCGTCCCGGATGCGCATCCGGGACGCGGACTGGAGCACGGCCCCGGCATAGATCCGGGCGCCGATCGTGAACAGCACCCAGATCCCGGCGAGTGTGACCGCCATGGACAGCACGATCTCGATGGGTCCGATGGCGTCGAACGCCGCCCGCAGCGGCACCACGAACGGCGCGGACACCGGGAGATAGGTCGCCACCTGGGCGACCAGCCCTGCCGGGTCGTTGGTGACCGCGAAGATGGCCACGAAGTAGCTCACCATCGCGATGACGGTCACGGGTGTGGACGCGTTCGATGCCTCCTCCATGCGCGAGGCGAGCGCGCCGAGGAAGCCCAGCGCGGTCGCATACAGCGCGTAGCCCAGCACGAACCAGATGACCAGCAGGATCACCATGCCGGGCGTGATGGTGGGCAGGCCGAACTCACCCGTGACGGACGCGGTGACCAGCGCCGCGAGCACGAACACGAGCAGCTGGACGAGGCCCAGGATGCCGATGCCCAGCACCTTGCCCATGAGCAGGTCGCGGGCCCGGACCGTGGCGAGCACCACTTCCACGACGCGGCTCTGCTTCTCCTCCACGACACCCGTCAGGACCGTGAACCCGAAGCCGAACACGCCCACGAGGATGAGCACGGCGCCGATGTTGGCGAGCAGGAAGGTCGAGTCATCCCGCTCGGCGACGTCCACGATCGTCACGACCGTGGGGCTCTCCTGGACGGCCACGAGCTCGGCCGGTGGGATCCCCGACTCGGTCAGCAGGGTGCTCATGCGCAGCCCGATGACGGACGATGTGACGAGATGCACCAGCGTGTCGTCCACGCGCTCCTGGAACCGGATCTCGCCGCTCGTGGAGAGGTCCGCCGGGACCCGCACGACCAGGGGGACCTCGCCTGCCGCGAGCGCCGCGTCCGCGCTGGTGTCATCCGGATAGGGAACGATGACCATGGTCCGCCCGATGGCCGTGCCCGACGCCTCGAGCACCGCGACGAGCCCCGCTGGTGACGGCTCCACCACGCCGACCATCGTCTCGCCGTCATCGCGGAACAGGATGGACGGGACGATCATGGACGCGATGACGAGCAGCGTCGTGAACGCGACGCTCAGCACGAACCCGCGACTGCGGCCGCGCTCGATGATCTCGCGCCGCGCGACCAGCCGGATGCTCCGCCAGCGGCTCATGCGGCGGCTCCCGGCGTGTCGGTCGTGGTCGTGGTGACGGCCTCCATGAACAGCTCGGACAGCCGCGGCGGCTGATACGCGAACCGGATGACCTCGCCGGCGGCTCGCGCCCGGACGAGGAGGCCATCCAGATCGACCGAGGCATCGACCAGCAGCTTCACCCGGTCACCATCACGCGCCAGCACGGTCACCGAGGTATACCCATCCAGCCACGACGCGCCGGAGCCGACCACCTCCACCTCCAGGTGCCGGCGTCCCGAGCCGATGCGCAGCGCATCGATGGTGTCCTCGGCCACGATGCGTCCGCGGGCGATGATGACCACGTCCTCGCACAGGTCCTCCACCAGGTCGAGCTGGTGGCTGGAGAACACGACCCCCACACCGGCCGCGGTCCGCTCACGGATGACCTCGCTCATGGTCGCGGTGCCGATCGGGTCGAGGCCGCTGAACGGCTCATCGAGGACCAGCAGCTCCGGCTCGTGGACGAGTGCGACGGCCAGCTGGACCCGCTGCTGGTTGCCATGGGACAGCTCCTCGAGCTTCGCGCGCGATCGGTCCGCGAGACCCAGTCGCTCGAGCCAGCGCGTCGCCGCCGCATCCGCATCGCGACGCGTCAGACCGTGCTGCTGGGCGAAGTAGCTGACCTGCTCGCCGACCCGCATCCGGGGATACAGGCCACGCTGCTCGGGCATGTAGCCGAAGCGCAGTCGGGTGTCGCGATCGACCGGCCGACCGTCCCAGCGGACCTCGCCGCGGTCGGGCCTGGCGAGGCCGAAGATGCAGCGCATCGCGGTCGTCTTGCCCGCCCCGTTGGGTCCCAGGAATCCCAGGATGCGGCCGGGTGCGGCCGTGAACGTGGCCCCATCGAGCGCCACGACCGGACCGTAGCGCTTGGCGAGGTCGATGAGCTCGAGCATGCGCGATCCCCCTGGCAGGTGATCATGGTAGACGCTCGGGCGCAGCGGGCGGCTGGACCGGCATCCGCCGACGGTCGACCGGGACCGCGCACCGGGTGCGGGGTCGCCGGGTCGTGGGTCCGGGTCGCGCCGTGGTGCGGAGGGGATGGCGTGTACCCTGACACCGATGAGCGCCCCCCGCGCCGAGGGTCCGTCCGGGCCCGCCGCGCTCCCCCATCCGCGTCGTGCGTTCGCCGAGCGGCTCGCTGCCCGGCCGCTGCTGGTCGATGGTGCCATGGGCACGCTCCTGTTCAGTCGTGGCATCCCCCAGCGGGCCTCGCTCGACGAGCTGGTGGAGGCGCACCCGGACATGGTCGGTGCCATCCATCGCGAGTACGCGGTCGCGGGTGCGGACATCCTGGAGACGTGCACCTTCGGCGCGAACCGGATGCGCCTGGCGCCGTATGGCCTCGCGGACCGCGCCGGTCGACTCAATCGGCGGGCCGCCCAGCTCGCCCGAGAGGCACGCGACGTGGCGGGTCGGGACGTGCTGGTGGCCGGCTCGATGGGACCCCTCGCGGCGCCCATCCATGGCCCGGAGCACCCGGACGAGCGCGCCATGCGGGCGGCCATCCGGGAGCAGGTGGAAGGGCTGCTCGAGGGGGGCGTGGACCTGCTGCTCATCGAGACCGCCTCCGACCTCGAGGGGCTGCTGCTCGCGGTGGCCGAGGCACGAGCGCTGTGTGACCTGCCGGTCATCGCGGCGATGACGTTCGGCGAGGACCTCGCGGCGATGGACGGCACGACGCCGGAGGTCGCGGCACACGCCCTCGCCGCGGCGGGGGTGGACGCGTTGGGCGTCAACTGCGGCGTGGGACCGGTGGCGTGTGTCGACGCGCTCGACCGGATGACGGCGGAGGCGGCCGGTATCGCGGCGCTCATCATGCCCAACGCGGGCCTGCCCGCGCGGGTCCAGGGCCAGTTCGTGTACGCCGCCGGGCCGGCGTACTTCGCGGACGCCGTGCCGGGGTTCCTGTCGGCGGGTGCGCGGCTCATCGGTGGCTGCTGCGGCACCACGCCGGACCACATCGCGGCGATGCGCCAGATGCTGGACAAGGAGATCGCCCGCGCCCGGGGCACGGCGGGTGTCGCCGATCCCGCGTCGGGTGCGGCAGGGCGCGTGGCTCGGTCGGGCAGTGCGGCCGGTATCGGTGAGCGCTCGCTCCTGGAGCCCGGTGCCTCCCCTCGCTCCGCGCTCGGCGAGCGGGCGGTCGCCGGCCCACCACAGGACGCACCGCCGCCCACGGGCCTCGCCCGCAGGCTCGCCGAGGGGCATTTCGTCATCAGCGTGGAGATCGACCCGCCCCGCTCGGTGCGCATCGAGCGGACCATCGAGGCGGCCCGACTGCTCCAGGAGGCGGGTGTCGACCTCGTCAACATCAGTGACTCGGCGATGGCACGGGTGCGCATGGGGGCGATGGCGGTGGCCTTCGGCATCCAGCACGACCTCGACCTCGAATGCCTCGTCCACCTGACCACCCGGGACCGGAACCTGATGGCGCTCGAATCGGAGCTGCTGGGCGCGCACGCGCTGGGGGTGCGGGACATCCTCGCGCTCACGGGCGACCCCCCTCGGGTCGGCGACTACCCGACCGGCACGGGCATCTGGGACATCGACTCGACCGGGCTCATCGGCGTCATCCAGCGCCTCAACCGGGGCGAGGACCAGGCGGGCAAGCCCATCGGCGCGCCGGCAGGCTTCACGGTCGCGTGTGCGCTCGACCCGACCGCCGGGGACCTGGAGCACGAGCTCGACCGGCTGACGGGCAAGCTGGACGCCGGGGCGGACCTCATCATGACCCAGCCCATCTACGCCCGTGACCAGTGGGACCGGTTCATGGAGCGTGCCTCGCGACGCTGGGGCGACCGCCTGCCGCGACCGGTGCTCCTGGGCGTCCTGCCGCTCCACACGTCGCGGCACGCCGAGTTCCTCCACCACGAGGTCCCGGGCATCACCATCCCGGACCGGGTGCGGTCCGCCATGGCCACCGCGGGCGACCGGGGCGCGGAGGTGGGCCTGGAGCTCGCCGCGGAGCTGCTGGCGGAGATGCGACCACTGGTCTCGGGGACCTACATCATGCCCAGCTTCGGGCGCTACGAGCAGAGCGCAGAGCTCGTCCGGCGACTGCGCGCGACGGAGCCGACGCTCCCGGGTCGGTCGAGGGTGGCCCACTGACGACCGATGCCCTATCGTCCGACCGGGACGGAAGTGAGCGAGTCGGAGAGGGGCACGGCGTGGGCCAGGCGGTCATCGGTCGGCGGACGTTCCTGGGCGCCACGGCGGGCGCCCTCGCGGGGGTCGCCGGCGCCCAGCGCGTCCTGGGCAGGACCACGCGTCCCCCCGCAGCGACGGACGTGCTGCCGACGCAGGTCGCGGCCGACCCGATCGCCGACCAGGCCCGGGCGCTGTTCCTGGACCAGGACGCCATCTTCCGGTTCGTCGCGGATGAGGTGGCCTACGAACCGTATGCGGGAGCGCTCCGCGGTCCCCGGGTGACCTTGGCCGGCCGTGCCGGCAATGCCGCGGACAAGGCGCTCCTGCTGGCTGCCCTGCTGGACGCCGCGCTCGTCCGGACACGCTTCGTGGTGGGCACGCTCGATGACGCCGCAGCGGCCAGCCTCACCGGCACGACCGTCGACCCGGAGGCGGCTCGAGCGCGGGCACAGGCGGTCGCCGCCGCGGCCGTGCCGGACGCAGCATCGGAGCAGCCGAGCCCCGAGATCCAGGCCATGATCGACCGGCTCCCGGAGATCGACGCGGCCGTGACGGCCTGGGCGGCCGCCACCACGGATGCCTCGGTCCGGACCATCGTGGATGCGCTGGCGGGTGCCGGTATCCAGCTGCCCACCGGTGCGGCTGCGCTGCCGGAGCAGGAGCGCACCCACCACGTGTGGGTGCAGGCGGAGGTCGGCGCCGACTGGGTCGACCTCGATGCCACCCTCGTCGGCGCGACGCCCGGCACGACCATCGCGACCGCCACCGGCGAGCCGTTGGACACGCTGCCGGACGACCTGCGCCACCGCATCGACATCGCCATCGTCGGCGAGCGCATCGCGGGGGACGGCCTGGAGCAGGAGACGCTCATCGAGCACACGCTGTTCGCGGACGAGCTCTCGGGGGTCCCGCTGTCCATCGGCCATGCGAAGCCGGAAGGACTCCAGGGGCTGGGGTTGTCGCTCGAGCAGCTCGTCACGGGCGGCGTCAGCTACGTCCCGTGGCTCCAGGTGGACCAGACGAGCATCATCGCCGAGACCGGTCTGCTGCTCGGCACGGGTGAGGGCCTCTTCGATACCGGCCCCGGCGACCGGGACGGCGAGGCGACCGCGGAGTGGCTGGACGTCACGATCGCGGCGCCTGGTGGGCGCGTCACCACGACCCGCCGCGCCCTCCTCGACCGGATCGGCGCGGCCGCACGCCTCGCGGGACCCATCGATCCCACGACCATCCCATCCGTGGAGCTGGTGGACCTGAGCCCGGACGAGCGCCAGGAGTACCCACCCCTCCGGAGCCTCCACTCCCTGACCATCGCGACCGGTGCCACCGCGCAGCCGTCGATGGCGGGCATGCGCACGGACGGCGAGCGGGCCATCACGGCGCTGGGCCTGCCGGGGCCGCGCTATCACCTGGCGCGGGACAGCATCAACGCGACGGTCAGCCTGGACCGCGGCGTGGCGATCCATCTCGACGCCCCCAACGTCGTGCTCCGGAGCGACCTGCTGGCGGTCCAGCCCGACGGCACCCTGAGTGCCAGCGCCGTGCTCGATCTCCTCCACCGGAGCTTCGGCACGCTGCCCACGAGCACATCGAGCGCCGCCGTCCCGGCAGGCGTCCTGGCGGGCGTGACCAGCCATGTCGCCGAGCGACTGCGGGGCGGCGAGGGGCTGCCGACGGACCTCGCGTTCGCACCGCCCACCATCAGCGCCGGCGCGATCCTCGACCGTGCCGCGGTGGAGGGCATCGGACTCCGGGTGATCCAGGGCTCCCTGCCGACGGACCTCGCCGTCCCGGCGGAGGCGGTCGGTGCGCTGACCGAGGCGCTCGCCGCGGGCTGGGTCGCCATCGGCCCGGAGCGTCCGGTGACGATCGACGACTCCCCTCGCCTGGGCTGGTGGCTGGTGGACCCTGCGACAGGCGCGACCGTGGACCTGCTCGATGATGGGCGTGGTGCGGTGCTCGCCGAGAACGTGGCCCTGATGATGTGGGGCTTCAACATCATGGCCTTCTTCACGCTCCTGGGTGTCTGTCTCGCGTCCACCTTCTTCGCGATCCAGCGGTTCATGGCCGCGTCGCCCGGCGCGTCCGCGCTGGACATCCCGATCGGCGCCTTCGCGTGCCCCGCGTGAGCGCCTGACGCCACGCTCAGGTCAGGGCGTGGGCGTCTCGTCCATGGGGAGCGGCAGCTCCGATCCCTCGCCGGGCCGGACCCGTCCCTCCAGCACCATCTGGGGGTCGGTCCGGACCACGACGCGGTAGTCGCCGGGTGCCAGCTCCAGGGCCGGTCCGTTGATGGTGCCGCGCGCGACCACCTCGTCGGCAGCATCGAGGACATCGAACGGGGCACCGACCGCACTGCCGAGCGCGGTCCGCAGCTGGGCGGCCGTGCGGGCATCGAAGTAGGCGCCACCGCCGAGCTCCGCGAGACGTCGGATGCGGCGCCGGTCCTCACCGCTGAGCCCCAGGCCCACGATGTTGACCGTGACATCGAACCCCTGGCGCCGCAGGCGTCGGACCTCCCGGGTGGGGTCGCCGCCACAGCTCTCCTGCCCATCGCTCACGATGACCACGACACGCGGCCCGGTGGCCTCCGCGAGATCGTCAGCGACGCTGGCGATGGCCGCGGCCAGGGGCGTCCTCACCGATCGGAGCACCTTCACCGACGCGATCCGCTCGATCATGGCATCCGGGTCGAGCGGGCCGAACGGCACCCCCAGCTCCGTGTCGCACGAGCGCTCCCGCTGACGGAACCAGCGGAGCGCGACCGGGGTGCCCGCCGGCAGGTCCGCGCGCACGAGCGTCGTGAGGACGTCCTTGGCGACATCGATGCGGCGTTGGTCACCCATGCGCTCGAGCATGCTGCCCGAGGTGTCGAGCACGAGCTCGATGGCCGCGGACGGGTCGATGGGCGCCGCCACGGGCTGACCGTCCTCGCCCATGGGCGTGACGACGCGCAGCGTCCCCGGCTCCGGTGGCGCGAGCTCCTCCTCCGAGGAGGCGTAACGCAGCGCATAGACGGCCGGCCGCCGGAGCCAGGTGGCCAGCTGGTCGAAGGCCCCATCGAGATCCGGCTGGGTCTGGGCATAGCGATAGGCGCCCCCGCTCGCGGCAGCCCAGTCCTGCATCGTGCGCGAGGACCGGAGCGAACCACCCAGCTGGACAGGGAACACGAGCGGTCGCACCGCCGCGAGCGCTTGCCACATCGCGGCGCTGTCCTGGAACGATGCGGTCTCGCCATCGGTGATGAGCAGGATCGCGCGGGCACCGTCCCGCCCCTCGAGTCGCTCGAGCGCGCGCAGGATCGACCACTCCGCCGAGCTGTCGCCCACCGGCAGAGCGCCCTCGACCGCCGACCGCAGCTCATCGGGTCGATCGCTCCAGTCGGGCAGCAGTGAGATCTCCGAGCCGAACGGGGTGATGAGCACGTCATCACGCCCCGGCTGCACACCGGCCACGAAGGTATCCAGGGCGCCCGTGATGGCGGGCCAGTACTCGGCGATGCTGAGGCTCGTGTCATACAGGAACGCCACCGAGAAGGGCGGCTGTTCCACGCGCAGCCGATAGGTCGCGCCCGGTGTGACCGACGCGCGGTACTCGATGGCTCCGCTCTCTGCGGCGGGGCCGAAGGACGTGACCACGGGCATCCCCGCCTCGTCGAGCACGCTCACCCGGGCCGCCACGAACGGCTCTCCCGCCACGGTCACACGGAGGCTGTGATGACCCTCCGGCACACGGACCAGGTACTCGTCCACGTCCGTGCCGAAGGTCGCCTGCCCTCGCGCGACGGTGTCCGGTTCCAATAGCACCGCACCCGTGCCCTCGCCCACTTCCGGATCGTCCACGACACCACTCGGTGACGCGGGCTCGAGCACTTCGTGGATCGCGTCCCGCGACATGCCGCCCCACTCGGCCAGGATGGAGCGATAGGTGTCGTCCGTGGACCGCTCGAACACCCGGATGGTCCCCGGCAGCTCCCAGGGCTCCGGGTCCGGCCCGGCATCCCGGGTCCGGAAACGGATGGACCGGGCCCACACGGGCTCGTCGAGGACGAACGGCTCGATGGTGCCATCGTCCGCCCGCTCCAGCTCCCAGGTGCCCAGTGGCTCCCACGGCCCGAGCGGGCTGTCCACGCTCACATCCAGCTGCACCCGCTCCGTGCGGGTCGATGGGTCGGAGCCGTCGGCATCCGACCAACCGATGCTGGTCACCTGTGCCGCGCGGCCGTGGTGGAACCCGATCACCCAGCTGATGGTGCCTCCCGACGAGGGCATCACCACGGCCAGGTCGCGTTCCTCGGTGAGCATGCTCTCGAGCACCTCCGGCAGCTCGGCCAGCTGCGGGTCCGTCCAGACCACGTGCCCGCCCGATGCCGGGTCGGCGATGTCCCGAGGACCATCGGCGGGGTCAGCGCCGGGGGTCGCGATGACCTTCCACTCGGCGAGGACCGCGTCCGTGGGCACCCCACCCAGGAGGCTCGAGGACCACGTGGAGAGGATCTCCAGCTGCGCGTATCGGGCGGGCTGGGGCGTGTCGAGGACGAACGCCTGGTCGACGCCCAGCGGGGTCAGCTCCACCGACAGGACGGGCTCGAAGGTCACCCCATCGGTGGACAGCGAGAGACGCACGTTCCGCGGCTTCTGGGCCAGCACGTCCGCGGACGAGAGGGGGTTGAGCACGAACCCTGCGACCGGCACGGGGTCGGTGCCGGCGAGCGTGACCGTGATGGGCGTCGGCGGATCGGTCACCGGGATGGCCAGCCCGCCGGTCGCGATCGCGTCGCCATCGTGGAGCGCGGCACCTCCGACCGGATCCACGAATGGATCGGGGAGCCCACCGAGCGCGGTCCATGCGACATCCAGCCCGCCCAGCAGCTCGTCCGGCAGCGGCCACGCGCGCCGTGGGTCGACGGGTGGCGCGTCGCGACGTACCGCGACCTCCGTGAGCGCGCTGACCCCCGAGCCGGGCGGCGCGGGGCCTTCATCGAGCCGGGCCGCGGCATGGATCGCGACCGCCGTGATGCTGTCGGCCCAGGCCTCGGCCGGCACCGTGACCACGACCGGCACCTCGATCGATCCGCCGGCCGGCACCCGGACCTCGCTCGGCGCAGTGACCGACCAAGCGACGTGGCTCGTCCACGTCGAGAGGTCCACCGGGACGTCCTCGGTCGAGGTGGTGGTGAGCGTCAGGATCCCCTGCACCTGCTGACCTTCGGGCCACCAGCCAGCGACCTGGTCGGTCGCCAGGACGAGGTCCATCGAGAGATCCGGGCTGGCGACGGTCGCCGCGGCCGGCACCTCGATCGTGTACGGACCACTCGGCGTGACGGACAGCACCCACGAACCCGCAGGCAGATCATCGGTGCGCCACGTCGTCCCACCATCGGGGTCAGGGACGAGCGACA
This sequence comes from Chloroflexota bacterium, assembly GCA_019637815.1. Lineage (GTDB taxonomy): Bacteria > Chloroflexota > Limnocylindria > Limnocylindrales > CSP1-4 > JAFMJV01. Next base: position 40,444 of record JAHBUZ010000024.1, read on the forward strand.
CGAGGTCGTACCCCTGGAGCAGCTCCACGGACGAGACCTCGCCCGTGACGTCGACCGCGTACGGGCCACCGGACCATGGGTCCAGCAGGTATATGTCGGGGTCGCCGGCGCCGGTGGCGTCGCCCTCCACGATGCCCGACGGCGGGAATGCCCGCGCGCTCCCCGGCGCGTCGTTGGGCTCCAGGTCCCCCGTCGTCACGAACGGATCGAGTCGATCGACCCGCAGGGCGTAGGGCTCCTGGCTCGGTTCGATGCCCACGAGGCGGATCTGGTACGCCCCGGCGGGCAGGAGCGCCTCGTAGCGGATCGGCGCACCCGTGGTCTGGCTCCGCGTCAGCAGGATGGCCTCGCCGCCTGCGCTCAGCTCGAGCTCCACCAACGCGTCCGCCGCGACCTCGAGGTCGATGGACAGGTGCTCCTGCGCGGACAGCGAGAAGCGATAGCGATCCGTGTCATTCCGACGCAGCTTGCCGATGTGGCGGCTGCCCAGCGCCACGCGCTCGGCCAGGGCCACGTCGTCGTTCGGCTCACGCTCGGCGTCCGGATCGGGTGGCCCGAGCGGCGTCGCGCGGAGGGTGTAGTCGGTCTCGCCCGCCTCCACCACGATCCGGTGCTCGCCCGGGACGAGGTACAGGTCGTACAGGGTCGCGGTGCGTCCGTCGTCCGCGACCTCGCCGGTCGCGAGGATCCCGCCGTCCGCGCGCCACCAGGCGAGGGAGCTGATGGCCGCACCCTCCAGGTCGATCCGCCAGAGTTGTGCCCCGCCGTCGGTGCGCAGCAGGAACACGTCCCGGTCGCCATCCACCGACCGGCCGTGCATCACGGTGCCGGCATCGAACGGCGTCGCGAGGTCGGTGGAGTCGTTGGGCTCCGTCTCGTGGTCGGCGCGCGGCTCGCCCACCGCATCGACCCGCAGCAGATAGCTGCCCGCGGGGTCGGCCTCGCCACCCACCGTCAGGATGTGGTCCCCGGCCGCGAGGCGCAACCCACGCAGCGTGACGCCCTCCACCCCGCTCCGACACTGGACCTGCGTCCCATCCGATCCCAGCAGGCACAGCAGCCGGGTCGGACCGGGCGTGGACACGAGTCGGACGTCCAGCAGCTGGCCCGCGAGCGTGTCATCCACCGTCAGGCGCCACGCGTCGACGTCACCACGTGTCGCGAGCCGACCCATACCCACGCGCCGCTCCGGGTCGAGCGGGTGCGCCCACTCTGGCAGGTCGTCCGGCTCCGGATCGGCCGCCTGCACGGGTGGCTCCGGAGCCGCGGACAGGACGTAGGCCGCGGGCATGTCGAACGCCGGGTCGATGGTCACGAGATAGCCCGCGGGGTCGGGCGCCAGGTCATGCACGACCGCCATGCCGTCGAGGGTCGTCAGCTGCACGCTCCGTGCCCCATCGGCAGTGCTGACGACCATGCTCGCATCGGTCCCCATCGGCACCTGGAGGGTGACGGACCAGAGGCCCCCGGCGCCGTCGTCGGGCACCTGCCATCGAACGACGTCGGGCGTGTCAGCGCGATCGCCGCCCACCTCGAACGCGCCCGTGACCGCCAGGGCGCTGTCCGGGTCGTCATCGGGCTCCGTCGCCACGGTCGTCGGCCAGGACGCGCCCGGGACCACGCGCACCTCGTAGTCGAGCGCGGGGTCCGGCACCAGGCCGCCCGACTCGCTGCGATACACCGCGAGCACGTAGCGGCCGGGTGCCAGCAGGACGTCCGGGCGCATCGGTGCCTCGCGCACGAACTGGTCGCTCGACAGCGTCAGCAGCGCCGGGTCGGACAACTCGAGCGGTTCGATGCCCGGCTCGGAGCGGACCTGGTGGAGGCCCAGGCTCGTCACGGCATCCTGGACACCCGTCAGCGAGAACGTCCAGCGGACCGGCGGGTCCGTCGGTGGCACCTCCCATGCGACCAGGTCCTGATCGCCCGGCGGCAGGGATCCGCGGATGCACGCCGCACCCTCCTGCGGGTCGGACCAGGCCGGCGTGTCGTTGGGCTCGGCATCCTCGATGCAGCGCTCCTGCACGAGGACGCGGGGCGGCGATCCGACGGCCATCCCTGCGGGTAGCCACGCGGCCGACCACAGGAGCGCGGCCACGGACGCCGCCAGGCACAGCAGTGTCCGAAGCACCGCCTGACGTGTCACGCGTCGTCGCCTCCTCCGCTCCGCTGGTGAGCCCCACCCGGGGCGCGCCGATGGTACCCCCAGCGCGGCCCCACGCCGGGTGGGCTACCCTGAGGTGGTGAAGCACGGTCGCTCCCGAGCGGCGACGCGCCGCACGATCATCGCGCTGCTCGCGGTTCTGCTGCTGGTCCCGCTGGCGAGCTCCGTCATGCTTGCGGTCGGTCCACCCTTCGGCAGCCGGCCGTCCGGGACCCACATCGTCGATGAGGCGGGACTGCTCAACCGCCAGCCAGAGGTGGGCATCGAGCAGGGTCTCCAGGCGTTCGCCGAGAGCACGGGCATCGACATCGCGGTGGTGCTCCAGGTGAAGCCCCGCGTGACGACCGAAGCGGACGCCGATGCGGACGCGGCCGCCCTCCGGGATGAGTGGGGGCTCGGCGGGTCCGGTGGCCGGGGTGTCGCGATGGTCTGGGATCTCGATCGCGGGCTCACGCGCGCCGTCACGGGCCTCGCCTTCACGTCCGGTCTCGAGGACGAGGTGGACACGGAAGCGCTCGCCGCGACCGTGCGTGCATCGATGGCCGACCCGCTCGCCGCCGGCGACTGGGTCCAGGCCGTCAACCGGGGCGTGTTCTCATTGACCGCGGGGCTGCCGGGTGCCCAGCCGACACCGACCTCCACCCCCACACCCCGACCCGACACGACGACGGGCCCGACACCCACGAGCGGACCCCAGGCGACCCCGGGTCCCATCGTCCCGGAGCTGCCGCCCGCACCGCCGGGTCCGCCCTATCCCGAGCCTGTCCCGGGGCTGTTCGTGTATGACCACGCGGCTGTCTTCCGGCCGGAGACCCGCACGGCGGCCGCGGCCATCATCGCCGGCATCCGCGAGCGGACCGGTGCGGAGATCGTGGTCTACACCCAGATGAAGCCGGAGAGCGATACCCCGGCGAAGGCGGAACGCGACGCCATCGAGCTCATCGACCAGTACGGGGTCGGGCGCCTGGGCTTCGATGATGGGCTGGCCATCCTGTTCGACCTCTCGGACCCGTGCCACGGGCAGGTGCAGCTGTATGCCGCACCGGGCTATCGCGCCTCGTACCTCACCAACGAGGACCGCCAGCGGATCTTCGAGCAGGACATGCTGCCCCACCTGCGCCGCTGTGACCTCGATGGCGCGCTGATGGTGGCGCTCACCCGGATCGACGCGGCGACCACCGCGGACCGGGCGCGTCAGCTCCAGCTGGCACGCCAGGTGGATGCAGCGACGGGACTCGTGCTGGCGCCGCTCCTCCTGCTGGGCCTCGTGGGCTGGGCGGGTGCGAGCTGGTTCCGCTACGGCCGCGACCCGCAGTACCTCGACGACCCCTCGATCCACATGCCCGCCCCACCACCCGGTCTCACACCCGCGGCGGCGACGGTCATCCTGGACGGCCGGGCGACCCGCCATGCGGTCACCACCGCGCTCGTCGACCTCGCCGGACGTGGCGAGCTCCGGTTCCGTCGGCCCGACCCGAGTGCCCGCGCGACCATCGATATCCTGGATCCCGATACCGCGGACCCCCGCGTGCTGCGCAACCGGGCCGTGGCGCTGGGCACCGCGGAGCGCTTCCTGCTGGGCCAGCTGCATGGGCTGCGCCGGGGGGCCGGACCGGTCACCGCGGATCAGCTCGAACGACTCATGCCGGACGTGTCCCGATTCGAGGACCGGCTGGAGGAGTCGGTCGTCGAGGCGGGCTGGTTCCGCGAGACCCCGGAGCGCTCCACCGATCGGTGGTCGTTCCGGGCCGGTGTCGTGCTCGTCGTGGGCGTGGTGGCCGGGTTCATCGCGTGGAACCTGCCCAGCAGCGGCCTGCTGCTGCTGGGTGGTGCGCTCGTTGCGGCCGCGATCGTCATGTTCGTGCTGGCACGTGCGATGCCGCAGCGCACGATGTCGGGTGCCATGGTCCACGCCTGGCTCGCCGCGTATCGACGGACCCTCGAGCGCACCCTGGCCGGCGCGCGGTCCATGGACGAGGTCGTGGCCTCGCACGCGCTGCCGTGGGTGGAGACGCCCGACCAGGCGCTCGTGTGGGGCTTCGCGCTCGGCCTGCATCACGAGGTGGAGGACGTGCTGGAGCGGTCGATCGCGCTGGCGCAGGAGCGCGATGCGACCGGTGCACGCGCGCCCTGGGTGCCGGCCTGGTACATCGCGACCGTGAGCGGGACGGGGAGTGGTCCTGGTGGTGGCTCGTCGAGCGGTGGTGGTGGGCTGTTCTCGAGCTCGGCGCTCCCCGACTTCGGGGCGATGACGGCGGTCCTGTCGACCATCGGCGCCTCGGAGGCGTCCAGCTCGTCCGACTCGGGCTCGTCCAGCTCGTCCGGGGGCTTCAGCGGCGGCTCGTCCGGCGGTGGCGGCGGAGGCGCAGGCGGCGGCTTCTAGGTCGTGCGTGCCTGCCGAACGCGGAGATGCACCACGGACCCGATCCCGGGTGGCACGGCCACGTGCGACACGACCCGTCGGCGCAAACGCGGCCGGGCCACCAGCCCGACGCGTCGAGGCCGCCCCCGGTCGCGGCCGCCCGGCGCGCCACGGCCGCCAACGACGGCTGAGGCGCTAGACTGCCGGGCATGGGTGCTGTCGAGACGATGGAGGATTTCTTCGACCGGCTGAACTCGGGTGACCGAGCGGGCGCGGTGCAGCTGTTCGACGAGCGCGCGGAGATGCGCGTCCACGTCCAGGGCAGCTCCCGCACGCTGCGTGGGCTCGATCAGGTCGGCGGCTGGTTCCTGCGGGCGGACCAGGGGCTGCGCATGATCCCGGGGGACGTGCGCGAGACGGGCAACACGTACGAGGCGGACCTGGTCGTGCTGCGACCGGGCGCGCCGAGCCAGCATCTGGATGCCACGTTCCGCGTCGAGGCAGGTCTCATCACGGCCATCAACCTCGCGCCCCGCTAGCCGCGGGATGCCACCGCGCGGGTCACACGCCGACCGCTCCAGCATGGGCGGCGAGCGGCTGGTCATCCTCGCGGAGGGCGCGCTCGACGACCACGGCGGCAAGACCGCGTTCGGGGTCCTGCGCTACGGGTCTCGGCCCGTGGTCGCGGTCATCGATTCCACGCGGGCGCCGGGTCGGATCGGCGACATCCGACGCATCCCCGGCCGCATGGACGTGCCCATCGTGGCTTCGCTCGAGGACGTGCTCGCCCTGCCCGACCCACCGACCACGCTGCTCATCGGCATCGCACCGACCGGCGGTCGGCTCCCCGACGCGTGGCGACCCGTCCTGCTGCGGGCCATCGCGGCCGGGCTCGACCTGGTTTCGGGTCTCCACACATTCCTCGCCGATGACCCCGAGCTGCGGGGGGCGGCGGAGGCGGCGGGCGTGTCCCTCCACGACGTACGTCGCCCGACCGGACCGCGTGCCACCGCCACCGGTCGTGCCCATCGACCCCGCACCGCGGTCGTGCTCGCGGTGGGCACCGACTGCGGCATCGGCAAGATGTCCGTGATGCTCGAGCTGCGGGAGGCGGCGGTGCGGACGGGCGATCGTGCCGCGTTCGTGGCGACCGGCCAGACCGGCATCATGATCGAGGGCTGGGGCGCGCCCGTGGACGCGGTCGTGGCGGACTTCGTCCAGGGCACCGTGGAACGCATCGTGGAGCAGGGCGAGGAGGCGGCCGACTGGGTGCTCGTGGAGGGTCAGGGGTCGCTCGACCATCCCGCCTACTCCTCGGTCACGCTCGGACTCATCCACGGCGCGACGCCGCACGCGATGGTCATGGTCCACAAGCCCGGTCTCGTGGAGCACGACTTCGCCCATCTGCCGGGCCGCAGCTTCCCCATCGCGCCCCTGCCGGGCTTCATCGAGCTCCACGAGCGGATCGCGGGGCTCGTGGCGCCGTCACGGGTCGTGGCCATCGCGCTCAACACCTCGCGCATCGCGGATGAGGAGGCGGCGCGCCGGCTGATCGCGGCGACCGAGCAGGAGACCGGGCTGCCGGCCGATGACGTGGTCCGGTTCGGCCCCGACCGGCTATGGGCCGCGGTCCGCGAGGCGACACGCCACCTGGTGGAGGTCGCGCCGGGTACCTGACGACCCGGCGGGCAGGGCACGCCTGAGGTCGGTCACGGCCACGTCGAACCGCTGGCCGCGCCGGGCGTCTGACCGCCAGGCCCTCAGGGCTCCTCGGTCGGGTCCGTGCAGCGATAGGAGCGTGGCGGGATCACCAGTCGTTGACCCACGCTCAGCGAGTCCGGGTTCCGGATGCGGTTCGCGCACTGGATGACCTCGACGCTCACGCCGAAGCGTCGTGCGATCCGGGTGAGCGTGTCGCCACTGCGCACCCGGTAGCCGCGTGGCGTCGCCTCCGGCCGGTCGGGGGTCGCGGTGGGTCGGGCGGTCACGCGCGGCGCGCTCGTCCCCTCCAGCACCGACGCGCTCGGGTCGGGCGCCTGGCTCTCGTCGGCACCGCCGCCCATGAACGCGCTCGGCAGCAGGAACACGAGCAGCAGCACGAGCGCCAGGATGCCGATGCCGCCACCGATGACCAGCGGACGTGGCAGCCCCTGGCTGGTCGCTGCATACGCCTCGAAGCGGCGCGCGCCCTCCCATTCCCGGGAACCCGTGGTGCGGGCCGCAGGACGTGCCTGCGAGCGCACCGAGGGATCGGCCATCGCGTCGATGGGCACGCCAGGTCGACCGCGTGACCACGGCGGGGTCGGCGCCGACCCGTCGTCCGCTGATGGCTCGCCGTCCGTCGCATCGTCCCCTGCCGCGTGCGGGTCCATGTCCGGGTCCACGACGCCACCCAGCAGGTCCGTCCGGACACGCGCGGCGGCGAGTTCGGCGGAACGCTCGGCCGCGGTCTCCTCGGATATCGATCGAGACGCGATCACCGACGGTGGTGCCACCGCGGATGGGGATGCTGCGGAGACCGATGGCGCGTCATGCCCGGCCGCTGCCGGCGGCAGTCCCCATGGCCCTGGCACGGCCGACGGGCCCGGCACGTCCGATGGCGCCGGAGCGGCGGCCGGACCAGGCGGGCGTCCTGTGCCCCCTACGGGTGACGCAGCCGTTGGGTCCGGTGCCGTCGACGGGTCGAGGGACGCGGACACGTCGGGCTGGATCCATGCCCGATCGCCATGGGCAGGTCCGAGCTCGTCGATGGCGTCGTCGGGCACGACCGGCACTGCCACGGCGTGCGTCGACACGCTCGCGGCTCCCAGTCCGGCGAGCGGGTCCGGTGGTGGTCCCGCTTCGGCGACCCAGTCCCGGGTCGCCATCTCGTCCGCGGGTCGGTCCGCTGGTGACGCGGCCCCCTCCCCGACCCAGGGCGGAGGCGCGGCCCATCCGGGCGTGAACGGCTGTGTGCCGGTCCCTGGCGCGACCGATCCCCCCGACGACCCGGTTCCGTCCGCGATCGCCGGGGCCGGCACGGGGAGCGTCTCGGCGCCGACACGTCCTGCCCAGTCGAGGAAGATCGGACAGCTCGTGAACGCGGCCGAGAGGCAGTAGCGCTCCTGGTGGCCGATGGACCTGGGTCGTGGCAGCTGCTCCGCGAAACAGCGGTGGAGCGGATCGGGCACGTCGAGGCGCCGGTCCCGGTCGCCGTCGAGCGCCAGGAACGGACAGGCGTGGGGCGTGACGACGATCGGCGCAGCACGCTCGGCCATGGACGACCGATGATACCGGCCCGGGTCGCCGAGCCCGCATCCGCGTCATCCGGGGCGGGCGTCCGCCGCGCTGTCGCGATCGTCAGTGGCTCAGGCCCGCAGGGTGGGCGGTCGTGGCGACCGGCGAGGTTCCCTGCCAGATGGTCCGACTGGCCAACCACGTGCCGATCGGCGCCGAGCCTGCCGGTCGAGTCCACGCTCAGCCCAGTCGCCGATCGCTCCACCAGTCGGGCACGTGACCAGGAAGGGGGCCCGATGGGCCGACACATGGGCAACCGGTCGGGCATCTGGCCAGGAAACGGCCCCTCGATGGGCCGGCGGGCCGACACATGCGCGACCGGTCGGGCATCTGGCCAGGAACCGGCCCGTCGATGGGCCGGCGGGCCGACACATGCGCCACCGGTCGGGCATCTGGCCAGGAACCGGCACCCGATGGCCCGGTGGGCGTGCGACACGACCGGACAGACCGCGTCCCCGCGTCCCCGCCCCGTCCGCGGAGGGTGTCAGGCGACCTCGATGTGCTGCTCTGGCCCCGACCGCACGATCATGCCCGCGCCGACCGTATCGGAGGTGGCCTCATCGATGAGCACGAACCCGCCTGTCGTCCGGCTGTCGCGATACTCGTCGAGCATCAGCTTGTCCGATGTCCGCAGCCGCACGCGGCCGATGGCGTTGAGGTCCAGCTCGGGCGCGGCCTCGCGGTGGAGCGTGTTCACGTCGATGGCGTAGCGCAGCTCATCGACGATCGCCTTGACGGTCCGCGTCGTGTGCTTGAGCAGATAGCGACCGCCAGGCCGCAACGGCGCGTCCGCCATCCAGCAGACGGTCGCCTCCAGCTCCTGGGTGACCATGGGCTGGTTGTGCGGCCGCGAGAGCATGGAGCCGCGCGAGATGTCGATGTCATCCGCGAGCTCGATGATCACGGACATCGGCGGCGCGGCCGCCTCCAGCTCGCCATCGAGGGTGCTGATGCGCGTGATCCGCGACCGGTGCCCGGATGGCAGCACGACGACGTCATCGCCCGTGCGGAAGACCCCACCCGCCACCTGGCCGGCATAGCCCCGGAAGTCGTGGTGCTCGTCCGACTGGGGCCGGATGACCCACTGGACCGGGAACCGCGCATCGATGAGGTTGCGGTCCGAGCCGATGTACACGTTCTCCAGGTCGTACAGCAGCGATGGCCCCTGGTACCAGGGCATGGAGAGCGACCGGGTCACCACGTTGTCACCGTGGAGCGCCGAGATGGGGATGAAGCGCAGGTCCTTGATGGGCAGCTTGGTCGCCCAGTCGCTGAACTCCCCCCGGATGCGCTCGAAGACCGCCTCGTCATAGCCGACCAGGTCCATCTTGTTGACCGCGACCACGATGTGGGGGATGCCCAGGAGCGCCGCGATGAAGGCGTGGCGACGCGACTGCTCGAGCACCCCGTTGCGGGCGTCGACGAGCACGATGGCGAGGTCCGCGGTCGACGCACCGGTGACCATGTTGCGGGTGTACTGGATGTGCCCAGGCGTGTCCGCGATGATGAACTTCCGACGCGGCGTCGCGAAGTAGCGATACGCGACATCGATGGTGATGCCCTGCTCCCGCTCGGCCCGCAGGCCGTCGGTCAGGAGCGCCAGGTCCACCTGGTTGTAGCCACGACGACGACTCGTCCGCTCGATGGCCGCCAGCTGGTCCTCGAAGATGCCCTTCGAATCGAACAGCAGCCGCCCGATGAGCGTGCTCTTGCCATCATCGACCGAGCCGGCCGTGGAGAAGCGCAGCAGGTCCACTAGAAGTAGCCCTCGCGCTTGCGGTCTTCCATGGACGTCTCGGAGAACGCGTCATCCGCGCGGGTCGCGCCACGCTCCGTGATGCGTGCTGCGGCCACCTCCGCGATGATCTCCACCACGTTCGCGGCGGTGGACGAGACCGCACCGGTGCAGGTCATGTCACCCACGGTCCGGTAGCGCACGACCATCCGCTCCAGCCGCTCCTCCTCGCCGCGCGGCAGGAAGTCGCTGGGTGCCAGCCACATGCTGTCGCGACGGAACACCTCGCGCTCATGGGCGTAGTAGATGGACGGCACCTCCAGCGCCTCGCGCTCGATGTACTGCCAGACATCCATCTCGGTCCAGTTGGAGATGGGGAACACGCGCATGTGCTGACCGCGCCGGATGCGTCCGTTGTAGAGGCTCCACAGCTCCGGCCGCTGGGACTTGGGGTCCCACTGGCCGAACTCGTCGCGGAGGCTGAACACGCGCTCCTTGGCGCGGGCCTTCTCCTCGTCCCGGCGGGCACCCCCGAACACGGCATCGAAGCCGTGCTCCTGGATGGCGTCCAGCAGGGTCGTGGTCTGGAGCCGGTTGCGGGACGGGTTGCCCGGCTCCTCGCGGACGCGGCCCTTGTCGATCGACTCCTGGACGCTGGCGACCACCAGCCGCTCACCCAGCTCCGCCACCCGCCGATCGCGGAAGTCGATGACCTCCGGGAAGTTGTGGCCCGTGTCCACGTGCATCAGCGGGAACGGGAAGCGCGCGGGCCGGAACGCCTTCTCCGCGATCCGGAGCATCACGATGGAGTCCTTGCCACCGGAGAACAGCAGGACAGGCGACTGGAACTCCGCCGCCACCTCCCGCATGATGAACACCGACTCCGCCTCCAGGGCGTCGAGGTGCGACATCCGGGACTGGATGTCCCGGGCATTGGTCAGCGCGATGGTCATGTCACCTGGGGGTGCAGGGTACGGCGATGGCCCGCGCGGCCCCGCTGCCGAGGTCCCCGGGCGATCGGTGGACTGGCCGGTAGTATACCGGTCGCACCGATAGGGATGATGGGGAGGCATGGACGACCCGCCCCCGCGTCGTCGCGTGCCTCGATGGATCGACCACCCGTCATGACGACCCCCACGGGGCCGGTCCCGGAGACCGGGACGACCGTCCTCGGCCTCTCCATGACCACGCTCCTCCACCGCGTGCTGCCGGTGGTGGCGACCATCGTGATCGTGTCCACGATCCTGGTCGCACCTGCGGACGAGCGCCTCACCATCATCCTCGCCACCGGCGTGGCGCTCCTGGCCGGGCTCGCCTCCACCTCCATCGGGGTGTATGGCGGCGTGCTGGTGCCGGGGCTGTTGCTGCTCGGCGTGGATGCCCGGTTCGCGGCCGCCGCGTCCCTGTTCCTCCAGGTGCTGGTCATCCCGCTCGGGGCAGGTGCCCACTACCGGCTCGGCAACATCGACCGGACCATCGCGATGCCGCTCATCGTGGGTGGCATGGTCGGTGCGTTCGTGGGACCGTTCTTCGCCTCCGCGCTGCCCAAGGATCTCATCGCGCGTCTCGTCGCCGGGGTCATCGTGGGCGTCGGCATCGTGGTCCTGGTGACGCTCCGCTGGAGCGGCCTCGGCGTGGTCCGGCGACCTGACGATGTGCCGACGCGCCAGATCGGGGGCATCGGGCTCGTGGCCGGGTTCTCGTCCGGTGTCTCGGGAGCGGGCTGGGGGCCCATCGGCGTCAAGCTGCTCATCCTGTCCCGGCTCGAGCCTCGGCTGGCCATCGGGTCATCCCTGTTCGGGCGGGTGTTCATGGCCGCGGCCGCCGTGGTCGGCTATCTCCTGAGCGCCAGCGCGTTCGAGAACGTGCGGCCGGACTACTGGCTCCTCATCCCCCTGTTCGTGGGCTCGGTGGCCGCGATGGTGCCGGGCGCGGCGCTGCTGTCGAGGCTCGGTCGCGAGCGCGCGACCGTGGTCATCACGCTCCTGTCCATCGTGCTCGCGGTGCCGACCCTCATCTGGGGCTGAGGGCACATCGGCACCGAGGTCGGGCGGCCGCCGCGATCGTGATGCGTCCGTCATGTGCGGCCCGCCATTCGGCACCAGCGCGCGCATCGCACGAGTGCGAGAATCACGCTCTCATCCGAGTCCAGGAAGGAGCATCGATGGATCTGCGTCGCGCATTCGCGCCCACCCGCACCGCCCATGCCCACTGCGATGTCCCGTGCGGCATCTACGACCCGGTGCAGGCCCGCATCGAGGCGGAGTCGTGCTACCGCATCATCGAGAAGTACCACGCGTCCACCGATGACGTGTTCCGCGCCCGCTGCCTCATCGTCAAGGAGGAGCGTGCGGAGCTCGCCAAGCACCACATCGACGTGCTCTGGAGCGACTACTTCAAGCCCGAGCACCTCGAGAAGTTCCCGGACATCAAGGACACCTGCTGGAAGGCCGCCAAGCAGGCATCGAAGGTGAAGCAGGGCGTGGACCTGGACGCCGCCAAGGAGCTGCTGGCGCTCATCGACAAGATCGACGAGGCATGGCGAGGCACCGGTGGCGCGCAGAACACGCGGCTCGCCTCCTGACGACCCACCCGCCGTCCACGGCCTGACCATCCTGTCCGGCATCCCGGACACGCCGCTCGACCGCCGGGGTCTCGCATGAGGCTCCGGTGGCTCGTGCTGCTGGGCGTGGTGGCGCTCGTCGCGGACCTCGCCACGCCCCGGGGACGGGTGCGCGCGATGGCGCTGCGCCTCGCCCGCTCGTGGCAGGCACGTGTGGCCATCGAGGGACCGAGCATGGAGCCCACCGTGATGGACGGTGACTGGCTGCTCGTCGACCCCCTCGCCTATGCGACCCGGTCGCCCGTGGTCGGTGGGCTGGTCCTGGCCGCGGACCCCCGCGAGCCCGAGCGGGTGCTCATCAAGCGGGTCGTCACCATCGACCCCGATGGCTGGCTGCGCCTGGAGGGTGACGACCCGGACCACTCGACCGATTCACGCGCGTTCGGCGCGGTCGATCCCGCGACCGTCAGCGGCGCACCCTGGTTCCGGTACTGGCCGCCGGGGCGCATCGGCCGTCTGCGCTGAGTCGTCGGGGCGTGCGGCGTGTGCCGGCGCCCTGCCACCGCCGGCCAGCCGTCGTGTGCCTGCGGCGCGACTGCCGTCGCTGGCCCGGCCCGCTGCCGCCGCCGGCGCGGCCCGTGTCGATCGACCTCAGCGCTTGACGGCGACGCCCTTGGACATCTCCGACGTGTCGTCGTTGCTCCGGATCTGGAGCGCGGCCACCCGCTGGCCCACGGCGACCCCGGGGACCACCACCGACCAGGTCCCCTTCGACGTGACCTTGACGGCGCCCAGGAAGGCGACCGGCATGCCGGGCTTGCCCGCGCCGCGTGACGATCGATACACCTCGACGCGGGCACCCGCCCGACCACGACCGGTCACCTTCACGCCGCCGCTCGCGACGCGTGCGCCGGTGATGGTGGGAGCCGCCTGGAGCCGGTTCGCGCCCTGCTTGCCGGAGCGCAGGAGGTGGATCGCGGGACCCTTCGTGGCGGACACGATGTTCCGGCTGACCCGCACGCTCCTGACCTTGATGCCCAGGAGACCGATACCGCCTCGACCCGCGTTGCGCACCACGTTGCCCGTGACCAGGCCGTTGGGCAGCGTCCCCTCGAGGCTGATGCCCCACCACTCGAGGGGAGCGGCCGCGCCCGTGGCGGCGACCCCCACGATGTTCCCCTCGATCCGGTTGCCGCTCGCCTTGGGTGTCCGGACGCGGATGCCGTAGTAGACCGAGGCGACCCGGTTGCCACGCACCACGTTGTCGTACACGCCATCCCAGAGGTGGATCCCGGACGAGTCGGATGATCCGCGCTTGTAGCCCGATCGGAAGGCCTGGTGGTATCGACCGTCCTGGCGGAAGCCGACCAGGTTGCCCTCGATCACGTTGTCCGCGACCCGCCAGCGGGCGGTCGCCTTGCCGGTCGAGCGGTCCCAGCCATGGGACAGCTCGATGCCCTCCCAGTAGGTCCGCCCGATCACGTTCCCCTCACCCGGCCCGGACCCTCCGATGAGCCCGTGCTGCGGCCCGAAGTCGTGGTCCACACCCACCTTGCACTCCGCCACGGCACCGCTGGGTGAGATGCACAGCTGGTTGCCCTGGACCACCGTGCCATGCGTCCCCGGCCCGTAGAGGTTGACGCCCTTCTTCATGTTGCCGATGACGTTGCGGTCCTCGAGCGCCGAGCTCCCGATGCGCGTGTTCGTGGCGCCCGTGTTGACGAGCACGCCCATGTCCCCCACGGCCGCATCCTTGCCGTTCCCGTCGAAGCCGATCCAGTTGCCCATGACCCGGACACCGACCGCGGTCGACCCATCGATCACGACCCCTCGATACAGGTCCGAGAGCACGAAGCCCCGGATGGTGACGCGGGCGCCCGTCACGTAGAACCCCGTCTCCTTGGCGTCCGGCCCGTTGCCCCGGATGCGCACGCCGGGCACCGCGTTCGAGCCGTGCTGCGCCGTGTTGCGCTTCGCCCCCCGCTGGCTGTAGCCGTCGATGACCAGGCTGCCCTGGGTCCGGGTGATGAGCGGCAGTCGCCCGCCGAGCCGGATGGTGCGCGGCGCCTGGCCGTCGATGGCGAACTCGATGCGCATGTCGTCGGTCCACATCTCGGACTCGGTGATGGCAGCCCGGAGCGTGCAGCGACCCTGGCTGTCGGCACACTGGCCGTCGCCGGGATGGGCGTCGGGAGTGTCCGCGTTGCTGTCCACCGTGAGCACGCCGGGTCCACCGGACGCGACCCGGAGTCGGACGCCGCCGCCCGGTCGGATGTCCCGGATGCGACCCGTGTCCGAGCGTCGTCGGAGATCGACCCGACGGCCCTGGCTCGCGGCCACGCGCGCGATGTCGACGATGTCCCCACAGCCGTTGCCATCCACGTCCAGGAGCGCCGCTGCGCGACGAGCAGCGGCCCGACCGCCGCCCTCGCAGTCGACCCCATCGAGCCGTGCCTGCTCCCAGGTCGCCCTGGCCACCGCGACATCCCGAGTGCTGATGACGCGTCCCGCGGCGAGTGCGACCACCTGGTCGGTCGTCGCGGCGGGACGGCGTGGCACGCCCGCGACGTCCAGCCGGCGACCCGTCCTGTTGGCGACCGCCGTGACCCGCACCGTCGCGCGGGGGGTGCGACCGGCCCACGCCACGACCAGGTCGAGACGCACCGCGCCATCGACGGCGGCGAGACCGTAGGCACCGAACGACCACGTCCGACCCGACCGCACCGGCGGCAGGCCATGGCCAGATCCTGCGGGCGCGATGCCGATGAGCTCGCTCCCGGCATCAGCGAAGCGGACCGTGCCCTCCACCGCGGATGCCGAGGCTGGCAGGGTGAGCCGGATGGCCGAGGCATCGCCGGGGGTGACGCGGGTGGGCAGCGTGACGCGGACACGCGCGGTGGCCTGGGCAGTGCCAAGCTGAGCGGTGCCGGGCTGGGCAGCGGCGAGCGGTGCGCCAGCGACCGCTGCGGGCCACGCCGCGACCAGGCACACCACCACCGCAAGGACACGTCGAAGCGACGGGTGCATGCGACCTCTCGAGGACCGACCCTCTGGGCAGGACGGCCCGAACCACCGCGGGTCTGGGTCCCGCAGCGCACACGGAGCATCCGCCGATCAGGGGCCTCGCGTCAACGGGTGCGCGGGGATCGCGCGGCCGGGCGGTGCCAGCACGCACCGGAACGGCCCAGCGCTCGGCGCCTCACCCCTCGATGAGCTGACCCGCCAGGGCCACCTGCTCCAGGTCCCGGGGCAGGAAGTCCTGGAGCATGATCCGGTCCGCACCCGCGGCCTTGAACGCCGCCATGCGCGCCCGTGCCTGGTCGAGGGTGCCGGTCACCCAGCGATCCTGACGCGCGGCGAGCCATGCCTCCGCCTCCGCCGACGCCTCGCCGAACATGGCGACCTGGTCACGCACCCGCGCATCCAGCTCGGCCCGGTCACGCCCGATGAGCACCCCCGCCATCACGGAGTGCACCAGGGATCGGGGATCGCGCCCGGCATCCCGGCACGCGGCGTCGAGACGGGCACCGATCTGGGCCACCTCATCCGGTGACGAGGAGCTGATGTTGTACTCGTCCGCGTAGCGCACCGCGATGCGGATCGAGCGGGGCTTGCCCACGCCACCCACGATGAGGTTCGGGCGCCGGCGCCCGTCCGCGCGAGGTGTCGAGCCGTCGTAGCGTGGCCGGAAGAGCGAGTCGCGCACCTGCCAGTGCTCGCCCTCGAACGACCAGCCATCGGGCTCGTCCCAGAGCCCGCGGAGGATGGCCAGCTCCTCCTCCATCATGTCGATGCGGACCTTCACCTCGGTGGGATACGGGATGCCCAGCTCCGCGTGCTCCGTCTCGTTCCAGCCCGCGCCCACGCCGCACTCCACGCGGCCCCCGCTCATCTCGTCGACGGTCGCCACGATCTTGGCGTACTCGCCCGGGATGCGGAACGTGACCGGGGACACGAGCGTGCCGAGGTTGATGCGCGTGGTCTCGCGCGCGAGCCCGGCCAGCGTCGCCCAGGCATCGGTGGTGTGGCGCCCGGCCGGGCCGGGGAAGCTCGTGTAGTGGTCGGAGCGGAAGTACGCCTCGAAGCCGGCATCCTCGGCAGCCCGGGCGACGGCCAGGATCTCCAGGTACGTGAGGCCCTGCTGCGGCTCCGTCATGAGCGCGACGCGCATCGGTTCCCTCCTCGATAGTTCACATCATCTGAATCATCATGCTTGACACGACCATCCTGACATGCAGAATGGTTCGTGTGAGTACGACCATCCCATCGCGAGCCGCGGGCGACACGCCGCCGGGAGGATCTCCCCCGGATGTCGACGCGCCCTCGCCGGAGCGCATCGTCGCGGCGCTGGAGCCCATGATGGCCTACCAGCGACGGGCGATGATGCAGTTCTGGCAGGACCGCTCGCTGAGCAAGATGAACCTCCACGTGCTCATGCTGCTCGAACAGCATGGTCCCATGTCCATGAGCCGGCTCGCCGGCATGGCCGACGTCGCCCTCTCGAACATGACCGGGATCGTCGATCGCATGGAGCAACATGGGCTGGTCGACCGGGTCCGCGACGAGCGTGACCGCCGGGTCGTCCTCGTCCGCGCCACGCACCAGGGACGGGAGCGCTGCGCGGAGATGGAGGGCCTGCGTCGGGAGCACCTGCTGCGCCTCGTCGGCGCGCTCTCGGCCACCGAGCGACAGGTCCTCCTGTCAGCGGCACAGGCGCTCGCACGAGGGGTGGAGCGCCTGGACGCGGAGGGATCCCCGGACCGCTAGGTCCACCCGATACGGGTCGCCGTGGCCCGTCATATCCGAAAGGAGCACCAACACTCCATGGAAGCCATGCCCTCCGCTGCGGAGTGGGAGGCGAAGGACCCAGCGTTGCAGCTGCCGCACAAGCGGAAGATGCAGATCCTGTTCGCGATCATGCTGGGCATGTTCCTGTCGGCGCTCGACCAGACGATCGTCGGCACGGCACTCCCCACCATCGTGGGCGACCTGCACGGCAGCAACGAGCTGTACACGTGGGTCGTCACGATCTACCTGCTGACGGCCACCATCACGGGTGTCTTCTACGGCAAGCTCTCGGACATCTTCGGACGTCGACCGATGCTGCTCATCGGCATCGTGATCTTCCTGCTCGGCTCCGCCCTGTGCGGCATCAGCTGGAACATGGAGTCGCTCATCCTGTTCCGAGGCATCCAGGGCATCGGCGCCGGGGCGATCTTCCCCATCTCGCTCGCGGTCATCGGTGACCTGTTCACGCCCCGCGAGCGCGGCAAGTACCAGGGCCTGTTCGGCGCCGTGTTCGGCGTCTCGTCCATCCTCGGCCCGCTCCTGGGCGGCTGGCTTACGGACCACGTGAGCTGGCACTGGATCTTCTACGTCAACCTGCCCATCGGCCTGGTGGCGCTGGCCATCATCTATCGGTTCCTGCCCACGGTCCACGGCGAGCGACCCACGCGCAACCTCGACTACCTGGGCGCGGTGGTGTTCACCGTCGCCGTGTCGGCGCTGCTCATCGGCCTCACCAACAAGGCGAGCATGGACTGGACGACCATGGAGGTCGGTGGCTACCTGCTGGTCGCGCTCGTGACCGGCATCCTGTTCCTGTTCGTGGAATCGAGGGCCGCGGAGCCGATCGTGCCCCTGGAGCTGTTCCGGAACCGGGGCTACGCCGTCACCATCCTGGTCACGTTCCTGACCGCGATGGGCTTCTTCGGGGCGATCATCTTCCTGCCTCGCTGGTTCCAGTTCGTGCAACAGGTGAGCCCCACCGATTCCGGGCTCCAGACGCTCGCCCTGCTGGCCGGCCTCATCCTCAGCTCCATCGTGTCGGGGGCGCTGGTGAGTCGCACCGGGCGCTACAAGACGATCGTCATCGCCTCGCTGGTGCTCATGGTCACGGGCCTGTGGCTCATGACCAACCTCACGGCCACCACGGACCTGCCGGTCCTGTGGGTGTGGATGTTCATCACCGGCCTGGGCATCGGACCCGCGTTCTCGGTCCTGACCATCGTCATCCAGAGCGTGGTGCCCTTCGAGCGACTCGGCGTCGCGACCTCCAACCTCACCTTCTTCCGACAGGTGGGCGGATCGGTGGGCCTCGCGCTCGTGAGCACCATGTTCGCGTCCGACTTCGCGGCGCGGATGCAGCCCGAGATGGTCAAGGCGGGCGTGCCGGACGATGTCGCGACCGCCATCGCCGGGACCGCCGGCAGCAGCGACCAGCTGAGCCAGGTGGGCAGCAGCCTCGCCGACACGCTGTCGCAGTCGGCGACGTTCATCGCCCAGGGCCTGGGCATCACCGTCGAGGCGTTCCGGGCGCTCATCCCGAACGTCGTCGAGGGTATCTACCAGGCGTTCTCGCTCGCGATCGGCAGCAGCTTCTGGCTGGGCGTGATCATGAGCGGGATCGCGCTCGTGGCCGTCGTCGTGGCACTCCCCGAGGTGCCATTGCGCGGCATGGAGCGTGCCTCGGCCAAGGGCACGGGGTCATCCGGCGAGGGCGGCGACGAGCGCCCCGTCACGCCGGTGCTCGCGGAGTGACCGGGGGCGGCTGATCGCCGCAGGCTGATCGATGGGGCTGCCGAGCGCAGCCCCATCCACGCTCGGACCCGCTTCCGAGCCGAGGGACGGGGCTCGCCAGTGGGCGTCGCCCGGACCGAGAGCCTTGGCAGCGCCCTGATGGCGCCAGTCGCCGCCGGGTGGCCGCTCGACGGCGGGTAGCGCTCGACGCCCAGTGGCGCGTTCCCGCCGGGTGGCCGCTCGACGCCGCGTGGCCACGTCTCCACGCCCTGTGCACCACCCCACGACAGGAGACCGGCGGGGATCGCTCCCCGCCGGTCCTGGCGTCACCCGATGTGGTGGCCCCGCACGCGGGGCCCGATGGGCTAGTTGATGGCCTTCGTCTTGGCGCGCAGCACGTCCTTGATGGACGTCGTGCTCGTCGACGTGCCCGTCACGATGATCTGGTTGACCTTGCCCACGGGCGCATTCGCCTTGAGCTTGATCTGGACCCAGAAGTAGATGTTGCTGCCGGGGTTGACGTTGTTCACGACATAGGTCCCGTTGGTGACCTGCGTCGTCACGTCCTGGTTGCCGTTCCGGAGCACCTTGATGCTCTGGACGATGGCCTTGGACCCGCTCTGGGTGAGCTGGACCCGGATCCCGTCCTTGCCGTTGCCGGCGTTCTGGATACGGACTCGGTAGTTGAAGGTCTTGCCCTTCTGGACATCCTTCGACACGGTCTGCGCGTCGCAGGGGGTCGCGCAGAAGACGCCAGCGCCCACGTAGTTCGCCGACACATCGCCGTTGCTGGAGATGCGACCGTCGATCTTGTCGATGCGCGGGCTCGACTGGGCCGCCAGCTGCAGCGGCGTGTTCGGGAAGCCCGTACCGGAGAGCGTGAACACCGCGTTGTGGCTGTTCGCGTTGGCGGTCGCCTTGTACTGGATGATGAACTCGCACGAGCCACCGCCAGCAGCAAGGTTCACGCCGGTGCAATCGTCGTCCGCGGCCAGGACCGTGAACCGACCCGTGTTCCCGGACGTCGGTGCGATGTTCTGGACCGTGGCCGGCGAGCCACCGTTGTTGGTGACCGTGAACTTCCGGTTCTTGGTCGTCCCGAATGCGACGCTCCCGTAGTCGAAGGGGTTCGGCGACACGACGACGTCAGACGGCGCCGGGACACCATTCCCCTCGAGCGGCACGTTGACGGTGCCGTTCGTGGCGTTGGACGCCACCTTGAGCTTGCCGGTCTTGGCGCCCTGGCTGGGCGGCTGGAACCGGACACGGATCACGCACTCGTCACCGGGCGCGAGGGTGTCGCTCACGATGTCGTCGCAGGTGTAGCTCGGATGGCTGGTCACCAGCGAGAAGCTGTTGCCAGTAGTGGAGATCGCGATGCCGGTCAGCGGCGCGCTGCCCACGTTCTTGAGCGTGAACTCCTTGCCGTGGTTGCCATCGACGACCTCGTTGCCGAAGTCCCACTCGTCCGGCGTGACCTTGGCGATCGGCTCGTTGGGACCACCGCCGCCGGTGATGCCGACGCCGGTCAGGTTGGACGACTTGGACGAGGCGTTGGATGCGGTGACCGTGAGGGTCGCCGACTTCGAACCGGTCGTGCCGGGTGCGAACCGCACCGTGACCTGACAGGTCTCGCCGTCGCCCAGGGTGGCGTCGCAGGTGTCGCTGAGGATGCTGAAGGCAGCCGGGCCAGTGAGCCCGAAGTCCAGGTCCTCGAGGTCCGCGTCACCCGTGTTGGCGATCGTGAACGCCTTGTCCTTGGAGCCCGAGCCGGCGACGACGTCACCGAAGTTGTAGCCGCCAGGCGTCAGCTTGATGATCGCCTGCGGTGCCGGTGGTGCGGCCACGGCCTCGCCCTTGAGGGTCGCCGTGACCGTCCCGTTGGTCGCGTTGGACGGCACACGGAGCGTGCCGTTCTTCTCATCCGCGGCCGAGTTGGCCGTGAACGTGACCTCGATCTCGCAGGACTGGCCGTTGGTCAGCGGCGTCGAGCAATCCGACGCGTCCGAGACCGAGAACCAGCTGGAGCCCGTCGTGGTCGGCGTGCCGATCACGAGCGAT
>JAHBUZ010000025.1 GCA_019637815.1 Chloroflexota bacterium
CCGGTACCCGTGTTGGTCACGGTGAAGGTCTTGGTGTCGTCACCGGGGACCGGATCCACCAGGAAGGTGTCCTCGATCTCCGGCGTGAGCTCCGCGACCGGCGCGGGCACAGGCACAGGCACACCGATGCCGGTGAGCGGGACGATCGCGGTGCCACCGTTGGTCTGGATGACCACGGTGCCGTTGCGCTCACCCGCGACCGACGGCGTGAGGGTCACGTCCATGGTGCAGGTCTGGGATCCCGTCAGCGACGCGCTGTCGCAGTCGGTCGAGTCCATGGCGAAGTTGCTCGTACCGGTCCTGGTGATGCCCGTGACCGTCAGGGTCGAGCCGTTGGCGTTCCCGTTCGAGACCTCGATCTGGAGGACCGACGAGGTGTCGCCCACGTCGACGGGTCCGAAGTCGAGGCTGGTCGGGTCGACCGCCACCGCCGGCTGCGGGACGACCACGGCCACACCGATGCCGGTGAGCGGGACGAGCAGGGTGCCACCGTTGGTCTGGATGACCACGGTGCCGTTGCGCTCACCCGCGACCGACGGCGTGAGGGTCACGTCGATGGTGCAGGTCTGGGACCCCGTCAGCGACGCGCTGTCGCAGTCGGTCGAGTCCACGGCGAAGTTGCTCGTACCGGTCCTGGTGATGCTCGTGACCGTCAGGGTCGAACCGTTGTCGTTCGCGTTCGACAGCACGATGGACTGGGTCGCCGAGGTCACGCCGACGTTCACCGACCCGAAGTCGAGATCGTCGGGAGCAACGGATGCCTGCGGCTGCGGTGTCGCCGTCGATGTCCCGGTCCCCGTGAGGGCGACCGTGAACGTCCCGGCGTTGGTCGTGATCTTGATCGTCCCGTTGTGCTCACCCACGGCCGACGGGTCATAGGTGACGTCGATCTCGAGATCCTCGCCCTGGGCGAGGTCGACCGGCGTGCCGTCGTGCGACTTCAAGAAGGTGGCCGAGCCGGTCTGCGTGATGCTCTGGATGGTGAGGGTGGAGCCCGGATCACCGGTGTTGGTCACGGTGATGGTCTGGGCTGCCGTGGGACCAGCAGCGATGTCCTGCGGGCCGAAGGTCAGCGCGTCGGGATCGACGGTCGCCTCGGCCGCGGGGACCGTGCCCGTCCCGCGGAGGGTCAGGATCAGGTTGCCGACGTTGGTGTCGACGATGAGGGTCGCCTGGCGCACGCCACCCGCGATCGGGGTGAACGTGACGTCGAACGTGAGCTCGTCGTCATCGTCAAGGTCGATACCGGTGATGGAAGCCGGGTCCAGCTCGAACGTGTCGGACCCGACGATGGTCACGGAGTTGACGTGGAGCACGGAGCCCGCGTCGCCCTCGTTCGTGACCGTGAACGTGATCGTGTCATCCAGGCCGACGAGGACCGGACCGAAGACGGCCGGATCGTCGTTCGGGTCGATGGCGACCGCCGGGACGGGGGCGACGATGCCCTCACCCGAGAGGTCAGCCGTGAGCGTGCCGTCGTTGGTGACCACGACCAGCTGGCCGAGGACCTCCGGGACCGCGGTCGGCGCGAACGTCACCACGATGGTGCAGGTCGCGGTCGGGGCGACGGTGCCGGGAGCGGTGCAGGTGCCGTCCGTCACGCTGAAGCGCGACGAGCCACTGATGGCGATGGAGCTGATGGACAGGTCGGCGTCGCCGTCATTGCCGATGGTGAACTCGGCCGTGTCGGTCGTGCCGATGGTGATCGCACCGAAGGCGCCGTCACCATCGATCGCGCCGTCAGGCGCGGCGCCGGCGATGCCGGTGCCGGAGAGTCCGGCCATCGGCAGCGGCCAGGGCGCCGGGAGCTGCCACAGCGCGTTGAGCGTCGTGGTGTGGGCCCCCAGCTCCAGCGGCGTGAAGATCACCCCGAAGGTGCAGGTGCCGAGCGGCGCGAGCGTCGCAGCGTCGCAGGTGTTCGGCGTGCCGGAGTCGATCTGGAACTGGTTGGTCAGGGTGACGAAGAACCCGACCGTATCGACCGTGTACTCGTTGTTGGTGTTGTTGGTGATCGTGAAGACCTGGGTCGGCGACACGGTGCCGACGACCTGATCGGCGAAGTCGTGGGGCGCCGGCGTGATGAACACGCCGATCTCCTCGACCACGAGGACCTGGAGGGTGTAGGTCGTGGCGCCTGCCACGGGCTCATCGGCCAAGGGGTCGTAGTCCTTGTCCCGGACCGTCCCACTGACGTCGATCAGGCCGGGGGTCAGGGGTGCGGTGCAGGTCGCCGTCGACTCGGATGGATCGGTGTGATCCACGTCATCGCAGACGAACTCGAAGGTGAAGGCGCCTGCCGCGTCCTTCGCCGATGCGTCGGTCGCACCATCGAGGCTGATGGTGAACTGGGCGCCCTGCTCCACGACGGCCGGAACCGTGAAGGTCGCAGACGGGTTGACGTTCAGGATGGTGATGTCGAACGTGCTCTGGGCCTCGCTGCCATCCGTGCCGGTGGCCATGATGGTCACGGTGACCGGGATGGCCGGGTTGAGGCCGTCGTTGTCGAGGCTGTCCGCGGCGAGGGTCCAGGTCCAGACACCGAGCTCATCCGCCTCGACGGTGCCGATCGACGCAGTGATCGACGCCGGCTCCTGGCTGAAGGAGCCCGTGTTGGTGTGCTCGACGCCTTCGAGCACGTCCTCGACATCCTCCGGCGCATCGACCTCTGCGATCGCGTCGCAGTCGCCGTCGAGATCACTCGACAGCAGCCACGGGGCGACCGTGACCGGGTCGGCGTCGGTGACCGCCGGGTTCGGCCCTGCCGTCGAACCCCACCAGTTGCAGGTGGCGTCGGCGAGGAGGGTCTTGCCCTCGGTCTCGGCGGCATCGATGCTCACATCGAAGCCGGTGATGGAGTTGCGATCGACCTTGGTGCTGGTGTCAACGGCGCCATAGCCGAAGGTGTCGGTCGTGAGGACCACACCGGTCGTGTCACCGCTGGACACCGTGGCGCCCGTGCCGCTCACCACGTTCTTGGTGAACACCGGGGTGGCAGGACTCGGCGGGTTGGCGCCGAAGTGGCCGCCGAACTGGGCGAGGCCGACGGCACACCCGGTGACGGTGTTGTCATGGACGGAGACGTCGAGATAGGGGACGAAGACGAAGATGCCGTATCCGTCGACCTTGCACGCCGTGACCGAGTTCCCGTAGATCTCGTCCGCGACGCCCTGGCCCGAGTCGCCGTTGTTGTCCGTATGGATGCCGGACGACGAGTTCGTGACCTGGTTGCCATGGATCTTGATGCCGAACGAGCCGTTCGACGCGATCGCGTCGTTGGCGTCCGTGACGGTGTTGTTGGCGATCTCACCCTTGCGATACCGGGTGAAGATGGCGAGCGAGCTCGGATCACCCTTGACGTTCGTCACGGTGTTGTTCGTGATCGTGACGTCGTTGTTCGGGTAGTTCGCGTCGCTCGCGTAGATGCCACGCAGGTAGATGTTCTTGACGTGGGTCCCGGTGACGGTGACGTCATCCAGGCTCATGTTGATGTCGGTCAGGATGCCGTTCCGCGCCCAGATGTCCGTCGGGTCATCGGTGGCATCAGGGTTCTGCCCGTCAACGGTCAGATCCGTGATGGTGATGCCGTTGGCCTGGAGCAGGAAGACGTAGCTCGCACCCGCGCACATGGAACCGCACGAGGGCGGATTCGGGCCATCGAGGGCAGGCTGGACGACCGTGTTGGCCGGGCCGGCACCCTGGATGGTCAGGCTCTTGGTGACGACGACGTTCTCGACATAGGTGCCCTGCTCGACATGGACGGTGTCGCCGTTCACGCCGATCTGGACGCCAGCGGGCCGGGCTGCGACCACGGCCTCATCGATGCGGCCGCCGATCTGGCGGGCGTTCTCGAAGACGTACGGGGTCGCCGTGTACTCGAAGGAGCGCAGGAGACCGCTGTTGCCGGCCTCCACCCACACCAGGCGGTCGAAGGTGTTGCCGGACGCGGGCTGCATCCAGGCGATCCAGTCGCCCTCGGGGATGTCGTAGTCATCGGTCGCGCGGATGTGGATGTCCGCGGCGCCGAAGTGGTTGTTCGTGATGGTGGCACCGCCGACAGGCAGCGTGAACCACGGCACACCGGCGACGTTGAGCCGCGCACCGCGGAAGCTGATCTGTGGCCCGACGACCTCGCCGAGGAATTCGTTGTCGTCGATCACGCGGCCGCTGTCGGCATGACCGTGGCCGGTGCCGCTCGCGATGGTGATCTGGCCGTTCGACGTGAACAGGTTGCCCTGGACGGTGAAGGTCGCGATGGACGACTCGTCCTCGACGTCGTCATACGTCCAGTCGTTGAAGTAGACCGAGGCATTGGTGGCGCTGACCTTGCTGTCCCGCAGCGTGAAGCCGTCACCGATGATCTCGAAGGTCTTGTTGTTGGACGGAGTGTTGTTGCCGACCTCCAGGCCCTGGATGGTCGCGCCGGCGCCGGCCACGAAGATCCCGGAGAACCCGAAGCTGTTGGTCGCATTCGTGGTCACGAGCGCCTGTGTGGCGTTCGCGTCCGTGATGATGTTGTCGCTGTCATCCACGCCCTGAACGGTGATGCCGCTCTTGCTCGGCGGGAAGAACAGGCCGAACTGGTACGGACCGGTATCCGCGGTCGCGCCTCGAGCGGTCGCCTTCTCAAGATAGGCGGTCGCACTGGGCGCCACGTCCACGATGCCGTTGGCGGTCGTGGTGTCGATGCCCTCCTGGATGCGGCCCTCGGTGCCCAGCTGCTCACCGTAGGGGTGGACCTTCAGGTGGGCGAGGGACCCCTGGAAGCCATTGGCAGCGTCGGAGTCGATGTCGGTGCCGCTCGTCAGGATCGGCGTGAAGTCCACGGACCCAGTGACGCTGGTCGCGGCGACCGCGGTCGTGCCCCACCAGTTGAGGGCAGCGTCGACCGTGACCGGATAGCTCGAGGTCACCAGCTTGCCGGTGGCGTAGTCGTCCAGCGCGAAGCTGTTGTCCCGGATCAGGATCTCGGTGCCGGTGAAGTTGGCCACACCGCCCGTTCCGACCAGGAGCACGCCATCGGTCACGGAGCTGACGACATTGTGCTCGATCGTGACCTTGTCGGTCTGGACCACGCTGAAGCCATACGCCGTGTCGGTGATGGTGTTCGCGCGGAAGACGGCCGTGCCGTACCCGTCCGAGGCATCCGGGTAGCCCCAGGTGCCGAACGCGCCGCTGGTGCCAGTGCCGAGGACGGTATTGCCCTCGACCAGGCTGTCGAGCGCCTGCGTGTACGACCCAGCGGTGAACGTGCCCGTGATCAGGTTGTCGCTGAACGTGAACGCATCGACCGCGGGGTTGATCCAGAAGGCGCGGAACGCACTCCCGGATGCGGGCTCGAAGGTGTTGCCCGTCACGGTCAGCGAGTCGGTCGCGTCACCCAGCGAGTAGTAGGTCAGCAGGCCCATGGCGTCGTCGCCGGTCGTGACCGGTCCGGCGGCACCGACCTTGAGGTGGTTGTCCTCGATCACGATGTCGCCCAAGCCCGTGCCCACCGTGATGTTGGTTGAGGCCGGGATGCTCGGGGTGCCCGCGTAGCCGACGATCGTGAAGCCGCGAACGGTGACGTCGTCACCCGTGATATGGAGGGAGCCGAGGTAGCCGGCGTTCTCCTGGAGCTCGATCTCGGTGACCGCCGCGCCGTTCTCCGACGTCAGCGTCAGGGACTTGGTGACCTTGGGGCTCTCGGCGTAGGTCCCGTCGTTGACGTGCACCGTGCCGGTGGGCTGGACCGCGTTGATGGCGGCCTGGATGGTCTTCTTGGCGTTCGCCCAGTCCCCGCCGCTGTTGCTGTCGTCGCCGTTCGTGCCGTCGACGTAGCAGTCCATCCAGCAGTCAGGCTCGAAGTCGTAGGTGGTCTCGACGCCGTCGATGCCGATGCTCAGCGCATCCGCGCCACCCGAGAACACACCCACCCAGCCTGAGCCGGCGTTGATGCCGATGCCTGCGGCGATGGTGGCGTTGGGATTGTTCGCGAGGATGGTGTCCCACGTCACATAGCAGGTGAACGCACAGACACCCGGGATGGTCTGGGTGGACCACCACACACCCTGGCCGTCGTTGATCGCGTCCCAGAGCTGCCAATCGTCCTCGATGATGGCTCCCTGGCCGGTGTTGTAGGGCGGCTCCCACACGAGCGTCGTGTCGCTACCGGGGCTGCCGGTGGTGAAGACCTCGACGTTGAGGCCCGGCACTTGCAGGCCGCTGTTCGTCGACGAGGAGTCACGGTAGGTCTGGTAGGTGATGGACCCGATGTCGGACAGCTTCGTGCCTGCATGGGCGTAGTTGAAGAGCTGGGCCTTGGCCTGCGAGCTGGTCGGGTTCTGGTCCGTGGTCCCGATGTGCAGGGAGCCGGAGCCGAGCTCGGGTGCAGGGGGCGCACCCACGAACGCCACGGTGCCACCCGTCCGCGTGTCGTTGCGGAACCACGGGGTCGACGGGCTCGTCACACCGGCGAGGCTCGTCGCGACGTTCACCTCGCGGACCACGTCGGTCACGAGGGTGGGCTCGAAGTCGAAGGTGGTGTCAGTGCCCAGGACGCCGACGGTCAGGGCATCCGCGTACCCCGTGAACGTCGGGATGGAGAAGCTGCCGGCCGAGAGGAGGAATCGGCCCTGGATGCCCGCGTTCGGCCAGTTCGTGAGGACCTCGGACCAGGTGCACGGCTGGCTCTGGGGGCACAGGCCACCCGATGCGGTCTGGTTGGAGGCCCACCACTCGCCGGCGAGGGCGTCCCAGTCCTGCCACACACCCTGCGAGACGGTCTCGGTGTGGTACGGCTCGTAGACGAGGCGGCCCTGATAGCCGCTGGGATTGAGGATGTCGTAGATGACGTCGAACTTCAGGGCGATGGCCTGTGGTCCGGTCTGCGCCTGGTACGTGGAGAACGCAAGGCTGGTGAACCAGCTCAGCCGGAACCCCCAGTACGCGTTGGTCGCGATGCCCTGCTGCTGGCCTGCCGGCACGTGGAGCCGGAGACTCCCATCGCCGAGCGGTCGGCCCGCGGGGCTCTGGGTCAGGCGGCCGTTGCCGGGCTGATCCAGGGTGTCGTTCCACATGTACCAGGCCTGCATGTCAGCGGCGTTGACCACCACCGACGGCGGCTGTGCCCCCGCTGGTGCGGCCACTCCGACGAGTGCCAGCAGGACCGCCACGATCAGCAGGGTGGTCGACGCCACGGTCGACCGACGGGACACCATCAGACCTGAACCTCCCCAGAGCGCGAATGGGCATGCCGTGGTCCACGCACACGCCATCACGCACACGCATGTGCATGAACCGGCGACGACGCTCGAACTCCTCCGGACTGCCCCGGTCCCCCACCAGTCAGGCGTATCCAGTTTCCTTCGCGTCGTTCGTGCGGACTCCGGGGCCATTGCTGGGGACCCCGGGGACCACGACCCCCACGGATCGCGGAACGATAGCACGTGTCGTCAAGCGACATCCGACGCGGTTACGGATCGGTTGCGTGACGAGCTGCCCTCGCTGCGCTGGGTCCAGGCGCCCGGCGCTAGAGTCATGGCCTGATGCGCACGCTCATCGACCGGCTCTGGTGGTCGCTCGACCGTGTCCCGACGCCTGCCCGCTGGTGTGCGGTGGTGGGCTGGGCGACGGTCATCTTCGTGCTCTCCGCGCAGCCGGGTCTGCGGGTCAGCGACGACCCGGGCGTGGACCTGCCCACGCGCCACCTGGCACACATCGCCGCGTACGCGCTGCTGACGCTCCTGCTCGGCTGGGCGCTCGCCGGACGCCGCCGACCGACGGGCAGGGCGATCACGCTCGCAGCGGTCGGGGCCCTCCTCTACGGGGTCACGGACGAGTGGCACCAGACGTTCGTGCCGTCACGGACGGGGCGTGTCGAGGACCTGGTCTGGGACGGTATCGGCGTGCTGCTCGCTGCGATGCTGCTGACGCTCGTCGCCCGAACGGAGGACCGGCCCACATGACGACGTCCGACTGGATCGCGCTCGGCATCCCGGGTGCCTGGCGGCGGTCGATCGTGTTCCATCCGGACGATCGCGGCGACTTCGGTGAGCTGTGGCGGGACAGCCGGTCGGCCGGCCTGGTGGCGCCACCGGTCCCCGGGCGCATGGTCCAGGCGAACCTCTCGCGCTCGCGTCCCCGGGTCCTCCGAGGCATGCATCTCCACCGGCGACAGTCGGACCTCTGGGTCATCGTGGAGGGCCATGCGTTCATCGCGCTCGTGGATGTCCGACCGGTCATCGATGGCACCGGCGTCCAGGCGGTCATCACGATCGACGTGGGCCCGGGCGATTCCCTGTATCTGCCCGCCGGGGTGGCGCACGGCCTGTACGCACGCGACCCGCTCACGCTCGTCTACCTGACCACCAACGAGTACGACGGCACCGATGACGTGGGCTTCCGGTGGGATGACCCCGCGCTCGACGTGGCGTGGCCCGATCGGGCGCCGATCCTCTCGCCGCGTGATTCGGCGGCGCCGAGCCTCGCCGCGCTGGTCGCCCAGCTCCGCGGGGCCTCCGACCCTCAGGACGGGACCGACCGCTCCAGCCGCCAGGCGTACTGACGCTCGTAGTAGTCCGCCCAGCCCGCTCCCTGCGTCGAGCGCCAGCGAGACTCGTGCTCCACGTACCAGCGCACGGTCCGATCGATGCCGTCCTCGAAGGCGACCGTGGGCATCCAGCCAAGGTCGCGCAGACGGCTCCCGTCGAGCGCATACCGTCGATCGTGGCCCGGTCGGTCCGGCACCTCGCGGACCAGCGACCAGGGCTTGCCGAGGGCCGCCAGGATCGCCTCGGTGACCGCCCGGTTGGATTGCTCGGAGCCATCACCGGGCACGTTGTAGATCGTCCCTGGCGATCCACGGTCGAGCACGACGCTCACCGCGTCCGCATGGTCGTCCACGTACAGCCAGTCGCGCACCTGGGTGCCATCCCCGTACATCGGCAGGGGCAGGTCCTGGAGCGCGTTGGTGATGAACAGCGGCACGAGCTTCTCGGGATGCTGGGCGGGTCCGTATGTGTTCGCGCCCCGGGTGATGACCGTGTCGAGCCCGTACGTCTCCCGGTACGCCTGGACGAGCAGGTCGCCGGACGCCTTCGCGGCGCTGTACGGGCTGGTCGGCCGGACCGGGTGGGTCTCCGGCGCGAGACCAGCGGCGACCGGCCCGTACACCTCGTCCGTGGACACCTGGAGGAGTCGGACGGCGGACTTGCGTCGACCACCCTGCGCGACACGCACCGCCTCCAGGAGCGCGTGGACCCCCATGACGCCGGTGACCAGGAACGCCGTCGGCTCGAGGATGGAGCGATCGACATGCGACTCGGCGGCGAAGCTCACGACGGCGTCCACCTCGCGCACGAGCTCCGCGACGAGTGGGGCGTCCGCGATGTCACCCTCCACGAACCGATAGCGGGTCGCCGCGTCCGGGCGTTCGGCGACCTCCGCGAGGTTCGCGAGGTCACCCGCGTACGTCAGCTTGTCGAGCACGATGACCGAATCGTCGGTCGCGTCCAGTCGGCGTCGGACGAAGGTGCTCCCGATGAACCCGGCACCCCCGGTGACGAGCAGTCTCACGGCCGGTCGGGTGGGCGGGCGACCGGGCGACCGACGACGCGACCGACCTGGCGGCGACCTCGGGCCAGGGCACGACGCCACCAGGGCGACGGCGCAGGACGCCGCGCTCGTCGTACGCGGAGCGGCACCCCGGCGGACCCCTGTGCGTCCGCGAGACGACGCGCCGCCCGGCGGAGGACGTCCCGTCCGGCCGCAGCGTCACCCTGGGTGAAGAGCCAGTCCGCGATCCAGTAGGCGGACTCGACATGCCGGATGCGCTGGACCGCAGGATCCTGGCTGGACCAGCTGCCCCCGGGATGCTTTCGATACACCACTGGATGCAGGTCGCCGATCCAGACCGCGCCGCCGTGACCGCCGAGCTGCGCGTTCGTGAACTTGTCGTGCGCGGCGATCAGATCGTCGTGGGGATGACGTTCGAGCGGGACGTTCCGGAACAGCATCGTGGGCAGCACGGTGAATGCACCGCGGCGCAGCTCTGCGGCATCGAGATCCCGCTGCCGACTCGCAGGCAGCTTCTGCGTCGCCACGATGACGCCATCCCGGACGACGAGCGCCTGGTGATGCGTCGTCACGCAGTCACGGCGGGTCTCCAGGACCGCCACCTGTCGGGTCAGCGTGTCCGGGTCCACCCAGTGGTCGTCACCCTCGCAGACCGCGATGTAGCGGCCACGGGCGAGCGGCAGCAGCACGTGGATGGCCAGCGTCCGGGGCCAGTCGTTCCGCTCCTCGAGCACCGCGCGCACGATCCGCGGGTAGCGCTGCTGGTACTCGGCGACGCGCTCGCGAGTGCCGTCCGTGGACGCGTCATCACGCACGAGGACCTCGAACGGGAAGGTGGTCCGCTGACCAAGGAAGCCGCGCATCGCGTCGTCGATGAACGACGCGTGCTGGTACGTGGGGCAGAGGATGCTCGCGAGCGGCTCCCCGGGCCCTCCGGGCTCCTCGAGCGCCCAGTCGCGGACGATCGCCGCCTCGTCACGCAGCGGCGGTGGGGCGGGTGCCGGGTCGCCGACGCGGAACTGGTGCTCGGGCGTCACGAGACGGCCGCCCGGTCGAGGGCGTCGTGGATCCGTTCGGTGTCGGCGCGTGTGAGCGATCGCGAGAAGGGCAGGCCCAGGGTCGTGGCGGCGAGCAGCTCCGTCACCGGCAGGGCATGGCGCGGCAGCGCGGCATACGCGGGCTGGCGATGGCAGCCGTCCGCCCACCAGCGACGGGAGTCGATGCCGGCCGCCGCGAGGCTCCGCTCCGCGGCCTGTCGTGCTGCCTGGTGCGGGAATCGCACGATCCAGTAGGGATGCGCGTCCGCCCCGCGGAGTGGCACGGGCTCCATGCCGAGCGCCGTCTCCACGGCCGTGGCCAGGCGACGGGCCGCGCGCCACTCGTCCCGCTCACGCTCCCAGTCATCCAGGGCAGCATGGGCGACCACCGCGGTGATCTCCGGCATACGCGCGTTGATGCCCAGGAAGCTCGACGCCCGCGCACCCTCGAAGCCGAGCAGGGTCCAGCTCGCGAAGCGCCGGGCGCGGTCCGGGTCCCCGAAGACCACGATGCCACCCTCGCCTGCGCCGAGCACCTTCGTGGCGCCGATCGAGAACACCACCGCGGCGCGTGGTGGCAGCCCGGCGAGCGGACCGATCCGGGCCCCGAGGGACGCGGCGGCGTCGATGACGGTCTCCCGATCAGGGTCGATGCGCGCCGGATCCACCCCGGAGCCGAAGGGCGCGACCGAGAGGATGCCGTCCGTGGTCGCCGGCGGATCGATCCACCAATCCTCTGGCCGCGCGTCCACCAGGGTCAGTCGCTTGCCGGCCTGGAGTGCCGCCGCGATCGTGGCACTGAACGTCCACGACGGGGCGGACCAGGTCAGCTCCGGGCTCAGGCACAGGGCACCCATGAGGCCCAGGGTGGCGTTCGCCACGGTGATGACCCGATCCGGGCTCGTGCCGAGGAAGCCGGCCATCCGCTCCTCCAGCTCCAGGACCTGCGGTCCCCGATTGGAGTACATGCCCGAGGCGTGCATGGCTGCGAGTCGCGGGGCGAAGCGAGCTGGCTCGGGGAGTCGTGGCCGCATGAGCGGCAGGCGTGTCTCGATCATCATGGGTCGGTGCGCATTCTGACCGGATCACCCACCCCGGACGAGCGCCCCGCGGCTCCCAGGCGCCTGGCCATCCTCGGCGCGAGCTCACCCATCGCGCGAACCGTCAGGGACGCAGCGATCGCGGCCGGCCATGCGGTCGTGACGGTCGGTCGCCGGGACGCGGACGTGCTGCATGACGTGGCGGATCCCGGACCGGTCCCCGAGCTTCCCGGCGGTGCGGATGTCGTCATCTGCGCCATCGGCGCGCTCGGTGACGGCACGCTGGATGGATGGCGTACGGCGGCCGTGGTGAACGCCGCGGGACCGCTCGCGGCGGTCGCGATCGCGGAGACGGCCGGGGCAGCCCACGTGGTGCTGCTCTCCACGATCTACGCCGGGCATGCCGACCGGTACACCGGGCCGCCAGCCTACCCGGTGACGAAGCGGCACGGTGAGGAGCTCGCACGACTCGCCGCACGAGCCGCCGGGAGGACGCTCACCGTGCTCCGGCCGAGCCACGTCTATGGGTCGGACCCGCTGCTGCTCGCCCGGCAGCCGCTGCTCGCGATGGCGCTCGAGCGGTCACGTCTCGACGAGGAGCTCGTGCTGCATGGCTCCGGCACCACCTGCCGGGACTACCTCCACGTGGACGACCTGGCGGCCATGGTCCTCGCGGCGGCCGACCGCCGGGTCGAGGGGACGGTCGACTGTGGCTCGCCCGGGGAACGCTCGTTCCGGGAGCTGGTCGAGATCATCTACCGTGCCCGCGGGCTCGAGCCGCGCATCCGGCTGGACGCTGGGCGCCCGGACGCACCCGAGCCGCCACCGCTCGACCGCGAAGCGAGCGCCGACGCACTCGGCGTCCGGGCGAGGATCCCGGTGGATATCGGGCTCCACCGCGTGGTCACGGACCTGGCCACCGACGGAGTGCGCGGATGACCACCGTGCTCGTCACCGCGGTGGGCGGGATCGCGGGCTATGGGGTCGTGCGGAGCCTGCGCGCGGCCCGCCCCGGGGTGCGCATCGTCGGCGTCGACACCGATCCCGCCGCCGTCGGCCTGCGATGGTGCGATACCGGGGTGCTCGTCCCGCCCGCTGCCGACCCCGGCTTCCTGGCGGCGCTCGCGGACGTCATCCGGCTGACTGGCACGGATGTCGTCATCCCCACCCATCCGGCCGAGATCCTGCCCCTCGCCCGGTGGGATGCGCCGCCGGTGCCCATCGTCGTCGACCGTGTCGAGCTCGTGGAGCGTGCCATCGACAAGTGGGAGACGTTCCGCTGGCTGTGCGAGCACGAAGACCCGAGCGCGATCCCGAGTGCCATCCCGGATCCGAGCCCCACCGTTCCGGCATCGACCTCCTTCGAGGAGCTGCGTGCGACGCTCAGGACGCCCTTCATCGTCAAGCCGCGTCGTGGCTCCGGCTCCCAGGGCGTCCGACGGGTCAGCAGCTTCGAGGAGCTGACCGAGGCGACCCATCCCGATCCGGGGGCCATGATCGCGCAGCGTCTCGTCGGCTCGGATGACGAGGAGTACAGCGCCGCGCTCTTCGGCGACGGCAGCGGCGGGATCGCCGCTCGCATCGTGCTCCACCGTGCGCTCGATCGCGGTGGCTGGACACGCCGCGCGAGCCTGGCCTCGCCTGCCGGCCTCGACGCCGTCCTGGAGCGCCTCGCCGCGATCCTCCGACCGCGCGGGCCCATCAACCTGCAACTGCGCCGCGAGGCTGACCACTGGTGGCTCCTGGAGGTCAACCCGCGGATCTCGTCCAGCACCTCGATGCGCGCGACGCTCGGCTATCCGGAGGCAGCGATGGCCGTCGACCATGCGCTCCACGGTATCCTGCCGACACAGCCGACGCTCCGCGCCGGGACGGTGTGGCGCTACGTCGAGGACCTCGTCGGATGACCGACCCGGCCAGCACGGCACCGCCCCGGCCCCGGCGAGTGGCCGTGATGCAGCCGTATCTGTTCCCGTACCTCGGCTACTGGCAGCTCATGGCATCCGCCGACCTGTTCGTGCTGTACGACGACGTGCAGTACG
Source organism: Chloroflexota bacterium (assembly GCA_019637815.1). Taxonomy (GTDB): domain Bacteria; phylum Chloroflexota; class Limnocylindria; order Limnocylindrales; family CSP1-4; genus JAFMJV01. Next base: position 13,672 of record JAHBUZ010000025.1, read on the forward strand.
TGCGGGGCTCCTGGATGAACCGCAACCGGGTGCTGGTCGACGGTCGCCCGGCATGGATCACCCTGCCCGTGTCGCCTGCACCGTTGCGGACGAGCATCGCCGCGACCCGGCTCGGCGCGAGACATGACACGGCCGTGGCGACGATCCGCCGTCGGGTGGAGCAGGCGTATCGATCGGCGCCGGTGCTCCCGACCGGGCTGCGGATCCTCGACCACAGCTTCCAGGCGGGCGACGCGATGCTCCTCGAGCCGGTGCTGCGCTCGATCGACGCGGTCCGGGACGAGCTCGGTCTGACGACCCCCATGGTCCGCTCCTCGACCCTTGACTACGACCGCTCCCTGCCGCGCGAGGCACGGCTCATCGAGCTGTGCCGGATCGTCGGCGGGGAGGAATACCTGAGCCTGAGTGGCGGGCGGCGGCTGTATCGGACGGAGGCGTTCGCGGCGGCCGGGCTGCGACTGCGATTCCACGATCTCGACCGGCTGCTCGTCACGGCCGCGCCCGACGTCGATGCGCAGCTGTCCGTGCTCCATGCGATCATGACCGTGCCGCGCGATCGGCTACGCCATCACCTCCACGACGCACGCTGGCTGGCCTGACCCCGAGCCGACGGGGAGCGGCGGAGGCCGAGACGCCGAGACGGGGCGATGCGCGGCGACGGGACGCAAGGGGGCCCATGCGGGGCGCCGGGGGCCGAGACGGGCGAGCCACCCATCAGCCAGCTCCCTGGCGGCGAATACCCTGCCACTTGGGTCGACTGGTAGATCACGTGACGCTCGTCTGCGGGTGTCGCGAGCCAGCCCACGCTCACGCGGATAGCCGATCGCCCAACCAGTGGAGCAGGTGGCATGGAAACGACCCCCACTGGCCCGGCAGGTGCTCGACCAGTCGAACCGATCGGCATGAAGGTCACAGGGCAGACAGCGCTGGGTGCCGCTTCGCGCCGAGCCGGCCCGCTCTGATGCTCCGATGTGACCCGGGATGGGAAGGGCCATCCCTCGCGTGAGCACGAATCGCACCGACAAGGCTGCCCACGGCCCGGCCTCTGGCTGGCCCGGCACCCGGCACACAGCCCGGCGTCCCGGCCCACCGGCCGGCACCGGCGGATCAGCGGCCTCGGCCGCCGCTCCCCACGGGCTGGCGCCACTTGTCATGGCGCGGCGTGAACCGGCTGTCCACGCCGTCCTGCGCGTATCCGTCCGCGAGCATCACGTCGAACGCGTGGACCATGTCCTCCATGAGCGCATAGCGCCCGGGCGTGTACGCGGGTGATGCGGTGCCTCGCTGCTGGAGCTCGCACACCTCCCAGTCCTGGCGATTCGTGAGATCCCAGAAGTCGACCGCATCCGACGGGTCGAACCCATCGGTCGCCATGGTGTCCGGATGGAACGACCACTCGCAGATCACCTTCGAGCGGCCCGGCGCGACCGGCCACACCTGGTGCGTCATCAGGTAATCCGGATGGAGGCTCAGCAGCAGGTTCGGCCACACCAGGAAGTAGTAGATACGTCGCTCATCCTCGGTGGTGATGCCGGGGAGCGGCGGTCGACCGTGCCGCAGCCCGTCCACGGACATGGTGTCGAAGTCCGGCCGGAGCTCCATCCAGCCGCCACACCACGGCCCATCCGATTCGATGTTCTGACCCAGGTCGTACGGTGTCAGCTTGTTGAGCTGCGGATGCACACCCGGACAGTGATAGCACTCCGAGTAGTTCTCGCCGATGACCTTCCAGTTGGCATCGACGTCGTACTCGATGCGGTGGGCCCGGCGCAGGTCCGCGAGCGGGAACCGGTCGATGTGTCGCCACAGTCCCGCCAGCGTCTCGTGCAGGTCAGGCGCGTCCGGGTCCAGGGACACGAACACGAGACCCTGCCACTCCGCGGCGCGCGCGGGCACGAGCCCGTAGTCGGCGGTGTCGAAGTCCACGAGCGTGTCCGTATGACTCGCACGACGCAGCCGGCCATCCAGCTCGTAGGTCCACGCGTGGTACGGGCATTGGAATCGGACGATGCGCCCCGCGGGCTCGGTGCAGATGAGCGCACCCCGATGACGACACACGTTGTGGAACGCACGCACCACGTCGTCCTCGCCACGGATCACCACGAGTGGCTGTCCGGCGACCTCCACCTGGACGTATCGACCCGGCCGATCGACGTCCTCCGAGCGCGCGACGAACACCCAGTCGCGCCCGAACCAGGCCGCCTGCTCGAAGTCGAGCACCGCCGGATCATGGAACACGCGCGGCGGGAGCAGGCTCGCCTCCACCACGGGTCGGCGGGTCGCCGCGACCTCGGCAGCGGTGACGGGTGACCGAGGCACGACCGGGGAGCGCGGCTGCACGTCCATGACCGGAGACTACACGGCCGCCGCGGCGGTCACGGGGACGGCGATGCGCGCTGCGGCGCCGCCACCATCCGGCGTGTGGGTCACGCCCATCGCGACGACCGTGAGACCGGCCGCCAGCGCGGCGTCACGATCGATGATGCGCCGCGCATCCGCGATGATGCGACCGCGCATCCGGGGCGCGAGCGCGGCCCAGTCGAGCGCGCCGAACTCCGCCCACTCGGTGCCCACGACGACCGCATCGGCGTCGATGACCGCCTCGGCCGCGGACGGCGCCGCGTCCACGGTCACACCGCCCGCCGCGAGCTGGACCACGCCCGCCTCGGTGGCCTTGGGGTCATACGCCACGACCCGCGCGCCGCGTGCCACGAGTCGCTCCGCGAGACGCAGCGCCGGGGATTCCCGCAGGTCATCGGTGTTCGCCTTGAAGGTGAGGCCGAGGAGCGCCACGCGTGACCCGGCCAGGGATGCGCCACGTGCCCGCTCCAGCCCGTCGATCAGCCAGTCCGCCTGCCCCAGGTTCGACTGGTCGACCGCGGCGATGATGGGCGCCTCGATGCCGAACGAGCGCGCCAGCTCCGGCAGTGCCCGCACCTGGGAGGGGAAGCAGGAACCGCCGAACCCGGGCCCCGGCGACAGGAACGACCGACCGATGCGCAGGTCCAGACCCATGCCGTCGACGACCGCGTGCACATCGGCACCGGTCGCCGCGCACAGGCGTGCCAGCTCGTTGGCGAAGCTGATCTTGGTGGCCAGGAACACGTTGGACGCGAGCTTGATGGTCTCGGCGCTCGTGAGGTCCGTGTCCAGGATCGTCCGGCCCATGGGCGCGTACAACTCGTGGAGCTCCTGGACCAGCGCCTGCGCGTCCCGACCCGCCCCCACCACGACCCGGTCCGGCTCGAGGAAGTCCCGCACGGCGACGGCCTCGCGGGTGAACTCCGGGTTGAAGCACAGGCGGACGTCCGGGTCGATGGCCTGCGCCAGGGCCTCCAGGCGGACCGCGGTGCCGGGCATCAGGGTGCTCCGCACCACCAGGTGGCGCGGCGCCCGGGAATCCTCCGCGAGACCCCGCACGGCACGTTCGACCAGCTCGCCGTACCACTCGCCCGCGCGATCAAGGGTGCCGACCGCGACGATGACCAGCTGGCTCCCGTACGTCCCGGACTGGTCGGCGTGGAACGAGAGCCGCCCGTTCGCGAGGCCCGCCGCGACCAGCTCGTCCAGCCCGGGCTCGTGGATGGGTACCTCGCCGCCACGGAGCCGCTCGATACGCGCGCGGTCGATATCCACGACGCGCACCTCGTTGCCGAGATGCGCGAGACAGGCCCCGGTGACGAGGCCGACATAGCCGGCCCCGATGACGCTGATCAGCATGCGCGGAAGGGTACCGCAGCGCGGCCCGGACCCCCGGCTCCCGCGACCCACGCCCCTGCCCGTGAGGGGACCGATGGGGTCAGCCGAGCAGTGCCTTCCAGCCGGCCTCGTCCGGCCCGACCACGAACCGGTCGCCGGCCCGCACCAGGGGCAGCCGCAACAGCCGCGGATCGGCCACCACGCGCTCCATGACCTCGGTGTCGTCCATGGACAGGTAGCCGAGACCAGCGGCCTTGAAGGCGGCCGACTCGCTGTCCAGCAACGTCCGGGGTCCCAGGCGCTGCGCGAAGCGACGCAGCTCGGTGGGTGCAGGTGGACGCACCGTGATATCCACGAAGGACACCGCGACGCGTCGTTCCTTGAAGAATCGGAGCGCCTTCTGGGTGCTCCGGGAATCCTTGCGTCCGAAGACCTGGACGGATGGGCCCGCGCTCAGCGGACGCCCCGGCGTGTCAGGACGCGCGAGATGACAGGGTCGAGACGCCGGTCAGGACGCCGACTTGCGACCACGCTTCGATGCGCGCTCGGGCGTCGACTTCGCGACATAGAAGCCACGTTCGGTCGTGCGGATGACGATATCCGCGCCCGCCGTCTTCGCGGCGCGCTGGATCTGCTGGCGCACGGTGAGCGGCTTCTCGCCCTCGTCGAGGATCACTTCATAGACGACCGTCTCATCGGTGATCGTCTTGATCTTGGCGATGATCGCGAGCTGCTCAGGGCTGGGTTGGCGGCCGCCGGGGCGCTTCACCGGCTTGTCGAGCACGGACGCATCGACGCGGCGGAAACGTGCCATGTGGGATCCTGCCCTCCGAAGGTCGATCGATGTGGACACAGGGCCATACGTACGGCCACGACCGATGATACGTCATGCGTCCACGTCATCAGGATCGGGACGATCATGATCGACCGCGGACCACCATCCGCGGGGAAGGGTCGCCGGCCATCGCAACGAGGTGGCTGCGGACGCGCTACGCTGCGAACGTGTCCAGGGATCGCATCGCATCATCACGTTCGGCCGCACATCCAGCTCCACGACCGACGACGCGTCCCATGATCCACGCGCGATCGACGGATCGCTCGAGACGGGCCCTGTCGTTCGGTGTCCCGCTCTCGATGGTGCTCCTCGCGGTGCTCCTGCCGACGAGCGTGAGCGCGCACTCCATCAGCGGTGCGGTGGACTCGCCACTGCCGTTCGCTGCGTACCTCCTGGGCGCCGCGATCGCGGTCGCCGCCTCCTTCGCGATCATCCTGCTGGGCGACCCCAAACCGCCCAGGCCACCCGCGGACCCGCGGGTCCGGACGGTCCCCCGCTGGGTGCGGGGCGTGCTCAAGGCCATCGGTCTCGTGGGCTGGGTCTGGATCATGGCCCAGACCCTGGTCGGCGGCTCGAGCGATGCCGATGTCGCGTCGCTGTTCCTGTGGGTGTACGGCTGGGTCGGGCTCGCGCTGCTGAGCGCGTTCCTGGGACCGGTCTGGTCGTGGATCGACCCGTTCACGACGCTCTTCGACATCGCGGCCACCATCGGCCGCAGCCTGCGCCTGGGCAGCTGGACCCCGCAGCCCTGGCCGGCCCGTCTGGGTTCCTGGATCGCGGTCGTGGGCATGGGTTTCTTCGTGTGGCTGGAGCTCATCGCGCGGGTCCTCCAGGGCCGCAGCCTGGGCATGGTCCTGTTCGCGTACACGGTGGTCACGCTCGTGGGTATGGCGCAGTACGGCCGCGATGCATGGCGCGAGCGCGCCGAGGTGTTCAGCGTCTGGTTCACCATCCTCGGTCGGATGGCGCCGTTCGCGCTCGTCGGTCGACCGGAGGAGGGTCGGGTCGCCCGTCGCCCCTATGCCTCGGGCCTGGTGGCGGGCCCCTGGACCACGGAGCTGGTGATCATCGTGGCGTTCGGGACGGGCTCCATCATCTATGACGGGCTGTCACAGACGACCACGTTCTTCAGCGTGTTCGGCTTCCCCGGCATCCCGGAGGGCACGCTGCTGCTCGGCGTGTTCCTGGGGGTGCTGACGGGCCTGGTGCTGCTGGTGGGTCGCGGTGTCGGACTCGCGGCGATGGGTGCCGGGCTGCTCCCGGTGGCGCTCGGCTACCTGATCGCCCATTACCTGTCGTTCCTGCTCGTGGATGGACAGCGCATCGTCATCGCCATCTCCGATCCCCTGCAACAGGGCTGGGACCTGTTCGGCACGGCCTTCTTCGAGCCGGAGTCCGCGTGGCTCGCGCTGGGGGCGTTGTGGAGCATCCAGGTCGGTGCCGTGATCGTGGGACATATCGTCGGGGCATGGGCGGGCCATGCGGCCACGGCCGGGGAACGCGGCGACGGCAGCGGGCGCGGCCGTGTGGCGCGCGACACGCACCGACGGGCGACCCTCCGGGCGCAGCTACCCCTCGCGCTGCTCATGGTCGGTCTCACGGCACTCACGCTCTGGTCGCTCGGTCAGAACCTGGTGTTCCGGACGTCCGAGGAGCACGTCCCGGCGATCGTCACGCTGCGCTGACCCGACGCATGGCGCCCATCATGGTCGTCCGGACGACCTGGCGACCGGACGGCCCGGTGGATGTGCCGCGCACGCTGTCGCCGCTGCGCCATGGTCCCGCCGACCCCACGATCCGGATGACCGCCGATGCGGTGTGGCGTGCCAGTCGCACCCCCGATGGCCCGGTGACGATGCGGCTCACCTGGGACCGCGAGGCGGTCAGCGCGGTCGCCTGGGGTCCGGGTGCCGAGCACGCGATCGCGGGTGTGCCCCGGCTGCTCGGTGCCGACGACGACCCGAGCACGTTCCATCCGGAGCCATCGTTCCTGCGGGACCTCGCGCGTCGATTCGCGGGGCTCCGGTTCGGGCGCACCGATCGCGTGCTGGAGGCGCTCGTGCCCGCCATCTGCGAGCAGAAGGTGACCGCGGAGGAAGCGCATCGGGCACATCGGCTGCTGGCGCTCTGGTTCGGGGAGCGGGCGCCGATCGCGGTGGGGCCGGGCGGTGGCGCGCTGGTCGATGCACCACGGCTCCAGCTGCCACCCGACCCTGCCCTGCTCGCGACACTCCCCTATCACCGGCTCCATCCGGCAGGCCTGGAGCAGCGCCGGGCGGTCGTCATCCGACGGGTCGCGGCGCGGGCGCCCTGGCTGGAGGCGATCACCGGGCTGTCCGCCGAGCAGGCGGAGGCGCGGCTGCGGTCGATACCGGGTGTCGGGCCGTGGACCATCGCGGAGACCGTCCGATCGGCCCTCGGCGATGTCGATGCCGTCAGCGTGGGCGACTTCCACCTGCCCAACCTCGTGAGCTGGGCCCTGGCGGGCGAGCCACGCGGCGATGACGAGCGGATGCTGGAGCTGCTGGAGCCGTATCGCGGTCAGCGCGGGCGCGTGGTACGGATGCTCGAGCTCAGTGGCATCCGACCGCCGCGTTTCGGCCCGCGACTCCAGCCGAGGTCCATCGCGGGGATCTGAGGCGTGGCGGGGGCTCGGGCGCGGTAGATCCGTCATCGTCGAGTCGTTCGGCCAAGTCGATCGCTTCCACAGGTCGGCAGTCACCGGAGACTCCCAGCGAACATCCGCGCCCCAAGGGACTGGGCATACCGCGCCCACGCCCCTGGGCGCCTTCGGGATACGCTGCCCGACATGGACGCGGATCGACTCTGGTTCTCGCTCGTCGAGGACTCAAACCCCAAGGAGCACGATCTGGATGCGCTGCTCCGGCGGATGCTGGGTGATGGCGCCGCGTTCCGGCCCGGGCAGCGTGAGGCGATCGAGGCGACACTCGTCGATGGAGCGCGGGTCCTCGTCGTCCAGGCGACAGGTTGGGGCAAAAGCATCGTGTACTGGGTCGCGACGCGCGTCCGTCGCGACCAGGGGCACGGGCCGACCCTCATCATCAGCCCACTCCTTGCCCTGATGCGAAATCAGGTGGCGATGGCTCAGTCCCTCGGGATTCGGGCGCGGACCCTCCATTCGGGTAACCGCGACGAGCGGCCGGCGATCCAGACGGACCTCGAAGCGGATGAGGTGGATGTCCTGCTCGTGTCGCCAGAGCGGCTCGCTGACGACCGATTCCGGACCGAGACGCTGGCAGCCATCCGGGGCGACATCGGCCTGCTCGTCGTGGACGAGGTCCACTGCATCTCCGATTGGGGGCATGACTTCCGGCCCGACTATCGGAGGATCCGGTCCATCCTCGAGGCGTTGCCCGGCAGCGTCCCGATCCTCGGCACGACCGCGACCGCGAACCGGCGTGTCGTTGCCGATATCGCCGACCAGCTGGGCCCTGCGACCCAGGTCATCGCAGGGCCGCTTCGGCGCGACTCCCTTCGCCTCGGAGCTTTCGTCCTTCGAGATCAGGCGGAGCGGCTCGCATGGCTCGCCCGATGGATCCCACGACTCCCAGGAACGGGCATCGTGTATTGCCTGACCGTTGCCGATGCCGAGCGCGTGGCGGCGTGGCTCGAACACCGTGGGATCGTGGCCCGTGCCTACCACGGACAGCTGAACGAAAGTGAACGGGTGGCGCTCGAGGATGCACTGCTCCGCGACGAGGTCAAGGTCCTCGTCGCGACCGTCGCGCTGGGCATGGGCTTCGACAAGCCGGACCTGGGGTTCGTGATCCACTACCAGCGGCCCGGATCCGTGATCGGCTATTACCAGCAGGTCGGGCGAGCTGGTCGGGCGCTGGACGGTGCCTACGGGATCCTGCTCTCGGGGCGCGAGGATGACGAGATCCAGCAGTACTTCATCGACTCCGCGTTCCCGCCTGCTGACGAGATGATGAGTGTCGTGCGATTGCTCGACGGCGTCGATGCGGCCACTCTCGGTTACATCGAGTCGCATCTCGATGTGGCGCCTGGCAGGCTCCAAGCGATCCTCAAGCTCCTACTCGTCGAAGGAGCGATCGTGCGAACCGGCTCTCGGTACCAGCGCACGCTCCAGCCATGGGAGCCGGACCTCGATCGCGTCGAGAAGGTGACCGCGCAGCGGGTGGCTGAGCGCGACCAGATGCGCGCGTATCTCCACCACCGTGGCTGCCTCATGCAGTTCCTAGCGGATGCCCTCGACGACCAGGGCACTGCAGCCTGTGGGCGCTGTGTGACCGAGGCGCCAGCGACCACGCTCGACCAAGTCGAGCCCGCGACCGTGCGCGAGGCGGCCGCCTGGCTACGCGGGGCCGTTCGCGTGATCATGCCGCGCCGCAAGTGGGCGCTTGGCGCGGTCCCGGACCTGAACGGTCTCCTGCGCCACCCGAATGAGATGGGAATCGCCCTCTGCATCTATGGCGACGCGGGTTGGGGGCACGACGTGATGGACGGCAAGTATCGTGCCGGCCACTTCAGCGACGCGTTGGTGGAGGCAGGGGCGCAGGCGATCCGCGCACACTGGGCCCCGACCCGGGAAGGTGGCTGGTGGGTGACCGCGATCCCATCGCACCGGAATCCAGGGCTCGTGGGCGAGGGGGCAGAGCGGCTGGCCCGCGCCCTCGAACTGCCGTACCGTGACGGTGTGCTCTCGATCGCCCACGGAACGGCTCCCCAGAAGGAGATGTTCAACAACGCCCACCAACTCCGAAACGTCCACGCCGGGTTGGCGGTACACGCGGCACCGAACCCTGGACCAGTCATCTTGGTCGATGACATCGTCGATTCGAGGTGGACGCTGACCTATGCGGGTCATCTGCTGCGGTCGAATGGATCGGGGTCGGTGTACCCATTCACCTTCGCCGAGGCATCGACACGGAGGGACGGCTGATGGCGAACCTAACGGATCGCGAGGTGGTCCTGCTGGCGAGGTCGTCCCTCGCCGCAGCTCGGAACGGTGTCCTCAAGCCGTTCACGCGGACGGAATGGGTGCGGGTCGAGGGAGCCGCCCGGGCACGACGCATGTCCCTGCCGGAGCTGGCCGTGATGGATCCCCCGGCGCTCGTCGCCGTATTGGGGCTCGCGACCGAGGACGGCACCCGGCTTCGTGACCTGCTCGCACGCCACACACAGCTGGCGTTCGAGCTGGAACGGCTGGAACGGCTCGGGATCTGGGTGCAGACTGTGGCCGATCCTGGCTATCCCAAAGACCTCCTGGCGAAGCTGGGCAGCGATGCTCCGCCGGTGCTGTTCGGGGCTGGCGACATCGGGTCGTTGACGCTCCCCGGCCTGGGCGTCGTCGGCTCACGTGACGCAGACCCTGTTGCACTGGACTTCGCGGCAGAGGCTGGTCGACAGGCGGCCGAACAGCAGTGGGCCACGGTCTCCGGCGGCGCGCGCGGTATCGATCAGGCGGCGATGCGCGGAGCGCACGAGCACGGCGGAGTCGTGGTCGCTGCGGTCGCGGAGGGTGTCGAGCGGCGGTTGCGTGATGCCTCGACCCGGAGTGCTGTCCGTGACGGCAGGGCGGTCGTCGTGTCGCCTTATCGGCCTGATGCTGTCTTCAGCGTGGGCACAGCGATGGGTCGGAACAAGCTCATCCACGGTCTGGCATCGGTCTCCGTGGTCGTCTCCAGCGCAGAGGCGTCCGGTGGAACCTGGGCCGGCGCTGTCGAGGCGCTGGAGCATGGCTGGGGTCCTGTGTATGTCCGAGTCGGCGATCGGGTCCCGGTCGGCAACCGAGGACTCATCGCCCGCGGTGCTGTCCCCCTGCCCGAGCAAGGGCTCCAGTCACTCGCCGGTCTGGTCACCTACGACCATGCGGGGACCGCGACTGGACGGTCGAGCCGACGACGGGCGAGTGCGCCAGAGACCCAGCTGGGCCTGTTCGATGAGGCAGGTGTGGCCCTGGCCCATGTCGTTCGCGATGGTTAAGCCGACCAGGATCTAGCCCTCCCTGAGCTCGGCGACCTGTGCGGTGCCAAGCCAGATCCAGAGCGCGACGTCCGGCCGCGCACCACCCTCGTGGACAATGGCGCTCGCCCTCGCGTAGAGGTTCTTCATGAGGTGCCAGTCTGGGTCCGGGACCGCGCCGAGGCCCCGGAGGTCAGCCATGAGCTCGTAGAAGCTCCTCGGGGGTCCAGCGCCCTGGTGGGCGTCCTGCCACAGTCCGCGCGCGCACCGCTCCAAGATCCGGCGGCACTCGGCCACCGATGCGTCCGGGTCCGGGACCACTCGTTGCGCTGCGGACTCCAGCGCCCTGACCAACTCGGAGTCGGTGACGCGTGCCTGCGCGGAGGCGAGCTCGCCGAGACCGATCCCAAGACCATCCTTGGCCATCGGCCGCGACTTGATGGCCGCCAATGCCTGCTCCAGCTCGTCGATACGCCGCTCTGACGCCTGTGCATCGGCCTGGGAAGCCTCGTGGTCCCGGGTCGCCTTGTCGAGCCGCTCCTTCAACTCGATGAGTCGGCTGCGGGTCGCCGTCAGCTCGCCCTGGAGCCGTGCCGCGTGCTCGTTCGACCCCGCCGAAGCCCGAGCATCCCGCTGGAGGTCCGCGATCTCCTCGCGAGCCAAACCGAGCGACAGTTCGATCGCACCCTTCTCCTGTTGGCTCACCGTCAGGAGCTCCCTGAGCTCAGCGACCTCCTGCCCTCGGATGCGCAGAGTCCGCGTGACCTCGATGCCGACCTTGTCTCGGCGGGCTATATCCGACTCGAGCTTCCGATAGGCCGCCGCGAATCGCCGGCGTTGCTCACGGTACCGTGCCTCCCAGTCTGCAGATGAGGCAACGCCCTGGGCCTCCTCCGCCTCTGCGAACGCCGGGACAGGCTGATCGAGCTGGAGCCCCTCCACCAAGTCGTCGTGAATGGACTCCAGATAGGAAGTGTTCTTGCTGATCGACTGCCACATGGCCTTGGGTTCATCTCGCTCGATGAACGGCCAAGCAGCCCGGAACTCCTCCGGCGCCACGACGCGACCGATTCCCGACTGCGGTGTCACCACGAGCTGCGACCCGTGCGACTGCACCGTGAACATGGTCCCCGTGGCCCGCGTTCGCAGACGGTGCGGCGTCACATACCGCGCGAGCACGTCGTCGAACGATGGAGCGCGGACCTCAGTCGCCACGCTGCATGTCCATGGAGAGCGGGGCCATGCAATCAACCATACCGAACCGCGTCGCTCGTGGTCTCACGGACGCTCGCGCTTGATCTGGACCCGGTCCTGGTAGCGGACCCACCTCGTAGGTGCTGATGCACCGAGATGCCACAGCACGGCACGGCCTTGCCGGCCCCGAGCACGGATCACGAGCCCGGAGACCGGTCGGCCAGCCACCGATGGCGGCGAACCAGCGCCCACGGCCACCCTCAGGTACCGGTCGATGTCCCGGGCAGCACGGCCGGCGGCTCCTCGGCGGCCGCGATGCGCACCTCGATCGCGCCGACCTCCTCGCACGCGGCGCGGTACTCGTCGCTCCCCAGGGGCGCGGCATCGCGGCGGGCGCGGGCCTGCACATGGTCGGCCATCAGGGCTGCGCGGGTCGCGGCCCGGTCATCGGTCATCGGTCGTCCTCCATCGGAGCGGTCGAGCGGGTGGTGTCATGCGCGTGACGGTCGGCGGCCCGATCCGTCAGGTCCGCGGCTCCCAGCGGAACGTGCGGACGGCCAGGAGCAGTCCGGCCACGCCCCAGCCCACGAGCCAGAGCAGGTCCACGATATCGAACCCGGCGAGGTCCGGTGTCCACGCGACGTGGAGCAGTCGAGCGAGGTGCGCCACCGGGAACAGGCTCCCGATGGCCGCCAGCGGCGAGCCGGCGTCGAGCTGCACGAACACATCGGACACGACATACAGCGGCAGCGCGATGGCATTGACCACGGCCGGCGCCGCAGCCGCGTTCGGGATGATCCCGGCGACCGCGAGTCCGAGCGCACAGCAGCACGCCGCACCGAGGATCACCGCCACGACGAGCACCGGCACACCCGTGAGCGGCAACGGTACCTGGAGCAGCAGCGCGCCCACGGCGATGACGATCACGACCAGGGCCCCGGCCACGATGGTCGAGTGCACCATCCGCGCGACGAGCCACGTCCACATGGGCATCGGCGTGCCGTGGACCCGTTTGAGGACGCCATGGTCGCGGGCGAGCGCCACGTTCATGGCGACCGCGGTGAAGCAGGCATTGACGACCGAGAACGTCGCGATCGCCGGGACATAGAAACGAGTGCCATCGAGACCGCCGAGATCCGGCGCGCCGGCCACGAGCACCAGGAACAGCAACGGGAACGTGAACGTGAAGAACGCCGCGGTCGGGTTGCGTCGGAACGCGCGGTCCTCGGCGCGGACCTGGTGGACGATCAGGTGGAGTGCCTTCATGGCGCGTCGCTCGACACGTCGCGGCCGTGTGCGGCGACCAGCTCCAGGTACGCATCCTCGAGCGTCGCGCGCCCGACCCGCAGGTCGTCGAGCACGACACCCTGGGTCATCGCCCAGCCGGTCAGCTCATGGAGCGCACGGCTGGGGTCGTCCGTGCGCAGCGACCGACCGCCGTCCGGCTCGTGCTGGACCAGCGAGCCCGCCAGCGTCGATGGCTCCGAGGCGGCCATCGGCCCGTCGACCGACGCTCGCGACGTTCGCCATCGGATGTGCGTCCCGGTGGCCCGACCGCCGACGATCTCCCCTGCCGTGCCGAGCGCCACGATCCGCCCATCCACCATGACCCCGATGCGGTCGGCGAGCGCCTCCGCCTCGTCCATCTGGTGGGTCGTGAGGATGACCGTGCGACCCGCGCCCCGGAACGATCGCACCAGGTCCCAGGCACCGCGACGAGCCTCCGGATCGAAGCCCGTGGTCGGCTCGTCGAGGTACAGCAGCTCCGGATCCCCCGCGAGGGCGAGGGCCAGGTCCAGCCGACGACGCTGGCCGCCGGAGAGCCGTCGGACGAGCGTCCCGGCGGCGTCCTGCAGCTCCACGGTATCGAGCAGCTCCGACACCGGCCGTGGCCGCGGGTAGTACCCCGCATACAGCTCCAGCACCTCGCGCACCGTGAGGTATCGCTCGATCCCGGTCGCCTGGAGACAGATGCCGATCCGCGCAAGGAACCCCGGATCCCGTCGAGCCGGGTCCACGCCCAGGACCGAGACATCGCCGCCGGTGCGGACCCGATACCCCTCGAGGATCTCGAGGGTGGTCGTCTTGCCCGCGCCATTGGGCCCCAGGAGCGCGAACACCTCGCCCCGGGCGACATCGAGATCGATGCCGCGGACCGCCTCGACATCACCGTAGACCTTGCGCAGACCGCGAACGCGGATGACCGGGTCGGCGATGGAAGATCGGGGGTGGGTCACGAGGATCGAGTGTGGCAGAGTGCCCCCGTGCGTGTGTTCACCATCATCGGCCTGATCATGCTCGTCATCGGTATCGCGCTGGGCGTCGTGGCATGCATGCCGTCAGCGGGCGGCATCGACGACATGGCAGCCAACCTTGGGGCGGGCATCGCGGCGCTCACGCTCGTGCCGATGGGCATCACGTTCACGGCCATCGGCATGTGGTACCAGCGCGTCGTCGGCGGCCGACGACGTCTCCTCGAGACCGGCATCCCCGGTGAGGCGCAGATCCTCGACGTCTCGGGCGGCAACCTCGTCATCAACAACGTGAACCACCTGCTCACGATGCAGCTGCGGGTGATGCTCCCCGGCCGCGCGCCATACGAGGTCAGCCACCGCGAGATGGTGCCCATCTTCCAGATGGCGAACGTGGCGATCGGCGCGGTCGTGCCGGTGCGCGTGGATCCGAAGGATCCCGGCAAGGTCGCGCTGATGCTCGGCATGCCCACGCCTCGCAGCGTCGGCACCTGGATGGACCCTGGTGTCACGACCGGTGTCGTGTCGAGCGCGGCGGCCACCTCCGCGGTCACGGGGTCCGCGGCTGCGACGTCGGCCGTCACGGCATCCGCGGTGTCCCCTGCGCCGACCCCGGCGCCCGTGCCCAACACGCTGACGAGCCTCGCCGGTGTCACCCCGAACACCATCGCCCCCGACCCTCCATCCGATGCCCCACCCCTGGGCCATGGGCACGGGGACATCACCGCCGCCATGATCGGGGGCGCCCTCGCCGACCAGCTGGCGAAGTGGGGCGTCCCACTCGACCCGGCGACGCTCGCCAACGCCCAGGTCCGCGTGGACCAGACCAGCATCGATGCCTCGGAGGGCGCGCAGGCCGCGCTCCTCGCGACTGGTCGACCCGGTCGGGCATTCGTCCGAGCGGCGACCGACACGGGTGTCAGCGTGCTCGGCGATGCGGTGATGCAGCTGACGCTCGACGTGACGCCGAACGGCGGCGCGACCTACGAGGTCCGGACCGCGAGCCTCGTGCCCGCCGCGGCACGCGCACGCGCCATGCCGGGTGCCACCGTCATCGTGCGCATCGACCCGATGCGACCGACCAACGTCGCGGTGGACTGGCTGCCCGACTGACGGGTGGCCATCCGGTCAGCGCGCGAAGCGTCGGAACAGGAACGGCGCCCGCCAGCGCAGGAAGTACAGCCGGCAGCCGAGGCAGTAGCCGGTCACCGCGAGGAGCGTCTGGAGCGCCGCGACCATCGCGGCCACGATCCAGCCGATGGTCGGCAGCCCCACGAGGAAGCAGACGCTCGCGACGAGCAGCACGACGCTCCCGAACGCCTGGGCGAACCGGGGCGGCCACTCCGGCTCCAGCTCGTGCGGCGGCGCGATGCCGAGGGCGCGCCGGATCGGGAGCCACGGTCGACCGAGGATCGAGTACCGGGTCCCGAACCACGCGCTGACGAACAGCGCGAGCGCCACGAGCGGCACCACCACGGGGAGCGCCAGGAGCCAGCCGAGCGCGAGCAGGATGGCCGAGACGGCCGCCCCGAAGCGATGGCCCCGCGGGTCGATCATGCGTCCCGCGGTCGGGATGCCCGTTCCTGTCGTCACCACGGTCGCTGGACCGTCGCTGTCTGGGTCGCCACGCTCGCTCCGCTCAGGTGTGGTCGGTCCGGGCCGGCTGTCTACCGGCATTCACCACTATCTTTATAGGATAAACCTGTTTAGGTGTCCAGCCCTTCGTTCGGTCGATGCTGCGCACTGACAGGCTTGCAGAGCGCGTACGGATCGCTAGGCTTGCAGGCAAGCGCGCCCGGGCAGTCGGGTCGCCCCAGGAGGGAATCGAAACGTGAGTCGACCGTTGGGGGTCATGGTGCTGGGGATCCTGGCGACGATGGCCGGGATCCTGTACCTGTTCGCAGGCCTGCGCATGATGAACATCGTGGTGTTCGGGCCATTGGAGATCGGTGACGGTGTGTGGCTGGCGGGCCTGCTGACGTTCATCGTGGGTGTCATCTGGGTGGGCGTCGGCGGCGCCCTCTGGGCGCTCCAGCCGTGGGGCCTCATGTTCGCCCAGATCATGGCCGTGTTCTCGCTCATGAGCGCCGTGTTCACGATCCTGTTCACGTACAACTCGGGTCTGGGCAGTGCGATCCTGGCGGCCGTGCTGCTGTGGTACACGACGCGTGAGCAGACCGTCGCAGCGTTCACAGGGACGGGCGTCCGTACCAGCTGACGGCCATCGGGACCATCCCATACGAGCGGTGCGCGACCTGGCGGAAGCGCACCGCTCTTCCATCTCCGGGACGGACACATGACGCGGACCGACTTCGACACGATCGTGGCGGGCGTGGGCGCCATGGGCAGCGCCACCCTCGCGGAGCTCGCGGCGCGCGGCCAGCGGGTGCTCGGCCTGGAGCGCTCGGACGTGCCGGCGACCAGCGGCTCGTCGGGCGGTGTGAACCGCATCATCCGCCTCGCCTACAACGAGGATCCCCGCTACGTGCCGCTCCTGCGTCGCGCGTACGAGCGCTGGCGAGCGCTCGAGACACGGGCGGGCGAGCCGATCCTGGTCATCACCGGCGGGCTGGATGCCGGCCCGGTCGAGTCATCGGTCGTGCAGGGCGCCCTGGAGGCGTGTCGCGAGCATGGGCTCGAGCATGAGCTGCTCGATGCGGTCGAGACCCGACGGCGCTTCCCAGGCATGGAGCTCCCGGCACACATGGTCGCGGTGCACCAGCCGGACGCCGGCTTCGTGATGTCCGAGCGAGCCATCGCGGCGAACGCCATGGCGGCCATCGAGGATGGCGCCCGGATCCACGGCCATGAGCCACTCCTCGACTGGGAGCCCACCGCGGATGGCGTGGTGGTGCGCACGGCACGTGCCGAGTACCACGCCGCGCGGCTGGTCCTGTCGGCGGGTGCCTGGATGGGCTCCCTCGCGGCACCCCTGCGTGCCCTCGCGCGTCCGGAGCGACAGATCCTCACCTGGACCCTGCCCGCGCACCCGGAGCGGTTCCGGGTCGGTGCGCTGCCCGTCCACATCCTCGAGGATGACGACGGGACCGAGTGGTACGGCTTCCCGAGCTACGGCATCCCCGGCTACAAGCTCGGTCGATACCACCATCGACGCCAGCCGATCGACCCGGACACGCTGTCCGACCAGGTGCTGGAGCCGGAGGATGAGCGCGTGATGCGCGCTGGGCTGGCCCGGTTCACGCCGGATGCGAACGGCCCGCTGCTCACCTGGAAGGCGTGCATCTTCACGAACACACCGGACGAGCACTTCATCCTCGACCGATACCCGGGCATCCCGCAGGTGGTCCTCGCGTCACCCTGTTCGGGTCACGGTTTCAAGTTCGCGAGCGTCGTGGGCGAGATCCTCGCGGATCTTGCGATGGACCTCGAGCCGGCGTTCGACCTGTCGATGTTCGCGCTCTCCCGGTTCGACGGTGTGGGTGTCGACGAGCGACGCGCCGACTGACCCGTACTCGTGACCACGGGCCGGTTCGCGCCCTCGCCGAGTGGCCCGCTCCACCTGGGCAACCTGCGCACGGCGCTCATCGCGTGGCTGTCCGCGCGGGCCGCGGGCGGCCGGTTCCTGGTGCGTGTCGAGGACCTGGACGCGCAACGCTCCAGCGCGGCGCACGAGGCGTCACAACTCGCTGACCTGGCGCGCATCGGCGTCGACTGGGACGCGCCACCGATCCGCCAGTCGGAGCGCGGCGAGGCCTACGCCGCGGCCATCGCCCGACTCATCGAGCAGGGCGACACGTACGAGTGCTTCTGCACGCGTCGTGAGATCGCGGATGCGACACGGGCGCCCAACGAGGGTGACACCGAGCGTCCCTATCCGGGGACCTGTCGCGGGCTCTCCGACGCGAAGCGCGCCCGGCGCCGAGCGGAGCGACCCGCGGCCATCCGGCTCCGCGCGGACGGGGAGCGGGTCGACTGGGTCGACCGAGTGCTGGGGCCGATGAGCGGCACCAGCGACGACCTCGTCATCCGCCGCAACGACGGAGCGGCCGCGTACCACCTTGCCGTGGTGCTCGACGACCACGACAGCGGCGTCACCGAGGTGGTCCGGGGCGATGACCTCGCGTCATCGACGCCACGCCAGGGCGTCGTCGCACGACGCCTGGGCCTGTCCCTGCCGATATACGGCCACGTGCCGCTGGTGCGGGGTCCCGACGGGGCACGCCTCGCGAAGCGCCACGGTGCCGTGACCCTCGACGCACTGCTGGAGGCGGGCCACACCGTCGATGCCGTGCGGGATGCGCTGGTCCGGTCCCTGGGGATGCCCGGGGTCGGGCGTGTCGATGACCTTCGGGAGCTGGCGGTCGGCTTCGACCTCGCGTCGACGGTCAGCGCGAGCCCGATCGTCGCTCTCTGACCATCGCCCGCAGACCGGCCTGGAGCGCGGCGGCGACCGGGCCGGGTCGACCGTCACCCACGGGTCGACCATCGACATCGATGACACCGACGACCTCGCGCACGGATGACGAGAGGATCACCTCGTCCGAGGCCGCGAGCTCCTCGAGCCCCCAGGCGCCCTCCTCCACCGCAAGGCCGATGCGTGGCGCGACCTCCAGGAGATGCGCTCGCGTCACCCCGGCGAGGATCCCCGTATCAAGGCTCGGCGTCCGGAGGACACCATCGCGCATCCACCAGACGTTGCTGGTCGCACCTTCCAGGACGGTGCCGTCCGTGGCCAGGAACAGCGCGTCGTCCGCGCCCTGTCGCTTCGCCTCGGTGAGCGCGGCGACGTGGACCGCGTAGCTGGTCGACTTCACGCCCGCCAGCAGCCACGATGATCGCACCCGGACGGCCCGGTCGATGCCCAGCTCGAGGCTCACCACGCGCAGGCCCCGGGCGCGCTGCGACTCGGTGTCGGCGGGCACCGGAGTGATCGTCACGATCACGGTCGCCGGACCGCCATCGGGACCACCCGTCCAGTAGAGCCGCAGCCCGGCCTCGGCGAGGTCGGTGGCGGCCACCGCCCCTCGTGCCAGGGCATCGATCGCGGGGAGTGCCACGGGGGGCAGTCCGAGCCGTGCGGCGGACGCAGCGAGCCGGTCGAGATGCTGCTGGAGCGCGAACGGCACGCCGTCATCGACACGGATGGTCTCGAACGCGGCCATGCCGCGTGCCAGGGCGGCGTCATCCGCGGTAAGCACCGGGCTGTCGGGATCCACGAGCCCGCGGCCGAGCACGCCCACCACGACCGGCTTCACACGAGCACCTCGGTCGGGCGTGTCGGTGCGGCCGTGGATCCGGCGGGGCGCTGGGTCGTGCCGCGTGCGGCCAGCGGAAGGTCGCGTGGCGCTACCCCGATCGCCGCGAGGAGCGGCCGTGCCTTGACCCACGATTCCTCCACCTCGGCCCCGGGATCGGAATCCCAGACGATGCCCCCGCCGACCCACAGGTGGATCCGCCCATCCGCGACCGCGAACGTGCGGATGGTGAGCGCCAGATCCAGGTCACCACCAGGCCGGATGGTGCCCAGCGCCCCCATGGAGGCGCCACGGCCGACCGGCTCCAGGCGCGCGATGTGGTCGAGCGCCGCCACCTTGGGCGCACCCGTGACGGAACCGCCCGGGAACAGGCCGCGCAACAGGTCCGCGAGCCCGAGGCCGGGTCGGGCGATGCCCGTCACGCGGGACACGAGATGCTCCACACCGGCCATCGCGCGTGGCGCCAGCAGCTCCGGCCACCGGACCGAGCCCGGGACGCTCACCCGACCCAGGTCGTTGCGCTCCAGGTCGACGATCATCACGTGCTCCGCGGCGTCCTTGTCCGAGGTGCGCAGGTCCGCGGCGCCGCCCGCGGGTCGGGTGCCCTTGATGGGCATCGTGGTCAGCAGCTCGCCACGGCGCGAGAGGAACAGCTCCGGTGAGGCGGACACGATCGCCCAGTCGTCACCGATCATGGGATGGGGGTGGAGCGGTCGGAGCGGCGCGAGCGCGTGCGCGAGACCGGCAGGATCGCCGTCGAACGACGCCGAGAGGTGCTGCACCAGGTTGACCTGGTAGATCTCGCCATCCGCGATGGCCTCGCGGGCGGCCGAGATCGCGGCACGGTGCGCAGCGGCGGTCCATGTGGGCGACCAGGGGCCGGTGGTCCAGCCGCGCGGCGGGGACGACGCTGCGGCCGGGGTGGCCGGCACGGCCGGCGAGCCCGCCACGGCGCCGGGCTCCCGGATGTGGCACGCCAGCAGGGGCAGCCGCGCGACCTCGGGTGGTGCCGCGACCACCGTGCGGCGCATCGGCTCGGACAGGCCGTATCCCAGGTACACGTCCGCGACCCGTGGATCGGTCAGCGGATCCGCACCCGGTCCCAGGAGCCCGGCGTCGACGAGGAACGCCTCCAGCCGCTCGAACGCATCGGCAGGGCCATGGAGCTCCAGCACGGACGATGGACGGGCTGCCGTGGCGCCGCTGCTGACGATGGCGCGCCTACTGCTGGTATCGCTCGACCACGTCCGCGGGCCGGACGACGGCCTCGGACGGGTCGCGGCCCGCCGCCCGCAGCGCCTGGCGCTGACGGAGCAGGTCGTACGCCTGGTCCAACTCGACCTTGATGGCGTCGATACGCGCCCGCTCCTCGGTATCGAGGCCGCTGCCGTCGCTGGCACTCGACCAGAGCTGCTCCTCCTCACGGGAGAGGTCGTTGATGCGCTGGTAGATGTCGGCGTCCTGTGTCGGCTGGGACATGACGGGGCCCCTTCGGATGACGTCGAGCCCGGTCATCCGCCCTGGATGACAGGCCCTGTCACGGATGCTCCCACCACGCCCTCGAACTGTCCAGCGGCAGCCCTCCGTTCGGGCCCCGAGCGCCGCTCAGACCGCCTCGAGCGCCGCTCAGACCGCCTCGAGCTCGAACAGGCGCGCCTGGAAGTCACCACGCACACCGGCCTCGCGTGGCTCATCGTCGAGGAAGAGGCCGACGGTCATCAGCTCATCCCCGCCCCGGACGAGGCTGTTGCGCCGGACGAGCGTGTCGTCGGTCTCCGGCCACACCCGCACCTGATAGCGGCGCGCCGGGTCCAGGCCACGCAACCGCACCGCCGAGGGCCCGGGCACGGGTCGGGACAGCACGCGGTACCAGCCCACGACCGCGTGGTGCGCGTCGTCCGAGACGCACATCCAGGCCGTGTCGTTGCCGTTGCCCGCGAACGGGTCGATGAGTCGCAGGAACCGACCGCGCTGGAGCGTCTCCCGATGCGCCTTGACCCAGGCGACCTGGTCCGTCACCTGCGCTCGCTCCTCGGTCGAGAGCGCGGTCAGGTCCAGCTCATAGCCGAAGGCGCCGAACGCGGCGACCGCGGCGCGGGTCGCGAGCGGGGTGATCCGCCCCGTCTGGTGGTTGGGGACGGCCGCGACATGCGCCCCCATCGAGCTGACGGGAAACACCATCGAGGTGCCCCACTGGATGCGCAGTCGCTCGACCGCGTCCGTGTCGTCGCTCGTCCACGCCTGGGGTGCGAACGCGAGCATCCCCGCATCGAACCGGCCGCCACCGCTGGCGCACGACTCGAACAGGATGTGCGGGAAGCGTTCCGTGAGCCGCCGATACAGCTCGTACACGCCGAGGATGTTCCGCGTGCGCATCTCCCCCTGGCGCTCAGCGGGCAGCACGCCCGACCACGACTCGGTCATGGTCCGGTTCATGTCCCACTTCACGTAGTCGATGGGCGCCGACGAGAGGATGGCACTCAACGCCCCGGCCAGGTGGTCGACGACCTCCGTCCGACCGAGATCGAGGACGAGCTGCTGGCGGCTCTCGGTCCGCGGCAGACCCGGCACACCGATGGCCCAGTCGGGATGCGCCCGGAACAGGTCCGAATCGGCGCTCACCATCTCCGGCTCGATCCAGATCCCGAAGGTCATCCCCAGGTCACGGATACGCCGTGCGAGCGTCTCCAGCCCGTTGGGCAGCTTGCGTCGATCGACCACCCAGTCGCCGAGCGACCGGTCGTCCGAATCGCGTCGACCGAACCAGCCATCGTCGAGACAGAACAGCTCGATGCCCAGCTCGGCGGCCACGCGGGCGATGTCGACGATGCGGTCCTCGTCGAAGTCGAAGTAGGTCGCCTCCCAGTTGTTGATGAGGATCGGGCGGACCCGGTCGCGCCACTCCCCGCGGGCGAGCCGCGACCGGTACAGCCGATGGAACGCCTCGCTCATGGCACCCAGCCCGTCCGTCGCATGCACGACGACCGCCTCGGGGGACGTGAACGAGTCACCCGGCGCGAGGTGCCACGCGAAGGAGTCGGGATGGAGCCCCATCCGCAGCCGGGTCGTGGCGTACTGGTCCACCTCCACGTCCGCGAGGAAGTCACCCGACCACACGAGGCTGACCCCGATCGCCTCACCGGCCGCTTCCGTGGTGGAGGGACGGACGAGGGCCATGAACGGGGACGCGACGAGGCTCGACGAGCCGCGCAGGCTCTCGGTCGCGTATCGACCGGGCGTGAGCGGTGCGCGCGTCACGTGACGCTCCCGGACCCACGACCCGTGGAGCGTGATGCGCTCCCAGTCCGCACCCGGCATGTCCAGGGAGGCGCTCATCAGGGTCCGGAGCGTGACCGGCGCGTCGCCGTCGTTGCGGACGGTGATGGAGCGTGCCAGCGCGGGATGGTCGCGGAACAGGGTGAGCCGCACGGTCGCCACGAGGCTCGTCCGCTCGTCCACGAGGTCCACCTCGAGGGTGTCCGCCTCGACGTCATCCTCGACATAGGTGGCGGGCATGCCGCCCGCGAGCGCGGGCTTGCCCCTGAGGATGCGGTGGTCGCGCACGCGGAGGCGCATCGCCTGCGAGCCGTCGGGGAGATCCACCGCCAGGGCGGGCTGTCGGTAGTCACCCGTGTCGGGCGTCGGCAGCTCGAGTCGGATGGGCGCGCCGACCCGGTTCTCCCAACCGTGGAAGGGGCCGCGTGCGAGATGGCGATAGTCCACGCCGGGGGTGAGCGCAGAGCCCAGATAGAGCTGCCCCAGCTCGCCGTTCTCCAGCACAGCGAGGATGACGCTCATCCGCTCGTTGCGCAGGTGCCATTGACGCGCTGCGGGATCCCACTCGATCGGCATGCCGCAGATCGTACGTCGCTGGCGGTGACGCCGCGCGAGCCGTCCGCGGAGCGGTGTCAGTCCTACGGGGTGGCGGTGTCGGCCCGGAGGAAGACGCCCTCCTCGACATCGGTGATGACCGCCATCGCCGCCTGGAACGTCGGATCGTCCGGATCCCGGAACCCGAGCGACCGTGCGGCGGCTGCCTGGCGCCGACCGGCGGTCAGGAAGGCGATCGGCTCGCCGGCGGCCAACGGCACGACCTGCTCCAGCGCGACCGCGAGATGGATCGCGTCGATCACCCGCAGTGGGTGGTCCTCGACGATCCCGACCGCTCGCCGGAGTACCGGGTCCGCCAGGAACGCGAGCAACTGGATCGGACCTCCCGGACCACAGTCCGCCTCGAACCGGCGAAGTGTCGGCCGAAGCTGGATCCTGCCGGCCTGCGCCGCAGCGGCCAGTGCGCTCGCGACCTCGGCCAGGACCAGCTCGGTGCTGACCACGGGCTCGGTGCCTTCCAGGATCCGGGCACGCCACCGGGCGTGCCCGGGCTCGTCACCGAGGTAGGCCGATGCGATGACGCTGGCGTCCGCGTACATCATCGAGCAGGTCCCTCGGCCGAGTCGGTCACCTCGGGCCGGTCCGAGCCTTCGGCTGCGCCCGGTGCTGGCCACATCCCCGAGTCGATCCGATCCCACAGGAGGTTGCCATCCTGATCGCGCTGCCAGAACTCGCTCCGGGCCCAGGCGAGCGCCTCCTTGGCCACCGGGCCCATCCCTCTCGTCAGCGCCCACACCTCCTCATGGGTCGGCGGTGGCTCCGACGGGGTCAGGTAGACCGCGAGACCTGCCTCCTCCACCCGTCGGGCGATCTCGCGACGGCGACCCATGGTCCGGGTCGCCTGGGTGAGCAGGCGATTGACGAACGTGTTGACCGAGACACCCTCCGCCTTCGCGCGCGCCTTGACATCGTCGAGGAGCTGGTCGTCCACACGGGTGATGAGCTGGCGCATCCCGTCATGATAGCATCAGGCGTGCTGTATGCTATCGTTTGGGGTAGGGAGTACCCGAGGTCGGCTGTCGGCATCGGGACGCGATAGCATCGAACGCATGCCCGCGACCGAGCCACGCTATGTCCACGGCCACCACGAGAGCGTGCTCCGATCGCATCGGTGGCGTACCGCCGAGAACTCCGCGGGCTACCTACTGCCACATCTCCGGCCGGGGATGCGCCTGCTGGACGTGGGCTGCGGTCCGGGGACCATCACGATCGACCTGGCGGCGCGGGTCACGCCGGGCGAGGTGGTGGGCATCGATCCCGCGGAGGCGCCACTCGTCGAGGCTCGGCGGGACGCTGCGGCACGCGGCGTCGACGGCGTCACGTTCGAGGTGGCCGATGGCATGGCACTCCCCTACCCGGACGCCTCGTTCGATGTCGTGCACGCCCACCAGGTGCTCCAGCACGTGCCCGATCCGGTGGGCATGCTCCGGGAGATGGCCCGCGTGTGCCGACCCGGCGGTCTGGTGGCGGCGCGTGACTCCGACTACGCCGCGTTCACGTGGCATCCCGCATCACCCGTCCTCGATGAGTGGCTGGAGCTGTACCACCGGGTCGCGCGGGCCAGTGGTGGTGAACCCGATGCAGGACGGTGGCTGCTCGCCTGGGCGCATGCGGCCGGCCTGATCGATGTGACCGCCAGCGCGAGCGCCTGGTGCTTCGCGACCGACGAGGATCGAGCGTGGTGGGGCGGGCTGTGGGCGGAGCGTGCCCTGCACTCGAGCTATGCCAGCCAGTCGCTGTCACTCGGCCTCGCGGACCAGGCGACGCTGGAGCGGATCAGCGAGGGCTGGCGATCGTGGTCGGTCGAGCCGGACGGCTGGTTCGCCATCCTCCACGCGGAGATCCTGGCGCGCGTCTGAGCTGGCGGCCCGGCTCGGGCCCCGCAGCGGGCCAGGCCCATTCGCCGAGGGTGACCTGGCGCGTTCGCCGAGGGTGACCTGGCGCGTTCGCGGCGGGTGACCTGGCGCGTTCGCGGCGGTGGCCGGGCTCTCGCGCGCGTGGCCTGGGCCTCCGTGCCTCGGCGCGTGGCCTGGGCCTCCGTGCCTTGGCCCGTGGCGCCTCCCGTCGTCCTCCCCGCCGCCGATACCTGGCCGATCGCCCGACTGATGGACCACCTGCCGGTCCATCGGGGCCACTTCCATGCCGGATGCCCCACTGGTGGAGCGATCGGCGAACGGGCCGAGCGTGGGCGCCGGCTCCGGACCCGGCAGCAGGCGGCACGCGATCCACCAGTGCGGCCAACTGGCGAGGTTCCACCAGGAGGCCGCCGACCCACCGGGACGCCGGGACGCCGGGACCCGCCCCGCGGTCGCCGACACGCTGGATGCCGACCTGCGCCTTGCCGTGACGAACGTCTGGATGCGTATCCAGGACCGGTCAGTGCTTGACACGCGCCGGTCGTACGAGCACGCTACCGCGCGCCACGGCATCCGCGGCGGAACGGAGCCTGGCTCAGGCGACCGGACAAGGGGGGACGCATGTCTCGACGCACACGGCTCGTGACGATCGCGAGCACTGCAGCACTACTCATCGCCTCGATGGCCGTGCCCGCATCGGCCGGCCCCGAGAAGACGACCCGCTGGGTCGACGACGACGGCAAGGCGGGCCCCAACGGCTGCGGTGGCAGCCGGACGGCCTTCACCAGCGTCCAGGCCGCGATCACGGCCTCGGACCGGAATGACGTCGTGATCGTCTGCCCCGGGACCTACACCGAGCGGCTCGAGATCACCGGCGACCGCCACGGCCTCACGGTCCGAGCGAGCGGCAAGTGGACCGCCCGCATCCGGGCGCCGAGGGTCGGCGAGACCGGCTATCTCGTCCGGGTCGATGGCGTCCAGGACGTGACGCTCCAGCACCTGGAGCTCGTGTTCCCCACCAGCGGCAGTTGCCTGGACTATGCGAACGCCATCTCGGTCCAGTCTGGCCACGGCATCCGGATCCTCGGCAACCACATCCGACCCAATGGCTCCGCGAGCCTGGGCCCGTGTGGCTATGCGGACGGGATCGACCTGGACGCTTCCCGTCGCGTGCGCATCTCCTCGAACCTCATCCGGGACTTCAGGAGCGACGGGATCACCATCGATGGCTCCCGCGGTGTCATCCACGGCAATGCTGTGCGGTACCTCCACGCGGCATATACGAGTCCCGAGAGCGGAGACCAGGGCATCGAGATCGACGGATCGCGCTTCCGGATCAGCGCGAACGTGGTGCGGACCCGTGATGATGGGAGCGCGTCGCTTCCGTATCTCGCCGATGGCATCGACGTCGATGACGACCTGACCGGTTCGGTCGTGCGGGACAACGTCGTCCGTGGCGCCTGGATCGGCATCCAGGTCTCGGGCTCGGGGGCGACCGTCCTGCGCAACCGCGCGACGCGCAACCTGATCGGGATCGCGGCCAACGATGGTGGCAACACCCTCCGGGGCAATGATGCCCGCGGCAACCTCGACTTCGACTGCTACGACGCGACCATCGGGTCCGGGACCGCGGGCACGGACAACACCTGGAAGAACAACCAGGGCAACGGCGTCCCATTCGGCATCTGCGCGGGGGACCTGCTGCCGACCTGATCCTGGGCGCCGGCCGCACTCCGGGGTCGCGTGCCCCGGAGTCGCGGCGCGTGGACCGGCGTGGGCCGAGCCCGGTCCGAGCCCGGGCGGACCGGTGGGGCTCTCGGCGCCCCGCGAGCCACCGCAGTGACGACCTCGGCGATGCTCGGATATGACTCAGGACGGGATGGAGCTCCCGGCGCCCGAACCCGCGGTGATGCTCCGATATGACTCGGGAGGGGTAGGCCCATACCCTGCCCGAGCACGGATCGCGTCCGTCACGGGGTGCCGATGGACCGATGGAACGACCGCGACCGTCGGTGTCGCCGCCGGCAGCACGACCTCCAGCCACGGCCAACTCGGCGACGGGTCACGACGCGATGGCATCACCCAGGAGCCGCTCGGCCTGCGCGGCCATGACGAGGTCCTCCCGAGCCTCCACGACCAGCACGGTCGGGCCGCCGAGCACGGTGAGTCGCTCGACGATGGACGCACGGACCGCCCCCGCGTGCTCGCCGATGCCGCCGGTGAACACGACCGCATCGAGCCTCGGCAGCGCGACCGCCGCCGCCCCGATGGCGGCCGACGCGCGCGCCACGAACATCTCGATGGCGAGCGCGGCCCGCGTGTCACCGTCCTCCGCGGCCGCCTGGACCTCCCGCAGATCGGCGCTCACGCCCGACACGCCGAGCAACCCCGACCGATGCTCGAGCACCTCGGACATCCCATCGGCAGACAGCGCTCCATCGGCCAGGAGCCGGAGCATGGCGCCAGGGTCGATCGAGCCCGAACGCGTCGTCATCATCAGCCCCTCGAGCGGCGTGACGCCCATCGAGGTGCGCACCGAACGCCCACCCTCCACGGCCGTCACCGAGCACCCCCCGCCCAGGTGCGCGACGACCAGGCAGAGATCCGCCACGGGTCGACCGAGTCGCCTCGACGCCTCCCCGACCGACCACTCGACCGACAACCCATGGAAGCCGAACCGACGGACGCCCCACCGGTCCGCCCAGTCCCAGGGCACCGGATAGCGCCACTCTGCCTCCGGCAGGCTCGCGTGGAACGCGGTGTCGAAGCAGCAGACCTGCGGCTCGTCCGGGAACCGCGCGCGAGCCGCCTCCAGCGCACGCAGCGCAGGCGGCTGATGGAGTGGCGCCAGCGCCACGAGCGTCTCTAGCTCCCCGGCCACCGCATCGTCCACCACGACCGGTGCCGTGAACCGCGTTCCACCGTGCACGAACCGGTAGACGACGGCATCCGGTCGGAGGTCGGGCCCGAGGCCCTGGAGCAGGTCGTCGAGCGCTGCGGGATCATCGAGCGTCAGGCCCTCGGCGCGAGCCAACGCCTCACCACCATCGACGAGGCTCGCCTTGGTGGTCCGTGACCCCGCGTTCAGGACCAGGACGCGCATCAGGATCGCCCTCGAAGACCGCTGGACCCGGCGCCTACCGCGCCGGCCAGGTCCAGTCGCGGATGTCGGCCGGGTCCTCGCCCACGGCATAGGCATGGGCGCGTGCCTCGTGTCGACGGTCCACCATCCGCTGGCGCAGGGCCGCCGCCCGCTGGCCCAGCCCGGGCACGCGGTCGATGACGTCGATGACGAGGCGGAACCGGTCGAGGTCGTTGCGCATGACCATGTCGAAGGGGGTCGTCACGGTCCCCTCCTCCTTGTAGCCACGCACGTGCAGGTTCTCGTGGTTGTGTCGTCGATACGCGAGGCGATGGATGAGCCACGGATAGCCGTGGTACGCGAAGATCACCGGCCGGTCGAGCGTGAACAGCGCATCGAACTCGTGGTCGGGCATGCCATGGGGATGCTCGGTGTCCTGCTGGAGCCGCATCAGGTCGACCACGTTGATGACCCGCACACCCAGGTCCGGCAGCTCCTGACGCAGGATGTCCACCGCAGCGAGCGTCTCGAGCGTGGGGATGTCACCGGCACACGCGAGCACGACGTCCGGATCGGCCACGTCACTGCTCGCCCACTCCCACAGTCCGATGCCGCGGGCGCAGTGGAGCTCCGCCTCTGCCATGGTCAGGTAGTCGAGCGCGGGCTGCTTGCCGGCGACCACGACGTTCACGTAGTGCCGGCTGCGCAGGCAGTGATCCATGGTCACGAGCAGCGTGTTGGCGTCCGGCGGCAGGTACACCCGGATGACCTCCGCCTTCTTGTTGACGACATGGTCGATGAAGCCCGGGTCCTGGTGGCTGAAGCCGTTGTGGTCCTGGCGCCAGACGTGGCTCGTCAGCAGGTAGGTCAGCGATGGGAGCGGTCGACGCCACGGAATCTCGCGGGTCATCTTGAGCCACTTCGCATGCTGGTTGAACATCGAGTCGACGAGGTGGATGAACGCCTCGTAGCAATCGAACAGGCCGTGGCGTCCGGTGAGCAGGTACCCCTCCAGCCAGCCCTGGCAGGTGTGCTCGGACAGGATCTCCATCACCCGACCGCTGTGCGCCAGGTGGTCGTCCGTGTCCAGCACGGGGAGTGCCCACACCCGATCCGTGGCCTCGAACACCGCGCCCAGCCGGTTCGATGCCGTCTCATCCGGTCCCACGATGCGGAACGTCGAGGGGTTCTCGCGGATGACATCCCGCAGCCAGGTGCCGAGGACCTTGGTCGCCTCGCTCCGGGTCGCCGCGGGACGCGCCACCGCGACCGCGTAGTCGCGGAAGTCGGGGAGCGCCAGGTCGTGCGCCACCTGGCCCCCGTTCGCGCGCGGGTTGGCGCTCATGCGCAGCTCCCCGACCGGGGCCTGGGCGAGGACCAATGGCACCGGTCGACCCTGCGCGTCGAACAGCTCGTCCGGTCGATACGACCGCATCCACGCTTCCAGCTGGGCGAGGTGCTCCGGTCGCTCCCGGACATCGGCGAGCGGCACCTGGTGCGAGCGGAAGCTGCCCTCGGCGGGCAACCCGTCCACCTCGGTCGGCCCGGTCCACCCCTTGGGGGACCGCAGGATGATCATCGGCCACTCCGGCCGTGCCGGCCGCGTCCCTGCCCGTGCCGCCTGCTGGATGGCCGCGATCCCATCGAGCGCCTCGTCCATGGCCGCGGCCATGCGCTGGTGCATCTCCATCGGGTCGTCGCCCTCCACGAGCAACGGCCGATAGCCATGGCCCCGGAACAGCGACTCCAGCTCGTCACCCGGGATGCGGGCGAGGACGGTGGGATTGGAGATCTTGTAGCCGTTCAGATGCAGGATCGGCAGCACCGCACCGTCATGGACCGGGTCCACGAAGTGGTTCGACTGCCAGCTCGCCGCCAGCGGCCCGGTCTCCGCCTCGCCGTCGCCCACGACGCAGAAGACGACCAGGTCCGGATCATCGAAGCTGGCGCCGTAGGCGTGCGAGAGCGCGTAGCCCAGCTCGCCACCCTCGTGGATGGAGCCCGGCATCTCCGGTGTCACGTGGCTGCCCGTGCCGCCCGGGAACGAGAACCGCTGGAACAGTCGGGTCATGCCCTCCGCGTCCCGGCTGACATCCGGATACGTCTCGCTGTACGTGCCCTCCAGCCAGGTGCTCGCCGCGATGGCAGGGCCGCCATGGCCGGGCCCCGCGATGAACAGGGCCGGGAACCCGCGCTCCCGGATCGTGCGGTTGGCGTGTGCGTACACGAACGTGAGCCCGGGCGTCGTGCCCCAGTGGCCGAGTAGACGGGGCTTGACGTGGTCGGGCCGCAGCGGCTCCTGGAGCAGCGCGTCACCCATCAGGTAGATCTGGCCCACCGACAGGTAGTTGGCGGCGCGCCACCAGGCATCGATGCCGCTCAGTGCATCCGGGGTCAGGGGGCCGCCGACGGTCAGGGCATCGGTGGTCGGCGTGGTCATGGGGTCATACCTCCGCGGTCGTGGCACGTCGAGGGTACGCCTCTCCCCCGCGTCCGGCCGACGGGCCGATGGACACATCACCGACCGCCGACCGGCATGCAGCGGGGATGCCGCAGGTCACGGCGGGTCACTGGTAACGCCTCGCCGCCGCGAGCGTCTGGATGCGCATGATCGACCGGTGGCCCTGGCGTCTGCTCGCGATGGTGATGCTGCTCTTGATGGCGCTCCCGCACGGAGTCGGCGCCGCAACGCCCGGGGGCGGATCACCCGATCCCGGGTCCCCGGTGCCGTCCTCGCCGGAGCCCGCACCATCCATGCCTGCGGCGCCCGAGCTCACGCGACAGGGCGTCGCCCAGGACGACACCATCCAGCTGACCATCGAGACCGAGCGTGAACGCTTCCACGTCGACGAGGAGATCGCGATCACCACGCTCGTGCGAGCACTCGGCGACGGACCGATCGAGATGGGAGTGTCCAGGAGTGGCCTCGTCGCGTTCGCCATCGAGCAGCTGGACGGGCCGATCCGGCTGGGCGCACGGCGACGAGCGTCGTGCGGACGCCAGCGGCTCCAGGGCGGCGAGGTCATGGAGGTCCCGTTCCGGGTGACCGCCGCCGACGACCCGGATGACCTTGCCGAGGCTGAGATGGAGCGGATCCTGTCGGAGCCGGATCTACGGCTGCCGATGGGCACGTATCGGATCACCGCCCATGCGAGATACGGCGATCCGGAGTGCGCCTCACCTCGGTCGCTCAAGACGTCCATCGTGATCGCCGTGGGCCTGGTCCAATGGGACGCGGTCCCCCTCCCCATCCAGGTCCTCGAGTGTGATGGACGACCCTCATCGACGGGTCGTGACCTGAACCCGGGCGATGTCGGCGGCAGCGGACCCGATCCTGCCACGGTGGTCCTCACCACGATGCAGGACGGGGACCT
Source organism: Chloroflexota bacterium (assembly GCA_019637815.1). Taxonomy (GTDB): domain Bacteria; phylum Chloroflexota; class Limnocylindria; order Limnocylindrales; family CSP1-4; genus JAFMJV01. The sequence goes on from JAHBUZ010000025.1 coordinate 45,017, forward strand.
GGTCGCGCCGTGGTCCGGCTACGAGGCGATCGCCGCGGACGAGGACACGATGCTGTTCGTGTATCGGGCCGGCGGGCGGGTCAAGACGGCGGTCCTGCTCCAGGAGGGCGTGCCGCCCCTGGGGTCGGGCTGGCGCATGATCGGGTTCCGCCGATGCCTGCTCGAGGAGCTGGGGCCGGACGTGGACCTCGGGCCGGACTGGCGGATCTGGGCACATCCCGATGGCCGCATCCTGGGCAGCCGACGGAACTCCGGTCACTGCGGCTGGGAGCGCGTCTGGTCCTTGCTCTACCAGCGGGATCCGCAGGTGGACTACGTGCGAGATCCCGAGCATCGGTTCCGGAAGGTCGTGCCGGTGCCGTATGCCACGGGCGTCCGGCTCCCCCGCGGCGCGCGTGACACCGGCTATCGACGAGGCGGTGCGCAGCTCTGGATGGGGCCCCGGAAGCGGGCCGTGTTCGTGGTCCGCGCCGACGGCGTGGTGGAGCGATGGCCGCGGGTCATCGGCGGAGTCGTGTGTGGTGGCTGACGCTCGCGCTCGCGGATCACGGCGGCAAGGAACCACCTCGATACCGTGCGCGTCCGGTGTCCCATGAGCAGCATGTGGCCCCTCGGCGTCCTGATGAGCGTCCTCCTCCTGGGCACGACACCACAGAGCGTCCTCGCTGCGTCGCCCGAACCTGGAGCGTCGGTGACGTCTGCCGAGGAGCGCACGCCCGTGGGCGTCGCCCGGGATGACCACTTCGAGCTGACCATCAGCACGGAGCGCGAGCGATTCGATGTCGACGAGCCGATCCCGATCACGACCGCGATCCGCTACACCGGGTCCGAGGACCGGTTCGACATCGGCACGTCCTACGGCGGCATCATCGCCTTCCGGATCGAGCAGCTGGATGGCCCGATCGACCTTGGTCCGGCTCGACGCGCGGCGTGCATCTCGGACACGTTCGTCGCGGGCGAGGTCCGGGATGTGCCGTTCTCGCCGTCCGGCGGCTTCGACATGGACGACCCGTTGGCGGACATGCTCCGGACGATCCTCACGGAGCCCGAGCTGCGGCTGCCGATGGGCACGTATCGCATCACCGCCCAGGCGGAGTACGGTCTGCAGGGCTGTGCCGGGTCGAGACACCTCGAGGCGTCCATCACGATCGCCGTCGGCCAGGTCCCGGAGGTCGACCCGGCGGGCGCGGCGGGCGCCGGTGGCCAGGGACTCGTGCCGGAGCCCGTCGAGGTGCTCGACTGCGATGGTGCTCCCTCCACCATCGGCGCGGACCTCAGCCCGGGTGAGCTCGATGTCAGCGGGCCCGATCCGGCGGCCGTGCTCCGGGCATCCATGCGGGATACCGTCTACCTCGCGCCACGGACGGGATACGAGGCGCTCGCCGCCGATGCGCACCGGATGCTGTTCGTGTATCGCGTGGCGGGGCGGGTCAAGGTCGCGGTCCTGCTCCGGGATGACGTCGAGCCCTCCGCGTCGACGTGGCAGGTCACTGGATACCGGTCCTGCGAGCTCGAGGAGCTGGGCCCTGACGTGGACCTGGGGCCGGACTGGCGGGTCTGGGCGCATCCCGACGGACGGATCCTGGTGAGCCGACGCAACTCCAGTCACTGCGGCTGGGAGCGCGTGTGGTCCCTGCTGTATCAGCGGGACCCGCTGGTGGAGTACCTCCGCGACCCGGAGCAGCACTTCCGCGACGTGGTCCCGGTGCCATACGCCACGGGCGTGCGCCTGCCGCGGCAGGCATCCGACACGGGCTATCGACGCGGGGAGGCCCAGCTCTGGGCGGTCCCCAATGGGCGAGCCCTCTACATCGTGCGTGATGACGGCGTGGTGGAGCGCTGGTCACGCCTCGACGGCGGGGTCGTCTGCAACTGATCGCGTGGTCCGGATCGCGACCACTCCCGCCTGGCGGCCGCCACGAACCTGACAGGCGCTGACACGTCCGCCGCGCATCATCCACCGATGATCGCTGACTTCGCGTGGGCCCCGCCTCGGCTCGCCCCGTTCCTTGCCCAGTGGGACTACATGGCCGCGCAGCTGCTTGGTCGGCTGGCGGGGCTGACCGACACCGAGTACCTGTGGGAGCCCACGCCCGGCGCGTGGACGGTGGCGCGGCTGCCGGACGGCCGTGGGGCACCCGAGGAGCGCGGCTGGGCGGTCGACGCGGTCGTCACGCCGCCGCGGACGCTCGCGTGGTCCATCTGCCACCTGGGGTCCGGCACGCTCGTCCGCGCCGACCACCTGACGGGCGGGCACACCCTCCAGGACGAGGACGTGGACTGGCCGATGACCGCCGAGGACGGCATCGAGCTGCTCCGGCGTGGTCTCGATGCCTGGCGGGGTGGTCTGGCCGGGATGACCGATGTCGATCTCGACACGATCGGCAGGAGCGCCTACCCGCATGGCCTCGACCCCACGCTGCCGCTCCTGGACATCGTGTGGTGGGTCAACAAGGAGCTCATCGAGCACGCCGCCGAGATCTGGTATGCCCGCGACCTGTACGCGGCCACGCATCAGGGCTGACGAAGCGAGCCGGCGACAGCGAAGCCGTCGGCGAGCCCCGCTGGCGACATGCCGCCCGGCCCGGCCACGCCGCGACATCCGGCCCGACGCTGCGTGACACCCGGCCCGGGGCGCCGCCGGCCCGCCCGCACCTAGACTCCGGGCATGGAGATCGTCAGCGCCGAGCAGGCCGTCGCCCACGTCCGGTCGGGCGACCTGGTCCACATCCATGGCACGTGTGCCACACCGTCCGTGCTGCTGGACGCGCTCGTCGCGCGTGCCCCGGAGCTGCGGGACGTGCGTATCACGCACCTCCACACGGAGGGACCGGCACCACACCTCGATCCCGCGGTCGCCGATTCGTTCCGGCACCTCGCGCTGTTCATCGGCGCGAACGCGCGCCAGGCCGTGGCGGAGGGCCGTGCCGACTACATCCCCACGTTCCTGTCCGATGTCCCGCGTCTCTTCGCCAGCCGTGCACTGCCGGTGGACACCGTGTTCCTCAACACGACCCGCCCCGACGCGCACGGGTTCGTGTCGCTCGGCAGCTCCGTGGACGTGATGCCCGCCGCCATCCGCGCCGCGACCCATGTCGTGGCGCAGCTCAACGCCTCGATGCCGCGCACCCTGGGAGCGAGCTTCATCCACGTCGATGACATCGAGCTGGGCGTGGAGGTGGACGTGCCGCCCTGGTCGGTACATCCGGCACCCGTGGGTGACGTCCAGCGGCGCATCGGGGCGCACGTCGCGGACCTGGTCCCGGATGGCGCGACCCTCCAGCTGGGCATCGGTGCCATCCCGAGCGCGGTCACCGAGGCGCTCCATCGACACCGCGACCTGGGCATCCACACCGAGGTGTTCACGGACGCGGTGGTCGACCTCGTGGAGCGGGGGGTCGTCACGGGGAGCCGCAAGGAGCTCGACCGGGGCGCCATCGTCACCGCATTCCTGATGGGCACGCCGCGCCTGTGGTCGTTCGTGGATGACAACCCCATGGTCCAGATGCGCCCGGTCGACTACACCAACGACACGGCGATCATCCGCCGCTTCCGACGCATGACGTCCATCAACTCGGCGATCGAGATCGACCTGACGGGCCAGGTGGTCGCCGATTCCATCGGCGGTCGCTTCTACAGCGGCATCGGCGGCCAGATGGACTTCGTGCGTGGCGCGTCGCTCGCCCCGCAGGGCCGCGCCATCATCTGCCTCCCCTCCACCGCGGCGCGTGACACGGTGTCACGTATCGTGGCGCGGCTGACGCCCGGTGGTGGCGTGGTGACGACCCGCGGTCACGTCCACACCGTGGTCACGGAGCACGGCGTCGCGGAGCTCCACGGCAGGACCATCCGGGAGCGTGCGGCGGCGCTCATCGCCATCGCCCACCCGGCGTTCCGCGAGACCCTCGAACGACAGGCCCACGAGCTCGGGCTGCTGGGCCGCCGCACCTCGTAGGCGGATCCCCTGGCGGACCAGCCGGTCGGGCGGATCCTCACGGGCGACCCGGTCGGGCGGATCCCATCGTCACCCCGTCGACATCACGCCAGCTGCTCGTCCGGCAGGTCCGTCGGCGCGGCCACGGCGTCCGGGGCGTCGGGCGCATCCCCGGGCAGGTCCAGGCTCCCGCCATCCGGATCGTCCGGTCGATCCACGGGCCACACGGCCGGATCGTCGATGCTGCCCGCCGGATCATCCGGTGCGGGTGCGTCCGCAGGTCCCTCCGTGGTCGGCCATGGATCGGGGTCGAGCGGCAGGCCCAGTGGATCCGGGCGCAATGGGTCGGTCATGGGTCGGCTCCTCCAGCGCGGCGACCCGTGGTCCTGGGTCGGACGCCCAGCGTCGACCAGCACGCCACACGATCGCCCCTCGTCGACCGGGTCGCCACCTTGCAGTCGCGTGGCGACACGCGCAGCGGCAGCCGGTCGTTCGCGCGGCTAGCGCTGGAGCGGGCTGAACCGGAGGACCGGTGTCCCGGACGGACCGCGCAGCCGCAGCTGGCGCCCGTCCTCGGACAGCGTGAACCGGTCGGTGGTGCCGAGGGCGGACAGGAACAACGACTGGAGCGTGTCCGCGGGCTCACCGCAGACCATGCGACCCCCTGCCACGGTGCCGAGGGCGATCCGCGAGCCGTCCACCCGATAGGTGGTGGAGTACGGGTTGCAGCCGGTCGAGCCGGACATGCTGCCGTCGAGGAAGTCCGCCGTGGGCGGCGCCACGTCCGCGGGCAGGTCGATCGCGTTCCCCTCCTCGTCGATGTAGCGGGTCAGGACCCAGCGCGTGCCCGCGAGCGGATCGGCGGGCGTGGCCGTCGGTCGGGGTGTGGCCGTCGCGGTGGGTCGAGGCGTGGCTGTCGCGGTGGGTCGAGGGGTGGGTCGAGGCGTGGGTCGCGGGGTCGGCCTCGGGCTCGGCCGGGGCGTCGGTGATGGCGAGGGGCGCTGGGTCGGCCGGGGCGTCGGTGACGGCGAGGGCCGCGGCCCGCGCGAGACCACGTAGTCGATGCGGGCCCTGGCCCTGACCATCACCCCGGCGCGTGGATCGGTGCGCACGATGCGACCTGACCGGATGGAGTCGGAGAACGCGCGGCTGCGCTCGCCGGCGCGAAGACCGACCTCGCCAAGCCGGACGAGGGCGTCCGCCTCCACCATGTCCACGACGTCGGGCACCGCGACAGGCGCGGGCGTCGGCGTGGGGGTCGGCCGGGGTGTGCGGGTGGGCTCGGGTGACGGTGTGGGTCGTGGAGTGCGCGTCGGCTCGGGTGAGGGGGTCGGCGTCGGCTCCGGTGTGGGCCCGATGCCCACGAGCGTGAGGCGCACCTCGCCCTCCGCGTCCACCAGCGCAAGGCCCGGACCGTCCACCTGCCACCGGGTGATGGCCGCGAGGGCCACCTGGATCGCGGCGTCCTGGGTCGCGAGCACATCGGAGGGACAGGTGTCACCGGTCACCCCGAGTGGCCCCACCTCCACGGTGCCGCCGGACACGTGATACGTGGCCACGATGCTGTTGCAGCCGGTCCAGCCGAAGAGCGTGCCGTTGCCGAACAGGTCGAGACGTGGGGCGGAGCCCGCCACCGGTGGCTGGTCCGTGTCGCCGATCCGGATGCTGGTCACGCGCCAGCTCGCTGTCAGCGCGCCGGTGGTGCCGGCGATGAACGTGAGCAGGGTGTCGCCCGACCCATCGAGGAGCATCAGGGTGTCATCCGTGAGCACCCAGGACCGCGCCCGGTCGAGCGCGTCGAGGTAGTACCACTCCCGGACGGCCGCGCCGGGCGTCCCGCACTCGGTGGCCGTGGAGGCGAGCGGTCCGATCCGGATGGCATCGCCATCGACACGCCACGCGCCGGTCATCGCGTCGCAGCCGGTCCAGCCGCGGGCGGTGCTGTCGAGACCCAGGTCCAGGGTCAACGGAGCGGCCGGGTCGGGGGCCTGGAGCCCGTCGTCGGTCCGGTACGCGGTGGCCGTCCAGCTGCCCACGACGGGCGCGGGCGGCTCGGCCCGATACAGCAGCCGGGGCGCCCCGGCGGCGTCCAGGAGGACGAGCGTGTCGCCCACGATGGTCGCCTGGGTGACGAGCGGCAGCGTCCCGAGATACGCGAGCTCGAGGGCAGCGACCGAGTCCTCGCAGGCCATGAGCGTCGTCGCGGCAGGCCCGAAGCGGATGCTCGTGCCGTCGATCTCGACCTCGCTCGTGTAGCGGTTGCAGCCGGCCGCGCCCGCCGCCACGCCATCGACGATGTGGAGCGTGACCACGGCCTCCGGCACGGCCGCAGCGGCGACCGCCGGTGACGCCGCCTGATCGAGCAGCCAGGTGGTGCCCTCGAGGGGCGCCGGGACCACGGGCGGCGCGGGGGACGCCTGGCTGGACGCGGGCGGCCCGCTCGGATCGGGTGACTGGGCCGCTGCCGGGATGGCGCCGGTGACCGCGAGCAGGAGGGCCAGGAGCCACGCCACGATGCCGCGCGGGCGGACCATGGTCGAGGTCGGGAGACCAGCGCGTGTCGTCATGATGCGGGACGATACCCGATGCGACCCGCGCAGGATGTCACCCGAACCGGGTGACAGGGGCTCGCGAGGCGGGCTGGCACCGGCCGATCAGCGGTGGCGGAGCCTCGCACGGAAGCCACGGCGTCGCCCGTCAGAGACGCGCTCCGCGGTCGCGGTCGTCCCGCTCGCCTGTCGGCGCCACGGGTCATGGGCGTAGGTGACATAGAGCTCGGAGCCACGCCATGACTCATCGACGGGGTACCAGTCGTACTCCGCCGCCTCACGGGCATCGGCCTCGAAGCGCTCACGGATCTGGGAGGGGTAGAGGCCTTCGTAGACCTGCGTCCGGGGCGGGAACATGCTCCGGACGATGCCGCTCGCACGCGTGCGAGGGCCATAGGACCGATCGGCCATCCCCGGTCCCACCGGAGTCCCGGTCGGCTCACGCCTGCCCGTGGGTGATACCGTGCGCTCGGCCCGCAGCCTGCCCGACCCGAGGACCATGCGCATCGATCCCGACCCCCGCTCGACGCCCGCTCCCCCGGCCACACCCGCGCTCGTGGCGACCGGTCTGGGCAAGCGGTACGGCGACACGACCGTGCTCGATGACGTGGACCTGGTGGTGGAGGCGGGCGAGGTCCACGCGCTGCTCGGCGAGAACGGGGCCGGCAAGTCGACGCTCATCAAGATCGTGTCCGGCGTGGTGACACCCGATCGGGGCGGGATCGTGGTGAGCGGACGCACCGTCCCGCGCGGCTCTCCCCAGGCAGCCATCGCGGCAGGTGTCTCCACGCTGTTCCAGGAGCTCGCCCCGGTGCCCGGCCTCTCGGTCGCGGAGAACGTGCTGCTGGGACCGCTCACGCCGTCCCGGCTGGGCATCGTGGACCGGCGACGTCTCCACACCACGGCACGCGCCCTGTTCGCGGAGGTCGGCCGGGACATCGACGTGACCCAGCCCGCCGAACGGCTGAGCCCCGTGGAGCAGACCATGACGGCCATCGCCCGGGCACTCGCCCGGGAGTGCCGCCTGCTCATCCTCGACGAGCCCACGGCCGCCCTCACCGACGCCGAGACGAGCGAGCTGTTCCGGGTCATGGCCCGGCTCCAGGCGCGTGGCGTGGGCATCCTCTACGTGTCCCATCGACTCGACGAGGTGGCTCGGGTCGCGACCCGCTACACGGTGCTCCGCAATGGGCAGCGGGTGGCGGACGGCACCATGGCGGGCACGAGCGTGTCCAGCATCATCACGTCCATGGCGGGCCGACCCATCGAGACCCTGTTCCCGCCCGGTGGCGCGACGCCGGGACCCAGCGTCCTGGTCGCCACGGGCATCTCCGGTCGGCGGATCCGTGACGTGTCCATCGAGGTGCGGGCGGGCGAGGTGCTGGGCATCGCGGGGCTCGCCGGGTCCGGGCGGAGCGAGCTGCTGCGCATCATCGGCGGCGCGAGTCGCGCCCATGCGGGGACGTGGTCGATCGACGGGCACGCGGTGCGGCCATCGAGCCCGGCCGACGCGCAGGCTGCGGGCGTGGCGCTGGTCCCCCAGGAACGCCGCTCCCAGGCGCTGCTGCCGGACACCGTGGAGCGCAACCTGGTCGCGACGACCATCGGTCGGCACGTGCGGCTCCGGGGCATCGTGTCCCGCGGCCGGGAGCGCGGTCACGCCCGGGAGCTGTGGGAGCGCTTCGACATCCGGGGTCGCGGCCTGGAGCAGGAGGTGCTCACGTTGTCCGGTGGCAACCAGCAGAAGGTGGTCCTTGCCGACTTCCTCGCGCTGCGGCCACGACTGTTGCTCCTCGACGAGCCGACACGCGGCGTGGATGTCGCCACGCGGAGCGAGATCTATCGCCTCATCCGGGCACAGGCGGATGCCGGCTGCGCGGTGGTCATGGTCAGCTCGGAGCTGCCCGAGATCCTGGGTCTCGGCGACCGGATCGTGGTGCTCCACGAGGGACGCGTCACGGGCCGCTTCGCGCGGGGCGAGGTGGACGAGGATGGGCTGCTCCACGCGTGTTATGCACAGGTCGCAGCGTGAGGCGCTCGAGACCGGTGACGGCGCGGCATCGACGGGACCTCGTCCCGTGAGCGCCGTCACGGGCATCCACCTGCCGCCTCGTCTGCGCGCCCTCGTCGGACCGGCCGCGCTGCTGGCGCTCATCGCGCTCTTCGGGGTGCTCTACCCGAACACGTTCCTGACCCGCGAGAACCTGCTGGTCAACATCCTTGAGACCGTCTCGTTCCTGGTCATCGTGGCGGCGGCCCAGACCATCGTCATGGTGGTCGGTGACTTCGACCTGTCGGTCGGCGGCCTCGCGGCGCTCGCGACGTCGTTCACGGCGGCCATCCTGACCACGACCACCCTCGCGGGCGAGGCACAGGAGCCGGGCTCGGTGCCGCTCGCGATCCTCATCGGGCTCGTGGTCGGCCTCGCCTGCGGCATCGTGAACGGTGTGCTGGTCTCGTACCTCGGGGTCATGGCGTTCATCGCGACGCTCGGCATGTCCCAGGTGTTCACCAGCCTCGCCCGCTACCGGGTCAACGGCCGGCCGGTCTACGGGCTCGTGGAGCAGGGCTTCGTGGAAGTCGCGCGGGGCCAGACGCTGGGCATCTCCAACAAGATCTGGATCGCGATGCTCATCGCGGGCGCCATCTGGTTCCTGCTCGACCGGACGGTCCTCGGTCGACGGATGTACGCCGTGGGTGGCAACGCGGAAGCGGCGCGCTACGCGGGCATCGACACGAAGCGGGTGCGGCTCATCGCATTCGCGCTGTGTGGCGCGGGTGCCGCGGCGGCGGGCATCCTCCAGTCCGCGAGCACGGCCACCGCGAACACCACCGCGACGTCACCGTGGATGCTCCAGTCCATCGCCGGGGTGTTCCTGGGCATGGCCATGTTCCGGGGCGGCCGGCCCAACCTGCCGGGCACCGTGCTCGGCGTCATCCTGCTCCGGGTCATCGACAACGGGCTCAACTTCACGGACATCGACGACTACCTCCAGAGCGCGATCTCCGGGGTGGTCATCGTGCTCGCGGTGCTGCCACCGGCCCTCGCCCGGTTGCGCGCGACGCGCTGAGGCAGGTCACTCCGCCGCAGGGAAGCGGCGCTCCTCGAGCAGGGTCGCCATGGTGCCGCCCATCACGAGTGGCAGGTCATGGGCATCGATGGACGGAGCGTGGCGCATCACGACGTCCCGGGCCTGGGGCAGCGAGCAGCCCTCCCAGGGCGCGACCGGGTGGTCCGATCCCCAGGCCATCCGTCGAGGGCCGAACGCCTCGTACACCCGCGCGAAGAGCGCCATCTGGGTCGGATAGGGGTACTCGGCCATGTCCTCGGACCCGGCGTAGAACCCGGATGCCTTGACCCCGACGTTGGGATGCGTGGCGAGCGCGATGAGACCCTGCACGTCCGCCTCGGCGGTCGGATCGATGTGGCGGATCATGCCCACGTGGTGCAGCAGCAGCGGCACGTCCGGGTGGCGTGCCGCGACGTGGCCGAGGTCCTCGAACCAGGGTGCGTTCGCGGCGATACTCACGACCAGTCGCTGGGCGCGCGCCTCCTCGAACCACGCGTCCGCCTCCGCGGTCCGCAGCCAGCCATCGTTCGTCTCGTCGAGGAAGTGGCCGATCCCCGCCACGGGTGCCGACGCGCATCGAGCGCGCAGCCGTACCGCTGCGCCCGGCTGGTGGTAGGTCGCCGACCACACGCTGTCCACGTCCGGGAAGGCGATCAGGCGGTCGGGGTGTCGCGCGACACCCTCGAGGACGTAGGCATCGTTGTCCGGGTTGTGGTCGACGCACGCGGCAAGGACCACGGCCCGGTCGATGCCGTACCGGTCGAGGTCGAACAGCAGCTGGTCGATGGAGCCTCGGGTCGAGGGATCCGGGACCGTGTCGGTGGCATACGGCCAGACACGCCAGGCATGGGTGTGGGCGTCGATGATCACGCGTGGGGCGCCCAGGCGATCCGGTCGATGGTCGCGAGATCCTCGGTGGTCATCGGCGGCATGGCCAGACCCGCGAGCGCGTCCTCCAGCTCCCGGACGTTCTTGACGCCGACGCTCACCGACGCCACATCGGGGCAGCTGGTGGCGAACTGGATGGCGCGCCCCGCGAGGTCGTCGGCCAGCCAGCCCGTGGCCGCCAGCAGCTCCATCGCCGCGCCGCGAGCCAGCTCGAAGTCCGAGCCCGGTGCCGGCGTCCGATCGAGCTGCGCGGTCAGGGCGCCCGCCATCAGCGGTCGCACCCCGATCACGCCCATACCGGCGGCAGCGGCGCGCGTGATGACACCTCGCTGGTCCACGCCCCGGAAGTCGAACCGACCCATGGACGCGTCGTCGTGGGTCTGCTCGAGGAGGCTCAGGTCACCGAACCCGTGCGCCGGGTCCGCCTGTCGGATGCCCGTCTGGTTGAACATGCTGTACTCCGCCTGGAGGACATCGAACCCGCGTTCCAGCATGGCCATGAGGACGTGCTCGCTGCAGCGCCAGGCGCTGAACGCGAGCCAGCGCGCGATACCCTTGGCGCGATAACGCAGCAGCGCGTCGTGCATCCGACGGGCCGTGTCGATGCCGATCGCCGTGACATGCGGACGGCCGGGCGTGTCCGACAGGACGTTATGGATCATGAGGATGTCCAGGTGGTCGGTGCCGAGCCGCTCCAGGCTGCCGCGGACGGAATCATCGACGAACCGCTCGACGTCCGTCACGCCGGCGGGCAGCTCCACCTTGGTCAGGAGTGTCACATCGGCGCGTCTGCCGGCGATGGCCGCACCCACGACCGACTCCGCGAGCCCATCGCCATAGAGGGGCGCGACATCGATGAGGTCGATGCCGGCGTCGAGGGCGGCCCGGACCGTGTCGATGGCCGCATCCACGCTCGTGCGGCCGTAGACGCCGCCGATGCCACCGCCGCCGAGGGCCAGGACGGACACCGACGGCCCTCCACGACCCAGCGTGCGGTGCTCCACCGACTCCCTCCTCATCGACCGACCGGGACGCGCCGACCCTGCCTGCGCCTCGTGGATGCTGACGCACGGGTCGCGCGTCAGCACGGCGCGCCATCGTGCGGCGCGGCGACCGTAGCACTATTCCGACCGAATCTCAACTCGCGGTCGCGTGGTCCGCCCTGTCGCCAGTCCCACCTCGCCCCAAGCGGCTCCCGGCACGACGCGATCACACGTCACGCGTCGCTCGCCGGCTGCGACCGATCAGCGTCATCCGACGTCAGTTGCGGTCTGATTCGTGCTAGGATCGCTCGACTGGCCGATATCTGCGGTCGGACACGCGAGGGACATGCGGGTCGCAGCGGGCGACCCGCATCGGGTCCGAGCTCGAAAGGAGTCGACGTGTGAAGCGAGTCCTGACCGCCGGCATGACGGCGGTGTGCATCAGCGGAGCCGCGCTGGCCGTGGCACCGGCAGCGGTCGTCCTGGGCCAGGATGAGCCCGCGCCGATCGTTGCCTGGGTGGACGAGGTGCGCATCCCCGCCATCGAAGCCTGGCAGGCGGCCCACCCCGATCGGGCCCACCTGGTCACGGCGGAGGCCGTGGACATCCTCCAGATCCCCGCCCGGATCGCGCTCGCCAACAACGCCGGGTCGGGCTGGCCGGACATCGTGTTCAACGGCGCCAACCTCATCGCGATGACCGCGACCGAGCGCAACGACTGGGCGCTGGACCTGCGGCCGCACGTGTCGCAGGAGCTGCTGGACGGCTTCGAGGAGCACGTCATCGGCGAGTGCATCCGCCCCGACGGCCGGGTCATCTGCCTCTCGAACGACATCGCGCAGAGCGTGACCTACTACAACCAGCCGCTCATGGACTCGTTCGGCTACGAGGTGCCCACGACGTGGGAGGAGCTGGCCGCGCTCGGTGAGCGGGTCGCCGTGGAGCATCCCGGCTATCTCATCGGCGCCTTCGGTGACGCGCTCAGCCTGGACATGTACTTCTGGCCCGGGCGATGCGCCACGGGGCAGCTCCAGGACGAGACGACGGTCTACATCAACGTGCTCGCACCGGAGTGCGTCCGGGTCGCCCAGTGGGTCGACCGGATGCAGGAGATCGGTGTCGTCGCCAAGGTGGGCACGTTCGACCCCCTGTTCATCGACGCGGCCAACCAGGACCGCCTGCTGGTGCTGACGGCACCATCGTGGTTCGGGGAGTTCGTGTTCGGCGGCACGCCGGACAGCGTCTACTACCAGACGGCCACCGGTCAGCTGGGTGTCGCGCTCCCGCCCCGGTGGGAAGGCGACGAGCAGCCCTACTTCGGCGGCCAGGGCGGCGCTTCCTGGGCGGTCTCGCGGCATACCCAGAACCTGGATCTGGCCGTGGAGGTGGCGACGTGGCTGGCGACCGCGGACGAGTACCACGTGGACCTCGCGCCGACCTATCCGGCCTACAAGGCACCCGCCGAGCGATGGGTCGCGAAGACCTCCGGGAACCCGCTCTACGCGAACGACCCGGCCCCGATCTACATCGAGGCGGCCGCGTTCGAGGATCCGCTCTTCGGCATCGTGACCTATGACACGGCCAGCATCTTCAGCACGACCGTCATCGCGGCCCTCAACGAGGGCAGGACCGTCGAGTCGGCGCTGCCGGCGTTCCAGGAAGCCCTGGTCCAGGCCGCGCAGATCGCGGGCTACCAGGTCGTGACCACCCCCTGACCCCAGGCCATCGATCGCCGGACGGCCGTCGCACCCGGCTGCCGTCCGGCGACCCGAGGACACACATGATCGGGCCGACCCGACCCCGGATCAGGACCGCGCACCTGTTCGTGCTGCCGCACACGGTGTTCATGCTCCTGTTCGCCATCGGGCCCGCGGTCTACGCGCTCGTCATCAGCTTCGCATCGTTCCAGCGCGGCACGCCGGAGTTCTTCGGTGCCGGCCTTGACAACTATGCCAATGCCTACACCGACGTCCGGTTCCTGCCGGCGCTCGGCAACGTCACCCAGTTCCTGATCATCTCGGTGCCCCTGGGGGCGATCGGGGTGCTCGCCATCGCGGCGCTCCTGCACGCCCGCCAGGACCGCCTGGGCAGCGGGATGCGGACGCTGTACTTCATCCCGGGCGCGGTCGCGGGGCCCACGCTCGCCCTCCTCGCCATCTTCATGCTCGATCCCCGGATCAGCCCGTTCGCGCCCGTCCTCCAGGCCATGGGCCTCACCACCATCGGCCAGGTCACGAGCGGCAGCCGGCTGCCGTGGGTCTTCGCGATCATGTACTTCTTCGCGGCCGCGGGCGGCTGGGTCGCCATCTTCTACGGCGCCTTCAACGGCATCTCACGAGAGACCACGGAGGCGGCCACGATGGACGGCTGCGGTCCGATCCGACTCGCCTGGTCGGTGAAGCTGCCGCTGGTCCGCCCGTACATCGTGTACATGCTCATCCTGACCTTCGGCGCGAACGTGCAGATGTTCGTGGAGCCCCAGCTGCTGGCGGTCGCGGCCGGCTCGACGGTCGGCAGGTACTGGTCCCTCAACCAGCTGAGCTATGCCTACGCCTTCGAGCTCTCGGACTTCGGGAGCGCCGCGGCGATCGCGCTGCTCATGCTCGGTGTGGGACTGCTCGCCGCGATCCTCATCATCCGGTTCACCGACTTCTTCCGGCCCGATGTCGCAGACCGCTAGCCGCCGGACGCGCCCGTCGGTCGGCGGGTCGACCCGGGTCATCCTGCTCCTCGCGCTGGCGGTCTTCTTCGGCCTGCCGCTCCTGTGGCTGCTCATCGCACCCAGCAAGCTCCAGAACGAGTTCGTGACCCTCCCGTCGCTGGCATTCGGGGAGATCGGCAACTACCTCCGGGCGCTGGAGCACCTCGTGGGCTTCAAGGACGGGCGGATCCTGCTGTGGGCCTGGAACTCCGTGTGGTACACGGCCGCCGCGCTGATCATCGGTCTGGTCATCTCGATCCCCGCCGGCTACGCGCTCGCGACCACCGAGTTCCGAGGGCGACGCCTGATCCTGTGGCTGACCCTCATCGCGCTCATCGTGCCCACGTCCGCCCTGGTGCTGCCGCTGTTCCTCGAGATGAGCACCCTGCGCCTCGTCGGCAGCCCGTGGGCGGTCATCCTGCCGACCGCGTTCTTCCCCTTCGGGGTGTATCTCGCGTATGTGTTCTACGCCACGAGCGTGCCCCGGGACCTGCTCGCGGCCGGACGTGTCGATGGCTGCTCGGAGTGGCAGCTCTTCCGGATGGTGTGTCTGCCGCTCTCGAAGACCCTCATCGGGCTCCTGACGTTCCTCAGCTTCACGGCCAACTGGAACAACTACTTCCTGCCCTTCGTGATGCTCACCGATGACGAGACGTACACCCTCCCCGTGGGGCTCCAGTCGCTCGTCACGGGCACCTCGATGATCTCCATGTCGGCGATGCGCGGGACCAGCTCCACGCTCAAGAACCCGGAGGGGGCGCTGCTGAGCCTGCTGATGGTGCTGCCGTTGGTGGTCGTGTTCATCGTCTGCCAGCGATACGTGGTCCGGGGTGCCCTGACGGGCGCCGTCAAGGAGTGACCGCACGGGTCGCGGGTGATCCGCGGGGCGGCGGGGGGTCGCCGAGGCATCCGATCCGCTGTGATGGCGGGCGGGAGCCGCGGCCTCGGGCGCACACCGTTCAGCGGCCCGACTCCAGATCCGGGCCGATCGATCGCACTGGCTGACCACGAGCCGGGCCGGTGAGGCCACTTCCATGCCATCTGGTCCCACTGGTCGAGCGATCGGCGATCCCGCCGAGCGTGGGCAGGCACGCACGGCCCGTCAGCGAGCGGCACGTGATCCACCAGTGAAGCCAAGTGGCAGGGAATCCACCGCGATGGCGAGAGCGGCACGGCGGAGGACACGAGCATCGAGGGACCGTGGTTCGCAGCGCTTGTGGCAGCGGGTCGCGCGGGCACGGACAACCCGGACGCGAACAGCGACTGCCCCCCGTGGACGCCTCGTCCGTGCATGTGGCACGCTCAGCGCTCCAGTCAGCTGAGGAGGGACCCGTGAGCACTCGTCTTCGTCGTGTCGGCGCTGCCAGCGTCGCGACACTCGCCCTGGCCGTGGCGGTGGTCGGCCCGGCGGTCGCCCAGTCGCCGGAGGCCCCCGGCGCCGGCAAGTGGATCGCCGTCATCACCCCCGACTATGCCGCCCAGCCCGCGGCCAAGGAGGCGGTGGACCTGTTCCGGACCGCGGCCGAGGCCGGCGGCTATCGGGTCACGGTCGTGGACACCAACAGCGACAACGCCGCTGTCAATGGGGAGATCACGTCCGCCATCGCCCAGCAGGTGGACGCCATCGTCACCGCGTTCGGCACGCCCCAGGAGTTCGGTGAGGGCCTGGCGCGGGCGGCAGAGGCGAGCGTCCCGGTGTTCGGCCTGGACACGGGCGGCCTGATCGCG
>JAHBUZ010000026.1 GCA_019637815.1 Chloroflexota bacterium
ATGAGCGAGCTCACCTCCTGGAGCGACACACGGACGCGCCAGGCGATCGTCGACTTCGTGACCCGGGTCACCACCGAGGGTGGCCCGGACCACGTCCCGGTCGAGGAGCGCATCGCGGTCTTCGACAACGATGGCACGCTGTGGACCGAGAAGCCCATGCCCGTGGAGCTCGTGTTCATCCTCCATCGCTGGGTCGAGATGGTCCACGCCGATCCCGGCCTCCGCGAGCGGCAGCCCTGGCGGGCCGCCGTGGAGCAGGACTACGCGTTCCTCGCGGGCGCCTTCGACAAGCACTACCTGGGGGATGACACCGACCTCCAGGTGTTGATGGGTGGCATCATCGGCGCCTTCGCGGGCCTGGACGTGGAGACGTACGGGTCGCGGGCCGCGACGTTCGTCCGCGATGTGACCCATCCCACGCTGGACCGGCCGTTCACGACGGTCGGCTTCCAGCCGATGGTGGAGCTGCTCCGGTACCTGGAGGCACATGGGTTCACGACCTACATCGCGTCGGGTGGCAACCGTGACTTCATGCGCGGGTTCGCATGGGACGTCTACGGCCTGCCGCCGGAGCGCATCATCGGCAGCTCCAACGAGCTCACGTACGTCGCCGATGGTGCTGATGGTGACGGGTCGATCGTGTACGCGGCCGCACCCGACGTCTTCGACGATGGGCCAGCCAAGCCCATCCGGATCTGGAGCCGCATCGGCCGTCGTCCGCTCATCGCGGGTGGCAACTCCAACGGCGACATCCCGATGCTCGAGTTCGCCGGGACCGGCGCGCGGCCGGCCCTCCGGCTCCTCGTCCTCCACGACGACCCGGAGCGTGAGGTCGAGTACGTCAAGGGCGCCGAGCGAGCCCTGGAACGCGCGAAGGCGGAGGATTGGACGGTCATCTCGATGCGTGATGACTGGTCCCGGGTGTTCACCGACCCGGCTGCCTGACGACCCAGGTCGGCGATGCACATCGGCCTGTTCCTCTCGCTGCGGGGCTATCGGCCGGAGTGGCTCAAGGGCGACATCATCGCGGGCCTCACCGTGTGGGCGGTGCTGGTCCCCGAGTCGCTCGCGTACGCCACGATCGCGGGGGTGTCCCCGGTGGTCGGCCTGTACGCGGCACCGGGCGCGCTGCTGCTGTATGCGATCTTCGGCAGCTCGCGCCACCTGGTCGTGGGCCCCATGTCCGCGACCGCGGCGTTGTCGGCGTCCATCGTCGCGACGGTCGCGACACCAGGCAGCGATCCGTTCACGACCGCGACCGTGGCGCTCGCGGTCTGCGTGGGCATCGCGGGGGTCGTGGCGGCGCTCCTCCGCCTGGGCTTCCTGACCAACTTCATCAGCGAGCCCGTGCTCAAGGGCTTCATCGTGGGTCTCGCCCTGACCATCATCATCGGCCAGGTGCCCGACCTGATGGGCGTGGCCAAGGTGTCGGGCGACTTCTTCGAGAAGCTCGCTGGCGTCATCCGGGAGCTGGGGTCCGTCCACCTCCCCACGCTCATCGTGGGCCTGGTCTCGCTGGCCATCGTGCTCGGGCTCAAGGAGGTCGCACCGGTCCTGCCGGGCTCGCTCATCGCGGTCGGCGTGGGTATCGCTGCGGTGGCGCTGCTCCGGCTGGACGAGCAGGGCGTCGAGATCGTGGGCGCCATCGCGCCCGGGCTGCCGCCGCTGGGCCTGCCCGCCCTGGACCTGGACACCTGGATGGCGCTCGCGCCGGCGGCCGTGGGCGTACTCCTGGTGGGGCTCGCGGAGGGCCTGGGTGCCGCCAAGGCCTACGCCGCCCGGGATCACTACGACGTCGATGCGAACCGCGAGCTGCTGGGCCTGGGCGCCGCGAACCTGGCATCCGGCCTCTCCGCCGGCATGGTCGTCAATGGCAGCCTGTCCAAGACCGCGGTCAACGGGGCCGCGGGCGCGAAGAGCCAGGTGTCGGGTCTCGTGGTCGCGGGCATGGTCATCGTGACCCTGCTGTTCCTGACCAGCCTCTTCGAGCAGCTCCCGGAGGCGACCCTCGCGGGCGTGGTCATCGCCGCGGTGTGGGAGCTCGTGGACGTGCGGTCGCTCGCCCGGCTGTACCGGCTCGCGTCGGATCCCATCACGCGCGTCACGGGCATCGTGGGGCGGCCGGACTTCCTGACCGCGATCGCGGCCATGCTGGGGGTGCTCGTCTTCGACACGCTGCCGGGGCTGTTCCTGGGCATCGTGGTGTCCCTGGTGCTGCTGCTGTATCGCGCGTACGCACCCCATGTGGCCACCCTGGGCCTGGTGCCCGGGACGACCGGCCAGTTCGGGGATGTGGCACGCCACCCGGAGAACCAGGTCCATCCGGCCGTGCCGGTCCTGCGGGTGGATGCCGCCCTGTTCTTCGCGAACGCGGAGCATGTGCGGGGTGTCGTCCGGACGACCGCGGCACAGCCGGATGTCCGGGCCGTGGTCCTGGACATGGGCAGCGTGCCGAGCGTGGACGTGTCCGCGGTCCGGATGCTCGCGGAGCTGCGTGACGACCTTGCGGCACGGGACGTGCGCCTGGTCCTGGCACGTGACCTTGGCCAGGTGCGGGAGCTGATGCGCCGCGACCTGGGTGACGAAGGGCTCGCGGATGTGTATCCCGACGTGCGCACCGCGCTGGAGGCCCTGGCACCGACCGCGCAGGAGACGGCGGCAGAAGGAGACGCGTCGACCATGACGCCGGCCGGGCCGACGGTCCCCCGGTGACCACGAGCGACCCCCCGGAGCCGCCTGGGGCGACCCCCACCGCGCGCTCGATCCGGGATGCCGGACGGCGCACGGCGTGGCTGGGCATCGCCCACGCGCTGCTGGTGCTGCTGTCCGCGTGGCTCCTCCAGGGCGTGCCCCGAGGAGACGACCTCGTGGCACTCCGGGCGTTCTACGAGAGCCCCGAGAGCCGACGGGCCGTGCTCGTGGGCATGTACCTGCTGCCGTTCGCGGGCATCGCCTTCGTGTGGTTCGTCGTCGCGCTCCGGATGTGGATCTCGTTCACCCATCGGCGTGTCGACGCGCTGCTGTCGAACGTGCAGCTGGTCAGTGGCATCGTGTTCATCACGCTCTTCTTCGCGGCCGTGGCCACATCCGCGTCGATGGTCGCCGCCGTGGACATCAGCGGTCTGGCGGCGGACCTCGGCCTGGCCCGGTTCCTGCCCGCGTACGGCGACACGCTCATGTTCGTGTTCGCCATCAAGATGGCCGCGATGTTCATGTTCACGACGACCTCCATCGCCCGTGGATCGGACGTGCTGCCGCGCTGGTTCATCCTGCTGGGATACCTGCTGGGGCTGGTGTTGCTCCTGAGCCCGGTCTTCTCGTCCCTGCTGACGCTCGTGTTCCCGCTGTGGCTGCTCGTGCTCAGCGCGTTGCTGCTGCGACGGGCGCGGACGATCCCGGGTCACCTGACCATGGATGACCTCGCGGCCCGGCGGGATGCAGCGACGACGGGTCAGCACGCCACGGACGGGACGAACGAGGCGGTGGAGCCCGGCACCTGATGGCAGGCACCACACCCGGCGCCGAGCGGTACGTCCCGGCGCTGCGCTGGCTGCCCAGATATGACGCGGGCCAGCTGCGGCCGGACCTGATCGCGGCACTCACCGTCTGGGCGCTGGTGGTGCCCCAGGCGATCGCGTATGCCCAGATCGCGGGTCTGCCACCCCAGCACGGCCTGTTCGCGGCCGCGGGTGGTCTCCTGGGATACGGGCTCCTGGGCACCAGCCGCCAGCTCATCGTGACGCCCACGTCCTCCACGGCGGCCATCTCGGCATCCCTGGTCGCGGTGCTCGCGATGGGGGACCTGGCGCGCATGGCGTCGTTGTCCGCCGCGCTCGCGATCCTCGCAGGTGTGGCCCTGGGTGTGCTGGGCTTCCTGCGCCTTGGTTTCGTGTCCCGCTTCATCCCGGTCGCGGTGCAGGTGGGCTTCATGTTCGGGCTGGGGCTCACCATCATCGCGGGCCAGCTGTCGAAGATCCTGGGGGTGCCGGCAGGTTCGGGGACCTTCGTGGAGGTGCTCGGTGACCTGGTGCGGGTCGTGAGCGAGACGAACGCGTGGTCGCTCGTGCTGGGCGCCGTGGCGCTCGCGGTGCTCGTGGCGGTGCCCCGGATCCGACCGACGGTGCCCATCGCGCTCGTGGTCGTGGTGGGTGGCATCGTGGCGGTCGCGGTCCTCGGGCTCGCGGATCGAGGCGTCGAGGTCATCGGGCTGGTGGAGGGGGCGTTCCCGCTGCCCGCGATCCCGGCCATCGAGCCGGGTGACCTCATGGCGCTCGTGCCCGGCGCCATCGCCATCGCCATCGTGGGCTCCGCGGAGGGCCTGACCGTCGCCCAGGGATTCGCGCAGGAGCATCGCTATGACATCGATGCCGACCAGGAGCTGCGGGCGGTGGGTGGCTCGAACATCGTGGCCGGCCTGTTCCAGGGGTTCATCGTGGGTGGCGGCGCCAGCCAGAGCGCGGCCGCTGACCGGGCCGGGGCGCGCACGGCGATGTGCTCGCTGCTGGTCGCGGCCCTGACCGCGGCCACCGCCGCGTTCCTGCTGCCGCTGTTCCAGGACCTGCCGCAGCCGGTGCTCGGCGCGATCGTCATCAGCGCGGTCATCGGGTTCCTGCGGGTCGGGGAGCTGCGACGCATCGCGGCCCTGCGGCGGGACTCGTTCGCGGTGGCGCTGCTCGCGCTCGTGATGACGCTCCTGCTGGGGATCCTGCCGGGCCTCATCGGGGCGGTCATCCTGGCCATCGTGCTGCTCCTGGTGCGACTGGCACGACCGCACATCACGCTCCTCGACCGGGACGCCGGCACCGACGCGCTGGTCGTGCGACTCGAGGGACCGCTCCTGTTCCTGGATGCCGGGGCGTTGCGGGACACGGTGCGGGACGCGGTCCGAGCGGCCCCGACACCACCGACGGTCGTGGTCCTGGACCTGGCGATGACCCACGAGCTGGACATCGAGAGCCTGGACGTGCTGGACCGCATCGCCGAGCAGCTGGCCGACCAGGGGATCGAGCTGCGGCTGGCGGGCGTCCAGCCGCTGGTCCGGTCGGTCCTCGACCGGGGCGCGCATCTCGGCACGCGATCCTTCGCGATCCACGCGACCGTGGCGGACGCGATCGCGGCCCCCGGTGTCGACGCCAGGTCGGATCGGCGCGTCTGATGACGAGCCCGCATCCCGGACGGCACACCCGGCGGGGCCGACGGCCGCCATCGTTCGTCATGCGCAGGGCGTCGAGCGACGGCCTGCCGGGAGTACCGTACGCAGCATGAGCATCCCCGTCATCCCGATCGTCTCATGACCCCGTCCGCCCAACCTGCCGCGGCGCTTCGGTCGCTGCGCCAGGTCCGCCAGGTCCGTCAGTTCACGGACCAGCCGGTCACCGATGCGCAGCTCGACGCGATCGTGGATGTCGGCCGCTGGTCCGGCAGCAGCCGCAACACCCAGCCGTGGCGCTTCCTGGTGCTCGCGGATCGGGATCTCGTGCGGCGTGTCGGCGAGGCAGGCGCGCCACACACGCGGGCGCTGCTGACGGCCCCTGCCGCGATCGCCATCGCTGTGCCCGCGGCGGGTGCCGCCGTGTCGTTCGCCTACGACGAGGGCCGCGCCGCGGAGCGGATGCTCATCGCGGCCGGGATGGTCGGCCTGGCCGCCGGCATCGCGTGGGTCGCGCCCGACCATCGCGCGTCCGCGGCCGGGCTGCTGCGCGTCCCGGATGGCTGGATCGTGCGCACGCTCATCGCCCTCGGCCATCCCACCGACGAGGCCCGCCAGCCCAAGTCCGCGCCCGGTGCCGCACGGCGCCCTCGCGAGGACATGGTCACGCGGGACGGCTGGTCCGACCGGCTCGCGCCCTGGGAGCCGCCGACGTAGTGCCGCCCACGAGAGGACGCATGAGCACCACGCCCACGACCCCGCCCGCAGCGCCTGTGCGCCCCGGGGTCCTCCACCGGATCGCGAACATCTGGGCGGACGAGTACGACACCGCCATGAACTGGCCCAACGGCCGGCGTCATCTGCTGGGTCGCGCCGTGGTCATCACGCTCGTGGACGCGGCGGCACTCGTGGTGGCCGGCTGGCTGGTGCCGGGCGTCGTGGTCGAGAGCCTCCTGGGCGCCCTGCTGGTGACCATCATCGCGGGACTGCTGACATTCGCGCTCCGCCCGGTCGCCTTCCTGATCCTCCCCCAGAGCATCCTGACCACCGCCCTCCTGACGGTGCTGTTCCTCGTGGGCACGCTCCTGATCGCGCAGCGGCTCATCCCGTCGGTGACCATCGACGGCATCATCGCGGCCGTCATCACGGCGCTCATCATCGCGCTCGTCAACGCCATCGCCCTGGCCATCCTGGGGCTGGACGAGGACGAATCGTTCTATCGCCGCTCGATGCGCAAGCTGGCCCGGGCACGCGGTGACGTGGATGACCGGCCGGGTCCCGGCTTCGCCATCCTCCAGGTGGACGGCCTGTCCGAGCCGGTCATCAAGAACGCGCTGCGCACCGGTCGGATGCCCTTCCTCAGCAGCTGGCTGCGCGAGGGCAGCCACAAGCTGGGCAGGTACGAGGCGCTCGCGCCGTCCATGACCACGGCCGGCCAGACCGGCATCCTCCACGGCGACAACAGCGGCATCCCCGCGTTCCGCTGGTGGGAGCGCGATCGGCGCTACCTGATGGTCTCCAACCACCCGGAGGACGCGTTCCTCATCGAGCAGCGGGCATCGGGCCCCAACGACCTGCTGCGGGACGGCGGCGCGAGCATCTCCAACATGGTGAGCGGCGGGGCACCCCGATGCGTGGCCACCAACAGCCAGCTCTCCAAGCAGGGCCAGGGCATCCGGATGGATGCGTTCTCGCTGTACCTCATCAACCCCTACAACATCACGCGTGGCGCGGTGACCTTCTGCCAGTCGCTCATCGTGGAGTACTTCCAGGCCCGCAAGCAGCGCACCCGCGGCGTCGTGCCGCGCATCACCCGGGGCATGCCCTTCCCGTTCCTGCGCGCCGCGACCACGACGCTGCTGCGGGACATGACCGTGGACTTGATGATCGGGGAGATGTACCGCGGGACGCCCATCATCTTCGCGGACTACCTGGGCTATGACGAGGTGGCCCACCACGCCGGCCCCGAGCGACCCGAGTCGATGGACCAGCTGGAGGTGGTCGACCGGATGGTCCGGTCGCTGGCCCGGGCGGCGGAGGAGGCACCCCGGACCTATCACTTCATCCTGCTCTCGGACCACGGCCAGACCCAGGGCGCCACCTTCGACGAGCGGTACGGCGTCAGCCTCGAGGGGCTCGTCCGCCGGCTCATGACGGGCGAGGTCGATTCCCTCGCGGCCACCGGAGACGCGGAATCATGGGGTCCCGTGAACGCGTTCTTCACGGAGGTGGTGCGGGTGCCCGGGCGGACCGCCCGCCTCGCGCGTCGCGCGCTCGCGGATGAGACGACCGGCGATGTCGTGTCGCTGGGGCCGAGCGGCAAGGGTGAGCGGTCGGGCGCCGGAGCGGGGACCGACAGCGTCCCGGACCTGGTCATCGCGGCCTCGGGCAACCTCGCCAACATCTACTTCCCGGATGTCCCCGAGCGACGCTCGCTGGAGGACATCGAGGCGCTCCATCCGGACCTCGTCAGAGGGCTCGTGGAGCACCCGGGCATCGGCTTCGTGCTGGTGCGCAGCGAGCGCTTCGGCGCCCTCGCCATCGGCCGCCAGGGGATCCACTACCTCGCCGACGACCGGGTCGTGGGCGATGACCCGCTCACCATCTTCGGTCCGCATGCCGCGGACAACCTGCGCCGGCTGGACTCGTACACCCATGTCGGGGACATCCTCGTCAACTCCATCTACGACCCATCGACCGACGAGATCGCGCCCTTCGAGCACCAGGTCGGCGCCCACGGCGGCTTCGGTGGGCCCCAGAACCAGGCGTTCCTGCTGTACCCCACGGCGCTCGAGACGGAGACCGAGCCCATCGCGCTCGTGGGTGCCGAGGCGGTGAACACGCGCATCCACCAGTGGATCGCACGGGCGCGGGCGCTCGAGACCGACGGCGCCACCGCGGCGCCGCCGGACACCGCGGTCCGCTCGGAGGTGGCCGAGGTGCTCCAGGACGCCAAGCGCTCCGGGTGATGCCCCGGACCACGCGACCGGCCGGGTATCGTGTACCCGACGGAGATGTACGGAGGAGATCATGGGAGCGGTGATCGGCGCGATGCTGCCGTACGCCATCGGGATCGCGATCAGCCCCATCCCCATCGTGGCGGTCATCCTGATGCTGTTCTCGCGTCGCGCGGGCGCCAACGGCCCCGCCTTCCTCGCGGGCTGGGTCGTGGGTCTCCTCGCCGTCATCGTCGTGGTGCTCGTGCTCTCGGGTGTCCTGGGTGTGAGCGTCGGCAGCACGCCCGCCTGGGTCGCGTGGCTCCAGCTGCTGCTGGGCGTCCTGCTGGTGGTGCTCGGCTATCGACGCTGGGCGTCACGGCCCCCGGCCGGTATCACGCCGCCGCTCCCGCCCTGGCTCCAGGCGGTGGAGGAGCTGACACCCGGGACCGCGTTCGCGATGGGCGCGCTGCTGTCCGGCGTCAATCCCAAGAACCTGGTCCTCGCCGCAGGTGCCGCGCTGATGCTCGTCCAGGGGGGCCTGGGTGGCACGGAGCTGCTCCTCGCGATCGTGGTGTTCGTGGCCCTCGGCTCGCTGAGCATCGGGCTTCCCGTGGCCTACCAGCGGCTGGGCGGGCCGGCCGCCCGAGCGACGCTCGACACCTGGAAGGCGTGGCTGGTGGACGAGAACGCGACCGTCATGGCGGTCCTGCTGGTGGTGTTCGGGGTGGTCCTCGTGGGCAAGGGGGTCGCGGGCCTCTAGGGCCCCCGCCAGACCCGTGGACGCCCGGCCATGAACCCGACACCGGAGCAGACGGAGCAGCTGACGTCCTGGCTGTCCCGGAACTGGCTGACGGTGGTCATCATCGCCGTCGTCCTGTTCCTGGTCTGGCGATTCGCACGTCCCTTCGTCCACCGGGGTGTCATGGGCCTCCTCTCGGCGCAGGAGCGGGCGATGCCCACGGGCGTGCCACACGAGGAGCTGGCCAAGCGCGCCGCCACGCTGGAGGACCTGGTCAACCGGCTCATCCGGCTACTCGCGGTCCTCGCGGTCATCTTCGTCATCTTCGGGCTGTTCGACCTGTGGTCCGCGATCGCCGGTCTCGGGCTCATCCTCGCCGCGCTCACGGTGGCCGGCCAGAGCATCATCCTCGACTACATCATGGGCCTGCTCATCATCGTGGAGGGGCAGTACTTCAAGGGCGACACCATCTCGGTGGGGGGCATCGAGGGCGAGGTGGAGGAGGTCGGCCTGCGTCGGACGGTGCTCCGGGACACGCAGGGGACCGTCCATTCCATCTCCAACGGCACCATCCGGGTGTCGTCCAACCTGACCCGCATCTACGCCGTGGCGTTCGTGGACGTCGAGGGGGTCCGCAATCGGGACGTGGAGGCCGTCATCGCGATCATGGGCCGGGTGGGCCAGGAGATGGCGACCGATCCCGCCTGGAGCCCGCTCATCGAGGAGGCACCCCACTACCGTTCGACGCCAGCCTTCACGGATCTCGGCGTGACGCTTCGGATGTCCACCAAGGTCCGGACCGCGGGCCGCTGGTCCGTGCCCGCCGAGATCCGGCGGCGGATGGCGCTGGCGCTCTCGGCCGCGGGGATCCATCTCAACCGACGAGCCGGCACGCCGGGCATCCAGACCCGCGTCGAGGACGACGATGGGGACGCCGACGGCGGGGCGTCGCGCTGAGGACGTCCACGGCCACGGCGCCGGTGGTCCTGCTGGGCCTGCGATGCGGGTGCCGGGAGACCGCCCGGTCGCTCCGCGGCCTCGGTGCGATGGTAGGATCGGCGCGATCGGGTGGTGAGCGCGCCAAGGCCCCGGACGTCTGCCGACCCGTGTCCTGACCGGAGGGATCCCACCCCGTGACCAACGAGCAGTCCTCGCCCGCCCCCGAGATCGAGAACCTGATGGCGGAGGGTCGTGCGTTCCCGCCGCCGCCCGCCTTCGTGGCGCAGGCGAACGCGAAGGCGGACCTGTATCTCGAGGCGGATGACGACTACGAGGCGTTCTGGGCGCGTCTGGCCCGGGAGCGGCTCACGTGGCGGACACCCTTCAAGCGGACGCTCGAGTGGGACGCCCCGTTCGCGAAGTGGTTCACGGGCGGCACGCTCAACGTGACCGAGAACTGCGTGGACCGGCACGTGGCGGCCGGCCTCGGCGACAAGGTCGCGTACCACTGGGTGGGTGAGCCGGGCGACACCCGGACCATCACCTACGCGGACCTGCTGCGCGAGGTCCAGCAGGCCGCCAACGCGCTCCTGGAGCTGGGTGTCCGGACCGGCGACCGGGTCGCCATCTACATGCCCATGATCCCGGAGCTGCCCATCGCGATGCTCGCGTGCGCCCGTATCGGTGCGGCGCATACGGTGGTGTTCGGTGGCTTCAGCGCGGAGGCGCTCGCGGGCCGTATCGAGGACGCCCAGGCGAAGCTCATCATCACCGCCGACGGCGGCTGGCGACGAGGCAAGCCCGTGGACCTCAAGACGGCCGCGGACGAGGCCGCCGCCCAGTCACCGACCGTGGAGCACATCCTCGTCGTGCGGCGCCTGGGGGACGCGCTGCCGGCGTCCATGACGCCCGGGCGGGACGTCTGGTGGCACGACATCGTGACGCGTCAGGTGGCCGACTGCCCGCCCGTCCCGGTCGACTCGGAGCACCTGCTGTACATCCTGTACACCTCGGGCACGACGGCGAAGCCCAAGGGCATCGTGCACACCTCGGCGGGTTACCTGCTGGGCACGAGCGTGACCCACGAGATGGTGTTCGACATCAAGCCGGATGACGTCTACTGGTGCGCCGCGGACATCGGCTGGGTGACCGGGCACAGCTACATCGTGTACGGGCCGCTCGCCAACGCGACGACCGGCGTGCTCTACGAGGGGGCGCCGGACACGCCCGGCTGGGATCGCTGGTGGCAGATCGTCGAGGACTACAAGGTCACGGTCCTGTACATGGCACCGACCGCCATCCGGGCGTTCATGAAGCAGGGAGAGGCGCTCCCCGCCGCGCGCGACCTGTCCTCGCTGCGACTGCTGGGCTCGGTGGGGGAGCCCATCAACCCCGAGGCGTGGCTCTGGTACCACCTGAACATCGGCCGGGAGCGGTGCCCCATCGTGGACACCTGGTGGCAGACCGAGACGGGGCAGATCCTCATCTCGCCACTCCCCGGAGTCACCGAGACCAAGCCCGGTTCCGCCACGTTCCCGCTACCGGGCATCTCGGCGGACGTCGTCGATTCGAACGGCGACAGCGTGCCCCTGGGCCAGGGCGGCTACCTGGTCCTCAAGCGACCCTGGCCGGCGATGCTCCGGGGCATCTATGGCGACCCGGACCGCTACCGCGCCACCTACTGGGGCCGCTTCCCGGGGATGTACTTCGCGGGTGACGGCGCGAAGCGCGACACGGACGGCTACTTCTGGCTCCTCGGCCGCGTCGATGACGTCATGAACGTGGCCGGGCATCGCATCAGCACCATCGAGGTGGAGTCGGCGCTCGTGGACCACCCCGCGGTCGCGGAGGCGGCCGTGGTGGGCAAGGAGGATCCCGTGACGGGCCAGGCGATCTTCGCGTTCTGCACCGTGCGTGCGGACGTGGAGACGTCCGACGAGCTCGCGCACGAGCTGCGGGAGCACGTCGCCAAGGTCATCGGACCCATCGCGCGGCCGCGCTACCTGCTGTTCACGCCGGACCTGCCCAAGACCCGCTCGGGCAAGATCATGCGTCGGTTGCTGCGGGATGTCGCGGAGGGTCGCGCGCTCGGCGACACCACGACGCTCGCGGACCAGGGTGTGGTGGAGACCATCCGCGCCGGAGCGGGTCGCGCCGACGAGGAGTAGGCTCGGGCGTGATGACCGAGCGATCAGGCGCGTCCCAGGACGAGCAGACCTCGGCCGCCACGCGCACCGTGCAGCGGCCATCGGTCGGTGTGTCCGTCAGCGATGTCCTCGCCGCGGCCCGATCGGACCTGGGTCGTGCCTGGGCGCTCGTGCTCGGCGTGCTCCTGGTGGCGCTCGGCCTGCTCGGCTTCGTGCCCAACCCGCTCGTGGGGACCCCGGGCACGACCGGGGATGCGCCACTCCTTGCGAGGGGTGACTCGCACGCCGTGGTGCACCTCGTGCTCGGGGCGGTCGCGCTGCACGCCGCGCTGGGCATGTCGAAGGGGCGTCGAGACCCGGTCCTCGTGGGTATCGGCGTGGTGTCCCTGGTCCTGCTGGTGCTGGGCATCCTCGATGGTCGCTGGTTCGGGCTGGCGGCCGTGCCGGTGAGCCTCGCGAACCAGCTGCTCCACCTGGTCGTCGGCCTGGGCAGCCTGGTGATCGGCCTGGCCGGCATGGGGCTGATCGAGCGGCCCAGGGTCGTGCTCGATGCGACCGGCAGCGCGTCCACGGTGATGCCGGTCCGGGGCGCCGCGGCGAGTGACCCGGGGGCCCGATCGGGTCCGTCGAGCGCCGGAAGCGTTCCGGTGTCCGAGGGCGACCGGATCTCCCGTGGCGACCCGATGTCCGGCGCCGAGCCCGCATCCGGTGCCGGATCCGCGCTCGCTGACGCTGCGGACGCCGATGGCGGCCCGGGCCGGCCCGGATGAGCGTCCCCCTGCCGACGATCCCGGCCGATGTGGCCGTGACCGAGCCGCCAGCCACCATCACCGACCGCCTGGGCCGGGCGCTCCATGACCTGCGTGTCTCGGTCACGGACCGCTGCAACTTCCGATGCACCTACTGCATGCCCCGCGAGGTGTTCGGTCCGGGGTATCGGTTCGTGCCGCGTGCGGACCTGTTGACGTTCGAGGAGATCACGCGTCTGGCGCGGGTGTTCGCTGACCTCGGGGCACGCAAGATCCGGCTCACGGGTGGAGAGCCCCTGGTGCGCCGGGACCTGCCGGACCTGGTGCGCATGCTCGCCGGCGTGCCGGGCATCGATGACCTCGCGATGACCACCAACGGTTCCCTCCTGGCGCTCCATGCGCGAGCGCTCGCGGACGCGGGACTCGGTCGCATCACGGTGAGCCTCGACTCGCTCGATGATGCCGTGTTCGCGCAGCTCAACGACGTCGGTATGAGCGTCGGACGCGTCGTGGCGGGCATCGAAGCCGCGGAGGCCGCAGGGCTCGGTCCCATCAAGATCGACGCGGTGGTGCGACGGGGCGTCAACGAGGAGAGCATCGTGCCCCTCGCGCTCGAGGGTCGCCGACGAGGCTGGATCGTCCGGTTCATCGAGTACATGGACGTGGGCCAGACCAACGGCTGGCGGATGGAGGACGTCGTGCCGGCCGACGAGATCCTCGACCGCATCGGGCGGGTGCTCCCGTTCGAGCCCCTGTCGCCGGCGTATCCCGGCGAGGTCGCCACACGCTTCCGATACCTGGACGGCGATGGTGAGCTGGGGATCATCGCGAGCGTCACCCGGCCGTTCTGCGCCAGCTGCACCCGTGCCCGCCTCTCTGCCGAGGGCCGGCTGTACCTGTGCCTGTTCGGGATGCGTGCCACGGACCTGCGGGGGCCGCTCCGCGCCGGCGCCACCGATGATGACCTGCGGGCGCTCGTCACGGGTGCCTGGACCCGCCGCACCGACCGATACTCCGAGCTGCGATCGGATGCCACGGTGCACCTGCCGCGCGTGGAGATGTCCGCCATCGGCGGCTGACCGAGCATGGCCCCGGACATGGGTGCTCTTGTGCCCGGACGGCCCTTCGCTATGCTGTCGCGGGAGCACATCCGTGCTCGCGATGGGAGCCGTGGCGTGGCCGGAGCGGCCGACCGTCCGGAGGGGCGGACGCGCGTCCCTGACATCAGGAGGTACCGATGACCCAGCCGGGCCCCGGGCAGGGACAGCAACCCCCGCCATCGTGGCAACAGTCGCCGACGCCACCCACACCGCCACCCCCGGCGTCCTGGCAGCAGGCCCCCCAGCAGCCGGCACCGCCCGTGGCGCCCCCACCGGCGCAACCCCCATCGTGGACCGCGAACCTGACCTCCCAGGCACCGACGCCGGGCCCGGCGGGGTTCGTCTACGGGGACATCCCGAACCGGGCCATCGCCTACATCATCGACTTCGTCGTCCTGTTCATCATCGGGGTCGTCATCAGCGCGATCACGCTCGCGCTCTTCGGCAACAACATCCAGCTCTCGAACGGCACGACGACCCTCCAGGAGCAGTCGATGATGTCGGTGCTGGCCTACCAGGCCGTCTGGTACATCATCGTCGCCGCCTACTTCTGGTACTCGTGGACCCACTCCCGGGCCACGGTGGGCATGAAGCTGCTGGGGATGCAGATCGGACACGAGGTCGATGGGCGCACCATCAGCACGGACCAGGCGGTCGTGCGGATCGTGGCCATGTTCGGACCCGGACTGGTCGCGGGCATCATCAGCGCATTCGCGCTCGACCTGTCGTTCATCGCGAACCTCGTCGCGTTCATCTGGTTCCTGGCGTTGCTCATCACCACGGCCCAGAGCCCGACGAAGCAGGGCCTCCACGACCGATATGCACACACGATGGTGGTCAAGGCGACCCGTCGCGCCGCCTGATCCATCGCTCGCACCATCCTGGACGACCCCGGCACAAGTGGCCGGGGTCGTTCCTCATCCTGGCGTCTCGAGTCATCCACCGGCCGTCCACGATCGGATCGGATCGGTGGACGGATCACCCGGTCGCGTGGCTCAGATCGTGGACAACCCCGTTGCGCGGCACATCGACCATGGCGCACTATCGGTCTTGCCCGGAGGGGCCAGTGAGGACCAGAGAGCAGCCGAGATCACATCAAGGCAGCAGGAGGTCGGAAGGGTCTCTCCGGGCATTCGCATGTCCAGGAGGTCGTCCGTGACGGAACACGAGACCGGGCCCGAGGGCTTCGCTGCCCGGCTGGCGGAGCTGGAGGCTGCGGTGCGCGCCCGCAGCACGCTCATCCCGCGCCTGGGCATGGTCCTGGGGTCGGGTCTTGGTGACCTCGCGGCGCTCGTGCGAGACCCGGTGGTCATCCCGTTCCCGGAGCTGCCCGGCTGGCCGGCAGCGTCGGCACCGGGTCATGCGGGTCGGCTGCTGCTGGGGCACATCGATGACCTGCCGGTCGCCTGTCTCCAGGGTCGACTCCACATGTACGAGGGCCTCGGTGCCCACCAGGTCGTGGAGCCGGTGCTGCTGATGCACCGCCTGGGTGCCCGGACGCTGGTCCTGACCAACGCGGCTGGCGGTGTGGACCCCTCGTTCGAGGCAGGGACGCTGATGCTCCTCACGGACCACCTCAACCTGACCGGTCGCACCCCGCTCCTGGGCCCCAACGACGACGCCATGGGGCCGCGGTTCCTGGACCTGACCGCCGTCTATGACCCGGAGCTGCGGTCACGCGTGCGGGCCGCAGCCGAGGCGGAGGGGGTGCCGCTCGCCGAGGGTGTCTACGCAGGCCTGCTCGGTCCCACGTACGAGACGCCCGCCGAGGTGCGGATGCTGGGCGTCCTGGGGGCCCACGCGGTCGGTATGTCCACGGTCATGGAGGCGATCGCCGCGCGCTGGGTGGGGATGCGTGTCGTGGCGGTGTCGCTCGTGACCAACAAGGGTGCCGGGATCTCCGCCACGCCGCTCACGCATGACGAGGTGCTGGAGGCCGCGAACGTGGCCGGCCCGCGGCTCGCGGCGGTGCTGGCACGGTCCATCCGGGAGCTGCCGCGCGACGCCTGACGGGTCCCGGTGGTGCGCTCGAGGGCTGGACGTGGTACCTCACCGACGGTGGCGGCGTCTCAGAACGGCTTGAACACCATCAACCACAGGATGACGAGGATGCCCACGAGGCCCAGGCTGGCGCCCATCATCGGCCCCGGCTTCGACAGCTCCACGTCGAGCTCCGTCGCGTCCACGCCCGTGCCGGCGTCACCCACCAGCTCGCGCCAGCGGATGAGGGTCGGTGTCAGGAGCGTGTACATCGCGCCGAGCACGAGCACCAGGACGCCCACGGATGCCCACAGCCACCACCGGCCGCCGGTCCAGGCCCCGATCTCGATACCCGCCCAGATCCCGGCGATGAGCAGCACCGCGAGCGCCAGGTAGGCCGGGCCCACGGTCAGCTGCGACAGCCGGAGGAGCGTCCGCACGGCGTCCGGATCGCGCTCGCGGCGGAGCCGGAACACCACGGCAGCGGAGGCGCCATGGGCGAGCATGAACAGCAGCGCGCCCAGGATATGGAGATAGACCCACCAGAGATGCATCTCAGCCCTCGCTGACCGGCGCCCTCGAGCCCGTCGATGATGCACCCGATGCCATGGGCGTCGCAACGTCCGCCCCGAACTCCGGGTGGGACGGGAACCCGGGCCAGCGCTCGTGCTCGCGCCGCAGGAAGTGGCTCGCATCCGCGTCCCAGGTGTGGTCGTGATCGTGGCGCCGGTAGATGAAGCCGGGCGCCCAGGTCCGATAGATGAGACCGGTGTGCTCGAGGACCCGGTCGAGCAGGGCGCGATCCACGGCTGCGGGCACGGGTCGCCAACCGCCCAGCGCCTCGAGGTCGCCGCGTGCCACGAGGATGGTGCCGCCCGCCACCGTCCGGGCGTAGTCATCGGAGACCATGCTGGTCCGCCGGATCGTCACGCCGAGCGCGTCGAGCGCCACCAGCTCGGCCGCCTTGCCGACGACGGTCGCGCCCGAGACGAGCCGGCCGATCACCAGGTCCCACACGTGTTCCGGGCCGTAGATGTCGTCGTCATCCATCTTCGCCACGAGCGTGCCCCGTGCGCGTGTCGTCAGGAGACCGAGGCCCTCGCCCAGGGTCCGGCTCGTCGGGATCCGGTGGGCCTCCGTCGGTGGGTCGGACGCTGCGTCCCAGACGGGCAGTGGCGCGTCGTCATCGTGGATGCCCACGAGGACCTCCACCGCGGGATACGTCTGGCGGGCGAGCATCGCGCGTACCGGCCCGAGTGCCTCGGGTCGACGGGTCATGAGCAGCACCGAGACGAGCGGCAGGCCTCCACCGACCAGGGTCGAGGAGCGGGGTGCGTGGCCACGCACCACCGCACGACGACCACCGATGCTGCGCACCTCCCAGGCGAACGGATCCGCCACGTCCGGCAGCGGCGCGGTCACGATGCCACGCAGCTCATCCGAGAGCAGCGCGGTCACGGGCTCCGGCAGGGACGACCCGTCGACGACGACGCCCGCGAGACACAGGCGTGCCACGAAGCCGGCGGCGACCGCCGGATCCAGGGCGGCGGCGCGTTCACCCTCGGAGTCGCGTCCGTGCTCCAGGTCGCTGTCACGAGCCGTCCTGTCGGGGCTCCCACCCGTGGTGAGCGTGACGGATCGGAGGCCCCGAAGCCAGGCGAGCGACGGGGCGCCGAGCGGCGCCGCCACCGGCTGCCAGGGTGTCACCGGTCGACCGTCCTGGATGCCGGACCACGCGACCCTGCCCTCCACGACGGCGATCGTCACGCCCGCATCCTGCGCATCGGGGGTCATGTGCCAGCGGGCGGGTGGCACGGCCCGCGGGTCGATGAGCAGGTGGGTCGTCGCCGGCTGCTCGATCGTCTGGTCGGTGACCTCGAGCGCCGGGATCGGGACGCTGCCGAGCCCTGCGGGCGCCCGTCCGGCCATCACCAGCTCGTGGTCGAGCAGGGGCAGGCGTGTCGCTGGCTCGTCGTCACCGTCACGGCCCCGCAGGCGTGCCGACCCGAGGCCCAGCCCCGGGACACGCGACGCGCTGTCGCCCGACACGGCCAGCCAGTCGGGTGCCGGCCCCATCGCGCCGAGGGCAGGGGAGAGGCTCGCTGGCAGGTCCGCGGATGGCACGAGCGTGCCGATGATCGCTGCCAGGAGGGCACGCAGAGGCCGAGGCTCGGTCAGCCCGGCGACGATGCGCACGGGACCCCGCCCGGCGGGCAGCCGGAGGTCCCAGCGGACGACACCCGGTGGCAGCATGGGTCGACCGGCCCAGCCCACGATGGGTGGTGACCAGTGGGCGACATGGACGGTGAGATGCCCGATGGCGTCGGTCGCCCGGGCGTGGTGCGCGAACGCCTCGAGGGTCGCCACGTCCGGGGTATGGATGACCACGGCAGCATCACCGGCGAGGGAGGGGAACGGCGCGTCACCGGGCTCCGGATCGTCGGGCGTCCATGCCACCACACGCACCCGCCCCAGACGTCGCCGGGTCGTGGTGGCCGGGCGCACGGTGGGCGCTGCGGACACGGGCGCCCGGTCGAGGTCG
The DNA here is from genome assembly GCA_019637815.1 of Chloroflexota bacterium. Taxonomy (GTDB): domain Bacteria; phylum Chloroflexota; class Limnocylindria; order Limnocylindrales; family CSP1-4; genus JAFMJV01. Next base: position 18,285 of record JAHBUZ010000026.1, read on the forward strand.
ACGACCTGCGCCGGTAGCCCATCGAGGGCGGATCCGGCGGCTCGCAGATGGATCTCCCAGCGACCCACCAGCACGGCCGTCGCCGCCTCCCGCGTGGAGCGTGCTGCCCGCACGGCGCCGTGTGCGGCTCGGCGGACCGGCCCGGGGGCGGTGCGGGGTGTCAACGGCCTGGGCATCGCCTCCGTCCGGGGTGGTCGGGTGGTCACCGGTCCCGACGCCGGGAGCCTATCATGGCCCTCCCGTGGGTCGCCGTCGTCCGGCTCGACCGACACCCCAGGAGGTCCCATGTTCCAGCGACTGTTCGGCGGTGGGTCATCGTCCGAGGCCGAGAGCCCCGCACCGGCCAGCGAGTCCGCGACGGCCGACACGGTGACCATCCGGCGCATCGCGTCCCAGCTGGGCCAGCTGCCCATGGAGCAGCGCCGCTCGATCGCCGGGTTCGCGTACGTGCTGAGTCGCGCTGCGCACGCCGACCTCCACATCTCGCCGGAGGAGGTCGCCTTCATGGAGCGCACCGTGCAGGAGGTCACCGGGCTGCCGGAGGCGCAGGCGGTGCTCGTCGTGGAGATCGCGCGCACCCAGGCGGAGCTCATGGGCGCGACCGAGGACTACCTCGTGACCCGCGAGTTCGCCGCGCAGGCACCCGAGGACGAGCGACTCCAGCTGCTGCGGCTCGCCTTCCGGGTGGGTGCCGCGGATGACACCATCACCGCCGAGGAGGTGGCCGAGCTCAACCAGATCGGCAAGGAGCTGGGCTTCACCGCGGCCGAGGTGGACGCCGTCCGCCTCGAGTTCCGGGACCAGCTGTCGGCGATCCAGGCGATGCGCGCGGCACGCGAGGCATGACCATCACAGGTGGCGCCAGCCCCGCTGCTCGGGCATGATGTCCGGCATGAGGGAGTGGTCGCGCTGCTGCGCATGACCAGCCGTGCGGAGGCCCCGCTGCGCGGGGAGGCCACGGCGCCGCGCGTCGGTGGGACGCCCGGGTTGGGACGTGCCGTCGTGCTCGCGGATGGTCGGGTGCTGGGCTATGACGACATCGGCGATGTCGGGGCGCCCGTGGTCGTGTATCACCACGGCTTCGGCAGCTCGCGGGTCGTCCGCCATCCCGACGACGCCCTGACCGCCCGCCTGGGCATCCGGCTCATCGCCGTGGATCGGCCGGGCATCGGGCTCTCCACCGGTCGTCCGGGTCGCCGTCTCCTCGACTGGCCGAGCGATCTCGTCCAGCTCCTGGACCGGCTGGGCATCGAGCGCGCCCATGTGCTCGGCTGGTCGGGTGGCGGGCCGTACGCGCTCGCGTGCGGCTGGGCGATGCCCGACCGCGTGAACCGCATCGGCCTCATCAGCGTCGCGGCTCCGCTCGTGCCCGGTGCGGACTACCTGCTGCGGATGCACCGGGTCGCGTCACGCGCCGCCGACAACGCCCCGTGGGCCATCCGGCTCGCCATGTGGCGCTGGTCACGCGCCCAGCGGGCCGACCCGGAGCGGCATCTGGACAAGGCCATCGAGGGCATGATCGAGGCCGATCGCATCGTGCTGGAGGATCCGGGGCTGCGGCGGGTCATGCTCGCCAACGCGGACGAGATGTATCGCCAGGGTGGTCGCGGCCTGTATGACGAGGCGCTCATCATGGCCCGGCCATGGGGCTTCCCCATCGCGGGCGTGCAGGTGCCGGTGCGACTGTGGCACGGCGAGCTGGACACCGCGGTGCCCGTCGGGATGGGTCGCTACCTCGCTCGCACCCTGCCCCAGGTCCACGCCACGTTCTATCCGGGCGAGGCGCACCACCTGCTGTACGACCGATGGACGGAGATCATCGAGGCGTTCATGGCACCCGATGTCGCGCCGGTGGCTGCCGGGGACGCAGCGACGACCATCGGCGGGGCGCGACGGCGTCCCTGACGCGCCGCCGGGCATCCGACCCGGCGTGTGGCTGGGCATCCGACCTGGCGCGCGGCCGACCCGGCGGCCGGGTCGCGCGACCGACGGCAGGAGGTCAGTGGCCCCCGGTCCGATGGCGCGCCACGAACGCCGCCGCCTGGGCCCGCCGCTGGAGATCCAGCTTGGACAGGATGGAGCTGACGTAGTTCTTGACGGTCTTGTCCGAGAGGAACACCTCGGCCGCGATCTGGCGGTTCGTCTTGCCCTCCGCGACCAGGAGCAGGATCCGACGCTCCTGGGCGGTCAGCCGCGCGAGCTCGTCGTCCTCGTCCGAATCGGCCATCCGGCGCACCCGCTCGAGCACCTTGCCGGTGACCGCGGGGTCGAGCAGCGAGCCACCGCCACCCACCGTCTCCAGCGCCCGCACGAGGTCCCGCATGCGGGTCTCCTTGAGCAGGTAGCCGCTGGCACCCGCCACGATGGCGGACAGGACCGCCTCCTCATCCGGGTAGCTGGTGAGCATCACCACACGCGTGTCCGGATGCTCGCTCCGGATCTCGCGGCAGGCCTCCACACCCGAGCCATCCGGCAGGCGGACGTCCATGACCACGAGGTCCGGCCGGAACCGCTCGGCCATCGCGATCGCCTCCGCCACGCTGCCCGCCTGGGCGACCACGTGGAAGCCGTCCCGTCGGTCGAGCGAGGCGACGAGGCCCTCGCGGACGACCTCGTGGTCGTCCACCACGAGCACCGTCAGGCGGCGCGCCGGTCGGTCCGCGGTGCCGTCCGTTCCCGCGGTCGTGGTCGTGTCGTCGTCATGCGTCGTGGACATCGTCCTCCTGCTCCGCTTGGGGCCATGGCCGCCGCAGTCGTACCTGGGTGCCCGAGCCGGGCTCGCTGGTCAGGTCCAGTGTGGCGCCCACGGCGGTCGCGCGTGCGCGCATGTTGGCGATCCCGTGATGACCACCAGGGGTCGCACGGGCCGCATCGAAGCCGCGCCCGTCGTCGATGACGGCGAGCTCCAGGCCATCGGCGTCGGTGGACAGCCGCAGCTGGACGTTCCGGGCGCCGGCATGCCGGGCCACGTTGCTGACCGCCTCGCGCAGGATGCTCAGGAGCTCGCGGTCGTGGGTGGCGTCGAGCCGCGCGAGGTCCTGATGCGCATCCGGTGCCACCTCCACCGCGATGGATGCCGCGGATGCACGTCGCAGCTCCTCGCCCAGCCGACGGATCCCGTCGACGAGGTCCGTGCCGCCATCCGGGTCGTCGTGGAGGCCCAGGATGAAGCCCCGGATGTCCCGGATGGAGCCGTGGATGGCATCGATGGCCCGGTCCACGCGCGCAGCGGCCTCGTCCTGGTCGCTGGTCATGATGTCCGGCACGTCCTCGAGGAACAGGCCGACCCCGTAGAGCGACTGGATGATGCCGTCATGGAGGTCCCGGCCGATCCGCTCGCGCTCGCGGAGCACGGCGAGCTGCTCGAGGTCCGCGTGGAGCCGTGCGGTGTGGATGGCCATGGCCGCCTGGCGCGCGAACGTCTCGACCAGTGCCTGGTCGGCGAGGCTGAACCGGGGCGCATCGATCTTCTCGGTCAGATACAGGTTGCCCACGGGCTGGTCGCCGAGGACCACGGGCACGCCCAGGAACGAGTGCATCGGCGGGTGGTTGGGCGGGAACCCCGATCGCCGCGGGTCGCTCATCACGTCATCGACCCGGATGCTCCGACGCTCCCGGATGAGCAGACCCAGCAACCCGTGGCCCGTGGGCGGCGGTCCGATGGCCCGCCGGGTATCGACGTCCATGCCGCTCGTGATGAACCGCGCGATGCGCTGGTCCGGACGCACGATGCCGAGCGCGGCGTACCGCGCGCCCACGAGGGGCCGGATACGGTCCGCGATGACCTGGAGCACGGCATCGAGGGAGACCGCCTCGGCGATGGCGGCGGTCGCGGCGTCGAGCGCCTCGAGGGTGGCCGCGGGCAGCGGGCCAGGATCCTCGTCCTCGTGCGTCGCGATCATGTGGTCCTCCGGTCGGTCGATGGCGAGAGCCTACCCGATCGCGCCGCGCAGGTCGAACCGGGTGATCGGGACCGGCATCGGTCGGGCGGCACAGCGCAGCTCGCACGGGACGCAGGATCGTCGCGGGGGCCGGGCCGGCGCGGGGTCTGGATCCGTCGCAGGGTGCCGGATGGCACGGCCGGACGGGCCATTCGGCCATGCGGCGGGTCGGGTCGTGGACCTACGATCGGCGCCATGGATGACACGCCGACCGGATCCCCCGGTCCCTCCCTGTTGTTGCCGCGCCGCAGTGTCCTTCGGGGCGCCGCCGTCGCGGCCACTGGTGTCGTGGCCGGGTCGGTGGCTGCCGCGTGCGCCGCGCCGCGTGCTGCCTGGACGTTCGACCCGCGGACGCCGACGGCCGACCTCGCCGGGGCATCCCCGACCGCCACGCCGACCCCTGCGCCCACCGATCACGCGGTCCACACGGTCGCGCCCGCCACGGCGCCGCCTTCCAGCCCGGGCGGGCTGAGCGGCCACGACGCCGAGGCGAAGGCCGTCGTCGAGCGCTTCCTGGCGGGCGAGTGGCAGCAGATCCCGGGCTACGGCAACCAGCCCCTCGCGCCCACCATCGATGGCGACACCAGGGTGTTCGACATGACCATCGATGAGATCACGCACCACATCACCGCGACCATGGACCCGGTGCCGGCGCTCGGCTACAACGGGACATGGCCGGGACCCGAGATGCGCATCACGGCCGGTGACCGGATGCGCGCGACGTACACCAACAACCTGCACGAGTCCACGAGCGTCCACTTCCACGGTCAGAGCATGCCCAACGCCATGGACGGCGTGCCGTTCATCACGCAGCCGCCGATCATGCCCGGCGAGACGTTCAGCTACGAGTTCGTGGTCGGCCCGGCAGGCTCGCACATGTACCACTCCCACCACAACGCGACCGATCAGGTGGGTCGTGGTCTGCTGGGTGCGTTCATCGTGGACCCCGCGGACCCGGCCGAGCGCTACGACGTCAAGTACGGCGCGACCCAGGACATCATCTGGATCTCCAACGACGCGTACGGCGGCTTCACCATCAACGGGCGCCAGTTCCCGGCGACCGCGCCGCTGGTGGCGCAGCTGGGCGAGGTCATCGTCATCCGGTTCATGAACGAGGGCGTGATGATGCACCCGTGGCATCTCCACGGGATGCCGATGCGCGTCGTCGCGCGGGATGGCTATCCGTTGGGGAGCGCGGAGTTCACGTGTGACACGCTCGGCGTCAACCCGGGCGAGCGGTTCGATGTCGTCATCACCTGCGACAACCCCGGCGCGTGGGCGTTCCACTGCCACATCCTGCCGCACGCCGAGGGCCCTCGCGGCATGTTCGGCATGGTCACCGCGCTCATCGTGCAGTGACCTGATGTCCACGATCGTCGTCGCGACCGACCTCGTGCCTGGACCCACGCCGGTCGTGGACGTGGCGATCGACCTGGCTCGTCGACTCGGCGCCCGGCTGCTGATCCTGCACGTCATGGACCTCGGCCGGCTCACCGGCCGGGGCCGCCACGACCGGATCGACCAGGCGCGGGCCGAGCGGGAGCCGGTCCTGCTGGACCTCGTGCGCGATGCGCGGTCGGCGGGTGTCGCCGCGGAGTTCCTGCTGTGGGCGGGGGCGCCGGTGGACACGATCACGGACGCGGTGGTCTCGGAGGGAGCCGACATGCTGGTCATCGGTGCGCGGCGCCGACGACGCGCGGGCCGGCTCCTGCTGGGCTCGGTGACCGATGAGCTCGTGCGCCGAACGGACATGCCGGTGCTCGTGGTGCCCACGATGGGTGCGAGCGCGGCATCCCTGGCCGCCGCGGCCGGCGCTGCGGGAACGACGTCGATGGATGGCGCCATGGGCGCGGAGGCCGGGTCCACCAGCCAGACCTGACGCTCGTCTCCTCGCGATCGGCCGCGCTCGCGTCCCCGGGTCGGCAGGTCGCGGCTCGCCGCCGCCGGCCGCGCGGGATCGGGTCCCGGCCGGGTATCGGCGTATGGCAGGATGCGCGCGTGACGCCGACGCGCGAGCCTGCCATCCCGCGCGAGCCGGTCCTTGTCGCCTCCCGGGTCGGCGTTCCCCCGGTGGTCGCCGGCCAGGGTGTGCCCGAGCTGCCGGCAGACCTGCCGTCCACACCGGACACGGGCCTGACCCACGAGGAGGCGGTCGAGCGCCGCGCTCGCGGGCTGGGCAACGACACGCGGATCCCGAGCGGGCGGACGTATCGCGAGATCCTGCGCGACAACGTCCTCCAGCCGGTCAACATCCTGCTGGCGCTCATCTGCGTCGTACTGGTCGCGCTCGGCCTCATCGGGGATGCCGGGGTGACCATCGTGCTGGTCGCGATCAACGTGGTGGTGGGGCTCGTCCAGGAGGTGCGCGCCAAGCGCAGCCTCGACCGCCTGTCCGTGCTGACACGACCCACCGCCAGCGTGATCCGGGGCGGCGAGGAGCGGGCGCTGGATGCGCTCGAGGTCGTGCTCGGCGACCTGCTCGTGGTGCGACGCGGCGACCAGCTGCTGCTCGATGGCAGGGTCACCGAGGGCCGCTTCCAGGCGGACGAGTCACTGCTCACGGGTGAGTCCGACCGGATCCCCAAGACGCCCGGCTCGGAGGTCCTCTCCGGCAGCTTCTGCGTGGACGGCGAGGCGCGATACGTGGCCACGCGGGTGGGCGCCGAGAGCTTCGCCAACCAGCTCACGGCCGGTGCGCGCGCGTTCCGGGGCGAACGCACACCGCTCCAGCAGGACGTCATGCGCATCCTGCGCGGGATGTCCGTCCTCGTGCTCATCGCGGCCATCCCGGTGCTGGTGGGCCTGTACCTCCGGACGGGGTCATTGCCCCCCATCGAGACCGCGCGTGCGGCGGCCGTGCTGGTCGCGCTCATCCCCCAGGGCCTGGTGGTCATGGTCACCGTCGCCTACGCCCTCGCCATCGTGCGTCTCGCCGGCCAGCGGGCGCTCATCCAGCGTGCCAACGCGGTCGAGTCGATGAGCCGGGTGAGCGTCCTGTGTCTCGACAAGACGGGCACCCTGACGACGCCCGAGATCGAGGTCGCCGACGTCCATCCGGTCGGGGACGAGGCGGACCTCGCGCGATGGCTGGGCGCGTTCGTGTGCTCGGTGAGCCTCCGGAACCGCACGTCCGACGCGATCGCGGAGCGGTTCCCGGTCGGCGGAGCGCTGGAGGTCATCGAGGAGGTGCCCTTCTCGTCCGAGCTGCGATGGAGCGCGCTGGTGGCGCGCGATGCGACCGGGCCATGCCTGCTGGTGCTCGGTGCACCCGAGGTGCTGGCGGCGCATCTCGTGGCAGGGGACCATGCGGCGCTCGATCGCCTGGTGGCGGAGCAGGCCGCGCTGGGCCTGCGGGTGGTGCTGTTCTGTCGACGCCCCGGCCATCCCGGCGCGCTGCTGCCCGAGGACGACACGACCGCCGCGGCGCGACTGCCCGACGACCTCGAGCCCCTCGGCGTCGTGGTCCTTCGGGAACGGATCCGACCCGATGCCCGCTCCACGCTGGCCCGCTTCGCCGATGCCGGCGTGTCGCTCAAGCTGATCTCCGGCGACAACCCGGTCACCGTGGGCGCGCTCGCCCGCCAGGTCGGCCTCCACCTGGACGGAGCGGTGGTCTCCGGGCTGGATCTCCAGGACCTCGACGACGTGGCGCTCGGGGATGCCGTCCGCGACGGCTCCGTGTTCGGCCGCGTGCCCCCGTCACTCAAGGCGCGTCTCGTGGGTGCGTTGCGTACCGATGGCGAGTGGGTCGCCATGGTCGGTGACGGTGTCAATGACATCCTGTCGCTCAAGCAGGCGAACCTGGGCATCGCGATGCAGAGCGGCAGCCCGGCCACGCGCGCGGTCGCGGACATCGTGCTGCTCGAGGATTCGTTCGCGGCGCTCCCGGAGGCGGTGATCGAGGGCCAGCGGATCATCGCAGGCATGCGCGACAGCCTGGTCCTGTTCCTGACACGGGTCGTGTACATGGCGCTCGCCATCCTCGTGACCGCGAGCGTGGGCCTCGCGATGCCGGTCGATCCGAAGCACAACACCGTGGTGGCACTCCTCACGGTGGGCATACCGGCGCTGGCCATGGCGTGGTGGGCTCGCCCGGCCCGTGCGGAACCCCACCCGATGCCGCACATCCTGGGCATCGTGCTGTCTCCGGCGATCGCCCTGGTGGCGCTCGGCCTGCCGCTGTATGCCTGGGCGGCCGACAGCATGCCCGTCGCCGAGGCACGCACCGTGTTCACGACCTTCGCGGTGCTGTGCGGGCTGCTGCTCCTGCCGCTGCTCCATCCGCCGCTCGCGACCGGCATCACCGGCCACCGCCGCGAGCGGCCCGACGTACGACCGACCCTCCTCGCGATGCTGATGCTCGCGGGATACGGGCTGTGCTTCGCGATCGAGCCGATGCGCGCGTTCTTCGAGCTGGTGCCGCTCCAGTGGTCCGTCCTCGCGCTCATCGTGGGGCTGTCGCTCGTCTGGGCCGGCTGCTCGGTGATGCTCTGGCACCTCGATGCGGGGGCGCGTCTCATGGCGCTGGCGCGCCGACCGCGGACGGCATCCGCGGAGGCCCGCGCCACGCCCCAGGTCTAGGCGGCCTCCGCCACCGCCGCATCGCGCAGTGCCCGCTCGACATCCTGGACCGCCGCGAGGACCCCCTCGCGCAACCGGTCGAGGCCGCCCCCCACCTCCCGGGACATGGAGCCGATCGAGGTGAGCTGCATCTTGAGCGAGCGGATGGCGTCCAGCTGTGCCCGGATGGCCGTGAGCGCCGCACCGATGGCGGCCGCATCCACCTCCACCTCCCGCTCGGCGAGCGTGGCGAGGGCATGGAGTCGCGCGAGACGGACCGCGGCGTCGAGGACGGCGGGCTCCGGCTCCGCGGGGTCGACCACGCAGTAGACATCACCGAGGCGCACGTCGAACGGCGCGATGCCCGCGGGTGCGTGCTGCGGTGTGAAGACCACGAGACCGACCTGGGCCCCCCGGTTGCGCTTCGCCTCCGCGAGCTCCGCTCGCATCTCCTTGCCGGAGATGGCCCGGTCCTTGCACTCGATGACCACGCGCACGTCCGCACCCCGGGTGAGCCCGGCATCCAGGCTCAGTACGAAGTCACCCTTCTTGGAGCGGATCACGGCACCGGCCTCGTCACCCGTCCGGTCGACCGCGTCACCCGTGCCGCGGCAGACGTCCGCGAGCAGGTCCCCGATGACCGCCTCGAAATCCGCGCCCTTGGCCGCGGAACGCGCCCGCTCGCTGGCCCGGGCGGCACCGGCGGCCTCGATGGCGGTCAGCCGGTCGTTGAGCTTCGCGAAGCCATCGCTCACCTCGGTCCGGAACTGGTGGAGGGGAGAGCCCAGGCGGGTGGGGTCGAGCAGCTGGGCGAGTCGCGAGGCGTCCCCATCGAAGTAGCTGCCGAGCATGGCGCGCATGCGCCCCATCGCGGAGTCCCGACGCGTCTCGTCGAACAGCTCCGTGACGAACGCCCGCAGCTGGCCGCGGTCACCCAGGAACCGCTCGAGGGTGCGCGGCAGGCGACCATCGTCATCCGCGAAGTTCTGGCGCAGCACCCCGTCCAGCGCCGTCGCCGCGCGCTCGTTGATGACCTCCGCCTGGCGCACGAGACCCTCGAACTCGCGACGCACCACGTCCACGTCCAGCGACACGCCGGCGTCCTGGAGGGCGGTCACGCCGATGCGCAGGGCGCGCTCGAGCAGCGCCGGACGTTCCTCCGGCACCCGCTCGCCGAGGAAGGCGGCGACCTGGCCATCCACGATCACGAGGTGGTCCACCGTGAGGCGGTCACCCTCGACCGAGATGTGGTGCTCGGGACGGTCCGGTGTGGGCAGGGAGACGAGTCGGATGGCTTCCATGCCCACACGATGGGGTCGGCGCGTGCCACCTAGCCTGTCACGGACCGGACGCCCACCACCCGTCCCGTCGAGCCGCTACGCTGCGATCCATGCGTGTCGTCCTCGCCCATGGTGCCTCCGGTGACGCCCGCTCCATGGCCCCATGGGTGGAGGGTCTCGGGGCGCGGGGCATCCGGACGCACGCCATCGACCTGCCCGTGCGCAAGGCGGAGACGGCCGTCGACGCCTATGTCGCGGCCGCTGGTCTCGATGCTGAGCCGGTCGAGCCCGTGGTCATCGGCGGTCACTCCTATGGCGGCCGCGTCGCGAGCCTGGTCGCCGCCCAGGGTCATCCCGCCGTGCAGGGCCTGCTCCTGCTGAGCTATCCCCTCCATCGGCCGGGCGGCCCGGAGTGGGAGCCGCGGACCGTGCACTGGCCGTCCATCGACGTGCCGGTCCTGCTCCTGTCCGGCACCTCGGACCCGTTCGCGCGCATCGACCTGCTGCGAGCGGCCCTCGCGGCCCGGTTGCCGTCCGCGGAGCTCGTGGAGTATCCCAAGGTCGGCCATGGCCTCAAGCCGGTCCTCGCGGACGCCCTCGACCGGGCGGCGGCGTTCATCCGGGGTCTCGGGGATCATCGATGACCAGCTCGCCACCGATGGGCAGCACCCGCACCAGCGTCCCGGGCGCGGTCTCGGCGCTGTAGCGCGCGAAGGCGATGGGCGGCTCCGTCCGCGTCTCGGGCCGGAGCCAGCGCATGCCCAGCGGATGGAACGTGCCCCAGTGGATGGGCACCGCCACCCGCGGTCGGATGAGCCCCACCGCGCGTGCCGCGCTCAGCGGGTCGAGGTGCTCGGCGGCCCGTGCGCGGGGACCCCAGCCCCAGACCGGGATGAGCGCGAGGTCGATGCCCCGGTCCAGGTCGCGCATCCCCTCGAACAGCGCGGTATCGCCCGCGAAGTAGATCGACCGGGACGCCGCGACCACGAAGCCGATGCACAGCTCCGTGGGCCCGATGGGCGGCCCGAAGCCACGATGCACGGCGGGTGTGATCTCCACCCGCAGCCCGTCGATGGAGACGCTGTCACCCGGCACCGTCTCGATGACGTGGCGGAAGCCGCGTGACCGGAGTCGGGCGGCCATGCCCCGAGGCACCACGATGGGGACCTGGTGACCCAGCAGCCGCAGCGAGCCGATGTCCAGGTGGTCCCAGTGGGAGTGCGACAGGAGCACCAGGTCGACATCCGTCCACGCGTGGGGCTCGAGCGGCTCGACGGCACGCACCAGCGGCCCCACCCGGCGACGCAGGATGGGATCGGTGAGCACGCGCGCCCCGTCCACGTCCAGGGCCACCGTGGAGTGGCCGAGGTACCGCAGACGGAGCGCGCTGCCCGATCGATCGGGATACTCGGTGGTCACACCACCGAGTATCGGTCGTCCGTCCGGGAGCGGCTCAGCGGAGACGCAGGTCGCGCGCCTGGACCTGCTTGCCGCCAGCCCGGTCGGTGCCCTTGACCTTGAGTCGGAGCGTACCGGCCTTGCCCTCCTTGACGCGGATCCGCGTCGTGAAGCGACCGGCCTCGACCTTCTTCGTGGCCACGGTCCGGACGCTGCCCGGCTGGCGCACCGTGAGCGTGGGCGCGCCCCGCAGCGGCTCCGTGGACACGATCGTCACGCGCAACCGCTGGCCACGCTTGACCTGCTTCTCCGATGTGAGGATCCGGAACGCACCCACGTGGATGGGGTGGGTCTGTGACATCGAGCCCGCGGACGTGGTGGATCTGACGGTGACGCGATAGGCACCGTCCGCCACGAAGCGACCCTTGGAGTCCTTGCCATCCCAGCGCCACGCATGCCGACCGGCCTTGAACGACCCGCCGAGCGCCGTGCGCACCACGCGGTCCTTCGAGTCGCGCACCTGGATGCGGACCTTCGCCTTCTGGCTGAGTGTGAACGCGACCCGCACCGACTCACCGAGCTTGTCGCGATCGGAGGCGTCGATGGCGCGCCGGTTCGGCGTGACCCGCTTGAGCGAGGTGAGCACGACGGCGCTCAGCGTGCGTGGCGTGCCCTTGTTGCCGGCCGTGTCCCGCGGCGTGAGGCGCACCGTGTACCGCCCCTCCGGCACGACCTTGCCGCGGTCGTTGCGTCCGTCCCAGGTGATGGTGCCGGTGCCCTGCCCGGCGGTCCGGGTGAAGGTGCGCACCAGCCGGTCCCTGCGATCGCGGACCTGGACCCGGATCCGGGCGCGCTCGGTGAGGCTGCGACGGATCCGCAGGGTGTCCCTGGAGCCGTCGCCGTTGGGTGTGAAGCGGACGGCCGACCCGCTGGTCGCGATACCGCTGCCGTTGGCACCCGTGAGCTTCAGCTTCGGCGCCGTCCGGTCCTGCTTCTTCGACTTCTTCGAGCCGCCAGCCGGTGACCCGGCCTTGGGCGCGAGCGTGCCGGCACCCGCCCGGAACTCCGACGCGGTCATGCCCAGGTCGCCGGTGACCGCCCGATAGTGGCCCTTCGACGGATGGGGGTCCATGTGGATGCGCGCCCAGCCGACCCGCTTCGAGTCGCGGTAGTAGTCGTCCTTGCCCACGAACCCGTCGTAGCGCGCCATCGCCTGGCCGGAGCGGTCCTGGAACAGGTCATCCATGGACCGGTCGGTGTTCATGAGGGCGCGTGGCATGTCCAGGTCCTGATCCATGCCGAACGCGAACACGGCGCGCGCGCCGATGTCCAGGAAGCCGGACGCGTAGTTGTCGACCCGCTTGGTGGCGGTGTCCCGGTTCCGCTCCGGTCCCATGTACTCCTCGCCGTTGCCGGCCGCGTAGCACAGGTGGACGAGCAGCACGACGGCGTTCTGCGCGAGCCGGATGCGCTTGCGCAGCTTGTCGGCGCCCTGATAGTCGGTGGGGGAGCGGACCCCGGGTCGCGGGTTGAGGCCGAAGCCGTCCTTGGTGTTCTCCTGGAACGGTCCGTGGGGGGACGGCCAGCCGTTGCCGTGGCCCATGTACACCACGAGGCTGGCGCCGCGGGTGGCATCCACGACCCGATCCCAGGTGGCGTTCGGGGTGTAGACCTTGGTCACCCGCATCCCGGCATCGGCTGCCTGCGACGCGATCCGGTTGGCGTCCTCCTTGTTGGACCGGTCCATGCCGGACGGCCCCACGATGATGACCGCACGAGGCGCGGGGTTGCCATCCGCGAGGACCGCGGTGGCGGACAGACCCGCCTGTCCGCTGATGACGACGGCGGCTGCCGTGACGACGCTCGCGAGCCGTCGCCGGAGCGACAGGCCGTGTGCGGGACGCAGCGACGCACCCGCCTCGGGCGCGTCAGGCGTGGTCCCGGGTGCCCCCTGGGCACCGTGATGTGCTGCCGGCAATACGTTGCCTCCCCTCTGCCGGAACGTCACGCTGGGGCGCGACGAACGGTGGGCGTGGCCGTCGATCAGGGGGAGTGGTGGAGGACGTGCGACTGGTGGGCACGCACGAGGACGCAGGCGGCCGCATCCCGCACGGTCGTGTGCCGGGGCACACCGGGATGCACGGCGCACGCACGCGCCAGACCGCCTGACGACCACCGCACGCTGGGGCGGCGACGAAGGACCCGACCCATCCGGGCCGGGGACCTCGTGTCCCTGGTCGACAGGCGTCTTCGGTTCGAACCTTCCTCTCCCGGTGCGGGCTGCACCGGCTCCGTGGGGCAGGATACGCTCCGTGGTGCGCGCTGTCACCCCCTGAGGTGTGCCCGGAGCGTGCTGGAGGAGGTGGTGCATCGGTGTCACAGGCCCATTCCCCGTCCCTCGCGACGGTCGTCGCGGCCCCCAAGGTGCTGCTCCACGACCACCTCGATGGCGGTCTCCGACCGGCCACGGTCATCGATCTGGCGCGTGCCTCGGGATACGCGGACCTGCCGATGGCCGACGCCGACGAGCTCGGCGCCTGGTTCCGCCAGGGCGCCGATCGCAAGAGCCTCGAGCGATACCTGGAGGGCTTCCGTCACACCGTGGGCGTGATGCAGACGCCCGATGCCATCGAGCGCGTGGCCGCCGAGTGCGCGGAGGATCTCGCCGCGGACGGCGTCGTGTACGCCGAGGTGCGATATGCCCCCGAGCTGTCCACGCAGGGCGGGCTGTCGCTGGACGAGGTGATGACCGCCTGGCTGGCGGGCTTCGAGCGAGGAGCCGCCACGGCCGAGGCGGCCGGCCGTCCCATCACCATCCGCGCCATCGTGACCGCGATGCGCCAGTTCGCACGCTCCGTGGAGATCGCCGAGCTCGCGGTGCGCCATCGGGACGCCGGGGTCGTGGGCTTCGACATCGCGGGGCCCGAGGCCGGGTTCCCGCCGAGCCGCCATCTCGATGCCTTCCAGCTCATCCACCGCGCGGACTTCCACGTGACCATCCACGCGGGCGAGGCGTTCGGGCTGCCGTCCATCTGGGAGGCGCTCCAGTGGTGCGGCGCGGAGCGACTGGGTCACGGGGTGCGCATCGTCGATGACATCGCCCCCGGGCCGGATGGGCGCTACGTGCTCGGTCGGCTCGCGGCGTACGTTCGGGACCGTCGCGTGCCGCTCGAGATGTGCCCGACCTCCAACGTCCATACGGGGGCGGTCGCATCCATCGAGGAGCATCCCGTGGACCTCCTGCGTCGGCTGCGATTCCGGGTGACCATCAACACCGATAACCGCCTCATGAGCGGCGTGACCCTCAGCAGCGAGCTGGAGCTCCTGGCCCGGACGTTCGGCTTCGGGCTCGACGAGATGCAGTGGCTGACCCTGAACGCCATGAAGAGCTCGTTCCTCTCGTTCGATCAGCGGTTGCGCGTCATCAACGGCACCATCAAGCCCGGCTATGCGCGGCTGATGGCGGACGAGACCGCGTCAGCGCCGACGCTCGTGTAGCTCGCGGAGCACGACGGGCGCCCGTCCAGCGGCCGCTCGTCCGTCGCTGGGGAGCGACCCTGCCGGTCACGTGGGTCAGGCAGCGAGGGCGAGGCCCCGGGCGGGCACCGGCTCCGCCGGAGCGTCCGTGGCCAGCTCGACGCAGGTCGCGCACGCATCACAGCGGACCTCGCCGCGGAGCCAGGACTCCGGTGTGAGGGCGACCGTCTCGTCGCACCAGGGGCAGGGGATCGTGGTCATCTCGGATCGCCTCCTGCGGGCCCCGGGTGGGACCGCTGGGACGCATCCTGGGTGCGGGTCGTGACAGCTCGTGTGTCACGACCGCCGGGGTTTCCGCACGACCCCGTCCGCAGGACGTCGCACGCAAAGGCCCGGAGACGCCGCCATGATGGCCGTCCGTACGACTGGCAAGCCAGCCATCCGATCGGTGCTCACGTGGCCCCTCCGGGCTGAGACGAAGATAGGGCATGGCAGCCGCGCTCGCCAAGGCCTTCCATCCACGAACGTCGACGGACATCGCCAGGTCATCCACGATCCATCCACCGCGCCGTCCACCGCCGGGATCGCAGGCAGCGTCCGACGCGAGGCGCGATGATGTCGCGACACCCATCGCCCGAGGACCGCCCCGTGCATCGTGCCAGCCCTCCACGCCAGGCCACTGGCGACCGTCCCGCGGCCGGACCCCCGACCGCACCCGTGCATCGGCGATCGGGCGATGACGGTCGTGACCCGGGTCGCTCCCGTGCGTGGCTCGCGCTCGGCACGGCGGTGCTCGTGTTCCTTGCCGGTGTCGGGTTCGGCAGCGGCGGCGTGCCCGGGTCGCTGACCGCGGTCGGCGCCGTCCCCTCGTTCGAGCCCGAGCCCGAGCCCCAGCCGGAGGCGAGCGCGTCGGGCATCGACCAGGACCTCCTGGACGAGGCCGTGCGCATCGTGGTCCGGAACTTCGTGGATCCCGATCGGCTCGACGAGGAGAACCTGACGCGGGGCGCCATCCGGGGCATGGTCGAGGCGCTCGGTGACGCGGGCCACACGATGTACCTGACGCCCGAGGAGGTCGCCGCCGAGCTCCAGGCGCTCGACGGCCGGCTGACGGGCATCGGCGTCATGGTCGACACACGCGCCGAGGTCCCCACCATCATCGCCGTGTTCCCCGATTCGCCCGCGCAGCGTGCCGGGATCCGGGTCGGCGACACCATCGTCTCGGTGGACGGCGAACGGGCGGACCGGCTGACCATCAGCGAGCTGCTGCGTCGCGTCCGGGGCAGGGCGGGGACCACGGTCGTGGTGGGTGTCCTGCGGGCCGACGGCACGCGTGAGGAGCTGACCATGGTGCGGGCGGAGATCGACGTCCCCGCCGTGTCGTGGGCCATGGTGCCGGGCACGACCATCGCGGACGTGCGGCTCGTCCAGTTCCAGACGGGCGCCGCGGACCAGCTCCAGGCGGCCGTCCGGGCCGCCATCGACGCGGGTGCCACGGGGATGGTGCTGGACCTGCGGGGCAATCCCGGTGGTCTCGTGGACGAGGCGGTGCGCATCGCCGGGACGTTCCTGCCCGAGGGCAGCGTGGTGTTCCAGGAGCAGGACCGCACCGAGCAGCGGGACCAGGTGCGGACCCGTGGGACGCCGCTGCTGCCGGACCTGCCGCTCGTGGTGCTCGTGGATGGCGGCAGCGCCAGCTCCTCGGAGATCGTGGCGGGCGCCCTCCAGGACGCCGGCCGGGCGCAGGTGCTCGGCACCCGGACCTTCGGCACCGGCACCGTCCTCAACTTCTTCCCGCTCTCGGACGGCTCCGCGATCCGGCTCGGGGTCATCGAGTGGCTGACACCGGACGGTGCCGCGATCTTCGAGACCGGCATCGGTCCGGATGTCGAGGTGGCCCTGCCCCGGGACGGCACGATGCTCTCGCCGGTGGACCTCGACCGCCTCGATCGGCGTGGCTTCCGCACCTCGACCGATGCACCGCTCCGACGCGCGGTCCGGATCCTGCGTGACGCCGTGCCCTGATCGAGGGAGGACGCGACGCATGAAGGTGCTGCTCGTCGGGGTGGGCACGGTGGGCACGGTGGGCCGATGGGTCAGCCCGCGTAGCCCGCGATGACCTCCACGAGCCGGTCGACGTCCCGCTCCACGGTCGCGACCCCCACCGACGCGCGCACCGATGCGGGTGGCTTGTCCCCGAGCACGGCCCGCATCTCGCGATGGCTGGGGTTGGGACCGAGCGCGTAGATCCGGGCGACCTCGTCCGCGGTGATCCCCCGCGCCGCTTCGCTGGCACCCGGGTTGCAGAAGCAGCCCGTGCGCACCAGGACCCCCTGGCGGTCGGCGGTCGCCTCGACCTCCTCGACGTCCACGGCACGACCGGTCCGATCGAGCACATCGAAGGTCACCGTGCCGCCTCGCCGATCGAGCCCGGCCGGCCCGTAGACCACGACGAGTGGCGTGCCATCGCGATGACGCAGCCCCGCGAGCCCGCGCAGCAGGCGGTCCGTCAGGTGGGTCACCCGTGCGTGGATGGTCTCGATGCCCACCGAGCGCAGGAAGTCGAGACCCATGCCCACGGCCGGGATGGCGAGGTAGTCCACGGTGCCGTCCTCGAAGCCCGCCTCCGCGTCCGCCATGGTGTGGCGCATCAGGACCACGGAGGCGACATCGATGGCGCCGCCCGCGAACCACGGCCGCTGGAGGCGGCCCAATGCCTCCCGGCGGGCGATGAGCGCGCCGATGCCCGTGGGGTAGCCGAACAGCTTGTACCACGAGAGCGCCACGAAATCGGGCTGCCAGCGACCCAGGTCCAGGCGGTTGCTCGGCGCGAACGCCGCGGCATCCAGCAGCACGTCCCAGCCGTTCGCATGCGCGGTCTCGATCCACTCGAGCGGGTGCTGGACGCCCGAGAAGTTCGACTGGGCGGGGAACGCGAACAGACCACCACCCGCCGCCGGCGTCGTCAGCGCGTCCGTCACCACCTCCGCGTCGACCCGCAGCTCGGGGGTCGTGAGGTGCAGGTACGTGACCTCGGCGCCGGCTCGTCGCGCGAACTCGCGCAGCCCGTTGACGCTGTTGTGGTTGTCCGCGGTCAGCAGCAGTCGACCCCCGGGTCCGAACGGATATGCCTCGCCCACGAGACGCAGGGCGCCGCTCGCGTTCGGCGTGAAGATGACGGTCCAGGTGTCCGGGTCCGCGCCGAACCAGTCGAGGACCGCCTGGCGCGTCATCGCCGTGAGGCGCGTCGATCGCTGCGAGGCGTGGTTCGTGGAGTGGGGATTGCCGAGGATCCCATCGCGCAGCAGCGCGTGATGCGCGGCGAGCTGGGAGGCCGCGTAGAGGCCACCGCCGGTGTAGTCGAGATAGGCAAGGCCGGCGGCGTCGAGCCGGGCGAACTCGCGGTCCCGCAGCGCCTGGACGGCGATCGCGTCCCAACCCGGCAGCGCAGGATGGTGCGGGGTGTGGGCCCCGGCCCCGCTCCGTGCTCCCGCGTCCGGGTCGGCTCGGTCCACGGCGCCGCCCATGGTCAGCTGACCCCGACGTCCACGACGCGGTAGTGGATCTGGCGACCGGGTGCCTGGATGACGACGTGGTCACCGGCCCGATGGCCCATCAGCGCCTTGCCCACGGGTGACACGTCGGACACGCGCCCGCTGGCTGGGTCCGCCTCGGACGAGCCCACGATGTGGAGCGTCGTGGCCAGGCCCTCCACCTCCACGTCCACCCGGGATCCGAGCGCGATGGTGCCCGGGTCCACGGTCTGGATGACGACCGCCGTGCGCAGCGTCTGCTCCAGCTCCCGGATGCGCCCCTCGAGGAACGCCTGCTCGTTGCGGGCCGCCTCGTAGTCGGCGTTCTCACGCAGGTCACCCAGCTCCCGGGCGTGCTTGACCCGGAGGATGACCTCGGGGCGCCGGACCGTGGTCAGCTCGTGGAGCTCCTGCTGCATCGCCGCGAGCCCGGACGCCGTCAGCTGGACGGCGGGCCGCGCACCAGCCGGCGGCTGTGTCACCCGGGCGGGTGCGCTGCGGCTCGTGGAGGAGGCGCGACCGGCGGTGCCGCGACCGGTCGTGGTGCGGCTGCCCGTGCGCGAGGTACTGCCCCGGCCGGTCGATCGCGACGTGGCGCTGCTCGTGGCGCCGCTGGCCGAGGCGCCCGGGACGACCCGACCCGCGACGGGTGCGGGCGCCGTCTCGCCGTCCGCGAGCTGGGCGCTCGTGATGCCCGTGGTCTTGGCCTCACCCGCGGCGGAGGTCAGGTTCGCCCATGGCAGGACCGTCCCCGCGAGGGCCAGGCGCGCGCGGGTCTCCTCGTCCGCGTCCTCGGCGATGGCGGCGGCGATGGCGTCCTCGTATTCCTCGGGAGCATCCGTCTCCGCCCACCAGATGCGCAGCTCCGCGACGTTCCGGAGCGTCCACAGCCAGTGGCCGCCGGTGTGTGGTCTGCGGTCACCCAGGAGCGTGCCGGAGAGTGATGCGGCCCGTCCGCCGATCGACTTGCTGGAGCGGCCGACGTAGGCCACCGTCTGCTGGGGGAGCCAGAACGAGGCGAGCCGGTCGGCGAGCTCCGTGGGCTTGGGCCGCTCGCCGTCCAGGCGGAGACCCGGGACCCGTTCCAGCCAGGCCTGGACCACCGTGATGTCGATGGGCGCGACGTCGAGACGTGCAGGGACCTCGACGAGCAGGACGCCGGGTGACGAGCTCCGGACCCGTTCACCCCAGCGGACGGGGCCATCCGGGAGCAGGTCGAGCGAACGGAGGAGAGCGACGGCGGATCGTGGGGCGGACATCGGCCTAGCGTGCCACACGGATGACCGCGCCACACGCGCCGGACGACGCGCCATGCGACCCGGGACGACGCGCCACGGGCGTTAGCCAGCGGCCCGGGCACGCCAGCGACGCCCGCCGGCATCACCCGCTCCGCGACGGGCGAGACATCGGTGACTCGATCGGGGTAGCCTGTCGGCCGGCCCATGGCGACCGGGGCAGCCGGGTCCGACACGATCGAGGTGCTGTCCAGTCATGCACACGACCCAGGTCCCAGGGCGCGCACGCGACGTGCTCAGCCAGGCAGAGGCGGCCGCGCGCGCGGTCCGTGTCCGGGATGTCACATACGACCTCTGGCTGCGGCTGTCCGCGGGCGCGGACGACTACGACGGGCGGGTGACCGTCGGGTTCGAGCTGCTCTCGGGCGATGACCCGGTCTGGCTCGACCACGCCGGTGGCCGGCCGACGACCACGCTGGACGGCGTGGAGCGCGAGCTCGTCGTCGAGGGCGCGCGGATCATGCTGCCCGCGGACCTGGCGCCCGGCCGCCACGAGCTGCGGCTCGGGTATCGGAACCGGTACGACGACACGGGTGACGGCTTCCATCACTTCGTGGACCCGGAAGACGCCACGGAGTACGTCTACTCCAACTTCCAGCCGTTCGAGGCGCATCGGCTGTTCCCGTGCTTCGACCAGCCGGACATCAAGGCGACCTATGCGGTGACCGTGGAGGCGCCTGCGCACTGGCGCGTCGTGAGCGCGATGCGTGCCCGGGTCGACGAGCTGCCCGATGGACACCTGCGCCACGTGTTCACCACGACGCCGCGCTTCAGTACCTACCTGCTCGCCGTCGTCGCCGGGGAGTGGCACGCGGTCCACGAGGAGCGTGATGGGCTCTCGCTCGGCCTGTATGCGCGGCGCTCGATGGCGGCCATGGTCGAGCGGGAGGCGGACGAGCTGTTCGAGGTCACCCGCCAGGGATTCGCATTCTACAGCGACCTGTTCGACCAGGCGTATCCCTTCGAGAAGTACGACCAGCTGTTCGTGCCCGAGTTCAACGCGGGCGCCATGGAGAACGTGGGTGCGGTCACGTTCCACGACTCCTTCCTGTTCCGCGACCCACCGACCGAGCCGGAGCGTCTGACGCGCGCGGAGGTGGTGCTCCACGAGCTCGCCCACATGTGGTTCGGCGACCTCGTGACCATGCGCTGGTGGGACGACCTGTGGCTCAACGAGTCGTTCGCCACGTTCATGTCGTTCCTGGCGCTCGATGAGGCCACCCGGTTCAGCGCCGCGTGGCAGCAGTTCAACGGGACCCTCAAGCCGCTCGCCTATCGCGATGACCAGCTCATCACCACGCACCCCATCGCGGGCGAGGTGGCGGACACGGACGAGGCGGAGCTGGGCTTCGATGGCATCACGTACGAGAAGGGCGCCTCGGTGCTCAAGCAGCTCGTGGCGACCATCGGCCGCGACGCGTTCCGGGACGGCATCCGGAGCTACTTCCGACGCCACGCCTGGGGCAACGCGACGCTCCACGACTTCCTGGCCGCGCTCGGGGACGCGGCGGGCCGCGACCTCGATGAGTGGGCGCGTGTCTGGATCCGGACGGCGTCGCTCAACACCATCGAGGCGCGCTGGACGACCGAGGACGACCGCATCACCGCCTTCGAGCTGCACCAGGGCGCTCCCGCGGACCACCCGACGCTGCGACCCCACACGATGCGTGTCGGTGTGCTCCACACGTCCCAGGGTGGTGACGCGCTCACCGTCCAGGAGGCCACGATCGAGGGACCCGTGGCCGATGTGCCGGCGCTCGTGGGCCTGCCGACGCCCGACTTCGTGTTCCCGAACCACGAGGACCACGACTACGCCAAGGTCATCCTGGACCCGGTGTCGCTCGCCTTCGCACGGGCGCGCCTGGACGAGGTCGAGGATCCGTTCCTGCGCCAGCTCGTGTGGTCATCGCTGTGGGACATGACCCGTGACGCGCGGCTGCGCTCCACGGAGTACCTCGCCATGGTCCGGCGTCACGCCCCGGCCGAGTCGGACGTGGCGCTCCTGGACGCGGTCCTCGACCAGGCGATCGTGGCCCTCCGTCGATACGTGCCGGAGGAGCGCATCGCGGCGGAGGGTGCGGCACTCGTGCGCGTCGCGCGCGAGACCCTGGCGAGCACCGATCGACCCGATGATGACCGTCGCCTCTGGCTCCGGCTCGCCATCGCTGCCGCGTCCGACCCGGCGGATCTGACCGACGTGCTGGCGCTGCTCGATGGCGCTGGGGACACCGGTCTGCCCGTGGACCAGGAGATGCGCTGGGAGGCGTCCGTGCGCGCGCTCGCGTTCGGACTGTCGGATGCCGAGGAGCGGATCGACCGGGAGCGCGACCGGGACCCCAGCGATCGTGGGCAGCGCGCCGTCATCCGCGCACAGGTCGCACCACCCGATGCCGCGGCCAAGGCCACCGCGTGGGAGCGCATCCATGGCACCGGGTACGGCTCGGACTACCTGACGCGGGCCGCGCTCGCCGGCTTCCAGTGGCACCACCAGCGTGAGCTGTTGATGCCGTGGCGGGAGCCCTTCTTCGAACAGGTCCGTGCGGTCTACCGGGAGCGCGACCTGGGCTTCGCCCGAGCCTACCTGCGGGCGCTGCACCCCATCGGCTGGGGTGAGCCGGACGTCCTGGAACGGTCACGCGCGTTGCTGGCTGACCTCGATGCCGACGAGGTCCAGCTGCGTCGCCACCTGCTCGACCAGTGTGACGACATGGAGCGGCTCATCCGCGTCCGCGCCTTCGCCGCGACGACCGACTGATTCGCGCGCGCCCGTGACGTGGCGCTACCGCGGCGCGAGGTCCCGCTGTTGCTGGTGCGGCCAAGGCAGCGCGTCGCATCGATGCGGGATGTCCACGATGAGTGAACGGCAGGGTCCCTGATCGCAGCATCCCGACCGCTCCGGGCCACTCCGAGCCGTCCTCCAGCGCGCGAGCATCACGATCGTCCAATCGCGCTGGTCGTCCGTCATGCGGTGGCCGCGACCTGACCCTTGGCGACCGCCGACATCAGCGATCGACCCGGTCACTGTCCAGCGATGGTGGCCATCGGTGAGGATAGGCAGCACCAAGCGCTTGACTGGTCGGATGCTGAGGCCGTCTCGCGGACTCGATCGGGCCGCGGTCGATGCGACGTGTCGATGGGGCGCGCCGGTGCCCGCGCCGATCCGCCGCCGTCGGGCGCTCAGCGCCTGGTCTCGTACCTGGTCAGCACCATGCCGTCGGGGAACGGCCGGATCTCCACCAGGCGCAGGTGCACCCAGCCGTCCAGGGTGGTGAAGAACGGCGTGCCGCCGCCCACCAGGACCGGATGGGTGACGACCGCATACTCGTCGATCAGCCCCGCGCGCATGGCCGCCGCGGCGAGCGTGGCGCCGGCGATGTCCATGGGTCCGCCGTCCTCGACCTTGAGCCGGGTGATCTCGGCGACCGCGTCGCCGGTGACCAGGCGGGCGTTCCAGTCGACCGTGCGGGTCGTCGAGGAGAACACCACCTTGGGCATGGCCCGCCAGCGGCGGGCGTACTCGACCTGCGCCGGTGTGACGCCGGGCTGCTGGTCGGCGGTCGGCCAGTGGGCGCTCATCGTCTCCCACAGCCGGCGCCCGTACAGCGCCAGGCTCGTCGCGGCCACCCGGTCGGACCACCACTGGAACAGCTCGTCGCTCGGCACGCTCCAGCCGAGATCGTCGCCGGGCGCGGCGATATAGCCGTCCAGGCTCATGTTCATGGCGAAGGTCAGTCGCCGCATGGCGTGCTAGCGCGCGGCGGCGGTCCGAGGGGCGCGGGATGCGCTGCTGCGACCTCGGCTCGTGCCGGACCGGGATCCTGCCGTGGACCCGCCGCGTCCCGAGCGTGCCGGTGCCGTCGCACGCGGATCCAGCTCGAAGCCACGCACCTGGCGGATGGGCAGGTCCCGCTTCAGCAGCTTGTTGACGTTCCGGAGCTGCTCCTCCTCGTCGAGCGAGACGAGCGAGATGGCATGCCCGGTCATACCCGCGCGGCCGGTGCGGCCGATGCGATGGACATAGTCCTGCGCGTGGTATGGCAGCTCGAAGTTGACCACCTGGGGCAGCCCCTCGATGTCCAGGCCGCGCGCCGCGACGTCCGTGGCCACGAGGACCCGGACCTCGCCCGACTTGAACTGCTCGAGCGCCTTCTCGCGGTCGGCCTGGCTGCGGTCACCGTGGATGGCGGTCGCGTCGACGCGCACCCGGTCGAGCCACGAGGCGAGCCGGGCCGCCATGTGCTTGGTGCGCGTGAACACGAGCACCTGGCGCAGATCCCGCGAGCGCACGAGATGCGCCAGCAGATCGCGCTTGCGGTCCGCGTCGACGAGATAGACCACCTGCTCGACCGATTCGGCCGCGGACACCTTGGGTGCCACGTCCACCTGCCTGGGATCGTGGAGCAGGGAATGGGCGAGCGCCCGCACCTCGGGGTCGAAGGTGGCGCTGAACAGCAGGTTCTGGCGCTTCGAGGGCAGCAGCGCGATGATCCGACGGATGTCCTCGATGAAGCCCATGTCGAGCATCCGGTCCGCCTCGTCGAGGACGAGCACCTCCACCTGGCCGAGGTTCACGGTGCGGCTGCCGGCATGGTCGAGGAGCCGGCCGGGCGTCGCGACGAGGATCTCGATGCCGCCCAGCAGCTGCTTCTCCTGGGGTGGCATGGGCACGCCGCCGTAGACCACTGCGATGCGCAGCGGCAGATGACGGCCATATGCCCGGAAGCTCCGCTCGACCTGGACCGCGAGCTCGCGGGTGGGGGTCACGATGAGCGCTCGCACCGGATGTCGGGCGGGCGAGAAGCTGGTGTTCGCGTGCGCCTTGAGCCGCTGGAGGATGGGCAACGCGAAGGCGGCGGTCTTGCCGGTGCCGGTCTGGGCACGGGCCATCAGGTCGTCGCCGGCAAGGACGATGGGGATGGACTGCTCCTGCACCGGGGTCGGGGTGGTATAGCCCTCGTCCGTGACGGCACGCAGGAGCTCCGGGCTCAGGCCCAGATCATCGAAGGACACGCTGGATGCTCCGTTGGCACCGCGATCCACCACTGATGCCCGGTCCAGGATCGCGACGGTTGTCGTGGGATGCGCACGTAGGCGCTTGACGCCGACCGGGAGGCGTCCGATCCGATCACTGGTGACCAGTCTACGCCGGGATGCCTCCTGTCCGTGGGATGAGGCGGAACGCCGGCCCACCACCGAGCGATTCGGCGGGGGTGCCGTAGCGCAGGATGAGCTCCACCACGGTCGTGGCGAGCGCCGCGTCGTCGAGGGGTGTGGCGTCGTAGAGGCCGGTGCGCGTCCCGATGGTGACCTCGCAGCTGCCCGCCGCAAGCAGGTCGAGCGCCCACGCGGTGTGGGGCGTGGAGGCGGCGACGTGGAGCGACCCGTCAGGCTGCTCCAGGAAGCCGACCGGGGTCCGCCGGACGACACCGCTGCGTCGGCCGGGGATGGCGAGCACGGCGACCCGACCCCAGGCTGCAAGATCCTCGGCCACCGGGTCGAGGCTGCGTCCGGTCGGCACAGGGTCCGTCATGACGTGGCTGCCGGTCCCGCGTCGGGCGCCCGGTCGAGCGCAGCGTCGAGCCGCGCGTGCTCGGCCGATGGATCGAGACGAGGCCGGTGCTGCGCCGTGGATGGCGCCAGGCCCTCGAGCGAGCGCACGGCGGCCGTGTGATCGTGGAGGACCGTCTCGAGACGCGCATGCCAGCGGGCGCGCGCCACGGGACCCGGTGGGGTCGCATCGGTCGCTCGGGCCATCAGTCGATCGAGCGCGTCGAGCTGTGCGCGGACCTCCTGGTCGACCGCGATCCAGGGCGGCACGGTGCGGTTGGTGCGCAGGATGTGGAAGGCGAGGCCGAGCTCGCCTTCGCGCGGATCGTCATCGAGGACGAGCGGTCGGCCGGTGCCGGGCAGGTCGTCGAATGCGCCGGCCTCCTGTGCCTCCCGGATGAGTCGCTCGGTGAGCGACTCCCAGGAGCGCGCCAGGGTCGTGGTGCCATCCGCATCCCTGCGGACGACGGGTCGGCCGGAGCGGGGGTCAGGCGGCACGCGGGGAGGCGTCGCCGGACACCCGGGTCAGTGGGCCGGCGCGGCAACGGCGCGCACGCGCCGCTGGTTGCCGCAGATGTGGCAGGTCGCCACGGTCCCGGACGCATCGAGGTCCATGAACGTGGGACAGCCATTGGTGGTGCAGAAGAGACGGCGCCCGGCAGCCGCGCGACGCAGGCGTCGCTGGGCGACCGCGCGCTGCCCGAGTGCAGCGGGGGTACTGGGGGAACGAGTCAACATGGTGTGGTACGTCTTCCTGGGGCCCTGGCGGGAATCGGTGCCGGGCCGCCCTGTGGGTGTGGTGGCAGCTCCACGATCGGGATGGATCGGAACGGCCGGATGGTCCGTCGCCGCGCGGCGCGGGAGCTGATCGATGAGGCTCGAACCAGCGCTCGTCTGCGTACGACTGGTGACACCATAGCACATCCGTTCGGGAACGCCATGGCGCCGATGGTCCGGGGTGGCCCTCAGCGGCGGCCGAGCCGCGCGGCGGCCTCCACTGCGACCACCGAGACGACGACGCCGACCGCCACCGTCATGAAGCGCCGCAGGCGGCTCGTGCGAGACGGAGCAGGCGTCGTGCGGTCGACCGACGGGGTCGATGGTCGGGTGAGGGGGGCGGCCACGGTCGTTTCGATGGGCACGACCGTCCGCTTGGTCACCACCGAGGGCGCGGTCACGCGCGGGGTCGCGGTCCCGACCGTCGGCGCGGCCGCTGGAGGTGGCGCGGCCATGGGTGCCGACGTCGCTCGGACCGGCGAGGTCGGCATGTGCGACGGCGCAGCCACGGTGGCCGACACCGCCACGGCCGCGGATGCCACGGGGACCACCGCGGTCTGTGCAGCACGGATGGGGAGCCTCGGCCAGTCTGCCGGTACCCGGATCGTGCGCACGATGACGCCCTCGACCGGCTCGGGTGCCGCCCACGGGAGACCGACGGCGGATGCCGTCTCGATCGGGATCGCGACGACCGCGCGTCCAGTGCCACCGAGGCGCACGATCGGCCGTATCGAGGTGCTCAGCGTGGCCGTGGCGGGGCTCAGCGGCTGGCGGACGATGCGCGGCGCGGGCCCGACGCTGGTCGTCGCCCGGCGAGCTGCCGCTGGCGTCGACGGCATCGGGATGGCGGGCACTGCGGCCGGGCTGGCGGGTCCGGGTCCGGGGGTCGGGTCGGCCCAGGGCGCCCAGCCCGTCACCGCCGTGGGTGTCGACCTGCGCCGTGGACGGAGCGCACCCCACCATCCGGTCGAGACGGTCGGTGCCACGGCAGCGAGACTCGCCTGCACCAGGACGCGGAACACCCGATCGACCTCCCCAGCGATGCCACATCTTGTGACTCCGGTGGGACGAACGTACTACATGTTGTGCGTCGAGGCAACGCCGATCGCCTGGTGCAAGCGCACCGAGCGTGGCCGCCGCCTCATCGGACCCCTCCCGCCGGCGGTCAGTCGTCCGGCCGCGGAGTGCCCTTCGGCGGATGGAACGTGATGAGGACCGTGCCGGCCTCACCGGGTGGCTGCCGGGTCCCGAGATCGAACGCGCCCGGATATCGGTCGCGGAGCCGTGCATGCAGTCCCTGGAGGGTCCGTTCGAGGAGTGCCTCGTCCGCGATGCCGCGAGCCCACGCGGCCAGCTCCTCGGGTTCCCGGAAGCGCGCGCGGACGCGGATGGAACCGAATCCATCCGCCTCCCAGGCGATGACGACCGAGCCGTCGCGCTCCACCAGCATCGGCGCATCGTAGCCTCCGGAGCGCCTTGGTGGCTCGGCATCGCGATCGGCGTCAAACCTGACATGATCCGGCAACAACGCGACCTATGGTCGGTCTGGCACGGCCCAACGAGTGGCCGTCAGCATCGCCAGGAGGCAGTCGCGTGTTGCTCCATCACGATCTCGCCCAGGTCATGGTCAGGGAACGGCTGCGCGACATCGCCGATGGGTCGCGTGCGCGGTCCCTCAAGGCCCGGCCCGGTCGCTTCAGCCGCCTTCGGCACCTGTTGAGCGCCCGAGGGCTCGGGGCGCCGGCAGCGGACCGGGCCGTGTCGCGTCGGACGGCGGATGGTGTCCGGCCCGGGACGCCGAGCGCCTCCCGCACGCGCCCTCGCCCGATCGTGGATCGCGTGTCACCAGCGTCAGGGGGTGCCCACGGTGGGCATCGGGTCAGCGGATGACGGGTCCGGCTGCGGGAGCGCTCCGTATCGCCGGAGCACGCGCCGTGAGCTGTCGATCACGCGCTGCCGCAGCTCGGGCGGACCCAGCACCTCCACCGCGTCGCCCAGCGCGAGGACGCGCCCGTGCACCTCGCGTGGCCACTCCACGGTCATCCGGATGCGCAGCCATCCGTCGTCATCGGGTTCATCGAGCCGCGTGGCGCCGCGGACGGTCTCCTCGCCCACGGCGTCCATCAGCCACGGCAGCCGGTCCGGGTCCACCCGGAGCGTCACCTCGAGTCGCTCGGCCGCCGCCTCGTATGCGGACGTGGTCTCGGTCCAGAAGGTCGCGAGGTCGAAGTCCGCGGGCCGCTGGAACGGATCCTCGGTGGGGACCACGTCGATGACGCGCGAGACGCGGTACGTCCGTGGCGCGCCATCCACCAGCGCGACGAGATACCAGACCCCGCCCTTGATGACCAGGCCCAGGGGTGCCAGGAGCCGCTCCACCGAGCGGTCCCCACGGTCATACCGGATACGGACCAGCCGGTCCTCCCAGACCGCCGTGGCGAGCGCCTGGAGATGTGGCACGGCCTCCGGGGACCGGAACCAGCCGGGGGCGTCGAGGTGGAACCGCTCGCCCAGTCGGGACGCACGCGAGCGGAGCTCGGGGGGCAGGGCGGCGAGGACCTTGAGCCGCGCCGCGGCGACCACCGTGCCCAGGCCGAGCTCCGCGGCGGGTCCGGGCAGCCCGGAGAGGAAGAGTGACTGTGCCTCGTCCGAGGTGAGCCCGGTGAGTCGCGTGCGGTATCCGTCCACGAGTCGGACCCCGCCGTGTGGCCCACGCTC
Source organism: Chloroflexota bacterium (assembly GCA_019637815.1). Taxonomy (GTDB): domain Bacteria; phylum Chloroflexota; class Limnocylindria; order Limnocylindrales; family CSP1-4; genus JAFMJV01. The sequence continues at coordinate 46,811 of JAHBUZ010000026.1, forward strand.
GGTATAGACCGGCACGCCCGCCTCGCTGAGCGCCTCGATGTCCCGATAGACCGTTCGGACGGAGACCTCCAGCTCGTCGGCGAGCTCGCCCGCGGTCAGGTGGCCGCGCGTCTGGAGCAGCAACAGGATGGACAGGAGGCGTGAGGCTCGCACGCGTCGCTCCTCTGGTCAGGCGGGCATGGTGGAAGCGTCCCCCGGCCGCGCGCAGCCTACATCGACCGGACGATCCGTGTCAGGTACATGGACCGCCATGGCTGGCGCTCAGGCTCGCCGTGCGCCACCCTCGCGCCCGCTGCGGCTCCACGCCAGCCCGCCCGTCGACGGTCCCGCTCCCGTGGCAGTCGGCTCGCATCAGCGAGCGACGAGGCGTGCCACGAGATCATCGAGCGTCGCTGCGGGATCGACGGTCAGACCCGTGTGCACCGCCGACGGCTGGACCAGCGTGCTGCTCGGCGCGACGATCCAGTGGAACCGCTCGGGCTGCTCGAGGAGCGCGAGTGGCCCGGCGTCCGCATCGCCGGCACACAATCGCGGCACCAGCTCCAGGTGGCGCCGGATCCGGGGCACGTCGGCAGCGGGCGCCATGGCCTGCAGGAGGGCCTCGTCCAGGAGCGTGATGGCAGCCAGGAACCGTGCCGGTCGACAGTGGAGCACCACGCCCGCATTCAGGCGCTCGCCTCGCTCGATGTCCGGCACCACCCGCAGGATGGCGTACTGGAAGGGCCAGCGGTCGCCGTCGGTTCCGTCAGACATGGCTGACCATCGCCCGTGCCGACCAGCGGGCACTCGTTCGAGCGCGGTCGGCGGCGTCAGGCATCGGTGCGTGCCGCCGTGCGATCCCGACCGGGCGAACGGAGGCCATCCCGCGCGATGGCGAGTCGGGCTGCCTCCGCATCCGCGACGAATGGCCGTGGTGCGTCCAGCCGTCGATCGAGATAGTCCACGAACCGCTCGCGGGGCACGCTCAGCCAGTCGTCCGGGACGCGCGCGAGGATCCCCTCGAGCACCGTCCGGTCCAGCAGCGGCGCGAGGCGCTCGTCCGCGTCCTCGATCGATCCCGCGACCGGCAGGAGCACATGCTCGGCCGCCTGGGTGAACGGTCGACGCGCGTGCGCATCCGGATCACGCCAGGTGTGCTGGACGTACAGCGCGGCCCCATGGTCGATGAGCCAGGCACCATCGCCCCGGACCAGGATGTTCGGGTTGCGGGGTGTCCGGTCGATGTTGGTGACGAGGGCGTCGAACCACACGATGTCCGCGGCGCGCGCCGGATCGGGTGGCTCGCTGACGCCCGGGCGATAGGGCAGGGCACCCGGCAGGAATCGGAGCGCGGCGTTGGTGCCCGGGCTCCGTTCGAGCAGCTCCCGGATCTCCGGGTCCGGCTCCGCCCGACCCAGGTCCGGTGTGACCTCGACCAAGGCGAGCTCCGGGATGGGCAGCCCGAGCACCTGGCCGATGGAACCCGCCACGACCTCGGCGATGAGGGCGCCCGGGCCCTGGCCGGCGCCACGGAACTTGACCACCCAGTCGCCATCGTCGGTGGCCACGACCGCCGGCAGCGAGCCGCCCTCGCGGAGCGGCGTGGCGTAGCGCGTGGCGATCCAGCGTGGCAGCGGGCCGAGGCCGGGACGGGACACCGGGCGCGATGGTGTGGTGGTCATCGCGCCCGAGTCTACGGTGGACGTCCGCGGCCCGCGGGCCGGCTGCCAGAGCGGCCGAGCCGACCACGTCGACACCTGGTCGGGCCGAGGACCGCCCGGGACGCCAGCCGACCCATCGACGCCGACAGGCGGCCCGATGGCGCCGGGTCACCCCGACGCCGACGATGGCGCTACGGCGCCGGGTCGCCCACCACGATGGTGCCGACCTGGCCGAGGCCTGCGTGCAGCGCACACACGTACGCGAACGTCCCGGCGGTCGGGAAGGTCAGCGCGTACGCAGAGGGTGATCCGGGTCCCGCGTTGAGGAGACCCGAGTGCGCGGCGGCGGTGCCATCGTACGTCTCGCCGCCACTCGCGGGCACGAACGGATCGACGGACGTGGGTGCCTGTCCGGTCCGTGGGAAGGTCACCGTGTGCACGCCGCGCGCCGACCAGTGGACCGTGTCACCGGGCTGGATGGCGAGCTCGGCCGGCACGAACTCCAGCAGCTCCAGATAGCCTTCACCGCCGCCCGGCAGGATCGTGCCCACCGTCGCGGCATCCGCGAAGATCCGCCAGGTCGTGGTGCCATCAGCGGCCGTGATGGACTCCACGGACGCCGTCCGCGCCTCGCGCAGCGTCTCCGTCTGCGCCAGGAGCGCCTCGGACGATGCCGCGCCCGCGGCGTCCGCCTCCGACTGGGTGGTCGCAGCGCCCTCGCCGGCAGCGAGCACCGTGACCTCACCGGACATGCCGGGATGGATCGGGCACAGGAACGTGAACGTCCCGGGCGTATCGAACAGGACCGTGGCGCTCGAGCCTTCGAACAGCAGACCGGTGTGCAGCAGGCCCGAGCCGTTCCAGATCGCGAGCCCCAGGTCGACCGGCGCGCCACCGGGCGTGCTGGTGATCGTCGGCCACCCGGAGGCCTCCCACTCGGTGGGCGGCTGCTCCGTGGGGCCCTCGCCGAACGTGACCATGTGCGGCTCGGGAGACGTGATCGTGAAGGTGATCGAGTCACCCACGTCGACGCGCACAGCGCCCGGCAGGAACGCCTGGACCGCGACGGTGCCGTCGCCGCCGCCGACCGCGATCCGGAGCGGCTCCTGTGCGGACGCCGTCTGTGACAACGCGAGCGCCGCCGCGATGGCGAGGCCGGAGGCGCCGGCCCCCAGGAGCACGGTGCGCATCACCGCGCGCGGTCCCGCGACCGCCATCGGAGTCGAGTGCATCGGAGACCTCCAGGACACGGATGTACGTGGTCGGATGTATGGCGGACCGACCACACCCGGGGTCGGACGGGTCGATCCGGGCCGGATGCTAGGCCGCCCGGACCTCACCGGACATCCCCCGGACGGGTCAGGAGGGGACTAGTCCCCTCAGCCGCTGGAGCAGGACGTCGACCTTGGGCCACTCGGTGTCCAGGATGCGGAACCATGCGGTGTCGCGGTCGCGATCACGCACGATCATGTGGTGCTCCTGGATCCCCTCGAAGCGGAAGCCCATGCGCAGCGCGGCCGCGCGTGACCGCTCGTTGCGCGCATCGCACTTCCATTCGAGCCGGCGATAGCCGAGGCCGAACGCGTGGCGCAGCAACAGCCAGGTGGCCTCGGTGTTCGCGCCGGAGCGCTGGGCGAGCCTGCCGTACCAGATGTTGCCGAGCTCGATCTTGAGATGCTCCGGGTGGTTGGACATGAGGTTGGCCACGCCCACCAGCTGACCGGTCGTGCGGTGGAGGACGCTGAACGGCCGGCCATCCGGCGCCCCGTCCTGGAGGGACAGCCAGCGACCCAGCGCATCGGCATCGGCGAAGGGACCGGCGGACAGGTAGCGCCAGACGAGGAGCGCAGGGTCATAGGTGTCTGTGGCCAGCTCGCCGGCACGCATCGCACGACCGTCGGAGATCGCGTGGAGCGCCTCGAGGTCCGCGGGCAGCGAGAGCGGGCGCAGCTGGAACCGCGGTCCCTCCAGGGTCACCGCGTCCGGCTTGCGGGGCAGTCCCGCGCGACGCTCGAGGATCGCCGGGTCGAGCGGGTCGCCGAACGGATCGGTCGATGGTCGGGTCATGGGGATCGGAGGCTACCAGCGCGCGAGCACTTCGGTGGTCGGCCGCGGCCCCCGGCCGCTGATCGCGCCCCGATGGCCGAACGCGCGATGGTCGGCCGCTCCCCCGATGGGTCGAACGCACCCGAGGGCCGGACACGCCCGGTGGTCGGGCAGGACCATGGTCCGGGTCCCGGCGGCGCTGCGGAGGGGTGACAGCACGCACCACGCTGCCCGAGGATGGGGTCGGAGTCGAGAGGGAGGCCATCCGTGTCACGTCGCCGCGCCACGCCGCGCATCCGCCGGGTCATCCGTGGCGTGTGTCTCACCGTCGCGCTCGCCCTCATCGGCCCGAGCGTCCCTGCCATGGCCCTGCGGCTAGCCGACATGCCGTCGACCGCTCCATCGACCTCGGTCACCAGCGATGCACGCCGGGTCTATCGCCGTCAGGGCATCGACGTCTCGCACTACCAGGGCCGGATCGGCTGGAAGGCGGTGCGCGCCGCAGGCATCCGGTTCGCGATCATCAAGGCCACCGAGGGCACCCACCTGGTCGACGAGTGGTATCCCCGGAACCATCGACGTGCCCGCGCCGTGGGCATCCTGACGACGGCCTATCACTTCGCTCGCCCGAGCCTGGTGGGCACCGGCACGCGCCTCGCACGCATCCGCCGCGACGCCCGACAGGAGGCGGACTGGTTCCTGCGTCACGCCGACCTGCGTCGGGACGACCTCATCCCGGCCCTCGACCTGGAGCATTCGGGTGGCCTCAAGCCGTCCGAGCTGCGTGCCTGGACGCTCGCCTTCCTCGATCGGGTCCGGGCACGCACCGGCGTGCGGCCGATGATCTACAGCAACGCCGCGTTCTGGCGCGAGCACCTCGGCGACACGCGGCGCATCGCGGCGGCGGGCTACCGCGTGCTCTGGATCGCGCACTGGGGGACCCGCACACCGAGCCTGCCCGCGAAGCGCTGGGACGGGCACGGCTGGACGTTCTGGCAGTGGACGGCGTTCGGGCGCCTGCCGGGCATCGTGGGCGACGTGGACCGCAACCACTACGTCTCGGAACGAGGGCTGCGGTCGCTGACGATCGAGCGTCAGCGTCGACCCTGACGCCCCGGCCGCGGAGCGGCGCGGTGGCGCGGGTGCCCGGACACGGTGTACCGTCGGCCCTGCGACGCGACGCGTCGCTCCATGCCGCCCATCGTCATCCCGTCACCGCCCACACGGAGGCCCAACGTGTCCAGGTTCACCGACGCGCTCGACGCGCACCTCGTCAACGAGTTCTCGGCATCCCAGCAGTACATCGCCATCGCGGTCTGGTATGACGACCAGACGCTGCCGCAACTCGCCCGCCATTTCTACCGGCAGGCGGTCGAGGAGCGCAACCACGCGATGATCATCGTCCAGTACCTCATGGACGCCGAGGCGCACGTGACCATCCCGGGTGTGCCGGCACCGCGGCTGGAGTTCACGGACCCCATCGAGCCGGTGCGGCTCGCGCTGGAGCAGGAGAAGGAGGTCACGACCCAGATCGAGGCGTTGGCCCACATCGCGCGCGAGGAGGGCGACCTGGTCGGCGAGCAGTTCCTGGCCTGGTTCCTGCGGGAGCAGCGTGAGGAGATGGCGAGCATGGCGGACCTGCTGCGCACCGTGGAGCGCGCCGCGGAGACCAACATCCTGCTCGCGGAGGACTATCTCGCCCGCGAGTCCATCGGTGATGGTGGCGAGAGCGCGGATGCACCACCGGCGGCGGGCGGCGCCATCTGAGGCACGACCGACCGATCCTCGCGCGACCGGGACCCGGCGTCCCGGCGCGCGGCGGTATCGAACGGGACGCTCGGGACGCGAGCAGGGACCCCGCCGCGCCTCGGTCAGCCGCCTGGCCCGCGACGACCGGTCAGCTGCCGCGCGGCTCCGATCCGGCACCCCGGTCACGCAGGAAGCGTTCGATCTCCGAGATGAGCTCCGTGCCGGACGGCAGCTTCGATTCGTCCGCCATGCCCTCCAGCCGCTCCACGTAGGCCCGCGTCGAGGCGTCCGCATCCGCGGCGGCATCCAGGCGCTCCCGGAGCTCCTTCGCCTCCACGGACAGGGTGCCCTGCGGCAACCGCACCCCGAGGTGCTTGCCGAGCACGGACAGCAGCTCCAGCGACGCTGCGGGGTACTCGCCCGAGACGTAGTGCGGGATCTGCGCGTAGTAGCCGACCGCGGGCACGCCCGCCGCCGCGGCCGCCATGTCCAGCACCGAGATGCATGCCGAGGGCACCGTCATGGTGCCCACGGGGCCCGGCTCCACGTCCGCGCGCAGCTGGCCGAGACTCGATGCCGTGCCCAGGATGGTCACGGGTCGCGTGTGGGGCACCGCCGCCGGGATCGCACCGAGGCTGATCCACTCGCTCACCTCGAACGCGCGAGCCAGCTGCACCAGCTCGGCGGCGAGCTGACGCCAGCGGTAGTCCGGCTCTGGTCCCGTGAGCACGAGCACGTCCCGACCCTCGAACCGCCGATGCATGAGCCGCAGCTCCGGCCAGGTGAGGTCGGATGGACGACCATCGATGATCTCCAGCGTGGGTCGGCGCGCGCGGTAGTCGAACAGGCGGTCACCGTCGAACGTCGCCACCTCCGACGCGTCCCGTGCGATGAGGTCGGCGGCCGTGGTCGCGCCGCTGCCGGCATCCACCCAGCCATCGAACGCGGCGACCACGACGGGCGCATCGAGGTGCTGCGCGCCGGTCAGTCGGATGAGTGCCATCGGTTGCAGGATACCCCGCACGCCGCTCGGCGGCCGGGCGTCCGGTCGTGACGCCGGACCTGGGCCGGCTGATGCCTGGTCGCGGGCATCAGCGCGGGCCGACCGACCGCCGTGGGTCGTCGTCCGTGACCGGCAGCACGAGCACGTACCGGCCGTCGAGACCCGGGTAGCGCGTGCCCGGTCGTCGATAGGCCAGCAGGTCACGCGGCAATCGCTCGAACGGGACCCACGTGTCGGGCGGATCCGAGCGACCCCAGATGCTGCTCACCCGGGGATACCAGACGTCCTCGATGGCGACCTCGGTGACCCGGTAGCGATCGGTGAGCGCCGGGTCCGCCGTGGCGTGGAACCCGGACATGACCCACGAATGGGCGCCCCGCCAGGCGAGGATGCCCACGGGCCGGCCCGTGATGCGCAGCTGCTTGGCGGCGACCTTCATGGCGTCGGACCGGGTGCGATAGGCACGCACGATGAACCGGCCGTAGCCCAGCCGCTCCAGACCACGCGCCCAGCCGATGGGCTCCGCGCCCTTGCCGTCGAGCCGGTCGCTGCTGAGACGCCGCGCGAGCCGGTAGAGCCGGTCCTGGGTGGCGCGGGTCCGGTCGGGCCGGCCGGACTCCATGATGTTGATCATCGTCTGCATCGCGGCCGGCACGCAATACCACGCCGTGTACTGCGAGGTGAACGCGTTCCGACGATAGACGTCCATCCGGAACGGGCCGGGCTTGGGCCGAGGGCGCAGGCGTGGGGTCGGCGCCGGGGTGGGGGAGGGACGAGCGGTCC
>JAHBUZ010000027.1 GCA_019637815.1 Chloroflexota bacterium
TACACGCACTGGTTCGTGCCCATGACGGGCAGCACGGCCGAGAAGCACGACTCGTTCCTGGCACCCACCGGCGAGGGCCGGACCATCGCCGAGTTCTCGGGCCGGAACCTGGTCCAGGGTGAGCCGGACGCGAGCTCGTTCCCGTCCGGTGGCATCCGCGCCACGTTCGAGGCGCGTGGCTACACCGCGTGGGACGTGACCAGCCCGATCTTCCTCCAGGTGGAGCCGAACGGCGTCACGCTCACCATCCCCACCGCCTTCGTGTCCTACACGGGCGAGGCGCTCGACCACAAGATCCCGCTGCTGCGCTCCCAGGAGGCCGTCGGCACCCAGGCGCTGCGGGTCCTGCGCTGGTTCGGCAACACGGCCGCCAGCCGGGTGTTCACGACCATCGGCCCGGAGCAGGAGTACTTCCTCGTCGACCGGCGGCTCGCGGAGCAGCGCCCGGACCTGGTGCTCACCGGTCGGACCCTGTTCGGCGCGGCGTCACCCAAGGGCCAGGAGCTGGAGGACCAGTACTTCGGCCCCATCCGTGAGCGGATCCTCGCGTACATGATGGATCTCGATCGCGAGCTGTGGCGCATGGGCGTGCCGTCCAAGACCCGCCACAACGAGGTGGCACCGGCCCAGTTCGAGATGGCGCCCGTGTTCGAGGCGACGTCCGTTGGCTCGGACCACAACATGCTGGTCATGAGCCTCATGCGCAAGATCGCGACGCGCCACGGGCTGATGCTGCTCATCCACGAGAAGCCGTTCGCGGGCATCAACGGCTCGGGCAAGCACAACAACTGGTCGATGGCGACCGATGACGGCGAGAACCTGCTCGACCCGGGCAGCGATCCGCACGAGAGCGCCCAGTTCCTGGCGTTCCTGATGGCGGTCATCCGGGGCGTCGATGTCCACGCCGACCTGCTGCGTGCGGGCATCGCGGACGCGGGCAACGACCACCGCCTGGGCGCCAACGAGGCGCCACCCGCGATCATCTCCATCTTCCTCGGCTCGCAGCTGACCGATGTCGTGGAGCAGCTGGCGGCGGGTGCCGCGAAGGGCTCCCGCAAGGGTGGCTCGGTTGCGCTCGGCGTGACCACGCTGCCGGAGCTGGCCAAGGACGCCACGGACCGCAACCGCACCTCGCCGTTCGCGTTCACGGGCAACAAGTTCGAGTTCCGCGCGGTGGGTTCGTCGGCACCCATCTACTGGCCGCAGACCGTGCTCAACACGGCGGTCGCGGATTCGCTCTCGAAGCTGGCCGATGACCTGGAGCGGCTCGAGCCGGGCGACATGACCGGGCTGGGCACGATCCTGTCGGCGATGGCCAAGGAGCACAGCAAGGTCCTGTTCGAGGGCAACGGCTACTCCGAGGAGTGGCACGCCGAGGCCGCCAGGCGCGGGCTGCCCAACAACCGGTCGACCGTGGACGCGCTGCCGGCGCTCGGCACGGACAAGGCGAAGTCGGTCTTCGGTCGCTTCGGCGTGCTGTCCGAGCGGGAGCTCGAGGCGCGTGCGGAGGTCTACTGGGAGCGCTACGTCAAGGTCCAGGACATCGAGGCGAGCACCGCGCTCGATATCGCCCGCACCATGATCCTGCCGGCCACCGCGAGCTATCTCGGCCAGCTGGCCGGGGCCGGATCGTCACGTGGCGTCACCGCGATCGCGGACAAGGTGGCCGGTCTCGCCGACCAGCTCGTCGATGCCATCGACGCCCTCGAGGCGGCGCAGCATGCGGCGCACGAGGCCGACTCGGTGCAGGACGAGGCCCGCACGTTCGCGGAGCAGGTCATCCCCGCCCAGAACGCCCTGCGGGATGCGGCCGACGCGCTCGAGGCCATCGTGTCGGACGACCTGTGGCCCCTGCCCAAGTACCGGGAGCTGCTGTTCCAGTACTGAGTCCCGGGGAGGGCCGTTCACCGTGTACAACGCGGAGGACGTGGAGGCGGCCGGGGGTCAGTAGCCCGGCACCTCCTCGCCGATCGGCGAGATCCGCGCCCCGGGCGTCCGACGTCCGGGGCCGCTTCCATGTCCCGGGGACCCGGCGGGCCCGGGTCGTGGAGCGAGCTCGCCCGGGAGGCGGAGGGGTGGTCACGGCTCGCCGCCACGGTCGGCGAGCATCCTAGGATCCGCCAGGGGAAGCCGTCTCCACTCCGAGGCAGATCGGAGCATCGACGCACATGGATCGAGTCTGCTACGAGCATCGGTCGTGTCCGCCGGTGCGTCGACCTGGGATCCTGTGGCTGCGGCCTGCGATACCCTCTGCACGGGCCACCTTGGGGTGCGGCCCGACATCCGGTCATGGGAGGCGGCATGACCCCGATACGGGCACGCACATTCGTCACGCTTACGCTCACGACGATCCTCCTTGGAGGATGCACGGGCGAACCGGCTGGCATCGACGCGGGACCTCGCCAGCCACTGGCCGCGGCTCCGGCCACACCGGAGCCCACCAGGGACCCGGTCGTCGTCCCGGACTTCCGCGGCTCGACCCCGGAGGATGCCGTGGACGCACTCATCGACCTGGGTCTCCGGCCGGTCGGGGAGCGTGACCGCTTCGACCACATCGTCCCGGCGGGCCAGATCATCCGCACCGATCCCACGGCGGGCACGGAGGTGGCGCCGGGGACCACGGTGGCCATCATCGTGTCCCGCGGTACCGAACCCACGCCGGAACCCACCCCTGAGCCCGGGCCGGAACCCACCCCCGAGCCTCCTCCGGATCCCACCGCCGAGCCCACGCCGGAACCCACCCCCGAACCGACGCCGGTCCCCACGCCACGACCGACCCCCAGGCCCACCCCCATCAAGGTGCGTGCCATCGCATTCGGTGATGGGGTTCGAGCGTCCGGCGGCGACAGGGCCTTGACAGGGCGGGGCAGCCGCCATCGCTCCACGACACGTGTGGCGTGGCGCATCCAGCTCCCGCGACTGGATCCGGGTACCCCATTCCGTCTCACGGTCACCCGGAAGTCGGACAAGCGCGTCGTGCACCGGGTCGATGGCTCCATCGAGGACGCGCCGTTCCTCCACGGGCGTCTGTCCCGGCTGCGTCAGCCCGGTGACTACACCGTCCGCCTGGTCGCTGACGGCACGCTCATCGCGGTCGACCAGTTCACCATCGAGCCGCAGCCGACCCCGCGCCCGACGCCGCGTCCGACACGATGGCCGAGGCGGTCGAACTGCGATCCGTCCTACCCCATGGTCTGCATCCCGCCGTCCCCACCGGACCTCGACTGCGGTGACATCCCCTTCCGCCGATTCAAGGTGGTCGGGCGCGATCCGCATCGCTTCGATGGTGATCACGACGGCATCGGATGCGAGTCCGACTGAACGACGCGGGCGCGGCGACGTCGACCGAGGGCTGGCCGGGTCACCCCATCGGCGTGGGCCGATCGCGCTGGCGCACGCTCGCTGGCGTACGCTCCACCTCATGACGACCCCACTGCGCATCGGCTTCAAGGTCTCGCCCGCGAACATCGGCTGGCAGCGGATGCACGACATGTGGCAGCGCGCCGGCGAGATCGGCGCGTTCGACTCAGCGTGGCTGTTCGACCACTTCTACCCGGTGGATGGCGACGGCTCCTGCTTCGAGGCGACCACGAGCCTCGCCAACCTGATCCCGCTCGTGCCGGGTCTCCAGGTCGGCCACCTGGTGCTCGCCAACCCGTATCGACACCCCGCGCTCACGGCGAAGATCGCCTCGACGCTGGACCACCAGAGTGGCGGCCACTTCGTGCTCGGCCTGGGAGCGGGGTGGCATGTCCCGGAGACGCAGGCCTATGGCATGGACCTCGATCCGCTGGGCGCCCGCCTCCGCGACCTGCGCGCCGCGATCCTGGTCATCCGCGAGCTGCTGCGCCCGGAGGCGGGAGTCTGGCCGACCGATGGCGGCGACTCCTCCACGACGGGTGGGGTCAGCCTCGAGGCACCGCCCTACCGGCTCCGCCACGCGCGCAACGATCCGCTGCCGCTCCAGGGGGATCGGCTCCCGATCTGGCTCGGGGTCCAGGGGCTCCAGGTCGGCATGCGACTCGTTGCGGAGCTCGCGGATGGCTGGAACTTCAGCGGCGCCTTCTCGCCCGACGAGTTCGGTGCCCGGATGGACGCCATCCGACGCAACTGTGATGCGATCGGCCGCGATCCCGGGGAGATCGAGATCTCGGCACAGCTGCGGCTCAGCGTCGCGGACCTGTCGTCAGCCCTGGCCACGTCCCGGCGCTACATCCGGGAGGGCGTCCGGCACATGATCCTGTACCTGGATGGCCGCGAGGGCGTGGAGGCGGTCGATGCGATCGTGCGTGAGGTGGTCACGCCGTTGCGGGAGGACTGACGGATGGGGCAGGGGAGCGACCCCGGAAACAGGCCTGTCGGCGCCGTCGGACGGGGCGGCCCGCCTCGGCGCCTGGGCGCTCAGCCGACGCCGAGCTCCGCGCGCACGATCCGTGCACCCTCGACCAGGCCCTGCATCCTGGCCACCGCATGCCCGCGAGCCGTCTGTGCGTAGCCGCAGTCCGCGGACACGCCGTGGAGCGGCGCCTCGCCCGGGCGTGGCGCCCGCCATCAGCCCAAGCTGAGCTCCTCCGCGACGAGCTCCAACCCCAGCGATCGGGCGACCGCCAGTGACGCGGCGTTGTCCCATGTGGTCGAGTACCAGGGCGTCCGGCCGGCCGCGACCAGCGCCGCGTGCCAGGCGGCCACCAGCGCTCGCCCGAACCCACGCCCGCGCCACGCCTCGGTCGTGTGGAGGCCCACCTCGCCGGCGTTCGGTCGCGTACGGCAGGACGTACAGGTAGCCACGATGGCGCCGTCGCGGATGATGCCGGTGACTGGCGATAGCGCATCCACGTACCGGCGTGTGAACGGGTAGCTCGGCTCGAGCAGCGGCGCGGTGGAGCCGTCCACGACGACCAGCCCGTCCACCGGCGGCGCGGTCAGCCGCTCGGGGAACCGGAACGCGGGTCCGCCCGAGATCCCACCGCCGACCCCCAGGTCGTCCAGCGCGGACGTGCCGGCCGGCGTGGGCGTACCGGCCCACGGCGCGAGAGCAGCCACACGGTCGGCTCCGCGACCCTGGACCTCGTCCGGGATGTCGACGCGTCCCAGGACCAGCGATCCCTCGCGGCTCCGGCCCAGCCACAGCAGCGGCGGTGGGTCCGGCTCCGGCTCGTTGACAGCGACGATGCGCCCGTCGCGATCGAGGTCGAACAGCAGGCGGGCGTGCTGCTCCAGCAGGTCGGTCCGACCGACCCGGGCGATCACGTCGCGCCCAACTCCCCGCGCACGATCCGCGCCCCCTCGACCAGGGCCCGCATCTTGGCCACCGCGAGCCCGCGTGCCGTCTGGGAGTAGCCGCAGTCCGCGGACAGCCAGAGCTTGTCGGGCGCACATGACTCGAGCAGCGTCCGGATCCGGCTCGCCACGATCTCCGGGGTCTCGAGGTCGCGCGCCTTGACGTCGATGATGCCCGCCACGAGCACCTTGTCGCCACCATGGTCCGCCCACAGCTCGGTCTCCCACATCGAGCGGTTCGCGAACTCGAGGCTGAGCGCGTCCAGTCGCAGGTCCCGGAAGTGCGGCGCGAACGCCGCGTATGACCGGTACGAGGTCGCGGGTCGTCCGCGGAAGTTGCCGAAGCAGAGATGGAGCGAGGTCATCGCGTCCACGCCCTCGAGACACGCGTTGGTGATGTCGACCATCTCGGGCAGCCCGCCGGGCATGATCCAGAAGGCCGGCTCATCGAGCTGGATGAGCGTCGCGCCCGCCGCCACGGCCGCCTTCAGCTCGCGGTTGATGAACGGCACCAGCGCCCACGCCAGCTGGCCTTTGTCGGGGTACTGGGGCGAGGGGTCGATCCGGAACGCCTGGGTCACCGGGCCCTGGAGCGCGCTCACGAAGGGCCGCGTGGTCCGGGACAGCAGGTGCTCGATCTCGGCCACCATGCCGTAGCCGTCGGGGACATCGAGCGGCGCCACCGCGCGGAACGCATCGAGCTGGTCCGGCCCGGGGTAGCCCAGGCGGCGCTCGTAGTCGATCGCCTCGAGACCGGTGATCCGGCCGTGGAAGTTGCGGGTGAAGTCGGCACGCAGCATCTCGCCATCGCTGACGATGTCGGTGCCGACCTCCTCCGCCTCGCGCAGCGCGAGCTCGGCGCCGTCCCTGAGCGACTCATCGATGTCCGACGGGCCCAGCTTGCCCTCGGCGACGGCATCGCGGACCAGCCACATCCACGACGGGACACCAGAGCTGCCGATGGACTGGACGGGCAGCAGGGGCAGGCCGGTCAGCTGGGGCACGGGGAACCTCCTTGGTCGATGGGTCGGTCCGGGCCCGTCCGATGTCCGGCACCGCCGGATGGGTCAGCGCCTCGGCCGCCCGGTGTCAGGTGGGCGACGGTCGTCGCTGGAACAGCTCGATGTGATAGCCGTCGGGGTCGATGAGCCAGCCAGCGAGGGCGCCCTGGTTCGGTCCCATCGGGATGACGGCTGCCTGGCTGCTGCGGGTCCGGAACCCCGCCGCGATCGCGCGGTCGAGGAGTGCCTGGGTGTCGGTCACGTGGAGACACAGATGGCCCGTGCCGGGGTCCCAGGGGCGTGGCTCTGGGGTCGGTCGCGCGTCCGTGCCGTGGTACTCCAGCAGCTCCACGAAGACGCCGTCACTGCCCGGGACGCGCAGATACACGATGCGACAGTCACGCATCTCGATGCCCAGCGCGGCGCGCACGTACCCCACGGCATCCAGCGTCACGTCGAACTCGACGTCGAGGCCCAGCAGGTCGCGATAGAACGCGAGCGAGCGCTCCATGTCCGTGACGGCGATACCGCCGTGGAAGAAGCCACTGACCAGGGATGACACCATCGACTCCGCGTCCCGGACCTGCCAGCCGGGCCAGGCTGGCATCGTTCCCGGTGGACAGAGTGTGCCACGCGAGGCGGTGACCCGGCGGCCCCTCGGCGAACGGGCCGGACGGCAGGGCCGTCATCGGGACCTCCGGCCCTCACGCGCGCCATGGGTCGCTGGCAGCATGTGGCATGGTCGCGGCGACCGCCTGATGGACCCGACCCCGAGAGGATCGATGACCCGACGCCTGCCCTTCCCATCACGACTCGTGCTCCTCGCGGCGCTGGCTGCGCTGGTCGCGGGCGCCTGCTCCGGCGACCAGGCCCGACGCGCCACCCCGCCACCGACCGAGCCCCCGCCACCGACCGCGGGCGCCGCCGCGACACCCGCGGCCATGCCGACACCCGTGGTCACGCCGGCGTCGGCGACGACCCCGGCGCCCACATCCACCGCGCACCCGGTGCCCTCCGCGCTGGTCGTCGGGAGTCCCGCCCCCCGACCCGTGGGTCTCGTGCGGTCGGACGGTCAGCCGTGGGCGCTCACCGACCATGCGGGGCACCCGACCATCGTGTTCTTCGGCTACACCCACTGCCCCGACGTCTGTCCCGAGACGATCGCGACCCTGCTGGAGGTGGCGCGCGCTCGCCCGGAGGTGCGCGTCGCGTTCATCACCGTGGATCCCGAGCGTGACACGCCGGAGTTCCTCGCCCAGTGGGTCCACTTCCTGCCGGAGGGGGTCGTCGGGGTGACGGGGACGCCGGCCGCGATCCGAGGCGCGGCCGACCTGTATGGCGTCCAGTACGCGCGCGTGGATGCCGGATCCGCCGCGGGCTACTCCATGGCCCACACGGCGTTCCAGTACCTCATCGATGCCGAGGGGGACCTGGTGGCCGTCCATCCGTTCGCCACGCCGGCCGCGGCGATCATCAGCGACCTGGCTTCGCTCGCGCCTGCCGCGTCCGCATCGCCGGCCACTGCCGCGCTCCGGGTGGACGCGGCGTGGGTGCGGACCTCGCCGATGATGGCACTGGCGGGTGCCGCCTTCATGGTGCTCGTCAACGACGGACCCACCGACGACGCGCTCGTGGCGGTCACGTCGCCGGTGGCCGTCTCGGCGGAGCTCCATCGGACCGCCGCTGATGCGGGTGGCGTGATGTCCATGATGCCCGTGGCTGCCATCCCGATCCCCGCCGGCGGATCGACCGAGCTCGCCCCGGGCGGGTATCACGTGATGCTCATCGGGCTCCGCGAACCACTCGCCGCGGGCTCGATGGTGCCCCTGGCGCTCACCTTCGAGAGCGGTCACGTCCTGGAGGTGGCAGCGACCGTCAGCGACGTCGCGCCTGGGACGTCGATCACGCCCATGACATCGCCGATGCCAGGCGTGTCGCCGATGCCCGGCTCGTGACGGCGGTCGGCTGGCGGAGCCGGTGCTCGTGGGCCCTCGATCGGCCCCTCCGTCATCGGTCCATCGTGGTCCTGCTGTTGGCGATCGCCCTGCTGCCGATGTCCGGACGGGGGTTCGCGGCCGCCACGACCGGGGAGCTCCAGGTGGTCCCGGTCTCCACGCAGCACTGGGTCGGCAGGAACACCCTGATCGTGGCGCTGTTCGATGCCGCGAGCGTGGCCATCGCCGACCCCGGTGCGGTCGTCACGCTGACCATGACCGGTCCTGATGATGGGGCGAGGTCACCGGTCCCGATGACGCTCCATCAGTGGGCGGCACGGGCCCGCGCGCTGTATGCCGCGGAGGTGGACCTCGACCAGGTAGGTCGATGGTCCGTGGATGTCACGCTGGAACGGGCCGGCGAGACGCTCCACGGCACCGGCTGGATCGAGGTCCGCCCGGACGTCGGCACGCCGGCCCTCGGTGCGGTCGTGCCGAGCGTGACCACGCGCACCATGCGGGACGCGCAGAACCTGATGCGCTCCATCACGTCCGATCCCGATCCCATCACGGACTTCTACACGTGGAGCGTCCACGAGCTGCTCGGCGCGGGCCGGCCGTTCGTCCTGGTGTTCGACTCCTACGTGTATCGACCCAACGAGGCCTGTGGCGGCGCGCTGGGCATCGTCCATGAGATCTTCACGGAGTTCCCGGGGCTCGCTGTCGTGCATGCCGAGCCATGGACGACCACCTACCAGACCGGGGTCCTGACGCTCGACCCACCCGAGGGCCCCGCACGCCTGACCGATGCGGCGCATGCCTACGGCCTGACCGAGCCCCCGTGGGTGTTCGTGGTGGACGGCGACGGCCGGCTCGACGCGAAGTTCACGGGCGTCGTGGGCACCGACGAGCTGCGCGCCGCGATGGCCTCGGTCAGCGGTCGGGCCGCTACCGTCGTGCCGGAGTCCTGAGCGTCAGCGCTCCTGGCGCCAGTCGGCGACCGGGTCCAGGGGATACATGGGCCGTGGGATCCGTGCCCACGGCAGGCTCCCGATGTCCGACTGGGTCGGCCCCGGTGTGTCGACGCGGATCACCTGTGCGGCGATGGGACGGAACCACTGGAAGTTCGATGCGGTCTTGAGCACGACCGCGTGGAAGTCGGCTGGCTCCACTCCGAAGGCGCGATACACACCCGGATGGTTGCCCCCCACGCCCCGCTGCTCGGAGATCATGAGCGTGACAGGCCCGCAGTCCACGATGACCGTGACACCCATGTCCATCTCGGGATCGGGCAGTCCGTCCACGTACAGCTGACCATCCGCCACCGTCCGGACCGTGCCGGTGATGGTCACGGGTCGGAAGAACCCGCTGAGCGTCCCACCGACGGCACGTGTGATGGAGGCACCAGGGCCCAGCGCGGCACACGCACGTGCGGACTCGCCATCGACCAACGGGATGAGCACTCGCCGGTCCATGCCCGATCCCAGGATCGCCTCCAGGAGTGTGGTGCTGTCGCAGGCAGAGCCGCCGAACACGGAATCGCCATGGTCGCTGAGGATGACGACACCGTGTGGCGCAGCCGCCGTGACCTGGAGCGCCTCTACCACGGGGATGCTGGTCTGGACCTGGAGCTCGTCGCGCAGTGACCATGCAAGGTCCGCCAGCTCGTCCGCGAGGCGGTCCGCCAGTGCCTGGTCGCCATCGGTGTAGACACAGCTGGCGAAGCCCATCTCCTCGATGTCCAGCCAGGGCTGGACCGGGAAGTTCGAGACCGTCAGGACCCCTGGGATCCGTTCCATGGCGCGGGCGCGCTGGAACCAGGTGCGCATCGGTCCAGCGGACGTCAGGTACTGCTCCTGGTGGCTGATGAGCGGCAGCTTGCGCCACGCGCCACGGGGTGCGATCTCGCGACGCACCAGACGGAACAGCAGCTGGGCGGCTGCGATGGAGGTCTCGTACGGGTCATGCGGTTGCGTGCGGAATCCGACGATGAGGTCGGCTCCCATGACCATGCGTCGAGTGAGGTTCGCATGGTGATCCAGACTGAGCACGATCGGGACATCGGGACCGAGCGCCTCCCGGCACGTCTCGAGGATCGCCCCCTCCACGTCATCGATGCCGTCCGCACAGCAGCCGCCGTGGAGCTGGAGCGCCAACCCATCGAGCGGCGCGCCCGCGCGCAGGGACGATCCGATCCGGTCCAGGAAATGGTCGAGCACCGCTCGCGCGATCCGTCCGTACGAGCCTCCGATGCCCCGGATGATGGGCACGACCTCGATGTCGCCGGCATCCACTCGGACGGCCGTGAGGAAGCCTCGGGTGCGAGCGTCCAGGTGCCGATCCTCCAGCATCTGCTGGCCCTCATACAGCCCGTACGCGCGGAAGTCGTCGAGCGTGGTGAGCTGCGGGTTGAACGTGTCCGTCTCCTGCGCCATGCCGATCACGGCCAGCCGCATCGATGATCCTCCTGATGGTCGAATGACCGGGTGCCGGCCTCTGCCCGATCGGGCGAGCGACCTCGCTGCGCCCCGTCGAGGGCGATCGGTGGGCGGATCAGCCCTCGTATCGGAGGTAGACGGTCTTGCGGCGGATGTAGTGCTCCATGCCGTACTTGCCGTCGTCCCCGCCGATGCCGGATTCCTTCCACCCCGCGTGGTAGCCGTGGATCGACTCGCCCGGCCCCCGGTTCACGAACAGCTCACCACACTCGAGGTCGCGGACCGCGCGCATGACGCGGTCGACATCCTTCGTGTAGAGATACCCGGCGAGGCCGTAGCGTGAGTCGTTCGCGAGACCGATGACCTCGTCGAAGTCGCGGAACTCCATCACCGGCACCACCGGCCCGAAGACCTCCTCTCGCATGATGGGCATGTCCTGGCGCACGTCGGTGAGCACCGTCGGCTCCATCCAGTATCCGCGTGCGTATCGGCCCTCGGTCAGGCGGTGCCCGCCCGTGAGCGTCGTGGCACCGGCCGACCGGGCCGCCTCGAGCTGTGCCTCGACCTTCTGGAGCTCCTCCAGCGAGACCTTGGGGCCGACACGGGTCCCGTCGGCCATGGGGTCGCCGACCGGCAGGGTCCGTGCGGCTTCCACGAATCGTTCCAGGAACGCGGGCGCGACCCGCTCGTGGACATAGGTCCGCTCATTGCAGATGCAGGTCTGGCCGCAGTTGATGAAGCGCGTCACGATCGCATCCGCGACCGCGCGATCGAGGTCCGCGTCGTCCATCACGATGAAGGGGGCCTTGCCACCCAACTCGAGCGAGACCACCGTCACATGCTCGGCCGCGAGCTGGATGAGACGCTTGCCGGTCGCCGTGCTGCCGGTGAATGTGACCAACCGCGTGATGGGGTCACGGACCAGGGCTTCACCGATCGTGGTCCCAGGCCCGGTCAGCACCTGGAACACGCCCGATGGGACCCCGGCTTCCTGACCCAGACGTCCCAACTCGAGCGCTGCCAGCGGGGTCAGCGAGTTGGGCTTGAGGATGAGGGCGTTCCCTGCGACCAGCGCGGGTGCGATCTTGCGCGCCGGGATGACCGCCGGGTAGTTCCAGGGCGTGATGGCCACGACCACGCCGACCGGCGACGGCACGTTCCACATCTGCTCGTTGGGAGAGTCGGCGGGGACCACATCCCCCATCAGATGGCGATCGAAGCTGGCGGCATAGTCGAAGAACTTGATGGTCCCCTGGACCTCGCCACGCGCTTCTGCCAGCGGCTTGCCCTGCTCCCGGACGATGATCCCGGCAAGACCCTCGGCATCCGCCTCGATGAGCCTCGCCCAGCGTCGCAGCACGTCCCCGCGATCCATGGCCGTCCGACGTGCCCATTCGCGCTGCGCCGTCGCCGCCGCTTGGAGCGCCCGTGTGGCGTCTTCGGGTGTCGCCTCCGGCACGGTCGCGATGATCTCCTGGGTGGCGGGATCCTCCACCTCGATCACCCGGTCCCGGCGCACCCATTCGCCTGCCAGCAGCATGCCCTGGTCCATGGCTCCCACCTCCGCGTGTCCGTTCATCGGTCCTGCTGTCCAAGCTGGCCGCCGTCGGTCTGGGCAAGGCAGACCGCCTCGCCGTCCGGCCCGACGACATAGAGCGATCGGAGCCTGCCGCCGTCTGGCAGCGGCAACTCCGCGATGGCGCCCGTCTCCACGCCGGCTGCCACGAGCTCGGCACGTGCCGCGTCGAGATCCTGGACCCGAAGGCTCAGGAAGCTGTGGCCCGGATCCCAGTAGGCGTGCTCCACCCGGTCACGACCACGCGGTGCGTGGTACTCGAGCAGCTCCACCTCGGTGCCGTCCGGACACACCGCGACGACGGTGCGGACCTCCGGGTCGGTCAGACCGGAGAGCGCGGCGTAGAACACCGGATCGACGAGCTGGTCGAACGTGATCCGCAGGCCCAGCAGGTCTCGATAGAACCGCAGGGACCGATCCATGTCAGCCACGGTCACGACGGGATGCAGGACGCCTTGGACGAGGCTCATGATCGCTCCTCCTGATCGGTGGTGCCGCTCGACGGGTCGGGCTCCATCGGTCGTGCGATGGTCCATGGCGCCGCGCTCGTTCGGTGACGGACACCGATGGCGTCACCCGACTCGGGATGGAACAGGTGGATCGCTTCTGGTCGGACGTCGAACGAGACATCGCCCCGCCCAAGGGCGGCGCCGAGGCCGGACGGCCCAGCGGCCACCAGTGACTGTCCCTCGTCATCGAGATACAGGAGATCCTGTGCGCCCAGGCTCTCGACGAGACGGAGTCGCGCGTTCCAGGTGAGATGACCGGCGGGTGCGACGCTGATGAGCTCGGGCCGGATCCCCACGAGGACATCCACACCGCCGGCGGGTACATCGGGCAATCGCTCGCCAGGAAGGTCCGTCGTGAGGGCGCCAGCCACAAGGCGCAAGCCGTCACCATCGGATCGGGCGACCCGCCCGCTGATGACGTTCATCGCGGGCGACCCGAGGAAGCGTGCCACGAACACGTTGCTGGGCTGTTCGTAGATCGTCATCGGGGCGCCCATCTGCTGGATCCGTCCCTTGTCGAGCACCACCACCTGGTCGGCGAGCGTCATGGCTTCCGACTGGTCGTGGGTCACGTAGATGACCGTGCCGCCGATGCGTTCGAAGAGCAGCTTCAGCTCCACGCGGGTCTGGAAGCGAAGCTGTGCATCGAGGTTGGACAAGGGCTCGTCCAGGAGGAACACCTTCGGATGACGGGTGATGGCGCGGCCGAGTGCGACGCGTTGCCGTTGCCCACCGCTCAGCTGGCGGGGCTTGCGATCGAGGAGGTCGCTCAGCTGGAGGAGGCTGGCTGCCTCCTCTACTCGCTGGCGGACGACATCGGACGGCGTCTTGCGGACCTTGAGGCCGAATGCCATGTTGTCGAACACGCTCATGTGGGGATAGAGCGCATAGCTCTGGAACACCATCGCGATGTCCCGCTCGGCGGGTGCCTGGCGGGTGATGTCCGTGCCATCGAGGAACACTTGCCCCTCCGAGAGCGACTCCAGGCCCGCGACGATGTTGAGGAGCGTGGACTTGCCGGAGCCGCTCGGCCCAACGAGGCACGTGAACGACCGATCCTCGACGCGCACGTCGACCGTCGCGAGTGCCTCCACTCGTCCGAACACCTTGCGTACCCCACGCAGCTCGACCGTCGCCATGGTGGATAGCTACTCCTTGACCGCTCCGAACGTGAGGCCACGGACGATGTACCGCTGCACGAGCAGGGCGACGACCATGACGGGCATCAACATGAGGGTGCCCAGCGCCGCCATCGTGGTCCACTCCAGCCGGCGTTCACCGATGAACGACGCGATGGCCACCGGGAGCGTCTGCGCGTTGAAGGACGTGAGCACTGCCGCGAAGAGGTACTCGTTCCACGAGATGATGAACGCGAAGATCGAGGTCACTGCGATACCGGGCATGACGAGTGGCAGGTTCACCTGCCAGAACCGCCGCCACATCGAGCAGCCGTCCAGCATGGCGGCGCGCTCGAGCTCGTTGGGCACCTCCTGGAAGAAGCCCAGCAGGAGCCAGATCACGAACGGCAGCGTGACCGACACGTGTGCGATGGCGAGCCCCAGCACCGTATCGGCGAGACCCGCCGAGCGCATGATCGTGAAGAACGGGATCGCGATGACGATGGGCGGGAAGATCCGCGTCAGCAGGATCCAGACCAGCAGCCCGCGCCGGACGCGGTAGGAGAGATGCGTCCGGGAGATGGAGTAGGCAGCCAGTGACCCGAGGGACACGGTGGTGATCGTGGCGAGGATCGCAACCGCCAGGCTGTTGATGAAGAAGTGCTGGATGTCCGGGTCGGCGAGCAACCGCTCGTAGGCGCCCAGCGAGAGCTGGTCGGTCCAGTACGTCGGTGGTCGTGTCTGAGTCAGCCGTTGTGGCTTGAGCGAGGTGAGCACGAGCCAGTAGATGGGGAAGGCCATCACCGCCACGATGCTGGCGTAGACCAGTGCCCGGAGCATCGTGCGACCGAAGGATACGACCCTCATCGCTCGGCTCCGGTCGCCGACTGTGCACGGTCGAGTGCGCGGATGAAGACCAGCGAGATGAGGAACACGATCACCAGGAACACGACGGACATCGCACTCGCGTAGCCGGTCTGGAAGAAGCGCATCCCGGTCTTCCAGATGAGATAGCTCACGTTCTCGGTCTGGGTCGCGGGTCCACCCTCGGTGAGGGTCTGGATGATGTCGTAGACCTTGAAGGCATCCATCACGCGCAGCAGCAGGATGATCGCGATGATGGGTCGGAGCATCGGCAGCGTGACGTGTCGGAAGGTCTGCCAGAACGAGGCGCCGTCCACCGCGGAGGCCTTGAACAGGTCCGGGGATATGGACAGGATGCCCGCCGCGACGATGAACGCGACCGGGGGCACCTGTTGCCAGACCTCCACCATGATGACCGAGGCGAGCGCCTGGTCCGGCGAGGCAAGGAACTGCTGCTCCGGGAGACCCAGCGTCCGCAGGATGTCATTCAGCGGGCCCCACTGGACGTTGAACAGCGTCCGCCACAGCACACCCGCGGCGACCGGCGCCATCATGAACGGGAGGAGCATGGCCACGCGCACGATGCCGATGCCGCGCCGCTGTGCGGTGATGAGCAGGCCCAGCCCGAGTCCCAGCAGTAGCTCCAGGATGACCGCCACCACGACGAAGATGACGGTGATCCGGATCGTGTTGAGGAAGGCGGGGTCCGAGAGCAGGCGGACGTAGTTCTCGCCGTTGTTGAAGACCGGCTTCGCCAGCGGCAGGCTCGGGTTGTACTGGTGGAAGCTGAGGATGATCGCGTTGGCGATCGGGTAGACCGTGGTGACCAGCAGCAGCGCGATCGCCGGAACCAGCATCAGGACGGCGATGGTGCGATCGCTCAGCCGCGGCCGCCATGGCGGCGTGGGACCGCCGACACGCGCTGCGAGAGCGGGGATCCCCCCGCTCTCGCCACCGGACAGGTCGCTCTCGGATGCTGGCGAGGGCGACCCGGTCATGTGTCGTCGGATGCGAGCGGGTCAGATGCCCGCAAGCTCCTCGTACGGGAAGTCCGGACGCGCCTGGTCGATGGACGTCTTCCAGCGCGCCGCGGTGGTGTCCAGAGCTTCCTTGACCGTCTGCGTCTCGGCGAGGACGTTGGTGACCGCCTCACCGATGGCGATGAACAGCTCCACCCACTGCGGCAGACCGCGCCCGAACGGCCGGGCGACGGACATCGCCTGCGACCAGCCCGGGTAGAACTTCTGGGCGACCGCGTTGGTCGGCAGCACCTGCTCCCAGACATCCTGCCGCGGTGTGTCCACGAAGTACTCGTTGATGATTCGCGCCGCCTGCTCGCGGTTCGTGGCATAGGCCATGAAGTCGAATGCGGCCCGCGGGTCGGACGCATGGTTGAACAGGATGAGGTTGTGCTGCACGAGCTGGGTGGAGCCGCCCTCCGGATAGGCGGCCGCGTACCAGTCCTCGCCGAGCGTGCTCTGGTCGGGGTTGTTGAGCGAGGGCAACGCGGCTTCCGGCCAGCCCTCGTGGATGGCGACCTGACCGACCAGGAACGCGTTGAGCGCGTCGGTGTAGTTCCACGCCTGGAAGCCGGGCGGCGAGTAGGCCAGCGCCTGGCGCTTGTACATCTCGAGCGCCGCGATGCCCTCTTCCCCGTTGATGAGCGGGTTCCAGTCCGCGTCGAACAGGCGCGTCCCCGGAATGGACCAGTAGCGGCTCAGGAACCGGCCGATCCCCTGTGGTACGTCACCGGCGTTGCCCAGTGCGTACTGGTCCCCGGCCGTGAGGTCCCTGCACAGGGCGTCGAAGTCATCCCAGGTGGTTGGGAAGGTGTCGCCGGTCAGGCTCGGCCTGTGCCAGACCATCTGGGTGTCGGTCATGATCGGCAGGCCGAACCGCTTGTCGCCCTGGCCGCCGATGTTGAGCCCGTATGCCACGACGCTCGGGAAGAACCCGTCCATCGGGTAGTTGGTCTCGGCGATGAGGTCGTTGAGCGGGATGAGGTTGGGCCAGACCGTGTAGGCGAACTCGAGGTCGCTCCAGAACACGTCGAAGGTGGGTGCGCCCGATGCCAGGTCCGCCTGGATCTTGGTCATCAGGTCCTGCCAGGGCTGCGGTGCGATGAGCACCTCCGTCCCGGTCTGGTCCTTGAACTCGACCGCGAAGTCGGTGATCGGCCGCTCCTCACCGGAGCCCGCCTGACCCAGCAGGCGCACCGTGGAGGTCGCTTGCTGCGACGTGCGCTGGGCTGCTGGCCGTGGCCGGCTCGCGGCCGCCCACCCTGCGGTCGGCACCATCGCACCCAACGTGGCGAGGCTGCTCGCCTTGAGGAATCGTCGACGAGACCAGGGCCGTGGGGGCAACCCGGTCACATCGTGAACCCTGTGGACCATCGAGGGACCCTCCTTCCCGGAGCGCACGGGCGCCCACCGGCGTTGGCCGACACTTTGCATATTTGATCAAGTGCCTGCGAGAACGTAGGATGCGCGGTCGCGGGATCGGATGTCAAGGGATCGCGCACGCCGGTGGAGGATCGCGGGTCCGGCCGTTGCCCCTGATGGGGTCACCGATCCGCCGCGGGCGAGGTCAGGGAAGCGCCGGCCCGTCGCTCATCGCCGAGACGCGCATCCCGCGAAGGATGCGGCGCCCTGCCTGCTCGGTGTGCGAGCGACTGAGCCGCTGCGCGGCCCGTTCGTCGCGCGCCTCCACCGCCTCGAGGATGGGTCGATGGGCGGCCAGCGCGAGGTCCAGAGGGTCCCACGCCCGATAGACGAGCGGCGTGGCACGGCGCGTGCTCTCCCAGAGCTCGATGATGCGACGGTATCGCTCGGGCCGTCCACCAGCCTGGTACAGGGTCCGATGGAACACCTGGTCGTGCTCCACGAGCGCATCACGATCCCCGCTCGAGGCCGCCTGCACCATCCGCTCGAAGGCGGCCCTGATCTCATCGAGGACCTGCTCGGTCAGGTTGCGGACGCCATCGCGCGCCGCCAGTCCCTCGAGTGCCGCGCGCACCGCGTACGCTTCCTCGACATCCTCCACGGAGAGCGCTGTGACCGTCGCGCCGTAGTGTGCCCGGAACGTGACCAGTCGCTCCGCCTCGAGGACCCGCAGGGCCTCCCGGACCGGCATCACGCTCATGCCAAGGCGCGTGGCGAGATGGTTCAGCCGGAGCGGGGTTCCCGGAGGCAGCTGGCCCGACAGGATGAGGCCCCGGATGGCCGTGGCGGCGGCATCCGTGAACGTCTCGCGGGAGTGCGGCTTCAGCTCGACCTCGTCGATCAGCGCACGTGGGGATGGTCGCATCTGCACCGCCATGTTGGCATGCCCATCGTCACTGGAGCGGACGTGTCCTCGCCACGGTCAGGACGGGCCACGTTGCGGATGATATCGAGGCGTGGCCGTGACCGGTCGATCGGTGGTCATCACCGACCCTATCGCGAGGTCGCGTGGTCCCGGGTGGGCCGATCACCAGGCTGACCAGCCGCCATCCACCTTGAGGTCCTGGCCGGTGATGTACCGCGAGCCGGGTGACGCGAGGAAGATGGCCGGCCCGACGTAGTCGTCCTCGTCGCCCAGGCGAGCCATCTGGATCTCGGACCGAGCCAGACCCTCCGCCTTGCGGAGTCGCTCCTCTCCGGCCGCATCGAGGCCGACCCGCTGGTCGGAGGTCATGATCGGTCCCGGACTCAGCGAGTTGATGGTGACGCCGTGGGGCGCGAGGCGTGACGATAGGTAGTGGGTGATGCCGTGGATCCCGTGCTTGCTCGCGAAGTACGAGGACGGGCCCCATGACTCCGGATACAGCTGCCACTTGGGCCCCATCGAGCCGTACACCGATGCCACGTTGATGATGCGACCCCAGCGGCGCTCCACCATGCCCGGTGCGAACACCTGGCAGAGCCGGAACGGTGCGTACAGGTTGAGGCGGATGATCTCGTCCCAATC
This sequence comes from Chloroflexota bacterium, assembly GCA_019637815.1. GTDB lineage: Bacteria > Chloroflexota > Limnocylindria > Limnocylindrales > CSP1-4 > JAFMJV01. The sequence continues at coordinate 18,669 of JAHBUZ010000027.1, forward strand.
GGAGAGTGGCACGGTCTGCCAATCGCCGCTGCGATAGGTGCCGGCATTGTTGACCAGGATGTCGACCGGTCCAGCGGCCTCCGCGAGTCGCTGGACGTCCGCCTCCTCGGTGACATCGGCCACGATCGGGACCACCTCGCCTCCGAACGTCCTCGCCTGCGCAGCTGTCTCCTTGAGCAGACCCTCACGACGGGCGCACATCACGACGCTGGCGCCGGCCTGGGCGTAGCCCACGGCGATGGCGCGGCCAAGACCTCGACCTGCCCCGGTCACGAGTGCGCGCCGCCCCTGCAGGCTCAGCGACGGATGGACGATCATGCGTTGCTCCTCCTCGATCGTCGGCGTGAGCCCATCAGAAGCTCGCGGAGCGCACGGCATACCGCTCGAGAGCGTGGCGATCCAGCTCCACGCCGAGTCCCGGCTCCTCCGGCGCGACCATCGCGCCGTCCTCCACGTGCACCCAGCGCCGGAACAGCCGATGGAGCGATTCCGTCTCGTAGGCGCGGTCGGTCATCTCCACCGCCAGGATGCTCGGGAACGCCGCCGCGAGATGGACATGCACCTCGGGGAACACGTGCGGCAGCACCGGGATGGACAGGGTCCCGGCGAGCGCGCAGACCTTGACCGCTTCCGAGACGCCACCCAGCACCGTCGCATCCACGCGCAGCACATCCGGGTGCTGGCGCATCAGCAGGTCGTGGAACGCCCACCGACCCACCGTGTCCTCGCCCAGCGCGAGGCGGCATCCGGTGGCGTCCCGAAGCTGGGCGGACATCGCCACCTGCTCCGACGGGTAGGGGTCCTCGATGAACAGGAGGTCCAGGTCGGCCCAGCGACGCACCACCGGCGTGACGCTCAGCAGGTCCCGCCATGCCCAGTGGGCATCGTAGGCGAGCGCGATGTCGGGGCCGACCGCCTGCCGCGAGACGCGCAGCCGCTCGGAGTCCTCGTCCAGCTCGCCGGCCGCGATCTTGATCATCCGGAAGCCCCGGGCGACGTAGTCCGACAGCTCGCCTGCCAGGTCCGCAAGGGTCCGGTCCGACGCCGGATAGCCGCCCGCGATGAGGGTCGGGACGCGTCCTCGAAGCCCACCCAGGAGCCGCCACAGCGGCATCCCTGCGGCCTGCGCCTTGAGATCCCACAGGGCGATGTCCACCGCGGACAAGGCGCGCATGAACACGCCTCGCTGGCCCATGGGCAGGTTGCGGTAGTACAGCTGCTCCCAGTGGTGCTCGGTGAGGAGCGGGTCCGTGCCCAGCAGGTGGGGCCGCAGGCTGCGGTCGACGATCGACGCAGCCGGGCTGTTCCGGGTCATGCCCAGGCCGATCCCGGTGTGCCCCGTGTCGGTCTCGATCTCCACGATGAGGTACTCGCGGGAGTCGAACCGGATCTCGCCCATCACGATGGGCCGGGGAAGCGGGACATCCGCGGTGGTGGCGCGGACCGCGGTGATCCTCATGGGGTCGCCTCGTCACTGGGGCGCCAATCCCGCCATCGGTCCGGGACATCCACCTGCTCGTCCGGGATGTCGAGGTTCGGGGCGACACAGGCGATGAACACGAGGGGCTGGTCACCGAGGACACGGAGCCCGTGGATCTCACCGCGCCGCGCGATGGTCAAGCCACCGGGGCCGAGCTCGATCTCGGCTCGGTCATCGAGGCGGAAGCCGAGGTGACCCGAGACCACCTGGAAGGTCTCGACCGCATGGGGATGATGGTGGGGCACGGTGACGAAGCCGGGTGGCCAGCCGATGAGCACGACACGCAGGTCCGGATCCGCGATCAGCGGTCGTCGCCATCGGGTGTCTCGTGGGCCAGGGGTGGGCTCGTGGATGTCCACGCGGTGGTCGTCGATCGCCTCCGCGCGCGCGACGTAGGGCATCTCTGGCACTCCGGCTCGATCGGAATCAGGATGGTTCAGGCGCTTCGGGTATCCCGCATGGCGGCCGTACGGTCGGCAGCGACCTGCAGGTGCTCCAACGCCTCGTCGATGTCAGCGTCCGTATGGGCGCTGGAGATACCGTGATGCCAGCCGGGATTGAGGTAGACACCGACATCCAGGGCGTGACGATAGAACGCATCCGACAGGAGGCGATCCTCTCTGGCGACGTCGCGATACCGGCGTGGTTCCTCGATGATGCCGAACAACAAGCTGAACCGGGCGCCGTACTGCTGGACACGGACCGGCAGGTCGGCGTTGCGGAAGACTTCCCGGAGGCCACTGACCAGCCGATCGGCCTTCGTGATCAGCGAAGGATAGAAGCCCGGCTCGGTCGCCACGTCCAGGAAGGCGCTCGCGGCGAGGACCGCCGTCAGATGCGACAGGAACGTGCCGCTATGGATCACCGGGCCCGCCGGTGCCACTGTCGTCATCACATCGCGACGGCCACAGATCGCGCTCAAGGGCATCCCGCCACCGACGGCCTTGCCGATGGTGGTCAGATCGGGTGTCACGCCCAGGTCGGCTTGCGCACCGCCGGTGTTCGTCCGGAAGCCGGACAGGATCTCATCGAAGACCAGGAGTGCTCCATGTCGATCGACCAGCTCGCGCACGCCGGCAAGGTAGCCGGGCAGGGGGTGGATGGTCCCGGAATCGATGTTCACCGGCTCCATCACCACGGCCGCCACCCGATCGCCCTCCCCGTGGAGCAACGTTCGCAGCGCATCGAGGTCGTTCCAGGGGAGGACTCGAACCAGCGCTCGATCGGCCTCGGGGGTGCCCGCGGATTCCGGGCGCACGCGCGTCTCGCCCGACGCCGGCGAATGGTCGGGAGGTGGCCAGAAGTTGTAGCCGAGCGTGTCGTTGAAGCCATGGAAGTGGCCTTCGAACTTGACCACAAGGTCCCGACCCGTGAACGCTCGAGCGATCCGTGCAGCGTGCCACGTCGTCTCGGTCCCCGTCACCGTGAAACGGACCATCTCGGCAGACGGGATGAGCGCCACGAGCCGCTGGGCGAGCTCGATCTGATGAGGGGTGTCGTGACCGGTGAGGAGGCCCCAGCGGAGGGCCTCGGTCACCGCCTGGACGATCGCTGGGTGCCCATGACCCAGGAGTGCGGCTCCGAATGACATCTCCAGGTCGATGAGGTCGCGGCCGTCCACGTCCCTGATCCTCGATCCATGACCACTCGTCGTCAGCACCGGACGACCGAGCGCACGGTTCAGCCGAGCTGCGGCGGTGACGCCACCCGGGAGCCAGCGCTGCGCCTCATCGAACAGGCGATCAGCGACGGGGGAGTGGTCCGCTGTACGAGCGAGGGTCGAGTCCAGAGTGTCCGTCCTTGTCGGGTGTCACGCGCCCGGCGCGACCGGCCGCCGCCGCATGGTCCACCCGGCGCGGAGGCGTCGACGGTGGATCGCACACAGACGGATTTGATCACATATAGGATCGTCGGGATTCGGCGCGGTGTCAAGGGACGAGCTGGACCGCTCGGTCCCGCAGCCCGCGGACCGAGCCGGGACGGGATCTTCGGATGACTCGGCTGCGATCAGCGGCCGTGGGTCGCGGGCAACTCGGTCGCCCGCTGGGCGAGCACGTCAGGCACGCCACCGGCGCCCACGACCTCCGTGCGCAGACCGGCCGCGGCGAGGATGCTGCCGCCGATCGCGGCGCGCATGCCCGAGCGGCACATCACGAGCCACGTGGTACCCGGGTCCAGCTCCCGGACCCGTCCGGGCAGGTCACCCAGGAAGATGGTCGTCGACCCCGGGATCGTGCCCTCGCGCCACTCGGTGGGCTGTCGGACGTCCAGCACCCGGACCTGGTCCGACCCCGCGAGTCGGGGCGCCACCCCGGCGAGCGCCAGCATGGTCTGCGAGGCCAGCTCGCCACCGGCTGCAGCCCACGCCTCCACACCACCGTCCAGCACGCCCACCACGGCGTCATAGCCGATGCGGGAGAGGTCCACCACGAGATCACCCGCGATGTCCATCCGCTCGGGCCCGAGCACGAGCACGATGGGTGCGCCGAAGGGCACCACGGAGCCGACCCAGCTCGCGAACGAGTCCGTGGCCTCGACATGGATCGACCCTGGCACATGGCCGGCGGCGAACGTCCAGCGGTCACGTGCGTCCACGATCCACGCGCCGCGCTCGCGCAGCTCGGCGACGATCGCCGCGGGCAGCGGCGTGGGGGTCCGCGGGCCGCGCAGGAGCGGCGCGCCCGTGCGGTTGATCTCCGCCATGTGGCCGTAGTACGCGGGCCATCGACCGAGGCCACCCAGGAGCAGCTTCTGGAAGCGCGCCGTCTGGACGGTCTGGAGCAGCTCGTTCATGGCCCGCTCGCCGCCCATGGTGGACTCGCGGCCGCTGCTCGCTGGCCCGGCGGTGCAGAAGGAGCCGGCCCCGTGGGTGGGCAGCACGCGCACCTGGTCGGGCAGGCGTGCGAGCCTCCGCAGCGACCGGAACTGGTCGTCGGTGAGGGCAGCCGTCCGGTCCGGGCCCAGGAGGTCGGTCCGGCCGGCTGAGCCCACCAGCAGGCTGCCGCCCGTGAACACCGCGTCCGGCGTGCCGTCCGCATCCCCGATGACCTGCCACGCGAGATGCTCGGGCGTGTGGCCGGGCGTGGCCATGGCCACGAGCTGGATGCCACCCAGGGCCACCGCGGCACCCTCATCCGCCGCACGATGGGGGAACCGGTACCCGCCACGGGCCGGGACCACCAGCTCCGCACCGGTCGCGGCGCGCACCTCCATGGCCCCCGAGACGTAGTCGTTGTGGACGTGGGTCTCCAGGACATGGGTGATGCGCCACCCGCGCTGGTCCGCGGCCTGCAGGAACCGCGCGACGTCACGCTGCGGGTCGATGAGCGCGGCCTCCCCGTCCGAGGCGACCAGCCATGTCGCATCGCCCAGCCCGGGTGTGAGGAACATCTCGATGTCCACGGTGGCCTCCATGATGCCATGTGGCCTGCCGCCTTGGGCTGGGCGTAGCAGGCTTTGTCTATCGACTAACTGGGAGTCTACTCCCCGCGCGGGATGGTCCGCAGCGGATGGGTGATGCAGTGGCGAAGTGCCCCGGGACGCTCGAGCGGTATGTCTGCATGTCGACGTAGATCGTACACGATCAGGCCGATACGGTAGCCATCGTTGGCGTATCCTGCGTCTCGATGACACTCCTGCTCGCGTGTGCCGTCTGTGTGGCGGCCGGGACCTTCGGCTCGATGGTCGGCATCGGCGGTGGTCTCATCATCATCCCCGTGCTGTCGCAGGTCCTGGGGTATGACATCAAGCTCACCATCGCGGCGAGTCTCATCGGCGTCATCGCGGGGTCGATCAGCGCATCGCCCCGGTTCCTCGCGGCGGGTATCGCGGATCGACGTCTCGCCGTCACACTCCTGGTCGCGACGGTCGCGGGTGGCCTGACGGGTGGCCTGACCGGGAGCTTCCTCGACGAGCGGACCCTGGCGTTCCTGCTGGCGACGCTCCTCGTCCTCGTCGCGATCCAGATGGCGTTCGTGCTGCGCCGCTCGCGCGCCCATGCCTCGAAGCAGGCGGCGGAGGAGCCATCGACCGCCGTTCGCACGCGGGCGGACCGCCCGACGGGGCGTATGGCGGCCTTCGATACCCACTATGTCGAGCCCCGCACCGGCCAGGAGGTCCCGTACCGCGTGGAGCGTCTCGGGCCGGCGCTCGGCGTCTCGTTCGTCGCGGGCAACGTATCCGGGCTCCTGGGCGTGGGTGGCGGTGTCATCAACGTGCCCACGATGACCTCGATCATGGGCGTCCCACTGCGGGTCGCGACCACGACGAGCACGTTGATGCTGGGCGCGACGGCCATGAGCAGCGCCCTCGTCAACGCGGCCGGCGGCCGGCTCGATCCGCTCCTCGCCGCACCCGTGGTGGTGGGGGTCCTGGTCGGCTCGCGGCTGGGTGCCCGGGTATCGTTGGCCGTGTCCCAGGACGTGCTGCGTGCCGTGTTCGTGATCGTGGCGCTCGTGTTCGCGGTCCAGACCTACGGTCGGCTGCTGTGAGCCGTGCGCGGGCACCTCGGCGCGTGACGCGGGGCGTGCTCCACGTAGGGACGCTCGTGGGCGGGGCATGCCTGTTGCTGGCGCTGGTCCTGGAGGTCGTGGGTGGGCCGGGGGTCGTGGAGGCATCGGCGGGCACCGGGAGCTCCCTGCTCGATGTCCCGGCCATCGCCGCGAGCGTCGTGGGACTCCATCCGTGGGGCTGGTCGGCGCTGGGTGTCTGGGTGGTCATCGCCACGCCCGGCATCGCGCTGGTCGCCACCGCGCTGGAGTTCCGGGCGATCGGTGATCGCTGGGCGGTCGGTGCCACGCTGGCGACCATCGCGCTGCTCGTGCTCAGCCTCGGGGTCGGCCTGGTGCGCGGCTCATGAGCGGCCCCTCGAGCGACACCGGCCTGCTACCGCCGGTGGAGGCGCATGGGCTCGAGCGCATCGGATACCTCGGCTGTGACGGCCGACCGCCGTTCAAGCTCGCGCTCACGGTGGTGGGCGACCGCTGGTACCTCATCGCCGGCCACCTGTGGCACCGGGGCTGGTCGGTCATCGACGTCACCGACCCGACCGACCCGGGGCTGGTCACGTTCGTCCCCGGGCCGCCCGACACCTGGACGGCGCAGGTCCAGGTCGCGGACGGGCTGCTGCTCGCGGGCCTGTCCCGCATCCCGGAGCGATTCGGTGGCCGACCGGACGCGGCGTTCGAGGAATGCGCGATCGTGTTCGATGTCCGCGATCCGGCCACGCCCCGGGAGCTGAGCCGCATCCGCCTGGGCGGCACGGGCGCCCATCGCAGCTGGTGGGCGGGTGGCACGACGGCGTGGCTGTCCGCGAACGCGGCCGGGTTCCGGAACTACCTGCTGGTGGGCATGGACCTGTCCGACCCGGAGCACCCGACCGAGATCAGCCGCTGGTGGCTGCCGGGTCAGGGCCCGGGCGAGCCCGATCCCGGGCCGGAGGCGGGCGTCTCGCTCCACGGGCCGGCATACGTCGTCGGTGATCACGCCTGGCTGGCGTACGGTGGCGCGGGCATGGTCGCCCTCGACCTCGCCGACCCGACGCATCCGGAGCTGCTGGGTCGCTGGTCGGTGGTGCCACCGTTCCGGGGCGGCCTGTTCGGCGCCGGTGTCCATACGGCACGGCCGTTGCCGGGTCGCGGGCTGGCGGTGGTCCATGGCGAGGCAGGGCCGGAGCGCTGCGAGGGCGAGCCGGACTTCGCGGGCCTGGTGGACATCGCGGACCCGGCACGACCTCGCCTGGTGTCCCAGCTGCCACGCCCCGTGCCGACCGCCGGGCTGGCGTACCGGACGTACTGTGACAAGGGTGGCCGCTTCGGGCCGCACGACTCGCATCTGCCACAGGGGAGCCCGTGGCTCGACGACCGGGAGGACCGGGTCTACCTCACCTGGTTCAACGCCGGGCTCCGCGTCTACGACATCCGTGACCCCCGCGATCCGCGCGAGATCGCATGGTACGTGCCCGCCGATCCCGTCCGGCGGTACGGGCCGCTGCCGGCGAGCGGGCTCGTGACGCAGTCGGAGGTGGTCCTCGTGGACACCCGTGGCGTCATCTACCTGACCGACAAGAATGCCGGTCTGACCCTGCTGCGCTGCACCGTCTGACGCATCCGGGCCGAGGGGCCCGTCGGCCACTCTGCGGTCCGTCACGTACACTCCAGCGCGCGACCCGTGGAGCCAGGGGGATGCTGGGACCGTCCAGCCATGGGAGGGGGTCACACGCGGCGGTCACCGACGGGCCCGCCGATCGAAGGGGGAACATGTTCCGACGACTCAGCTCCATCGCGCTGGCCGCGACCGTCGCACTGGGTGCGGCAGCGCCGGCGCTCGCCCAGGACATCGGCAGCTTCACGGTGGTCGATGCGCCGACCGGCGCGTCCGTGGCGCTCCACGCGGAGGCGCAGGCGCAGGAGCAGACCGATCCGAGCTCCGGCATCGTCATCCGCTTCCATCTCGCGGTCACCGGTGAGATCGCCTCCACGCTCTCGGCGTTCGAGATCTCCGAGGCGACGGGCGGCTATGACATCGACCTCGGCGTGGAGGGATCGGCCGCGGGCACGGGTGGCACGCTGGATGCCTGCACCCCGCTGCTCCACCAGGGGTTCCCGGCACGCGACTTCCACGTGGCGGTGACGGACCCGGGCGGCAACCAGGGCACGCTCTGGTCGCGCCTCGTGTACACCGGCGAGCACGTCATCCAGGTGCAGGCGCTGGGGTCGCTGGCACGCGCCGGTGATGTCGATGCCATCTTCGGGCAGCTGGTCACGACGCTCGACATCCCGCCCACCGCCGGCCCCTCGCCCGTGCCTGGTGCCAGCCCCGTCGCGCCCGCGGCGTGCCTCGTGACGTTGCCGGGCGCCTCGCCCGCACCCCTGACGTCGCCGGCCGGCTGACCGGGCGCCGGCCCACGCCGGCAGGTCAGGCCCAAGCTCGAGCGGCGCCCGTCACGGGCGCTGCTCCTGCGTCCTCGCGATCAGTCGCAGGACGGCGCGCCCACCTCGACGTTCACGGTCGTCATGGTGCCGCTGTTGCGGGACACGATGAACACGAACGGCTCGGTCTGCGACAGGTTCTCTTCCGCGTGGATGACGCGCGGCGGGACATAGATGAAGTCACCAGGTCCGGTGTCGCGCCCGTGCTCCAGTCGGTCGCCCCAGGTGAAGCGGGCGTGGCCGGACAGGATGTAGATGGACGACTCGGCGTCACCGTGGTGGTGCGCCCCGCTGACCATGCCCGGCGGGGTCGTCACGTAGCCCGTCCAGAGTCGCTGGGCGCCCGCGGTCTCGGGTGTGACACCGGACTCCCGGACCATGCCCTTCGTCTGCTCCGCGCCGTTGATGATGCGGTCCTTCGGCGCCACGATGACCAGGCCTCCGGCGTCCTCGGCGCCCTCGTCGGCCGGGGAGCCGGTCTCCGGCACCACCGCGATGGCCTCGATCTCGAACAGGTAGTCGGGGTTCGCGAAGCCCGCGACGCGGACCAGGGTGCTGGTCGGGAACTCTGAGGGGAAGTAACGCTGTCGGATCTGGCGCAGCTCGCCGGCGCGCGCCGCGTACTCCTCGCCGACGTAGACGTTGACCTTGACGATGTCGCGCATGGTGCCGCCACCCGCACGCACGACCTGCTCCAGGTTCGCGAACGCGAGCTCCGCCTGGGCCACGATGTCACCCGCGGGGATGGTGCCGTCCTGCCGCGCACCGATGATGCCGCTGATGTACAGCGTCCGACCGCCGCGCACGGAGATCGCCGGGCTGTACTGCCAGGTCATGGGGTAGATGGAGGGGACCTCGATGGTCCGGCGCTCGATGCTCATGCGAGGGTCTCCGACGTGCTCGACAGCGTGGGCGGGATGGCGGCGACCGCGGGGATCACCGCGTCGTGGAAGGTGCGCAGGTGGTCGATGAGGGCGTCCACGCTGGGCACCACGGGCTTCAGCTCGATGTAGTCGGCGCCCGCGTCCCGGTAGGCCGCGATCCGGGCAGCGAGGGTGTCCGGGTCGCCGGAGAGCGTGCGTGCCTGGTAGGCATCGAGATCCCGGAAGTGGTCCCCGAGCGTGGGTCCGGCCACGCGGTGTGCCTCCGCCACCGACGACGCGAGGACCGAGTGGACGTTGATGCCGATGGTGGGCAGGGGCCCCGTGTGACCCGCCTGCGACCGCAGCTCGCGCAGCCGGGCGACGCCACCGGCGATCTCCTCGGTCGTCACCTGGCTGGGCATCCAGCCGGCGTCCCACCGCGCAGCACGTGCCAGCGCGGCGTCGGAGCGACCGCCCACGATGAGCGGCGGGTGGGGTCGCTGGACGGGCTTGGGGAACAGCATGGCCCGCTCGAAGTGGACGTACTGGCCATCGAAGGAGGGTGCCTCCTCCGTCCACAGGAGACGCATCGCGGCGAGGTATTCGTCCATGCGTGGGCCGCGGGGTCCATGTGCCCCGAACGAGTCGTACTCCCGGCTGAGGCTGCCGCGATGGGTGCTCAGGAGGACGGTGTCCTCGGTCGTCTCGCGTCGGTTCGGGCCGATGCCGAGGCCCAGGGTCACCCGGCCACCGGACATCGCGTCGAGCGTCGCGATCTGCTTGGCGAGCAGGAGCGGGTGGCGGTTGGGCAGGATGAGCACGGACGTGCCCAGGCCGATGCGCTCGGTCCGTGCCGCAGCCCAGGTGAGGGCCTCGAGCGCTTCCAGCATCGTCCGGTCATCCCCGACACCCGCCGGCTCGCCGCGCATGCCCACCGAGATGTAGGCGCCGTCGAAGATGATGTGGTCGCGCACCGACACCATGTCGAGGTCGAGCGCTTCCGCCGCCTGGGCGACGTCCACCACCGCCTGCATGGATGCCAGCCGCCCGGACTGGGGCAGCATCACACCATAGCGCAGCGACCGACCGGCCGGCACCTGCGCGCGTCCGGGATCCGACCCGGTCGTCGTCCCGATGCTCATCCGGCAGGGATCGATGCGAGCACGCGGGCCGGTCCCGCGGTGCCATCGACCACCGGCAACGCACCGATGAACAGCAGGATGTCGCGTGGCGGCAGCTGCTCCAGGTTCGCGAGGTTCTCCATCACGTAGCGATCGGCGCCGTGGAGCACCTTGTGGCTGGGTGATCGGATGTCGCTGGGCGCCGCGTTGTCGACGCTCAGGGTGTCGATGCCCACGCCCCCGATGCCCCGCTCCACCAGCAGCCGAGCGGCGTCCGGATGGAGCGCGGGATGACGCAGCACGCCATCCGCATCCGCGTTGGCGTAGCGGGCCGGGTCGGACCAGCGGTCCGCCAGCCAGCCCGTGCGCAGCAGCACCCAGGCGCGCTCGGGCACCGGGTCGTGCACCTGCTCCCACGCCGCCACCTCGGCGACCGTGAGTCGATGCTCCGGGTCGCTCGCCACCGAGGCGGCGCAGTCGATGACCACGGCCTCGACGACCAGGTCCGTCAGCGGGACCTCGCTCATCGTCCGACCACCCTCGATGAAGTGGACCGGTGCATCGAAGTGGGCGCCGTGGTGCTCGCTGAGCGCGATGCGACCGGTGTTCACGCCCCGTTCCGCGAGCGTGGCGGTCACGGTGCGCTCGTAGGGCAATGCCCGGGGCATCCCGGGCATGCCCATCACCAGGGGCGGGCTCAGGTCCACCAGCCGTCGGGCGCGCAGCGCGTCCAGCAGCGCGGGGGCAGCGTGTGTCGTCATCCCGTGCGCCGTCCCGTCAGCCCAGCTTGAGGGCCGGCAGGACCTCCTTGCCGAACACCTCGATGAACTCGGCCTGATTGCGACCCACGTTGTGGAGATGGACCTCGTCGAAGCCCATGTCCACGTAGTGCTGGATGTGGGCGGTGTGTGCCGCGAGATCGCTCGTCATGAGCACGCGGTTCACGAAGTGCTCCGGGCGCACCATCTTCGCCATCGCGGCGAAGTCCTCGGGGTTCTTGATGTCCTGCTTGGGGAAGGGCATGCCGCCGTTCGGCCACTCCTTCATCGCCTGGTCCACGGCCTCCTCGTCCGTGCGCGCCCACGAGACATGGATCTGGAGCATCTTGGGCGCACCCGACGGATCCTTGCCGGCCTCGCGGGCACCTTCCTCGAACTTGCCCCAGAGCATCCCGATCTTCTCGTCCGCGGCGCCCACGGTCACGATGCCGTCCGCGAACTTGCCGGTCCGCTTGGCGTTGACGGGTCCCGCGGTGGCGACGTAGATGGGCACCCGGTGCTCGTCGTCCGGGCGCGTGTACAGCTTCGCGCTCTCGAGCGTGAAGTGCTCGCCCTTGTGCTTGACCACGTTGCCCGTGAACAGCTTGTTGATGATCTCGATGGACTCGAACATCATCGCGGAGCGGATGCCGATCTCCGGCCACTCACCACCGATGACGTGCTCGTTGAGCGCCTCACCGGCGCCGAGACCGAGCCAGAACCGACCCGGGAACATGGCACCCAGGGTCGCTGCCGCATGGGCGATGACCGCGGGGTGATAGCGGAAGCCGGGGCACGTGACCGCGGTCCCGAACGTGAGGCTGGTCTGGGTGCCCAGGGCCCCCATGAACGACCACGCGAACGCGGACTGACCCTGCTGTGGGGTCCACGGGTGGAAGTGCTCGCTGACCATGAAGCCGGCGTCGAAGCCGGCGCCCTCCGCCTGGGCGCACCACTCCAGCAGGTCCGTGGGGTGGAACTGCTCGAGCATCGCTGCGTAGCCGATGGTGGTCATGGTGCTGCCTCCGTGCGGGCCGATGGGGCGGGCCTGCGAGCGTCCGACGGCGCTCGATCAGGGCGATGCTGTTGATCGTATCCAAAGATGTCTGAACGGTATGCTACTCCAACCGAAATCGTACACATCCGGTGATCCCGGCCGAGCCGGGCCTCCGGAGGAGGACTCGATGCCGACCCTGGACGCGGCCCAGCTGCCCGATCGCGGCACCGTCATCGTACGCGGTGGATACGTGCTCACCCTCGATGACGCGCTCGGCGACCTGCCGGGCGGGGAGGTCGTCATCCGGGATGGCACGATCGAGGCCGTCCGGGATCCGCGGGCAGCGACCGGCGTGGCGGTGGGCCCATCGTCCATGCCGGATGACGCCACGGTCGTCGACGCCACCGGGTGCGTCGTGCTGCCCGGTTTCGTGGACACCCATTGGCATCTCTGGAACTCGATCCTGCGCGGGCTCATCGGCGATGGCGAGCGAGCCTACTTCCCGGTCAAGAACCGGCTCGCCCCGTTCCTGACGGCGCACGACACCGAGGTCTCCGCCCGGCTCGCGCTCGCGGAGGCGACCTGGGCGGGCATCACGACGCTCAACGACTGGGACCACAACCTGCGGGCGCCCGAGTACGCCGACGCGAACGCTCGGGCCATCACCGCATCCGGTCTCCGGGCGCGCTACTCGTACGGCAACGCGGACAAGCTGGACCCAGGCCGCCACATGGACCTCGACGACGTGCTGCGCTTCCGGGACGAGTGGGTCGGGGATGCGAGCGAGGGCCGGATCAGCCTCGGGGTCGCGCTCCGCGGGCCGGTCCGGACGGAACCGGCGGTCTGCCGGGACGAGTGGGACTTCGCGCGAGCGAACGGTCTGCCCATCACGATGCACTGCGGCGGCCGCCGTGACGAGGGTGGTCGCTACTGCGAGCTCGCATCGATGGGCGCCCAGGGGATGCTCGGCCCGGACGTCCAGATCGTCCACGCGGTCCACGCCACGCCCGCGGAGATCGACCTCCTCGCCACCACCGGCACGCACATCTCGCTGAGTCCGCTCACGGAATACCGCTCCATGGGTATCCCGCCCCTCGGCGACCTGCTGGCCGCGGGCATCCCGGTCAGCCTGTCCATCGACACGCTGGCCATCCCCACGACCGCGGATATGCTGCTCCAGATGAACGTGACGCTGTCCGTGGAGCGGGCACGCTCGGCGCGGCAGGACCTCACGCCGCGGCGCATGGTGCGCATGGCGACCCTCGACGGCGCACGCGACCTGGGCCTGGACGACCGGATCGGCAGCCTCACGCCGGGCAAGCGGGCGGATGTCATCGCGGTCCGGGTGGATGGCCTGGGCAGCGCGCCCGCGGTGGACCCGGTGGCCACGATGGTCCTGTGCGGCCGCGCGTCGGACGTGGACCTGGTGATCGCGGATGGCCGCATCCTCAAGCAGGACGGGCGGCTCACGGCCACGGACGCCAGGGCGGTCACCGACGAGGCATCGGCCACGCTCGCGGACCTCGTCCGCCGCGCCGGCTGGGACGTGCCCCTCGGGGTCGCGGCCGATCGACCCGTGGTCAGCGCCGGATGACGAGCATCGGGGCCACCGGGCCGCGGCTCGACACCGTGCGGGACGAGCCGCCGACCACGATGGAGGGCGGCCCGACGGGCAGCTGGTGGGAGCGTCTCGATCGACGCACCACGGCCGTCGTGCTGGCCATCGAGGCGGCACTCATCCTGCTCGTGTGGCAGGTGGCCATCGGCGTGCTCCAGCTGGTGAACCCGGTGTTCCTGCCACCGCCCTCGAGGATCCTGGAGGGGTTCGGCACCCTCGCGGCGCGTGACGACATCCTCCAGCACCTGGGCACGAGCCTGTGGGTGTGGATCCTGGGGTTCACGCTCGCGGTCGTGGTGGGGGTGGTGCTGGGGGTCCTGACCGGTGCATCGATCCCGGTCGAGCGTCTCAGCTCCCCCGTGCTCTGGACGATCTACGCGACACCGTGGCTCGCGTACCGCCCGCTCTCGGTGGTCTGGTTCGGCTTCGGGCTCGCGCCCATCGTGTTCCTGGTGTTCATCGCCTCGCTGTTCCCGGTGCTCCTCAACACGGCGGCGGGCGTCCGGTCGGTGGATCCGTCACTGCTCCAGGCGAGCCGCGTGTTCGGCATCTCCCGACTCCGGACGTATCGGAGCATCCTGCTGCCGTCCGCCCTGCCGTTCGTCATCGTGGGCATGCGCCAGTCCGCGGTGATGGCGACCATCAGCCTCATCGTCGCGGAGATGATGGGCTCGTCGGTCGGTCTGGGCGCCCTCGTCGGGATCCTCACGAGCCGATACCAGACCGGGCAGGCGTTCGCCCTGGTGGTCATCGCCGTGCTCTGGACGGTGATCATCGGTCAGCTGCTCAAGGCCATCGGCCAGCGGGTCGCACCCTGGCAGACCGACGCGAGGCTGTCGTGAGCACGTCGCTGGGGTCGGCCCGGCCCCTGCCGACCGTGAGCCAGGTCGGTCCGGTCGACCCGGCGGAGATCGAGGCCTTCCACGCCCGCCACCCGGCCCACGCGACGGACGACCGACGTCGCTGGCAGGTCATCGTGGCGCTGGAGATCGCGACCATCCTCGTGGTGTGGGAGATCCTCATCAGCGTCCTGAAGGTGGTCCGGCCCGCCTTCATGCCACCGCCCTCCGCGATCATCATGGCGCTGGGCGAGCTCCTGGCCCGGCCGACCTTCCCGAACCATCTCATGTTCAGCGTGGGCAACCTGATCGTGGGGGTCCTGCTCGCGGCGATCGTGGGCATCACGCTGGGACTCGCGGTGGGCTGGTCGCGATTCCTGGACCTCACCGTGTCGCCCATCATCTGGACGATCTACTCGGTACCCAAGGTGGCGTTCGCGCCGCTCGTCATCCTCGCCCTTGGCCTGGGCCCTCCGTCCAAGGTGTTCCTGGTGTTCCTCCTGGGCGTGTTCCCGATCTGCCTCAACACCATCGAGGGGGTGCGCACCGTGGATCCGTCGCTGGTGCGGGCGGCACGCGTGTTCGGGACGCGGGGTGCCCGTCTCCTGCGCACCATCATCCTGCCCGCCACGCTGCCCTTCATCCTGGTCGGCATCCGGCGCGCGGTCGCGCTCGGCTTCATCGGCGCCATGCTCGGCGAGTTCATCGGAGGCAACACGGGTGTCGGCTACCTGCTGAAGCGGGCGGCGCAGGAGTTCCGGATGGACGAGGCCCTGGCCATCGTCGTGGTCATGATCGTCATCGCCAACCTGGGCCTGGTCATCACCACGCTCGTCCAGCGACGCGTGGCACCCTGGGCACGCTGAGGGCGTGATGGTCCCCGCGGGGACGGTGGGAGCGCCCGGAGCGATCGAGCGCGCTCTCGCTCCTCGGGGACGCGGCGCGTCCCGGTCCGGTCAGCCGCTGGTGCCGCGGGCGTGCTCGGCGGCCTCGTCCTGGAGCAGCTCCCAGATCCGCTCCCGCGCCTCGATATAGGCGGGCTCCGCCTTGACGTCGTACTCCCAGCGGGGCCGCCGCAGGTCGATGGGCAGGATCGCCTTGATGCGCCCGGGCCGGGTGGTGGCGACGATGACGCGATCGCCCAGCTGGACGGCCTCGTCGATGCTGTGCGTGATGAGCAGCGCGGTCTTGCCGGTCTCGGCCACGATCCGTTCCAGCTCGCCCTGCATGACCTCGCGGGTCATCGCGTCCACGGCCGCGAACGGCTCGTCCATGAGCAGCACCCGTGGATCGGCCACGAGCGCGCGGGCGAGACCCACCCGCTGGCGCATGCCGCCGGACAGCTCGCGCGGATAGGCCCGCTCGAAGCCCGCCAGGCCCACGAGTCGGATGGTCGCCCCGATGCGCTCGTCGCGATCGGTGATGGTCCGGCCCGCGCCACCCTCGAGGGCGAACCGGACGTTGTCCCAGACGGTCCGCCAGGGGAGCAGCGCGTAGTCCTGGAACACGACCGCCCGATCGGGCCCGGGCCCCGTCACCCGCTCGCCGTCCACGAGGACCTGGCCCTCCACGGGGCTGACGAGACCGGCGATGCAGTTGAGGAGCGTGGTCTTGCCGCAGCCGGACGGTCCGACCACGGTGATGAACTCACCCTCCTGGATGTCCAGGCTGACCTTCCAGAGCGCGATGAGCCGACGGTCCGACCGCGCCTGTGGATAGGCGACGGTCACATCCTGGATCTGGATCGACGAGGACATCGTGCTCCTGTGTCGAGCGAACCGACGGGGGCCGCCGGGCGACCGGCGACCCCCGTGATGGTGGCGCGTCCGCGGATCGACCGCCGGTCCGGGGATCCGGCCGACGGGCGACCCGCTGGGATGGGTGGTGTGTCCCGGGTCAGTTGCCGGGCCAGGCGATCTCCGCCGGCGGGTCGTTCGGCAGGCCGAGCGATGCCTGGGCCGCGAGGAGCGGACCGAGGTCGGACGAGCCCTCGAAGGTGACCGCCACATCCAGCTGCTGGTTGGCGACGGTCGTGTCGAACGCGCCCTGGCCGTAGTACAGGTTGTCGCAGTAGTTGTACGCCTGGAGCGAGTAGACGCCCGGGTTCTGCTCCTGGGCCGTCACGTCCTCCCCGTTCGCACGGTAGATCTCCAGCACCCGGTCCTTGTTCGCGGGCAGCTCGCCGAGAGCGGGTGCCTGGAGGAACTGGGTGGCGCGCATCACCGCACGCAGGAAGCGACCCGCCGTGTTCGGGTTCTGGGCCAGCCAGTCGACCGAGGCGATGTAGGAATCGTTCGGCCACGCCTTGACCTCGGAGATCGGGAAGCTCGCTCCGTACTCCTCGAGCGCCAGGCGGTCATCCTCGTAGAAGGGCATCAGGGCGACGCTGCCTGCCAGGAAGAACTGGCGCCAGGTCGCCGAGTCGGGACCTGGGTAGACCACGTTGGCACCCACGTCCGAGACGTCCCAGCCCGACTCCGCGAGGACCTTCTCGCGCTCGAACTGGGCGGGATCACCGGCGGTGCCCGCGAGCACGATGTCCTTGCCCGCGAGATCGGCGGCGGACGTGATGTCCGGCTGGACCGCGAAGTTGAACGACTGGCGGCAGGAGTGGCTGCCGATGACGCGCACCGGCAGCTCCTCGTTCGCGGCCAGGAGGACCGCGCCCGCGCTCTCGACGCCGATGTCGGCGCTGCCCGAGACGACCGCTGCCACCGTGCTGTCCGCGGTGACGACATCGACCGTGATGCCCTCGTCCGCGAAGTAGCCCTCGGCGTCCGCGATGAAGTAGCGCCCGAACATGACGATGTCCGGGAACGGGATGGCGATGGTCAGGGCCGTCTTCTCGGCGGGGCCGAAGGGATCGGCCGGGTCATCCTGGGCGAGCACGGGCGTGGCCGCCAGTGCGAGGACGCCTGCCATGACCGCTGGCGCGGCTGCCTGGCGTCGAGTGAGGGATCGCATCGAGCTTCTCCGTGCTCCAGGTGTGGTCCGTCGGTTGTCATCCGTGGCCAGATCGTCCACACGTCCGGTCGAAGTGTATTCGTTGTCCGTGCCGATGGGAACACCCGTCGGCCGCATCCCGACCCGCCGGTCAGGCCGCGCCGGGTGTACCCGGACGGGCCACCGCGATCGCGTCGATCTCGACCAGGAGGTCCGGATGGGCGAGCGCACATACCTGGACGGCAGTGGAGGGGAGCGTGCGCGGCAGGTGCTGCCGTCGCGCGGCGCTGGCCTTCGGCAGGTCCTCCATGTCCGTGAGGTACATCGTGAGGCGCACGATGGCGTCCATGCCCAGGCCCAGGCGGGCGAGCGTCGCCTCGATGTTGCGCATCGTCTGCGCGACCTGCTCCTCGATGCCGCCGGCGACGGGTTCCATGGTCACCGGGTCGGTGCCCGTCTCACCCGCGAGGAACACGAAGCCACCGGCGACCGACGCGGCCGCCCAGCGACGGGGTGGGTCGTAGTCGAGGACATCGAAGGACATGGCGCACCCTCCCTGGTGTGGGGTTCCGACCGGGCCACCACCATGGGCCCACAACGGAGACAATACTCCGCGATATGGATACCGAACGGAGGTCGGGCGACGCGGATCGGGACGAGCCGCCCGAGGCAAGCGACGCGTCGACGCCGGGACCCGCACCGGGCGCCCACGGATCGACACCGTCCACCCCGGGATCGCCCTCGCACCCCGGTCCATCGACGACCCCTCCCGCACCGGCGCGTGAGCGGTCGGGTCGCGGGTTCCCGGCCCTTCGCCATCGCGGCTATCGCTGGTATTTCGGGGGCATGCTCGGCCGTGGTGCCGTCGTGTGGCTGCTGTTCGTGGCCATCCCCTGGTACGCCCTCCAGCTCGGCGCCGGACCCGTGGAGCTGGGCATCGTGACCGCGCTCCAGACCCTGCCCACGTTGTTCGTGGCACCCCTCGGTGGCGTGGTCGCGGACCGGCTGCACCGTCCCCGGGTCCTGGTCGTGTGCCAGATCCTCTCGGCCGTGGTCGCGGGTGGACTGTGCCTCGTCACGCTCGCCGACGGCATGACGATCCCGCTGCTGATGCTGGGTGCGCTGTCGCTGGGCATCATCACGGCGCTCGAGCTGCCGGTCCGCCAGACGTATCTCACGGAGCTGGTGCCGTCCGACCTCGCCACGAACGCGGTGGCGCTCCACTCCACGGCCTGGAACACGGCGCGGTTCATCGGCCCCGCGCTCGCGGGCCTGCTCATCGCGAGCGTGGGGATCGCTGCGACCTTCGCGTTCGCTGCCGTGACCGCGGTCATCGTCGGGTGGACCATCCTGGTCATCGAGCGACGACCGTGGCACCGTCGGCCGCGCCCGGCCACCACGGTCCGGGTGCTGACCGCACTCCGCGAGGGCGCCGCCTATGCATTCCGGGATCCGCTCATCCGATGGGCGCTGGTGTTCGTCACGGCAGGCGGCATCCTGGGCATCCAGACGTTCCAGACGCTCGCGCCGCTGTACGCCACCGAGGCGCTCGGCCTGGAGGCGGACGGCTATGGCGCGCTCATCTCCCTGTGGGGCCTGGGCGCCGTCATCGCCGCCTACTTCATCGCATGGTTCGCGCACGGCGATCGACGGCCCTGGCTGGTGGCCGGCGGCCTGGGCATGGCTGCCGTGCTCGGCGCGATGGCGCTGGTGCACGTCGTGGCGCTCGCCTTCGCCCTCGCGATCGTCCTCGGGATCGCCCAGATCGCGCTCGTCCAGAATGCGTTGATCGCGGTCCAGCAGGCGGCACCCGACGCGATGCGGGGACGGGTGATGGGCCTCTACACGACCGTGTTCCAGGGCTTCAGCCCGTTCGGCGCCATCCTCGCGGGGGTGGTGGCGAGCATCGCCGGCGTGCCCGGTGCGATGCTCTTCGCGTCCGCTGTGCTCGCCTGCGTCATGGCCGCAGGTGCCGTCGCGCTCCGACGGTCACGTGCGGCGGACCGGCGCGCCGCGCCGGCCTGACCAGCCCGGGGCTCAGCCGCGCGGCGTGATCCCCGGCGCCACCTCGGCCGCGACGAGACGCATCTGGGCGAGGGTCTGCTCCAGGGTGAGCGGCAGGAACTTGAGGTCGAACGTGGTCACGCCCACATCCACGTACCGCTGGACATGGGCACGTGCCTCGTCCGGGGTGCCGGTGATGGTCGCCGCGAACAACGGTCCATCCCCCTGGAAGCGATGACCGAGCGAGTCGCGCATCGCGGTCCGGGCCGCCTCGCCGTCCGCCTGGACGGACGCGAACAGGTTGGTCGCCATGGTCGGGGTCGGGCGTCCATGCTCCGCCGCGATGCGCGCGAGCTCCGGTGCGCCGGCCTCGAACACCTCGACGGACGCCTGGCTCGGATACCACGCCTCCGCGAGCCGTGCGGCCCGGCTGATGGCGGGCTCGGATCGACCACCGATCCAGATGGGGGGTCGTGGCGTGGACACCGGCTTGGGGTAGATGTCGATGTCATGGAACGTGACGAACTCGCCCTCGAACGAGGCCGACTCCTGCGTCCACAGCGCGTCCAGCACCCGGATGTACTCGTCCATCATGCGGCCCCGGTTGCCGTGGATGGCGAAGGTGTCGAACTCCCGGACCGCGATCGACCCATGGGCCTGGAGGTTCTGACCCTTGTCCTCCTGCCGACCGCGGAGCGCGCCCACGCCGACACCCACGACCAGGCGGCCGTTGGAGAGGGCATCGAGCGAGGAGGTCTCCTTGGCCAGCCACACGGGCTGGCGGTACGGCAGCACGTAGACCCCCGCGATGAGCCGGGCACGCTCGGTGCGTCCGGCGAGGAAGGCGAGCGTGGTGTGCCCCTCGTAGACGGTCCGGTCGTCACCGTTCGACGAATGCGCATGGCCGCACGGGCTCACCGACGAATCGGAGAGCAGGTGGTCCTGCACCGAGATGTCCATGTCCAGCTCGTCCGCGAGGTCGGCGACCTCGAGCAGGGCGTCCCGGTTCGCGATGCACCACGAGTGGGGGAGTCGGACGGCGAAGCGCACGGTCATGGAGGTCTCCCTGGCAGCTCGCCCGGCAGGATCCGGGCTCTGTATCCTGTTCACCGCCGAGTGTATCCAACATCGGTCAAGATGTATCCATCGTCCCGGGCCTGACGGTCGGCGATCCGGGTGATCCCGCGATGATGAGGGAGGCGGCGCGATGCGCATCCAGCAGTCGTTCGAGGTGGCGGCGCCCGTCGAGGCGGTGTGGGCGGCGTTCCTGGACATCCCGAGCGTGGTGCCCTGCCTGCCCGGCGCGCAGCTCACCGAGGCGCTCGGTGACGATCGATACGCGGGCCGGGTCACGGTCAAGCTCGGGCCCATGTCGTTCTCGTTCGATGGCGAGGCGACCGTGCGGGTCGACCCGGCCAGCCGCACCGGCACGATCGAGGGCAAGGGCGCGGACCGGAAGGGCGGCAGCCGGGGGTCGGTCGCGGTCAGCTACTCCGTCACCGATGCCGCGACCGCGGACGCGGGACCCCCGGCCGAAGGCGCGTCTGGCGAGCCGGCAGCCGTCCTGGCGGTCGACCCCGATGCGGCAGCCACCGAGTCGCCCGACACGACCACCACCGATGTCCGGGCCCCGCGCACCCGGGTGACCATGGAGACCGACCTCACCCTGGCCGGTCCCGCCGCCCAGTTCGGGCGGACCGGGCTCATCGAGGAGGTCTCGAAGCGGCTCCTGGGCGAGTTCGCTCGGTGTCTCGGTGCTCGACTGGCCGCTGCCAGCCCGGCGGAGGCCGCTGCCATCACGGCCGCCGATGTCGGTGCCGCCTCGCTGCTCATGGGCGCCATGACGGACCGGCTCAGGAAGGGCCTGCGGGGCGGCTGAATCCACGGCAGACGCCGCCCCGGCGCCCGGGAACGTCCGTCTGGGCGCCAAGGGCGTCCGTCCGGCGGTCAGCCCTCGAGGAGCGGCAGCAACCGGCTCCCGGCCAGCTCGAGCGTGCGCGCCGCGACCGCCGCGGGCATGCCCCCCGGCGCAGGTCGCAGCTGGATCTGGTCGATGCCCAGCTCGAGGTAGGCGCCCAGCTCGGCCGCGACGCTCTCCGGCGTGCCCACGAGGCACATCCCGGCGGCCGCCTGCCGGACCGCGTCCATGTCACCGGCGGGTGCGGCCGCCAGCTCGTCCGCGCCCTTGAACATCTTCAGCTTCGCGTACATGCGCAGCAGCCGCTCGATGGACGGCCCGCCCTCCGCCCATGCCTGCTCGGCGTCGTCCGCGAGGACCACGATGCGGTTGACGGCGACACGACCCGGCCCACGGCCGCCCGTCGCGAGCGCTGCCCGGTATCGCTCCACCTGCGTGCGCACGAGGCCGAGCCCGAAGTGCGTCCCGGCGAGATAGCCATCGCCCAGCTCCGCGGCACGTCGCGCGGATCGGCCGATCTTGCCGCCCACCCAGATGGGCGGTCCGCCCGGCTGCACCGGCCGCGGCCCGATCGCTCCGTCGAACGATACATAGGCGCCGCTGAACGATGCCTCGCCCGCCCACAGTGCCCGGAGTGCCACGATCTGTTCATCCACCCGGGCGCCGATCGTGGCCGGGTCCACGCCGAACTGCTTCCAGGTGGGTGCCGCGCCGAGGCCGACCCCCAGCTCGAGCCGTCCGTCCGAGAGCTGGTCGAGCACGATGGTGTCGTAGGCGAGCTTGAGGGTGTCCCAGACCGGCAGCAGCAGCACCCCGGTGCCGAGGCGCATCCTGGTCACGCGTGACAGCGCCGCGAGCACCAGCAACGGGTCCGGTGCGTGCTGGAAGCCGCCACCTCCGCGGGGATAGCTCTCACCCGCCCACACCGACGTGAAGCCGAGCGCCTCGGCGCGCTCGAGGAGCGGCTGCCAGGTCGTCATGTGCTCGCCGAGGGTCCTGGACTCCGTGGCCAGGTCCAGGAACACACCGAGCTCGAGGCGTGCCATGTCAGCTCCCTTCGGTCGTCGTGGGGTCCGGCGTCGCACGCAGCGCCGCGCGGATCGAGGATGGGGTGATGGGGGTCTGGGTGATGTCGATGCCCGTGTCCCGGAGCGCATCACACACCGCGTTCGCGATCGCCGCCGGGACGCCCGTGGCACCGGCCTCGCCCGCGCCCTTGAGCCCGAACGGGGTCGTCGTCGAGGGGGTGGAGAGATGGTCGATGGTCAGCTCGGGCACCTCCGGCGCACCGGGCACGAGGTAGTCCATGAAGCTCGTGACGAGTGGCTGGCCGTCAGCGTCGTGGAGGAGCTGCTCGTACAGCGCCCCGCCGATGCCCTGGGCGACGCCACCCATGATCTGGCCGTCCACCACCTGTGGGTTGAGCAGCAGGCCTGCGTCGTGGACGGCGAGGTGTGCGAGCAGCCGCACGACACCCGTGGCGCGGTCCACGTCCACCACGCAGGCATGGGTCGAGTTGGCGTAGGTGAGACAGATGTTCAGCTTGCCCTGGGCGTTCGGACGATGATCGACCCCGGGCTGCTCGTACGCCCCAGTCGCCTCGAGACCCGGCTCGGTCCCGGGTGGCAGGTCGAACGTCCGGAAGTAGGCGAGATGGGCGACCTCGGCCAGGCCGACCGACCGGTCCGGGCTGCCGACGACCCTCGCCCGGCCATCGACCAGCTCGATGTCGGTCGCGCTCGCCTCCAGCAGATGGCCCGCGATGGTGCGCACCTTGTCGAGCAGGCGCCCCGCAGCGAGCTGCACGGCACCTGCCGCGACGACCGTGGAGCGGCTGCCGAACGAGCCGAGACCATACGGCGAGAGGTCGGTGTCACCGAGCCGCACCTCCACCTGGTCATGAGGCACGCCGAGCAGCTGGGACGCGAGGGTGGCGAGCATCGTCTCGGTGCCCTGGCCCATGGGTCCGAGCCCGCTCGCCACCACGACGGTGCCGTCCGGCTCGATGCGCAGGGTGCTCGTCTCCTGCTGCGCCCACAGGCCGCTCGTCGCGTGGTAGTTGGGGGACACGCCCTCGATGTAGTTGGCATAGCCCACGCCGATGGAGCCACGCGCCGTTGGCGCCAGCCGCTCGCGGGTCGTCTCTGCCCAGGCGACCGCCCGCTCGAACGCCTCGAGATGGCTCCCGGAATCGATCCGCCGTCCGTTGGGCGTCTCGTAGGGCAGATCCTCGGGCCGGATGAGGTGGCGACGACGCAGCTCGACGGGATCCTGGCCGGTCTCACGCGCGACGCGCTCGAGGAGGCGTTCCAGTGCGAACACGATCTCGGGTGTCCCGAAGCCGCGATACGCGCCGGAGGGGGTCTTGTTGGTGACGACACAGGTGAGGCGTGCCTGGGACCGCGGGAAGCGGTACGGGCCGGTGATGCTGCCGGCGGACACGAACGCGGGCGCCACCCCGGGCGGCAGGATCTCCCCGGAGCCCACGTCGCACACCAGGTCGCCCCGGACCGCCACGATGTCGCCGCGCTCGTCCACGGCGGCCTCCAGGTCGTGCCGTTGATGCCGGGCGTGGCTCGAGGCCAGGAAGTGCTCCCGTCGGTCCTCGATCCAGCGCACCGGCCGGCGCAGCCGCCACGCGAGTGCCGGGATGACGACCTCCTCCGGGTAGACGTGGAGCTTGCTGCCGAAACCGCCGCCCACGTCGCCTGCCACCACCCGGATGCGATGCTCGGGCAGGCCCAGGGTGCGCGCGATCACGGTGCGCACGACGTGCGGCACCTGGGTGGAGGTCCAGACCAGCAGCCGCCCTCGCTCCACGGTGGCGACCACGCCGCGGGTCTCCATGGGCATCGCCGTGTGACGCTGCATCCGGTACGTTCCCCGGACCACCTGATGCGTCTCGAAGATCGCATCGAGCTCGGGGTCCACCGGAGCGGTCGCCACGATCCGGTCGTCCGGCCAGTCGTCGTACAGCAGTGGTGCGCCCGGGGCGAGCGCAGCGTCCATGTCCGCGACGACGGGGAGCTCCTCGAGGTCCGCGTCCACCAGCTCCGCGGCATCCTCGGCGAGATAGCGGTCCTCGGCCACGACGACCGCGAGCGGCGCCCCCACATAGCGCACCCGGTCGATGCACAGCGCTCGCTGGCGCACGGGTCGGGTGCGTTCCCGCAGGTCCGGGAAGGGCTCCACGTCCGAGAGATCGGCGCCGGTGAGGACCGCGATGACGCCGGGTGCGGCGCGGGCCGCGTCCGTGTCGACGGCCCGGATCCGGGCATGAGCCAGGGGGCTGCGCACGAACGCGGCCTCGAGCATGCCCGGCAGCCGGACATCCGCGACATAGCTGCCCTGACCGGTGAGCAGCCGCGGGTCCTCGCGGCGTGGTCGAGGGTCTGCGACCAGCCCGGCGGTGGCGGCACCGCCGCTCACGACGCGCCACTCCCCGAGGACGTGCCGCTCCCCAAGGGCGTGTCACTTCCCGCGGAGGCGTTGCCCTCATCGTCCCGGCCCCACGCTCGCCGCACCGCCGTCCGGATGTTCTGGTAGCCGGTGCAGCGGCAGAGGTTGCCGGACAGCAGCGCATCGATCGATCCGTCGGTCGGGTGCTCCGCCGGGTCGGCCGCCACCAGGGTCATCAGGAAGCCGGGGGTGCAGAAGCCGCACTGGAGGCCGTGCGCGTCGCGGAACGCCGCCTGGAGTGGCGAGAGGCTGCCGTCGGCGGGCGTGATGCCCTCCACGGTGGTGACCTCACAGCCGTCCGCGGTCACCGCGAGCTGGAGGCACGACCGGATCGGCTGACCGTCCAGCAGGACCGTGCATGCCCCGCAGACGCCGTGCTCGCAGCCCACGTGCGTCCCGGTCAGCGACAGGTCGTCCCGGAGCAGGTCCGAGAGGAGTCGCCGGACCGGCACGCGTCGACGCACGGCGGATCCATTGACCCGCAGCTCGATGTCGAGCGCATCCACCGGCTCGAGGTCGTTCACGCGGCCACCCCCAGCTGGTCCGCTATCCGGGTCACCAGCGCCCGGAGACCGTCGCGCCGCCAGGCGGCATCGGCGTGGATGTCGTCGATCGGGTCGATCCCCGCGGCAGCGGCATCGGCCACGACCTCCGCCGAACCTCCGGCCGCGAGGGCTGCCTCCGCCTCGGTCAGCCGGACCGGCGTCCAGCCGACCCCGAAGCCCACGAGTCGGATGCCCGCGTCGTCGGTCGTGGCGGGACGACGGGCCCCGACCACGCCGGCCAGCGCGAAGTCCCCGTGTCGCCTGGCCAGCTCCACGATCGCCGCACGTTGCCAGGCCAGCGGGACGTCCACGCGTGTCAGCAGCTCATCGGGCGCGAGACACGTGGTCCAGGGACCCAGGAACAGGTCGGCAGCCGCCACGGTCCGGGTGCCCGCCACGCTCGCCACCTCCACGGTCGCATCGAGGGCCAGCGCGAGTGCCGGCAGCTCGGCCGCGGCATCCGCATGCGCGAGCGATCCACCGATCGTGCCCCGCGTGCGGATCTGGACGTGGCCGACGTGTCGCAAGGCCGCGCGCAGCACGGGCAGCCGGTCCGCGATGTCCTGGTCCAGCTCGAGGACCCGTTGCCGGGTCATCGCACCGATGCGCAACGAGCCATCGGTCCGGTGGACGCCCGTGAGCGCCGGGATGCGCCCGAGGTCGATGAGCACACCCGGGCGTGCCAGCCGGAAGTTGAGCATCGGCACCAGGCTCTGGCCTCCCGCGATGGGCTTCGCCTCGTCGCCGAGGGTCGCGAGGGCGTCGAGCGCCTCGTCGAGGCTGGTCGGTCGGAGGTATCGGAACGGCGCCGGCTTCACGACGTCCTCACCCCACCAGCATCCGGTCCAGGCCGGCCGCGCTGCACGTCCGCCGCAGCGCATCGGTCGCGGCCTCCAGCACGCTGCGTGGATCCAGATGCGTGAGGTGGCCATCCCGCTTGAGCACCCGCCCGTCTACCAGGACCGTGTCGATGTTGGCGGGCTGGGCGGCATACACCACGAGCTCCGCGGCAAGGCCGATGGGTGCCATGTTGAGGTCGTCCCGTCGGACCAGCACCAGGTCGGCGCGCTTGCCCGGCGCCAGTGAGCCGCAGATGTCGTCCAGGCCGGCCGTCCGGACACCGTCGATGGTGGCCATGTGCAGCACATCGGACACGCCCAGCGCATCCTCCGAGCCGATGCGGGCGCGTTCGAGACCCAGCATCAGCCGCATCTGCGCGAACATGTCCATCGACGCAGCGTACGCGGGATTGTCGAAGCCGAGCCCGACCACGACCCCCGCTGCCCGGAGCTCCGTGAGACGCGCCTGACCCAGCTCCCGGTGGAGCTCGCTCATGGGGGTCACCGCGAGCGTCACGCCGGTCTCGCCCATGCGCTCGATCTCGTGGTCGGTCAGCTGCATGCCATGGGCCAGCGCCAGGTCCGGTCCCAGCAGCCCGGCTTCGTCCAGCACGGTCAGCTGATGGATTCGCGCGACCTCCGCACGAGTACCGGCACAGTGCATCGAGATGGGCAGCCCGAGCGACCGGGCGCCCTCGAACTCGGCCCGGACCACGTCCATCGTGGAGCGTGCCGGACCACGCACCGACACGCCGAGCCGGATCCGTCCGTCGACCCGGTCACCCGCGAACCAGGAGCGCTGGATGTCCGCGAGGACACCGAGGTCCATGGGCTGGTCGACCGGCAGACCGACGCGCGCCATGATGGCCGCCATCTGGTCGAGCGAGAGTCCCCATTTGGTCGACGGCGCCCCGGGTGCGAACCGCGCCCGGATGCCGCTCGCGACGAGCGCCCGGAGGTGTGCCTCGGGCTCGTCCGGGGTCATCCAGTCGTGCGCGAAGTCGACGATCGTGGTGACGCCCGCATGGATCGACTCCGCGCAGGCGAGCAGCACGCTCGCTTCCGTGGCGGCCTGGTCCATGTGAGGCGCGAGCTGTTCCTTGACCGACCAGCTGTCCCGACCGTCGTGGTCGCCCATGATGCCCCGGAAGAGGGCGGCCCAGGGATGCTCGTGGGCACCCACCATGCCGGGCATCACGACCATCCGGGCCGCATCGATGATCGCCGCGTCGCCGGCGCGCGCGGACAGGTCCGCCGCCACCTCGATGATGGCTCCGTCGTCGATCAGTACGTCGCCAGTCGGCAGCTCGCCGATGGCGGGGTCCATGCTCAGGACGTGGCCACCCCGGATCAGCAGCCGGCCGCGCTGCGGCAGCCCGGACGGCATCATGCGGCCCTCCCGCCCCGGGCGGCGCGACGAGCCGCGTCGGCACCGGCGGTCAGCTCCAGGATGTGCAGCCCGCCGGACAGACGGTCGGTCACCCAGATGAGCCCGTCTGCGCCCACCGTGACATCGTTGAGCTGGCACGAGACCTGCCCGGGTGGCGCATCCGGCACGTACCACGCGATCTCCACGGGGTGCGCCGCATCGGAGACGTCGAGCACCCGCAGGCCGCCGTTGAAGTAGGTCAGGTAGATGGTGTCGCCGTCGATGAGCGAGCCGGGCTTGGGCTCATGCACGTTGTGGGGGCCGAAACGACCGCCGCGCGTGCAGTGGTCCCCCTCGGGGACCGGCAGGTCGCTGATGACGCGCGGCGCTCCGGGATCGCTGATGTCCACCAGCCGGGCGTTCGGTGCGACGCCCACGCAGCCTTCCGCGATGCGCTCCTCGGTGGTCACCGCGACGTCCCGACCCGGCAGCGGGCACAGCGTGTGCGTGGCACGTGCCGCGTCATGGCCCAGGTCCAGCTGGCCGACCATCGCGATCGCCGAGGGATCGCGGACGTCGAGGATGACGGCGCCCTTGTCCCACCAGCCGCAGTAGGCGAGGCCGTCGCGCACGATGGCATGGTGGAGCCGGACGCGCCACGTCTCGTCGAAGTCGCGGGCCTCGTCCTCACGCTGGCCGGGGTACCACCACCGACCGACCTCGCGGGGGCGGGCGGGGTCCGACAGGTCGAGGATGACCAGGATCTGGTCGATGAAGCCGGCGTCGCTCGCGGTCACGTACGCAAGGGGGCCCTCCCACCAGGTCATCCGGTGGACCCCCTTGCCGGCCACCTCCCAGCGGGTGATCTCCCGCGGATGGATGGGGTCGCTGATGTCGTGGATGACGAGCCCCGCCTCATGGGCACCCGTGCGACGCGGGATGATCTCCCGGTTCGTGAGCAGGATGTCACCCTGGACCTGGGTCTTGTGGGCATGCGTGTTGGGTGCCGCGGGGATACGCGCCACGAGACGGGGCACGCTCGGGTCGCGCACGTCGAGGATGCTGGTGCCGGACTCGCCCATGTGCCCCACGAACGCGTAGCCGTCGTGGAGCTGGACATGCATGCCGTCACCCGGCCCGCCCAGGTCGGACCAGCCGATGCGTCGGATGTTCCAGGTCTCAGCCACGGGTCGGCTCCTGCGCGCTGTTGGCCCCGACGTGCAGATCGTCGAGCGCGGGGTCCATCCGGGCGATGGCGCTGGCGAGCCACGGCTCGAGGGGCTCGGTGGCGGTCTGCCCGGTGACGTCCACCACGGTGACGCGCTCCTCGGTCGGGCGGCCTGCGAAGCGGTCCGCGAACCAGTCCGCGGCGAGGTCCATCGCGTTGGGGCCGAGACGTGCCGCCGGGCCACCCCCGATGGAGTGGCGCTCACCGCGATACACGACCAGCTCCCGGGGACCCGGCACCCGGTCGAGCAGTCGATAGGTGTGCTCGATGGGACTCAGCTCATCGTCCTCGCCCGCGAGCACGAGATACGGGTGGGTCACCCGGGTGGCCTCGTCGTCCAGACGCCAGCGGCGCGCGAACGCATCGAAGGCGTCCTCGTCGACATAGCCCGCCATGGCCATGAAGCGTGCCTTGAAGGTCGGCGACACCTGCTCGAAGATGTGCTCCAGCCCGGCCTCGTGGACCACCGCCCACACCGCGGTCCCGGCAAGGTCCGGTGCGTGCGCCGCGATCTGGGTCGCCCACCAGGAGCCGAAGCTGACGCCCGTCAGCCCGAGCCGGCTCGCATCGATGTCGGGCTGCTGCCGGAGCACCTCGAGCGACGCGAGCCCGGCCTCGACCATGTTGGTCCGACCGATGAAGGCGCCATCGAGGACCGCCTCGCCCTGGCCCGGCAGGTCCACCAGGAACCGCGCGATGCCCCGGTCGAGGTAGCGGTCACCGGACATCAGGACCGCGTGCTCCTTGAAGCTGTCCATGCCACCCACGTGGAGCACGCATGGCACCGGTCCGTCCGCGTTCGGCGGGAGATGGAGGATGCCCGACAGCGAGCCCCGACCATAGGGCACGCGGATGCGTCGCACGGGGTGTGGTGCGCGCTCCATCCACAGGTCGTGGCAGCGCCGCTTGTGCTGGTTCGCGACCTCCGCGCGGCGCACCTGCTCCGGTGATGCGAAGAAGGTCCATTCCGCGGCGCCCCACAGGAGCGAGGCGATGAACGCGTGCTTGCGGGCGGTCACGTCATGACCCGCCGCGATGGCGGCCTCTGCGAGTCGCTCCCGGCGGGCGCCCAGCGTCGCGAACACCCGCTCGACGTCCGCGAGCTTGGTGATCCGCTCCCGGGCCTGCCCGAAGTCGATCTCCGCATCGACACCGCCGGCATTGCCGATGTAGCGCGTCCGACCCTGGTCCCAGTCCACGCCCACCTGGCGGATGACCGCGTCGACCAGCCAGCGCTGCTCGGACATCCGGCGGGTCGGGGCAGGCCAGCCAGCGGGGAACGGGTGGATGTCGGCGTCCCAGCCGTCTGAGCCGGGGTGGGTCATGGGGTCGGCGGGCATCGTCACCTCCGGGTCATGTGGTGGGAGCGGCCAGCAGACCGCGGGGCGTGGCGTGGAACATCCGGGCGCCGTCGTCGGTGACCGCGATCAGCTCGCCGGTCTGGACACCGACGCGTCGGTCGGCGCTGACCACGTTCGGCTGGAGCACGAGCAGCATGCCCGGCACGAGCGGCAGGTCCGGTGGTGGACTGCGTCGCGTGCCCGGTGTCCGGAGCACGGGCGGCAGGTAGCCGCCGCCATACCCGTGGACCAGGTCATCCACGATGGTCATCCCGGCACCTTCGATGATGGCTCCGCCGATCGTCTCGAGGCGAGCCGGAGTGACACCCGGCCGGACCGCGTCGAGCAACGCCGCGAACGTCGCATCGGCGACGGCATGGACGTGCCGAGTCTCCGGTCCCGGCTCGCCTCCGAGCGTGAGGGTCCGCAGCACCTGGGTGGTGACGCCGCACATCCCCGCGGACAGCTCGAACGTGAGGGTGTCGCCGGGTGCCGTGCGGCGCCGACCGGGGACCTGCCGCGGCACGACCGCTTCACCACCTCCGGCCGGCGCGGTAGCCATGAAGCAGATGCCGGGCTGCGCACCGAGACGGACCACATGCGCGGCCAGGAGGGCCGCCAGCTCGTCCTCACGCATGCCCGGCTGTGCCTCGGCACGGAAGGCATCGATGGCCCGGTCGCAGGCGTCCGCTGCCCAGGCGACCCACGACAGCTCCTCGATGCCCTTGACCAGCCGGGATCGCTGGAACACCGGGCCGAGATCCACGATGGGGTGGCCCGCCAGCGCGCTCCGGAGCGGACCGGCCGTGCGCTCCGTGATGGGTCCCAGGAGCGCCACCGTGTCCGCCGCACCGATGTGCTCGGTGAGCCACGCGATGGCGGCACTCGCGAGCCCGGGGCCGGTGATCGCGATGGGGACCATCGCCCAGTCCCCGGCGCCCGCTGCATGGTTGTCCAGCTGGAGCAGGAGTCGAGGCGGGACGGCCGGGTCCGTGCTCGCCACGAGCAGCGATTCCCAGCGGACCGCCACGTTCGTGAGGTGCTGGATCTCGGCGGTCCCGGCGCCGCTCCCCGCCACGACGATCCCTCGCGCGCCCGCGTCGCGCGCGAGGCTCCGCAGCACGTCCCACCGACGGGTCAGCTCACCGGCGGTCGGACGGGGATACGCATCGTCCGTCCACGGGCCGCGGTCGATGTCGGGGATGGTCATCGCACGACCAGGTACGCGGCCGCGGGGCGTGCGGGAGCCCGGCCGATCGAGGCGCGCAGCGCGTGCGCTGCGTCCAACGCCCGTCGGTCGAGATCCACGGACGATGGCCAGCCGGTCGATGGGTCGGCCAGCGCGTCGAGGATGTCTAGGGCGGTGTGTCGCTCTAGGTCCAGGTCGTCCGCGAGCCAGTCGGCGGCCGTCTCCCGGGACGCGGGGTCGCGGAGCCACGCGAGGGCCTCCATGAGCATCTCCCGGTATCGCTCCAGGACCGGCCCGCAGGCGGCGAGCCGGTCCCGCCGCACGATGGCGGCGGACGTCAGCAGACCGGGTGCGACCAGGGCGTGGTCCGCCAGGACGCGGCGACCGTCCCTGGTGGCCAGCGCGGACCATGGGAGCGTAAGCATCGAGGCGTCGATACGTCCGTCCGTGAGTGCCGTGAACCGGCCGCGCGTCGCGCCCAGCGCCACCAGCTCGACATCCGCCTCCGTCAGGTCAGCGGTCGCCAGCAGTCGGAGCAGGATCGGGGCGAAGCCGCTGGTGGGCGCGTCGACACCGATCCGGGCACCCCGCAGCTCCGCGATCGCGCTCGCGGTCCGCGCCACGAGCGCGATCGGGCCGTTCGAGCCAGCCAGCCAGGCGGCGACCGTGGTCGCGTCATCGGCGGCCGCATCCGCGCCAGTGGCCGTATGGGCGCCAGTCGCCGCATGGGCGGCCCCGGCTGACGCGGCATCGGCCCACGCGAACACATTGTCCGGTGCGGCGTGGGCCACATCGATACGCCCCGCCAACAGGTCGTCCCGGAGCGCGGTCGAATCGGTCGTCCGGGTGGTGGTCAGCACGAGGCCATGGGCGTCCGCGAGGCCCAGGCGTTCGGCGACGAGGATCGGGAATGCGGAGACACCGCCGAAGGTCGTCACCCGCACGTCGTCCGCGATGTGTCCCACCGTCCGGTGAGTGTATCCGATCTGGGCCGTCCTGTTGCCATCGAATCGCGTGCGAGGCGTGCCGCGGGGTGTTCGGCGTCCGGGGTGGCCACCCCGGGGTCGACGCCTTCGGGGTGATGATCCGGCTACACTCTGGCGAGCCTCACGCGCCCTGTCCGACGGATGCCCATGGCCGCGGATCGGCGCGCCGGGCGGGAGGTGTGCTGGATGCTCATGAACGACGGGTCCGGCTATGACGCGGCGCGGCTGGCGGCGCTCATCGAGGAGATGCGCCCGCGGTTGCAGACCGCCCAGGAGCTGGTGCTCGAGACCCTGCGCGACGCGATCCTGGGAGGCGTCCTGCCGCCGGGCACGCGTCTGCGACAGGAGGAGCTCGCGACCGCGTTCGACACCAGCCGGATCCCCGTGCGCGAGGCGCTCCGTGTGCTGGAGTACGAGGGACTCGTGAGCTCGGAGCCCCATCGCGGCTTCACGGTCACCAGCCTGGACGCGGACGAGGTCGAGGAGATCTACGACCTGCGGACCGTGCTGGAGACGCATGCCGTCCGCCTGGCGGTGCCGCTGCTCACGGACACCGACCTCGAGGAGCTGGGCGTGCTGTTCCGCGGGATCATGGACGCCGAGGACGACGATGCCCGGCTCGCGGCTCGCGAGCGGTTCTATCAGCGGCTGTACGGGGTCACCGCGCGACCACGTCTGGTGGGGCTCATCAGCCGCCTCCGGCAGGAGGTCGCACGGTCGCTCCGCTGGATGCGCGTGCCGCACTCGCCGGAGCATCACCAGGCATTCTGGGAGGCGGTCCAGCAGGGTGATGCGGACCTCGCGGCGGAGCAGCTGGCGAGCCACTACCGCAAGATCACGGCACTCCTGCGCCGGTACCTCCGCGAAGGGCGCCTCGCCAGCCGCGGCCGATAGCCGCTCCCGGCTCGAAGGGCTCCAGCCAGCCCTTGGCACGCTGCATCGGCGTACGCCGACGGCTGGTCGGTGTCGTTCACGCCTGATCGGTCACATCCGCGGATACCGGATCGTCGGACCTGACACCGACGATCCACCGTGGGTCGGCGCGCGCTGCCTGTCTCTTGCGTCGGGACCATGTTATCGGGCATCATCCTTCCCAGATCGGGGAGATGGATGACCGAGAATTCGGGACGGCGCATCTCACGCGGTACGGCCGACATCGTTGCGGAGCTGGAGCTGCGGAACGCCGATGTCGTGACCTTCGCGGAGCTGGAAGGGATCGCGGGTCTTGAGCCTGGGAGCCCGCAGACCTCGAAGGTGATCCATCGACTGGTCGCGGATCGGTGGCTCGTGCCGTTGCCGGTCCGTGGCACGTACGAGTTCATCCCAGGCCGCGCCGCAGGGCCCTTCTCCCGCGAGGATGTGCTGGATCCGCTACGCGGATTGCTCAAGCGACGACCCGATGCGCGTGTCCAGGTGGTGCTGGACGGGGCCGCCTACCTGCGTGGGTTCAACGATCGACCCCCGGTGACGTATGACATCCTGGTTCCCCGTGAGCAGCCGGTGTCGGCCGCGCTCCGTCGTATCTACCGGATGCACCGGGTCGCTCCCGACCGTCTGTCTGGTGCCGCGCAGCTGGACGGCCTCGCCGTATCGACTGCCGACCGCCTCCTGGTGGATGTCGCCCTCTGGCCCGACGTGCTCGGGACGGCGCTGCGGCATCGCGACCACTGGCTATCACGGGCTCTCGCGGCGGCCGATCCGGACGTCGTGGCGGCACTCCTTCGGGCCATCGGATCGCCGACCGTCGCCGCTCGTGCCGGCTATCTGGCCGACCGTTTCGGGCGCGGGGACATCGCCGATGCGATCGCGACCCTTGGCCGGTCGCCCGTCCTGGTCACGCTCGTCCCGGGCATCGACGTGTCCGATGCCTCACGGGACCGACGCTTCAACGTGGTCGACCCTGTTGGTGTGGCGACCGTCCGATGATCACGGAAGGCCAGATCCGCCGGATCACGGCGTCCTATCGCGGACGCGGTCGTGAGCTCGCCTATCTGGAGCTCGCCCAGGAACACCTGTTGTACTGGATGGCCTAGGAGTCCCGTTCCGCGGCGAGGCCGAGTGTCGGGATCGGACCGTGGCTGAGGTGGCCGACCCGGACGATCTCGGCCTCGTCCTTGCAGGGGATACCGACCTCGGGGTCCATCTGACCAGGATCGGCACCATATACGGTCAGATGGGCGAGCCAACGGGCTCGCTGGAGGAACGGCTGGCCCGGATCGACCGAGGCGACCTGTGGTGGGCCCTCCAGGAGCTCGACCGGGTCCGGGCAGCGCACGCTGAGGCCTCGCCGGCTACTTGAGCCCGGTCAGCCCGGTCACGACCTCACCCAGGAGGGGCGTGGACACGGCATAGATGCCGTGGTTGGCGAACAGCCAGATGATGTTGCGGTCCCATTCCACGAAGATGCCGTGGACGGGCGCCGCCATGTCGTCGTCGATCTTGAGGCCCATCGGCGGCACGAACTGCGCGCCGA
>JAHBUZ010000028.1 GCA_019637815.1 Chloroflexota bacterium
AACGGCCCATCCACCTCGCGACGCTCCTGGCCACGACCGACGAGATCGGCCCAGAAGTCGTCGAGGGGATGGGGCCAGCGCGCCAGGTGCACCGAGCCGCGCAGTCGGTCGAGCGTCAGGTACCAGCCGCCGAGCTCCGCATCGGTCCGGAGCAGGACGCCGAAGGATGACGGCACGCCCGGGACCGCCGCTGCGCCCGGGGCCGCCGCCATGCCCGGGGCCGCCGCTGCGCCACCCGAGACCCGGAACGTGAAGTCTGCGAGATACGGCGACGCGTCCACCACCGGCGCCACGATGCGCTCCGCGCCGCCACCGACGGCCTCCAGCCGCACGCGGCCCTCGACGCCCTCGACCGCGCGCGAGAACGACGCCCGCACGGCCTCCGGCAGCGAGACGCGTGGCGACCCATCCGCCGTCACGGTCACCCGTCGGGGCGCGGCGAAGTCGCCGCCCCAACACCAGCGTCCCTCGTCGCTCCGGTCGTGGATCCAGCCCCAGAAGTCACGGCCCTGCCCATCCGCGCTCGGCGCGGACTTGGCGGCGTACCAGCGTCGCCCGCCGACCTGGTCCTGTGACGGCACCCGGAACGGGCCACGTGGCCCATCCGCGACCCGCACGATGGTGCCGGCCTGCTCGGAGAACCGGGAATACACCAAGAACCAGCGACCGTCGAGCGGCCACAGCTCGGGGCACTCGGGGCAGTACGTGTCGCCGGGCACGTAGAACGGCTCATCTTCCACCTGCCACGTCAGCAGGTCATCGGATGTCGCGAGCCAGATACAGCCGCGCCGCCACTTCGGTCCGGTCGCCAGCCGTGCCGCGATGACCATCCAGTAGCGCCCCTCCTCCTCGTTCCAGAGGACGTACGGGTCGCGCCAGTCGACGGGCTCGCACGCGGCGGGCGGCAGCAGCAGCGGGTTGCCGGGGTACTTCGTGAACGAGACGCCATCGGTGCTCGTCGCGAGACAGATGGTCTGCGGGTTCGGCGCGCCCACCTGGTGCCCGGTGTAGAACAGGTACCAGGTGCCGTCGCGCTCGATGACCGAGCCGGTCCACGCGCCATCGCCATCGACCTCACCCCGCTCACCGGGGCCCACGGCGGGCGGGTGCTCGGTCCAGGTGACCAGGTCGGTCGAGCTCGCGTGCTGCCACGTCGTGCGCACCCGGTGGGGGTAGTCGGTCGTCCCCGCCGGCGACGACAGGAAGTAGAGATGCGTGACGCCATCGTGACGGAACGGGATCGCATCGCCGGACGGGACACCGGAGGCGACGCGGCGGAACAGGCTCATGGTCGGGACACCTCCAGGTGCAGGGCATCGAGATCGATGACCAGGTCGGCCCGGTCCCGCACGGCGGCGACCAGCCGGGCGTTGGGCTCGTCCACCCGCTCGACCCACGCCCGCGCGATATCGGGGGACTTGCCGAACTCGATGTGACGCGCCACGAGCCGCTCGCGGCGGATCGGATCGGGGACCTCGACGTACCAGACCTCGTCCAGCTCGGCGCGGACGGACCTCCACGGCTCCTGGTCCGCGAGGAGGTAGTTCCCCTCGGTGATGACCAGTCGTACGCCGGCATCGACACCGATGGCTGCGGCGATCGGCTGCTCGAGGTCCCGCTCGAACCCGGGCGCGTAGACGGTGTGATCCGTCTCGGCCCGCAGGCGTCGCAGGAGCGCGAGATAGCCGTGACCATCGAAGGTGTCGATGGCGCCCTTGCGGTCGCGACGACCGAGTCGCTCGAGGCTCACGTCCGCGAGATGGAAGCCATCCATGGGCACCCGCGCGACCCACGAGCCGGCCGGGCCGTCACTCGCCGTGGAGCCGCCACTCGGCCCCGGACTCGCCGCACCGCCACTCCCTGCGGAGCCGCCACGTCCCACGGAGCCGTCACTTCCCTCAGGGCCGCCATCCCCCGCGGACCCGCCACTCCCCCTCGGACCACCACTCTCCGCCGGACCACCACTCCCCGTGGGCTCCAGCGCGGCCACGAGCGCCTCCGCCAGCGTCGACTTCCCCGCCCCCGGCGGACCGACGATGCCCAGGATCGCGCGTCCCTCTGCTGCGAGCGCACGCGCGCGCTCGGCGAGAGCCGTCAGGCCAGACCCGGATACCCCCGCCTCAGGCACGGGTCGCCGCGGTCTCCAGCTGCGTCGCGAGGAACCGACGCGCGTGCCCCGCCAGCGCTTCGCCGTCATCCCACAGGTCGCGCCAGACCGCCAGGTCGGCCGAGAGCCCGGGTGCGACGACCGCGGACGAGAACGATTCGAACGTGATCGGCCCCCGGAAGTCGACATCCGCGAGGGCATGGAAGAACGCCCGGAAATCGAGATGACCCGAGCCCAGGAAGCCGCGATGGTTCTCGCCGATGTGGACATAGCCCAGCCGGTCGCGGGCCTCCCACACGGGTCGTACCAGGTCCTCCTCCTCGATGTTCATGTGATAGGTATCGAGATGGATGACCACGTTGTCCTCACCGATCGCATCGGCCAACCGGAGCGCGTCCCGCGTGGTGTTGACGACGTTGGTCTCGTAGCGATTGCAGATCTCCAGCCCGATGGGCAGCCCGTGTGCACCCGCCTCGCGCGCGAGGTCGCGGAGCACGGAGATCGCGTTCTGTCGACCACGCTCGGTCACAGGCGAAGGGTACTTGCCGAGCGCGCTGTACAGGGCGCCGGTGAGGATGCGACCACCGAGCCCCACGGTCGCCGCCAGCGATTCCCGCAGCAGCGTCGCGCCGCGCTCCACCACCGCGAGGTCGTCGCTGGACACGTCCGCATCGAACGCGAGCCCACGCGAGCACGCGACCTGGAGGCCCGCCGCCTCCAGCGCCGCGCGTGCCCGCGGCACATCGAGGTGGTCGAGATCGTGGAGCGACAGCTCCAGCAGGTCGTAGCCGCTCGACTTGGTGCGCTCGACCGCGAGATCCACCGACGCGGGCGCCGTGTCGCCGACCCACACGAGCGCGTGCACGCCGATGGGATTGGAGAGGCTGGTCATCGCGGCGTCCTCGCGGTCACAGGGTCAGGATGGTCTCGAGCATCGAGCGGACGACCACCGGGCCATCGACATCGACACACGCGCGCAGGTTGGGCGGCGCATCACGCACCGGGACGGTCTGGCCGATGGTCAGCTCGCCCCGCGTCTCGACGTCGACCGCCATCGCCTGCAGCTCCCCCACCGCCGGGTCGGCCGCGATGGCCACCGCGAGCGGGTCATAGAGCACGCAGCCGGAGTGGCCGGCCCACGCGAACATGGGTGTCTCGAGATACGTCGAGCAGATGTCCAGCAGCAGTGGCGCTACCCGCGACGCCCCCGGATCGATGCCGCGCAGCATCTCGTCGGTCAGCACCAGGCCCGTCGCCGGGTTGGTCACGTCCAGGCTGACCATCGTGAGGTCGATGCCGGAGCGGAACACGAGACGTGCCGCCTCCGGATCGTTCCAGATGTTGCACTCCGCCACGGGCGTGATGTTGCCGCGGCCGTACGTGGCGTCCAGACCGAGCGCGCCACCCATGAACACGATCGCCGCGATGAGTGACGCGATCCCCGGATCCCGCCCGAGCGCGGTCGCGAGGTTGGTGTGGCCACCGATGGCGATGAGCGTCACCTCGCCCGGGTTCGCCCGCACGGTCCGGATGATGAGATCCGCAGCGTCCATGTCCACCGCCACGTCATCCAGCTCCGGCAGCGGGATGCGCCCCGGCCGACCGCGCGTCCCCGCGTACTGCGTGGCGAGGAGCGGTGGCAGCTCACCGGACAGCGGCACGGGCGAGCCGACCGCCACCGGGATGTCCGTGCGGCCAGCCGCTGCCAGCACGGCCCCCGCGCAGCGCGCGGCGAGGTCCGGCGGGCAGTTGCCGAACGTGGTCGTGACCGCCACCAGCTCCAGCGCCGGGTGCGCCAGCGCCAGCAGCAGCGCGATGGGGTCGTCCGCATCCGTGCCGGGGATGCCCACACCCGGGTCGGTATCGAGGAGCACCTTCCGGCGAGCGGTCCCACTCACGAGGTGGCCCCGGATGGCGCCTCGTCCGATGGCACCACGCGCCCGTCCGCATCCAGCGTCGCGGCACCGGTCATGACCGCGATGGTCTGCTGCATGGTGTGGGTGCGTGGCGAGACGACACCGGCACGTCGTCCGAGCCGCATGATCTGGATGCGATCCGCGTGCTCGAACACGTTCTGCATGTCATGGCTGATGAGGATGACCCCCAGGCCGCGGGCGCGGAGCTGGGTGACCATGTCCATGACGTGGCGCGATTCGCGGACGCCGAGCGCGGCGGTCGGCTCGTCGAGGATGACCGCCTTGCTGCCGAACGCCACGGCCCGCGCGACCGCGACCGCCTGGCGCTGACCGCCGGACAGCGTCTCGACCGCCTGGGTGATGTCCTGGAGGGTGGTGATGCCCAGGTCCTGCACCTTCTCCCGCGCCTCGCGACGCATGGCGGGCACATCGAGCATCCGGAGCACGGAGCCCCGGAACCCGGGTCGCCGGATCTCCCGGCCCAGGAACAGGTTGGTGGCGATATCGAGCGCCGGTGACAGCGAGAGCTGCTGGTACACCGTCTCGATGCCCGCATCCCGCGCGTCCTGCGGTCGCCGGATGCGCACCTCCTGACCATCGACCTTGATGGTGCCGGTGTCGGGGATGACCGCGCCGGTGAGGCACTTGATGAACGTGGACTTGCCAGCGCCGTTGTCACCGATGAGCGCCAGTACCTCGCCCGGATACAGGTCCAGGTCGACCCCATCGAGGGCGACCACCGCGCCATACGCCTTGGCGATACCCCGCGCTTCGATGAGCGGCGCGCGGCCACCCGCCGGCGTGGACGCGCCCGACGCAGCCGCCGATGCCATGGTCGTGGGGTCCGTCTGGAGGGTCATGAGGCGCTCCGTCCCTTGCGGATCCACTGGTCGAGCGAGACCGCGAGCAGGATGAGCACGCCGATGGCGAGCGTCTGGTAGATGACGTCGACGCGCATCAGCGCCAGGCCGTTGCGGAACACGCCCACGATGAGGGCGCCCAGCAGCGTGCCCGCGAGCCGACCCCGGCCGCCGAACAGGCTGGTGCCGCCGATGACCACGGCCGTGATGGAGTCGAGGTTCGCGTCCACCGCGGAGTTGGGCGTCGCGGCGCCCACGCGCCCGATGAGCGCCCACGCGGCGAGGCCGCAGATGACGCCCGCCAGGACATACGCGCTGGTGAGCACGCGCCGGGTCCGGATGCCGGTGAGATGCGCCGCCGGCTCGTCATCGCCGGTGGCATAGATGTGACGACCCCACGCCGTCTGCGACAGCGCGAAGCCGACCACGAGGTAGACCAGCAGCACCAGCACGACACCCATCGTCAGCCGGAAGTCCCCGATCGCGAACGCGGTCGCGGTCCAGGTGAGGAACGGGTCGAGATCGGTGCCGGGCGTGGACCTGCCGCCGCTCAGGATGAGCGCGAGCGCCACGAAGATGTTGAGCGTGCCCAGGGTGGCGATGAAGGGTGGCAGTCGGATGCGCACCACGAGGAACGCGTTGAGCCCACCCGCGAGCCCGCCGAGCATGAGGCCGAGCAGCACCACGACGATGCCGTTCCAGCCCAGCGGACCACCGAAGGCACCCATCACGAGCGCGACGAGGATCATCATCGCGCCCACCGAGAGGTCGATCCCCGCGGTCAGGACGATGATCGTCTGACCGACGGCGAGCAGTGCGATGACCGCGACCTGCTGGAGGATGAGCGACAGGTTCGAGGGTTGCAGGAACCGGTCGCTGGCGAGGCCGAACACGGCGCTCGCCACGATGAGCACCACCAGCGGGCTGATGGTGGGGCGACGATGCAGCAGCAGCTGGAGACGCTCGAGCGGCGTGCTGCCACGCCGCTCGAGGTGGGTCACGGTCATCGCACGACCGTCACTGCGAGGTGCTGGAGGCGGAGGAGGTGCCTACCAGCAGAGCTCGGTCCCCTGGGTGGAGTCGATGGAGTCGAGACCCTCGACCGGCTGGTCGGTCACGAGCGTGATGCCCGTGTTCCAGTAGTCGAGCCCCTCGGTGACGGGCGGGGTGGTCCCGTCGTTCACGAAGTCCACGGCAGCCTTGACGCCCTGGAAGCCCATCTGGAACGGGTACTGCTGGGCGACGGCGCCGAAGGTGCCCCTGGCGACCTCACCCACGCCCCGGCAGGAGCCATCGATGGAGGTGACGAGCGCCGTGGTGTTGCCGATGGCGTTGAGCGCCTGCACGGCACCCACGCCGGACGGCTCGTTGGCGCTGAACACGACGTTGATGTCCGGGTTGAGTGACAGGCAGTTCTCCATCACGGAGCGGCCGCCGTCCTCGGCACCGTCGGTGGCGCCGTTGCAGACGATCTCGTACGTGCCGCCCTGGCCGCCCGTGTAGGTGCCGGTCGCGGCCTCGTCACCGTTGCGCTGCGGGTCGGCGAGGTCGATGCCCATGCCCGTCAGGAAGCCCTGGTCGCGCTGGTAGTCGATGGTCACGATCTTGTCACCGAACAGGTCGAGCAGCGCGATGGTCGCGTGACCACCCGCGAGCTGGGCCGCGGTCCACTGGCCGATCTTGGTGCCCGCCTCGAAGTTGTCCGAGGCGAACGTGGCGTCCACCAGGCTCAGCGGGTCCGTGGGCGTGTCGAGCGCGATGACCAGGAGGCCGGCCGCGCGTGCGGACGCGATGGCGTCGTTGACGGCGGGGCCGTTGTGGGCGATGAGGATCGCCTTGTCACCGCGCGAGATGGCGTTCTCGATGGCCTGGATCTGGCTGTCCGCGTCCGTCTGGTCACGGCCCGACGCGACCGTCACGACCGCGCCGAACTCCGTGGCGGCGGCGTTCGCGCCATCCATCATGGAGGTCCAGAACGCGTTGCTGGGATCCTTGGTGATGAGCGTCACGCCGATGGGCTCACCCGCATCGGAGGACTGGGCGAGCACACCTGCCGCCGGCACCATCGCCGCGATCGCCAGGAGCCCGACCATGGCCGACCGTCGGCCGTGGGACATACCGAGACCGGGTCGCTGACCCATCGTCTTCCTCCTCGTGTCGCGCCGCGTCCCCCCGGAGGTCACGGCGCCGCCAGGGCCCCGGGCTCGGGGCCGTCCACTGCGGACCGTAGCACTTATGACATCTTGCGTCAATACTTCTAGCGTGATGCGTTCGAAGAAGGAGCCGCTGCCGCCGGATCGGCCACGCCGGACCCGGGAGCGCCGTACCATCGCACCCGATGATGCGACGACGACCCGCCCCATGACCAACGGCCGGGGGCCCGACCCGACCGAGACGCTCATGCGCCCGGGTGACCTGTTCCGGCTGTTCCGCGCCCGCCCGGAGGGGCTCACCCGGACCGAGCTCGCGCAGGTGTCAGGGCTCGCACGGACGACCGTCAACCAGCGCATCGACCTGCTCGTGGATGCCGGGCTCCTGACCACCATCCCCGATGGCTCGCGGACCGCCGGGCGACCCGCCGACCGGTTCGTGGTCAACGAGGGCTATGGCGTCGTCCTGGTCGCGGACATGGGCGCCAGCGGGCTGCGGGTCGCGCTGTGTGACATGACGGCCCGCATCCGCGCCGAGCGCGCCGAGCCATCGGACATCACGGACGGACCGGTCGCGGTGCTCGACCGCGTGGTGACGCTGTTCGGGGAGCTGCTCGCCGCCGCGGGCCACGCCCCATCCGAGGTGCGCGCGGTGGGCGTGGACGTGCCGGGGCCCGTGGCGCATCACGCCGGCCGCGTGGTGACGCCACCGATCATGACCGGCTGGCACGACTTCGACATCCCGGGGCACGTGTCGCGCACGTTCCCCTGCCCCGTCGTGGTCGAGAACGACGTCAACGCGATGGCCTTCGGCGAGCAGCGGCTGGCCCATCCGGACGTGGCCAACCTGGTGTACGTCAAGGTGGGCACGGGCATCGGCACCGGGCTCATCATCGATGGTCACATCCACCGCGGCGCGGACGGGGCGGCGGGTGACGTGGGCCACATCCAGATCGATGGCCGGGATGACGAGCCGCCGCTGTGTCGCTGCGGTCGAGCCGGCTGTGTCGAGGCGTACGCCAGTGGCTGGGCGCTCCTGCGGGACCTGCGCGAGGCTGGGGTGGACGTGGAGAGCGTCGCGGACGTCGTCCGGCTGACGCGCGCCGGCCATCCCGAGGCCAATCGCCGCTATCGGGCGGGTGCCGCGGTGATCGGGACCGCGGTGTCCGACGTCGTGAGCCTGCTCAACCCGCGGGTGGTGGTCATCGGCGGTCAGCTGGCGGCCATCGACGACGTGCTCATCGCGTCCATCCGCGAGGTCGTGTATCGGCGGTCCCTGCCGCTCGCGACACGGCGGCTCCAGGTGGTGCCCAGTCGGCTCGGCCACACCGCCGGCGTCCACGGCCTGGCACGGCTCGTGCTCGACCAGGTGTACGACCCGCGTCGCGTGGACGCCCTCGTCGCGGCGACCGCCCATGCAGCAGATGTATGACGTATGATGTATCTGCTCCACGTCGAACGGCCGATGCCGATCGACGGATCACGTCCCACCGTGGCGAGGACGTCGCCCGGACCTGTGGCGGCAGCTCCGCAGAGGTCGCAGCCTCCACGTGCTCACCCCATCCCCGTGTCGATCCGGCATCGCTCGACCACCTGCGGGCGTCGACCGGGCACCTGATCGACGACGACCGGACCCCGACCTGCGGTGGTCACGCCGTCGGGCGGCGCACGGCTGTGGTGTCGGCCCGCGGTCATGCCCGCGTCACCACGACCTCGAGGTACTCGGCCGGGACCGCGAGCGCGCCGCGGGTGCCTCGATCGGCCGACCGGAGCAGGCTCGCCATCGCATCGTGGAACGCCTGGGCCCCGGCCTCGTCCTGCGCGGCGAACGCGCGATGGATCGGTCCATACCAGCGCCGGAACAGCTCGATGAACGCCTCGGCCGAGACGAACCGGAAGGTGAAGTGCCGCCGGCTGGTCCGGATATCCGTGGCGTGGCCCGCGAACAGCTCGTCGATGCGTGCCTCGGATCCCCAGAGCATCGGGGACCGCAGGCCGGCGGGC
Source organism: Chloroflexota bacterium (assembly GCA_019637815.1). Taxonomy (GTDB): domain Bacteria; phylum Chloroflexota; class Limnocylindria; order Limnocylindrales; family CSP1-4; genus JAFMJV01. The sequence goes on from JAHBUZ010000028.1 coordinate 9,038, forward strand.
GGTGGTGCGAAGCGGGCGATGACCCGGAACAGATCGCCCAGGAACCCCTCGGGTGTCCAGCTGGCCAGGCCGATCCGCCCACCCGGTCGCACCACCCGCAGCAGCTCTGCCGCGGTCCGGTCCTGGTCGGGCGCGAACATCGAGCCGAAGACGCTGAGCGCCACATCGAACGAGCCGTCGTCGAACGGGAGCGCCTCCGCGTCGGCCACCTGGAACGTGATGGGCAGTCGATCGGCGTCGGCTCGCCAGCGGCCCTGCTCCAGCAGCGCCGACACGTAGTCCGTCGAGGTGACCGACGCGTCGCGTCGCGCGGCCGCGAGCGAGGCGTTGCCATTGCCGGCAGCCACGTCCAGGACGCGCTCACCGGCATCGAGGTCCACGGCCTCGCACAGCAGCTCGCCCACCAGCTGGAGGCGCACCCCGATGTGGCCGTAGTCACCCGACGCCCAGGTCGCCTGCTGGCGCGCCTTGATGGCGCGCAGGTCCGGGGTCGGGGTGGTCGAGTGGTCGACCGAGCGGCGGTCGCCGGTCGGGGACGTGGTGATGGACGGTGCGGTCATCGTGACCTCCTGCGGGATGCGCGGCACGTGGTCGTGGGACCCTGGCTGGGTCATGGGTGTGCGCTGATGGACATCCTCGGTGGCCACGGCGCCCACGCCCATGACCGCACGTCCACGGCACATGGCCGTGACTCCACGGATGACCGGTGGCTCGACCCATGAGCGGCGACCTGCTGTCCGACGTGCTCCGGGCGGTGCGGCTGCGCGGCGCGCTCTACTTCGACGTCCAGGGTCGCTCGCCGTGGACCGCCGAGGCATCCCCCGCCGCCCAGGTGCTCCCGAACGTGATGCCCGGCGCCGAGCACCTCATCGAGTTCCATGGCGTCGTGGACGGCGCCTGCTGGGCCGCCATCGTGGACGACGATGCCCCACCGGTCCGGCTCCAGGCCCGCGACGTCATCCTCTTCCCGCAGGGCGATCCACACGTCCTGTCCAGTCGACCCGGCCTGCGACCACCCCAGGGCGGCACCCGGCGATCGCGTCTGGACGAGCCCCGACCGGAGCACCTGCCGTATCGGCTGTCGGTCCTGGGTGCGCACGCGACCGAGCGCCATCTGCCGCTGCCGCGCTCCGAGGTGGAGACGCACGTCGTGTGCGGCTTCCTGGGCCTCGACGCGCGGCCGTTCAACCCCCTGCTGGCGGCGCTGCCGCGGGTGCTCCATGTGTCCGGCGCCACGCTCGGCGAGGACTCATGGGTGGCAGCGTTCCTGCGGACCGCCGCGGCCGAATCGGAGGCACGCCGGCCGGGGTCCGAGGCGGTCCTGGACCGGATGAGCGAGATGCTGTTCGCGGAGGTGGTGCGGCGCTACATCGCGTCGCTGCCCGAGGACGCGACGGGCTGGCTGGCGGGCATCCACGATCCGGTCGTCGGCGCGGCGCTGGCCCTGCTGCACGAACGACCCGCCGATGACTGGACGATCGAGGGACTGGCCCGGGCCGTCGCGGTCTCCCGGTCCGGCCTCCACGAACGGTTCACGACGCTGGTCGGACAGCCGCCGATGCAGTACCTGTCGCACTGGCGGATGCAGCTCGCCGCCGGCCTGCTGCGCGACACCGACGCCACGGTCGCGGAGATCGCAGCCGCCGTCGGCTATGGCGCGGAAGCCGCCTTCTCACGCGCATTCAAGCGGCTGGTGGGCGCCGCTCCCGGCACCTGGCGCACCGGCCGACGGCCCAGCGAGGTCGCTGCGACGGCCGGCTGAGTGCCATGGGCATCGACGCCGAGCGCGGGCGACACCAGGCGTCGATGTCGACCGACCCGAACCGGTCAGGTCGCCTGCCAGGGATCCACGACCACGAGTCCGGCGAAGCGCTCGAAGTCGCGGCGGTCGCGGCTCGCGACCACGAACCCGTGGACCAACGCGGTGGCAGCGATGAGTGCATCCCGCACGGGCGCCGGATCAGGGACATGGAGCGCCGCCGCGCGTCTGGCGACCGCGGTATCCACGGGCACGATCCGATCCGCGAACACCGGGAGGACGTGTGCCTCCAACCACGTTCGGAGGACCGCGCCACGTGTGGCGTCCTGCCGCTCGGCGAGCAGGACACCGTGCTCCAGCTCCTCGATCGTGATGGCCGACAGCCACGTGTCGCCGTCGCGGAGACTCGCCGCCCATGCAGCCACATGGGGATGCGCCTTGCCGGAGCGGACCTTGCGCAGCTCCGAGATGACGTTCGTGTCGAGCAGCAGGCTCACTCGAAGGTCGCGGGCCGCGGCCGATCGTCCCTGATCGGCAACGGGAGATCGACATCCTCGATGCCCGGTGGCTCGCCGAGCCGATCGACCAGGCGACCCGGGCCGAGCACCAGTCGTTCATAGGCGTCCCAGGTCAGGAGGACGTGGGCAGCTTCGCCACGGTCCGTGATGATGACCGGGCCATGCATCGCAGCGCGCTTGGCACTGGCCGTGTCCTGGTTGAACGCTCGACTGGAGATCCGGGTCGTCATACGAGGTCGACCTCCTAGCATCATGTAGCTACGTTGCTACATTAGCACGGACGGAGGCCCGCCTGGGCATGGGGTCCACCCCGAGACATCCGACTCAGCCGTCCAGGCGCAGGAGACCGAAGACCCCGTCCTGCGGATCGGTGAGGATCGCGTACCTGCCGCCGGGCATGACCGAGGGCGCCATGATGGTGCCGGCACCGGCCGCGATGGCCGCCGCGTACGTGGCATCGATGTCCTCGACCGCGATGTACATCTGCCAGTAGCTGGGCACCTCGGCAGGCACCGTCGGGGGCATCTCCATGGCACCCGCGAGGCTCTCGTCGCCATCGAGGAACTCGGTGTACATGCCGCCGTCCCCCATGTCGCTCGAGCGACTGGACCAGCCGAAGACCTGCTCATAGAACGGCACGGCCGCCCCGACCCCACGCGCGGTGACCTCGGCCCAGCCGAAGGCGTTCGTGCCCTGGACATCGAACCCGTCCATGTCGGCGGCCTGCCACAGGCCGAACACGGCACCCGACGGATCCGCGATGAAGGCGCTCGTGCCCATGGTGCCGATGGGGAACGGCGCCATCAGGACGGTGCCACCGGCCGCGGCTGCCGCAGCGGCGGTCTCTTGCGCGTCCGGGGTCCCGATGTAGACGTTCCAGTGGGACGCGGGCATGCTCGGGTCCTGCTGCACACCGAAGCCGGCGACGTCCTGGCCGTCCAGCTGCGCGACGGCGTAGCCGCCGAACGCCGGGTCCTCGCTGATGTTCATGGTCCAGCCGAACAACCCGCCATAGAAGGCCCGGTTGGCGGCGGGGTCGCGACTGGAGTTGTCGATCCAGATGGGTCGGTACGGACCGGTCATGACGAGTCCTCCGTGCATCGTGCTGGTCGCTGGCGGCACCCAGGCGAGTGCCGCGTGACCGCTGTCGGTGTCCCTGCGCATGGTGCCCCAACGGCTGCCCGGCTGCGCACGATCCCGGCGCCCCGCCCGACAGTAGACTCGCCCACGGAATCGATGGGGTGGATGAGCGAAGCGAGCGGGGTCGACGGGATGCATCGGACACGGCGCTGGATCCTGGCATCGGTGGTCGCGGCACTGACGGTGTCGACGATCGGGCCACCAACGGTCGCACAGCCATCGGCGACCGCGCCGGCGCTGGCCGACTGTCCGATGCTCCCCGCCGATGACATCTGGAACACACCCATCGACATGCTGCCGGTGCACCCCTCGTCGGACGCATGGATCGAGACCGTGGGCGCGGACGTCGGCCTCAAGGGCGACTTCGGCTCCGGTGAGTGGGAAGGCGCGCCGATCGGCATCCCCTACGTGGTCGTGGACAGCGACCAGCCACGCGTCGACCTGGCGTTCGAGTACGCCGACGAGAGCGACCCGGGGCCCTACCCCATCCCCGACGACGCACCCATCGAGGGTGGCCCGGACGGCGACGGCGACCGCCACGTGCTGGTCATCGATCGCGATGCGTGCGTGCTGTACGAGGTGTTCGACGCGCATCCGCAGCGGGACGGCAGCTGGACCGGCGGATCGGGTGCCGTGTTCGACCTGCGCTCCTCGGCGCTCCGACCCGATGGCTGGACCTCCGCGGATGCGGCCGGCCTGCCCATCCTGCCCGGCCTGGTGCGCTACGACGAGGTCGCGGCGGGCGAGATCCGCCACGCGCTCCGGTTCACGGTGCCCGAGACCCAGCGGGCGTACCTCTGGCCGGCGCGTCACTTCGCGTCGCGCATCGAGGACGAGGCGTATCCGCCCATGGGCGCCCGCTTCCGACTCCGTGCCGACGTGGACATCAGCGGCTACTCGCCGGAGATCCAGGTCATCCTCCGGGCGCTCCAGCGCTACGGCATGATCCTCGCCGACAACGGCTCCACGTGGTTCCTGTCCGGCGTGCCCGATCCGGGTTGGGATGACGACATGCTGCGCGAGCTGCGCGGCATCACGGGCGCGGACCTCGAGGCGGTCGACGTCTCGTCGCTCATGGTCGACCCCGACTCCGGGCAGGCGATCCAGCCGGGCGACGGACCGGATGGTCCGGCCGGGCCCGGGGTGTCGACGGGGCCTGAGCCATCGGTGGTGCCCGGGACATCCAGCGTGCCGGGTGGGTCGGGCATGCCGGCATCGTCGGTCGTGGCGGTGCCGCCCGCCGACCTGTTCGTGGATGCGGCCGCCGATGCCGATACTGCCGATGGATCCCTGGATGCCCCGTTCGTGCGCATCCAGGACGCGATCGATGCCGCGATGGACGAGTGGGTCATCGCCGTCGCGGCGGGTGACTACCCGGGCGACCTGCGCATCGAGGGTCGGACCATCGGCCTGTACGGCGGTTACACGTCCGGGTTCGGGACGCGCGATCCGTGGACCGCCACCACGTCGCTCATCGGGAGCGGCACGGACAGCGTGGTCACCCTGCTCGATGCCGGCGAGACGGTCATCGACGGGGTGCGCATCACGGGCGGCACCCACAGCAGCCTCCCCGAGTACGGGCTCCTGGGAGCCGGCATCTATGTCCAGGGCGGCTGGCCCATCATCCGCAGCGTCCTCATCGAGGGCAACGACGCGCGCCCGGCCGGTCCTGCGGACAGCGATCCCCTGGGCGGCGGCATCTTCGCGGCAGACGCGGAGATCGACATCCTCGACAGCGTCATCCGGGGCAACACCGCGGGGCGGGGCGGTGCCATCGCGGCGGCGGGTGGCCGGGTGCGCATCATGGGCAACCGCATCGAGGACAACATCGGCGTCAGCGACCACGGCGGTGGACTGTATCTCGCCGGGCCGGACATCCTCGTGTCCGGCAACCACATCGCGGGCAACGTGATCGGTGCCGAGATGGGCTATGGCTGGGGCGGCGGCATCATCGTGTTCAACGAGGGCAGCCGCGCGCTCCTGACGGGCAATGAGATCACCGCCAACTCCGCACCCTCCGCGGGCAGTGGCGTGTTCATCGATGACGGTGCCGTCGCGGTGCTCGACCACGAGCGCATCCACCACAACCGCTGCACGGACGGGGAGACCTATGGCGGGGTCGGCGTGCTCGTGGACGGCTATGCGGGGACGGGCTCGTCGGTGACCATCCAGCGCTCGACCATCGCCGGCAACGACTGCCCGTCCACCCAGGGCGGCAACGCGGTGTTCGTGCAGGGAGGCTCGGCGGTCACGATCGTCGACAGCATCCTGTGGGGCAACGGCGGTGACGATGTGACGACCGACGGCACCTCCACGGTGACCGCGAGCTACACCCTGTCCGAGGAGCCGCTCGCGGGCGAGGGCAACCTGTCCGCCGACCCTCGATTCGTCGACCTGGCAGCGGGCGACCTGCACCTGGGTGCGGACAGCCCGGCCATCGATGCAGCCGACCCGAGCTCGCCCTTCGACCAGGAGCCCCAGCCGAACGGTGGCCGAGCCGACCTCGGCGCGTACGGCGACACGCCGGAGGCGACCAGCACCACACCATAGGCATCGGCCGGGCGTGGCGGCCCCTGGAGCGACCCGGCCGCGCGGCTCGCCGCATCTGGGCGATCGTTACTTGACAGTGTGACGTGCCACTGTCATGATACGGCCATGCCGACCGACCCCGCCCTCAGCATCGCGGAGCTGGCGAGCCTCGCCGGGGTGACCCCCCGCACCATCCGCTACTACGTCTCCGTGGGCCTGCTGCCCGCGCCCGATGTCGCGGGACGGGCCGCCCGCTATGGCCAGGAGCACCTGGACCGCGTGCGCCTCGTGAAGCGGCTCCAGGAGCAGCACCTGCCGCTCGCGGAGATCCGGGCACGGCTCGCGTCGCTGGATCCAGCGGACATCGCCGCGTCCCTCGCGGCACCCGAGCCGGAGCCGATCGGCGACGCCCTCGACTACATCCGCGCCCTCACGCGGCCATCCGTGCGCCGCGCCGCGGAGATCCCAGCCCCCTACCTCCCGGAGGACGCCGCCCCGCCTGCCCTCGAACGACCCATGCTCCGGTCGTCGTCACGACCCATGGATGCTGGCCCGCCCGTGCCGCCCCCGGCAGCGGCCGTCCCGAGCATCCCGACACCGACCCCCGCGACCACCGCGATGTGGGAGCGCATCCCCCTGGGCCCGGACGTGGAGCTCCACGTCCGACGGCCCCTGAGCCGGACCGCCAACAAGCGCGTCGAGCGGCTCATCACCATCGCCAAGGAGATCCTGGAGGACCCGTCATGACCACCCGACCCGTCACGGACGCGCTGCGCGTCGACACCGACCGCCGCGCCATCCGCTCGCGCTGGCACAGCCAGCGGTTCATCGTGGCGCGCATCACGGCGCCGACCGCGGAGGCCGCCACCACCCGCCCACCGGTCAACCTCGCCTTCGTGCTCGACCGCTCCGGGTCGATGACCGGCGAGAAGCTCCGGCTCGCGGCACAGGCCGTGGAGGCCGGCATCGGACGGCTCCAGCCGACCGATCGCTTCAGCGTCATCTGGTATGACGGGGACGTGGACGTGCTGGTCCCGGGCACGTTCGCGGACCCCGACGCGCGTCGGCGCGCCATCGAGCTGCTGCGCGGCGTGCGGCCGGGTGGCTCCACCAACCTGAGCGGCGGCTGGCTCGCCGGCTGCGAGCAGGTCGCCACCCGGCTCCTGGACGTCGGGGTCAACCGCGCGCTGGTGCTGACCGATGGCCTCGCCAACAACGGCATCACGGACGGGGATGAGCTGGCGCGCCATGCGGCGGAGCTCCAGCGTCGGGGCGTGACGACCAGCACGTTCGGTGTCGGTGACCAGTTCGACGAGGTGCTGCTCCAGGGCATGGCGACCGCGGGTGGCGGCAACTTCCACGACATCGCGGACGCGACGCGTATCCCCGACCAGATCGGCATCGAGGTGGGTGAGGCGCTGGAGGTCGTGGCGCGGGACGTGGAGCTGCGGCTGACACTGCCGGATGATGTGCGCGTGGAATGCCTCGGTACGTTCCCCGTCCGCAGGGTGCCAGGTGGGGCGGTCGTCCTGGTCGGCGACCTCGTGTCGGGACAGTCCGTGGAGGTCACGCTCCGAGTCTCGTTCCCGCTCGGCCAGGTCGGCGCCACGGTGCCCGCGATCGTCGCGCTCGTGGACCGGGACGGCGTGTTCGGGGATGCCCATGGTCGGATCGCGTGGGAGTACGCGAGTGACGTCGTGAACGACACCCAGCCGCGTGATCGTGCCGTCGACCGGGTGGTCGCGACCATGTTCGCGGCGCGTGCCCGGGCGGCAGCCGTTCGGCACAACCGCGAGGGGGACTACGCGCGGGCACGGGAGGTGCTGGAGGCCACCGCTCGCCGGATCCGCTCGTACGCCGGGGAGGACGCGATCCTGCGACGGATCGCGGATGAGCTGGCCGGGGAGGTGGAGACCTTCCGCGCCGCGATGCCCGAACGTGCACGCAAGGTCGCGTTCGCCCAGAGCAACTACCGCCTCGCATCGCGGGACGCGTCCGGCGCGGCGATGCGTCAGCGGTAGCCCGTTCCCGGATGGGCGCCCACGGGTCGGCCCTCGACCTGGATGCCTCGACGCCGGCGCCGGGGCAGCAGGACGTGGGCCGGATGGCCCGCAGCGGTCCCTGATCAAGGGGCCGCTCCTCCTGCCCGTACCGGGCCGAAGGTCCCTCCCTGCGCGACCCGTCGGAACGCGATCATCGGAGCACACGGATGGAACCGGCGGACCAGGACGGACCCAGTCCTGGACGCGTGATCGACAGGGAGGAATCTCCAACCATGAAGCGCAGGACCCTCGATCTCCTCTTCAGCGGCGGGGGCATGCTGTTCGCGGTCGTGCTCCTGGTCCTTGGCCTCGTGCTCCAGAACCAGGCGGACTTCGCAGCGAACTACGTCAAGGACCAGCTCGGTGCGCAGCAGATCTTCATGCCCGCCGCCGATGCCCTGCGCGGTGAGCAGGACGGCCCGAACGGCGCATGCCTCGTGACGTACGGCCAGGGAGACGAGGCATCGCGGCTGATGCAGACCGGCTCGCAGGCCGAGTGCTATGCGAATGCGTACATCGGCTTCCACATGGCCACCTCCGCGGAAGAGGCCGGCTGGCCGGGCGCGACCTACGCGACCCTCGGTGGCATCACCCGCGGCATCCAGGGCCAGATCACCGAGGCGACGGCGGCCGGCACGGACGTGACCGAGCTCCAGGCGCAGCTGACGGCAGCCAACGGCCTTCGCGACTCGATGTTCCGTGGCGAGACGCTGCGCGGCCTGCTCCTGACCACCTACGGCTTCAGCATCTTCGGTGAGCGTGCCGGTCAGGCAGCGATGCTCTGCATCGCGGGTGCCCTGGTGCTGTTCGTCCTCTCGATCGCGGGCTTCGTCCACGCGGCGAGGACCCCCAAGGACGAGGTCGTGTTCAAGACGAGCCCGACGACCACGGCCTGATATCTGCGGACCGGCTCGTCCGGTCCACATTCCTCCCAAGGGCCGGCTGAGCGATCAGCCGGCCCTCTTTCCTGCGTCCTCGATGCGCGGCCCGCCGCTCCGTCGCGATGCTACGGGTCGCCCCAGCGGCTGGGACACAGTCGCTGGAAGTCACACCAGCGACAGCGCCACTGCTCGGGACGCGCCGCGAAGTCGCCCCCGCGGATACGCCGCACGAGCGCGAGCACCTCCGTGGCGAAGGCGTCGAGCTGCTCGTCCGTGCGGGTCGTGGTGAGTCGCTGGTCCGCCTCGGTGAAGTGGAGCGTGAGACGCGCAGCCGGGGGCAAGGGCTCGCCGGTCACCGGATCGGCGACGGCGCCCGCCCGCAGCGCATAGGCATAGGCGGTGAGCTGGAGGTCCTGGTCGACCTCCCGCTGGGGCCGGGAGCGACCCGTCTTGTAGTCGATGACCTCGAGGCTGCCGTCCTCGTGCCGGTCGATGCGGTCGATGACGCCCGTGAAGCGCACCGCCAGCGAGCCATCACCGGGCTCGATGTCGAACGCGAACGACTGCTCGAGCGCGATGACGGACCCGGTGACGGCGAGCTCCCGCGCGTGGAACCGACGCAGCAGGGCCGTGGCACGGTCGCGATAGTCCCCTGCGGTCGTGGCATCGCCGAAGCCCTCGGGTCGCCACTCGGCCGCGAACTCCTGCTCCAGGCGGTCGAGGCCGGGCAGCGGCTCCCCCGCGGCACGGGCCTCCTGCGTGGCACGCACGAAGCGCTCGAACGCCGCGTGGACGGCGTGCCCGAACACGAAGGGTGCCGGCTCCCGGCCCGTGGGGATCCGATACACCTTCTCGAACGCGAACCGGAGCGGGCACGACCGATACGTGTCCAGCGACGAGTGGCTGAACGTCGGCGGCAGCGGCGCGAGCTCCAGCAGGGCCATGCCCGCGGGCGTGTGGCGACTGACGACACGCAGCGTCAGCGGGTCCAGCCCGGCGCTGCGCGCCTCGTCCGCGGCACCGGCCGCGTCCCGGGCGACGTCCACCAGCTCGGCGAGCAGCCGCTCGCGCTCGCTGTCCCCGCCAGGCGGCACAGACTCCAGCGCACCCAGCAGCTCCACCGCGCGACGACGCAGCGCGGTCCGGCGCTCGAGCGCAGGCGGCGCCTCCAGGATGCGATCCTCGACCACGGGTCGTGGCGGTGGTGGCGCACCCGGCCGTGGCGGCCCGGACCACCGCGATCGATCCGTCTGCGGGTCGGATCCCGGGCCGACCGCGCGACGATCGAGCGTGACGTCATCGGGCGCCTGGTAGTCCTCGTCGAGTGGCGCCACCTCGCCCAGGAAGCGGCTGGCCTGGGCCGTCTGTCCCTGGCCGACGAGGGTCGTGAGGATGAGGCGCTGGCGAGCCCGGGTCATCGCCACGAACGCGAGACGCCGCTCCTCGGCGACCTCGAACTCGGGCGGCGGCTGCTGCTTGAGCAGCTCCACGGGCAGCAATGGCTCCTCCGGCCGGTCGTCCGGGAACTGCCCCTCGATGAGCCGGGGGACGACCACGACCTCGAACTCGAGACCCTTCGCCTGGTGGATGGTCATCAAGCGCACGCCATCCACGCTCGCCTGGCGCTGGTCCTCCGACTCGAGGTCACCACCGACCTCCTGGAACACGTCGAGCCAGGCGACGAAGTCGAGCAGGCTGCCCCGAGGATGCGATCGCTGCCAGTCGGTGACGAAGCGCAGGAACCGCGCGATGGCGAGGGCGCCTCGCTGCGCCTCGGTGGTGTCCGTGTCCACCAGGTCGCCGAGGATCCCGGTCCGCTCCAGCAGCTCCTCCAGCAGGGTGGCAGGGCCATCCCGTGGCGCCCGCGGCCCGAGCTCGTCGAGCACCCCCAGGAGACGGTCGAGCTTGGCGAGGAGGCCGGTCGGCACGGGCTCGTCGGTCGGCACGGGCTCGTCGGCCCCCAGCGGCTCATCGGCAGGCCCGGCCTGCCCCGCTGCCCGGATGGCGGCCGAGGCCTCCGCGAGCGACCGCCCATCGAATGCGGCGGCACGCGTCACGCGCAGCAGCTCCAGCGCATCCAGGCGCCATGGCGGGGCGGTCATCAGACGCGCGAACGACACGTCCTGCGCAGGGTCCGCGAGCACCCGGAGGGCCGCCTCGAGGTCCCGCACCTCCGGCTGCAGGAACAGCCCGCCACCACCCACGAGCTGGTACGGGATCTCCGCGCGCCGCAACCGGTCCGCGATGAGCTCCCGGTGTGCGTGGCGCCGATACAGCACCGCGATGTCACTCCAGCGCCGGGGCTCGGGGAGCGCCGCGTACGCATCACGCAGGTGCGCCACGATGGCATCCGCCTCATCCGCCTCATCCGCGGCCTGGACGATCGTGACGCGGTCGCCGGTCGCTCGCGTGGGCTGGAGCGGCTGTCCCTCCTTGAGCCGCTGCGCGTTGTGCCGGATGAGCCGACCCGCAGCCGCGAGGATGCGCTCCGTGGAGCGGCGGTTCTCGAGCAGCGGCAGGCTCGCCACGGGGCGCACGGGCCGCTCCGGGTCCCATCCGGGCGGCTGCCCGAAGCGCTCCCGGAACCGCTCGAACGCCGCGTAGCTGGCACCCCGGAACCGATAGATGGACTGGTCGTCATCGCCGACCACGACCACGTCATCCGGCCTGTCCGGTCCGCGGCCGATGAGCTCCAGCAGCGCGATCTGGGTCATGTTCGCGTCCTGGAACTCGTCCACGAGCACGTGCCGGAACTGGCGCTGGCGCCGGAGGAGCACGTTGGGACGATCCAGCAGCAGCTGGATGGTGCGTGACATCTGCTCACCGAAGTCGAGCAGGCCGCGCGCCTCCAGCCTCGCCTGGTAGCGCGCATAGACCTCCGACTCCTCGAGCAGCCGGAGCACCTCGAGCGCGTCCGCCTCCCGGATGTAGGTTGTCTTCAGCTCGTTGGCGAGCCTGCGGCGGGCAGGGTCCAGCTGGTCCCAGTACACCGCCCAGTCGATACCCGATGCGTCCCGACGGGCAGCACGATCCGCGCCCTTGTCACCCATCCCCTTGCGCCGGTCACGCTGGGTCTCGATGAGCGGCCACATCCGCTGCACGAGCCCTCGCTCGCGGATGCTCTCCACCGCGGCCGGCCACGCGTCCTCACCGTAGGTCACCACGAACGCCGCCTGGCGGGCGAGCGCGTGGGCACGCAGGTCATCCGGCGTGACGAGCTCGTCCTTGGCACGCGTGATGAGGTCCGCGAAGCGGCCGAGGGCACTCTCGAAGCCGCGCCCCAGCCGGTAGTAGACGAAGTGGCCCAGCTCCGGCCGAAGGTCCCGCAGCAGCAGTCGCTGCCCGACGCCATCGAGCATGCCGGCGTCCTCGTCCAGGCCCACCTCCGCGCGGTGCTCGCGCAGGAGCCGATAGCCGAAGCTGTGGAAGTTGTGCACCCAGAGCCGTCCCGCGCGCTCCACGCCCAGGACCCGCTCGAAGCGCTCCACCAGCTCCGCCGCCGCGCGCACGTTGTACGTGAGGACGAGGATGTTCTCCGGGGCGAGCGTGGGGTCACGGTCCAGCAGATGCCGCACCCGCTCCACGACCACGGTCGTCTTGCCCGTGCCGGCCCCCGCGAGGACCATCAGCGGGCCGCTGTCCCACTCCACCACCGCGCGCTGCGCGTCCGTCAGGATCAGATCGCCACCTCCTCGGGGTCTGGGTGCCCCGGTCGCGACCATCATGCGGCCAGCGCGTGCCACCTGTATGTCACGATCCACGCGATCCCGATGGCGCATCATCGTGGGTGATGACCGCACCGCCAGGCGACCCCGCACCACCCCGCGAGCAGGCCACACACCGCGACCCCGCACCACCCGACCCCGCGCCGCCCCGTGACCGGAGCGCCGAGATCCGGGACCACCTCGCCAACGAGCGGACGCTGCTCGCATGGCAGCGGACCGCGCTGGCGCTCATGGGCATCGGCTTCCTCGTCGACCGGTTCGCGTTCGAGGGAGCGGATGGCCGGCAGCTGCCCGCGGCGGTCCTCGGCCTCGCGCTCATCGGGGTCGGTGCCGCGACGGCCGTGACCGGCGTGGTTCGCTTCCTGCGCACGGAGCGGGACATCGACGAAGCGACGTATCGGCCGGCCGTGCTGGCGCACGTCCTGCTCGCCGCGGCCATCGTGGTCGGTGCCGCGCTGCTCGTCCTGTTCCTGGTGCTGGGCGGTCGCGACTGACGTCCTCCCGCGCACGGTCCGGGGTCGCGGATGCCACGGAAGTCCCATCGCCGACCGACCCATCGGGCCCCTGCCACCCGGCCCTCGCACGGCGGACCATCAGCGACATGCCCCAACCGCCCCGGACCATCCGGTACGACGGACTGTTCCCGTCCCAGACCCGCGAACGCTTCCAGGCGGACGCCGAGCGTGCCGCGCACAACGACTGGTACCCCGACACGGAGACGTGGCACGGCACCGAGCTCGAGGTCACCTACGTCCACGACCCCGGACGACACGAGCGTGAACAGGCCGCGGCGGCCGTCGCGAGCGCGAGCGCGGCACCGGGTCGCGCCACGACCGACCTGCTCGACCCCGCCGACCGGAGTGGCAGCTGGGGCTGGGGGTCGACGCCCGGTCGGGTCATCGCGGGCCTCCTGATGGGCGTGGTCCTGGTGGCTGTCGTGGGCGTGACGATGGGTGGCATGGGCATGTTCGACCGGGGGCCCGCCGCGACCCGTCCACCGGATGTCATCGTGCCCGTGGTCAACCTGGGGCCCCGCGCGGAAGCGGTCGCCGTGCTCGGCTCGCTCGGCTTCACGGGCACGCTCGGGACGCTGCCCGATGGTCGCGAGCGCTGGCTGGGCACCGAGCCCGGCGGCGCGACGGCGGAGGTCATCGGCCCGGCACCGGGCATCGCCGAGGTGGCGCTCACCCTGCCACCCACGCACGACACCGCCACGACCACGACGCTCGGTGCGTTCCTCACGCGCTTCGGCCCCGCCACGCGGACCTGGATCGGCACCGACGTCCGCCCCGGCGAGGTGCGCAAGCTGACGACCACCTTGCGTCGGTTCGGAGACCTCATCGTGGAGGTCACCGAGGTGGCCGCCGAGGACGGGCCCCGGCTGCGTGTCTCGCTCCGCGCTGCGACCTCCACGGACGACCGCGTGCCGCGTGCGCTCACGGTCCACCCGCAGGGCCGGAGCACCCCGACCCGCCGCTTCGGTGACGGTGCCTGGCAGGTGGGTCGTGACATCAGCCCGGGCACCTATCGGGCGAGCGGGGGCGTCGACTGCTACTGGGCGCGCCTGGACGGTCTGGGTGGCAGCCTCCACGACATCATCGAGGACGGTCGCCGCAGTGGCAGCCCGGTCGTGACCATCAAGCGCTCGGACACGGGCTTCGAGAGCCAGGGCTGCGGGGTCTGGTCGCCCAAGTAGTCACCCGAGCGTCCATCGCCCGGGAGTGGTCGATCCGGGAGCGACCGAGCGGTCAGCCGCCCGTGCCTCGATCGATCCGGCAGGTGTCCATGCCGAGCAGTCGCGACAGCCCATGCCGATGGTCCGCGATCAGCCGATACGCGGGCTCGACCAGGCGTCCCATACCCGGCAGCCGCCCCACCGCGGCGAGCGGTCGGGTGATCGCGATCCGGTCGAGCACCCGCATCCACGCCGCGCCACCCACCGACCATCGACCGTCGCGATCGACCACGTGCATCGAGGCCATCAGCGTCTCGGCGGACGGCGCATCCGGGACGACCCCGGCCGTCCGCTGGAGCGGCAGCAGTCGGAGGGCGCGGCCCTGGTCGAGGCGCAGCAGCACCCGTGCGCTGTGGGTGCAGAAGCCGCAATCGGCGTCGTAGAGGACCGTCAGCCGGTCATCGTCGGTCTGGGTCATTTACTCGCTACTCCTTGGTACCGAGTATCGCCCGGGACCCTGCACCGCGTCAAGCGCCCGCCGCCCATCCGTCGGCCTACACTGCGAGCATGGAACGTCCCTGGGAGGATCCGCAACTCACCGGCATTGGTCGTGTCCGGATGCACAGCGTGCCCCATGCTGACCGCCTCGATCTCGACGGCACCTGGCGCTTCCAGTTCCTGAGCCACCCCGATGTGACCCCCGGCGACACGTGGCGCGACATCACCGTCCCGGGCGTCTGGACGATGCAGGACACGGACGACGCGCCGCACTACACGAACGTGCGGATGCCCTTCCCGGAGCTGCCGCCCCACGTGCCGACGCCCAACGCCACCGGTGTCCACGAGCGTGACTTCCGATTGCCACGCGGCTGGAAGGGTCGTCGAGTGGTGCTCCACGTGGGTGCCGCGGAGAGCGTCCTGCTCGTGGAGCTGAACGGCGAGCGGGTGGGCATCGGCACCGACTCCCACCTCGCGTCCGAGTTCGACATCACCCGCTTCCTCCGACCGGGCGACAACACCCTGCGTCTGACGGTCATCAAGTGGTCCGCGGCGTCCTTCGTGGAGGACCAGGACCAGTGGTGGCACGGCGGCATCACGCGCTCGGTGTCCCTGTACGCGACGCCACTCACGTACCTCGCGGACATCCGCGCGGACGCGGGGCTCGATGACGACCTGCGGACGGGCACGCTCGACCTGCGCACGATCGTGGACCTGGGCCCGATCGCGGTGCCCGGCTGGACCGTGGACGTCCACCTGGCCGGACACGGGCTGGACCTGCGGCACACGATGGCCGTGGCGGCACCCTCGGCGGCGCCCGCCGCACCCATGACCCCTGATGACCACGCGCTCATGTGGCGCATGGGCGCGGGGGAGCCGCTCGACGCCGCTGACCGCGCCCGCGCGGCCGAGCTGCAGGCCCGGGTCGTGCCACCGCTCGATGGGCTCGCCCGCTGGACGACGCGCATCCCGGCCGTGCTCTCCTGGTCCGCGGAGCTGCCTCGACTGTACGACCTGTCGCTCGCGCTCCGGGATCCGAACGGCCAGGTGGTCGAAGAGACGGCCATCCGCATCGGCTTCCGGCGGGTGGAGATCGTGGGCCTCGACCTGCTCATCAACGGGCAGGCGGTGCTGCTCCACGGCGTGAACCGCCACGACGTCGACCCACGCACGGGGCGCACCGTGACCCGTGACCAGATGCGCGCCGATCTGGTGCTCATGAAGCGCTTCGGGTTCGATGCCGTGCGCACCTCGCACTACCCCAACGACCCCGCGTTCCTGGAGCTCACCGACGAGCTGGGCATGTACGTCATCGCGGAGGCGGACATCGAGTCGCACGCGTTCTGGGGCACGCTCTGTGACGATCCGCGCTATCTCGCGACGTGGGTGGAGCGCGTGGCCCGCATGGCACAGCGCGACAAGGACCATCCGAGCGTCATCGCGTGGTCCCTCGGCAACGAATCGGGCTACGGTGCCAACCACGACGCGGCCGCGGGCTGGCTCCGTCGATACGACCCGTCACGCCCGCTCCATTACGAGGGCGCCATCCGCTTCGACTGGTCGAGCGACCAGACGGTGAGCGACCTCGCGTGTCCCATGTATCCGCCCATCGAGGCGATCGTGGCGCACGCCCGCTCGGACCGGCAGCGTCACCCCCTCATCATGTGCGAGTACTCGCATGCGATGGGCAACAGCAACGGCACCCTCGCGGAGTACTGGGAGGCCATCGAGTCGACGCCCGGCCTCCAGGGCGGCTTCATCTGGGAGTGGCGCGATCACGCGCTCGAGCAGACCCTGCCGGACGGCACGACCCGCTGGGCGTATGGCGGCGACTTCGGGGACGAGCCGAACGACGGCGACTTCTGCACCGACGGGCTGACCTGGCCCGACCGCACCCCCAAGCCCGCGCTCTGGGAGCACCACGCGCTCGCGACGCCGGTGCGCATCGCGCTCGGCGGCGCGGCGCGCGTCCACGAAGGGATCCTGGAGCTGGAGCACCTGCGCTGGTTCCGCGACAGCAGCTGGCTCGCGGTCCGCTGGTCGGTGACACGTGACGGCGTGGAGCTGGGGAATGGCGATGCGGTGATGCCCTGGATGGCACCCGGTGCGACCGGCACGCTGCTCCTGCCGGCGTCCGCGATCGTGCCCGACGACGACGCCCCGGGTGAGCGGTGGCTGACCCTCTCGTTCGTGACCGCGGCGGACGAACCGTGGGCACCCGCCGGTCACGAGGTCGGCTGGGCACAGGTCCGGCTGCCGGGGGCACCCGCGCCGATGCCCGAGGCTGCGCCGGATCCGTCCGGCCTCGATGACGTCACGCTCGACGACGAGGGCCAGCTGAGCCACCCCGCCCTCGTCGGGTCGCCCGACATCAGCCTCTGGCGCGCCCCGACGGACAACGACCGCATCGGGGGCATGGCCGCGGCATGGCAGGCACAGGGGCTCGACCGGCTCGAGCGACGACTGGCCGCGGTGACCCGCGAGGACGACGCGTGGCTGGTGGCCGCGGACCTGGTGACCGGCATGGGCATCGTGGTGCGCCACGAGCGACGCATCCGACCGACCGCGGATGGCGGCCTGCTCGTGGACGAGCACGTGGTCGTGCCCGATGACATCCCGGATGCGCCACGCGTGGGGACGGCCCTGACGCTCGCGGAAGGCCCGGACCGGGTCACGTGGTTCGGTGCCGGCCCCCACGAGACCTACCCGGACCGGGCGCTCGCGCGGATCGGGCGGCACCAGGCGGCGATCGCGGACCTTGCCGTGCCCTACATCTGGCCCCAGGAGAACGGTGGCCGCGCGGAGGTCCGCTGGCTGGAGCTGACCGACCGCCGGGGGGCGGGCTGGCGGCTGATGCTCGACCGGCCTCGCCAGGTGTCCGTGCTCCAGGTGCGGCCGGAAGCGCTCGCCGCCGCGGACCACCAAGAGGAGCTGCGACCGCTGGCCACGCCCATCGTCCATCTCGATGCTGTGCATCGTGGGCTGGGCACCGCCAGCTGTGGGCCGGACACGCTGCCGGGCTACCGCATCCGGCCGGGCAGCCATCGCTGGTCGTGGTCGATCACGCCCCTCCGACCGACGACGCGTCGACGGAAGGCATCGGCGAACCGCTGACGGAGGGCGCGGGCGAGGCATCGACCGTCATCGGCGCCCGGCTGTCGAACGAGGCCTCGAGGTCGATGGTGCGGCTGCCCGCCCCGTCCTCGAGCCCGGCACATGCGATGTCACCCGCGACACCCGGTCCCTCGATGGGCCGGAGCACCACCCGGCAGCGGGAGCGGAGGAAGTCCGCGAAGTAGTCGGGTTCCATGATGGAGGTGCCGGGCAGGCCGACCGCCACGAAGGCGCCAGTCAGCTCGTCGCCCGCCATCTCGAGCGTCACCACGAGGGTGTGTCGCGACGCATCGATGTAGCGCAGCTCGTAGGTCCCCTCGTCGTCGGGCGTCGCGGTGCCGGGCTCGAGCGGCAGCACCAGCTGGGTCGCGACATCCCCGCTGGTCCGGATGCGGGCGACCGGCCCGGCCATCGGGCTGGGTGTCGTGTCCTGTGCCCCTGCGGGAGCGGCGGGCACGATCATGATCGAGGCGAGGACGAGCAGGCGGAGACCGCCCAGGGAGCGCGGCACGGGGATCCCTCCGGGATGGTGCGTGGGTTCGGATGCGCCCACGATGCGCCGGCGAGCGGCACACACGGAAGGGACACGCGCCGTGACCGTGGTGCGACGGGTGACGTAGCCCGTCGTCCGTCAGGGGGCCGGGACGCCGTTCGCGGCCGGCCCCTGCCCGCTCGATGACCCGGCCGGACTCGGCGAGCCCGATGGCGTCGGGGATCCGTCCGCCACCGGTGATCCGTCCGGCAGGGGTGACGCGTCCGTGCCCGGCACGTCTGGGCTGTGCTCGAGCGCGCCCAGGTCCGGGGCGATGCCCTGGGCCTCGTCCGTGACGCCCGGCACGACCGTGCCCGCGTCGATAGCCGGCGAGTCCGGCGCCAGGCGCAGGTCGCGTGCCCTGCGGTCGACGAACCGCGGCGCCACGGCCATGGCACCCTCGAGCCCGTCCGGCGCACCCAGCCACCGTGCCAGACGCCCCAGGTCATCGGTCGCGCCGTGGCCGGACATGTAGCCGAGCGGTCCGATGTCGTTCCAGAGCAGCACGTGGTCCAAGGTCACCCCGGCACCGCGACCCCGATGCACGATGAGCGGCGCTCCCTCGTTCGCCTGCACCAGGAGGCTGTTCGTGATCCGCGCGCCCCGGATGGAGCCGGCGAACCGTGACTCGTCCGAGCCGATGAGGATCGCGTACTCATCGAGGTCCGCGAGCGTGACGTTGGCGATGAGCATCCGCGTGCCGCAGCGCAGGATCACGCCTCGCGCGCGTCCGGCGGTCGCGCCACCCCAGGCGATGTTGCGGACGAAGACGTTGTCCCGACAGCGCGCCCGATCGATGGTGCCGGTCTCCAGGACGTTCTCGTTGTCCCACGCGATGTTGTCCGAGATGGTGACGCCCGATGCCGCGAAGATCTCGAAGGCGCTGCCATCCCAGCCATAGTCGGGTGATGGCGCCCGGTTGCCCCAGACCAGGTTCTGCGTGACCAGCACGGGCCCGGTGGTCTTGGCGAGGCTCACACCGCTCGCGCCGTAGTCGTCGTCGGATGCCTCCTGACGGGGCGTCGAGCGGATGAGCCGGTCGTTGTCGTGGATGCGCGAGCCGGAGATGACCACGTTGGCGCCGTCGCCGTTGACCTCCACCCCGGTACGGTTGCCGTCCAGCTCGCTGTCGCGGAGCGTGACGTCACGCGTGTCCTGGAGCAGCGCGCCGTAGCCATCGTTGCCGGTCAGGCGGAGTCGCTCGAGGACCAGGGGTCCCGTCGGCCGACCCTCCACGAGCACACCCGCACTGCGGCTGCCGCTGGAGCCGGTCACGGTGAGGTCGCGGATCACCAGCCAGCCGGCACGACGACGGATGCGGAGGGTGTCCCGGCGTCCGTCCAGGGTGCCATCGACGATGGTCTCGGCCGTGCCCATGCCGGCGATCGTGATGGGCAGCCCGCGCCGTCCCGCGGCCCGGATGTCCGCGCCCGCATGACGACCGCGCCCCAGCTGGATGGTGTCACCGGGCGCCGCCCCGACGAGGGCGCGTGCCAGGGTACGAAGGGGTCGACGGCGTGTGCCGGATGCCCGGTCGGACCCGGCCGTGTCGACCCACCACGTCCGACCCGTGCTCGGTGTCGGCGTCGGTGCGGGTGAGACACCGGGGACCGCCAGGGAGCCAGCCGGCGTCGGCGTCGGCGTCGGTCCGATCGATGGCACGGCGGTGCTCTCGGCCGCTCCGACGGGCAGGGAGAGCACGATCAGCAGCATCGCTGCCAATGGTGCCGTGATGCGCCGGGTCACCAGCGGGTCACGGACGCGTCATGGGCGGGTCACCACGAAGGCATCGAGCTCCACCCGACCCGCGGCCCGCCCTGACCGCTGGACGAGCCGCACCTCCAGCTGATGGCTCCCGGAGGCGAGGTGTCGGGCGAACACCACCCGGCGAGCCGTCGCTGCCCACGATCGCAGGTCCACGGTCGCGATGGTCCGTCCGTCGATCGAGATGCGCACGCGACCGCGGTCCGGGCCGGTGGCCATGACGAGCGCCACCTGGTCACCCGTGAACCGGTAGCGCACCCAGCTCCCTGCCCGGTTCGCTGCACGGACCGAGCCGCCCACCGCGGCCGCGCGGGCACGACGCGTCCAGCCGGACGACCAGCGGATCGTGCCGCTCGGGACCGCGTCCACCACCCGGAGCGTGCGGACCTGGCTCGTGCTGGCCAGGTCGACGCCCTGTCGGTCGCGGACGAGGAGCCGTGCGCGACATCGACCACCCGGCTCCACGGGCGCGCGATGGGTGCCACCGACCGAGACCCGACCCGCGAGCGGCACGTGCAGCACCGATGCCGATCGGCACCGGTCGAGCGTCAGGCGTGCGCTGGCGCCCTCGGCCACCCGGCCATCGACGGACCAGTCGACCGCGAGCGGGACGGTGCCGCCGCGAGCACCGAGGGTGCCTGCGGTCCGGACCCGCAGGGCGGGCGTCCCCGCGGCGACCTGCTGGGGATGCTCGTCGTGACCGTCGTCATCGGGCGTGTCCGGGTCCGGGATGACCGGCAGGTCGGGTGCGTCCGTGGGTGCCGGCGTGGGCGTCGGCGTCGGGGTGGGGGTCGGCGCTGGCGTCGGACTCGGCGTGGGTGTGGGTGCTGGGGTCGGCGTTGGTGCCGGCGTCGGTGTCGGTGTCGGACTCGGCGCGGGGGTCGGCGTCGGCGGCGGCTCGGGTGTCGAGGTCGGTGTCGGCTGGGGGTCGGGCTCCGTGGTCGGTCCGCTGCTGGGCGACGCTGTCGCCTCGGGGGTCGCCGATGGCGGGGTCGTCGGCGGCGCGTCCTCGATCAGCTCGATGGTGTCGACATGGATCATGCCCCGGGTCTTGCGCGCGTCGCGGCCCTGGACCCGCACCTCCCGCAGGCCGGCTGGCCCGGTGAGCGTGACGCTCCCTGCCTGGCCGCGTGGCGTCCAGGTGCTCCAGGCGCCCCCGTCCTGCGAGATGCGCAGATCCACCCCGTCCACGCCCTGGAGCTCGAGCGTGACCTCCCGCGTGGTCGTCGTCGCGGCATCCCCGGCGATGACCATACGGCGCGATCGCAGCCGCTCGACGTCCGCATCGGTCCCCGCCGCGACGTTGCCATCGACCTTGTCCGGGCGGTCGGGCAACTGCATCGCACCGGTCTGCCAGAGCGTCCAGCTGGTCCAGCCGGCCGGCATCAGTGGCGTGCTGCACCCCCAGCAGGCGACCCACAGTGGATGCCCACCGAACGAGGTGTCGTTCCCGGTCACCTGGTTCCACATGTGCCGCGAGGTGTAGATCATGGCGATGCGGCCGGTCCGGACATAGATCCGGTCGACCAGCGCGCGGAGCTGCTCGCGGACATAGGCACGATCGGCCTGGCCGAAGGACGAGAGACACTCCACGTCCACCACCGGCGGCAGCGTGTCATCGATACCGCCCGCGGCCAGCATCTGGTCCACGAACCAGTCCGCCTGGGCCACGCCGTCCTTGCGGTAGTCGTAGAAGTGGTAGTTCCCCACGGCGATCTTCGCCTTCCGGGCCGCGTCCAGGTGACGCACGTACCACGCGTCGAGGATCGTGGTGCCCTGGGTGGCCTTCGTGATGACGAAACGGATCCCTGCCGCCTTCGCCGCGTTGATGTCCACCTTGCCCTGGTGCGTGCTGATGTCGATGCCAGGCGGCCGATACGGCGTCGGCGTTGGCTTGGGTGTGGGTGTCGGGGTGGGCTTGGGGGTCGGCGTCGGCGTCGGTACGGGTGTCGGCGTCGGGGTCGGCGTGGGCTCCGGCGTGGCCGTCGGTCCCGGGGTCGGGCTGGGCTCCGCGGTCGGCTCGGGCTCCGGGGTGGGCTCGGCGCTCGGCGTCGGCTCGGGCTCCGGGGTCGGTTCCGGTGTCGGCGTGGGCTCCGGCGTGGGTACCGGCGTCGGCTTGGGCGTTGGCTTCGGGGTCGGCTTGGGCGTCGGGGTGGGGTAGCAGCCGAGCGGCGCCGGGGCTCCCGCGGACATCCCTTCCTGGACACCGATGTCCCTGGTCGCGGCGCCGCCGCCGGGGGTCGTCCACACGCCCGAGACCGCGATCGCGAGCACGATGATCGACACCGGGATCCACACACGGACCCCGACACCATCGACCCCACGTCGTCGATGTGACACGCCGGTCCCTCCTGGATGGGGCTGCGCTGCTGCGCGGCAGGATGACATGGACGCGGCGGGATCGGAGGACCCAGAGGTACGGTCGGCCCTCCTCCCGGCGGGTCACGAGTGCCTGGCGAGCGTGCCAGACGGCCTCGTATCGACCGCTGACCGGGGATCGACCGCGCGCGTACCGGTCGCTTCCCCGGGACGTACCGGCGTCTGGCCACGGCCATACACGCGCCTGATATGCCACGTACCGCCGACCCTGGGAGTGGACGACCGGCGACCTGCGACGGACGACGTACCCCTGCTCGGGACACTCGTCAGCCCACGGATCGGCCGCCCGGACCTGCCCCTGACCCGACCAGGGCGCGATCATCGATGACGACCTGGGAACCCTCCATCGCCATCGAAAGGATCCACCCGATGTCCTCCTCGCTGCTGTCCGACCGCCTGTCCGACCCGCCCGCGCCGACCACGACACACACCACGACCAGCACCGACCCGCGACCCGCCGACCTGATGCGCCGGCTGACCGGCAACGTGCTGCTGCCCGGCGACCCGACCTGGGACGAGGCGCGCCTCGGCTGGAGCCGCCGCTGGTCCCCGCAGCCGCTCGCCATCGTGCGTGCCGCGGACACCGCTGATGTCGCGACCACCGTGCGCTTCGCCCGCGAGACGGACACGCCGCTGACCATCCGGAGCGGCGGCCACAGCCTTGCCGGCCACGGCGGCGCGGACGACGCCATCCTGCTCGACCTCGGTGGCCTGCGTGGCATGACCATCGACCCCGAGGCGCGCATCGCCCAGGCCGGCCCGGGTCTCACGGGTGGTGCCTACGCGGCCGCCGCACAGGCACATGGTCTGGCGACGCCCCACGGTGACACCTCGACCGTGGGACTCGGCGGTCTCACGCTGGGGGGCGGCATCGGCTGGCTCGCCCGCGCCTACGGCCTGACCATCGACTCGCTGCTCGCCGCCGAGATGGTGACCGCGGACGGGGAGTGCCTGGTGGTGGACGCCGACCATGAGCCGGAGCTGTTCTGGGGCCTCCGGGGCGGTGGCGGCAACCTGGGCATCGTGACCCGGTTCACGCTGCGGCTGCATGACGTGCAGCGGTTCCTGGGTGGTGTCATCGCGCTGCCCATGACCCGTGCCACGATCCAGGGCGTGCTCGCGGCCGGTCTGGCCGCACCGGACGGCCTGACGCTCATCCCCACCCTGATGCACCTGCCGCCGCTCCCGTTCGTGGCGGCCGAGCACGTCGGCATGCCCAGCATGGTCGTGCTGGTCGCCTGGACCGGTGACATCGAGGCGGGCCAGCGTGCCCTCGCACCCATCCGCGCGCTCGCGCCGGCATACGCGGACATGGTCGCGCCGATGCCCTATCCCGCGATCTACAGCCTGACCGAGCCGGCCACCCAGCCCACCATGGACAGCTCGCGCTCGTCGTTCCTGTCCCACCTGGACGACTCGATGGCCGAGGGCCTCATCGAGGGCATGGCCCACGCTCCCTCGCCCGAGTCGATGATCCAGCTCCGGGTCCTGGGTGGCGCGATGGGCCGCGTGCCCGTCGACGCGACCGCGTTCGCGCATCGCACCCCGCCCTTCATGGCGGTCATCATCTCCACGACCGACGACGCCGCGCGGCTGCCGGCCCACGACGCCTGGGTGGGCTCGATGGCCGATGTGATCGCCCCGGCCGGGACGGGCGTGTACGTGAACTTCCTGCACCGGGAAGGGCCGGAGCGCGTTCGCGCGGCATATCCCGGCACCACGTACGACCGGCTGGTGGCGCTCAAGCGCCACTGGGACCCGACCAACCTGTTCCGGTGGAACCAGAACATCGCGCCCTGACCCGACCCGGTCGACCGACGCGGTACGCTGGTGGGCATGTCAACGGAACCGGCCCGCCGCCCACTCCGCATCCGCCGTGCCCGTCTGGAGGAAGCGGATACCCTCGCGCCGCGACTCACCGAGCTGTGTCGCCGGTCGAAGGCGCACTGGGGCTATCCGCAGGAGCTCCTCGAGCGATGGGCGGATGACCTGCGCATCGAACCGGCGGACATCGACCGGGACGTCGTGCTCCTCGCGGAGGCGACCGATGACGCGCCGGGTGGCCCCGACCTGAGCGACCTGCTCCTGCTCGGCTTCGCACGCGTGGGCGTGGACCCGGATACCGATGCGTCGACCGGTGCCGGACCGCGCATCGCCCGACTGCATGACCTGTGGGTGGAGCCACAGGTCATGGGCCAGGGGATCGGTCGGACGCTGATGGAGGCCGCGATCGAGGTCGCTCGCACCCTTCCCGCCGAGCGCCTCCGCGTCGTCTCGGATCCCAACGCCGAGCCGTTCTACGAGCGTTTCGGGGCGACCCGCGTGGGCGAGGAGGACTCGGACATCGTGGCCGGCCGCCGCCTGCCCATCCTCGAGCTGCCGCTGAGCGGAGCGCGGGCCAGGCTGGATCCGGCGGAGTCGGGCTGAGCGACGTTCCGGTCCGGTGGCTCGACCCCGGTCACTCGCCGGGAGCAGGCACCCCGCCAGAGCGCTCGACCCACTGCGCCCGCCAGGCAGGCGCCTCGAAGGGCTCGGACCAGTACGCGGTCTCGCGCGCGATCCGCCCGTCCCGGAACTCGAAGATGAACACCGTGTCGTACCCCGGCCCGCCATAGGCCAGGCGAGCCTCGGCGACCACCAGGTCCCCCGAGCTGATGATGCGTCGGGGCGTGATCGTCGGCAGCTGCGGGAACGCCTGGTAGATCCCGCGCCGATTCGCCGCGCCCCGGATGACCTCCCCCGACTGCGGCCAATCCATCACCGCGTCATCGTGGAACAGCTCGTCCATCACCTCCACGCGGCGCTCGTTGATGCAGGCCACGAGCCGTCGCACGACATCCTCGTTCGACATGATCGACCCTCCTTCGACCGATGGCGCCTGGCCGGCCAGGAGACCGACCCGCTGGCAGGTCGGTGCGCATTCTCCCGACGTGGAGGGAGGGCGTCAACGACGTGCGCGTCGATCCATCGACAGGGCGGATCGTCTCCCGCGCCATCGACCCCTGACATCAGGCCCGCGCGACTCAGCGGGGGATGACGATGTCCTCGATACCGGGATCGGCCGGCGGGTAGCGCGGGTCCATCGCCGTCAGCGTCTCCGCGAGCACCGTGGACACCGCGAGATTGCGGAACCACTTGCGGTTCGCGGGGATGAGGTACCACGGCGCGTCCTTGGTGGACGTCTTCTCGAGCATGTCCTCGAAGGCCTTGCGGTACGAGTCCCACTTCTCGCGCTCGGGCAGGTCCGAGGCGGAGAACTTCCAGCGCTTGTTCGGGTCGTCGATGCGCGCCTGGAGCCGCTCGCGCTGCTCGTCCCGGTCGATGTACAGGAAGAACTTGCGGATGACGGTGCCTTCCTCGGTGAGCAGTCGCTCCCAGTCGTTGATCTGGCGATAGCGACGGCGCCACACGTCCCGGGGCACGAGCCCGTGCACCCGCACGATGAGCACGTCCTCGTAGTGGCTCCGGTTGAAGATGGCCACCGAGCCCTTGCCCGGCGTGTGGTGATGGATGCGCCACAGGTAGTCGTGACGCAGCTCCTCCGACGATGGCACCTTGAACCCGGTCACGGTGCAGCCCTGGGGGTTGAAGGCGTCCATCACCTTGCGGATGGTGCCGTCCTTGCCGGCCGCATCGATGCCCTGGAGCACGATGAGCAGCGAGCGCTTGCCCTCCGCCCACAGCCGCTCCTGGAGCTCGGTCAGACGCGCTTCCTGCTCGGCCTGATGCAGCTCGGCATCCTCGCGCTTCCAGCCATGCGTCCGCTGGGCGTCGAACCGGTCGAGGTCGATCCGGCTGCCGGGCTCCACCCGGAGGAGCTGTGACAACGAGCGTCGAGCGTCCCGATCCGCCACGGATGTGCCTCCCGGTGCGTCCGCGGCACGACATCAGCGTCGCCCTGCGAGCGTGCGCAGCATACCCGCACACGGCGGGCCGTCAGTCCGATGCGCTGACCACCACGGCCGAGGAAGTCGGCTCGGCCGGCGAGGCCGGCGCGACCGAGGACGATGGCCTGGCGGACGGTGACGGCCCCGCGGGCAGCCGGGGCACCTGGTCATCCCGCAGCCACGCCTCGAGGAACGGCCGCAGGTCCCGACCCGCGATCTCCGACGCGGTGTCGATGTAGTCGTCGGTGGACGCGCTCCGACCCCGGAACCGGTCGAGGAACGTGGTCTCGATCGCCCGGAACCTCTCGTCGCCCACCTCGCGGCGGAGCGCCTCGAGCGCGAGCGCACCCTGCGCATAGATCGTGGCGTCGTACGCGAAGCGTGGCGCGCGCGGCCGATCGGGCGGACCGCCCCGGTCCCGTGCTGCCTGGGCGCCGGCGTACAGCCGCCGGAAGCGCCGGTCACGACCCAGCGCATCGCAGCCGGACTCGGCCTCCCACAGCTGCTCGTAGTAGGTCGCGTGGCCCTCGCTCAGCCACTTCTGGTCCCAGCGCGCGATGGCCACCGAATCGCCGAACCACTGGTGGGCGACCTCGTGGACCATGAGCGAGGTCCAGGCACACTCGGACAGCCGCGGGTCGAGCATCCCGGCACCCGCGAGGATGAGCGTCTGACCCTCGAGGATGGCCCCGGTCGCTCCGGGCGGCACCAGCTGGAGGCCGAGCGTCCGGAACGGATACGGCCGACCGATGGCGTCCTCGAGCCACGTCACGACCTCCGGCAGCACCGCCAGCCGGTGCTCGGCGAACGGCGCCAGCGCGGTCGGCACCACGGACCGCAGGTGCGGCCCGCCGGGGATGTCGTCCTCGATGAGCGTGCTGCGCCCCACGCCCATCGCCAGGACGTGCGTCGCGACCGGGTCGTCGGAGACCCAGGTCGTGGTGGTCGACCCATCGGGGTGCGCCACCTCCTCGATCCGGCGGCCGGTCGCCACGCCGAGCATCCCCGCGGGCGCGGTCAGGCGGACCCGCACCGGCGCGGGGTCGGTCGGGTGGTCGTTCGAGGGGAACAGGGTGTGGGCGCCGTTGGGCTGCGAGGCGAGGAAGAAGCCGCCGTCACCGTCCGCCAGGAAGCCGCGCGCATCGGCACGATCGAGACCGTCCGGGTCCTCGACGCCCAGCTCCTCTCCCAGTCGATGGACCGGCGCGGGCCGGGCCGTCCACTCGATACGCAGGCGGGTCGTCCGCGCGGCCTGGAGGAGGTCGGGCGGCTCGATGATGAGCTTGCGCCCGAACCCGTCGGCACGATGCCGCGCGAGGACCCCGCCCACGCGCACGGACGACACCTCGGTGGTGTCGCGGCGCAGGTCGAGGGACAGCTCGGTGAGATGCTCCCGGAGCTGGATGTCGATCGTCGCGACGCCGGCGATCCAGCCCGTGGGGTGGGCCGCATCCGGCGCGTGCCACGTCAGGTCCAGGTCGTAGCTCGTGACGTCATAGCCGCCGTTGCCGAGCGTGGGATAGAACGGGTCACCGACCGATCGGGCGCCCGGTCCGACCTCCACGGGCATGATGGCGAGCGCGACCGGGCCCGAACCACCGACCGAGGCGAGCGCGACGACGAGGCTGGCGCCCAGCGTGAGGGCCAGGTGGCGGACAGCGCGACGACGAGGCTGGCGCATCGAGGCGATCCTAGCCGGAGCCGCGACGAGCCGCCCTCGGCAGGATGATGGCCCATGGAACCGACCGGCCACGACCAGCGTCTATGCGCCATCGACCCCCCGGGCCAGCATCGGCCCGGTCTCCCACACGCCTGATCGGAGGACCGGATGTCCACGACCCTCACCATCGAGCGCCCCGGGCGGACCGCCTGGATCGCCGCGGGACTGCTCGCGGGTGCCCTTGGCGCCAGCCTGCTCGGACCTGCCATCACGCCCGCACGCGCCCAGGACACGAGCCGGGAGAACCCCCACACGCTGAGTGTCAGCGGTACCGGCAGCGTGTCCGTGAAGCCGGACCTCGCGAGCGTCGTCGTGGGTGTCACCGTCCAGCGGGACAAGGCCGGCGCCGCCGCGAACGACGCAGCGAACGACATGGACGCGGTGGTCACGGCCATCAAGGCCCTGGGCATCGCCGAGGACGACATCCGCACCACGGACATCTCGCTGGACGCGGTCTATGACTACGACCGCCGGCCGTACCGCCTCGTGGGCTACCAGGCGAGGAACATGGTCGCGGTGACCGTCCGTGACATCGGCCAGACCGGCGCCGTCATCGACGCCGCGACCGGCGCCGGCGCCACGGACGTGGGCTCCGTGACGTTCCGTGTCGCGGACCAGGACGCTGCCGAGACCGCTGCCCGAGAGGCGGCCGTCCGGGCCGCGCGCGCCAAGGCGGACACCATGGTCGCCGCGGCCGGCATCGAGATCGTGGGCATCATCAGCATGAGCGAGACCAGCGCCCCGATCCCCTACCCCGTGTACTACGGGCGCGAGGCGATGGGCGTCGCGGCCGACCAGGCAGCGACCCCGGTGATGCCCGGCACCATCGATGTCGAGGTGACCGTCTCGATCGTGTACGAGATCCCCTGACCGGGACGCCATGACCACGCGGTGCGCGGCTCGCCGTGCATCGCTTCCTCCCTCCCCCACGGTGCGGGCGGTGGCTGGGGCCACCGCTCCACCGGATCCCATCGGAGCGGTGGCCTGGGCACCACCCTCCGTGTGACGATCGAGCCGGGACCGTTTCGGGTCCCGGCTCGACGCATGTCGGGGTGGGGGCGATAGGAGGCCGAGACGTCAGCGCGGGCTGGCCACCGGCACGATCGAGGCGTCATCCGGCGTATCGGAGCGCATGGGCTCCACGGATGCCGCCGGCAGAGCGGACGACATCGGGATCGAGGCGCCCGGTGAGACCGATGGCGCCGGGACGATCGGTCCTTCGTCGACGGGGCACCCCCAGCCCGCGACCGGCTGGTCCCGACGCTCGTGGAAACGACCGCTGTCGTCGTCCACCCAGAGCATCACCACGCCGTCGTCACTCGCGTCCGCATCGGACACCCGCCCTCGCGGCGGCGCCACGCACCATCGTTCCGTGTATCGCGTGTCCCGATCGAGCCGATAGGACCAGCGGTACTCGAGACACAGCCCGCGTGTGCGGACGCGGTCGCCCGCCTGGGCACCGGTCATGCCGACCAGCGGCTCCAGGTCGAACCGCGCGTCGATGCCCTCGGCGTCATACATCCGGCAGCCCTGGAGGGGTGCGGGCCCCGTGCCCGGTGCGAACGCGGTCAGGCGCAGGCCCTCGATCCGCAGCGAGCCCGGGACGCGCCCGTCCGTGCCGGCCGCCTCGAACCGGCCCACGAAGGACTCCCCGCGTGGGGTCCGGAAGCGGTCGCCGTGGTAGTAGACCCACTCGCCGCGGGTCGAGCCGTCATAGGTGCGCATCTCGGTGACCCACCAATGGGTCTCGTCCGCAGCGAAGTAGATGTAGAGCCGCATCGGCACGCCCTGCTCCTGCCACTCCACCTCCAGCGTCCGGTACGTCGGGCTCCCCGGGTCGCCCTTGACCCGCATGGCGGGTGCGCCATCCACGGTGTCCGGCTGGCCCCGGAACGTCCCGATCGCCTCGACGCGGAAGCTGTCCGCCTGGAGATGGGCCCTGCCGCTGTCCCAGTCGATGGCTGATCCGGCATCGTCATCACCACCGGCGCCCGCCAGGGACCCGCCCATCGGACCGACCCCGGGCGCCATCAGCAGGCCGCCCACGAGCGCCGCGATGGCGAGCAGCGCGACCCCGGCAGCGACCGACCGCAGCAACCACCCGCGCGGCCGGGATGGACCGACCTGCCTCCGGTGACCCGTCGGGATCCGTCCGGCGATGACATCGTCCAGGGTGGCGCTGAGCGATGCGGGCGTGGACAGCGGCGCGACGCGGTCCGCGAGCACGGCGCGCAGCGTCTGCTCGAACGGGTCGGGTCGCCCCGAACGCGGTGGAACCGCGAACGACACGGGCATCAGTGCCCTCCTTCCGGGGTCCGGGCGGCGGCGTCATACGCGGCACGCAACGACCCGATGGCGTGGTGGAGACGGGACTTGATCGTGCCGGGCGGCTCGCCCAGCCGGTCGGCGATGGCATCGATCGTCAAGTCGGCGTGATATCGCAGCACGACCACCATCCGGTGGTCGGGTGTCAGGTGGTCGAGGGCGCTCGCCAGCGCGACCCGCTCCGGGATCGCCGCCGTGGCATCGGCGAGGACCGGCAGCCCGGGGAGCATCGGATCGAGCGAGACCGGTCGGGGTGACCGACGCTGTCGCCGCATCCGGTCCCGGCACACGTTGACCACGATGCGCTGGAACCAGGCGGGCAGGCTCCCCGGGTCGCGGAGCGACGGGTAGGCCTGCCACGCACGGACGATGGCGTCATGCGTCGCGTCCTCGCCCTCCAGCGGGTCGCCCAGCAGCAGCGTGGCCAGGCGATAGCTGGCATCGAGGCGCGTCGACACCAGCGACCGGAACGCCTCGTTCCGATCGAGGGCGCCTGACATGGATCCCGATCGTGGCCGCAGGTCCACCGGCGCCAGTGGGGGCCGTCGCGTCTGTTCCATGCGCATCCAGACGAGCCCTTCGCGTCGAACGTTCAGTCTCGGCGGGACATCGATGCCGGCGCGTGGACGCCGGTCGGCCGGTCCATCCCGGGCAGCATACGCGCGCGACATACGTGCGTGACCAGCGGGATCAGCGTCGAGGCGATGCGGTCAGGGCGACGGGTCCTGGCGACGCGAGCGGCGTGGTCCACCTCGTCCGGACCGGCCGCGACACAAGGAAGCGGCCGGCGTCGCGCTCCCAGTAGCTCGTCGCCGGCCGCAGTAGTGATCCACATCCGCCCCGTGTCGCCACCGGGCTGGACCGAACGATACAACAATGCTTGACCGATGGGAAGAGGGGATCGCAAGGATCCCGTCAGGCGGAGGCGCTGACGCGAACCGCCTCCAGGCTCGGATCATCGACCCGCAAGGCATCCCGACTCAGCTCGAACGCCTCC
Source organism: Chloroflexota bacterium (assembly GCA_019637815.1). GTDB lineage: Bacteria > Chloroflexota > Limnocylindria > Limnocylindrales > CSP1-4 > JAFMJV01. The sequence goes on from JAHBUZ010000028.1 coordinate 40,523, forward strand.
CGATGACGCCCCTCCCGGGCCAGCAGGTCCGCCCATGCCACCAGCGCATCGCGGAGCGCGCTCGCCGGCCCGCTCCCGCGCAGGATGGCGACCGCGGCGGCGTATGCATCGAGCGCCTCATCCCGACGACCCAGCGTGTCGAGCGCCACGGCGGACGTGACGAGGCCGTTCGTGAGCGCCCGGTCGTTGGTCGTGGCGCGCGCGAGCGTGACCGCCTCCGTCGCCAGCTGACACGCCTCGTCCGGGCGACCGTCGGCGAGGGCGATACGCGCCTCCGTATCCGCCACGTGCGCGAGGGACCGCTGGTCGCCCGCGGCCTCGTGACGCTGGCGCGCGCTCGCCGCGTATCCCGCGGCCCGGTCCAGGTCGCCGCCCTGGAGCCACGCGACCGCGAGGTTGTTCTCGAGGATCGCGGCCTCCAGCCTCGCCTCCACGCTGCGATACAGGGCAAGACTCTCGGTCCCGGCACGCACCGCACCCTCGACATCGCCGAGCGCGGCCCGGTTGGTGGCGACCATGGAGAGCAGCGCCGCCCGTCGCCGGTCATCGAGGTCATCCGAGAGTGCTCGCGCACGGTCGAGCCAGTCCACCGCCTCGGCGTGCGCACCTTGGTCGGAGGCGACCCAGCCGAGCGCCGTGAGGACCCGCATCCGCAGGTCCGAGGGAGCATGCGCGTCGGGTGCATCCAGGTCATCGAGGACCTGGAGCAGGAGCGACCGGGCGCCGGTAGCGTCACCCGCCTGGAAGCGTGCGTAGGCGAGCCAGTAGCGACCCGTGAGCACGTCCCCTGGCCGACCCAGGGCGCCGAACAACTCGATCGATTCGGCGGCGACGCCCAGCGCCTGATGGCCCCGCTCGAGCCGGCACAGCGCCTCCGCGAGACCCGCCAGCACCTCCGCTCGCGCCGCACGCTCGGTCGTCTCGGCGAGGAGCTGCCGATACGCCTCCGCGGCCTCCGCCCAGCGGCCCGATGCCAGCTGGAGGTCGGCCTCCATGCGGTCCCATCGACCATCCCGCTCGAGGAAGCTGGCGGCAGGCAGGCCGAGCCGCTGCGCGATGAAGTCGAGCGCAGCCATCGACGGCTTCGCGTGGCCCTGCTCCAGCGAGCTGATGTACGCCTTGGTGTATCGACCCTGGGCGACCTGCTGCTGCGTCAGGCCGGCAGCGAGCCTCGCGGCACGGATGCGCCCACCGATACGGCTGGCGAGCGGCGTGTCATCCACGACGATGCGGGTCCGGCGTCCCATGCGGCCAAGTGTACCGCGGGTGCCCCCGGAAGGCGATCCCCCGGTCATGATCCAGTCGACCTATCGGGTCCCATCGATATGGTCATGGTGTCCCGCCAGGTTGGATCCTCCTAGTCTCCTCCGCAGGTCACCGCTCGGTGACGAACCCACCCCGGAGGAGGCACCCCGATGTTGTCGCGCCCTCGACGCGTCCAGGCCCTGCTGGCCATGGCCATGTCCATCCTCGGCACCCTCGCCGTGGTCGCCCCCGCGCTCGCAGGTGGCCAGTCCGGCCCCTGGCCGCGATGACCGACCGCCGAGCCCGACCGGTCGGGCTCGGCACCCATCCCGCGCGGGTGGGCGTGGCGCTGGCGACCGTGGCTGGTGCGGCACCCTGATCCCGTGATACACGGCGCGTGCACCCCGACCAGCGATGCCCCACCATCCGATGCGTGACGTCCCTTCGCACCGACCGGCCCGAGGTCCTCGTGAGCATCGACATCGAGGCATCCGGCCCGACCCCCGCCAACGGCGCGCTGCTGGCCATCGGCGCCTGTCTCGTGGAGCGGCCGGAGGCAGCGCTGTATCTCGAGCTCCAGCCACCGGCCGATGCGCCGTGGGACCCGGACGCCGCGCGCATCCATCGACTCGACCGGGCGCGACTCGAGCGCGAAGGGCTCCCGCCGGCCGAGGCGGCTGCGCGGCTCGAGCGATGGCTCCATGACGTCGCCGGGGATGCGACACCCGTGTTCGTGGGGCTCAACGCCGGCTTCGACTGGATGTTCATCGCGGACCTGGTCTGGCGGGAGCTCGGCCACAACCCGTTCGGCCATGCCCCGCTCGACCTCAAGGCGCTGTACATGGGGCGCGACCACGTGACGCGCTGGGCCGCGACCGGCAAGGGCGACATCACGCAGCGATACCCGGTCACGAGCCGCCACACCCACCACGCGCTCGAGGACGCCCGGATGCAGGCCGAGCTGGCGCGGCAGCTGTTCGATCGGCCCGACCGGTCGGAGGCGTCACGCGAGACGTGACGGACCGAGTCGCCGCGAGCGGGTCGTGATGCACGTCGCCGCGGGCGACGCGACCGGCGGAGTCAACGCGGGCGAGTGATGATCGGGCGTCACCGCGGGCGATGACGCTGGGTCGCCCGGCACGCGAACGGGATCGTGGTGGCTCGCTCGTCCGGCGAACACCCGTCGCCCGCTGACGATGGGCACCGGACCCCGGCTGCCCACGAGTACCAGGTGTCGGCGGTACCACGGACCCATGCCGCGGTGCCGCCCCGCACCACTATCGTGCGACGCATCGACTTTCCCATCGGGTGGTCGCGGGGTCGTCACACGGCCCCTGGGACGCGGCAGACCTCCTCGCCGCGGTCCAGGGAGACGGCACCGCAACTCCCACCCGTGATACCGACCGGCGGCCACGGACGGCTCCTCCTCCCCGTCCGAGGTCGCCGGTCGTTCCTTCGTTCCGCAGCGGGGAGCGGTCGCCCGACGGGCGCTACTCCTCCGTGTTGGGCACCCCGATCACGTTGTAGCCGCCGTCCACGTAGATGACCTCGCCCGTCACGGTCCGTGACATGTCGGAGCACAGGTACAGCGCCGTATCGCCGATGTCCTCGATGGTGATGGGCGTGCGCATGGGCGAGATGTCGCGGAACTGTCGGTGGTGCTTCTTGAAGTCCTTGACGCCCGACGCGGCGAGCGTCCGCACGGGTCCCGCGCTGATGGCGTTGACGCGGATGCCCTGCGGCCCCAGGTCGACCGCGAGATACCGCACGATGGCCTCCAGGGCGGCCTTGGCGACACCCATGACGTTGTAGTTGGCGACGACCTTCTCCGCCCCGTAATAGGTGAGCGTGAGGACGTTGCCGCCGTCGGTCATGAGCGGCTTCGCAGCCCGCGTGATGGCGATGAGCGAGTACGCGGAGATGTCCATGGCCAGCGCGAAGCCGGCCCGGGACGTGTCGCTGAAGTGACCCTCGAGCTCCTCGCGCTTCGCGAACGCGACGCAGTGGACCAGGATGTCGAGCGTGCCGTGACGCGCCTGCCACGCGCTGAACACGCGCTCGATGTCGGCGTCCTGCTGGACGTCACAGGGCTCCACGAAGTCCGCGCCGATGCTCTCCGCGAGCGGCTTGACGCGCTTCTCGATGAGCATCTCGGCCGAGCTGAAGCCCACGGTCGCGCCCTGGGCATGCAGCGCCTTCGCGATGCCCCATGCGATGGAGTGGTCGTTCGCCACCCCGAACACCAGCGCCTTGCGCCCTTCGAGCAGTCCCACACGTCTTCCTCCCTGCGGCTGCCCGTAAGGATAGGGGCGCCGGGCCCGTGCGGCACTCCCGCCCCAGCGCCGAGTGGCACCCGTGCGGCACTCCCGCCCCAGCGCCGAGTGGCACCCGTGCGGCACTCCCGCCCCAGCGCCGAGTGGCACCCGTGCGGCACTCCCCTCCGCAGCCGCGGTGGCGCCCGCGCGATACGCTACCTTCCAGTCGCGCGTCCTGGGCGCGCGCTCACTCCGCGATCGGTCACGATCGATGGACGTCGAGGACCTCGGTGGCGCGGGTCGGCGCCGTGCCTGGCGCTGGATCGTGTCGATCGGTCACCGTGGGTGGTGGATCGACTCGCTCGTGACCCTCGACACCTGCCATCGGGTGGCATCCGGCCCCGATGCCCACGCGTGGCCATGGGAGCGTCCATCGATCGTGGACATCCGCGACGACTCCCGCCCCCGAGAACGGTCGGTCGGCCCCGGTGGTGACGAGTCCCGCTCCGAGCCGTGACAGATCCTCCGGCCCGAGCACGCCATCCCAGGCAGCCGCCGGAGGGCGCAGATGGCCCGGCGCCGGGCTCCCTCAGCTCGGCTGCTGTGACGCCTCTGGCTCGGTCGGCGTGGCCGGCTCGGTCGGCACCACCAGCCGCTCCAGCAGCACGATGGCATCGATGTCCACAGGCGCCTGGCGGACGGTCGTCACGACCTGGTGCTCCCCATCGGGCAGGTCGTTGAGCACGGTCACCAGCTGGCGGCCGGACTTGCGACCCTGCGACAGGTCCACGGTCCGACAGGCACCCGGCGTGGGCGCTGCCGGGTCCACGCAGATGTCCACCTGCCCCTGGCCGTCGCCGTTGGCCGCCACGATGCCGATGGAATCCGCGGTCGTGATGACGCTGGCGCTGTCGCCGGGTCGCGTGGACCGCTTGAGCGTGCCCTTGGTGGCGTCCTTGCGGGTCGCCTTGGTCCAGCGACCGTCGTAGGTGATGGCCGGGTCGGTCTCGCTCAGCACGCGGAGCGTGAAGGGCTCGCCCTCGACCCACGGACCGGGGTCGGAACCCGGCACCAGGGCACGCAGCCGCAGCTGATAGGTGCCCGGCCGCAGGTTGCGGGCGAGGCCGGTGCGACCGCTGACGGTGGCCAGCTTCTTGTACTTGGCCCAGCCCTTGCGACCCTGGGTGCGGACCTCGACGCCGTAGCGTGCCCGGCCCGACTCGGCCTCGCGACCGGCGGACCACGTGACGAGCATGGGCACCGCGCCTGCGCTCGTGAGCGGCCCTCGGCGCATCGCCACGGTGGGCGGGCTGGGCTGGTCGCGCGGCGGCTCCACGGTGATGATGAACGTGTCCACGCCCTCGCCACCCTGGAGGTCGGTCGCGACGACCGACACGGCCAGGTCACCGGCATCCGCGTCGCCGGGCACACCCGCGAACGCGAGCGTGACCGGATCGAAGGTCAGCCATGCGGGCAGCGGTGAGCGGTCCTCGCGCACGGCCGTGACGGTGAACTGGTCACCCGTGTCCACGTCGGCGTCGATGAACATGTCCGCCTCGAGGACGAGCTCGAAGCGCTGGCCCACGGGCGCGACCTGGTCGGGTGTCGGCTGGGACACCTGTGGCAGGTCGTTGACGTCCTCGACGGTCAGCGTGAAGCTGCCGGACGCCTCGTCACCCGCCGCATCGGTGGCGGTCACGGTGATGACGGTGCGGCCCGCATCGGCATCGCGGGGCGTGCCGCTGAAGGTCCAGGTGTCGGCGTCGAACCGGAGCCAGGCGGGCAGCGGCCCACCCTCCGGCCCGGTGGCACGCAGATGCAGCGTGTCACCCAACGACAGGTCGGGGTCCGTGAACAGGTCACGGGAGAGCGGCAGGTCCAGGGTCTGGTCCTGCTGGATGGTCTGGTCGGGGATGCGACTCACCAGCTGCGGCGGGTCGTTGACGTTGACGACCCGGAGCGCGAAGTCGGTGCTCGCGGACGCCCCCAGTCGATCGGTCGCGGTCACCGTGATGATGAGCGTCCCCACGTCGGAGTTGCGCGGCGAGCCCTTGAAGGTGCGGTCGCTGCGTGCGAACGAGAGCCACGATGGCAGTGGCGTGCCGTCCTTCTGGATCGCGTCGTAGACCAGCGAGTCGTCCGAGTCCTGCTCCGCGAAGGTGTCCCGCGGGAAGGTGAACGTGAACGACTGGTCCTGGATCGCCTTCTGCTCCTTGATGGCGGTGGCCACCGTGGGCGGATGGTTGACCCGCGCGATGCGCAGGTTGAACAGGGTGTTCGTCGATTCGCCGGCGCTGTCGGTCGCGATGACCATCAAGGGCAGCTGCCCGATGTCCTCGCGGGACGGGGTCCCGGAGACGGTCCGGGTCTCCCAGTCGAACCGGAGCCAGGCCGGCAGCGGGCCGTAGTCCGCGCTGCCCATGCTGATGGTCAGGCTGTCACCGGAGTCCAGGTCGTCATCGGTGAACGTCTCGTCGGGGATGACGAACGTCCAGAGGCTGTCCTCGGTGGCATCCTGGTCGGGGATGAGCCGACCCACGACGGGCGTGTCGTTGGTGTTGGTGATGTCGATGGTGAAGGTCGTGGTCCCGGTGAGGCCATCGGTGTCGGTGGCAGTGATGGCGATGACCAGCTGGCCCACGTCCGCATCGGTCGGCGTGCCGCTGAGCAGCCGCGCGCCCGGATCGAACCGGAGCCAGTTGGGCAGGGCGGTGCCGTCGCCGCGGCTCGCGGTCCACGTGAGCGGTTGGGTGTCGGTGAACAGGTCCTCGGGCAGGACCAGCTCCAGCAGCGCGTCCTCCGCGACGGTCTGCGGCTCGATGGTCCGGGTCGCGACCGGCGCACCGGGCACCGGCGGATCGGCCTGACCCGCGTCGTTGACACCCCAGCAGTCGAGGATGCCGTTCGCCACGATGGCACAGGCATGGTCGCCACCGACGCTCACCTGGGTCAGCGGGGCACGCGTCGGGGGTGCCTCATCGGTGGGCGCGGCGCCCCAGCAGGTCGGTGTGCCGTCGACGCCGATGGCACACGCCTGGGTGGTGCCCACGCCGACCGAGATGTAGCTGCCCGCGGGTGGCGTGGCCTGGCCCGCGTCGTCGGCGCCCCAGCAGGCGAGCGTGCCGTCGGCCGCGATGGCGCAGGCGGTCGCGGGACCGGCGCTGAGCGCGATGAACGTGCCCGCGGGTGGCGTGGCCTGGCCCGCGTCGTTGGCGCCCCAGCAGGTGAGCGTGCCGTCGGCAGCGATGGCGCAGGCGAACGCGTCACC
>JAHBUZ010000029.1 GCA_019637815.1 Chloroflexota bacterium
CGGTACGCCACGCTGCATGAGACGTCAGCGCTGCCCGGAAGTCATCGGTGCCCGAACGGATGGCCCGGCCGGGGCCGTCGCCGCATCACGTTCCCGCCCGTCAGCCCGGCTCGGCCTGGGGTCGTCCGTCAGCGCGGCGCGACCCAGCCGGTATGGGCCAGGGCGCGAGCGTGTTGATGTCCTTCACGAGCTTGGTGCCGGCGGAGGTGCCGTCGCTCTTCCACAGCTCGTTGCCACGCGTGCCGTCATCCGCCACGAAATACAGCGTGCTCCCGATCCTGACGATCTCATTGGGGCCGGAGCCTTCGCTGCCAGGAAGGATGTCCTTGACCCGCTTGGTACCCGCGGACGTGCCGTTGGTCCTCCAGAGCTCGTAGTCGTTCGCGCTGTTGGTGGCGCGGAAGTACAGCTTGCCGCCCATGACGATGAGCTCCGACGGGGACGAGCTACCGCCGCCCGGTCGGATGTTCTTCACCCGCTTGGTGCCGGCGCTGGTGCCGTTGGTCTTCCAGAGCTCCTTGCCACTGGTGCCGTCCTCGGCGGAGAAGTACACCGATCCGCCCATCCCGACGAACGACGACGGATACGAGCTGCTGCTGCCGGGCCGGATGTTCTTCACCCGCTTGGTGCCGGCCTTGGTGCCGTTGCTCTTCCACAGCTCCTCGCCGGTGCCATCGTCGCCGACGAAGTACAGCGTGTCCTTGATGGCAGCCAGCCCATACGGGTTGAGACCCTCGTCGCCCGGGCGGGCGTCCTTGACGAGCTTCGTGCCCGCGGATGTGCCGTTGCTCTTCCACAGCTCCACGCCGTGGGTGCCATCGTTCGCCGTGAAGTACAGCGTGTTGCCCACCTTCGTGAGGTACGTGGGAGACGAGTCGCCGCTGCCGGGTCGGATGTTCTTGACCCGCTTCGTGCCGGCGGACGTGCCGTTGCTCTTCCAGAGCTCACGGCCACTCGTGCCATCGTTCGCCGCGAAGTACAGGGTCTTGCCGACGCTCGCAAGGTCAGAGGGATCGGAGGAGCCATTGGGATCGATGTCCTTGACGCGCTTGGTCCCGGCGGCGGTGCCATCGGACTTCCAGAGCTCATGGCCACTGGAGCCATCGTCCGCGGTGAAGTACAGCGTGTTCCCGATGGCGACGAGGTCAGTGGGATACGAATCCCCGCTCGGGTTGATGTCCTTGACGAGCTTCGTGCCCCCGGATGTCCCGTTGCTCTTCCACAGCTCCGCGCCATGCGTGCCATCGTCGGCCACGAAGAACAGCGTCGAGCCGACGGCGGTCAGCTGTTCGGGGTAGGAGCTCCCGCCTGGCCGGATGTTCTTGACCCGCTTGGTCCCGGCCTTGGTGCCATCGGACTTCCACAGCTCCACACCGCTCGTGCCATCGTCGGCCGCGAAGTACAGGATGCGACCCACCGCGGTGAGGCGGAAGGGATCCGAACCCTTGGTGGGCGATGCCGCACTCGCGACGGGTGTCAGTAGTCCTGTGACCGCCAGGCACGAGGCCATGGCCGTGGCGAACGCGCGCCGGCTCGGGCGACGCCGATGCGTCGGCATGGTGACCGCCATGTGGATCATGAGGACCTCCGAACTGGGCACAGCGCCACCGGGTGGGGATGCTCGGGCGGAGCGCGGGTCAGGTCCCGGGCGGCGTGGTGTTGATGTCCCTCACGAGCTTGGTGCCGGCGGAGGTGCCGTTGCTCTTCCACAGCTCGCTGCCGTGCGTGCCATCGTCGGCGACGAAGTACAGCGTGCTCCCGATCCTCACGATCTCATTGGGAGAGGAGCCCCCGGCCCCGGGTCGGATGTTCCTGACCCGGTTGGTACCCGCGGACGTGCCGTCGCTCTTCCAGAGCTCCCTGCCACTGGCGCCGTCATCCGCGTTGAAGTACAGGGTCTTGCCGATGACGACAAGGCTCAACGGTGACGAGCTGCCACCGCCCGGTCGGATGTTCTTCACCCGCTTGGTGCCGGCATTCGTGCCGTCGGTCTTCCAGAGCTCCCTGCCACTGGCGCCGTCATCTGCCGCGAAGTACACCGATCCGGACATCCCGACGATGCCTGTTGGAGCGGAGTCACCAGCGCCCGGGTTGATGTCCTTCACCCGCCTGGTGCCAGCACTGGTGCCGTTGCTCTTCCACAGCTCCCCGCCACTGGTGCCATCGTTGGCCGAGTGATACAGCGTGTTCTTGACAGCGACCGGCCCACCCACGACGAGTCCGCCAGGACCCGGCACGGCATCCTTGACGAGCGTCGTGCCCGCGGACGTGCCGTCGCTCTTCCATAGCTCGAAGCCGCGCGTGCCGTCGTCCGCGAAGAAGAACAGCCTGTTGCCCACCTTCGTGAGGGCGACGGGACCGGAGCCCGCGGCGCCGGGTCGGATGTTCCTGACCCGCTTGGTGCCCGCGGAGGTGCCGTCGCTCTTCCAGAGCTCCCGGCCACTCGAGCCGTCGTCCGCGTGGAAGTACAGGGTCTTGCCCATGACGATGATCTCGCCGGGACTGGAACCATCGGCGCCGGGTCGGATGTTCTTGACCCGCTTGGTCCCGGCCGCGGTGCCGTCGGACTTCCACAGCTCATGGCCACTGGAGCCATCGGTCGCAGAGAAGTAGAGCGTGTTCCCGATGGCGGCGAAGTCAGTGGGAAAGGAGCCCCCGCTGGGGTTGATGTCCTTGACGAGCTTCGTGCCGGCGGATGTCCCGTTGCTCGTCCACAGCTCCACGCCGTGGGTGCCATCGTCCGCCACGAAGAACAGCGTCGAGCCGACGGCGGTCAGCCGTTGGGGATCCGAGCCCTCGGCACCGGGTCGGATGTTCTTGACCCGCTTGGTCCCGGCCTTGGTGCCATCGGACTTCCACAGCTCTCGGCCACTCGAGCCGTCGTCCCCGTTGAAGTACAGGGTCTTGCCCACGACAGTGAAGAATCGGGGATCCGAGCCCTGGGTGGGCGATGCCGCGCTGGCGACCGGTGTCAGCAGTCCGGTGACCGCCAGACACGAGACCATGGCCATGGCGAACGCTCGTCGACTTGGACGAGGCCGACGCGTCGGCACGGTGACCGCCAGGTGGATCATGAAGACCTCCGAACTGGGCACACCCGGGCGACTCCCGGATCGGCGGACTCTGGCGCCCGATCCGTCGGCTGTCAAGGAATCGTGCTCGTCCGGGGATGACCGTGGCGCTACCATGCGGTCGGTGAGGGACGATCTGGTATCCAGGGTGGCCGAGGCGGTCGTCGACGTGGTGCGGGACATGATCGCGCCCGAGCCGAAGCCCAAGCGCAAGGCCAGGGCCAAGCCGAAGGCAGCATCGAAGTCGACCCCGAAGGCGAAGGCCAAGGCGACCCCGAAGGCTGCGGCCAAGCCGAAGGCGAAGGCCAAGGCGACATCGACGTCGAAGGCCACCGCCAAGTCGAACGCGAAGTCGACCGCCAAGGCGAAGCCGAAGGCTGCGGCGAAGGCGAAGCCGAAGGTGGCATCGAAGTCGACCGCAAAGGCGAAGGCGACGACCGCTGCGAAACCAACGGCAGCCGCGAAGCCGAAGGCGAAGGCGACCGCCAAGACAGCGGCCAAGCCGGCATCGAAGTCGAAGGCAGCATCGACGCGGACCACCAAGACGAAGGCAAAGACTACCGCGAAGCCGACCACCAAAGCGAAGACCGCCACCAAGCCGAAGGCCAAGGCTGCGGCGAAGTCGACCGCAACGCCGACGGCGAAGTCGAGGAGCAAGGCCGCCGCCGCGGGCAAGTCGAAGACGAAGGCAGGGGCGAAGCCGGTCGCCAAGGCAGCGGCGACGCCGAAGAAGACGAAGACCTCTTCGAAACGGCCCTGACGCGGTCGGGCGCGATCTCGCGCTACATCGGCCAGTCGATGGCAGTGGCGAGCTCGGCGCTCGTGATGCCCAGGAGCGTGCTCCCATCAGCGGCTTCGAACCCGGTCGCACCGCGTGTGAACCACTCCACGGTCCGCTGGAGCGGATCCACGATCAGCATCTCCTCGATACCGGCGCGGAAGAAGAAGTCGGTCTTCGCACGACTCTCGTCGTCGGGTGACACGACCTCCACCACGATCGCAGCGCTCGGGTTCCAGACGACATCCTCGAGCACGTGGAAGTACGCACGATCCGGTACCCGGAAGTCCATCGGGCCGCCGATGTTGCAGGCGGTCGTGCCCGTCAGGCCCGCCCGCTGCGCGATGGGGCGCAGGATCCACCCGAGCTGGTCATCGACATGGCCGTGCCGGTTGCTCGGTGCCGCTGCCACGTGGTACACGCCCTCCCAGACCTCGTCATGGAGGTCCTGGCCGCGGGCCTTCCGCTGCGCGAGCCAGTCCTCGACGATGGGCGGCGGGTCCATCACGAACGTCGTTCGCATGCGGGCATCCTAGCGGGCAGGTCGTACCGCACTCGTACGGCTCCCTTACTCCGCTCTTGCGGGGCCCCGCGTCGTGCGCGCTCGGGGTACGATCGGGGTCATGACCGACCTCGTCCTGACGCTCATCGGTCCTGACCGGCCGGGTATCGTCGACTCCGTCGCGGAGACCGTCGCCGCCCACCAGGGGAACTGGCTCGGCAGCCGGATGGCCCACCTCGCCGGCAAGTTCGCGGGCGTCCTGTCCGTGGAGGTCCCGGACGACCAGGCGGCCGCCCTGGAGACCGCGCTCGGCCGCCTCGGCATCGACGGACTCACCATCGTCGTGGAGCGCAGTGATGGTGCGGCAGGCCCCGGCCTGCGTGACCTGCGCATCGAGCTGCTGGGTCTCGACCGACCCGGCCTGGTGCGCGAGGTCTCCGCGCTCCTCGCGGCGCACGGGGTCAACGTCGAGGAGCTGGCGACGGACCGGGTCGCGGCGGCGCACTCGGGGGACCTGATGTTCCGCGCCGAGATCCGCGTGGGCCTGCCGCCGACCGTGGACGTGGGGACCATCCGCGAGGGCCTCGAACGCATCGCCGATGACCTGATGGTCGAGATCCGTCTCGCCGAGCCGAACGTCTGACGGATACGACACCCGGACCCGCCGCCCGAGCGCCGAGCCGCACACGATGAGCGGCCACGCGCTGTCGACCCCCATCGACTCGCCCGACATGACCGACGCGTACCTGGCGATGCTCCGCGACATCGGTGCTGCCGCGGGGCGCATGGGCGATCGACCGCTCACCTCCCATTGGCCGCTCGCGGGCGCCCGCTATCGACCCGGTGGCCTGCTCGTGATCGGCCACGCGGTGTTCGGCTGGATCCCCGAGTGGCAGGCCGCCGACGTTGCGACCGAGACAGGTGCACGCGAGGTGCTGTCCGCCTCCCGCGCCGCCATCGAGGGTGATGACCCGATGGCCTGGATCACCACCGCGCGAGCCCGTTCGTCCCCCTTCTGGCGTGTGGTCCGGGACGTGGTGGATGGACTCACGCCGGAGGGTCCGCCGTGGTACTCACGCATCGCCTGGACGACCCTCTACCCGGTGGCCCCCAACGCGCCGAAGGGCAACCCGACGCCGGACCAGTGCGATGTCCAGCGGCCCGCTGCCACGCGCTTCCTGGCCGCGACCATCGAGGTGCTCGATCCGTCGGTCGTGCTGGTGCTGGGTGGCGGCTTCTGGTGGGGCTACCGTGATGGCCTGGCCCTGGATCTCGAGCCCGCCGAGCGGCCACTGTTCGAGGTCGGTGTGGTGGACGGTCGTCGATGGATCGCCGGCTGGCACCCGGGTGGCGCGAACCGTCGCCACTGGCTCGCGGACCGATACGCCGCGCACATCCTGGGGATGCTGGCGGACCTGCGCTGACACGCGTCCCGGGCTCCCCGCGTGTCCTGCGCTGGGACACCTGACCGCTGCGGAGCACCTGTGAGGCGCCCGACTTGCCCTGCCCGATACCATGAGAGGCCCGTGAGCCCGCATCGACCTGCGGCCCGGGGATCTCGTCCTCGTCGCAGCAGGAGAGCCGCCATGCGTCTCGGCCGCCCACGTTCGCTTCCCGCCCTCGCGCTCGGCGCACTGCTCGGCGGGATCGTGCCGACCGGGGTCGTTGCCCAGGAGGCCCAGCCTGCTCCCTTCTGTGACCTGCTGACCGCGGACGAGGTGGCGGCGACACTGGGCTTCACACCGACCATCTCGAACAGCGCGGCTCGGATGTGCTTCTACTCGCACGGCGATCCGACCCAGGCGGACTGGATCCAGTTCTACACCTCGGCGTCCCAGGACCGTATCGAGGACCATCGCGCGCAGGTGGAGGGTGGCTCGGACACCGAGGTCAGCGGCCGACCCGCGTTCGCCAGGACCGATGGCCGGTCCTCGATCCTGTGGATCCAGGAGGGCGACCAGCTCCGGCTGACGTTCGAGATCATGGGCGCGCTCGATGAGTCGATCGACGCTGCGTCCGCGCTGGTGCAGCTGGCGAACATCGCCCTGCCACGCATCGATGAGCGGACGGTTCCCCCGTTCACCCAGGATGCTGGGCTCGAGTCCCTCTTCCCGGAACGGATCGGCGAGACGCCCCTGACGGTCCAGTCGATGGGCGCCCGGGACCTGATGGCGGGAGGCGACGTCCCGCAGACGTTCCTGGACCTGCTCTCGGCACACGGGCGATCGATCGAGGACGTCACGGTGGCATTCACGTCCGCGTACGACGCCGAGAGCGCCGCCATGATCCTCATCAGCGCGATCCGGGTCCAGGGTGTCGACATGCCATCGGTCGCGGATGAGATGCGAGTCGTGCTCCTGAGCGAGGAGAGCCCGGATTCCATCCAGTCCCCCGGAGAGGTCGCCGGCAAGGTGGTCACCATCGTGTCCCCCTACGAGGACGCCCCGGAGGAGGAGCGGCAATACACGTACGCATCCGGCGATGTGCTCTGGCTCGTGGTCGCGACCGAGCCGGCCCTCACGGAGATCTTCACGCACCTGCCCTGAGGCTCTCGGGCGTCGTGGTCTGGGCGCCGCCCGCGGAGTGCCCGGTCCGCGGATGCGATGTGTCGCTGGCGGGTGGGCCGGGGTGGGGGCCAGGGATCCCGGGGCCGTGACGCCCTCAGCCAAGGCGACGCATGCCCGCGAACCCCATCTGGCGGACCCCTGCGACCTCCGGGAGTGGCTGGACGGCGTGCGCCACCAGGTTGACCACACCGCCATCCCGTTGGAGCTCCCCGTCCACGAGCAGCAGCGCGTGCCGCCGGACGACGGGTCGCAGGCGTGCCCACGTCGCCGGCCAGAGGGTGACGTTGACCATCCCGGTCTCGTCCTCGAGGGCGAGGAAGACCGTGCCTCGCGCGGTCATGGGATGCTGGCGCGTGACGACCAGGCCACCGACCCGGACCCGACCGATGGGCAGGTCCGCGAGCGCGGCGTTGGTGACCGCACCCAGCTGCTCGAGCGCCGGACGGAACAGGCTCACCGCGTGCCGCTCGGGATCCACGCCCAGGATGGCGTAGGCATCGCCCAGCCGCTCGGCGTCCGTGATGGTGGGGAGCGGCGGGGCCTCCGTCGGGGGCAGGCGCAGGTCGAGCTGGCGGAATGCGGCGCGCTCCGGGGCCGCGGCACCGTCCGCTGATGCGGCAGTCCCCGGGGGCGCGGCACGCTCCGTGGGCGCGGCACTCCCGCGTTGCGTGGCACTCCCCGCGGCCGTGGCACCCCCCGGTGGCGTGGCACGCTCCGGTGGCGTGGCACCATCCGCGGATCCGGCGCTCCTCGCTCGTCTCCTCCCGGCCACCCGAGCCGGTCGACCCGACCGACCCGCGACCTCCCGCAGCTGCCACAGCAGCTCCCGACGCGGCCGACCCAGCGAGTCCAGGGCACCCGCCCGGATGAGCCGCTCGACGACCTCCTCGGACAGGTCCGTCCGCTCCACCACGTCCACGAGCGACCGGTACGGACCGCGCTCGCGTTCCCGATCGAGCGCCTCCTCGTGCTGCTCGCCGATGCCCTTCACCAGGTGGAGTCCCAGCCGCACGCCCCAACCGGTCGCCCCCGGCAGCGCCCACTGGTGACGTGCCTCCGCCGAGGGCACCACGATGGCGGACGAGACGATCGGCGCCGGCTGCCCCTCCTCCCCCACCCACTCGGTCGTCGTCCGATAGCCCGATGTGTTGATGTCCACCGGCAGGACCGCCACCCCGTGGTGCTTGGTGTCGTTGACGAGCACCTCGGTGGGATAGAAGCCCATGGGCTGCGAATCGATGAGCCCGACCAGTGTCTGCGCCGGATAGAACAGCTTGAGGAACGCTGATTCGTAGGCCGTCCGGGCGAAGGCCGCCGCATGGGACTTGGCGAACCCGAAGTTGGCGAACGCGGCGCATCGGCGGAACAGGTCCTCCGCCTGGTCGTGCTCCAATCCGTGATCGATCGCCCCCTGAACGAACTCGTGATGGAACTCGTCCATGTCGCCCGTGACCCGCCAGGCACCCATCGCCCGCCGGAACTGGTCGCTCCTCGCACCGGAGAAGCCCGCGATCCGCATGGAGATGCGCATCACCTGCTCCTGATAGAGGATGACCCCCAGCGAGTCCTCGAGGATCGGCCGGAGGTCCTCGTGGACGTATGTCTCCTTCTCCAGACCCTGCCGTCGGCGCAGGTATGGATGGACCGCATCGCCCTGGATGGGGCCCGGTCGGATGATGGCCACCGCCACGACCAGGTCATCCAGTTTCGTGGGCCGGGACTTGGGAAGCGTCTGCATCTGGGCCCGGCTCTCGATCTGGAACACGCCCACCGTGTCCGCCGCGCCGATCATCTCGAACACCTCCGGGATGTCCTCCGGCAGCGTGTCGAGGTCCGGCCACTCCCCACAGTCACGCTCGATGAGTCGGAGCGTCTTGTCGATGGCGCCCAGCATCCCGAGGCCCAGCAGGTCCAGTTTGATGAGCTTGAGCGCCTCCACGTCCCGCTTGTCGAACTGGACCACCACCCGGCCGGGCATGGTCGCCCGCTCGATGGGCACGATGTCCACGAGCGGCCGGCCGGTGATGAGCATCCCGCCCGAATGGATCGACAGATGGCGAGGGAAGGAATCGAGCCGGGCCGCCAGCTCCAGCCAGCGTTCCCACGGGGAGAGGCCGATGGTGGATCCGCCACGCCGCTGGTCGGTTCCCTCGTCACTTGCCCACTCGTCACTCGAGGCGCGTCCCGTTCGCTCAAGCATGGGCCTCACCGCGATCGGTGCCATCCCTTCGCCGGGTTGGACCGCATGATCCACGCGACGGGGCGGTGCCAGTGGGTTGCCGGTCTCGGAGTGGGGGATGGCAACGCTGGATCGCCGAGCGATCCCGGCCGACGACCCGCTCCGATGGCCGGGGATGCTCCCGCCCTGGAGTAGTGCGATGCTGGTCGGTGAATCCCCGGGGCCGCCCTTGTCACCGACGAGACTGGCACGGTCGGGTGGCGGGACGCGCGCCTGGGGCGCTGGACCCGACTCACCCGATCCATCCGACGCCCGGAACAGGTCCCCGAACCCGCCGTCCGCCTGGAGGTCATCCCGGACCCGCACCGGGTCGTACGTCTCGAGCGCCTTGGCCACCCGGTCCACGAGTGGGCGCGGGAAGCCCAGGGCGTTGCCCACGTCACGGACCGCGGAGCGCGCTCGATAGGTGATCAGGTTGCACACCATCCCCGTGTGCTCGGGTCCGTACTTCGCGTAGATGTACTGGATGACCTCCTCGCGTCGCTCCGACGAGAAGTCGATATCGACGTCCGGGAAGACGGTCCCGTGGTCGCTGATGAATCGCTCGAACAGGAGGTCGTGGCGGATCGGCTCCACCCGGCTGATGTACAGCACGTACGTGACGATGGAGCCCGCCGCACTGCCACGACCGTGCGCCGGGATGCGCTGCTCCCGCGCGAAGCGCATGACGTCCCAGCAGATGAGGAAGAACTCCTCGAGGTTCTTGGCCGTGATGGTGGTGAGCTCTCGCTCGAGGCGTTCCTCCGCCTTCGTGAACAGCTTCCGACCATCTTCGGTGTCCACCGGATAGCGGTCGTGCAGCCCCTTCCAGCAGAGCTGTCGCAGGTACTCGTCCGGCGACAAGTCGTCCGGTGGCTGGAAGCCCGGGAACCGGGACTGCTCGAAGTCGAGGTCGGCCGTGCACGCTGCCGCAAGCTCCACCGAGTACTCGATCCCCTCGCGCCAGGCACGCGCGACCGTCGGCTCCAGGGAGGCGCCGAGCGCCGCCAGCTCCGCACCCGACTTGAGATATGCCTCGCCGCTCGGCCGACGCAGGTCCGCCAGGGTATCGAGCGTCCGGCCGTGGCGGATGGCGGTCAGCACGTCCTGGAGCTCCCGTCCCCACGGATGGGCGTAGCGGACCGCGTTGGTGACCACGACCGGCAGCCGGAGATCCCTCGCGAGCGCCACCGACTCGGCGATGAGCCAGTCGTCATCCGGCAGCAGGTGGTGCGTCAGCTCGATGACCAGGCCGTCCGGTCCGAGGATGCCGGCCAGTCGCTCCGCCGCCGCCCGTGCCCCCGCTCGATCACCCACGAGCAGCCGACGACCGATCTCCCCGTTCCGGCCACCGGACAGCGCCACGACCCCCACGTGGTGCCGCTCCAGGAGGGCGTGGTCGAAACGCGGCGCACCCTTGCTGCCGGTCATGTTGCCCGTCGACAGCAGTCGGGTGAGACTGCTCCAGCCGGTCTTGTTCCGCGCCAGCAGGACGAGTCGTGGCCCGCGCGCCCGTGCGCCGACGCCGCGCAGGTCCTCCCGGACCACCGCTCGATAGCCGGGCAGACGAGCACGCCCGGGACGTGGCCGGGATGGCGACCCTTCGGCGGCGGGCGGCCGCTCGGGTGTGCCCCGGGGTCGTCGACGTGGACGCCGGGGCGGCAGCACGACCGCGTCGGGGTCGGCGACGGCCGGATCGCCCAGCTCGATCTCCGTGCCCAGGACCGGGTGGAGGCCAGCAGCCTGGGCGGCCTTCGTGAGGCGGACCACGCCGTACAGGCCATCGGTGTCCGTGGCGGCGAGGGCGGTGAGTCCCAGCTCCGCCGCTCGCCGCACCAGGTCCTCCGCCATCGAGGCGCCGTCCAGGAACGAGTGGTTCGTGTGGCAGTGGAGCTCGGCATAGGGGATGTGCCGGGCGCCTGATGAGCGGGCGTCTGGGTCGTCGTTCGGCATCAGTCGTACAGCCGTTCCAGGTGCCACGTCCCCCGGATCCGGTCCCGGTACACGAGCGCCAGCCAGCGCTCGCCCACGACCTTGACGTAGTCCCGCGCGATCGGATCGCGCCACCAGGCCTCCTCCACACGCCAGCGACCACAGACCTCCACGAGCTCACGTCGACCGTTCCAGCGGATGGCCGTGGGCTGGTCGTCCGCGTCCAGCTCCACGTCGATGCGCGGGTGACCACGCAGCAGCCGGGTCATGGCCGCTCCCCTGCCCCCAGGATCACCGAGCGCCACGCCCACCGATGCTCGGGCAGTGGCGCCTCCGGATCCGTGACCACCACCCGTCGGACCCGATCCTCCCCATAGGTCAGAGCCAGGCGGGCCAGCTGCCAGTCGAGCCGTGCCGACCGGGCGGCCTGGGGCACGAACAGCGGTAGCTGCTGCCCGGCGGGCGTGGTGCCGCGGAGCTCCAGCTCCAGATGCTCGACCGCGGCGGGTGGCGGCGTCCGCTCCAGGTGGGCGAGCATCAGCCGCTCGATCGCCTCGGGGTCCGCGGTGGGTTCCGGGAATCGCTGCTCCACCTCCAGCCGCTCGGGCGTGCCGCGACGCGCGAACGCGAGGTCCAGCGTCATGGTCAGGATGACCCGGTCCGCGGCGAGCCCGCGGGCCGTGAGCTGATCCGTGAGCGCGGTCGCCAGGCGTCGCAGGACGAACCGGAGCGGCTCCAGCTCCTCCACCGGCGGGTCGATGGGCAGCCCCAGCGCGAGACGCTCGGGCGTGCGTCGAGGCCGGAACGGGTCCGTCTCCTCGCCCCGGGCACGTGCATGGAGGCGAGTGCCCTCGTCACCGAACCGGGCGATGAGCGCCGAGCGCGGCAGCCCTGCCACATCGCAGATCCGGTGCAGACCCAGCCGACGCAACCGGGCACGGACGTCCGGGTCCGTGGTCAGCAGGCTCGAGGATCGATCCGCGAGGAACACGGCGTCGTCACCCGGTGGGACGATGACGGACGCACTCGGTCGTGCCGTGACCGCGGCGATGGTCGCTGCGAACGCCGTGCCCGCGATGCCCGTCCGCGGCTCAAGGCCGTCTCCTGGGAGCGCGGTCCGCAGCACCCCGTGGACACGCTCCACGAGCACCTCGTCAGGACCCCACAGCCGCCCCAGGCCATCGATGCCCAGCTCGAACAGCCCGAACGACGGGACCGTGGGGTCGGCGGATCCCGACAGGCTGGGACTGAGGCGGGCCAGCGCCTCGAAGGCATCCTCGACGCTACGCCGATCAGCATCGAGGTCGGGCTCCAGGAAGGTCGCCTCCGGGATGAGCCGATGTGCGGTCCCCAGCGGCATGCCCCGCCGGACGCCGAGTGCCCGCGCGTCCGGGCTGGCGTCGATGACCGGCCCGGCGTCCCACGGCTGACCGCCCAGCACGAGCAGCTCCCGTGGGCCGGGAGTGGAGCGTCGGGCCAGCTCGAGACCCAGCGCGAGATGCGGCACGAGGCAATGGAGTCGTCGCATGGTCGATGGCCTGCTCCGGGACTGTGGGGAAGGGAACGAGGACAGGTGGGTCGGATGGGTCGAGGACGTCGTGGTCGGTCAGCAGCGCGTCCCGGGTGAGACAGGCATCCCGGTCGCCGCCCTCCGCGTACAGGATCCGGAGCGAGGCCCGACGGCCGGACGGCCCATACCGGTCATGGGCGACCAGGGCGTCCGTCCGCTGCCCCACGACATCCCGACCCAGGCGGATCCAGGACCGACGGGTCAGCTCCAGGCGGATGCCCGTGGCGTCGGCGACGGCACGCTCCAGACCGGGCGGATCGAGGATGAGCAGCAGGCTCTCGGCACGTCGAGCGAGGGCGGCCAGGCGACGACACCGGTCGGCCACCCGGGCCACCGTGTCGGTCCGAGCTCGCCGACCGCCGGGCAGATCGAGGACGAGCAGATCGACCGAGTGGCCCGCCAGCAGACTGCCCGCGATGGACAGCCCTTCGTCGATGGTGGCCGGGGTGATGACCACGAGCCATTCGAGGCGGACCCCGCGGCTGACCGCCTCCACCGGATCGAAGCCACGGCCCATGTCGAGCCACGCGACGATGGCACCCGTCGCCTGGGCCTCCGCGGCGACGCTGAGGGCGAGGGTCGTCCGCCCGCTCGAGCCATCACCGCGGATGGCCACGCTCGCGGAGCGCGGCAACCCGCCCCGACCGAGGATCGCATCGAGCGCCGCGAAGCCGGTCCGGACGACCCGCTCGTCCGGATCCGGGACGGTCGATGGTGAGTGGGCAGGCTGGCGGATGGGTGCAGGCGCAGCCGCTCCGGCTGCGGTCGGGACCTCGACCAGGTGCGGGGTGAAGAAGATCGGATCCTCGACCGGCAGTGGCGCCAGCGCCAAGGCGCCGAGCGTGCGTGGAGCAGCCGCTCCCCAGCGTGCCCGCAGGTCCGCTACAGCAGCATCCAGTCCTTCGTGCCCGGTCGACATCGGACGCGTAGACTAGAACAGATGTTCTATCTCGACAAGGCCCTGACGCGCGCTCTCTCGATCCGCCGGGGAGGTCGACCGTCACGATCCGTCGAGTCCTGCGTCTGTGTCTTTCGTTCACGCGTCCGTGGAGGCGATGAGGAGCCGAACGAGGACAGGATGACCCGCCGCCACACCCTGGGAAACATGCTCCTCGGAGCCACGCTGACCCTTGCCAGCCTGCTCATGCTCCCCGCAGCGGTGCTGGCGGACTGCCCCATGATGGCGCGGCTGCCGAGCATCGAGGGGGTGCGGGGCGAGACCTTCATCGGGCGGGTCATCCGCGAGGAGCGCCTGGGGTCGGGTGACACGCTCCACGTGTGGGACGTCGAGCGCGTGTTCGCCGGCGACATCCCGTCGAGGCTCCGCTACACGAGCTCCCCCTGCTTCGGTACCCGATACGAGGTCGGCGAGCGGTACCTGGTGAGCAGCAGTCAGCTGCGGGGCGGGGACTACGCATGGACCGCCGCGTATCGCCTCCTGCCCGGTGGTCGGGTCGAGCTCCAGCGATGGTGGCCGCCCGGCTATCCCAGGGAGCTCCGCGTCCGGACCCTTGCAGCGGCGCTCGCGGTCGTCGCTCCCGGGGCGGTCCCGCCGACCGACTCGGTCGAGGTCACGCCGGTGTCCGGATCCGGTGGCTCGTTCCTGCCGCCGCTCGCTGGACTGGTCGGTGGCCTCGCCGCCATGGTGGTCCTCCGACGACGATCGGCCCGTCAGGAGCCCCAGGCTCGCTGAGCGTCGTTGCGACGCGTCACCCGTCCGGGCGTGGTTCGGGGAGGGAGCAGGGCCGGAACGACTTCGGACCCTGCTCCAACCTCACCCGATGATGCTGGGGCACCTCCCCATGGTCCCGCGGTCGTCAACCCCGGACCATGGTCCGGGCCACGGGGTACGCATCCAGACATCCGTGACGGCCCCGTGGTGGATTCCCTGCCACTTGGCTTCGCTGGTAGATCACGTGCCGCTCGCTGACGGGCCGTGCGCGCCTGCCCACGCTCGGCAAGATCGCCGATCGCCCGACCAGTGGGGCATCTGGCCAGGAAGTGGACCGAACCAGGCGCCAGATGCTCGACCAGTGCAATCGATCGGCCATGTCGGCCGGGCGGGCCCTGGTGTCGGCCGGGCGACCCCTGGAGCCATCAGCGGGGCGGGCCCCTGGCCATCGGCCCGCCGTCCAGTTTCACCAAGCCGACCAGGGAGCGTACCCACGGACCCCGGCCCGTGCGCGCCGACCCCGGTCGCGTTCCCTGTCGCCCGATCCCGGCCCTCCGTGGCACACCGATCCGCTATCCTCGGGACGTGCCTCGACCCCCGGCCCCGTCCCATCTGACCACCCTCCCCTGATGCGCTCCATCAACGACGAGGAGCAGGCCTGGATCGAGGAGGTCGCGCGGACCTTCGACGCGCTCGTGTTCTGGACGATCGGTCGCTATGGTGCGCAGCCGCTGCTCCTGCCGCGACGTACATGGACCCGCAAGCGCCGGGTGCGCGTCAGCCAGCAGCGCAGCGCATGACCTCCCGGCCGGCGGTCGGACCCACCGACCATCGGTCGGAGCGCATCGGGGTCGCGGCAGCAGCCCTCTCCGCGATGTCCTTCGGGGTCGCCTTCCCGGCCACCGCGGTCGTGCTGCGTGCCTACACACCGCTCGCGGCGACCGGTATCTACTCCACGATCGCGCTGGTGCTGCTCCTGGGGATGGCGCTCGTGGGGCTGGTCCCGCGCCCCGCGCCGGGGTTCACCTCCCGCGCGGCGCTCGGCAAGCTCGCCGTGGTGGCCCTGGTGGGTGGCTTCGCCTTCATCGTTGGCATGGCAGTGGCGGTCCAGCTGGCGGGTGCCACGGTCGCCGGGTTCGTGGCCACCCTCTACTCCGTGTTCGCGGCGCTGCTCGCGGTGCCCATCCTCGGCGAGCGGCTGAACCCGACCGCGCTCGGTGCGTTCGTGCTGGCCATCGTGGGCACGGCGCTGCTCGCCGATCCCGGCTCGCTCCATGGCTCGCTGGAGGGCGTCGCGGTCGCGCTCGTCGCAGCGCTCGGCTTCGGGATGTATCTCGTGCTCGCCCGCAAGTGGGCGGGGAGCCCGGGCATGGGCGGCACCTCCATGGCGCTCGCCATCCTGGTCGGCCGCGGGCCGCTCATCCTGGGCATCGAGCTGGTCCGCGAACCCGCCGCCCTGACGCCGCCAGGCGTCGACCTGCCGGTCATCCTGGCCGTGATCTATCTCGCCCTCGTGCCCAGCGCCATCGCGCAGGTGCTCATCCTGGTCAGCACCCGTCGGGTCCCGGCTCGACGCACCTCCGCTGCCCTGCTGCTGACACCGCTCACCTCGGCGGTCCTCGCGACCGTGTTCCTGGGTGAGACGCTGACCGCGACCGAGCTCCTGGGTGGCGCGCTGGTCATCGCGGGCATCATGGGCGCCAGCGGCAGCGGGTCGATGCTCCTCGACGCGTGGCGCGGGCGACGTCCGGGACGAGGCGCCTGACCGAACGCTCGAGGGTGACAGGACCGCCGCGCCAAGAGCCTGCGGTGACAGGCGAGCGCCGAGGGCTCGGGCGGGACGCGCCCGTGTGGCTTGGGGCGTACCCGCGGGGAGGACTCGCCGGTGGCTCGGGCGTGCCTGCCAGTCACGAGACCGGGAGCGCCCTGAGCCGGCAGCGCGCGTACTCGGTCGTCGCACCGCTCCGCGTGTCTGCCAGCCACGAGATCGCCATCCGGGCGCCGGCGCTGCTGCCAACACCCATCCCCAAGTGCCATCCACGAGTATGTCGGCCCTCCGCGTCCCGCTGGAAGGCATCGGTCGATGGACGGATCGGTCCCGCCAAGCGCGAGATGAGGACGCCACGGAAGGTCGGACCCACGATCTCGTGCCTGTCAGGCACGCCGGCGAGCTCCACGGGGCCCAGGCACGCCCAGGGATCCGTGCCGTCCCGATCTCGTGCCTGATGGACACGCCCGACCTGACTGCGACGCACCGACGCGACCCGCAGACATGCACCCACGGCACTGGCGGACCTCAGCTCGGCGCGGCACGGGCGGGACCTCGGCTCCGCGCGGCACGGACACGGCACCCGCAGACCTCAGCTCGGCGCGGCACGGGCGGGACCTCGGCTCCGCGCGGCACGGACACGGCACCCGCAGACCTCAGCTCGGCGCGGCGATATCCCGACGGGGGAACACGAACCACGCCCACGCGAGCGCCGCTGCCATGACACCCCCGATGAGCAGCGCGTCGGTCGGTCGGAAGGTCCCCTCCAGCAGCTCCTTGGTGCGCACGTAGTGGAACAGCGACAGGTCCCCGAGACCCCGCATCTCGGGCCACAGCGAGCCGATGACCTCGAACAGGTAGCTCACGAGCACGATGAGCAGCGTCACGCCGAGAGCGGGCATCACCCGGTCGAACGACACGGACGCCGCGAGCGCGATGGCCATGATGGCCCCGAACAGCAGCAAGCCCATCGCCCACACCAGCGGCAGCCGGCGCACCGAGAGCTCGTCCTGGACCCCCGCCACGTACGCGCCCACCACGTTCGAGACGAGCTGTGCCGCGAGCAGCAGCGCGAGCGCCGTGATGCCCACGACGACCACGACCACGATCAGCGCGCGGCGTGACACGGGTCGTGACAGGAGCACCTCGAGGGTGCCCCGCTGCCGCTCCCCGACGATGGCCAGGATGGGCATGCCCACCGCGATGATGCCCATGACCGTGATCGCGAAGGGGTGGACGAAGCCGAGCGCCATCGCCCCCGACAGGCTGAACATGTCTCCGCCACCGAACTGGGTGAACTGCTCCAGCAGCGGGTTGTTGCGGATGAAGCTGCCGTACTGGCGGCCGAAGCTGGCGTAGACCAGGGGCATCACCGCGCCCCACACGAGCAGCGCGATGGTGCAGCCGATGATGCGCACCCGGTTGGCCGCGAACGTGCGGCCGAGCAGCGCGCCGATCATCGGGCGCCCGCCCGTGGGTCCGGTGGCCCACCCGGCAGCGTGGCGGGCGCATCCGGCGAGTAGAGCTCCAGGAACGCCTCCTCCAGGCGTGCCGGCTCGATGAGCAGGTCCCGCACCGGCCAGCCCGCGATCGCAGCGAGCAGTGGCCCCACGTCGCCCTCCAGCTCCGCGCGCAGCAGCCCTGGCCGCACCTCCGTCACGCTCAGCCCGGGCACGCCCCGCAGGTCCGGCACATCACCATCGGTCCGCAGCTCCACGTGTCGTCGACGACGCGCGAGGAGCTGCTCCACGCTGGATGCCGCGACCAGCCGACCGCCCCGGATGATGGCCACGCGGTCGCACACCCGCTCCACCTCGGACAGCACGTGGGAGCTGAAGAACACGCTCCGGCCGGCCTGGCGTCGCTCCTCGAGGATGGCGTAGAACGCGTGCTGCATGAGCGGGTCCAGGCCCTCGGTGGGCTCGTCGAGGATGGCCAGCTCGGGGTCATGCTGGAGCGCCTGGATGATGCCCACCTTCTGGCGCATGCCGCGGGAGTAGTCACGGACCGGTCGACGCAGATCCGCGGCGGCGAGCTCCAGGCGGTCGGTGAGCGATGCCCGGAGCGGGGTCGGCTGACCGTACAGACGGGCCAGGTAGTCGAGCAGGTCGGCACCGGTCATCGTGTCGTACAGGTCGATGCCCGCCGGCAGATAGCCCGTCCGTGCCCGGATGCGCAGCCCGTCCCGGACCACATCGTGACCCAGCACCCGGGCCCGCCCGCTGCTCGGGTGCAGGAACCCCAGGAGGATGCGGATGGCGGTGCTCTTGCCTGCGCCGTTCGGTCCCAGGAAGCCGTAGATCTCGCCCGGCTGGACATCGATGGTCAGCGAATCGAGCGCCACGACCTCGTCCCGGTGTCCACCACGACGTCCGGTCGGATAGCGCTTGCCGAGCCCTTCGATGGCGATGACCGGCGACCGGGTCGGCGGGACGGGCGATGGCGGCACGAGCGGCCCCACGCTAGAGGTCGTGATCCCTCCGGGCGACCATGCGCCAGCCGATGGGCAGCAGGCCGGCGGCCACGATGACCTTGACCACCTCGCCCGGCAGGAACGGCCAGAGACCGTACAGCAGCGTGTCCGAGACGCTCAACGACGCGGCCACCGAGAGCCACGTCATGCCGATCGCGAACACGACCACCAGGCCGATGACCATCGCGGCGATGGAGCCCCGCAGTCGGCGATCCCAGCCCAGCTCCGCGAGCCGACCGACGAGCGCCGCCGCGACCATGAAGCCGATGAGGTAGCCGCCCGTGGTGCCCAGCACCAGGTGGCCGTCCACGACCGACGCGAAGTGCCGGAAGCTCGATTCGTGGGTGCCCTGCGCGTTGAGCGCGAACACCGGCAGGCCGACGGCGCCGATGAGCAGGTACAGGCCCGTGGACGCCAGGCCGCGCCGGAAGCCCAGCGTGGCGCCCACGAGCAGCGCGGCCATGGTCTGGAGCGAGACCGGCACGTACGGGTTGACGGGCACGTAGATGCCACCGATGGCGATCGCCGGCACATCGAACGAGACCCAGGCACCCGCGACCATGAGCGCGGTGCCCACGAGCACCATCAGCAGGTTGCGCTGCCAGACCGCGGCGCGCTCACCAAGACGGATGGGGACCAGGAAATCGCCGAGGGTCAGGCCGCGTTCGAAGGGCGGCACACGGCTCAGACGGGCTGCGATCACGACGCGGATGCTACCAGTCGGCGGCGCTCCCGGTGTGTCCCCGATGTCATCCCCCCAGGGCATCCCGGACGGCCACCGTGAGCCGGCCCAGGTTCCGTTCATCGAGCTCCACCTCGAGGTCGTGCTCCCCTGGCTCCAGCTGCCAGCCAGCGACGTGGAACGTGACCACGTCCCCTCGCCGGAAGGTGACCGGCCGCTCGGGCGAGATATCGATGGCCCGATAGACGGTGTCCTCACCGTCCCGCTGGGCGCTGATCTGGCGCGGGTCGATGGCCTGGTCGTCCACCCGGATGAGACCCACCCCCACCAGGACGCCATCGCCGATGCCGTTGCGCGCCTGGAGCCGGAAACCCCCCGGCTCGTTGGCGAGACTGCCGGCCACATAGACCTGGCGCGCCAGGAACCCCGGGACGCGCATCAGGCCCGCGCAGCGCCGGTCCGCGCCAGGTCGAGCGCGGCGCCGAGGAGCGCGAGATGGCTGAACGCCTGGGGTGTGTTGCCCAGGTGGCGGCCCGTGCGGGTGTCGATCTCCTCGGCGTACAGACCGAGCGGGCTCGCGAAGGAGAGGAGCCGCTCCATCAGCGTCTCCGCCTCCTGACGCCGCCCGATGCGCGCGAGCGCCGAGACCAGCCAGAACGAGCAGATCGTGAACGAGCCCTCCTCGTCACGGGACACGCCATCGTCCGCGGCGGTATCCGGCCGATAGCGCAGTACCAGGCCGTCCTCGGTCAGCTCGTCCGCGATGGCGAGCACGGTCGCCCGCACCCGCGGATCGTCCGGCGGCAGGAAGCCCATGAGCGGCACGAGCAGCAGCGACGCGTCCAGCGGCGCCTCGCCATAGCACTGCGTGAACACGCCGCGCGCGTCCACCGCATGCTCCAGCAGGTCGTCCCGCACGAGGTCCGCCTCGGCGCGCCAGGCCACGCTTCGTGCGCCCGCCTCCTGGCCGGCGACCCGCGCCCCGATGCGCGCCGCGCGATCGAGCGCCACCCAGCACATGAGCTTGCTGCTGCTGAAATGGCGCGGCTCGCCGCGGATCTCCCAGATCCCCTGGTCGGGCAGGCGCCAGGCCGCGGCGGCCTCCTCGGCCAGCCGGATGGTCATCGCCCACATGCGTGCATCCGGAGCTCGAGCATCGACGTCGTCGGTGCCCAGGTCGCGCAGCAGCAGGTCCAGGATCCAGCCCCACGCGTCCAGCTGTCGTTGCCCCACGGCACCGTTGCCGACACGCACCGGTCGGGCGCCCTCGTAGCCGCTGAGCGTGTCCAGCGTCCGCTCCGGCAGATCCAGCTCCCCGCCGACCCCGTACATGATCTGGAGTGGGGCGGCCTCCACGCGACCGGCAAGGAAGTCGAGGAACGCGTGGGCCTCCGCCCGGAAGCCCAGGGCGTGCAGCGCGGTCATGGTGCACACGCCGTCCCGGATCCACGTGTATCGGTAGTCCCAGTTCCGGTTCCCGCCGGGCGCCTCCGGCAACGAGGTCGTGGCAGCCGCCATCACGGCGCCGGTCGGCCGATGGATGAGGCCCTGGAGGGTGAGCGCGGAGCGTGCCAGCAGACCGGTCGGGTCCGGATCGGGGACGGACCCGGCGCGGAGCCAGGCGTGCTGATGGGCGACGGTCGTGGCGATGCGACGCTCGGCGTCGGCGACGCTCGGCACGTGCGCGTCCCCCCAGCACAGGGCGACCGCGGCCGACTCGCCAGCGGACAGTCGGATGGTGCCCGTCGCGGGCCCTCGATCGACGGTCGCCTCGAGGGCGCCCTCCAGGCGAAGGCGGAGTGGCTCGACCGGGACCGCCCCCGCGAATCCGGGCGCCAGCCGGCACTCGATCCGCACCTCGACCGCACGGGACGTGCATCGAGCCAGCCGCACCAGCGCCCCGTCGGCCGTGCCCGTCGCATCGGTCGTCAACGCGTCCTGGACCACGAGCGTGCCACCCGGCAGCGTCCAGGTGGTCTCCAGCACCAGGCTGTCCGGGAGATATCGATGGGTCGGCGGGGCCGCGGCCTCGGCGTCCACGGGCGCCACGCGGAACCTGCCCGCATCACGGTCGAGGATGCCCGCCAGCACCGCGGGCGAGTCCATGCGCGGCAGGCACAGCCACTCCACGTTGCCATCCGGTCCCACGAGGGCCGTGGTCACGCCGTCCGACAGGAAGCCAAGGCGCTCGATGGGCGGGAAGGCGCGGTCGCTCACCGCGCCACGATACCCGAGCCCACGCTGCTGGTACGTCGGATGTCGCGCCGTGAATCGCCGGAACGACCGATGACCGGGCACCGGTCGGCGGCGTACGGTGCGGCGACCCACGGGGTGTCGAGCCCGGGTCGAGATGACACCGCCGACCCCGCGAGCCCGGAGCCTTCATGCACGCCGCCACCATCCCCTCCTCCACCCTCGACCAGGTCGCCCATGCCCTCGCGGGCCGCATCCGCGGACGGGTCGTGCGACCGACCGACCCCGACTACGACACCGCACGGACGATCTGGAACACGATGCACGATGCGCGACCCGCGCTCGTCGTCGAGGTCGCGGACACGACGGACGTCGTCATCGCGCTCGGCGCAGCACGCGCCGCAGGTCTCGAGGTCGCGGTGCGGGGTGGCGGCCACAGCGTCGCCGGCAACGGGACGGTCGAGGGCGGCATGGTCATCGACCTCGGCGCCCGCATGCGCCGCGTGTCGGTGGACCCGGATGCACGCGTGGTCCGGGTCCAGGGCGGCGCGACGCTCGGCGACATGGACGCCTCGACCCAGCCGTTCGGGCTCGCCGTGCCCACGGGTGTCGTGTCCATGACCGGGGTCACCGGGCTCACGCTCGGTGGCGGTGTCGGGTGGCTGACCCGGCCCTACGGGCTCGCGGCCGACAACCTGCTGGCAGCTGAGCTCGTGCTCGCGGATGGTCGCGTGACCCGGGCCGATGCATCGACGCCGGACCTGCTCTGGGCGCTCCGGGGCGGCGGGGGCAACTTCGGCATCGTGACCGAGCTCGAGATGCGGGCATACCCGCTGGGACCCGATGTCCTGGCCGGGGCGTTCATCCATCACCGCCCCGCGTGGGGTGCAGCGCTCACGGCGTTCGCGTCGTGGGCCACGGACCTGCCGGACGCGATGACGCCCATCGTCTCCGTCATCCGCCTGCCCGCGGCATGGGACGTCTCGCCGGACCCCGTGATGGTCACCGGGTTCGCGTGGGCGGACCCGGACCGGGCAGCGGGCATGGCGCTCATCGATCGCCTGCGGGTGCTCGCCCGGCCGGACATCGAGGTGCTCGAGCCGACCACGTGGACCGCGTGGCAGTCCTCCATGGACGAGCTGTTCTCGACGGGTGGCCAGCGTGCGTACTGGAAGAACGTCGCCCTGCGTCACCTCGATGCCGATGCCGTGGCGGCGGTGGTGTCGCTCGCCGAGCGGCTGCCACTCGCCAGCGGCTTCGACATCCACCACATGGGTGGCGCGTTCGGACGGGTCCCGGTCGGGTCGACCGCGTTCCCGAACCGGTCGGCCGCGTACTGGGTGAACGCCTACGCCATCTGGACCGACCCGGCGGACGACGCGGAGGGCATCGGCTGGGCACGCGCCGTCCAGGCGGAGCTCGGACCGTTCGCCGACCCCGGCGAGTACGTCAACTTCCTGGGTGCCCACGTGACGGACAGCGACGGGGCACGCGCGGCCGCGCTGCGCGCCTATGGGCCCGACCAGCTGCGTCGGCTGGCGGCGGTCAAGCGCGAGGTGGATCCCGATGACGTCTTCCACCGGACCCTGCGGATCCCGACGGACCCAGCCTGAGGCAGGGCCCCCGGTCATGTCCCGGGTCGGTGCGCGGCTCCCGCCAGCTGGGTGCCGCCCGGGTCAGTCCTCGGTGGCTGCTGGCGGACCCGCGTCGATGACGCAGAAGCGATTGCCCTCCGGGTCCGCGAGGATCACATAGTCCGCATCCGGTGGTCGCCGGTCCCAGTGGACCTCGGTCGCGCCGAGGGCGAGCAGCCGGGCGACCTCGGCGGGCTGCTCGTCGGCGTACAGGTCGAGGTGGATGCGGGGCGGCACCTGGACGGTGGAGCGCATCCGGTCGAGCGAGACGTTCGGTCCGCGGCCGTCGGGCGGGTGGAGCAGCACGAAGTCGATGGCCGGGTCGCTCGCCGGGTCCTCACGCGGCACGTACCCCAGCGCCGCGCTCCAGAAGGCGGTCTGACGGACCAGGTCATCGACCCGGATGACGATGGAGCCCACGCGCAACATGGCTGCAGGGTACGCCGCGACGAGGCAGGAGGTCGACAGGGAGTTGGGGTGGCCTAGGGGAATCGAACCCCTAACCGCTGGATCCACATTCCAGTGCTCTGCCGATTGAGCTAAGGCCACCGCGGCACACCCGCGCGCGGCGCACCACGACCACGGGACCGTTGGAGTGTACCGGATCCGCGTCGGACGTGACATCGGCGGCCTCCACGTGCACCATGGACATCGCGTGGATCGCGATGGCGCAGCCCTCGGGTGCCCGGATGGGACCCGGTCGCCGTCGTCGGATGCATGGGGCGCACCATCCAGTCATCGGGAGGTCGAGCGGTGAGCGGATATCGGACCTGGGCCCTGGGCATCGGCGGCGTGGCGACGCTCCTGCTCGCGTGGCTCGTCAATCCCTGGTTCGAGGTCACCGGAGACCTGCGGACCATCGTCACCATCGCCTTCTGGATCCTCGCCATCGCGCTCGTCGTGGTGCTCTGGCGGTCCCGTGAGGAGACCGGCGCGTACGACGTGTCCATAGAGGGACCGGCCTTCACCCAGTTCCTGTTCCACGACTCGCGGGCGGGCCTCATCTGGCTGCCCATCCGGGTGTTCCTGGGCTTCAGCTGGATCGAGTCGGGCTGGGGCAAGATCACGGGCACCGGCTGGCTGGACGGTGGCGGCGCGCTCCAGGGCTACTGGATGAACGCGGTCCAGGTCCCGGAGACGGGCCGGCCACCCATCTCCTTCGAGTGGTACCGCGACTTCATCCAGATCCTCGTGGACAACGAGGCATGGACCTGGTTCGCGCCGCTCATCGCGTTCGGTGAGCTGGCCGTGGGCCTGGGGCTCCTGTTCGGTTGCCTGACGGGCGTCGCGGCGTTCTTCGGGGCGCTCATGAACATGAGCTTCCTGCTGGCGGGCTCCGCCTCCACCAACCCGGTCATGTTCACGCTCGCGGTGGGCATCATCCTTGCCTGGCGCGTGGCGGGCTACTACGGCATCGACCGCTGGCTGCTGCCGGCGATCGGGACCCCGTGGCGTCGGGGAGAGGCCCTGGGCGGTGAGCCCATCGACCCCTCCGGTCGCTCCACGCCGAGCTAGCGCAGCGCACGGATGAGCGGGTGTCTCGCGAGGACCAGCGCGATCCCCGCGAGCGCCACACCGAACGCGAGCTGCGTGCCGACGGGTCCCACGGTGCTCGCGGCGGCACCCGCCACGAGATGACCGATGGGACCGACGCCGAGCGCGAACGTCCAGAGGCCCATCGCGGCACCCCGCTCGCGATCACCCGAGGCCCGCTGCATGAGCGACTGCGCGAGTGAATCACAGGCCGCGGCGGCCGCGCCGATCACGAGCATCGGCAGGACGGCGACCCCGAAGGTCGGGCTGAGGGCGAACGTGATGAGCCCGACGCCGAACAACACGTCGATGGCCATGAGCGCCGGACCACGGTTCGCTCGCGCACCCACCCGCACCAGGACCAGGAGCCCCACCACACCGCCCAGCGCCCGGATGGAGTTGAACGCGCCGTAGGCGCCGGGGCCGGCGTCGAAGACCTCCCGCGTGAACACGGGCAGGAGGGTCAGGGACGAGAAGCCGAACACCTCCACCACGACGACCATGAACGTGAGCAGGGCGAGCACCCGGTCCCGGCGCAGGAGCGTGAGCGACACGCGCAGGCCCGCAGGCGTCTCGCGAGGGCCACGATCCCCGGTCCGCGGATGCCCATGCGTCAGCGACAGCAGGATCGCCGCACCGAGCGAGGCGAGCGCCTGGACCATGAGCGTCGCACCCACCCCCGGTCCGTCGAGCAGCAGACCACCGACGATGCCACCGATCGCGTTCGCGAGCTGACCCGCGAGGTTCGCGATGGCGATGCCCGCGGTGGCGAGCGACGGCCCGACCAGGTCGAACGCGTACGCGGCGTTGGCGGCGAGGCGCGCCGCGTCGAAGATGCCCAGCACGAACGAGCCGCCGATGAGCGCCCAGAACGGCAGCTGGTCACCGTCCTGCCAGGCGATGAGGCCCAGCACCGCACCCACGAGCGCGGACGCGAGTGCCGCGCCGATGATCATCCGTCGTCGATCGACCCGGTCGGCGAGCACGCCCATGGGGATGCCGAACACGAGCAGGGCCAGGAAGCGCACCGCGAAGACGGCACCCACCGCGAGTGGCTCCGTGGTGACGATGAGCGTCACCCACGCGAAGGCCACGCTGCTGATGGTCCAGCTGAGCGCGGAGAGCCCGAAGGCGATGGCGTACGGCGGGTAGCCTGGCTGCCGGAACGGGGCGCGCCAGTAGCCCAGCCGTCCGGCCGCGGGATCCACCCGGCCGGTGGGCCTGCCTTCCTCGTCGATCATCGGCCCACCGTAGGGTCGACCCGGCCAGCAGGCGTCCCTGCGTCGTCGATCATCGAGCCGCCGCCGGAGTGCTGCCCCCGATGGGTTGTGCCAGCTTCGCCGATCATCGACCCGCCGCCGGAGCGACCCGTCCCGTGCTCACCATCCGCTGACCGCCAGTCCCCTCCCCGCCGGGCCACCATCCCGGCCAGTGGATCGTACCGGGCACCGGGCTCCATCGTGGGAGCCTGGGGTCGCGTGTCGTGGTCGCCGGTCGTCGTCCGGCTGTCGGCGTCATCGGCCGTGCCCGGCTGTCATCGTCGGGCGGCCTGCCTCCGTGTCGTCGGATCGGTATGCTCCCGTCCCGCATGGACACCCAGGACACCGACCCGCGCGCTCCCGGCCCCAGCCGCGACCACCTGCTCACGCTCCTCGTGAGCGCGCCCGACCGACCAGGTCTCGTGGCAGGCGTCGCGGGTGCGCTGTACCGCCACGACGCGAACATCCTCGAGGCGGACCAGCACGACGACCCGGGCACCGGGATGTTCTTCCAGCGCATCCGGTTCGGCATCGCGGGGCGTGGCGTCGAGCCACTCCGGGCGACCCTCGGCGTGCTGGGCACCGAGCTCGGCCTGCGCTGGACGATGCGTGACCACGGCGAGCGACGCGGCGTGGCCATCCTCGTCTCCCGCGAGGACCACTGTCTGTATGACCTGCTCGTGCGGCATCGCTCCGGGGAGCTCGCGTGTGACATCCGGCTCATCCTCAGCAACCACGACCTGCTGGCACCGGTGGCCGCCCAGTTCGACATCCCGTTCCGCTCCGTGCCGGTGACCGGTGACACCATCCCGTCGGCCGAGGCGGAGCAGCAGCGCATCCTGGACGACGCCGGCGTCGAGCTGCTGGTGCTCGCTCGATACATGCGCATCCTCTCGCCCGATATGGTCGATCGATGGCAGGATCGGGCCATCAACATCCATCACTCGTTCCTGCCCGCGTTCGTGGGGGCGCGCCCGTACCACCAGGCGTACGCGCGAGGCGTGAAGCTCATCGGCGCCACCGCGCACTACGTCACGACCGTCCTCGATGACGGCCCCATCATCGAGCAGGACGTCACCCACGCGACACATCGGGATTCCGTGGAGGACCTGGTGCGCCGGGGTCGCGACATCGAGCGGACCGTGCTGGCACGCGCCGTGCGCTGGCACCTCGAGGACCGCGTCCTGGTGCACGGGAACCGGACCATCGTGTTCCGATAGGTCCGGAGCGGGCTCCGGTCGCATCGGAGGATCTCCGGTCGCATCGGAGGTCTCGGTCGCATCGGAGGTCTCGGTCGCATCGGAGGTCTCGGTCGCATCGGAGGTCTCGGTCGACGAGACGCGGGGATCGCGCCCACCCATCGGGCGGGCCCCGTTCTACACTGCGCGCACCGGCGACACCAGCCGCGCCCGACGACTCGAAGAGGAGAGAAGAGGATGCTCCAGCGTTTGATCGGCGTCACGATCGGTGCCGCCGTCACGTTCGTGCTGCTGCTGCTGTTCTACGGCGGGGTCAGCGTCACCAATGGCGTGGCGACCACGGACTGGCGCATCGTCAGCGACTCGGGCACGGCATTCCTCGTGGCCGCGGCGCTCGGTGCCGTCGCATCCTTCTTCTGGCCCATCGTCATCGGCTGGTGGCTCGTGCGGCGAACGCGTAGCCGCCGTCAGACCGCGGTCGAGGCAGAGGTGCAGCGGCAGCTCGCCGAGCAGCAGCGGAACTCGGGCCCGCGCACCTGAGCGCGGGGCCTCGCGGCCTCGGACCGGCCTGCGACCTGGGCACCGGCCTTCGTGGCCGACGACCCGTCGGCGCGCCCGATCGCCGCATCGGCGCGCCCGATCGCCGCGTCCGCCGGCTCAGGACCTCGCCGGTCGCGGTGCCGTGATCGTGGTCCGGCCCGACTCCGCGCGCAGCACGGAGTCACCACCGCCACGCTTCGCGCGGTACATCGCCGCGTCCGCCGCCCGCAACAGCTTCTGGGCCGTCCGTCCGTCATCGGGTGCGACGGCGAGCCCCGCGCTGCACGCCACCCGCCCCTCGGACCCATCCGAGAGCTGGTGACGCAGCCCGCGCACCCCGGCGACCACCCGGTCCGCCACGTGGCGTGCGGCATCCAGCGCGGTATCGGGCATCACCACGACGAACTCGTCGCCACCGTAGCGCGCCACGATGTCGTTGGTGCGGACCGCCATCCGCAGCGTGGCCGCCACGTTCTGGAGCACCCGGTCGCCATCCGCATGGCCGTGCTGGTCGTTGATGGTCTTGAACCCGTCGAGGTCCACCAGCATCACGCTCAGGGGCGTCCGTGACCGCGACGACCGGGCCACCTCCTGGGTGAGACGCTCCTGGAGATACCGGTGGTTGTGGACGCCCGTCAGCTGGTCGATGTCCGCGGCCTCTCGCAGCTGGGTCAGCAGACGCACGTTCTGGAGCGACGCGGCCGCCTGGCCACCCATCGTCCGCACGAGCGCGACCTCATGCTCCGTGAGCACCCGGTCGTCCTGCACCAGATACAGCTCCAGGAGGCCGATGGTCCGGCTCGCGGCGACCAGGGGCAGGACGAGACATTGTCGGACGCCGAGCCGCCGCAGGGCGCCCAGATCCCCGGCGTCGCCTCGATCCACGCGAGCGTGGAGCAGCCGTGGCTGTCCATCGATGAGTGCCTGGCGCACCTGGGTCGAGGTCGTCAGGTCCACCTCGCTGCGGTCGACCGTGCCCGGCAGCGAGCCTTCCTGGGCCAGGAGGTCCAGGCGCGCCGGGGACGACTCCCCGAGCCGGGACACGGCCACCGCGTCCACGCCGATGGACCGCTGGATGGTGCGTGCGACGAGCTCGCTGAGCTGCGCCTCATCCTGCTCCATGGATCCCGCATTGCTGATGCGCAGGAGCGCCTCCAGCTCCTGGACCGCACGGTCCCGGTCGGCGAGCGAGCGCGCGTTCTCGAATGCCACGACCGCCTGATCGGCGAGGACCTGGACCAGTCGCAGCTCATCCTGACCGAAGCCCACGCGGCCCACCCGCGACAGCACGATGGCGCCCCGCGGCATCCCCTCGTAGCGGAGCGGCGCGACCAGCATCGCCTCCTCGATGAGCTCCGTGCCAGGCACCGGGATGGCCGCGGGATGGCGTGACGCATCGCTGACGATGATCCCCTCCCCCGCCTCCACCGCGGACCCCGTGATGCCCTGGCCGAGCCGGAGCCGGATGGTGTCGGCATCCTCGTCGGCGTACTGGGGCATGAAGTGCGCCCACGCCACGGGCTCCAGCGTCACGCCGTCCCGTGCGAGCACGTAGACCCGGCAGCTGTCGGCCGGCACGACCCGTCGGGTCTCGCGGCAGATGACCTCGCCGATGCGCGCTGCCGTGGTGAGCCGGGTGAGCTGGGCGGCGATGGACTGGATCGTCCGCAGGTCATGGGTCCACGTGGGCCCCGGACCCTCCGCCGATGTGGCGGCCGGCGCGGCTGCGGCACTCGCCGTGGATGCGGCAGCCCCCGGGGATGTGGCGCTTCGCGGGGACGTGGCAGTTCCCCGGGACGTGGCACTCGCCGCCGATGTGGCACTGCCCGGGAGCGCGGCACCGCCCGTGGATGTGACACTCGCCGCGGGGGTGGCGGGTCGCGGGGACGTCGTCGTGCGCTCGTCGGCCACGACCCGCGCGTGCGTGGCGCCCAGCTCCGCGGCGACCTGCCGGGCGTACAGACGTGCCAGCGCGCGGTCCTGGGCGCTGAACATCTCCCGGGAGCGACGCGCCATGACGAGGAGGCTGCTGCGACCGTCCGGGACCGCCAGCAGGAGCTGGCTGCCGATGCCAGGGGCGTCGGGATCCACGCGTTCGATCGATGACCGGCCACCCCACAGCCCGACCCCGGTCGCGAGTCGCGCCACCCAGCGACCCGCGCCACTCGCGGGTACGCCACCGCTGGTGGCACGCACCTGGAGCACGTCCTCGGTATCGGTGAGCAGCAGGGCCACGCCCGCGTCCGCAGCAAGCGCATGCTCGAGCTGGTCGAGCAGCGCGACCAGGGGGTCGTTCACCGACCCACGGGCGAGGAACGGAGGCTCGTGCGGTCGGCGCCACGACCGGCTGCGGATCCATCGGGGATCCGCCAGGTCCGCGCGCTCGGCACGTGCATCGACCGGACGACACACCATGCGGCACCCACGCCCACGAGCACATCACCGATGGAGAACACGTTGGCGAGCGGGATCGGCCGTGGCAGCACCAGGATGTCACCCAGGAACCCGAGGACCGTGCCCGGGCCGATGAGCGTCGAGTTGGAGAGCGCGACCATGGGCGGCTCCGCCACGCCGCGGAGCATCAGCCATGCGTCCGGCGACGAGGGCATGTGACCGCCGTTGGCGACGATGGCCACCATGTTCAGCCACGCGCCGAGCGCGAGGAGCGGGATGCCCGGGAGCGACAGGTTGGCCATCATGACCAGGAACACGACGGCGCTGGAGAGGACGTACAACGCCGGACCGGCCGTCCCGACACGGTCCGCCAGGAACGGCCCGAACAGCAGCAGCTGGAGCGCCAGCCCGCCGACCGCGAGCCATGCGCCCCGGATCCGGAGGTCCGCGAGGGCTCCGATGCGGCCGCCCGTGAGGCGGCCGACGATCAGGCCCGCGAGGATGGCGTACAGCAGGAGCATCGAGGGACGCGCCTCCAGGGCTGGTCAGCAGGATCCGTCGGGCGATCGTCGGTCGGGATGTGGACCGATCGCCGGATACACGAACGGCGCGCCGCTGAGGCGCGCCGTCGGTGACGCTGTGGGATGACCTGGTACCGGCGACAGCAGCTGCGATCCGCTGCCGCCGGACCGGGTCAGGGAGCGTCGATCAGGGATGGGGCTTCCTCAGGCGACCCAGCGGAAGGGCGCCGCCAGGACGAGGGCGAACGCCGCGAGGGCCCCCAGACGAAGTGCAAGAGAGGCGGTGCGGGACATCGTTCGTGGCTCCAGTCAGGGTGCGGGTTGGGCCTCGAGCGCGATGGCTGCGCTCGGGTCCGGCCGGTGGGCTACCGACCGGGGGCCATCATCGACCTCGGCCGCGGCGACCCTCCATAGCCTTTCGGTACTACCGGGGATCCCCCCGGTCGGCTGTCCCGGGGTCCCCGATGGCCCTGACAGGGTCGACCGGACCCACCTATCCTCGATCGATGGACGATGCCCGACTGACCGAGACGACCATCTCCTCCCACCTCATCCACACCGGACGCTACCTCTCCGTGCGTGTCGACACCGTCCTGGACGCTGACGGTGGGGAGCACCAGCGGGACATCGTCGACCACCCGGGTGCGGTCGCGATCCTTGCCCTCGTGGAGGGCTCGGTCCTCATGGTCCATCAGTACCGGACGCCGGCAGGACGCGTGCTGCCGGAGATCCCGGCCGGCACCCTCGAGCGGGATGCGACCGGCCGGACGGAGGACCCCCTGGGTGCGGCGCAGCGCGAGCTGGGCGAGGAGACGGGGGTGACAGCCGAGCACTGGCGGCATCTCGTGTCGTTCTTCACGGCGCCCGGCTTCGCGACGGAGTACATGCACCTGTATCTCGCCACGGGGATCGCGCCGCTGGCCGGCTATGACGGCCCGGAGGCGGACGAGCGGCTGCGCGTGGAGCGCGTGCCCTGGCGGGATGCGGTGGCCATGGCGACCAGCGGCACCATCGCGGACGCCAAGACCCTGGTGGCCCTGCTGTGGCTGGAGCGACTGGTGAACGCCGGCGAGCTCGACCCCGACGACGCCGGGCGCTGATGCGGCCGATGCCGGCGTTGCGGCCTGCGCGCCCTCGCTCACGTGCGGGTGCACGCTCGCTCCGGGTGCTCGGCCGCGCCTTGGCCTCGACGCGCCTGAGCGCCCGGCTTCCAGCTGATGCGGCCCAGCCTGAGCGCCCGGCGTGAGCTGATGCGGCCGATGCCGTCCTGCGGCTCGAGCGGTGGCCGACCCTGGGTCGGTGTCCGCTCGGTCAGGTCGTCGGGCGCCACTCCGCGAGGTCGATGGGGCGCAGCCGTGGGCTCTCGGTGAGGCCCGGGATGCGGCCGCGCTTGGCGATGGGCCGACCATCGATCTCCTTGAGGTCCCCCGTGAAGTCGATGGGCGTGGCGCCGCTGATGTACGAGCCGACGGCGTAGGAGTCGACGGGTGCCCCGGCCGCCTTGAAGTAGGCGATGCGCTCGGGGTCCAGGCCGCCGCTCACGATGATGCGCACATGGCCGAAGCCCGCCTGGTCCAGACGCGCCCGGACCTCCAGCACCAGGTCCGCCGTCACGCGACCACGCTCGGACGGCGTGTCGAGGCGGATGCCGTAGAGCTTGTCACCCAGCGCATGCGCGACCCGGAGCGCCTCCTCCGCCTCATCCTTGAACGTGTCCACGAGCACGATGCGCGGCACATCCGACGAGAGGGTCCGGTCGAACGCCTCCGCGGCGCGCACCGTGTCCCCGAAGATGAGCACCAGGGAGTGGGGCATCGTGCCGGTCGGGGCGAGGCCCGCGAGCCGTGCACCGGCGGGCGTGGAGGCACCCACGCAACCGCCCACGATGGCAGCGTAGTCGAGCGCGTCCGTGATGGCCGGGTGCACGTGCCGCGCCCCGAAGCTGATGATCGGCTCCGGCGCCGCCGCGAGGACGCATTCGCGCGCCTTGGTCGCCCAGCCCGTGGACTGGGCCATCATGCCCAGGATGGCCGTCTCGTAGAGCCCGAAGCTCCGGTACCGCGCGCGGATCCGGAGGACCACCTCGCGCGGTGCGCACGTGTCGCCGTCCGCGAGCGCCTCGACGAGCACGCCGTCCTCCGGCGGGCAGTCCGCCAGGACATGCGCGAGCAGCACCTTCGCCTCGTCGATGCCGCACAGCACCGCCTCCCGGCGCGTGAACACCTCCATGACCACGACCGGGTCGAGGCCCTCGTGAGCGAGGATCTCGTCGGCGCGCGCGAAGTAGACGTCCGCGGAATCGCCCGTCAGGACGCTCATCGACGGGGCCCGTCGAAGCATGGTCGGACGGTCCATCCGGAGCTGACGATCCCTCCCTCTCACACGGCTGTCGGGCGAGTGTATCAGTCGTCCGGGTCGCCCTCGGCCCCGTCGTCCACGAGGTCCGTGGCACTCCCATCGGGTGCCGTCGGCGCCTCCGCCAGCTCGCCCAGGTCCGCGGCATATCGATCGAGCAGCGGGGTCGGCCGAAGGGGTCGGCCGGGTGCCGGGACCACCTTGGCGCCGGGGTGCAACCAGCGCAGCGACTCGGGGTACAGCAGGTCGCACACCCGCACCGCGCGAGCGATCACGAGCCCCAGCGCGTCACGGTCGAGATGCGCGACGGGGACCTCCAGGGTGAGCACGGGCCGCTCATCCGGCGAGACCGCGAACTTCACGAACGGCAGCTCATCGTTCCAGCGGAGCAGCTGGCGATAGGACACCCGGAACGAGTCGTTGATGGGCGGCGCGTAGTGGACCCAGCACACCAGACACAGGGTCGGATCCAGGATGAGCGTCATCCGGACATCCGGGCGCACCCGACCGTCCAGCAGGATGTCCCAGCTGTGGAGACCCTCTCGATCGGCGCGGTCGTCCGGGACG
The DNA here is from genome assembly GCA_019637815.1 of Chloroflexota bacterium. Taxonomy (GTDB): domain Bacteria; phylum Chloroflexota; class Limnocylindria; order Limnocylindrales; family CSP1-4; genus JAFMJV01. Next base: position 33,429 of record JAHBUZ010000029.1, read on the forward strand.
ATGCCCAGCTCGTGCAGCCAGCCGTCGATCGTGGCGGGCGTCACGCCCCGGCAGCCACCCGTTTGGCGGGTGACGGACGTGCTTCCCGATGCTCCACGCTGCCGCCACTCTTGACGGTCCGGCTCGTGAAGTCGCTGACGCGGACGTCCTCGCCGACACGCACGTTGCGGCCGATGCGCGCGCCGGCCGGGATCACCGCGCGCTTGCCGACGAGGGTGATGCCCGTGTTCAGGCGCGTGGGTTCGGCCTTGTTGGGGGTCGTGAAGTCGTCGCCCATGCCCACCACCGCGTTGGGGCCCACCTGGACGTACTTGTCGAGGATCGCCCGGTCCACCACGGCGCCGGCCCGGATGTGGCAGTCGAACATGATGACGCTGTCACGCACGATGGCACCGGGGTCCACGCGGACGCCCGGCGACAGCACGGACCGCTCCACGGTGCCCGCGATGAGGCAGCCGTGCGAGATGAGGCTCCGATGGACGCTCGCGGTCGGCCCGATGCGCGCCGGCGCGCGCTCCTCCGAGCGGGTGTGGATGACCCACGACCGGTCGTACAGATCCAGCTGCGGATGGTCATCCAGCAGTTCCATCTGGGTCCGCCAGTAGCTGTCCACCGTGCCCACGTCCTGCCAGTAGCCATCGAAGCGATAGCCGAACACCCGCGCCCCGCCATCGAGCATGGCCGGGATGACATTGGCACCGAAGTCCGGGCGGTCCTCCGCCAGCCAGCGCAGGAGCGCCCGCTTGGAGAACACGTAGATGCCGAGGCTGGCGAGGTCGCTCTTGGGTTGCTTGGGCTTCTCCTGCCAGTCGACGACCTGGTCGTTGTCATCGAGGGCGAGGATGCCGAAGCGGTGCGCCTCGCCCAGGGGCACCTGCTTGACCGCGATGGTCACGTCCGCGCGCTTGCGCTTGTGCTGGGCGAGGAACGGCCCGTAGTCCATCTTGTAGATGTGGTCACCGGCCAGGATGAGGATGGGGTCCGATGGTGACTCCTGGATGACCTGGAGGTTCTGGAGCACGGCATCCGCGGTGCCCCGATACCACTCCCGGGCGCGATTGCGGGCGATGTACGGCTGCATCATGCGCACGCCACCGGTGCTCCGGTCGAGGTCCCACGGGCGACCCGCGCCGATGTGGTCGTTGAGCGAGCGCGGGTTGTACTGGGTCAGCACCACTACGTCATCGATGTCCGAGTTGACGCAGTTGCTGAGCGTGAAGTCGATGATCCGGTACTTGCCCGCGAAGGGGACGGCCGGCTTGGCACGCACACCGGAGAGGATCGAGAGGCGTTCCCCCTCACCACCGGCCAGGACGATCGCAGTGACGTGCTTCACGCGTCGATGCTACACGTCCCGGCAGGGACCGGGAGCGGTCGCCGCGACGGACTCCGGGCGGAGGCGTGCCTGCGAGCCATGGGATCGGACCCGGACGGCTCCGATCCGGCCATCAGGTGTAGGCGCGTGGGTCGACCGGGTCGTAGTTCCGCAGCACCTCGAAGTGGAGGTGCGTTCCGGTCGCCTTGCCCGTCGCGCCCATGTAGCCGATGACCTGGCCACGCCGGACCTTCTGCCCGGCACGCACCGCCTTGCGCGGCTGGAGGTGCGAGTAGAAGGTCTGGAAGTTGCCCGCGTGGGCGAGGACCACGACGTAGGCGGGATCGGAGCCGTCATAGCGGTTCCAGCCCACGTACGCCACGATGCCCGCGCCCATCGCCTTGATGGGGGTGCCGGGGCTGTTGGAGATGTCGATGCCGTCGTGGAAGTGGGCGCAGGAGCCCCGGCGCGGCTCGAGGTAGAAGCCGGTGCAGCCGTAGGTCTGGGTGATGACGCCCGACGTGGGCCATGTGAAGCGGCCGTTGCCGGTGCCGCCACCGCCCTGGGAGATACGGTTGGCGCGCCGCTGCGCCTCACGCACGAGGCCCCGGATATGGTTGTCCAGCTTGCGGCGTGCGGCCTGCTGCTGCTTGATGAACGCGCGGGCCTGACGCTGGTTCTTGGCGATCGCGCGGGCCTTCGCGCGCTGCTTGGCCTGGATCGCGCGGACCTTCTTCTCGAGCTTCTGATAGCGCACCATCGCGGCATCCAGCCGTGCGCGCTGGGCGCGCAGGTCGGCCGCGGCGTCCTGGGCCTCCCGGCGCAGCTGGTCCGTCCGGTACCGGGTCGCTGCGGTCACGGCACGCAGCGAGTCGAGGTCCGCCTGCTCGCGGGCGATCGCCTCGGCCATCGCGGCGTCCTGGTCGCCATACGCCATGTATGCCGAGGTGTCCGAGATGACATCCGCGAACGAACCCGAGGCGAGGACCTGCTCGAGAAGGCTGGTGTTCTGGGTGCGGTAGGCGTCCGCGAGCCGGGCGCCGAGCGCGGTACGACGCGCATCGAGCTCGGCCACGCCCTGGGCGATCTCCTGCTCCAGCAGGTCCAGGGTCTGGTCGGACTGGCGCAGCAGCTCCTGGAGGGCAGAGCGGCGAGCCTGGACCTTGGCGAGCGCCTTGCGCGCCTCCTGGATGTCGGCCCGCACGCGTGCCTGGTCCTTGGCGATCCCATCCAGCTGCTTCGCGGTCCGGTCGAGCGCCGCCCGTGCCACCGCGGCGTCCTTGTTCAGGCCGGCCAGCAGGCGGTTCTGGCGATCGATGTCGCGCTTCAGGTCCGTCTGGCGATCGCGCGCCGCCGAGATCCGACTCGACAGCGGGTCCGCCGCTGCCACGGGCATGGCGGCAGGCAGGCCGATGACGGCCGCCGCGCTGACAGCGAAGACGACGACCCTGGCCGTGCGCCGGAGCCGGTCGACGAGGCTGGGGTGCTGGGGCACGCCAGACCGCATCATGTTCGCACCACTCGCAGGCTGCTCCCTCGGTCTCTGCGATGAGCACCACCTGCGGCTGGGGCACGGCAAGCGTTCGGTGGTGCGAGTCCGTGCCAGTCTAGGGGGACGGTGGCAAGCATGCAAGCGCCTGTCCTCGTCCGGTCGGCATCCAGACGTCCGTGACGGCGATGTGCTGCTCGTCGTCCGCCGGGCCGCCGTGTCGGCCGGGCCGCCGGGTGGCCATCCGCCGTGCCGTCCGGCCCCGCGCCGTGCAGCCATCCGCCGTGCCGGCCGCCGAGGGTGCGACACATCCGCCGCGGGGCCATCCGCCGTGTCGGCGGCCCATCGCGGGGATACCCGGCCAGATGGCCGACTGGTCGATCACGAGCCGGGTGGCCCGGGCCCCGGCGCACCCACCCACGCTCGGGCTGGTGGCCGATCGCCCCACCAGTCGGGCATGTGGCATGGAAGGGTGCCCGCCGGGCCCGCAGGTGGTCCACCAGTGGGGCATGTGGCATGGATCGGAGGCCGCGCCGCCGCGACGGGCCCCACCGAACGCTCCTTCCCGGGTCGGGCGTCCCGATGTGACTCCCGCCCGGCGTGCCGATCGTGCTGGTGGGGAAGGCGGGCGGGCCGGGCGCTCCGCGTCGGTAGCCGGTGTAGTGCTCGTCGTGCGCAGACAGGTCGTCTTCTACCGGGCAGGTCGACCCGCGCGGCATCCCCGGCAGGCGCGGGCCGTGGCGATCTCGTCGCTGGAGCCGGTGTAGTGCTGCCGATGCCGGTCCGGCGTCCCCGTCCGGCGCACGGGTCGCTCTCGTCCAGGCCGAAGCCACTGGCCATGGACACATCGAGGACCCTCAGGTCGCGGCGCCGGGACGCCGCAGGACGGGCGAGCACTACACCGGCTTCGCCGTCACGCGCCTGGCGCCCGACCGGCACCGAGCCCCAGCCGACGTGGCTGGCGAGCACTACGCCGGCCTGGCCGGCCTCTGCCGGGCAATGGGTCCACACCCAGGCCCCGGCCGACGCGGAACGCGAGCACTACACCGGCTTCGGCCCGCCGCGGTCGGCTCGCCAGCTCGCCGCCGGTTCATCGGCACGCGGCCGGCCCGCGGCACCGCACGGCTGGCCCGGGGCCCCTACGGCAGCAGCGCTGCGATGACCCCTGCGCCGATGAGGATGGGCCCGAACGGCACGATGCTCCGTCGCGAGAGCCGTCCCAGCGCCATCAGGCCCACGAGCACCACGGCGCCGGCGATGGTCGCAAGCAGGAACCCCGTCACCAGTCGCGTGATGCCAGCCATCAGGCCCAGGCTCACGGCCAGCTTCACATCCCCCATGCCCAGCGCGCCGCCGAACAGGCGATCGGTGAGGAGCAGCAGCGCAGGCGCCGCGATCCCCGCCACGATCGAGCTCGCGATGCCCAGGTCCTTGCCCGCCACCAGCGGGTCGAGGCCCAGCACGACCACCACGAGGGCGTAGCCCACGAGGGGCAGCGTGATGACATCCGGCAGCAGCCGCTGGTCGAGGTCCGTCGCGAGCAGCACCATGAGCGCGCCGAGGTAGATCCCCAGCACGACCCGGTCCGCGAGCTCCGGCCAGCGTGCGAGGAGCAGCGCGAACGTGACACCGCTCGCGATGGCCACGGCGACCGTGCGCCAGTCGACGGCGCGGACCACGCCACCGGGGTGCGCGGGCCAGCGCGCCGAGATCCGGTCCGCGACCAGCCCCCAGGCCGCACCGGCACCGCCACCCACGACCAGGAGCACCGGCTCGAGCGTCATCGATCGGGGTCGTGCTCGAAGGGATGAGGGCCGGCCGGACGTGCGCTCAGGCGCCCGTGAGGGCCAGCTCCACGAGCGTCGCGTGGCTGACACCCGTGGCGCCCTTGGCGGCCCACGGGTGCGCCTTCCGGTAGTACGCGGTCCCCGCGATGTCCAGGTGCGCCCATGGTCGGGTCACGAACTCGGCGAGGAAGATCGCGCTCTTGACGAGGGAGCCCTCGGCGCTGCCGCTGTTGACGATGTCCGCGTAGGTCGAATCCATCTCGGCGCGGTACTCCGGGATGAGGGGCAGCTGCCACAGCCGCTCGCCCTGGCGGGCGCCCGCGGCCGCGACCTCGTCCCACCACGGCTGCGAGGTCGCGAAGCCACCCGTGACCTGGTCGCCCAGGGCACGTGCCACGGCACCCGTGAGCGTGGCCACGTCCACGAGGTGCGTCGCGCCGTTCCGCTCGGCCCACGTGAACGCGTCACCCAGGATGAGCCGCCCCTCGGCGTCCGTGTTGGTGACCTCGACGGTCTTCCCGTTCATCGCCCGGATGACATCGCCCGGGCGCGTGGAGTGCGGACCAGGCATGTTCTCGACCGCGGGCGCCACGGCCATCACGGGCAGGTCGGGTGCGAGCTGCCGGAGCGTGGCCATCGCCGCGATGACCGTGCACGCACCGGTCTTGTCCATCTTCATCTCCTCCATCCGGTCCGCCGGCTTGATGGAGATGCCGCCCGAGTCGAAGCAGACGCCCTTGCCCACGAGGGCCAGCAGTCGACCCCGGGAGTCGGTGGCGCCCGGTGCCCCGTTGCGCAACACGATGAACCGGGGCGCGTTGGAGGAGCCCCGTCCGACCGCGAGGAACATGCCCATGCCCAGCGCCGCTGCCTGCTCCGGGCCCAGGACGTCCACCTGGAGGCCGTGCTCGTGCGCCAGGTCGGTCGCCTCGTCCGCGAGCACCTCGGGGCTCACGTCGTTGGCGGCCCGCTGGGCGAGTCGACGGGCGCGGTTGGCGCCCTCACCCATGATCCGACCGCGCTCCGCACTGCGGCCCAGCGAGGCGGCATCACCCGCACCCACGATGATGGTCAGGTGCTCCAGCTCAGGAGGGGCGGCCTGTCCGGGGCGATAGATGAGGGCCGGTTCGGCGCTCCCCTCCACCACGCCGCGGGTGACCAGCTCGACCGCCTCATCCGCGCTGATGACCGCGAGCAGCTCGTCCGGGATGACGATCGCGAGTCGCGACACGGCACGGTCGGTGAGTCGCCGCTCGATCGCGGCACCCAGGCGCACCGCGGTCAGCCGGTCGAACCCCGCCACGTCCCCGACACCCATGCCCAGCACCCACGCGGCACCGGTCTCGCCACCCGGCAGGAGCGCGGAGCTCCAGGGCTTGCCACGCAGCTCGCCCAGGGTGCGATAGGCGGACAGCGCACCCCCGGTGCGTCGGTCGATCGCGCTGACGACGTCCGGCAGCGGCTCCTCGCGCACGATGGGCACGGCGAGGACATCGGCAGGGACGTCCCAGGGCTCTCCGACGACGACACGGGTCTGCATGCGCTTCGACTCCTTCCGGGCGGATACGTTCGATGGGTGCGGCGGGATCGTCAGGATGCCACCGACGGCGAGGTCGTGGGGGCCGCCGGCGACGGATCCGCGGGCACCACGGGCGGTGAGGTGGCCGGGGCTGCGGCATCCAGGGCCGCGTGGAGCTGGCCGCGCGCCGTCTCGATATCGAGCAGGCTGCGGGTGATGGCCGCTGCGGCGAGGTCGGAGACGCTGATGACGAGGGCGTCGTTGGTCTCCGGCAGCTCCCCCTGGGTCCGCTCGACCGCCGCGTACGCCTCGCGCACCGGGTCGTCCACGGTGCCCCCGGACGCCTGGAGACGGGTATATAGCGTGACCAGCGCGGCATCGTACGCGTCCAGCCGGTCGAGCAGGTCGGTGAGCGTGGTGACCTCGGCACCGGCCTCGTCCGCCGTCGCCGCGATGGCCTGCGCCACGGCGAGCTGACGTCGTGCGTCAGCGAGCTGCCGGAGCGCGGCCGCCCAGCGACCGGCGCGTCCCGATGCGGTGGCCGCGACCACGTTCGCATCGTGGCCCTGGAGCGCCCGGACCAGGTCCGTGGGATCGCTCGCGGTCGTGCGTACCGCGGTCCAGTCATCGACCAGCCCGCCGGTGCCCTGGAGTGCCGCGTCCAACGCCCCGATGCGCAGGCGGTCGGAGATGGGCAGGCGATCCAGGGCCGTGCCATCGAGGAGCGTCGCGCGGGACGCCAGGAGCGACTCCCGGAGCCGCACCGCGTCGATGGCAGCGGTATCCCCGTCGAGGGTCGCCGCGTCCACGCCATCGACATCGAGCGCCCGCAGGCGGGTGAGCGTCCGGCGACCCGCGTCCGCCACCGTGTCGGCCGCGCTCGTCAGCCCGGCCAGGTCGACGTCCATCGCGCCGAGCCGGGGCGCCACCAGCTGGTGGCCGCGTGCCGTGAGCTCCGGCCGACCCTGCTCGTCCGGCGGATGATCGAGCGCGAGGATGAGCCCGGCACCCGCCACGGCGACCACGACCAGCAGCAGCACGCCCACGAGCGCGCGCAGGACACGCGTCATCGGCGCGTGCCGGGGAGATCGGCGGGTGTCATCGCAGGCAGTGTATCGGCGCGCCGGGCGATACCATCGGCCACCCATGGAGCAGCCCGTCGCACCCCCGATCGACCCAGCGATCCGGGACCTCATCGCGCGGATGCCCAAGGCGGAGCTCCATCTCCACCTCGACGGCAGCCTGCGTCCGGCGACCGCGCTCCAGCTCGCCCGCCAGCGACGACTCGACCGAGGTATGGACCGGGCCGCCATGCGTCGCGCCCTCACCGCGCCGATGCCGTGCGTGGACCAGGCCCAGCTGCTCGCCGCGTTCGAGCTGCCCATCGCGCTGCTCCAGGATGCGGAGGCGCTCGAGCGGGTGACCCACGAGCTGGTCGAGGACGTGGCCACGGACGGCACCCGCTACGTGGAGATCCGCTGGGCGCCCTCGCTCCACGTGCGACGCGGCCTCTCCCTGCGGGAGGGCATCGCGGCGGTCGTCGCGGGGGCACGCTCGGGATCGCAGGCGACCGGCGTGGTGGCGCGCCTCATCGCCGTGGCGCTGCGGACGCTCGACCCCGATGACGAGGCGGTCATGGCGCGGACCGCGGCCGACTTCCTGGGTGACGGCCTGACCGGCTTCGACTGCGCCGGCCGAGAGGCGGAGGCACCCGATCCCACCCGGTTCGCCGCGGCATTCGCCATCGCCCGCGATGCCGGCCTGGGCATCACCGTCCACGCGGGTGAGTGGGGTGGCGCCGCCCAAGTGTGGCGTGCCCTGGACATCGAGCCCACGCGGATCGCGCATGGCGCGCCGGCCGCCGACGATCCGGCACTCATGGCGCAGCTGCGGACGCGCGGTGTGACCCTGGACCTGTGCCCCACGAGCAACGTCCAGGCGTCCATCGTGGGCTCGCTCGCGGCGCACCCGCTCGCACGGCTGCATCGGGCGGGCGTGCCGGTGACGCTGTCGACCGATGACCGCACGGTGTCCGACCTGACGCTGACCCGGGAGTACGAGCACGCCGTCGAGCCCATCGGCCTCAGCCCGGCGGAGCTCTGGGCGATGGACCGGCACGCGCTCGAGGTGGCCTTCCTCCAGCACGATGAGCAGCTCCGGGCCGACCTCCTGGCCGGGTTCGACACTTTCGCCGCCGACGAGCCGCTGCTGCGGCCGTAGCAGGGAACGGCGGCACCAGCGAGGGCCCGCCGCATCAGCGGGTGGCCGCGACGTGGCCGCGTCGGCATATCGACGACACGGCGGCGTCAGCTGGCGGCTGCTGCGTCCTCCAGGATCCGGGCCAGCGCCGTCGGGCCGTCGGCGATCCAGGTCGGGCGTGCCGCGGGCGGCGCCGCATCGACCTGGGCCTGCGTCGTGACGCCCGTGAGCATCAGCACGGACCTCGCCCCCACCCGATGCGCGGCCGCGATGTCCGTACCCAGCCCATCGCCGATGACCACGGCGTCCTCCACGGGCATGCCCATCGATCGGGCGGCCTCCCGGAACAGCCCCGGCTCCGGCTTGCCGATGACCTCGTCCGGCTCGCGCCCCCCGGCCGTGGCGACCGCCGCCACGATGGACCCGGCCCCTGCGGCCAGCTGGTCCGGCAGCGGGAACACCGGGTCGCGGTTGGTGGCCACGAACAGGGCACCCGAGCGGACGGCGGCCGCAGTCGTCGAGAGTCGTCGATAGGTCAGCGAGAAGTCGACCCCGACCACCACGGCATCCGGCTCCTGCCCGAGCCCCGCGGGCGTCGGCGCGACCGTGCGGAGCCCCTCGTCGCGCAGCTCCTGCACCAGACCCGGGCCACCCAGGACCAGGGTCCGGCGGGGCGGCCGTGGTCGGCTGGCGAGCGCCAGCGCCGTCGCGCGTGCCGAGGACACGAGCATCCCCTCGCCCACCGGTGCGCCCATCGAACGGAGCGTGGCCTGATACTGGGAGCGATGCCAGCGCGAGTTGTTCGTCACATAGACCACCCGGTCCCCCGCCGCCACACGCTCCGTGAGCAGTTCCGGCATGCCCGCGATGGGCACGGGACCGCGATACACCACACCATCGAGGTCGACCAGCAGCAACATGCGCTCGATGGTAGTCGGCCATGAGTGGTCGACGTCATGCGCCGCCGCCGGCCATCACCGACCTGGACCAGGTGATCATCGACGGCGACAACCTGCTCCACCGGGTGCGCGGCACTCGCGATGAGTCGGGTGTCGCGTGGCTGCTGCCGCTGCTCCGCGCCTGGCGGCCACCGGACGTCCAGGTCGTGGTGATGCTCGACGGCGCCCCGGACCCCGGTGCTCCCCAGCGACACCGTGCCGCACCCGGTATCTCCTGGGAGCACTCCGGTCGCGTGGACGCGGACACCGCGATCGTCGGCATGTGCAAGTCACGGCCGTATGCCGAGCGGGCGCGCACCGTGGTGGTGACCGATGACCGCGGTCTGACCGAGCGATGCCGCATGGCGGGAGTCCTCGTGCGTCGCCTCGACTGGCTCGTGGACCAGCTGGGCCGACCGGGCGCCACCGGATCGTCCGGGCCGGGCGGCGGCCGAGGTCCCTCGAGCGGCACATCCGGCGGCCGACGACCCGTGGGCATCGGTGCTCGTCCGACGGGTGGTCCGGGAGGCCCGGGGTCGCGGTCGACGGGCTCCGGTTCGCGCTCGGGTCGGCTACCATGACGACCGTGACCTCACCCGATCCGTGGACCGCGTTCCTCGACCTGCTGACCAAGGCGATCGTCCCGGACTGGTCCGGCCTCATCGTGCTGCTGCCGTTCCTGCTGCTGGTGGGCGTGCTCGGGCCGATCATGTCGCTGATCGCGCTCGCGTGGGTGTACCACTTCCTCACCAAGCGCCGCGCCCGGGTCCGCGTCGCGGAGGCGGAGGCCACGCTCGCGGTCCTCGATGCCGGTGGCGCACCCAGCTATCCGGCGAACACCCCCTACTGCCCGGAGCACGCGCTCATCTACCCCGTGTCGCGGGTCCGCTGTGAGATCGATGGCGCGGATCTCGCGGTCCGCTGCCCCGTCGATGGCACGGTCCGGGATGCCGGCACGCAGACCTGCAACGCGTGTGGCACACGCTTCGTGCTCGGTGCCACGAGCACCTCGGACCTGGTGCGACGACCCGCCGGACCACCGGAGGGCGGCGCCGCCGTCGCCTGACCAGGGCGACCCCGCCGGACCGTCGGACCTCCCATGGCAAGCCTGTCCATCTACCTGTTCGCGATGGGCGGCGTAGGCCTGGCCATCGCTTTCCTCCTGGGGGTCGTCCACACCACGGTCCTCGCCGTCGGTCGTCCCGGGGTGCGGGTGCCGGCCGCCGGTCTCGCCGGTGCATCGGGCGGTACCGCGACGCTCTCGCTGGGTGGTGGTGAGCGGGAGGGCTCGCTGTCCTACCGGACGACGACCACGCCGGGCTCCATCGCCCACGGCTTCACCTGGCTCGCCTTCCTCGCGCTCGTGGGATCGCTCGCCATCCGGGCGTACCTCGTGGGTCGCGGCCCGTGGGGCAACATGTACGAGTTCTCCATCGCGTTCGCGATGGGCATCGTGGGCGGCTACCTGTACCTCGCCCACCGGTATCCCATCCGCTCGATCGCGTTCCTGCCCCTCGGCGTGGCGCTGTTCCTGGTGGGCTACGCGGCCACGCTCCCCTCGACCATCGAGCCGCTGGTGCCGGCCCTCGCGAACCCGCCGCTCATCACCATCCACGTGGTCATGGCGGTGCTCAGCTACGGCATCTTCGCGGTGAGCTTCGGAGCGGCCGTGGGCTATCTCGTGCAGGGCACCGAGGACCGCTTCGCGTGGCTGCCGTCGCACAAGGTGCTCGACGAGGTCGCCTATCGGGCGGTCATCATCGGCTTCCCCATCTTCGCGGCGCTCATCATCCTGGGCAGCTACTGGGCGTCGATCGCGTGGGGTCGCTACTGGGGTTGGGACCCCAAGGAGACCTCCGCGCTCGTGACGTGGCTCATCTACGCCGTGTACCTCCACGCGCGCAACCTGCGCGGCTGGTCCGGCCGACCGTCCGCGCTCATCCTCGTGGTGGGGTTCGCGGCCGTGCTGTTCACGTACTTCGGCAACCTGTACTTCTCGGGCCTGCACAGCTACAGCGGCCTGTAGCCACCGACGCACGCATCGGCGTCCCGGGGCGCCCGCCTACGTGACCATGTTCATGAGGAGGCCCACCTCGGCCCGATCGGGCAGCACACCGCGTGCCCCCACTCCGGTCGTGGAGAGTGCCGCGGCCGTCACCGCCCACGCGAGCGCGGCACGGATGGGTGTCCCGGTCGCCAGACACGCCGCGAGCACCCCGGACAACGTGTCGCCGGCCCCGGTCGTGTCGACCGTCTCCACCATCGGCGCGGGTGCCAGCGTCGCCGTCGTGTGGCCCGGCTCCAGCACGAGCGCCCCGGCCGCGCCGAGCGTCACCACCACGGGTGCGCCGGTCAGCGCCAGGAGTGCCGCCGCCGCCCGCTCCGGGTCGTGCTCGCCGGTCAGCTGCTGCGCCTCCGTCTCGTTGGGCGTGAGGATCGGGTGCGTCGCCAGCAGCTCCGGGAGCACCGGACGCGCCGGCCCGGGGTTCACGACCAGCGTCAGGTCGTGCTCGGCCGCCCACTGCGCCGCCGCGACCACCGGCCCATCGGCCACCTCGAAGCCGGTCAGGACCACGCTCCCGGCGGGCGGGTCGATCGCGTCCAGGGCTCGTCGGACGGTCGGTCCATCGAGGGCGCCGCTGGCACCCGATGCGACCGCGATCTGGTTCTCCCCCTGCGGATCGACCATGATCAGGGCGACGGCCGTCGGCGTCCCGGACAGGACGGTCGCGCCGGACACGTCGATGCCCTCCACGCGCAGGCTGGCCAGCGCCGGCTCGGCCAGGTCATCATCGCCGACCGCACCCACGAACCGGGTCGGTGCCCCGAACCGAGCCGCCGCACACGCCTGGTTGGCGCTCTTGCCACCGCCGGCCCGCGACAGGACGCCGTTGGCGACCGTCTCACCGGGTCGTGGCAGATGATCCACCTGGGCCGTGAAGTCGATGTTGATGGACCCCACCACGATGACCCAGCCCATGTCGGCACCGGCCGACCCTGCGTGCGTGCTCACTCGGCATCCCCGTCGATCGTGATGGCGTCGTCGATGGCCGGGTCGTC
>JAHBUZ010000003.1 GCA_019637815.1 Chloroflexota bacterium
TGCCCGGCGAGTCGTCGACCTCGATGCCATCGGCGAGGTACGGCAGCGACTCCGACCCGTCGTCCCGGGTGCGGATGACGTTGGCGCTGATCCGGAACCGGGAGTCATCGATGTCGATGCCCTGGCTGCCGGAACCATCGCCAACGTCGTATGCCGCGTGCAGGTAGCGGATCGAGTTGCCGTGGATGACGCCCCGGGAGTCGTCGACGTCCATGCCATCGCTCCGGAAGTCCCGGATGAGGTTCGATGAGATGCGCACCCGCCGGGATTCGCGGAGGCCGATCCCGTCGGTGTAGCCGCAGTCGAGGGTGGCCGTGCCGATGGGCCGGATGTGGGTGCCCATGATGCGCAGGCCGTGCGCCTGGTGCGCGAGGATGGCGTTCTCGTACGTCCCGCAGCCCGGACTGGTCGGGAACACGAGCTCGAGGTGCCGGATGGTCACGTCCTCGACGCCCGCGACCTCCACGAGCGACTCGCCGAAGACGTCGGCCTTGGGCGCGCGGATCCGGGCGGACCACTTGGCCGATGCCCGGAGGGTCAGGCCATCGCGGTCGCCGTTGATGCTCAGCTGACCGGTGTACGTGCCCGGGCACACGATGATGACGTCGTTCCGGTCCGAGGCGTTGATCGCCGGCTGGACGCTCGTGAAGGCGGTGCCGCTGCCGCCACAGCCGTTCGGTCCCGCCGTCCCGTCGTCATCCACCCAGCGGGTGGTGGTGCCGGGTCCCGCCGCCGCGGGTGCGGCGAGCGCCGCCGTGACCAGTGTCGCGATGCCGGCGATCGTCGCCAGGCGTGTCCGTGCCATCTATGACCTCCGAGGACCATGCACGCCCATGCATCTCCGTGTCATGGGCGACGGTCAGGGTGGGTGACCGCGTCGGCAGTGTCAAGCGAACGGATGGGTCGGGGGCTCCTCGGCGATGATCCCAGAGCGTCCCTGGGGCTGCCGTCAGGTGCCACGACGCGGCCTCACGAGTCCGGGAACCCCGTGATCGCCCGCCGGACCAGGCCGGGTACATCGAGGTCATCGTCGGGAGGCGGTGGCAACTCGCGGTCGAGGCTCGCGGTTTGCAGGAGCATCTCGCGGTAGCGCGGCCGGTGGACGATAGGCCGCAGCCACTCCAGCAGGCCCCCTACGTTAGCGACCAACCGACTCGCTTCGGCCTCAGCGATGGATTCGGGAACCAGGACCTCGGGCGTCGCCGGGTCGATGTCCACGTACAGACCCAGCATCTTCCCGTAGCCCAGGGACCTGACTGTCGTCAACAACTCGCCGAGCCAGGTACCTGGGTCATCTCGGGACAGCGCGTCCAGCATGTACTGGGCATTGGCGAGCTTGTCATCGTGGCGGCGCAGTCGGCGCAGGAAGCGGGCGACGGTGTAGGGCGTCTCGTTCGGGAGGCGCGCGAGGGACGCCACGCACATGATGTGCTTGCCGCACTCCTCCAGCGCCAAGACTGCCAGCGAGTGCGCGGTAGGCCAGCGGCCAGCGGCCAGCAGGAGGTGCGCATCGTCAAGCAGTCGCACGGCGTTGTCGAACGCACTTATCGCCGCGTCGGCCAGGACCTCTGCTGGAAGGTCGACAGTGGGGGCCATGACCGCACATCATGAGGCCCGGCACCTCGGGATGCTGCGCCTACCATCGACACCTGTGATGCGTCCGCAATGCACGGCTCGTCCGTTGTGACACGAGGCCGATCCCGCAGGCGGGTCCGGCTTGGTAGGGTCCTGTGCGGCAGGGCGCTGCGCGAGCAGGCACATCCCCCACGGATACGCCACCTCCCCAGGTACGCCCTGCCCCTTCGTCCTCCGGGGCTGCTCAGGCGCCGCGCCACAGAGGAAGGCCCGGCACCTCTCGATGCCGGGCCCCTCGGTGTTACGGAATCCGTAGCGTCAGGCGACCAGGCGAGGCCCCCGTGGCTCCCGCTCCATGAGTCCGACCACCTCGTAGACGGCCAGCACCTCGTAGCCCAGCCCGGCACTGGCCCGCACGAAGTCCGTGAAGGCCTCGCACCGGGACGGTCGCTGGGACTCCCAGGACCGGACCGAGCGTGGGTCCCTGCCCATGGCGCGGGCCAGCGCAGCGAGTGACATGCCCTGCTCGCGCCGGAGGAACCCGACGACCGGCCCGAACAGCCCCGGCGACTCGCGGTCGTATCCGGCCACGGCGTCCCTGATGTACGGCACGAGCGGCTCCAGCCGACGCCGGTCGCGGACCGCCCTGGCCTCGCTCCCTGCCCGGTCGATGGCGTCCCGGGCACCCCGGTCGATGGCCTCGATGAGGGCGTGGGCGACCGCCGCCTCGTCCCGGTCCGCGAGGTCCGCATCGAGGGTGCCGATGATGCGGGTCCACGGACCGACCGACAGCGTCACGGATACGGTCATGCCGTCACCTCCGGTCGTGGCGCGTCCGGATGCTCGGCCGCGAACGTCTGGGCGGCCACCAGCAGCTCGGCGAGGATGACCTCGCGGCAACGGGAGTGGGCGCGGACCTTGGCCTGGTCGGCCAGCTCGCGGAGCCGGGTGGCCTGCGAGGGCCGCAGGTCCCGCCAGAGCTGACAGGGCTCGTCGTCCTGGTCGGGCAGGTCGAGCGTGTGGTCGACGACATCGGCGTACTCGTCGATGGCCAGCTTGAGCGTCTCGTCGTCGTGGTGGACGCTACCCCACCGCGCGTGCCAGTCCGAGAGCGCCTGCTCGATGTCCTCGATGGTCGGTGTCCACGGCCGGGTGGCCGTCGCTGCGGGGGTCACGCTGCCACCTCCCGGGCCTGCATGACCGCATCGCGCCGGGCGAGCACGCGTGCGGTGAAGAGCATGACGGCCTGCTCGATGGCGGTCTCCAGCTCCGCCACGACGTCCTGCGAGAGCCAGTCCTCCTCGTCGCGGCCGCCATACCCGAGCACCATCCGCTTGCAGTGCTTGTGGAGGTCGCGATAGATGCGCATCGCGCGGGCCTTCGGCTCGCCGTCCTGGTCGGTGGTCATCATGGTCCAGCGCTCGCGGGCGGCATCCATGAACGGCGCAGGGTCGACCTCGTCGAACGACTGGCGCCAGGCGGACTTGGTCGCGGTCATCGGGCCAGCCCTCGCTCGTGGACGCGGGTGATGATGGTCTCGCGGATGAGCCCGTACACCTCGTCGGTGATCCCGCCCTGGCTGACGTCATCGGACCCGTCGCGGGTGAGCCGACCGATGATGTCGGCGATGGACTCGACGAAGTCGCAGTAGCGGCGCTCGGCCGCTCCGACCCGCTCGCTCGTCGCGGTGCCGTCCTCGTCGAACAGGCCCCGCCACCGGTCCCGGAGGACCTCGATGCTGATGGCGGGCTGACCGGCCGCCTGCGGCTCCACCTTCGGGGTGGGGGACTTCCTGCGCGTCATCGCGCACCTCCAGGGCATCGGCCCCCCGATGCTGGTACCACCAGGGGGCCGGCGGAGTCACGGGGTCCGGTACCAGCGGACCCAGATACGGTATTCTCGCGTCTTGCCCGAACCCGCGGGTGCGACGCACAGGACGGGACCCGGTGGCGCCATGGCGGCAGCCCGCTGGTCGGGTGCGAGGCGCGCGAGGCGCTCGCGTACGGATACCGGCAGCTCCTCGCCGGGCACGATGTCCATGGCGGCAGGATGATCCGCGGCGCTCACGCGGCCCGTATCCCGGCCGTACGCGTGCGTTGCGCGGGTCTCACACACGTCCGGTCCGGGGCTTACACGCTCCTTACACAGGGTTGACATCCCGCTGATCGCGACGGACCCTCGATGCGGGCTACGGTCCGGGGCGCACGTCATGCATGCATCAGGAGGAACGGGATGCGCGCACACCCGACCCGATCGACCATCACCGCCAGCCTGGGGCTGGCCACCACGCTGGCCCTCACGCCCGCTGTCCTCGCACAGTCGCCCGAGGGCGGCTCACCCGCAGCGCCGCCCGCGGGTCCGGTCACGCTCACGCTGCTCCACAACAACGACGGCGAGTCGAGCCTGCTGCCCATCACGTACTCCGTCGGGGATGCACGGGAGACGCCGATCCCACTCGCCATCGGCGGTATCGCGGCGTTCGCGGCGGTGACGGACCGCGAGATCGCCGACGCTCGCTCACGCGGCAACTCGGTCGTCAACGTCTACGCGGGTGATGCGTTCCTGGCGGGCGCCACACTCGCCTGCTCACTGCCACCGCAGCCCGTCGATACGCCCATCTTCGACGCGGTCGCGCAGCGACTGCTGCCCTACGACGCACATGTGTTCGGCAACCACGAGTTCGACTACGGACCGGACTTCCTCGAGCGGTTCGTGCGCACCTTCGCGAGCGACGGGACGCCGGACCAGCCGTTCCTGTCCGCCAACCTCGACTTCGCCGATGAGCCGGGCTGGGCAGACCTGGTCGAGTCGAGCGGCATCATCGATGGCGCGCCCGTGGACGGTCGCGTCGTCGCCCGTTCGGCCATCGTTCGTGACGCGACCACGGGCGAGGCGTTCGGCATCGTGGGTGCCACCACCTGGACCCTGCCCACCATCTCGTCCCCCCGCCAGGTGCAGGTGACCGCCGACCTCGCCGCCACGGCGGCCGCGGTCCAGGCGGAGATCGACGCGCTCGAGACGGCCGGTATCGACCGGATCATCCTCGTCAGCCACCTCCAGGACGTCGATAACGACAAGGACCTCGTCGCCGCCCTTCGGGGCGTGGACATCGCGGTCGCGGGTGGCGGCGATGAGCTGCTCATCTCGGACGCCGTGGACGAGTCCGTTCAGCTGCTGCCGGGCGAGGCGCAGGCGCCCGAGGGCGGCTATCCCACGACGCAGACGGGCCTCGACGGACGGGACGTGCCCATCGTCACCACCGCAGGCAACTACAAGTATCTCGGCCGGCTCGATGTGACCTTCGATGCCGATGGCACCGTCGCGTCCATCGACACGGCCACGAGCTATCCGCGCCGGGTCATCCCCGATGCCCAGGACGGCGACCAGCTCGCGGAGCTCGATATCACCGATGCGGTGACCCCCGATGCCGAGCAGCTCACCCAGGTCGTGGAGCCCGTCCGCGCCTGCCTCGAGACGTTCGCGTCCACAGCCGTGGCACGCTCGGAGGTCGTGCTCAACGTCGCACGCGGCAATGGCGACCCGTACGCTCTCGGCGTCCGGAGCGGCGAGACGAACGGCGGCAACCTCGTCGCCGACTCGTACGTCGCGGCGTATGACACCTACGCACCGACGACCGGTCTCGAGCCGCGTGACCCGAGCAAGGCGCTCGTCGTGGCGGTCCAGAACGGCGGCGGCATCCGGCAGGGCGCCGGCAACGCGCTCCCGAACGGCGGCGATGCCCCGGGTGACATCACGCGACTCGACACGCTGGGCGTGATGGCGTTCGACAACTACCTCGTGACCATGGATCTCTCGGCGGCCGACCTGAAGACCGTGTTCGAGCGCTCGTGCGAGACGCTCGGCGGCGGCCAGTTCCTCCAGGTGTCCCACTTGGCTGTCACGTGCGATATCAGTGCCGAGGTCGGCTCGCGGGTGACGGACCTTCGATACACGGCGGGCACGCCCGAGACCGATGACGACGTGGCGCTCGTGGACGCGGACGGCCTCGTCCAGGAGGTCGACGTGCCCGTCCGGGTCATCACCAACCAGTTCACGGCAGCCGGTGGCGACGACTACCCGACCTTCGCCGCCACGCGCCCGACGTCGCTCACCAACGCGTCCGGCGAGCCGGTGTTCTACGAGCAGGCGCTCCGGGAGTACCTCGAGTCGTTCCCGGCCGATGCCGACGGGCTGCCCACGATCCCGGCGACCGATCCGCGGTCCGCCCAGGAGACGGGTGAGGGACGCATCACCCTGGTGCTGCCCGCGCCGCCATCGCCGGAGGCGTCGCCCGGGTCCTGAAACGGGTCCGGCGCCGTTTCGCGCCCGACCCCGCGACTCCCATCCCCCGGACGCCGGGCGGCCCGCCACCGCCCGGCGTCGTCACGCCTACCATCAGGGGTGTGACCCCGCAGCTCGAGCTCGCCCTCAGGAACGTCCCCGACCACCCTGGCGTGTACCTCATGAAGGACGCCCAGGGGCGGGTGCTGTACGTGGGCAAGGCGCAGAGCCTGCGCAACCGCACCCGTCAGTACTGGCAGGCCGGACGCGGCGGCACCACGCCGCCGCTGCGCATCGAGTCAGCCATCGACAAGGTGACGGATCTCGAGTGGACGCTCACCGACACGGTGTCGGAGGCGCTGCTGCTCGAGGCGAACCTGGTCAAGCGTCACCAGCCGCGCTTCAATGTCCGGCTCAAGGACGACAAGAGCTACCCCTTCATCAAGGTCACCCTCGCGGACGACTTCCCGCGCATCGAGCGGACCCGCAAGCTGCCCGCGGACGGCAGCCGCTACTTCGGGCCGTATGCCTCGGCGAGCAGCGTGGACGAGGCGATGAACCTCATCCGCCGCCTGTTCCCGTTCCGGACCTGCACCATCGACATCAAGGACGGTCAGCGTGCCCTCGATCGACCGTGTCTGCTGTATCACATCAAGCGCTGCCAGGGCCCCTGCATCGAGGCCATCGACAAGGAGGCCTACCGCGCCGACATCGAGCAGGTGATGCTGTTCCTCGAGGGTCGCCAGGAGCAGGTCGCCCGAGCGCTCCGCAAGGAGATGGCGGTCGCATCGGACGAGATGCGCTACGAGCGGGCGGCGGCGCTCCGGGACAAGGTCCGGGCCATCGAGCGGACGATGGAGGACCAGAAGATGGCGGGCTTCGCGCGCCGCCAGCTGGACGTGCTCGGCTTCTCGCGTGCCGGCAACCAGGCGGCCGTGCAGCTGTTCGCGATCCGTGACGGCAAGACCGTCAGCCGCGATGTGTTCCAGCTGGAGAACCTGGGCGATGGGCCGGACGTCGAGGCCCTCTCGGCGTTCGTGCGGCAGTACTACGCTACGGCGGGCAGCATCCCGCCCAAGGTGCTGCTGCCGATGACGCTGCCGGACGCCGACGAGCTGGAGGTGTTCCTGCGCGAGCGACGGGGCAGCGGCGTCACCCTGACCGTGCCGCGTCGAGGCGACGGTCGGGCGCTCATGGATCTCGCGGCGCGCAATGCCGCCGAGACGCTCGCCCGGGAGCAGGCGAAGTGGCTCGCGGACCAGGGCCGCACGCTCGCCGCGCTCGAGGAGCTCGCGAACGCGCTGGGGCTCGCCGCACCGCCGATGCGCATCGAGTGCTTCGACATCAGCACCATCCAGGGGGCCTTCACGGTCGGCAGCATGGTCGTGTTCGAGGAGGGTCGGCCACGCAGCGGCGACTATCGACGCTTCCGGGTGAAGACGGTCGAGGGCACGGACGACTTCGCAAGTCACCGGGAGGTGTTCCGACGCCGATTCCGACGCGCACTCTCGAGCGAGGAGGGGAGTGCCGAGGAGCTTCGCTGGCGGATGCCGGATCTGGTCATCATCGACGGTGGCAAGGGCCAGGTGAGCGCGGCGCGCGGTGTGCTGGATGATCTCGGACTCCACGACCTGCCGCTGGCGGGCATCGCCAAGGAGCGCGAGGAGCTGTTCCTGCCCGGTCGTAGCGACCCCATCGTGCTGCCGGCGACCTCGCAGGCGCTGTACCTGGTCCAGCGGCTCCGCGACGAGGCGCACCGATTCGCGATCACGTACCACCGCCAGGTCCGCGCGAAGGCACAGACCCGCTCAGCGCTCGATGACCTGCCCGGCGTGGGTCCTGCGCGCAAGCGGGCCCTCCTGCGGGTGTTCGGCTCGTCGAAGGCGCTCAAGAGCGCGACGGTCGAGGAGATGGCCGCCGTGCCGGGGATCGGTCGCGGCCTGGCCGAGCGCATCCGGGAGCACCTCGACAGCTGAAGGGGACCGTTGCGAAACGCTCGCGCGCTCGGGCGGATGTGCCGAGCACGCGGCAACCAGGTCGTCGCCTGCCATCGGCGCGCCTGTGCTCGGGCGGATGTGCCGGCGCTGCGACCGGTTCGCTGCCCGTCATCCGCGCTCCCGTGCTGGGTGAGGGCTGCATGGTCCCGTGCGGGCGGTCGGTTCTTGACATTCCGCCGCACTGGTCGTCGGCTATCCGACTGCGCTGCCAGTTCTGCAGGTCGTCGGGGAGCACCTCACGCTCGCATCGTGGTCAGCGACGTGCCATTTCGACGGCCAGTGTGTCGGTATGGCGGATCCGGCCAGATGTCGTCCGGATACGCATCGACCAGTGCGTCGAACTGGCAGGATCGGCGCGACCAGCGGCTGAGGGCGTCGTCGTGATGAACGGCCGAGGGGCCACCGCGATCGGCGGCTGAGGGCGGATCCAGGGGATCATCGTGATCGGCGGCCGCCACGCTCGAATGCCCGGGACGACGTGGCCGCACGTTGGTGTGCCAGAGGGCGCATCATCACCTCATGCGAAGGATCCGGGGTGGCGTGGCGGTCCTGCTCGGCGCGCTGCTCGTGGCGGGTTGCTGGCCCATCGGCTGGACGTCGGTCGGGCCGGTGGGGCCGGCTGTCACCGAGCCGCCGTCCTCGTCGGCGACGCCCGTCCCCAGCGATGCCTGGGGCACGCACGAGATCGTCATCATCCAGCTGACGCCGTCCGGTGGCGCCGCGCTCACCGAGGAGCAGCACGTTGCCGCCGAACGGGTGGTGCGTGACCGGCTCGCCGCGCTGGGCGTGCCGGGTGTCAGCGTCCGCGCGATCCCCGATGGTCGCCTGCGCATCGATGTCGCGGACCCCGAATGGGCGGACACCGTCCGGCGACTGGCGACCACGCCCGGCGAGCTGTCGTTCGTGGCGGTCCCGCCCGGATACAGCAACGACGTCCGGCAGGGTGAGCCGCTCCCCGCGGACATGCCCGTGGAGGTCATCGTGGTGCCTGGACAGATCCTGGAGGCAGCTCCGGGCACCAACGAGTTCGGCATGCTCGCTGTCGATCTCCAGCTCGATGACGTGGGTGCCGCAGCGTTCGATGCGTGGGCGGCAGACCACGTGGGTCAGCAGCTGGCGATGGTGCTCGACGGTATCGTGCTGTCGGCGCCGGTCAGCAATGCCATGCGATACGGAGGCCAGGCCCAGATCACCGGGGACCTGGATGCCCAGGCGATGGAAGAGCTCGCCGCCATCCTTGCGGGCGGCATCCTGCCGGTCCCCGCCGAGGTGCTGTGGCTGTGTCCCGCGGACGACCCGGCCCCGGTCTGCCCGAGCCCGATGCCCTCGGCGGACTGATCCTCCGACGCTCGTCCACCGCCACCGACACGCCACCTGACCGCGACCGACCGCGGGCCGGGCCCGCTTTCTGCTAGAGTCCCGCCCGATGCGCTGGGTCCTTCCCCTCCTGATCATCTCCGTGTTCGCCGCTGCCCTGGTGGCGTCGGCGATGCCGAATCCCAACCCGCGGGCCATCCCGCCGGGCTGCCCCTCGTTCTGCCCGAACCTGGGCCTGGACCTCGTGGGCGGGTTGCGTGGCGAGTACCGCCTCGTGGCCACCGATGACCAGCCCATCACCCGGGAGATCCTCGAGCAGACCCGGACGATCATCGAGAACCGCGTCAACGCGACGGGTGTCGCCGAGCCGAACGTCCTGACCGCGGGCAGCGACCGCATCACCATCGAGCTGCCGGGTGCCGCGGATGCCGAGGAGATCCGGCGGCTCGTGGGCACCACCGGCCGGCTGGACTTCATCCCGGTGCCAGCACAGTTCGCGGGTTCCGTGAGCCAGGGTTCCCGGCTGCCCGTGGGCATGCCGGACACGCCGCTCTTCAGCGGCAGCGAGATCGCGAGCGCGACCGCGGGGACCAACGAGTTCGGACAGCTGGCCGTCAACCTGGAGCTCAAGGAGACCGGTGCCCGCCTGTTCGACGAGTGGGCGGCGCAGAACGTCAACCGGCAGTTCGCCATCGTGCTCGACGGCGTCGTCATCTCGGCGCCCGTCTCGAATGCCTCACGTTACGGCGGTCGTGCGCAGATCACCGGCAACTTCACGCCCGATTCCATGAACGAGCTCGTGACCGTGCTCAGGTTCGGCTCGCTGCCCCTGGAGATCGAGGAGGTGGGCTTCAGCAGCCTGTCCGCGACCCTGGGCCTCGGCTTCCTCGCCCAGACCGTGCTCGCGGGCTTCGTCGCCATCGCCTTCGTGTTCGCGTTCATGCTCATCATGTACCGGCTGCCGGGCGTCATCGCGTGCATCGCGCTGCTGTCCTACGCGATCCTCAACTACGCCCTGTTCCGGACCATCCCGGTGACCCTCACGCTCGCGGGCATCGCAGGCTTCGTGCTCGCGGTGGGCATGGCGGTGGACGCGAACATCCTCATCTTCGAACGGACGAAAGAGGAGCTGCGCGCCGGCAAGCCGCTGAACGCCGCCATCGAGGCGGGCTTCAATCGCGCCTGGAGCTCCATCTTCGACGCCAACGTGTCCTCGCTCATGACCGCGTTCATCCTGTGGTACTTCGGCAGCTCCGTGGTCCGCGGCTTCGCGCTCGTGCTCATCATCGGCATCGCGACCTCCATGTTCACGGCCATCACGCTCAGCCGGATGATGCTCCGCTGGGTGGTCAAGCAGCCGTGGGCCCGCAAGGCGTCGTTCTACGGCGTCAAGGAGGAGGAGTTCCTGCTCGCGACGCCACGCTCGCGGCGCCAGCGGGACGTCGAGGAGGCCAGCGGTGCTTGACATCCTCGGCCAGCGACGCTGGTACTACGCCATCAGCCTCATCGTGGTCATCCCGGGGCTGTTGTTCACGATCCTCACCCTGGTGCCCAACGGGAACCTCGGGCTTCGCTTCTCCATCGCCTATACCGGTGGCACGGAGTGGACCGTCCACTTCGCGAACGGCGCACCGCCACCCCACGATGTCGTGGAGGTCCTGGACGGGATCGGCATGTCCGGATCGGAGGCGGTCACGGTCACACGGGCCGGCCGCGAGTACACCCTCATCCGGACCTCCGCGCTCGCGCTCGGCACGGGAAGCGGCACCGATGCAGCGCCCGGCGCGTCCCCCGCGCCCGGTGCGTCACCGACCGGATCCGCGACACCGACCGTCGCGCCCACACCGGCCGCGTCGGCGACACCGGGGGCCGCGGCATCTCCGGATGCCTCCGGCACCCCCACGGCCTCCGGTACGTCGTCCATCACCGCCACCGGCAAGCTCGCCGAGGCCAAGACCGCGCTCGAGGCCGAGTTCGGCCCCATCGATGAGGAGCTGGAGCTCCAGACCGTCGGACCCGTGGTCAGCGCGGAGCTCGTCCAGCAGACGTTCCTGCTCATCCTCATGGGCGCCGTCGGCATCATGGTCTGGATCACGTATCGCTTCCGCGACTTCCGGATGGGCGCCGTGGCGCTCCTGACGCTGCTCCATGACGTGCTGGCGGTGGTCGGCGTGTTCGCCATCCTGGGCACGTTCGTGGGCATGGAGGTGGACGGACTGTTCGTGACCGCGTTGCTCACGGTCATCGGCTTCAGCGTGCACGACACCATCGTGGTCTTCGACCGCATCCGCGAGAACCGGCTGCGTCATGCCGGCGAGCCCATCGAGGCCATCGCGAACCACAGCGTGCTCCAGACCGCGGGTCGGTCCATCAACAACTCGCTGACCATCATGTTCGCGCTGATGGCGCTGTTCCTGTTCGGCGGCGAGACGATCCGGCCGTTCGTGCTGGCGCTGCTCATCGGCATCATCACGGGCACCTATTCCTCGATCTTCACGGCTGCGCCGCTGTTCGTGGACTGGCACCTGTGGGACGATCGCCGACGTGCCCGTGAGCTCGCGAGCCAGCGATCCGCCCAGACGCGGCCCGCCTGACCGCGATCCGGTCGACAAGTCCCGCGTAAGGACGGCATACGGCGCGATGCAGGACCGGGACCTAGCATCGGCCCCGATGACCAGTCCGCTCGTGCCCGCCTTCGCCTGGACCGTGCCGGTCGCCCATCCCGTCACGGACGCGACCATCGCGGACGCCCGACGACGCGGCCTCTCGGCGCGTCTCATCCGCGTCCTGTCGCGGCGCGGGATGGTGGACCCGGTCAGCCTCGCGGCACGCTTCGATGCGCCGGACACGGCGCTCCACGACCCGTGGCTGCTGCCGGATGCGGATCGGGCGGTGGCACGCATCCGCCGCGCGATCGAGCAGCGCGAGCGGGTGCTGGTCCTCGGTGACTTCGATGCCGACGGGCTGACGGGCCTCGCGGTGCTGGTGCTCGCCCTGCGCCACCTGGGCCTGGACACCGAGCCATACGTGCCCGACCGGTCGGACGAGGGACACGGCCTCTCGATGGGTGCCATCGAGACCGCCGCCGCCGAGGGCCGGACGCTCATCCTCACCGCGGACACCGGGTCCACGAGCCACGCGGAGATCGCCGCGGCATCCACGCGGGGCATCGAGGTCATCGTCACCGATCACCATCAGCTGCACGGCGGTCTGCCGGATGCGGTCGCGGTGGTCAACCCGCAGCGCGCCGACTCGCGATATCCGGATCGCCGTCTATCCGGCTCGGGAGTGGCGTTCAAGGTCGCGCAGCTGCTCCTGGCGGACCGACCGGGTGGCCCGGAGCTCGCGCTCACGTTCGCGGACCTCGCGGCCATCGGTTCCATCGCGGACGTGGTGCCCATGGACGGCGAGAACCGGGCGATCGCCCGGCTGGGGCTCACGCGGCTGGCGAGCGGGACACGGCCCGGGCTCGCGGCACTCCTGACCTCGGCGGGTGTGGCGCCGGAGCGTGTCAGCCCGGAGACGGTGTCCTTCGCGCTCGCGCCACGCATCAACGCCCTTGGTCGTGTCGGTCACGCGCTCGATGCGGCACGGCTCCTGCTGGCCGACGATACCGCGGAGATCGAGCGGCTCGTGACGGTCATCGAGGCGGCCAACCTGGAGCGACGCGCGCTCATGAACGCGGCGCTCGAGGAGGCGCGTGCCGCGCTCGGCCCCGATGACGGCGCGCCCGTGCTCGTCGTCGCCGGCCCGTGGGCACCGGGCGTCGTGGGGCTCGTCGCGGGACGGCTCGCGGATCGTATGGGTCGTCCCGCGGTGGTGTTCTCGACGCTCGTGGATCCGTGGCGTGGCTCCGCGCGCAGCGCGGCGGGGTTCGACCTCGCGGCGGCGTTCAGCGCGAATGCCGAGCTGTTCGAGCGGTTCGGGGGGCACGCGGCGGCCGCGGGCTGCCACCTGCGCGCCGAGCGCATCGACGCGTTCCGGGTCGCCATGACGCGTGCCGTGACGGAGGCACGACCGGAGGGTCCGGCACGCCCGACGCTCGCCCTGGACCTCGCCGTCAGCGCAGGATCCGTGGATCACGTACTCTTGGCCGAGCTTCGACCGCTGGACGGTGCCGGTGACGAGCCGCCGCTCCTGGGTATCACCGGGTTGACCGTCACGCGCGTTCGGGCCGCGACGGGTGGTCACACCCAGCTGACGCTGCGCAGGGGGATGGACGTGCTGGACGGCATCTGCTTCGGCCGCACCGATCTCGTGGACATGGTCCACGAGGGTGACGCCGTCGATGTCGCGGGTCGTCTCCGGAGTCGACGCTTCCAGGGCCTCGAGACGCTCCAGATCGAGGTGGAGGACGTGGCGCCCGCCGGACATCTGCGCGCCATCTGGCGCGAGCGCGACGCAGCGCCCGTGACGATCTCGACACCGGTGGCCGTGGCATGACGTCGCCGCGCGATCCGCTCGACGCTCGCGGGGTGCCGCAGCCACGCTCGTCCTGGTCCTCGCCACCGGATCCCGCCGCTGGTGGCTGGCCCGCGTCCGGCGCCGACCCGTGGCAGGGCGACAGCGCCACGACCGGCTGGGCGACGCCCGTGTCGCCACCGCCGGGGAGCGGTGGAGGCTGGAGTGCGCCCGCAGACCCCGGCACGAACGCCTGGGCGACGCCGCCCGCCGATCCCGGCACGAACGCCTGGGCGCCACGTGGCGGTCCGGACCCCGGCACCGGCTCGAACACGTGGGCAGCCCGACCAGGCGACCCCGGCACGAACGCCTGGGCGCCGCGTGGCGGTCCGGACCCCGGCACCGGCTCGAACACCTGGGCCCAGCCACCCGCCGATCCCGGCACCGGCGGCTGGCCCGCGCCACCGACCCAGCCCGCCGGCACGGCCTGGTCCACGCCGTCCCAGCAGCCCGGCGGCTGGCCGATGCCACCGACCGGCGGCACGGTCGACCCGGGCTGGCAGGCCACCGGCTCCAGCAGCTGGCAGTCACCCAGCGCCGCCCCGCACGGCTCGCCCGTCGCACCCGGTGGCGCGCCGCCTCGCCGCGGTCGGGGTGATCGCCGTCCCTCGCCACCACTGCTTGCCCCGTTCGTGGCGCTGCTGGGACTCATGGTCGCCGCGGGCGGGACCGTGTTCGCCGCCCAGAGCTTCGGTCTCGTGGGGGGTGCGGCGGCCGGCCCCACGGCGACCGCGGATGTGACGGCGCCCCCGTTCGAGACCGACGACCCGTTCGCCACGGACGACCCCTCCGCGACCGCGGGGCCGCCCGCGACCCCCACGCCCGCTCCGACGGCGTTCGTGACCCCGCCACCCAACGAGCAGGCGGCCATCACGGGCACGCTCCTGTACACGCGTGGCGGCCAGATCTGGGCCGTCAGCGGCACCCAGTCGAACCGCATCACGGGGAGCGGCACGGACTACATGCCGGTCTGGTCCCCGGACGGACGCCGGATCTACTTCGTCCAGCGGACGCTCCAGCGCGGCAAGACCGCGCCCTGGGGCAAGGGGACGTCACGGGCCGACACCGTCACGCACCTCGCGACCGATGTGATGGCCATCCGGGCGGACGGCAGCGACCGGACCCGCTTGCTGCAATCGATGCAGCGGACCGGCCAGGGCCAGTGGTCGACGGTGGCCATCCAGCCGGACATCGCCCCCTCGGGGGACACCTTCGTGCTCGCGAGCGACTTCGGCTACGTGCCGTTCGCTGACTACGACTACGGGCCAGTCGTGCTCGCGACCATGACCTCGCGCGGCAGGAACCTCAAGACGCTGGGCATCGAGTCCGCGAAGGGCGCGGGCGGCAAGGACCTCGGTCACAACGACCCTGACTGGAGCCCGGACGGCCGGTTCGTGGCGTTCACGTACAACAACCGCGCGGGCGGCCAGGGTGCCGGCGTGCCCCGCATCGGGATCGTGCGGGCGCCGTTCCGGAACAAGAGCCCCAACCTGTCACCGCGCAACCGCGGCTATGCGAACCCCGATTGGTCACCGGACGGCAAGTACCTCGCCGTGGAGCGGGTGACCACGGACCGGCGGGACATCGTGATCCTCGATCCGAGCAACTGGGAGGAGGTCGGCCGGCTGACCACGGATGGTCGGAGCTTCGCCCCTGTGTGGTCGCCCAATGGCGACCAGATCGCGTATCTCCACGCGAACGGCACCAAGATCGACGTGCGGGTGATGACCCTCGAGCAGGGTGCGACCGGTCCCACGCTCCGCCTCGACCAGGCGGTCACGGTGGACGGCGGCGTGGACCCGGACTCGCCACCGGCCTGGTTCATCCCGCAGGACCAGCGCACGAACCTGCCGACGCTCGTCCCGGAGGATCCGGACGCGACCGAGCCGGCCGCGGACGAGGCCACGCCCGAGCCGTGATCACGGCGCCGCACGCGTCCGCAGCGTCCCTTCGGCCGGGTGGCTACCTGGATCGGCTTGCAGCGCGCATCGGCGTCACCGGCACGGTGCTGTGCCTGGGCATCGACCCCGACCCGGAGATGCTGCCGGACGGGTTCACCCGGGACGCGGCCGGTGTCGGGCGCTTCGCGCGGCTCGTCCTGGAGGCCGCCGGACCCCACGCGGCCGCGGTCAAGGTGAACGTCGCGTTCCTCGAGCGGTGGGGGAGCGCCGGGGTCGCGGAGCTGGAGGCCATCCGGGCCGCGACACCAGGCGACCTGCCGTTCATCGCGGATGCCAAGCGGGGTGATATCGGCTCCACGGCCGTCCAGTACGCGCGTGCCCTGTTCGACACGCTCGGCGCGGACGCGGTGACGCTCAGCCCGTATCTCGGCGCGGACACCCTCGCGCCGTTCCTCGAGCGGGACGACCGGTTCTGCTACGTGCTGTGCCGGACGTCCAACCCGGGAGCCGCGGAGCTCCAGGGTCTCGAGGTCGCGGCGGACCCGTCCATCGGCGCACCCGCCGAGCCCCTCGCATCCCGCGTCGCACGACGCGCCCCTCGCTGGGCGACGCACCCCGGCACGCTCGGGCTCGTCGTGGGTGCCACCGCCCCCGAGGAGCTGCGTGACATCCGGGCCATCGCGCCGGACGTGCCGTTCCTGGTGCCCGGTATGGGCGCCCAGGGCGGCGACCAGGAGGCGGTGCTGCGCCACGGCCCGGCCACCGCGGGACCCGTCGCCACGACCGCCGGCGGAGGGCTGCTGGTCAACGTCTCGCGGGGCATCGCAGGTGCCGCGCAGGGGGCCGCGGATCCCGCCGTAGCGCTGGATGCGGCGGCCCGGCAGTGGTCGACGCGTCTCGGAGTGCTAGGATGACCCTCGTCGTCCGGTAAGGGACCAGGACCGAAGCGGAGAAGGACATGGGACTCCCGAACATCGGACCGCTCGAGCTGATCATCATCCTCGTGATCGCGCTGCTCATCCTTGGACCCGGCAAGCTGCCGGAGGTGGGTGCCGCGTTCGGCAAGACCATCCGTGAGTTCAAGAAGGCGTCGACGGACATCCAGGAGGCCACGAACGTGACACCGGCGACGGCGCCAGCCGCCCCGGTCGCCGCAGCGCCCGCGGCCGTGCCGCCCGCGCCCAACACGCTCAGCCAGGCCGTGGCACCCAACACGCTGTCCGAGGAGGACGCGCCCAAGGGCACGCCCACGGATGCCGTCGAGGAGCGTGCCTGAACCCAGGCCAGCACGACCTCGTCGATCGGATCCGCGTGAGCGCCATCTCGGCCGCCCAGGATCGTCCGACCCGTGGATGACGCGCTCGAACCTGTGACCGGGACCGTCGAGCGACTGCCTGCCGCTTCGACGCCGTCGCCGGGACCCGTCACGCCCCAGCCCGGTCCAGCCCAGGCCGACGACGGCACCATGAGCCTCGTCGATCACCTCTCGGAGCTGCGTCGGCGGCTGTTCATCAGCGTCCTCGCCGTGGTCGCGGGCGGCGTCGTGGGCTGGATGCTCGCGCCCCGGGTCATGGAGATCCTCATCGGGCCGCTCCAGCAGGCGCATCCGGGTGCCACGGTCCAGTTCCTGACCGTCAGCGGCGGCTTCTTCCTGTACGTCAAGATCTCGCTCATCTTCGGGGTCATCCTGGGCCTGCCGATCATCGTGTACCAGGTCTGGCAGTTCGTGGCGCCGGGTCTCACACCCCAGGAGCGCCGCGCGGCCCTGCCCTGGATCCCCGCCTCGATCGTGTTCTTCACGCTCGGGGTCATCGTGGCGTTCGTCACGCTGCCGTTCGCCATCGAGTTCCTGACCGGCTTCACACAACCCGGCGTGTCCGAGTCCCGGCCGAGCGGTGAGGCCTACTACGGCTTCGTGACCATGATGTTCCTCATCTTCGGCGCGGTCATGGAGTTCCCCATCGCGCTCGTGTTCCTCGCCAAGCTGGGGATCCTCAACGTGGCGCTGCTCAAGCGGAGCCGGCGCATGGTCATCCTGGGCATCACCATCTTCGCGGTGGTGGCCACGCCCGGCGGTGATCCCATCAGCCCCATCGTGATGGCCTCGGTCATGTACGTGCTGTTCGAGTTCACCATCTACATGCTGTCCCGCAACGCGATCCCCGAACCGCCGCAGCCCGCCGAGGTGGACGCTCCGGATGTCGGCTGAGCCGATCACCACCGGATCGGAGGAGCCTGCGACGGGCGGCCAGCACGTCGCGATCATCACGGGTCTCTCGGGGGGCGGCAAGACGGCCGCCAGCAAGCTGTTCGAGGACATCGGCTACACGGTCGTGGACAACGTGCCCAGCGAGCTGCTGCGGGAGCTCGCGGAGCTGGTCGCCAACGACCCGGAGCGATATCGACGGGTGGCGCTCGTGCTCGACGTCCGGTCTGGTGATGCGCCGATGGCCCTGGGCGCCGCGCTCGGTGCGCTCCATGGCCGCGACATCCGGCCCCAGATCTTCTTCCTCGAGGCGTCCGACCAGGCGCTCATCCGGCGCTTCAGCGAGACCCGCCATCGACACCCCCTGGAGACCGGGCGCGGGGTGGCGCACGCGATCGAGCAGGAACGCCGCCAGCTCGAGGACGTCCGGGGCATGGCCCAGGTGATCATCGACACATCCGACCTCTCCCAGCGTCAACTCCGTGAGCGCATCACGGGTGCGCTCGAGACCGCCCACGAGCCGGACCAGGTGACCCTCCAGGTCATCTCGTTCGGGTTCAAGCACGGCGTGCCGCTGGAGGCCGACCTGGTGTTCGACGTCCGGTTCATGGAGAACCCGTTCTACGTGCCGGAGCTGCGCAGCCTCGATGGCCGGGACGAGCCGGTCCGGGAGTTCGTGCTCCAGCAGCCGGTCACGGAGCGCTTCCTGGGCTTCCTCCACGACTTCTTCGAGTTCGCCATCCCCGCCTACCAGGGGGAGGGGAAGAGTCGCGTGACCATCGCCATCGGCTGCACGGGTGGGGTCCATCGATCGGTCGCCATCTCGGATGCCGTCGCCGAGGACCTCCGGCGTCAGGGCCACGGCCCGGTACGGGTGTGGCATCGGGAGCTGGAGCGCACATGAGACCCGGCGAATCGCGCATGGCCCGGCTGCGTCGATGGCTGCGTCCCACGACCGGCGTGAGCGGCTGGCTCATCGTCGTGTTCGTGGGCGAGCTGATGCTCGCGCTGGCGGGTGGTCTCGTCATCCGGCAGCTGTTCCGGGACGTGCCCGCGGACAGCCCGGCCGGCCAGGCGTTCAACCTCGCCACGCTCCAGTTCCTGCCGGACTGGGCACGCCCGGTGCTCGTGCTCGTGGTGGGGGTCGCCATCCTCGTCTATGGCATGCGTCGGCTGATGGGCGTCCTGCTGGAGCCCTTCCCGGACCACACCCAGCCACTCGTGGAGCTCGTCTACCAGAAGCGCTCGCTGGCCCGCGGCCCGCGAGTCGTGGCCATCGGCGGCGGCACCGGGCAGTCGACGCTGCTGCGCGGCCTCAAGCAGCTGACCAGCAACATCACGGCGATCGTCACGGTGGCCGATGACGGCGGATCGTCCGGCAAGCTGCGCGAGGAGCTGGGCATCGCACCCGTGGGTGACATCCGCAACTGCATCGCGGCGCTCGCGGACGCGGAGCCGACCATGACCCGCCTCCTCCAGTACCGCTTCCCGACCGAGCAGGACGGGCAGCCGGGGCTCGGTGGCCACGCTTTCGGCAACCTGCTCATCGCCGCGCTGTCGGACATCGCGCGCGACTTCGAGGAGGGGGTCCGGCTCTCCAACCGGGTGCTCGCGGTGCGTGGCCAGGTGGTCCCCGTGGCGCCCCAGCCGCTGACGCTCCACGCGGAGCTCGCGGACGGCCAGGAGCTGGAGGGCCAGTCGCGCATCATGCGCACACGGGGCATCCGCCGGGTCTGGATCAGCCCCGATCGGGTCGCCGCCAGCGAGGACGCCACGGACGCCGTCCGGACCGCGGACCTGGTCGTGCTGGGGCCGGGCAGCCTGTACACGAGCCTGCTGCCGAGCCTGCTCGTGCCGGGCATCCGCGCCGCGCTCGAGGAGTCGCCCGCGCTCCGGGTCTATGTCTGCAACGTCGCGACCCAGCCGGGCGAGACCGAGGGCTACACGCTCTCCGAGCATCTCGCCGCGCTGCACGCGCATCACGTCGGCCACCTCGTGGATGTGGTCGTGGCGAACGGCAACCTCCGGGCGCGGCCACCCGCCGACTACCACCAGGAGCCGGTGCGCATCGACCTGGTCGTCGGGAGCGGATCGCCCCGGCTCGTGGTGGACGATGTCGTGGACATCGAGAACGCCCATCGTCATGACCCCGCCAAGCTCGCCGCGACCCTGCTGCGACTGCTCGACGAGCGACAGGCCCAGCAGCCACCGCCGATGGCGCTCCGGACGGCCTGATGCCGAGCGGGGGTCGGACGGCCGCCGCCCGCACCCGGACCTCCGATGCCGAGCGGGACCTGGTGGCGGCGCTCCGTGCCGAGCTGGCGGCCGTGGAGTCCGTGCGGCCCTGCTGCCGGATGGCGCTGCGTGCCGGGCTTGGCGCCGCGGCCGAGGGGAAGGCACGCTCACCGGTGGTGGCACGGCTCGCGATCCGTCTCGATACGGTCCCGTCACGGCCCTTCGACTGGTCGACGGCGCTCGATCACTGTCGCCTGGCGTGGCTTCGCGGCCGGTTCCTTGCATCCGGATCACTGAGCGTCACCGACCAGGGGCTCCACCTGGAGCTGCCGGGTGACGCCGCGGAGGCGCCGGCCCTGGTGGGCCACCTCGCCGAGCTGGGGCTCGCGTCGGCATGGCGGATGCGCCGAGGACGCGGCGTCGTGACCCTCAAGCGCACGGACGACCTGCTGACGCTGCTGCGCCTCATGGGTGCGTCCACCTCCGTGCTGGACCTGGAAACACGGCTCGTGACGCGTCAGCTCCAGGGACACCTGAACCGGGTGCTCAACGCGGAGAGCGCGAACCTGCGTCGGACCGTGCGCGCCGCCCATCGGCAGGTGGGCGCGGTGGAGGCGCTCATCGAGGACGGCCGGCTGTCCGAGCTCAGCAGCGTCGATCGAGAGGTCGCGGTGGCGCGGGTCGAGGCGCCGGAGGCATCGCTCAGCGAGCTCGCGGAACGCGTGGGTATCGGGCGGTCCCGGGTCCAGCGAGCGCTGGAGCGGATCGAGACGCTCCAGCTCCACGGCTGACGGCTCGGGCTGCGTCGAGCCCGCGGCCACCTGCGCCGACGCATCCCACGGTCAGCCCGGTCCGGCCGGATAATGCCGTCATGCGTCCTGTGATCATCGCCGGCAACTGGAAGATGAACGGCCTGCCCGCCGAGGCAGGCCCCCTCGCCGCCGCCATCGCGGCGGCCATGCCCCATCCGGACGTGGTCCGTGTGCTGTGCCCACCCTTCGTGTCGCTCGCCGCGGTGGATGCCGCGCTCGCCGGCACCGGGGTGGCGGTCGGCGCCCAGGACGTCCATGCGGAAGGGGCGGGTGCATATACCGGTGGGGTGTCCGCAGCGATGCTCGCCGGGCTCGCCACGTGGTGCATCGTCGGTCACTCCGAGCGTCGCCGGGACCAGGGGGAGACGGACGAGCTCATCGGCCACAAGCTGCTGCGCTGTCGCGAGGCGGGGCTGCGACCCATCCTGTGTGTCGGGGAGCAGCTCGCCGAACGTGAGGCCGGGCAGGCGGAGGCCACCGTCCAGGCGCAGCTCGCGGGTGCGCTCCGCGTGGTCACCGCCGCGGGCGGCTTCCCGGATGATCTCGTGGTGGCCTATGAGCCGGTCTGGGCGATCGGCACCGGTCGGACGGCGCGGGGTGCCGATGCGTCCGCCATGGCCGATGCGATCCGGGTCACCGCCGCGGCGCTCGGAGCGCCCGCCGACGGCAGCCGGCTGCCGGTGCTGTATGGCGGCAGCGTGACCAGCGCATCCGCGGGCGAGTTCCTCGCGGAGCCTGCCATCGACGGCGCGCTCGTGGGCGGTGCCAGCCTGAAGGTCGATGAGATGGCCGGCATCGTGGCGCGGGCCGCCGTGACCGCACAGGCTCGTCTCGAAGCAGCGGGTGCCGCATGAGTGGCCCGGAGGCCACCCCGGAGCCATCGTCCGACGCCCCGGAGCCATCCGGCGAGGCGGAGCCGCCGGTCGCCGGCGTGCTGCGCCGGCCTCGCCCGGTGATCCTCGTCGTGGTCGATGGGTTCGGCGTGGGCCCCGACCCCTCGGCGGACGCCATCGTCGCTGCGGGCATGCCCCGCTGGCGCGCCTTCCACGATGCGTGGCCGCACACGGTCCTCGACGCCTCCGGGCCGGCCGTGGGTCTGCCGGAGGGCCAGATGGGCAACAGCGAGGTCGGCCACCTCAACATCGGTGCCGGCCGGCCGGTGCTCCAGGACCTGCCACGCATCGATGCGGCCATCGCGGATGGCAGCCTCGCGACGAATCCCGCGCTCGTGGAGGCGATGACCCTCGCCCGGGAGCGAGGCACGCGGCTCCACCTCATCAGCCTCATCGGACCCGGTGGCGTGCACGCGAATGACCGGCATCTCGTGGCCGTGGCCGCGCTCGCCCGCGCGTCCGGGGTGGACGACGTGGTGGTCCACGCGCTCCTCGACGGCCGTGACACGCCGCCCCGCTCCGCGGTCGGATTCCTGGCCGATCTCGAGGGACGCTTGGCCGCGGCACATCCGAGGGCGCGCATCGCGACCATCGGTGGCCGCTACCACGCCATGGATCGCGATCGGCGCTGGGAGCGGGTCGCGACCGGCTATGCGGCCATCGCGCACGGCGAGGCGGCCCATGACGCGCCCGCGGCGGAGGTCGCCCTCGCGGACGCGTACGCACGCGGCGAGAACGACGAGTTCGTGGCGCCGACCCTCGTGGCGGGCGGTGCACCCATCCGCGATGGGGACGTGGTCATCCACTGCAACTTCCGGGCGGATCGCGCCCGTGAGCTGACGCACGCGCTCGTGGATGCGACCTTCGATGGCTTCGACCGGGGCGAGCGTCCGAGCGGGGTCCACGTGGTCACGATGACCGAGTACGAGGAGGGGCTGCCCGTCGTGGTCGCCTTCCCGCCGGAGGTCGTCACGAGCCTCGCGGAGATCGTGTCCCAGCAGGGGTGGCGCCAGTTCCACGTCGCGGAGACGGAGAAGTACGCCCATGTGACCTACTTCCTGAACGGCGGCGTGGAGACGGCCTGGCCCGGTGAGGAGCGACAGCTCGTGCCCAGCCCCAAGGTCGCCACGTACGACCTGGAGCCCGCCATGAGCGCCGTGGCGGTGGCCGATGCCATCGTGGCGGCCATCACGGGCGGTGACTTCGATGTCGTGATGGCCAACTTCGCGAACCCGGACATGGTCGGCCACACCGGGGTGTGGGACGCGGCCGTGGCGGCGTGCCGGGTCCTGGACGACTGTCTCGGGCGCGTGATCGAGGCGTTCGAGGTCGCGGACCGGACGTCGGTCGAGGCGGGTGGCGCGGGCGCGCTCCTGGTCGTCACCGCGGACCATGGCAACGCGGACGTGATGCGGGACGCCGCGGGCTCCCCGGTCACGGCGCACTCGTTGAGCCCTGTGCCGCTCGTGGTTGCTGGTGAGGCGGCCCGTGGTCTCCGACTGCGGCCCGGCGTGCTCTCCGATGTGACACCCACGATCCTCGGGCTGCTCGGTCTGTCGCTCGCACCGGGCATGAGCGGGGAGTCGCTGGTGGTGGGGGAGGGCTGACCGGGTGCTCCATCGGCCGGTGCCGGTCGTGGGTCGGCGGTCGAGCGTCTCCTGTCGCGGGCACGCGGGCGTCCGCGCGGTGCGTGCTATCCTGTCGGCCCGTCCATCGAACGCCGGAGTCGCCTGTCCGTGAACCCGATCCTCGCGATCGCAGAGATCCTCGTCTCCATCGGCCTCATCGCGGCCATCCTGCTCCAGTCGCGGGGTGCCGGTCTGGGCGCCACGTTCGGCGGTGAGTCGTCCGCGTACCGGAGTCGCCGGGGCGTCGAGAAGACGCTGTTCCAGTTCACGATCGTGATGGCCGCGCTGTTCGTCGGGGTGTGTCTCATCGCGTTCGTGACCGCGCCTCCCATCCCCACCAGCTAGGGGCGGCCCGACCGGGGTCCCGGGCGTCGGTGTGGTAGCATCGGCGCTCGCTCAGGTGCCTCTCGGGGGACCTGCGCAGGCCACGCCGAGGTGGCGGAATAGGCAGACGCGCCAGGTTCAGGACCTGGTGGCCGCAAGGTCGTGTGGGTTCAAGTCCCTCCCTCGGTACCATCCCTCGGTCTGCGTTCGGAGCGAAGCCCCTGCCCAGGTGGCGGAATTGGTATACGCGTACGTTTGAGGGGCGTATGAGGCAACTCATCCGGGTTCAAGTCCCGGCCTGGGCACCAACACGCTGATCCATCGGCGGCCGGCAGCGGCCGCCGTCGTCGTTCCCGGCGCCACATCGCGCGCCGTCCGGGGACCCGCGGGGTCGCCCGGGTACCATGGCCTCATCAGGGCGGTTAGCTCAGTCCGGTCAGAGCGCCTCGCTTACACCGAGGATGTCGGGGGTTCGAGTCCCTCACCGCCCACCATTTCCGGAGCACGCATCGGGCCGTGAGCCAGGGAACGACGGGCGCATGGCGCATCCTCGATCCAGCGTGGGCCGGTGGCCGCGCCTGGAGACCGTCAGCGGTCGGCATCGCGGTGAGGCGGTGGGCAGGCCAGCGGTAGCATGGATGGATGGTCGACGCGCCGGCGTACCGGATCTGGCCGCCCGTGGCGTTGGGGGTGCCGTGGCTGGTCGGCATCGGCATGACGATCGGCATCGGTGACCCGATCGCACTGCCGGCCGGGATCGCACGGATGACCGCGGTCGCCCTCATCGTCGCTGTCGCCGCCTGGAACGGCTGGGCGCTGTGGCTCATGGCGCGGCATGGTACGGCGCTGCTGCCGGGTGGCGCCACGCGCACGATCCTCGACAGCGGTCCGTTCGGGGTGAGCCGCAACCCGCTGTACCTGGGGCTGATCGCGCTCGACGCGGCGCTGGCGCTACTGTGGCCCTCGTTCTGGGCGCTCGCGCTGGTGCCCGTCGGGGTCGTGGCGCTGTGGTGGGGTGCGATCCTGCCTGAGGAGCGGTATCTCGCCGAGAAGTTCGGTGTCGAGTACGACGCCTACCGCGCCCGGGTGCGACGCTGGCTGTG
This sequence comes from Chloroflexota bacterium, assembly GCA_019637815.1. Taxonomy (GTDB): domain Bacteria; phylum Chloroflexota; class Limnocylindria; order Limnocylindrales; family CSP1-4; genus JAFMJV01. Next base: position 24,734 of record JAHBUZ010000003.1, read on the forward strand.
AGGCGCCCGAGGTGACCACCATCCCTCCGCCCCAGGTCGAGCTGGTCGAGCGCCTTCGCACCCTGCTCGGTGATGAGCCGACCACTCGTGAGCAGTCGATGTTCGGGGTGCGCGCGTTCATGGTCCGTGACCGGATGGTCGTGGCGGCGCAGAAGGACGGCGGGCTCCTGGTCCGGGTGCCACTGGAGCGAGACGACGAGCTGCTCGGTCGGCCCGGTGCGTCTCGACCCGAGATGGGGGCCGGTCGCTCCATGGGCCCGGGCTGGATCACGGTCGCGGCGTCCGCCATCGAGACCGATGCGGGCCTGTCCGTCTGGCTGACCATCGCTCTCGATCGAAAGCGTCCGGCCACCGAGCCCGCATGATCCGGGGCGCGACCGCAGACGACATCTTCGCCATCCATCGGTTCGGCGAGACATACATCCGACCCCACTACGCGCCGCTGATCGGCGCGGCCGCCGCGGACGAGCAGGTCCGCCGCTGGTGGAGCGAGGCGAGTCTGGCTGCGCCCGTGGCCGATGGACTCGTCGTGGTCGCCGAGGCGGACGGCGCGATCGTGGGCGTCGGCCAGCGTGGTCGTCGAGGTCCCGACCATGTCATCTACAAGCTCTATCTCGATCCGGCCTACCGCGGTCGACGGCTCGGCCCGCGGCTGCTGGACGCGCTCATCGGCCAGCTGCCCGGGGATGTCGACCGCGTGCTCATCGAGCACTTCGTGGGCAATGCGCGTGCCGGGAGCTTCTATGAGCGGGAGGGCTACACGGTCGAGCGCGTGGAGCCGGACCCGGGTGGCGATCCGCGCCGCGGCGTGGTGTGGCGTGCCCGTGACCTGGGTGCGCATCGGTCGGCAGGTGGATCGTCACACGACCGAGATGCGCCGTCCGACCGGCTGTGATGCGCCACGAGGTCGCCGATCCCTATCGTCCTTCCATCGGGGCGCCGCGGGCGCACCGGACCGACCGGAAAGGACGAACGGGATGACCGACGCACGCATCGACCAGGTCAAGGGTGACATCAAGGAAGGCGCCGGCAAGGTGACCGGGGACCGGGATCTGGAGGCCGAGGGCGCCGCGGAATCCGCCCTCGCGGGGCTTCGACGCGACGCCGGCGAGGTCGCCGACAAGGCTCGCGACATGGCCGGTGATGTCGCCGACAAGGCGGGCGACCTCGCGGGCAAGGCTCGCGATGCGGCCGGCGACGTCGCGGACAAGGCCGGCGAGATGGCCGGCGACGCCTCCAGGAAGGTCCAGGACGCCTTCAAGCGCTGATCATCCGCGGGTGGGCTCGGTGACGTGAGCACCGGGCCCACACGCGTCCTCCGCATCCGGATGGCTGGCAGGACCATCGTGCGCTGCTAGACTCACGCCAGGTGCCCGTATCGGACGCGGGCGGATCCCGTCTTGGGGGTGCCCATGGACCTGTGGCTGATCATCCTGATCATCGTGGTGGTGGTCATCGTCGGCGGGATCATCCTGCTGTACAACGGCCTCCAGCAGAAGCGCCTCCGCATCGATGAGGCATGGGCCCAGATCGAGGTCCAGCTGAAGCGTCGCTGGGATCTCATCCCGAACCTCGTGAACACGGTCCAGGGCTACATGGGCTTCGAGCAGAAGGTGCTCACGGACGTCACGAACGCACGTGCTGCCGCCGTCGCCGCGGGCGCCCAGGGGCCCGTCCAGTCGGCACAGGCCGAGAACATGCTCACGGGCACGCTGCGCTCGCTGTTCGCCACGGTGGAGAACTACCCGGACCTCAAGTCGAGCACCAACGTGCTCCAGCTCCAGGAGCAGCTGACGACCACCGAGAACCAGATCAGCTTCGCGCGACAGCACTACAACGCGACGGTGCTGGACTACAACACCGCCATCGTGACCATCCCGAGCAACCTCATCGCAGGTCCGCTCGGGTTCACGAAGCGCGAGTTCTTCGAGGCGGAGCCGGCGGCCCAGGCGGTGCCCACGGTGAACCTCGGCTTCCCGCCGAGCGGCGGTCCCACGCCTCCCGCTCCCTGACGCCAGCGGGCGCGTGAACCGTCCCACCATCGCGATGGGTGGGATCCTCGCCGGCCGGCGAGGTGACCGATCATGACCGTCGCACGCCAGACGTTCCAGCAGCAGATCGCCCAGAACAAGCGGCGGTCCTGGGTGTTGCTGCTCGTGCTCACCGTGATCCTGATGGCCCTGGGTGCCCTCATGGGCTACGCCATGACCGGCGAGGCCCTCGGCGCGGTCTGGGCCGTCATCGGGGCCCTGGTGCTCTCGGTCGTGCTGTCCGCGGGTGCCTGGTTCGGTGGTGACAGCCTCGTCCTGAGCGCGTCGCAGGCGCGCGAGGTGGGCCCGGCGGATGCGCCGCAGCTCATCAACGTGGTCCAGGAGATGTCACTCGCCGCGGGCACGCCGATGCCCCGCGTGTACCTCATCCCGGACAGCGCGCCGAACGCGTTCGCCACCGGCCGCGACCCGCAGCACGCGAGCGTGGCCGTGACCACCGGGCTCCTCGACAAGCTCGACCGCGAGGAGCTCCAGGGCGTCATCGGGCACGAGATCTCGCACGTCCGCAACTACGACATCCGGTTCACGCTGCTGGTGGGTGTGCTCGTGGGCAGCATCGCGCTGCTCGCGGACATGTTCCTGCGCGTCACGTTCTGGGGTGGCGCGAGCCGGCGCGGTCGGTCGAAGGACTCCGGTGGTGGCGCCCAGGCCATCATCATGATCGTCGCGGTCGTGCTCGCGGTGCTGGCACCGTTCTTCGCACGCCTCGTGCAGATGGCCGTGAGCCGGCAGCGCGAGTTCCTCGCGGATGCCTCGTCGGTGAGCCTGACCCGCAATCCGGTCGGTCTCGAGCGAGCCCTCGTGACCATCTCCCGGGACCAGGAGCCGCTCGAGGTGGCCAATCGGGCGACCCAGCACCTGTACATCGTCAACCCCATGAAGCAGTTCGAGGGCCGACGCGCGGGCCTGTTCTCGACCCACCCGCCCATCCGGGAACGGGTCGACCGACTGCGGGTGCTCAGCGGTCAGCCAGCGCTGGACGCGGCCTCCGAGCGGAGCCTGGCGGGCCTGGACTGATCCGGCGCGAGGTCGTGGCCGCACGTCCGTGCGGCGCACCGGTCGTCCGGTCGCGGCCTCGGCTGGCACGAGACGCCGAGTTATGGTTGAATGATCGACGCCGCACTCGCGGGCCGAGATAGCTCAGTTGGTAGAGCACGCGACTGAAAATCGCGGTGTCGCCAGTTCGAATCTGGCTCTCGGCACCAAGCCCGTTCGCGGGCAGGGCGCGGTGGATCCAGGCGGAAGTGGCTCAGTTGGTAGAGCATCACCTTGCCAAGGTGAGGGTCGCGGGTTCGAGTCCCGTCTTCCGCTCCATCTCCCTCCGGTGTGCGGCTCGCAGCCGGGGACGGCGCCACGGCGCACCACACCGCTGGCCCTTCGTCTAGTGGTAGGACGCCGGACTTTGGATCCGTGAACCGAGGTTCGAATCCTCGAGGGCCAGCCACCTGCGCGTCCGCTCGCGGGACGCACCGGGCGACGTACCCAAGTGGTTAAGGGGACGGTCTGCAAAACCGTTATTCTCGGGTTCGAATCCCGACGTCGCCTCCACTCCGCACCATCCCAGCCTGCCGGCCTGCTGCCCAGGAGGCCATGACTCGGTGACACCAGCTGCGAGACATGCTGCCCCCGCGCGTCGCGTCGCGTTCTATGTGCGCGAGGGACGGCATCGTGCCGTGGTCGCGCCGGTCGCGGCGAGTCTGGGTGATCGTCTGCCGTGGACCATCCACGAGGACGTCGACGAGGTGGTCGCCGGGGCGCCGGACATCCTGGTCCTCGTGTCGCTCAAGAACCTCCGACGGTTCCGCCTGGCGCTCCCGGACACGATCATCGGGTCGCTCCGACACGGCCTCATCGGGAAGCGAGGGCTCGAGCGCGTGGGTCATCGCCCGCTGTGTCGCCGCCTCGACTTCCTGTCCGTGGGTGACCAGCTCACGGTCGACCGGTACGTGGCGGCGAACGCCCGTCCCACGGAGCTCTGGTGGACGGGCTATCCGCAGGTGGACCCACTCTTCCGAGGCGACCCGCCCGCGGCGCATGGGTTACCGACGGACCAGCCTGTCGTCCTGTATGCGCCCACATGGACCGAGGGCCTCAGCTCGGTGCCACTACTCGGCGACCGCGTCGCTGAGCTCGTCCGCGGCGATGGGCCGCCGCTGGGCATCATCATCAAGCCGCATCCGATGATCGCCACGACCCATCCGGAGTGGCTCGCCTGGTGGCATGCCGTCGCTGCGCGGGACCCACGCGTGGTCGTCGTCGATGACCGGGCCGATGTGACGGGGTACATGCTCGCGGCCGACCTCATGATCTCCGATGCCTCGAGCACCATCTTCGAGTTCCTGCCCCTCGATCGACCCATGGTCCTCATCACCAGCCCTGCCGCCGTCGAAGATCGCAGCTACGACGCCGACGATCTGCCGTGGCGGTTCCGAGCCGTCGGCGAGGATGTGACCGATGTGGCGCAGCTCGCTGACGCGGTGGCACGGGCGCTCGCCCGACCCGAGGCCCGGGCGCGTGAACGCCGGCGTGTGGCTGACCTGCTGTTCGGTCGCCAACGAGACGGCCGCAACGCCGAGCGCATCGCGGACCGGATCGTGGATCTCGCGGAACGCATGGACCGGGGCGTAGGGCCGGAGTCCTTCGCACGTGTCGCGGAGCGGCGACGGGCGGCCAGGACCACGGCTGGAGCCGGGCTGGTCGTCCCGGTGTCCACGGATGTCTGACGTCCAGGGCATCCTCCTCGCGGCAGGGAAGGGCGTACGGCTGGGGGAAGGACCCAAGGCGTTCCTGCAGCTTGGCGATCGCACGTTGCTGGAGCGCGCCGTCGACGTCCTGCGGGGAACGGTGGACCGGATCGTGGTCGCGGTGGGTCCGAACGACATGGAGCGAGCGCGTACCCTGGTGGGAGGGCCCAAGGTGTTGGTCATCACGGGGGGGGCGACACGCATGGAGACGCAGCAGCGTCTCGCCGAAGCCGCGGATGCGCCGTGGCTGGTGCTTCATGACGTGGTCCATCCGTCGACCACCTCGGAGGTCGTCCGACGGGTGCTGGCGGCTGCGCGCGAGTCCGGCGCCGCGAGCGCGGGTGTGCCGTCCACGGTGTTCCACTACCGCCGCGATGGCACGATCCTCTCGGCGCCGGGTGAGGCGCTCATCCCGCAGAAGCCGGTGGTCTTCCGGAGATCCGAGTTCCTCGAGGGGATCGCGCGCTTCACCCGGGACCGGTCGAGGGTCGGCCCTGAGCCGAGCACCATGGAGATCCTGGAGCTGGCCGGTCGGAGGACGACGTTCGTGCCCGGTGTCCCGGGCGCCATCAAGCTCACGTGGCCGGAGGAGCTGCACATCGCTCGTCACGGTGTCACAGCGGCCGCCGGAGCGGCCGCGACATCGGCGGTCCCGGCGGACGATGCCTGACCCGACCCTGGCGACCATGACCACGGCCGTCCGTGCGGACCAGGAGGCGCCCGCTATGCTCGATGTCCACGCCGAAGTGGCGGAACCGGTAGACGCGGCGGTCTTAAACACCGCTGCCCGCAAGGGCGTCAGGGTTCGAACCCCTGCTTCGGCACGATCCGTCGAGGCGGTGACAGGAGATGTTGCCCGTGGCTGACCTGCAGGCGGTCATCGTGGCGACCGGACGACTGGTCGCCGGCGCCAGGCGCCTGAGTGCGCGCGACGGATCCGTGCTCACTCAGCTGGTCCATGTCGCGCACGACGAGGTCGGCGACGTGCTGGTGGCGGTGCCACCAGGGGACCTCCAGCGTGTCGGGGTGCGTCAGGGACGACGCGGGATCCGCGTCGTGGCAGGCGGCGCGACCACGACGAAGACGCTCGAAGCGCTCGTGGCATCCGGGACCAGCCCCTGGGTGGTGTCCCTGGACGTCGCGGACGGTCCCGTCACCGCGGAGGTCGTCCGAGCGGTCGTGACGTCCGCCCGCGAGCACGGCGTGGCAGCGGCCGCCCGTCGGTCGATCGGCGCCCAGTATCGTCCGGATGGGTCGTTCCTCGCGCCGCCGGAGGGTGCTGTCACGCCCACCACGCCGGTGTGCTTCACTCGGCAGGACTACCTCGACGCATGCCGCGGAGACGTGGTCCCGGAGGAGGCGGATCCATCGCCGGTCGGGATCCTGGCGCGTGCCGGACGGCGAGCCGCATTCGTGCTCGTCCCGAGCGATGACCCCGAGTCCTGTGCGGAGGCAGCCGACGTGGTGCCGGCCGAGTCGCGTGATGTCGTCACGCTGGCGACCGTGCCGCTCGTGGGTCGGGATCGAGGGCAGATCACGTGGTCGTTCGATCCGCGCTATGGGTCGGGTGACACGGAGCCGCTCGAGCGGATGGTCCGGCGCCTCGTCGCGATGGCGGACCTGACCGACGTGGAGACGGTCGTGGGGATCCCGGAGGCAGGGAGCATCCCAGCTCACGTGTTCGCCGCGCTCACCGGGCGGCGCCTCGCGCTCGCCTCCATCTGGCACGCCGACCGTCCGGACGTCATCGCGTTCCGGGAGGACCATGACGCGACGCCGATCGGTGTCAAGCGCATATACGGCCTGCGCGCGGGCGAGCGCGTGCTCATCGTCGAGGACGAGGTCACATCCGGACGGACCGTCGTCAACTGCGTGACGGCACTCAGGGCCGCCGGGGTCATCGTGGACCAGGTGGTCACGCTGTTCGCAGTGGATCACGACGAGATGCGGGAGCGGCTCGCCGGCATCGGGGTCGCCATCCATGCGGCCGAGTGGGTCGATCCCCGGCACGTCGGTGGGCTCTGGCGTCCCGGGGCAGACGGGACCAACGGGCTACCTGCCTGACGGCGCAGGCACCCGGCTCAGCGGCCGCGCCGCAATCCCCGCAGGAACGCCTTTCGCTCGGGCGGCGGTGGCGTGGTGACCTGGGCCGATCGGCCAGGCTCCTCGCCGCGGAGTCGCCCGGCGAGTCGGCGCAGCGCTCCCGCGGGTGCGGACGCGGGACCGCTGATCACGACCGGGATGCCCTCGTTGACGGCCTTGAGGTAGAGGAGGGGATCGTAGGGGATCTCGGTGTCGACGGGCACCTGGAGTGACCGACGCAGGTCCTCTGCCTTCACCAGCCCGGCCGCGAAGATGTGGTTGAGGACGAGCACGACGCGCTCGCGGATGTCCTCGTACTCGGCGATCTGGTCGAGCAGCAGGCGGGTCGCTCGCACGGCGGGGATCTCCGGGCTCACCACCACGACGACCTTGTCCGCGCGGGCGAGCAGCACCTGGGCACGCTCGTCGAGTGCCGAGCCGCCGTCCACGATGACGTAGTCATAGCTCGCCCGGAGCGCATCGAGGACTCGCTCGACCTGGTCCTGCGTGAGCGGGACCGCCGCGTCCGGGTGGGTGGGCGAGGTGAACACGGAGACGCCGCTGGGATGCTGGAGCGCATAGGTCCGGACGACCTCGGCGTCGTCGATGCCGTTGAGGTCCCGACCCAGGTCAGCGACGCTCATCCGGGGCGCGAGGTCCAACTGTGTCGCGACCTGGCCCCACCAGGGATCGAGGTCGAGGATCGCGACCGGGCTGGCGCCACGGTCAGCGAGCCGGATCGCGGTGTTGACGGCGATGGTCGTCGTGCCCACGCCGCCCTTGGCCGCAAGGAAGCCGAACATGCGTGGCCCGGGTCGCTGGTCCGCACCGGGTCGGTCGGCCGTCGGGACGGGCAGGCTCACCTTCGGCCGACGCAGCAGGCCGTCGACGCGAGCCGCCAGCTCCTGGCTGTCGAGCGGACGCGCCATCACGTCGTCGGCGCCGGCCTCGAGCAGCTCGATGCGCTCCTCGACGGAGTCGGACGAGGCGATGGCGAGGAATGGCACCCGGGCGATGGCCGGATCGGCCTTCAGCTCGCCGATGACCGTCGTCGGGCCCGCGTCCGGCGCGTGGTCGAGGATGATCACCTCGGCATCACGGGCGAGCTCGGCGGCGGATGGGCCATACGGCGTCGCCACGACGCGCACGCCAAGCCCGGAGAGGGGCGCGGCGATGGCGCGCGCGGCATCCCGGTCGGCGCACAGGAGGAGCAGGGTGCGGGTCGGTCGCTCGGGTCGTTCCACTCGGTGCACCCTAGCAGGGAGCGGGGAGGTCTGGATCGGTCCGATGGTGGGGGTGATCGGGTAGGACCACGGGCGGTCGATGCGCGGGGTCCGGGTCGCGGCGGGGCCCTGTCGGTGGGTGTTGGCGGTGCGGCTGGAGCGCCCCGGGTCGGTGGGTGCTGAGCCGGGGCGCGGCCTCGACCGGTGGCGTGGATGAGCCCGGGGTGCCGCTGCGCCGCCCGCGGCCGGTGGGGTGCTGAGCCTGGGAGATACGCCCGCAGCCGGAGTTGTGCTGAGCCTGGCACCTGCCCGCAGCCGGTGGAGCGCTGAGCCTCGGCGATGTGTGCCCGCAGCCGGTGTAGTGCTCGACCTGCGGCGGACGGCCGCTCCCCGCCCCTTCGGCGTACGCGATGGACGTCGTCGCAGCCGGTGTGGTGCTCGATTCGCGGGAGATGTGACCCGGGGAGCGTCACCCGACGCTGGACGCCATGTCTGACGCCTCCATGGGCGTGGACCGAGTCGGTGTCGCACCCGCGCCGGGCAGCTGGCCTCGGATGGATCCGTGACGTCGAGCACTACACGGGCCCCAAGTGCTCCGGGAGCGTCCGGCGTGGCCGTGGAGCGGGTCGTGCCGTGGGATCGACTACTACACGGGCTCTGCAAGCGCCCCCGGGCGCCCCGGGCGGCCCGCTGGCCGGGCCCGCCCTGGACCTCGAGCACTACACGGGCTTCGCGTGACGCCCCGGACGCCCTTGGTGCGGACCTCGGCTCGCCGCGCCGTGGGATCGAGCACGACACGGACTCCAAGTGCGCCCCGGACACCCCGGACCCCCCGCTGCGGGCCCCACCCGCCGCGCCATAGACGTCGAGCACTACACGGGCTGTGACAGCCACCGCCCACCTTCCCCGGTACTCGGACTCTCATCACCACGCTCCACGCGGCCGACGGGTCGTCCGGCGGTGACCTGCCTCCGCACCCGTCGTCGGACCGGCCCCGTCGAAGCCTTGCTATACTGCCGGTTCGTCCTTTCAGCTCCGCCGCGGGACCCACAGGGGTCCCCACCCACCGAGCGGGGCACATCCCATGGGAAGGAGTCTCATCACCCGTGCGTCGTTATGAACTGATGCTGGTCATCCGGCCGGACGTGCCGGACGACCGCGCCCAGGCGGTCATCGACCGCAGTACCCGGACCGTGACCGGGGCGGGCGGCCAGATCGTCAAGGTCAGTCCGTGGGGCCGTCGTCGCCTCGCGTACCCCATCGAGAGCTATCGCGAGGGGTCGTATCACATCATCCTGTTCGATGCGCCGGCCGAGGTCGTCGCGGAGCTGGAGCGTGGTCTCAACATCACCGAGGAGGTGATGCGGCACATGGTGACGCGCATCGAGCGTCCCGCCGCGACCCGTCGCTCCGAACGTGACGAGGACGCCGAGGTCGCCCCGCCGGAGGACGAGCCGGAGCCCGAGGGCGAGGTCATCGACGAGTCCGAGAGCGAGGCGGCTCCGGCCGCCATCGACTGATCACCGCATCCGCCGCCGTCTGATAGCCCGGAGGCCAGGACATGTCGCTCAACAAGTGCATGATCATCGGCAACCTCGGACGCGATCCCGAGATGCGCTACACGCCCAGCGGACAGGCGGTCACCCAGTTCACGGTGGCCACCAATCGCAACTATCGCGACCAGCAGGGTGAGTGGCAGTCCGAGACCGAGTGGTTCCGGGTGGTCGTCTGGGGGCAGCAGGCCGAGCGCACCGCCGAGCGGCTCCGCAAGGGCAACAAGGTGTACGTCGAGGGCCGCATCCAGACCCGCCAGTGGGAAGACCAGACCGGCAACAAGCGGTACACGACCGAGCTCATCGCCAACCAGGTCACCTCGCTCGAGCGGCGTGACCGGGATGAGGACGCACCGTTCCCCGAGGGCCAGGGTGGCTTCGGCGGGGGCAGTGGCTCGTCCGGTGGTGGCGGCTCCTCCGGGGGCTCGCGACCGCCGTCCGGTGGTGACGACGGCGACTTCGACGACCTGCCCTTCTGAGCCATGACCCGTCCGGCACCCCGGGCGACCGACCTGATCGAATGACCGTCCGGCCCGCCGGACATCCGACCTGATACGACGAGGACCCACCGATGCCCGCTCCGTCCCGCTCGCGCAAGCGCGACGACTTCTATCGCGATCGCCGCCGCCGCAAGGTGTGCAGCTTCTGCGCCGACAAGACCGTGCAGATCGACTACAAGGAGGTCAACCGCCTCCGCCGCTACCTGTCCGAGCGCGCCAAGATCGAGCCGCGACGCAAGACGGGGACCTGCGCCCAGCACCAGCGGGAGCTGTCGGTCGCGCTCAAGCGCGCACGACACGTGGCGCTGCTTCCCTACGCTCCCCAGCACCTCCGCCCATAGGGACCGTGGGCTGATGCGGCCGATGGCTGCGTTGGCCCTGCGCGCGCTCGCTCACGCACCATGAGGTGCGCTTCACGCGCGTGCTCGCGCCGCCTTGTCCTCGGCCACCTGAGCCCACGGTCGGTATGCGGCGTTGGTCCGAGCGCGTGAGGCGCCTTCGCCTGGACGCACCGCGCTGCGGGCTGGGTGCTCGCGTCGCCGCGATCGCCTGAGCCTCCGCGCCGGGCATGGCATCGATACCTGGGCGATCGATCCGACTGGCCGAGCACGAGCCACCCCCGACCGAGGATGTCGCCAGTGCTCACGCTCGGGCAGATCCCCGATCGCTCGACCAGTCGGGCGTCTGGCAGGGAAGTGGGCTCGTTGGCGTGGCACATGGCCCGCCAGTCGGATCGATCGGCTTGGAAGCCGCCGCCCGGGCGTCGCGGCGGGGTTACCGCGGCCACCTTGCGACCCTTCGCCGAGGCGCTTGCCGCCGCCGGCGCATCGAGCGCTCGCCGCCGGCGCATCGAGCGCTCGCCGCCATCCGCCGCCGCCCGAGCGCTCGCGACGGGCTACCACGCCCACCTCGCGACCCGGTTCGTATACTCGCGCCATGTCGATCGAGACGCCCCCTGCGGGCACTGCCCTGTCTACCTCGCCCGCGACACGCGCCGGCCGCCGTCCGGACGGCGTCGAGTGCTGGTTCGAGGGGGCATGGGTACCGCTCGCGGACGCCAAGGTCAGCGTCCTGACGCACTCGTTCCTGTACGGGACGGCGGTGTTCGAGGGGATCCGCGCCTACTGGAACGCCGACCAGGGCCAGCTGTACCTGCTGAAGCTCCGGGAGCACTACGAGCGCATCACGGACTCCGGGAGGATCATGCTCATGGATCCGGGCATGTCCGTCCAGGAGCTCATCGACCGGACGGTCGAGCTGTGTCGGCGCAACGACTTCCGCGAGGACACCTACGTCCGGGTGACGCTCTACAAGTCCACGAAGGGCATCGGCGTCCGGCTCCATGACCTGGAGAACGCGATCAACATCGTGGGCATCCCGTTCGGCGACTACCTGGACACCGAAGGGGGCATCCGCTGTGGCACGGTCTCCTGGCGGCGCACCAGCGACCTGGCCATCCCGTCCCGCGGCAAGATCGTGGGCTCATACGTGAACCCGGCCTTCTCCAAGACGGAGGCGATGCTCAACGGCTTCGACGAGGCGATCGTGCTCACCGACGAGGGCCACGTGTCCGAGGGCAGCGCAGAGAACCTGTTCATGGTCCGCCGGGGCCAGCTCATCACGCCCGGCGTGGAGCAGGACATCCTCGAGGGCATCACCCGCGCCGGGCTCATCGAGATGGCACGCGCGGAGCTGGGCCTCGAGACGGTGGTCCGGTCCATCGACCGGAGCGAGCTGTATCTCGCGGACGAGGTGCTGCTGTGTGGCACGGGCGCCCAGGTGTCCGCGGTGACCGAGATCGACCATCGACGCATCGGCACCGGGGAGATCGGACCCGTCACGAAGCGCCTGAGCGCGCTCTACTTCGACGCGGTGCGTGGCAAGCTGCCCGCCTGGTCGCACTGGCTGACGCCCGTCTACTGAGCGCGAGGCCCGGCAGGCTCGCCTCCGCGGAGGACACGAGCGACGGGTCCGCGCGACGATGGGGACGCATCTCGCGGGCACATCCCCGAGGGGAGTCGGCGGGAGTCGCCTCGCGCTAGTTCGGGACGCGCTTGTTGGGCGTGCCTGACCCCACGGTCACCACGATGTTCGCGGCCTGCGAGGGATCGTCCTCGGTCACTGCGGTGACGTCGAACTCCTGCTGGAGGGTGGCGATGGTCTCCGGGAACTGGGACTCGCCACCGTTGTAGACCGTGATCACGGTGTCCGTGAAGTCATCCTGCTCGGCACGGCCGCCGTTCACGGGCGCCAGGATGGCGCCCATCCCGAGGTACTCGAGGTACTCCGCGATGCGGGTCGACCTGGTGTTCGCGGCACGCGTCCCGTTGAGGACATGCACGACCGCGCCCTCCGACGCGAGCGTCTGCTGCTTGGCGATGAGCTTGGGGTCCGTCTTGAACACGTCCTGGACGGCCTTGCGCATCTTCGACGTGTTCGCGACGAGGGCATACCGGCCGTTCCGCCGGCAGAGGGCGCTGTTGGCGACGCTCGCGGTCTGGCAGTTGGTGGTATAGGGCGCCAGCTGGAGCGAGATCCGGTCGTCCAGGTTGATCCGCTGGGCGAGCTCGGCAAGCTGCGGGAAGAGCCGGGACGGGATGTCCGTCTTGATGTTCTTCTTGACGATCTGGAGGTACTTGTCGATGCCGCCGGGCTGGAGGATGGAGCCGATGTCCAGCTGGTTCCGGACGGCCGCGATGACCCGCATCTGGCGCGTCGAGCGCTCGAAGTCCGAGCTCGCGTGTCGCGATCGCGCGTACGCGAGGGCATCCCCGCCCCCGAAGTAGTGATAGCCGGGGGCCACATAGAGCTTGAGCGTCCCGCGACCGTCGTTCGAGTTGTAGCGCACGTCGTACAGCGGCAGCTGGACGTCCACGACCGCACCGCCGAGCGCGTTCACGACATCCATGAAGCCGTTCATGTCCACCTGGACGTAGTAGGGGATATCGATCCCGAGCGACTGGCCGAGGATGCTCTTCAGCGCGCCGTACCCACGCTCCCGGTCGGTCTTGCCCGGGAAGAGGTCGCTCCGGCCCTTGGTCAGCGAGTAGACCTGGTTGGCCCGGTACCCCCACACGTTGCCGAGGTTCCGCGAGGCGGCGGTGTTCCTGGGCATGTCCAGCCCGACCGTGTCCCGGGGCACCCCGATGAACGCGACCTCGTTGGTGTCCGGGTCGATGCTCACCACGATCATCGTATCCGTCAGCAGGCCGTTGGTGCCCACGAGCAGGATGTTCAGGCGGCCCTTGCTGATGTCCCAGGGCACGGTCGGGGTGGGCTCCGGGGCATCGGTCGGCTCGACGGTCGGCGTGGCATCCGGGTCCAGCGATGCGGGCGGATCCGTCTCGAGCGGCAGGAGGGACGGCAGCGGCTCGATCGATTCGTCGGGGTCCGGGCTCTCGTCCGCGCCGGGGTCCTCCCCGCAGTCCTGGTCCAGGCAGTCGATCGTCTCGATGAGGCTGTAGGTCTGGCGAGCGACGGCGGCGTGGCTCACGAACAGCACCGTGATCACCGCCACGAGCCCCACCATCGAGCCCACGCGCCGGACCGTGGCATCCCGGACGCCGCTCGGCGCTCGTGCGACCCAGAACGCGTCCAGGACGGACAGCAGGCGCCACACGAGGTCCACGCCGATGCCGATGACCAGGTACTGGAGCCAGGTCAGGTCCGAGAACTGCGCCGCGAAGTCCTTGACGCCCATGGAGAAGGCGATGCCCGCGATGAGCGCCCCGGCGATCAGCCACGGCACCATCCAGACGAGACCACGCAGGAACCGCCGGGCATACATCTGGCCGAGGCCCGGCAGGATGAGCGAGAAGAAGGCGGCCGCGAAGGAGCTGTGGCGCGGCTCGTACGCGCTCTGGCGTGGCTCCGGCGGCGGCGCAGCAGGGTGCATCGGAGCGTATCCTAAAGGCTCCTCCCCGGACCCGCCTCCGGCGGTGTCGCGCTGCGCCGCGATCGGGGTGCCGTGCCACCGCCCACGTCCTCTATCCTTGGGGTCGCATGCCGTCCAGCCCTACCCGCCCTGACCGGGGCGCGAGCCTCCGCAGCCTTCCCGCCGTGCCTGACTTCCCCGCCCAGGAGCATCGCATCCTGGAGCAGTGGCATGCACGGCAGACGTTCGCGCGCCTGCGCGCCCGCAACGCCGGCAACGAGCCGTGGTCGTTCATCGATGGGCCCATCACGGCGAACAACCCCATGGGCGTGCATCACGCCTGGGGTCGGACGTACAAGGATCTCTACCAGCGCTTCCACGCCATGCTCGGCCAGGACCAGCGGTATCAGAACGGCTTCGACTGCCAGGGCCTCTGGGTGGAGGTCAACGTCGAGCGGGAGCTGGGCTACACCTCCAAGCGGGACATCGAGCGCAACGGCATCGATGCCTTCGTGCGGCTGTGCAAGCAGCGCGTGCTGACGTATGCCGCGGTCCAGACGGAGCAGTCGATCCGCCTGGGCATGTGGATGGACTGGAACGACCCCGACGAGCTGCGCCGACTGCGGGACCTGCTGGGCCAGGACCCGATGCAGGTGACGACCATCCAGGGCCCGGACGGCCCGGTCACGGACACGGTGGAGATGCTCATCGGGCGGCTGGGGCTGCCGGACCTGGGCGGCTCCTACTTCACCTTCAGCAACGAGAACAACGACCTCATCTGGGGCTTCCTCGCGGAATGCCACCAGCGTGGCTGGCTGTACAAGGGCCTCGACACGATGCCCTGGTGCACCCGCTGTGGTACGGGCATCAGCCAGATGGAGATGAACGAGGGCTATCAGGATCGCGAGGATCCGGGGCTCACCGTCCGCTTCCCGCTCGTGGACCGGCCGGGCGAATCACTGCTGGTTTGGACCACCACGCCCTGGACGCTCGCTGCCAACGTCGCCGCCGCGGTGGGCCCCGAGTTGACCTACTCCCTCATCGAGCAGGGCGAGGATCGCTTCTGGGTGGGCAAGGGGACGCTCAAGACCGCCCTGCGGGGTGGTTTCCGGGTGCTCACCGAGCGTCCCGGCGCGGATCTCGTGGGCTGGCGCTACACCGGCCCCTTCGACGAGCTCGCGGCCGTGCAGGATGCCTTCGCCGCCGACGGCGATCGACCCGCCTACGAGCATCGGATCGTGGCCTGGGACGAGGTCGGCGAGGACGAGGGCACGGGCATCGTCCACATCGCGCCCGGCTGTGGCGCCGAGGACCATGCGCTGGGCAAGGCGCTCGATCTGCCGATGGTCGCGCCGCTCAGCGAGGACGGCCACTACGAGGACGGCTTCGGCTGGCTGACGGGTCTGGACGCCCACCACGTGGCGGCGCGGGTCGTGGAGGACCTCGAGGCGCGCGGCTTCTTCTACCACCTCGAGCCGTACAGCCACCGCTACCCGCACTGCTGGCGCTGCAACACGCCGCTCCTGTTCCGGGTCGTGGACGAGTGGTACATCTCCATGGGCCCGGTCTACGACGTCCCTCGGGGCGAGCTGACCCGGGAGCAGGTCGACCGGTCGCTGCGCTACCAGATCATGGATGTCGTGGACGACATCAAGTGGATCCCCTCGTTCGGCTACGAGCGCGAGCTCGACTGGCTGCGCACGATGGGCGACTGGATGATCTCCAAGAAGCGCTACTGGGGCCTGGCGCTGCCCATCTGGGAGTGCACCGAGTGCGACGGCTTCGAGGTCATCGGTGGCCGCGAGGAGCTGCACGAGCGGGCGGTCGCCGGCTGGGAGGAGTTCGAGGGGCACACCCCGCATCGACCATACGTGGATGCCGTGGAGGTCGCGTGCAGCCGCTGTGGCGCACCCGCGCGACGCGTCAAGGACGTGGGGAACCCGTGGCTGGACGCGGGCATCGTGCCCTACAGCACGCTCCACTACCGCGAGGACCGCACGTACTGGGAGCGCTGGTTCCCGGCCGACTTCATCACCGAGAGCTTCCCGGGCCAGTTCCGCAACTGGTTCTACTCCATGCTCGCCATGAGCACCGTGCTCCGCCGCGAGCCGCCCTTCATGAGCATCCTGGGCTACGCCACGCTGTTCGGCGAGGACGGCCGGCCGATGCACAAGAGCTGGGGCAACGCCATCGAGTTCAACGAGGCGGCCGAGCGCATGGGCGTCGATGTCATGCGCTGGATGTACGCCCGGCAGCGGCCCGAGGACAACATCCTGTTCGGCTACCACGCCGCGGACGAGGCGCGTCGAGAGCTGCTCGTGGCGTGGAACGTGGCCGCGTTCCTGGTGACCTACGCGAACATCGCGGGCTGGACGCCGGAGGGTGACGGCAGCGGTCGGCTGCCGACCGGGTCCGTGCCGGCGGGTGCCACGGTACTGGATCGCTGGATCCTGTCGCGGGCAGCTGGGCTTGCCACCGTCGCCGAGACGGCCTACGCGGACACGGACGCGCGCGGCGCCACGCTCGCGATCGGCGCCTTCATCGACGATCTCTCGCAGTGGTATCTGCGTCGTTCGCGCCGGCGCCTGTCGCGCAACGAGGACGCCGCGGACCGCGATGCCGCCTTCGCGACGCTCCACCAGGCGCTCGTGGCGATGCTGCGGGTGGCGGCACCGGTGCTGCCGTTCCTGACCGACGAGCTGTACCAGGTGCTCGTGACCGAGCCGCTCGACCTGGGCACGGACGATGCCGACTCCGTCCACCTGAGCGGTTGGCCAGCGGCGGAGCTGGCGCCACTCCGTGACGAGGCGCTCGAGGCGGCGGTCGCGGACCTGCGGCGTGCCGTGGAGCTGGGGCGCACCCTCCGGTCGAGCGCCGGCATCAAGGTCCGTCAGCCGCTCGCACGACTGTGGCTGGCGCTCCCCGGCGGTCGGCTGGGTGGCGGCATCACCGCCGAGGACGAAGCCGCCCTGCTGTCGCTCCTCCAGGACGAGCTGAACGTCCGCGAGGTGCAGCTCATCGGGGACGGCTCGGAGCTCGTGGAGCGACGCATCAAGCCGCTGCTGCCGATCCTTGGCCAGCGCGGCAAGGGCGCCATCATCCCGGCGGTCATGGCGGCTGCGCGTGCCAACGAGGTGGAGTACCTGCCGGATGGCGGCGCGCGGCTGGGTGGCCATGAGCTCGCCGCCGACGAGGTGGAGATCCAGGCGACGCCCCGACCGGGCACCGCGGTGGCCGATGATGACGGCATCGTGGTGGTCATCGATACGGTGCTCACGGACGACCTGCGCGCGGAGGGCGATGCCCGGGAGCTGACGCGCGCCATCCAGGACCTGCGGCGGGCCGCCGGCCTGGAGCTGGATGCGCGGATCGTGGTGCTCGTGGCGGGCGACCCGGCCATCCTCGCGGCGCTCGCGCCGTGGCTCGACGGGGTCGCTCGGGACGTGCTCGCGGACTCCATCGAGACGAGCGATGCCCTCGGCGAGGAGAGCGCCGGGGCCACGGAGGTGCCGCTCTCCGGCGGATCGTTGCGGGTCTCGCTCCGGACGACGGCTGCCACGGGGTCGGGGACCGGGCGATGAGCACCGGCCACGTCGCTCGCATGCGGTCGTGGCATCCATGGGCCGTGTTCCTGGGCATCGCGAGCGTCGTGTTCGTGCTCGACCAGCTGTCCAAGGCGTGGGTGGAGGCGACGTTCTGGCTCGCCTCGGTCGCCGCACCCCCCGATTCGCCTGCCGCGCCCACGCCCGTCATCGGGGACCTGGTGCGCATCGCGCGGACCTGGAACGATGGCGGGATCTTCGGCCTGTTCGGCTCCTCTGCGACCATCCTGGGGCTCGCGAGCCTCGTGGTGGTGGGGGTCATCGTGTGGGTGCAGGCGACCCAGGGCGCACGCAACCCGCTCCTGACGGTGGCGCTGGGACTGCTGCTCGGCGGGGCCGTGGGCAACCTGGTCGACCGGCTCCGGCTGGGCTATGTCGTCGACTGGGTGGACATGGGCATCGGGGAGCTGCGCTTCTACACCTTCAACGTCGCGGACGCGGCGGTGTCCATCGCGGTCGTGCTGCTCATCGGCATGGGGCTGCTGGGGACGCGCCTGGGCTGGCTCGTGGGCGCGGGGTCGAGCGACACTGCGGGCGCTGACGGTGGCGTCCCGGGTGGTCCCTCGGCATCGGCCGCGGCGCCTGGCTCGGCTGCGCCGTCGCCCGGGTCGGCAGGCGCCGACCGATCGATCACCAACGGCGGGCATCCATGAGCGCCATCCGGGTCCTGGTCCCCGAGGCGGGAGCGGGTGGTCGCGCGGATCGCTTCCTCGCCGATGCGTCCGGGCTGTCACGCGCGCAGATGCAGCGGCTCATCTCGGACGGCCGCGTGACCCTGGACGGCGTGCCGGTCCGGGCGAAGGACCAGCTGGAGCCCGGCCGCACGGTGCTCGTGGATGTCCCGGAGGCCGCCCCGGTGACCATCCAGCCCGAGTCCATGGACCTCGACATCGTGTACCAGGATGACGACCTGCTCATCATCGACAAGCCTGCGGGGGTGGTCACCCATCCGGCACCCGGCCACGACTCCGGTACGCTGGTGCACGGCCTCCTGGGGCTCGCGGCGGAGGAGGGCATCGAGCTGGGCACGCTGGGCGGCGCGGACCGGGCGGGCATCGTCCATCGGCTGGACCGGGACACGAGCGGCCTGCTCATGGTCGCCCGCACGGATGCCGCGCAGCTGGCGCTCCAGCAGCAGCTCCAGGCGCGGCGCATCAGCAAGCGCTACCAGGCACTGGTCTGGGGCTCGGTGACGGCGCAGCTCGGTCGCATCGAGGCGCCCATCGGACGCGATCCACGGGACCGGATGCGGATGGCCATCGTGCCGGACGGCCGGGAGGCCATCACGCGCTATCGGGTCCGGGAGCGGTTCACGGGCTGGACGCTCCTGGAGCTGGAGCTCGTCACGGGCCGCACCCACCAGATCCGGGTCCACCTCGCGTCCATCGGCCACCCGGTGGCGGGTGACCGGATGTATGCGACGGGTGAGGCACGGCGAGGCCCGGACGGGCTCGACCGGATGTTCCTCCACGCCTGGCGGCTGGAGCTCGCCTCGCCGTCCGGGGATGGGTTGATCCGGGCGGAGGCGCCGCTGCCCGCGGACCTCGAGTCGGTGCTCGTGGGGTTGCGTGAGCGGGAGAGCGGGGTGCTCGGGTGAGCGAGGTACGCGAGGACGCCGAGCTCGTGACGGGCCTCGGCGTCGGGCCCGCGTCGAGGGCCGTGCCGGATCCTGGGGTCGAGCCGGCGTCGGCGGGCGCGCCGGAGCCGGGGGTCGTGGATGGGACGGATCCGTCCGTCCTGCTCGTGCCGCCGCCACCGGAGCGGGTCCCCGGAGCGCCAGGTGCGGCGGTCATCATCATCTCGGGCCCGTCCGGCGTGGGCAAGGACACCATCATCGATGCCATGCGCCGGACGCCGCACCCGGAGCGCCACTACGTCATCACCTGCACCACGCGCGACCGCCGCTGGTACGAGGAGGATGGCGTGGACTACCACTTCCTGACCGCGGAGCAGTTCCACGAGAAGCGACTGGCGGGCGGCTTCCTGGAGGCGTCCGAGGTGCATGGCCGGTGGTACGGCACGCCACGGGACCAGGTGGTGGAGGCGCTGACCGCGGGCCGCGATGCGTTGCTCAAGATCGACGTGACGGGCGCGCGGACGGTGCGTGCGGTGGTCCCGGAGGCGTTGCTGGTGTTCGTCGTGCCGCCATCGCTCGACGAGCTGCGTCGCCGGCTCGTGGGTCGCGACACGGAGCCCCCGGAGGCGCTCCGGCTGCGCTGGGAGAACGCGGCCAAGGAGCTGCTGCGCCAGAACGAGTACGACCACGTGGTCGTCAACCACACCGGGCACGCGGATGGGACCGCGGAGGAGATCGAGGCGATCATCGCGGCCGAGCATGCCGCGTACCCGGATCGCCGCCTGCGGGTCTGAGCATGGCGCCGGAGGGCGGGCAGGCTCGGGGAGTGCCGCGGTCGCGGGCCGTGCAGTGGTCGCGGAGCGTGCCACGGTCGCGGGGAGTGCCTTGGGCTCGGGGAGTGCGCCGTCCTGGGGGAGTGCGCCGTCCTCGGGGTACCGCGGTGTGAGCCGGCTGGTCGACGTCGCCGTGGATGCGCCGGGTGTCCTCGGTGGCGTGCTCTACACCTGGTCGGTGCCGCCGACGCTCGCTGACCTCGCGGTGGGTGAGGCGGTGCTGGTGGGCTACGGTCGACGCGAGGCGGTGGGCGTGGTGCTCCAGGAGCATCCACCGGGTGACGAGCCGGTCGATGTGAAGCCCGTGCTCGCGCGGATCCGCAGCGACGGGCCACTGCTGACGCCACTCCAGGCACGACTCGCGGTCCACGTGACGCGGACCTACCTCGCGCCGGCGGGGATGGTGGTGCGCCAGATGCTGCCACCCCATGAGCTCGAGCGGCTCGACCAGGTGGTGGTCGCAGCGGGACTGCCGGGTGAGGGGAGTGCGGGACCACCGGGGAGCGGGGCCGCCCCAGGGAGTGCTGCCGCCCTCGACGCGCGCATCGTGGCAGCTGTCGATGCTGCCCGGGAGATCCTCGTCGATGACCTGGTCCGCGACGTGGCCCTCGACGGCAAGCGCGCGACCCTCCTGCGTCGTGTCCGGGCCCTCGAGGCTGCGGGCCACCTGCGCGTGGAGTGGCGCCTCCGACCGACAGCGGTGCGGATACGCCAGGAGCGTCGGGCGACCCTCTCGATCGCCGGCCGCACGGCCGCGGACCTGCTGTCACGCGACGAGCGACCACCCGGCGCCCGACCGGGCCTTCGCCAGGTGGCGCTCATCCGGGAGCTCGCCGCCCAGCCTGACGGCTGGGAGGAGCCCACGGCTCGGCTCGCCGAGCGGCACGGCAGTGGCACGGTGAGCGGTCTGGTCCGCCGGGGCTGGCTGGAGCTGGTCGTTGCGGACCGGGAGCGTCGACCCCTGGAGCACCGCGCGGTGGGTGACCGCGGCGCCCTGCCGGCTGGTGCGGACCTCGCGCCGGACCAGCGTGCCGTCGTCGACCGGCTGTCCCTCGCCAGCGCGACCCGCCGGCCCGACCCGGTGCTCCTCGATGGTGTCGTGGCGAGTGGCAAGACCGCCATCCACGTGACGCTCGTGGAGCGGGCACTCGCGGCCGGTCGTGACGCGCTCGTGCTCGTGCCGGAGGTCTCGTTGGCGCTGCCGCTCGTGGACCGCCTGCGTCACGACCTGGGCATCGAGCCGGTGCTGCTCCACAGCGGACTCTCGGAGGGCGAGCGTGCCGACGAGTGGCGACGTCTCCGCCGCGCCACGACCCCCCAGGTGGTCGTGGGGACCCGCCTCGCGATCCTCGCGCCGGTCCGCGATCCCGGGGTCATCGTCGTGGACGAGGAACACGACCCGGCCTACAAGTCCGACCGGACCCCCCGGATCCAGGCGCGTGACCTCGCCATCGTGCTGGGCCGGCTGGCCGCCGCGCCGGTGCTGCTCGGCAGCGCGACGCCGGACCTCGTGACCATCGGTCGGGCCAGGGCGGGGGAGCTGGGCCATCTCCGACTGACCGGGCGGCGTGTCGGCCAGGCGCCGTCGGTGGAGGTCGTCGACCTGCGCGCGGAGCTCGCGGACGGCAATCGGGGCCTCCTGTCGAGCGTGCTCGCGGAGGCGATCGGTGCGCTCGACCGGGACCGGGGTGAGCAGGCGATCCTGGTCATCAATCGACGAGGCTCGTCATCGGTCGTCCTGTGTCGCGACTGTGGCTATGTCCAGGTCTGCCCGGAGTGCCATCGACCGCTCGTGTTCCATGCCACATCGATGGCGCTGCGCTGCCATCACTGCGGTGCATCGGCCCCGCCGGCGCGTCGTTGCCCGTCCTGTGGCTCGGTGCGCATCCGGTACCTGGGTGGCGGCACGGAGAAGGTCGAGCACGAGGTGCGTGTCCGCTTTCCGGAGCTGCGGGTCGGTCGGCTCGACCGGGATGTCGCGGAGCGTCGGGGGGCCGCCGCTGCGGTGCTCGACGCGTTCAGCGCCGGTGAGCTGGACGTCCTGGTGGGCACGAGCCTGGTCACCAAGGGTCTCGACATCCCGGGGGTGACGCTGGTCGGCGTGGTGTCCGCGGACATCGCGCTGACGCTCCCCGACGAGCGTGCCGCGGAGCGGACCTGGCAGCTCCTTGCCCAGGCGGTGGGCAGGGCCGGCCGCGGCGACCTGCCGGGGCGGGCGATCATCCAGAGTTACCTGCCCGACCACCCGGCGATCGTGGCGGTGGCGACGGGTGATCCGGGGCCCTTCATCGAGGAGGAGCTGGGACGACGTCGGGGCTTCGGGAGCCCGCCATATGGGCGACTGGTGAAGCTGACCGTCGCGCTCGAGGACCGGACGCGCGCCGAGGCGGAGGCGGCGCGGATGGCGGACCGGCTGCGAGCTGCGGCTGCGGCCCGGCCCGATCCGACCAGCGCGAGCGTGCTCGGCCCGGTGGCCGCGTACATCGTGCGTCGCGCCGGCCGGTGGCGGTTCCACGTCGTGCTGCGCGGCGACGCGCCGCTCCAGGTCCTGGGTGGCGATCCGGGTGCGCCGTGGAGCGTGGACGTGGACCCGGAGAGCCTGCTGTAGGCGGGCGACCGCACTCCCCGCCGGTTGCCGCACCGCCCCGCAGGACACCCCGCTCCCCGATGACGTAGCGTTCCGCCCATGGGTCGTGACACGGAGGACCTCAACCGGCGGCTGCTGCGTGCCCGCGACACGATGGATCGCGCGTACGCCGAGCCACTCGACGTTCGGGCGGTCGCGGCGGTCGCCCATGTCACGGCGGCCCACTTCAGCCGGAGCTTCCGCGCCACGTTCGGCGAGACGCCCCATCGCTATCTCCAGCGTCGTCGCGTGGAGCGGGCGATGTTCCTGCTCCGCGAGACCGATCGGAGCATCACGGACATCTGCCTCGACGTCGGCTGCACGAGCCTGGGCACGTTCAGTCGCACCTTCCGCGAGATCGTGGGTGAGACCCCGACCGCGTATCGAGCGGCGCACGAGCCGATGGTTGCACCCGGCTGCGTCCAGATGGCCGCCATGCGTCCCCGGGACCCGGTGACCACGGCCCCGCCGCGCGACCCACTGCCGGCCGCCAGCGACGGAGCAGTTTCGGAGAAGCGTCCACGGGCGACGGCTGGCTAGCATCCGGCTCGTCCGCCAGTCACCGCACAGGAGCCCAGGATGATCAGCCGCATCGACGTCGCCACCATCTACGTCCTCGACAAGCAGCAGGCGCTCGACTTCTACGTCGGGACGCTCGGCCTCGAGGTCGGCCATGACGTGACCCAGGGGTCGTATCGCTGGCTCACGGTCCGGGTGCCGGGCGACCGGGGTGTCGAGATCTCGCTCGAGCAGCCGGGTCCGCCGCTCCACGATGACGCGACCGCCGACCAGATCCGGGCGCTCATCACGAAGGGCGCGCTGGGCGGCCTGGTGCTCCACTCGCCCGATGTCCGGGCGTTCCACGCGACACTTGTGGAGCGTGGCGTGACCGACTTCACCCAGGAGCCCACCAAACACTTCTACGGCACGGACATGGGTCTCCGGGATCCGTTCGGCAACGCCATCCGGGTGCTGGAGCGGGGCAGGGCACGAGTCGAGGCGGACGCATAGGGAACGGCCCCGCGAGGTCGTCGCGGGGCCGTCCAGGGCTGTCGTCGGGGCCGATGATGCCGGCCCGGCATCGACTCAGTCGTCGGTGGTCAGGTCCTTGAGCTCGGCGTCCGGCGCGTTCTTCTGGACGGACTCGATGCCCGCGTCACGCGACGAGGCGCTCGAGTACATCTGGCTCTGACCGATCACCTGGCCGTTGCCGGCCTTGAGCGTGAAGTAGGGCGAGCCGTCCTTGCCCTCGAGGCGGTCGAACTTCGTGTCGTCGACCGCGTTGCGACGCACCGAGTCGATGCCGTTGGTGGCGCTCGCCTTCGCCTCGTACATCTCGCTGGACAGGATGATCTGGCCATTGCCGGCGAGCAGGTTGAAGAAGAACTTGTCGTTCTTGGAGCGCTTGAGCTCGAACGAACCTGCCATGTGTGCGTGTCCCTCCCTGAGTCGATGGGTCGAAGTCTCTCCCGGTGCAGTCGATACCATATCCGGGCGGAGCCTGCCTCACAGGACACGGCCGGCCGACGTGTCGTTCGCGTTCGGCGACCGGTCGGCGGGCTGGGTATCCTTCCGGCCATGACCCTCCGACCCATCGTGACCCTGGGTGACCCGCGCCTGCGCATGGTCGGCACCCCCATCACCAGCTTCGGCGCCACGCTCCACGAGCTGCTGGACGACATGACCCAGACGATGCGTGACGCGCCTGGCGTGGGCATCGCGGCCCAGCAGGTGGGGGAGGCGCTCCAGCTGTGCGTCATCGAGGTGGATGGCGAGCTGTACGAGGTCGCCAACCCGGAGATCGTGCATCTGTCGGGCGAGCAGGAGGACTACGAGGGCTGTCTGTCCGTGCCTGGCTTCGTGGGTGTCCGGAAGCGTGCGGACCACGCCGTGATGATCGGCCAGGACCGCGACGGGAAGCGCATCCGCATCGCCGGCAGCGGCCTCCTGGCACGCGCCATCCAGCACGAGTACGACCATCTCCAGGGCACGCTGTATCTCGACGCCCTCGACCCCGCGGCCCTCATCCCGGCCTCCAGGCTCGACGAGGATGAGGACGAGGACGAGTCACCCGAGGCGGCACGACTCCGTGAGCGACGCCGGGCCCGCCGCGCCGCGAAGGCCTCGATCGACGCGGCGACCGAGGCTGCCGACGCGGCAACGGGCGCCTGAGCCGACCTGCCGGGTCCCGGTCACGCGGGCCGTGGTCATGACCCCGGTGCTTGGCGTGTTCCTGGGGAGCGGCGCCTTCGCGGTACCCATCCTCGATGCCCTTGCGGGCTCGCCGCTCGTCGACCTGCGCGCCGTGGTCACCGCGCCGCCGCGCCCGGTCGGACGCAAGGCCGTGCTCACGCCCACGCCAGTCGATGCGCGAGCGACCGAGCTGGGCATCCGGGTCCTGCGACCGGAGCGGCTGCGGGCACCGGACGCGGTCGCCGAGCTCGGAGCGGAGCGACCGGAGCTGCTCGTGCTCGCCGACTACGGCCAGATCGTGCCCCAGGCGGTGCTCGACCTGCCGCGCCACGGGGCGCTCAACCTCCATCCCTCGCTCCTGCCGCGCCACCGGGGCGCGACACCCGTCCCGGCGGCGATCCTCGCGGGCGACCCGGAGACCGGGGTCAGCCTGATGCGCATGGATGCCGGGCTGGACACCGGACCGATCATCGCGCAGGTCCGGCTGCCGCTCGATGGCACCGAGGACACACCGACGCTCGAGGATCGGCTCGCGCGGGAGGCGGCCGCGCTGCTGATCGACACGCTGCCCGGGTGGCTGGCAGGGACGACCCCCGCCACACCGCAGCCGATCGAGGGCGCCACGTTGACCAGGCCCTTCCGACGTGCGGACGGCCGGCTCGATCCGATGCGCCCTGCCATGGAGCTGGAGCGCCAGGTGCGTGCGCTGCGGCCGTGGCCCGGCACCTTCATCGAGCGGCCGGATATGCGCCTCATCGTCCATGAGGCCCGGGTCGGGGACGTGGTCGAGACCGTCGGCGCAGCGCCCGGGTCGCTGGTGCGCGTCGGGGAGGGGATGGGTCTCGTGACGCACCATGGTCTGCTGGAGCTGCTCGAGGTCCAGGAACCCGGCGGTCGGCGGATGCGGGCCAGCGACATGGCTCGAGGCCAGCCACGCTGGCTCGATCGGGAGCACGACGCGAGCGAAGCCGGCGCCCCGCCTGCCGCTTCGGCCGAGTCCGGCTAGGATTCCGGCTCCATGCGCGTGCCCGCCCACGCTCCGCGCGTCGAGGAACGTCCGGTGCCCACCCTGTCCGTCACATCCCCCAGTCGTGATCCGCGTCCCGGCTATGCCGGGCTGCCTGCCGATGCACTTGCGGCGTGGTTCGCGGAGGCCGGCGAGGCGGGCTATCGCGCGAAGCAGGTCGCGGATGCGCTGTGGACGGGGCGAGCGGCCACCTTCGATGAGGTCCGCCAGCTACCGTCGGCGCTCCGGGCACGCCTCGCGGACGCGTTCCGGGCGAGCACGATCGTGGCGACCGATGTACGACCCGCGGACGGCGGCCTCACCGGCAAGGCGCTCCACCGGCTCGATGACGGACGGTCCATCGAGTCGGTGCTGATGCGGTATCCCGCCCGGGGCGGACGACGGGCGCGGACCACCCTGTGCATCTCGTCCCAGGCGGGCTGTGCGGTCGGCTGCCCGTTCTGTGCCACGGGCGAGCTCGGCTTCTGGCGGGACCTGGATGCCGCGGAGATCGTCGATCAGGCACGCTTCTGGCGCCACGAGCTGCTGGCCACGGACGAGCGACTCACCAACATCGTGTTCATGGGCATGGGCGAGCCGCTGCTCAACACGGACGCCGTGCTGGACGCGGCGGCGGCGCTCAGCGACCCGACCCGCTTCGGGCTGGGAGCACGCCACCTGACCATCAGCACCAGCGGGGTGGTGCCGGGCATCGAGCGGCTCATCGCCCTCGCGCCCCAGTACACGCTCGCGGTGTCGCTCCACGCCGCGCGACCGGCTCTCCGGTCCCTGCTCGTGCCGCTCGAGCGTCGATATCCCGCGACCGAGGTGGTGGCCGCCGCGACGGCCTACGCGGAAGCGACCGGCCGCCGCGTGACCTACGAGATGGTCATGATCGCGGGCATCAACGACACGCCCGCGGATGCCCATGCGGCGGCGGAGCTGCTGCGGGGCCGTCTCGCGCATGTCAACCTCATCCCCATGAACCCCGTGGCGCATACGCCCTGGCAGCCCAGCAGCCCGGATCGCATCGAGGCGTTCGCGAACGTCCTGCGCGCCGTGGGTCTCCACACCACCGTGCGGCGCAACCGGGGCGTGGACATCGGTGCCGCGTGTGGTCAGCTGGCCGCGGAGCTGGCAGGCGCGCCCACCCCGGCTGCCGTGGCGCGCCGCCGGGAGCTGCTGGTCGATCGCAGCGCCGACGCGCTCCGGCTCGCGGGGAGTGGCGTGGGCTGATGGCCGAGCTCCGGCCGCAGATCGCGGCGAGCATCACGACCGCGGACTTCGGTCATCTCGACCGGGTGGTCCGCAAGCTCGCCCGTGCGGGCGTCGATCGGCTCCACCTGGACGTCATGGATGGCCACTTCGTGCCCAACATCACGTTCGGCCCGGATGTCATCGCCGCCATCCGACGGCTGACGCCGCTGCCTATCGACGTGCATCTCATGATCAGTGAGCCGGCCCGCTACATGGACCGGTTCCTCGCCACACAGCCGAACACCGTCACGTTCCACGTGGAGGCGGACGACGACGACGTGCGGGTCGCCGCGACGCTCCGGTCGATCCGCGACGGGGGCGCCGAGGCAGGTCTCGCGGTCAGCCCATCGACGCCGGTCGATGCGGTCACGCCGTACCTGGACGCGCTCGACGTGATCATGATCATGACCGTGTACCCGGGCTTCGGTGGGCAGCGGTTCCTCGCGGATGCTGCGCCGAAGCTGGCCGAGGCGGCGGGCCTGTTCGCCGCGCGGGGTGGCGGTGGCACCGTCCACGTGGATGGCGGCGTGAATCGCGAGACGGCGCCCATCGTCGGCGCGTGGGGCGCGGAGGTGTGCGTCGTGGGGTCCGCCTTGTTCCAGCGCGGCAGGGACACCGCGGACGAGGTGCGCCTGGTGCGTGAGGGGGTCGTGCTCGGTCGACGACAGGGTCCCGACGCCATCGTCGCGACCAGCACGCACAACGGCTCGGGCGCCGGCCACGAGCCCGCGACGGGATCGCGTGCCATCGCGGCCGCCGCCGCGGAGCCGCGCTGAGTCATGCGCCTGCTGCTCCAGCGGGTGGAACGGGCGAGCGTGTCGGTCGATGGAGCGGTCGTGGGCGCCATCGGGCCGGGTCTGCTGGTGCTCGTGGGCGTCGGTCATGACGACACCCCGGAGGTCGCGCGACTGCTCGCGGACCGGACGGTGGACCTGCGCATCTTCCGGGACGCGGAGGGGCGCACCAACCGCTCGCTCGCCGATGTCGGCGGCGCGGTCCTGGCCGTGAGCCAGTTCACGCTCTATGCCGATACCCGGAAGGGTCGCCGGCCCTCGTTCCTGGACGCGGGGTCACCGGAGCTGGGCGAGTCCCTCTGGCGCGCCTACGCGGACGCCGTCGCGGCGCGCGGCATCACCGTGGAGCGTGGCGTGTTCGGGGCGGAGATGCGCGTGGAGCTGGTCAACGACGGACCCTTCACGATCTGGCTGGACTCGGCGGCATGAGGGTCACGGCCGTGCTGGGTGCCGCATGAGGGCCGCGTGAGCCTCGTCGAGCGTCTCCAGCACCGCGCGACGCGCCTCCGCCAACGCCCCTGGCGCAACCGCGCCTATCGCTCCACGGAGTCCCATCTCATCATCGGCGGTGCGCCACGGAGCGGCACGACGCTCCTGCGGCGCGTGCTCGACCGACATCCGGGCATCTGCTGTGGTCCGGAATCGAGCATCCTGCTGCCCGGTGCGTTCCACGTCTCGTCGGTCGCCAAGGCGTACAAGCTGCCGGAGGCGGACCTCGAGGCGATGCTCGCGTCGAGCGCCTCGCAGGGTGCCTTCGTCGATGCCTTCGCGACCAGCTATCGGGCCCAGCGTGGCCGGCCACGCTGGGCCGAGAAGACACCCCTCAACATCCAGTCGCTCGACTGGATCCTGGAGCGATTCCCGGAGGCGCAGGTCATCCACGTGATCCGGGACGGTCGCGACGTGGTGTGCTCGATGCGCCAGCACCCGGAGCGCCGCTGGGTGGATGGCGAGGAGGTCCGCGAGATGCGGCCGCGACCCATCGCCGAATACGCCCACCGGTGGGTGCGCGATGTCCGGGAGGGCCGGCGCTTCCGTGACGATCCGCGCTATCACGAGCTGCGCTACGAGGCGTTCGTGTCCGATCCGGAGCGCGTCCTGGGGGAGCTGCTGGCGAGCGTCGGTGAGGCGTGGGATCCGGCCGTCCTCGTGGAGAAGGTGCCCCGGGGCGGCCGGAAGGCGCATGCCAATACCGCCATCACGCCCCGGTCCGTGGGTCGATGGCGCACCGACCTGACGGCAGCGGAGCGAGCCGAGGTCAGCGCGATCGCGGGGCCGCTCCTCGCGGAGCTGGGCTACGAGGCCGGCTGACCGCGACGGTCCCGGCCGGGCCGCGACCCCGTGTCAGGACCGCCGCAGGGGCGATCGGCCTGGCGCCGGACACGCCGAAGTAGCGGACGACGCCCGGCGTCGCCCGCGGATGACCGGACGATCAGCCCTTGGCGAGGGTTCGGCGGCAGCGGGTGCACACGCGGGCCGACACGGTGGTCGCGCCGCGCGTGATGCGCATGGGCTGGAGGTTGACCTTGTAGCGGCGGTGCGCACGCACGCGGTTCATGCCCGAGGACTGGGGGTTGAACCCACCCATCGAGGTCTTGCCGCACAGGTCGCAGGAGAGGGCCATGCCAGAAGGATCCCTTGGTGTCGTGTGAAGAGGGCACGCACCATCGCGAGAACACGCGGGCGCGTCGGTCGCAGACTATAGCAGACCCATGAGCAGACCCGATGGTCGCCCCGCCCGGACGGGGACACCCGCCGCTCCCAAGGCCCAGGCCGGACGTCGGTCGTCCAAGGCGACCACCGGCAAGGGCCGGGCCGTGCAGCCGGTCCTCGACTGGGACACGCCCATCGGCGCCAGTGGGCTGCCGGGTGCCACGGCGGTAACACGGGGCCGGGAGCGTCTCGGCATCCGGACCGTGCGGGACCTCGTGTTCCAGGTGCCGCGTCGCTGGATCGAGACCGGGGGTCCGCGCTCGGTCCGGGAGCTGCGGATGCTCCAGCCGGGGACGCACGTGACGGCCCGACTCCAGCTCCGCTCGATCCACGTGGCGCCCACGCGTCGACGCAACCTCCAGCGCACCATCGCGCTGCTCGCGGACGAGGCGGGCGACAGCATCGAGGCGATCTGGTTCGGTCGCCAGTTCGTGGAGCGACGCGTCGGACCACCGGGTGGCTGGCTGCTGGTGTCCGGCAAGACCGGCGTCGATCGGTCGACGGGTCGCACCAACCTCGCGGGACCGGAGGTGGAGCGGGAGGACCAGGTCGGCGAGCGGACGACGGGTGACCTGCTGCCCGTGTATCGGCTGACGGAAGGACTCACCGTGCGCAGCCTGCGTCGGGCGCTGTGGGCCGCGCTGGAGCAGCTGGGTCCGTACCCCGAGTACCTCGACGCGGCGACGCGAGGTGACCGGATGCCCATCGGCGAGGCGCTCCGGGTGATCCACGGGCCGCGCGACCGCGACGAGCTCGACCGGGCGCTCGACCGGCTGGCCTTCGACGAGCTGCTGGCGCTCCAGGTAGGCATGATCTCCCGGCGGCGGGTGCGGGAGGCGGACCAGGCGAGCGTGGTGCGGGTCGACGATGCCACCGCGGCGAGCATCGTGGCGGGCGTGGAGGACGCGCTCGGTCGAGGGCTGCGCGCGCGTGACCCGGAGGCGCCGGTGGTCCACCTGACCACGGACCAGGCAGCGGCCGTGGCCGCGGTCCGGGCCGACCTCGCGTCCGGTCGTCCGATGATGCGCCTCGTCCAGGGCGACGTGGGCTCCGGCAAGACCGCGGTCGCCGCGGCGGCGATGGCGCTCGTGGCGGCGACCGGTGGCCAGTCGGCGATGCTCGCGCCCACGGACCTGCTGGCCCGACAGCACGCGGCGACGCTCGGTCGGCTGCTGGAGCCGCTCGGCCACCAGGTGGTGCTGCTGACCGCGAGCATCAGCGCCGCGGAGCGTCGCGAGGCGCTCGAGGTGGCCGCTCGACCGCTCCAGGAGGGCCTCCTGGGCGGCAGCCGGGGCCTCGTGTTCGTGGGCACCCAGTCGCTCATCGGGGAGGCGGTCGCGTTCGCGGACCTGCGGCTCGCGGTCGTGGACGAGCAACACCGCTTCGGGGTCGCGGACCGGGACGCACTCTCGGCGAAGGGTGGCGCGGTCCATGTGCTGCTCATGACCGCGACGCCCATCCCGCAGGTGCTCGGCCAGGTCCTCCACGCCGATCTGGATGTCACGGACCTGCGTGCGGCACCCGCCGGGCGCCTGCCTGTGAAGACCGGTATCCGACGATCGGGTGAGCTCGGCGGGACTTGGGAGCGCGTGGGCGCCGAGGCCGCGGCGGGACACCGCACGTTCGTGGTCGTGCCGCTCATCGAGCCGGAGGGCAGCGAGGACGGCTCGGGTGGCTCGACCGATGCGACGGGTCTGGTCGGCACGACGCCGACGACCGACGACGATCGGGTGCAGGAGCCGGGCGAGGCCGCGGTGGACCAGGCGACACCCGGCACGCGCAGCGCGGAGGAGGAGACCGAGCGGCTCAGCGTCCTGCTCGCGCCCCTCCGGGTGGGCATGGTCCACGGCCGCATGAAGCCGACCGCCCGCGACGAGGTGATGGCCGCGTTCCGGGATGGCGCGCTGGATGTGCTCGTGGGCACGACCGTGGTGGAGGTCGGTGTCGATGTGCCGGAGGCGACGCTCATGGTCATCGAGGGCGCCGACCGGTTCGGACTGGCACAGCTCCACCAGCTGCGTGGGCGTGTCGGCCGCGGGAACGTCCAGTCGTACTGCGTCCTGGTGGCCGATGTGCCGGACGACTCGCTCGCCATGACGCGGCTCAGGGCGGTGCGGGACACCACGGACGGCTTCGCGCTCGCGGAGTTGGACATCCAGCTGCGGGGCGAGGGTGAGCTGCTCGGGCTCCGACAGAGCGGTCTGCCGCCGTTGCGGGTCGCGAGCCTCGCGGTCGCTCGGCACCGCGAGATGACGCATATGGCACGCGAGCGCGCGGAAGCACTGGTGGACGCGGGTGGTCGGCTGCGGGGCGAGGCGTTCGAGCGGGAGTTGACCGGAGGCTGGCTGGCCCGCATCGGGGCGGGCGACGTGCTGCGCGAGGACGAGGTCGATGGCTGAGGCGGGTCGGATCATCGGAGGCAGCGCCAAGGGCATCCGGCTGGTCGCGCCGGGGGAGGGGACGCGCCCGTTCGGCGACCGCGTCAAGGAATCGCTGTTCGGATCGCTCGAGACGGACCCGGCCGAGCCGCTCGGGGGACCCTTCCTCGACCTGTATGCCGGGAGCGGGGCAGCGGGCATCGAGGCGCTCAGTCGGGGTGTGCCGTCCGCGGTGTTCGTGGAGCACGACGCGGGTGCGGTCCGGGTCATCTCGCGCAATCTGGAGCGCGCCCGCCTGGTCGATGGTCGTGTCGTGCGCGAGCGGGTCGGGCGCTTCCTGGCCGGCGACGGCGTGGCGGCTGGTGGGCCATTCACGTGCGTCGTGCTCGATCCGCCCTATGTCGATGCGGACGCGCTCGCCGCCACGCTCGAGCGACTGGGGACCGCCGATGGTGGGTGGCTGGCAGCCGAGGCAGTGGTCGTGTGCAAGCACCACTGGCGCTGGGAAGGACCGGAGCGGGTCGGGCGGCTGGTGCGTGTTCGGTCGCGGCGGTTCGGGGAGACCGCGCTCACGTGGTATCGCGGCGAGGAGTAGGCACGCTCCAGCGACGAGTGGCAGGGTGTCGTCCGTGAGCGGGGTACACCCCGGCGACGAGTGAGGCACACTCCGACGATGCGCCACGCGATCTACCCGGGCACCTTCGATCCCATCACGCTCGGCCACCTCGATGTCGTGGTGCGGGCGCTGGGCCTGTTCGACCGGGTGACCGTGGCGGTGCTGGTCAATCCCCGCAAGCAGCCGAGCATGGATCTCGCGACGCGGCTCGGGATCATCCGCGAGTCACTCGACGAGGAGCTCGGTGACGCCGGGCGGGGTGTCGCCGTCGAGTCGTTCGAGGGGCTGACCGTGGATCTCGCGCGACGCCTGGGAGCCGGTGCGATCGTGCGCGGGTTGCGGGCCGTGAGCGACTTCGAGAGCGAGATCCAGATGGCGCAGCTCAATCGGCGGCTCGCGCCGGAGGTGGAGACGGTGTTCCTGATGACGAGCGCGGAGCACGCGGCGCTCAGCTCCACGATGGTGCGCGAGATCGCGAGCTTCGGTGGCGACGTGCGGGGCATGGTGCCGGCGGCGGTGCTCCGCCGGCTCACCGTCCCCGGCGAGGGCTGAGCAGGGCTGGGTCCACGCCATCGGAAGGCGCGTCCCGTTGCGCCGTCCCGTGCCAGTCGGGATGTGCCCGTCACGCCACGCGCGGCACCGATGCCGCGGCCCCGAAGCGATCTTGGACATTCTGGTCGGATGGCGACTACTCGCCGCATCGCCCTGGCCGGCAGGGCCCCTGGGCCTCTTGAGCTCTTGGAACGCTCGACCGAGCACGGGTCGAGCGTGGGGTCGCCCGCCGGCACCCGCGCGACCGTGCCATCGCAGCGTCCGGACGTGCCGGAAGGCGGCGAGTAGCTGCCAGGGAGGGAGATCGTCCTGATCCCATGCGCAGCCGGCCTCGGCCCAGGCGTCGTCGTCCTCGCCAGCGTGGTCGGCTGGACAAGGAACGGTCGGCTGGGCGATGATCCCAGGCATGTGGACGCCGCTCACCCTGGTGCGGTCGATCGACGACGAGCTGCACGCGCTCGTGCGGGGGACCCTCGGACCCGGCGACGAGGATCCGTGGAAGTCCCGGAGCGTCCACATGCTGCTCATCCGGGCGTTCGGCCTGACCATGGCATTCACTGCTGTCGTCGCGATCGTGACCGCCCTGATCGGGTCGGTGTGGTTGGGTATCACGCTGATCACGAGCTGACGCTCAGAGACATCACGGCGAGTCGGCCTTCGCGAGACCGGGTCTGACCAGCGGCCGTAGCCCGGCCGGGCACCTCCGACGACCGTTCCAGTGGGCGTTTCGCCCGGACCACATCGGCCCGTCGTGCGCGGTGGGATACAATGCCGTGCTGACCCCACCGCTCCGTGAGTCCACTCCCATCGACATCATCTTCCTCATCGAACGCCTCGAGGCCCTCATCGCGAACGGCCGTCGCATGCCCATGACCAACTCCGTGGTCGTGGACCAGGTCGCTGCGCTCGATCTCATCGACCAGCTGCGCGTCGCCGTGCCCGAGGAGGTGCGCCAGGCGAAGCGCATCAACGAGGAGACGACGCGGCTCGTGGAGCGTGCCCAGGAGGAGGCGGAGCGGATCCTCGCACGCGCCCAGGAGCAGGCTGCGTTCCTCATCGAGGAGCGAGAGCTGACGCGTGCCGCGGAGATCCGCTCGCAGCAGATCATCGCGCAGGGCAACGCGGACGCCGACGAGATCCGGCGCGGCGCGGACCAGTACGCGGCAGGCGTCCTGGTGCGGCTCGAGGGGGAGTGCGTGAAGGCGCTCCAGAGCATCCGGCGGGGCATCACGATGCTCGACGAGCGACATCCGGACGAGCCGGCCACGGTGCCCTCGCTGGAGGCGCCACTCGCGCCGGAGCTGGACGTGCCCGTCTCCACCATGGCGACCCGCGTCCATGCTTAGCTGGAACGTCGCGGAGCTGCTCCGGGCGACACCCGGCACGTACCGCGACTACCCCCTGGATGTCGAGCGGCTGCCCATCGCGGAGGATCTCACCACCGCGGCGCCGGTGCGCGGCAAGGTCCGCTTGGCGAGCACGGGTCGGGGCATCCTCGCCCGCGGCCACCTGACCACGGCGCTGCCCGAGACGTGCAGCCGCTGCCTGACCGCGATGGTCTCCCCGGTGGAGGTGGACCTCGAGGAGGAGGCGCTGCCGTCCATCGACATCGACACCGGCCACCCGGTGGACATGGGTTCCGAACCGGAGGCGCTTCGCCTCGATGGCCACCACGAGCTGGACCTCACGGATGCGGTGCGCGAGGCGATCTCGCTCGCCGAACCCATCGTGGTGCTGTGCCGGCCGGACTGTCGGGGTCTCTGCAACGAGTGCGGTGCGGACCTGAACACCGACCCGACCCATCATCATGGCGAGGCTGACCTCGATCCGCGGCTGGCGGCGCTCGCCGTGCTCCGCGACCGGCTCGATCATCCGGACGACCGCATCTGACCAGCGCACCGGCCCGTCCCGGCCGGTGCCCCCGACCCTCGACCCCGAGCCATCCCTGGAAGGAGAGTAACGAACATGGGTGTCCAGAAGCGCCGCGTGTCGCACGCGCGGCAGGGCGAGCGCCGCTCGCATCACGCATTGACCGTGCCGCAGCTGGAGGAGTGCCCGCACTGCCATCAGCCCAAGCAGTCGCATCACGCATGCCCCACCTGCGGCTGGTACAAGGGCCGCGAGGCCGTGCGCATCCGCCAGCGCTCCACGACCGAAGCCGGTTCGTGATGCGACCCCGACGCTCGGCTGTCCGGCACGGACGGACCGGGATCGGGGCGACGAGTGATCTGACAGGACGCTGATCGGGTGGACCAGGCGGCACTGGAGCGACGCGACAGCGGTCCCGACCTCGCACGTCCCCGGATCGCGGTGGATGCGATGGGCGGCGACCACGGCCCCCGTGAGGTGGTGCGGGGCGCCGTCGACTACGCGTCCGGACACGCGGACGTCGAGGTCGTCCTGGTCGGCGACACGGCCGCCATCGAGGCGGAGATGGATGGCGAGCGACCCGCCAACGTGCGCATCGTCCATGCCAGCCAGTCCGTGGACATGGACGAGGACGCCGCGCTCGCGGTGCGTCGCAAGAAGGACGCGGCCATCAACGTGTGCATGCGTCTCGTGCGCGATGGTCACGCCGATGCGGTCGTGACCGCCGGTCACACGGGTGCCGGTGTCGCCTCGGCGATCCTCCACCTCAAGCGACTGCCGGGCGTGGACCGGCCATGTCTCGCCATCCAGATGGTGACCGACCGGGGACCGTTCATGCTCCTCGACATCGGTGCCACCACCGACTCGACCGGCCTCAACCTCGCCCAGTACGCCTGGATGGGCGCGCTCTACGCCGAGCGCGTCCTGGGTGTCGAGCGACCGAGCGTCGCCCTGCTGTCCATCGGCGAGGAGGCGGGCAAGGGCGAGCAGCGGGTCAAGGACGCCACGGCGCTCCTGCGCGGGACGGAGCTGCGCTTCATCGGCAACGTGGAGGGCCGCGACCTGCCGAAGCACAAGGCGGACGTCGTGGTGTGTGACGCGTCCGTGGGCAACGTGGTCATGAAGTTCTTCGAAGGGGTGGCCACCACGATGCTGGGGCTGCTCGAGACGGAGTTCCGACGCCTGCCCTGGGGGCCCATCGGCTACCTGTTCATGCGCCCGGGCATCCGGCGTATCCGGCGCAAGTTCGACTACGAGCGGCTGGGTGCCGCACCACTCCTGGGTGTCAACGGCACGGTGCTCATCACCCACGGCAGCGCCACGCGGCGGATGATCGGGTTCGCGGTGGACGTCGGGGCGCAGTCCGCACGTGCGGGTATCCCCGAGCGCATCGAGGAGGCACTCGCGCGGTCGGGGACCACGCGCCACGGCGCGCGCACTGCGACGTCCTCGGCGAACGGCGCGGCAGCGACACCGACCACCGCTGCGGCAGCGACACCGGCTGGCGAGGACGCCCGGACCGGTCCGATGGCCGCGGAGCCCGAAGTGCCCCTGATCGCGGGCGGGACCGGCAGCGCGTCGTGACGGACCGGTCGCCCGGCTGGGAGGACGACAGCGGTCCCTGGTCGGATGAGCGTCATCGGGGCGAGCGGGAAGGCCGTCGCCTGTGCCTGGAGGCCGTGTTCGAGGCGGACTTCGGCCAGCGGCCCATGCGCGAGGTCGTCGAGCGACGCATCGCCGACACCGCCGCGGATGACGTCGCCGCCGCGCATGCCCGACGGCTGGTCGAGGCGGTGGTCCTCCATCGCGACACCATCGATGCCGCGATCGAGCGTGCGGCGCCCGCCTACCCCGTGGTCCAGCTCGCCCGGATCGACCGATCCCTGTTGCGTTCCGGCATGGCCGAACTGCTACACTGCCCGGCGACGCCGAGGGCGGTCGCCATCTCGGAATGGGTCGAGCTGGCTCGCTCGTACAGCGGTGAATCGGCCCGCCGACTGCTGAATGGCGTGCTCGGCCGGGTCGCGAGAGAGATGACAGGGCAGGGGCGGCAGCCCACCACCGCCGGTGACGGCGGTCAACCAGTGACCGGGGACCAGGAGGGACCACCAACGTGACGGCTTCGACCTACGACCGACTCAAGAAGATCGTCGTGGAGCAGCTCGGCGTCGATGAGGAGGACGTGAAGCCGGAGGCGTCGTTCGTGGACGACCTGAACGCTGACTCGCTGGACCTCGTCGAGCTCATCATGAGCCTGGAGGAGGAGTTCGGGACGGAGATCTCCGACGAGGATGCCGAGAAGATCCGCACCGTCCAGGACGCCGTCGACTACATCGACGAGCACTCCTCCGACCAGTAAGGCCGGCGCGTCCGGCGTGACGCCGCCTGCCGCAGGGCTCGCACAGCGACTGGGTCACGAGTTCCGGGACCCCGCCCTGCTGGAGCAGGCGCTCACCCACAGCAGCTACGTCAACGAGCACCCGGAGCCGCCGGTCGTCGCCAACGAGCGACTGGAGTTCCTGGGTGATGCGGTGCTGTCCCTCGTCATCTCGGAGGCGCTCTGGCAGCGTCACCCGGAGGACTCGGAAGGAGCGCTGACGGCGCGGCGTGCGGCCATCGTGTCCGCACGCGGCTTGGCGCGCATCGCGGGTCGCATCGACCTCGGCACGTGGCTGCGCCTGGGACAGGGCGCGGAACGCTCCGGTGAGCGTGCGCGCGGCTCGGTGCTCGCCTCGACCTTCGAGGCCGTGCTCGCTGCGCTGTATCTCGATGGCGGGCTGGAGGTTGCCCGTGCGGTCGTTCTGGAGCTGTGTGCGCCGGAGCTCGACGAGCCGATCCCACCGATGGCCCTCAAGTCACCCAAGAGCCGACTCCAGGAGCTGGCCTACGCTCGCGACGGCCGACCGCCCAGCTATCGCGTGACCCTCGTGGAGGGCCCGGCCCACGATCGCCGGTACGCGGTGGAGGTGGCGCTCCAGGGCGAGGTGCTGGGGACGGGGGTCGGTCGGAGTCGACGGGACGCCGAGACGGCCGCGGCCGAGATGGCGCTCGAGGCGGTCGCCACGCGCGATGTCCTGCCCGCGTCGGTGGGCGATGGGCCCGGACCGGACGCCGCCACCGGGTCACCCGCGCCAGCCGCCGCGTCCGCCGAGACGCCGTCGACCGATCCCCTGGGCACCCAGTCATGAGCACCGCACGTCTCCGCTCCCTGCGGCTCGTGGGCTTCAAGTCCTTCGCCGAGCGGACCCAGGTCGAGTTCGGTCCCGGCATCTCCGCGGTCGTGGGGCCCAACGGCAGCGGCAAGAGCAACCTCGCGGACGCGCTTCGGTGGGTCCTTGGGGAGCAGGGTCGGAGCCTGCGCACCCGTCGCGCCGAGGACCTCATCTATGCCGGCTCGTCCACCCGACGTGCCCAGGGGATGTCCGATGTGACGCTCGTCCTGGACAACGAGGATGGTCTGCTGCCCGTGCCCTATGCGGAGGTGGAGCTGGGTCGACGGCTCTTTCGCAACGGCGAGAACGAGTTCCTGGTCAATCGTCAGCGGGTCCGCCTGCGGGACCTCGTGGACCTGCTCGATGAGGCGAACCTCGCCGACAACGCGTTCCTGTTCATCGGCCAGGGCATGGTGGACCAGGCGCTGGCGCTGCGACCGGAGGAGCGGCGACCACTGTTCGAGGAGGCGGCTGGCATCCGCAAGCACGAGCGACGCCGCCGTGCGGCGGAGAACGAGCTGGCCCAGGCGGAGGCGAACCTGGAGCGGGTCCGTGACCTCGTGGATGAGCTGCGGCCGCAGGCCCGGCGACTCGCCGCCCAGGCGGAGCAGCAGCGGGAACGTCTGTCGGCGGGCAGCGAGTTGGCGGATGCGCTCGTGGCATCGGGTCGGGCGCGCCTGGGGGGTGCCGCGCGTGAGCTGAGGGCGGGCGACCGACGGCTGGAGCGGGAGCGAGCGGCAGCGGACACGGCGCTCCTCGGGCTCCGGGATGCCGAGGGAGCCATCGCGACGGCCACCGCCGAGCTCACCAGCCGGCAGGAGCAGGAGCGGGCTCGTCGGGCGGAGCTGGACGCGGCCCGCGCGCGGCTGACGGAGCTGCGGCTGGAGGAGTCGCGCACCCTCTCGGACGCCGCGGCCCACGAGCGGGAGCTGGCGGGCATCGAGACCGACCGCGAAGCCACCCATCAGCGGATGACGGCGGCACGCCTGGAGCTGGCGGCCGCGCTCCCGGAGCCGGACCTGGCGGCGGAGACCGCCCTGGAGGACGCCACGACGCGCCTGCGGGACGGGGAGCGGCAGGCACGCGAGCTGCGCGAGACCGGTCGTGCGGCGGAGGAGCGCACGCAGCTCGCCCGGGACGCGCGTGCCGCCCAGGAGGCAGCCCTGGCACGCGCCGTGAGTCGGGCGACGGCCGCACAGGCGGCGCTCGCCGACCACGTGGCACGCACGGAGGGCGCGGCCACGAGCCTGCGGGCGGCGCTGGACGCGGCCGAGCAGGCGACGATCGAGGCCGAGCGGGCCGCCGAGGCGGAGCAGGCTGCCGACGCCGCCTCGGTGCACGCGCGCGAGGCACAGCGAGCCGCGGATGACCGCGCGTCGGCCATCGCTGGCCAGGTCGCGGCGGCCCGCGGCGCCCTGGATGCCGCGACCGCGAGTCTGACCGCGCTCCGCCGGCGGCTGGGAAGCGCCGATGTCAC
Organism: Chloroflexota bacterium; assembly: GCA_019637815.1. GTDB lineage: Bacteria > Chloroflexota > Limnocylindria > Limnocylindrales > CSP1-4 > JAFMJV01. The sequence goes on from JAHBUZ010000003.1 coordinate 64,465, forward strand.
GTCGGCCGTGCGCATCCGACGCCTGGATGACGGGCTGGAAGTCGAGCCCTCGTTGCGTCAGGCGGTCGCGGTGGCGCTCGGTGAGGCGCTCACGGCGGCGGTGGTCGATCCCGCGACCGTGCTGGAGACGGGGGACACCACGACCGGCAGCTGGGTGCTCGACGGGATCGGGTCCGCGGCCGTCCGGGAGCGCGAGCGCCAGGAGGTGCTGGGTCTGGCGACGGACCGCGGTGGTGGTGCGCTCGCGACGGCGGTCCTGCGGGATGCCTCCGGTCAGGCGGCACGGCTCCTCGCGCGCAGCGTCTGGGTGCCGGACCTGGCGGCCGCCCTGGAGCTGGCGGGTCGTCTCCCGGCGGGCTGGCAGGTGGTCACACCATCCGGGTCGCTGCTCAGCGATGTCGGCCTGGTGCGGGTGGGCATCCAGCAGGATGCGCTGGAGCTGCGGGCGCGCGTCAGCGAGGCGGAGCGGGCAGAGGCTGCCGCTGCCGCGGAGTCGGCGACCCTCGAGGAAGGGTCGCGCACGGCACGCGAGGCGGCGAGCGCAGCGCGGACGGCGGCGGACGAGGCACGGATCGCGCTGGATGCCGCACGGCGTGACCGGCGCCAGGTCGATGAGCGGGCACGTGCGACGACCCGGGCCGCGGACGCCGCCCAGCGGGAGGGATCCTGGGCGGAGGCGCAGGCCGCCCGATTGCGACAGGAGGCGGAGACCGCCGAGGCCGAGCTGCGGACCCGCGAGGCGGAGGCGGCCGCCTGGACGGCAGCGCCCGAGGAAGCGTCACAGGATGACGACTGGGCGCGCCAGCTGGCGGCGCTCGATGCGCGCCTGGAGGCCCTGCGTGCCGAGCGCGACCGCCATGCGGCGGCAGCGACGGCGGGTCGTCGGGCACGCGACGAGGCGCTCGAGCGACGTCGACGGGCCGAGGTCCGGCTGGCCATGGACGAGACGCACGTCCAGGAGCTCGACGCACGATCGGAGCGAGCCGTGGCGGCACGATCGGACCGGGCCACGGTCCTCGCGCGGGCCCGGGAGCAGCTCGCGGCAGCCGTCGAGCAGGAGTCGCGGCTCGCGACGTCGCTCGCGGCCATCGAGGCGACGAGCGGTGACGAACGTGCCCGCCTGGTCGCGGCCGAGGCGGCGGCGAGCGAGGCGCGGGAGGCGGTACGACGGACCGAGACCGCGACACGTGCCGCGGAGGTCGCGGTGATGGCGGCGCGGCTCCAGCTGGACGCGGGTCGGGAGGCGCTCCTCGTGGAGCTGGCCGGCATCGGCGCGGATGGGCTGGCGGCGCTCCAGCGCGCGGCCGGTCTGCCGGAGGTGGTGGCCGACGACGCGCCACTCCCGGAGGATGCGGCACGGCCCGCGGATGCGGCACTCGCCGATGAGTCGGCACTCCCCGGCGATGCTCCACTCCCTGCGGACTCGGCACGCCCCGCGGACGCTCCCGACACCGACGCGACCGAGGACGCCACCCCCATCGACGCCTCGGCGGACGCCCTCGCGCAGGCGCTCGAGCACGGCCTCGACGTGGCGCTCGCGCGCTGGGCGGACGAGGCTGACGACACGATCCCCGGCATCTCGCCGGCGCGGCTCTCCACGCTCCGTCGGCGCTACCACGAGCTGGGTGCCGGCAACCCGTTCGCGGAGCGGGAGCTGGCGGAGGTCCGGGAGCGGCTCGACGGGCTCGAATCCCAGCACGCGGACCTCGAGACGGCCATCCGCGAGACGCGGGCGCTCATCGCACGCTTGGAGACGCTCATCTCGGAGCAGTTCCGGCGTACCTTCGCCGAGCTGGAGGGTGCGTTCGCGCGTCGCTTCGAGCAGCTCTTCGGAGGCGGCGAGGCCTCGCTCCTGCTGACCAGCCCCGAGGACCTTGGCGCCACGGGCGTGGAGATCACCGCTCGTCCCCCGGGCAAGCGGCGCCAACCCCTGGCCATGCTCTCCGGTGGCGAGCGTGCGCTCACCGCCGTCGCCCTGTTGCTCGCCATGCTGGAGGTCCATCCCGTGCCGTTCTGTGTCCTCGACGAGGTGGACGCCGCGCTCGACGAGGCGAACGTGGGTCGCTTCGCGGCTGCCCTGCGAGGGCTGTCGGAGCACATCCAGTTCGTGGTCATCACCCACAACCGGGGCACCATCGAGACCGCCGACGCGCTGTATGGCGTGACCACCGGGGACGATGCGGTCAGCCGCGTGGTGTCCCTGCGGCTCGCGGACCTGCCACCGGCGGGCAGCGAGGACGGCGCCTTCGCGGGAGCCATCCGATGACCGAGCCGCTGAGCACGACCGACCGGGCGGAGCTGCTGGCCGGCCTCGAGCGGAGCCGGACCGGGCTCGTCGGGCGCATCCGGTCGATCCTGCGCCAGGCCTCGGATGACGACGCGTGGGAGAGCGTCGAGGAGATCCTCATCGCCGGGGACCTCGGTGCGTCGCTCGCGATGGGGGTCGTGGAGCGGGCACGGGAGCGTCGGGACCTGCCGCCGGACCTCGCGCTCCAGGCGGAGCTCATCGACCTGTTCGCGCCCCGCGATCCCACCCCGTGGCCACGCAAGCCCGCCGTGGACGTGCCCGCCATCATCCTCGTCGTGGGCGTCAACGGGACGGGCAAGACCACGACCATCGCGAAGCTCGCGTGGCGCTTCAAGAGCCGGGGCGCGCGAGTGCTGCTGGCGGCCGGGGACACGTTCCGGGCGGCCGCCATCGAGCAGCTCCAGACGTGGGCGAGCCGCATCGACGTGCCCGTCGTGGCGCACGCCGCGAACGCCGACCCGTCCGCGGTCGTGTGGGACGCAATGGATGCCGCCGTCGCGCGGCACACCGACGTGGTCATCGTGGACACCGCCGGTCGGCTGCACACCCGCAGCAACCTCATGGAGGAGCTGGCCAAGATCCGCCGGACCATCGCGCGACGCATCCCCGATGCCACGCCGGAGGTGATGTTCGTGCTCGATGCCACGACCGGCCAGAACGGCCTGATGCAGGCGAAGGCGTTCCACGAGTCGGCGGGCCTGACCGGCATCGCGCTGACCAAGCTCGATTCGACCGCCAAGGGCGGCATCGCGTTCGCCATCGAGCAGGAAGTCGGTGTGCCGGTGCTGTTCGTGGGCGTCGGCGAGAAGCTCGAGGACCTCATCGACTTCGACCCCAACGCGTTCGCGCAGGCGATGTTCGCCTGAGCCAGCCGATGGCGGACGGGCGAGGGCTGCCTGGGACGCGTTCGTGACCGACCACGACGGCACCTCGCCACGCCCGGACCGCCTCCGGGCGGAGGTCACCGCCGCCGCGTCCCGGCTGGCGGTACGCGACGAGGATCTGGCACGGCTCCTGGAGCGGCATGGCCCGCCGCCGGTGTGGCATCGGGGTGCCGGCTTCACGACGCTCGTCCACACCATCCTCGGCCAGCAGGTGTCGCTCGCCTCGGCGCGTTCGGCCCTGGACCGGTCGCGCCGCGCGGTCGGTGGGGACCTGACCCCCGAGGCGCTGGTCGCCACCGGCATCGATGGCCTGCGGGCGCACGGTCTGACCCGCCAGAAGGCGAGCTATCTCGTCGGTGTCGCCGAGTCGGTCGTCGCCGGTCGTCTCGACCTCGACGGGCTCGACGGGCTGACCGACGACGAGGTCATCGCGGCGCTCGTCGCCGAGCGGGGCATCGGACGCTGGACCGCGGATATCCACCTGCTCATGGGCATGGCCCGCCCGGATGTCTGGCCGTCCGGTGACCTCGCGCTCATCATCGCGGCACGGACCTGGACGCACGTCGGCCCTACGGCGAGCGGCGAGACGGTGGCGCAGCACGCGACCCGCTGGGCACCCGACCGCTCGACCGCTGCCCGCATGCTCTGGCACGCGTATCTGCTGGAGCGCGGCCGACCCCTCGACGAGGATCCGCTCTGACCCGGACACGACGGCCGCGGCGCTCCCGCTAGACTGCCCATCCCATGTTCGATGCACTGAGCGACCGCCTGCGCGATGCCCTGAGCCGGCTCTCCGGCCATGGACGGATCACCGAAGCCGATGTCGATGCCGCCATGCGCGAGGTCCGTCTCGCGCTCCTGGAGGCGGACGTCAACTACAAGGTCGTCAAGGACCTCGTGGGCCGCATCAAGGCCCGTGCCGTGGGCGCGGACGTGCTGGAAGGCATCAACCCCGGGCAGGCCGTGGTCAAGATCGTCCACGACGAGCTCGCCGCCATCCTCGGCGAGGGGGACCGGACGTTCCGCATCAGCGGCGCACCGGCCGTCATCGTGATGGTCGGCCTCCAGGGCTCGGGCAAGACGACCTCGTCCGCCAAGCTCGCCCGCCACATCGTGCGCCAGGGCCGTCAGCCGCTGCTCGTGGCCGCGGACCCGTATCGACCCGCCGCGGTGGATCAGCTCATCACCCTCGGGCGGCAGCTGGAGATCCCCGTCCACAGCGCGCCGTCCGGCACGCCGGTCGTGGACATCGCGCGCGGTGGCATCGAGATGGCTCGGCGCACCGGCCGGGACGTGGTCATCGTGGACACCGCCGGCCGCCTCACGGTCGATGACGCGCTCATGGCCGAGATCCGGGCCGTGTGCGCCGCGGTCGCGCCTACCGAGACGCTCCTCGTCGTGGATGCCATGGTCGGCCAGGAGGCGGTGCCCGTCGCGGAGGCGTTCCGGGACGCGGTGCCGCTCACGGGCCTCGTGCTGACCAAGATGGACGGCGACGCCCGCGGTGGTGCGGCGCTCTCGATCAGCGCCGTCACGGGCGTGCCCGTCAAGTTCATGGGCACGGGCGAGAAGACCGACGCCCTGGAGGTGTTCCATCCGGACCGGCTGGCGGGCCGGATCCTGGGCATGGGCGATGTCCTCAGCCTCGTCGAGAAGGCGCAGGAGACGCTCGACTCGAAGCAGGCCGAGCAGATGGCCGAGAGCCTGCGCAAGAACAGCTTCACGCTCGACATGTGGCTGGAGTCGATGCAGCAGCTCAAGAAGATGGGGCCGCTCGGCTCGCTCATGGAGATGATCCCCGGCCTGGGCGGCATGAAGGACGCCCGCAAGCAGGTCCAGGAGGCAGAGGAGCGCGGCGAGCTGCGCCGCACGGAAGCGATCATCCGCTCCATGACGCCCGCGGAGCGGCGTGACCCGGGCATCCTCAACGCGTCGCGTCGTCGACGCATCGCCCGTGGCTCGGGGACCAGCCTGCCGGAGGTCAACAAGCTCATCAAGCAGTTCGGCGAGATGCAGCGGCTGTTCAAGCAGATGGGCGGCATGGGTGGTCGCAAGGGCATCCCGGGCCTGGGTCCGCTGGGTCGTCGATAGCCGCGATCGCGGCGGGCCGTCTCGGCGCACCGCGCGTCGAGCACACCGTTCGGCGCCGCCGCACCCGGTCCCCGGGAACCCCGGACCACTGGCGAGCGACATCGGGACACCCGTCCGGCGGCATCGAACGGCCGGTCGTGCGAACATGACCCGGATACACCGCTGCTGAACGAGGGCCACGCCATGACCCGATCCCTGTCTCGCCCGGCGCCGCTGCGCTGGATCGTCGCCATCCTCGTGACCATCGCGATGCTCGTGGGGACCACGGGCGTCGCCGTGTTCGCCCAGTCGGGGAGCAGCGGCGGACCCGTGTTCGCGCCGGCCGCCTCGGTCGGCTACGGCGAGCTCCGCCTGGACCTGCCGGGTGACCAGCAGGAGTCCCTCGCGGCGTTCATGGCGCACTTCCCGGGCTTCGCCGACCAGGCGTCGTTCGAGACCAAGCTGGAGGAGCTGCTCGACCAGGTCGTGAGCTCCTCGAGCGGCGGCGGCGCGACGTGGACCGGCAACATCGAGCCCTGGTCGAACGGCCAGCTCGCGGTGGCCCTGCTGGGCCTGCCGGACATGTCGACATCGAGCTCGTTCGGACCCCAGGATCCCCCGGAGATGGTCCTTGCCTTCGGCGTCGCCGACCGGACCGCCCTGGAGGCACAGCTGGCGACCTTCCTGACGCAGGAGCCCATCGGTCAGGAGGAGTACCAGGGTGCCACGATCACCATCGTGGGTGATGACATCAGCTACGCGGTCACCGACTCCTATCTCCTCGCTGCGCCCGCGGTCGACCAGGTCAAGGCCTCGCTCGATGTGCTCGCAGGTGCGGCGCCGAGCCTCGCCGAGGACTCCGCCTTCGGTGTCGCCGCAGCGCGCGTGCCGGCCAACCGCCTCGCCGCGTTCTACTTCTCGACCGCGGCGCTCGTGCCGCTCCTGGAGCAGCAGCTGGCATCCCAGCCCGGTGCGGAGCTCGTGCTCCAGCAGCTGGACCAGATTCCCGCATGGGTGTCCGGCTACACGCAGGTCGGCTCGGACCGACTGATCATCGCCGGTGACGTCCAGTATCCGGCGAGCGTGCCGGTGCCCACGCTCCGGGAGTCGGATCTCGCGAGCCGCTTCCCGGCGGGCCAGCTCGCCTGGTTCGAGGTCCGGGACGTCGGCGAGACGTTCCACACCATCATCGAGCAGACCCTCGCCCAGGTGGAGGCCATGGAGCCGGGCTCCACTGCCCAGCTGGCGCAGATCGAGCGCATCCTCGGCGTACCGGTGGAGGAGCTCCTGGACCCGGTGGAGGACCTCGCGATCGGTGTCTGGCAGGACGCGGATGGCCGGTTCGCCATGGGCATCGGGGCGACGCTCACGGACGAGGCCGCCGCGCGTCAGCGCGTGACCACGCTCCTCGCGCTCGCCCGGATGGGCCTCGCGAACGCGCCCATCACGGTCACCCAGACCGACGTGGAGGGCATCGAGGTCACCACGTTCGGCGTGGAGGACGCGGGCGGCATGGGGGCCATGCCCATCGATCCGTCCGTCAGCATCGCGCTCGGTGACGGCCACCTGTTCATCGGCATCGGCGACTTCGCCGCGGCCGCCATCACCCGGGACGCGGCGACCTCGCTCGCCTCGGACGCCCGGTACCAGGACGCGCTCGCGATCGCCGGCAGCCCGAACGCCGGTCTCGTGTGGGTCGACATCGCGGCCATCCAGTCGACCATCGAGTCGATGGGCCTGGCCGATGCCGAGTACACGACGGAGGTCAAGCCCTGGCTCGATGCGCTCGACCAGGTGGTGGTCTCCTCGACCTCGGACGAGGACGGTATCGTGTCCGGGCAGCTGGTGCTGCTCGTCCGCTAGACTGACCGGTCGTCGGCACAGAGCCGCCGGCCGGTTACACTGCGCAGGTCCCGGCACGCGGGTCATGTCCGCGTGCCCCTCGAATGAGCCGACCCTTCCGGCTCGCACAGAGCCGAATCGCCGGCGCCCTGAGCGTCGGTCGCCAGCCCAAGGAGGCATCACCACCCGTGGTCCGGATCCGTCTCACCCGGGTCGGCGCGACGAAGCAGCCGACCTATCGGTTCGTCGTCGCCGACGCTCGCGCGGCCCGCGATGGACGCGCCATCGATACCATCGGCCACTACGATCCCCGCCAGGATCCGGTCTCGATCCATGTCGACGCCGAGAAGGCGCAGCGCTGGCTCAGCCAGGGCGCCCAGCCGTCCCACACCGTCGCTCGCCTGTTCCGACAGGTGGGCATCCTGCCCGCCCGGTAGGCCGGCATGTCCGCACCCGATCTGGTCGCGTTCGTGGCCAAGGCACTCGTGGACGATCCGGACGCCGTGAGCGTGGAGGTCCATGACGACGAGGGCACCCAGGTCATCGAGCTCCACGTGTCCGAGGAGGACATGGGCAAGGTGATCGGGCGGAACGGCAGCGTCGCCAAGGCGATGCGTACCCTGCTCAAGGTCGTCGCCACGCGCGAGGGCACGCCCATCGCGCTGGAGATCGTCTGACCGATATCGTCATGAGCCAGGGGACCGTGGGCGACGAGCGCCCTGCCGACCCCGAGCGGCTCGTGGTCGCCCAGGTGCGTGGTCTCCACGGCCTCAAGGGTGGGGTCCGGCTGGAGATCCTCACCGATGACCCCGCTCGATTCGAGCCGGGGCGCGCGCTGTATCTGGAAGGGGAGTCCGCCCCGCTCACCATCGCGTGGGCGCAGGAGGACGGCCCGGGCATCCTCGTGCGCTTCGCGGAGCTGACCGACCGCACGAGCGTCGAGCCATTGCGGGAGCGCTATCTGGAGGCGGACGCGCCCAGCGAGCCGCTGCCCGCGGGCACCTGGTACTGGCATCAGCTCGTGGGGCTGACGGCGACCGATACCTCCGGTGGGCCGCTCGGCCGTGTCGTGGACGTGTTCCGGGCGGGCGGTGGGGATGTGTTCGTGGTGCGCGGGCCGCGGGGCGAGGTGCTGGTGCCCGCCGTGGGGAGCGTGGTCCGCGAGCTGACGCCCGCCGAGGGCAGGCTCGTCGTGGACACCGATGCGTTGGGCCTCGATGAGGAGGAGCCGCGCCCGCGCCCGCGGGGACGGCGCACGACCCGCGCGCACAAGGCGCGGACGGCCGGAGCCACCGGGGAGGGGAGTGCCACGTCGCCGGCGAGTGCCGTCACGACCGAGGGGAGTGCCACGTCGCCAGGGCGTGCACCGGCACCGGGGGATGCCGCGCCCACCGAAGGCGCCACGTCACGGGACCCCGCGACCCCCGGCGCGTGATGCGCATCGACGTCCTGACCCTGTTCCCGGGCCTGTTCCCGGGGCCGCTCGCGGAGAGCATCCCGGGTCGCGCCCTGGCATCGGGTGCCGCCTCGCTCCAGGCGCATGACCTCCGTGACTGGGGTCTCGGTCGGCATCGGAGCGTCGATGACTACCCGTACGGTGGCGGCGCGGGCATGCTCCTGCGTCCCGAGCCGGTGATGGAGGCGCTCGATGCGGTGGCGCCACGCGACGCCGGTGGGCTGCGCATCCTGCTCGACCCCGGCGGGACGCGTTTCGACCAGTCGGTCGCGCGACGCCTGGCGGACGAGCCGCACCTGGTCCTCGTCTGCCCCCGCTACGAGGGCATCGACGATCGCGTCCGCTCGGTCATCGACCTCGAGCTGTCCATCGGCGACTACGTCCTGTCCGGCGGCGAGATCCCGGCGCTGGTGGTCATCGATGCGGTGCTGCGGCTGCTGCCGGGGGTCATCGACGAGGCCTCGCCGGAGGATGAGAGCTTCGCGACGGGCCTGCTGGAGTATCCCCAGTACACGCGCCCCGCGGAGTACCGCGGGCTGCGTGTCCCGGATGTCCTGCTGAGCGGCCACCACGGGGAGGTCGAGCGGTGGCGGCGGGCGCAGGCGCTGGAGCGGACGCGTCGCGTCCGGCCGGACCTGCTGTCGCAGGACTGATATACTCCGCGGCCGACCCATCGATCATGTGTCCGGGCGCCCGCGTGCCCGTGCGGCAGCCGACCACCCACAGCGAGTGAGCACTTCCATGAGCGTTCTCGACGAGATCGTCGCAGACCAGATCCGGACCGACCTGCCGGAGCTGGCTTCCGGAGACACCGTGCGTGTCTCGGCCAAGGTCGTCGAGGGGAACCGGGAGCGCATCCAGGTCTTCGAAGGCACCGTCATGCGGCTGCGTGGCGGCGGTATCACCCGCTCCATCACCGTGCGTGCGCTGCGCAGCGGCGTGGGTGTGGAGCGGACCTTCAAGATCAACTCGCCCCGGATCGACAAGATCGAGGTCGTGCGACATGGTGTCGCCCGTCGTGCGCAGCTGTATTTCCTGCGGAACCGCGTGGGCAAGGCTGCCTCGCTCCGCGAGCGCCGCGGCTAGTCCTCCGGTCCCCGTGTCGACCCCGCTGGGTCGGTGGCGCACGGGTCCATGACCGCACGGCTCCCGCACCTCAAGGCGGAATGGCGCCTGTGGCAGCAGGGCAAGCGCCTTGTCGTGGGCGTCGATGAGGTGGGCATGGGTGCGCTGTGCGCGCCCGTCGTGGCAGCCGCCGTCCTCGTCCGACCGAACACCAGGCGCATCTCCGGGGTCCGTGACTCGAAGACCCTGTCGCAGCAGCAGCGCGACCGGGTCGTGGCGGAGATCAAGCGCCGCAGCCTGGCGTGGGGGGTCGGTGCCGCGTCCGTCGCGGAGATCGAGCGGCTCAACATCTACCACGCGTCACACCTCGCGATGCGACGCGCCCTCACCCGGATCGCCGAGTACGACCACGTGCTCGTGGACGGCCGCAAGATAGTCGGCTTCGAGACGCAGGTGGGGCCGTACACGGCGATCGTGGACGGTGATGCCAGCTCGTATGCCATCGCGTGTGCCTCGATCATCGCCAAGGTCACGCGTGACCGGCTGATGGCGCTGCTCGCGGCGCGCTACCCGGGCTATGGCTGGGAGCGCAACGCGGGATACGCCACGCGTGACCACGTGGCGGGCCTGGAGCGACTGGGGGTCACGCCGTTCCATCGACGGGGCTACCAGCGCATCCGGGCGATGCTCGAGGGGGAGCAGCTGGCGTTGACCCTCGAGGAGGATGTGCCGGCGACGGACGCATCGGATCACGATGCGGCGGGCGACGTTCGGGACGCTGCTCGCTTGGTGCCGGAGCCCACCGTCGAGCCTGTGCCCGGCTGAGCTCGATCCGGAGCCACGACCGGCGTCGTCGTGGCATCGTCGGTGATAAGCCGCTGGTAAGGCGCCTTCGGCAGGATGGTGGGCGTGAGTCCAGCACCCAGCCCTCGGACCGCGCGTGGCCGCACCGGCATCGCAGCGGAGGCCATCGCTCGTCGATACCTCGAGGGCCTGGGCTGGCGAGTGGTGGACAGCAACGTGGTGGTGGGTCGTGGCGAGCTGGACCTGGTGGCGCTCGACCCGGACGAACCGGGGGTGCTGGTCGTGCTCGAGGTCCGGGGCGCACGGACCCGTCGATTCGGTCCCCCGGAGGTGTCCGTGGATGACCGCAAGCTCGGGCGCGTGCTGCGCGCCGCATGGGAGCTGGCTCGCAGCGGCTGGATCGACGAGCGTGGGCTGGCCGTGGACCGGCTGCGTGTCGATGTGCTGGCGGTGGAGCTGGCGCCGAGCATCGGCCCTGACCAGGGCGGACCCACCATCCGTCATATCCGGGGTGTCGGCTGAGCGCTGGGCGTGGTGCCTGTGGCGAGCGTCGCGTTCGATGGCACCGGGCGTGCTACCCGGCACGGTGTGGCGGTGGCAGGTGGCCTCGCCCGAGGCGCGGCGCACTGCCCACCGAGCGGCCACTCGCACCGACCGTGCTAGTATCCACCGGCCCATCCGGGCATCCGAGCACGTCCCGCTGGGGCGTGCATCCCACACGCGAGACCGCTCCCCACGGGGGTGCCGGGCGGCAGCCGACCGACCTGGTCCGTGGATCACGAGGCTCGCGGAGGCGACAACCACAGGAGGCTCCCGTCCCATGCCCACCGTCTCGATGCGCCAGCTGCTGGAAGCAGGTGTCCACTTCGGACACCAGACTCGCCGCTGGAACCCGAAGATGAAGCCCTACATCTTCGCGGAGCGCAACGGCATCCACATCATCGACCTGGCCCAGACGGTCCAGCGGCTTGACAGCGCCCTCGAGTTCATCACGGATACGGTCGCCGGCGGTGACACGATCCTGTTCGTGGGCACCAAGAAGCAGGCGCAGGAGCCCATCGCCGAAGAGGCCGCCCGAGCCGAGATGCCCTACGTCAACCAGCGCTGGCTGGGCGGCATGCTCACCAACTTCGTGACCATCCGCAAGCGTCTCGGCCTGCTCGACCAGATGGAGGCGCGCCAGGCGAACGGCGAGTTCGAGCGTCTCACCAAGAAGGAGGCCTCGCGCCTCACCGATGAGATGACCCGGCTCCAGCGGACCCTGGGCGGCATGCGTCGGATGCGCCGCCTGCCGGGCGCCCTGTTCGTCATCGACCCGCACCGCGAGCGCATCGCGGTGACCGAGGCGCGCAAGCTGGAGATCCCGGTCATCGGCACGGGTGACACGAACGTGGACCCCGACCAGCTCGACTACATCATCCCCGCCAACGACGACGCCATCCGCGCCATCCGGCTGCTGTGCCACCTGGTCTCGGAAGCGTCCATCGAGGGCGCCGGTCAGCGCGCCGCGCGTGCCGCTGCCGAGCCGGAGCTGCCTGCCGAGGTCGCGGAGGCGGAGGAGGCGAGCGAGGAGCTGATGGCGGCGATCGCGGCCGGCGGCACCTTCAGCTTCGCGCCCGAGCCCGAGGAGGATGACCTCCTGCCCGGCGGCCCCGAGGTCACCGAGCCTGCGGCAGCGCCCGCCCCGGCATCCGACGCGACTCCGGCCGCCTGAGGCGACACGGCCGGGGCCCGGCGGCGACACCGCGGAGCGGCGCTCGTCGACGAGGTCGATGCCGAGGGGCCCGTGGTCCGGTGACCGCCGGGCCACACCGCCCGGGGACCGGCCGGACCTGACCCACCTGACACGAACGAAGGGATCACCCAGCACATGGCGAACATCACCCCCGACATGGTCAAGGAGCTCCGGGACCGCACCGGGGCCGGCTTCATGGACTGCAAGCGCGCGCTCGAGGAGGTCGAGGGAGACCTGGATCGTGCCGTGGCGCTGCTTCGCGAGCGAGGCGTCGCCGCGGCCGCCAAGAAGGCCGGCCGTGACGCCCGCGAGGGCCTCGTCAGCTCGTACATCCACGCCGGTGGCCGCCTGGGCGTGCTCATCGAGGTGAACTGCGAGACGGACTTCGTGGCCCGCAACGAGGACTTCCAGAAGCTGGTCAAGGACCTGGCGATGCAGGTCGCGGGGCTCGCGCCGGAGTTCGTGACGGTGGAGTCCATCCCGGCCGAGATCACCGAGCGCAAGACCGCCGAGCTCATGGCGGACGAGTCGGTGGCGTCCAAGCCGGAGGCCATCCGGGGCAAGATCGTCGAGGGCCAGCTGCGCAAGTGGCACCAGCAGGTGGTGCTGTACGAGCAGCCCTTCCGCGACTCCGACCAGACCGTCGGCCAGCTCATCACGGACGCCGTCGCCAAGATCGGTGAGAACATCCGGGTGCGCCGCTTCACGCGCTACCAGCTCGGGGAGGAGATGTGACCATCACCCGGGCCGTTCGCGGCCGGGGGATGATCCGGGAGGTCGGTCGGTGACGACGCGGGACCGCTGGCATCGGGTCGTGCTCAAGCTGTCGGGGGAAGCCCTCCTGGGCGACCGGCAGTACGGCGTGGACCCGGCTGTCTGTCGGTCCATCGCGCAGCAGGTGGGCAGCGCCCGTGAAGCGGGCGTCGAGATCGCCATCGTGGTCGGTGGCGGCAACATCTTCCGTGGTCTCGCGGCGGCCGCCCGGGGCATGGAACGGGCGACGGGTGACTACATCGGGATGCTCGCCACGGTCATGAATGGCCTCGCGCTCCAGGACGCGCTCGAGAAGGCCGGCGTGCCCACCCGGGTCATGACCGCCATCGGCATGAACGAGGTGGCCGAGCCCTACATCCGCCGGCGTGCCATGCGACACCTGGAGAAGGGCCGCGTGGTCATCCTCGCCGCGGGGACCGGGAACCCGTACTTCACGACCGATACCGCTGCGGCGCTCCGGGCCGTGGAGATCGGTGCCCAGGTGCTGCTCAAGGGCACCAAGGTGGATGGCGTCTACACGGCCGACCCCACCCAGGACCCCGATGCGGAGCGTCATGAGACGATCACCTACGGTCAGGTCCTGGCGGACCGGCTGAACGTGCTCGATTCGACGGCGGTCAGCCTGTGCATGGAGAATGACCTGCCCATCGTCGTGTTCGACATGAAGCAGCCGGACAACATCCGGCGGGTCGCCCTCGGCGAGCCCATCGGGACCATCATCCACGGAGGAGGCGACGCATGAACGATGCCGCCCGTCAGCCCCTGGAGGCCCGCATGGGCCGCGCCATCGAAGCGATGGAACGCGACTTCGCCACGGTGCGCACCGGCCGCGCATCCACGTCGCTCGTGGAGCGGCTCCAGGTGGAGTACTACGGCACCCTGACGCCGCTCAACCAGTTGGCCAGTATCAGCGTGCCGGAGGCCCACCAGGTGGTCATCCAGCCCTGGGACCGCGGCGTCCTGGGCGCCATCGAGAAGGCCATCCAGAAGAGCGACATCGGCCTCACCCCGAACAGCGACGGCACGGTCGTCCGGCTCAACATCCCGCCGCTCACCGAGGAGCGCCGTCGTGACCTGGTGAAGGTGGTCCACCGACGCGCCGAGGAAGCGCGCGTGGAGATCCGCAACCATCGCCGCGATGCGACCGACGAGGTGCGTCGCCAGGAGAAGGCCGGCGAGGTGGGTGCGGACGATGCCCGTCGGGAGCAGGAGCGCATCGAGAAGGTGACCCACCACTGGATCGACCAGGTCGACCAGGGCGCGAAGGCCAAGGAACAGGAGATCATGGAGGTCTGATGGCCTCCACACCCGCCCTCGACGATCCGATCGACCGGGCGGTCGACGGGGCCATGGACGACCCCGACACAGCCGAGGTGCCCCGCCACGTCGCGGTCATCATGGATGGCAACCGGCGCTGGGCCCGGGAACGCGGGGTACCCGAGGCCCAGGGTCACGCGGCCGGTGTCGATGCGGTCCGACCCATCGTGGAGCGTGCCCAGCAGCGGGGCGTGCAGGTGCTCTCCATCTATGCCTTCAGCCGTGAGAACTGGCAGCGGGGCAGCCACGAGGTGGGCACCCTGATGGCGCTGCTCGATGCGGCGATCCAGGACTACACCCCGGACCTCGTGCGCCAGGGCGTCGCGGTGCGGCTGCTCGGTCGCATGGAGGAGCTGGAGGCGACGACTCGCGCGTCCATCGAGCAGGCGCTCGAGCGGACCGCGGGCGGCACCCGGATGGTCCTCAACGTGGCCTTCAACTACTCCGGCCGCTCGGAGATCGTGGACGTGGTCCGCAGCTGTCTCCGAGACGGGCTCTCGCCCGAGGACATCACCGAGGACGTGCTCGCGGCGCGGCTCTACACCACGGACCTGCCGGAGGTGGACCTGCTCATCCGGACCGGTGGCGACCAGCGCATCAGCAACTTCCTGCTGTGGCAGGCGGCCTATGCCGAGCTCCACTTCTGTGACCGCTACTGGCCCGACTTCGACCCGGACGCGTTCGACGTGGCGCTGGAGGACTACGCGCGCCGCTCGCGGCGCTTCGGACGCTAGGGGCGACCCGCGATGCAGCAACGGCTCATCAGCGCGGCGGTGCTGGTGCCCGTCGTGGTGGGCGTGTTCCTGCTGGGCACGCCCTGGCTGACGCTGGGCATCGCGGCCGTGGCGGCACTCGCCGCGGTCGAGGTCGTGCGGCTCCTGCGAGCGGCCGGGCTGCCGGTCACCTCGCTCATCGTCATCGTCGTGCCGACGCTGGCGGCACTCGTCCTGGGGTCGTTCACGATCCCGGAGGGTGCCGGCATCGCGGCCGTGGCAGGGGTCCTGGTCGTGGCCGCGATCGCGGCATTCCGGCGGCCGGATGTCGGTGACGGCTTCAGGGACTGGACCGGTACCTCGTTCGGGGCGGTCTACGCGTCGATGCTGGCGTTCCTGGCCGGGATCCTGGTGGTGGCACCGGCCCTCCCGTCCGACGCGCCACTCCACGGCTGGTTCGACGCCGGCCGGACGTGGCTGCTGGTGCTCGTGCTGACCGTGTGGAGCTTCGATTCGTTCGCGTATCTCGCCGGCCGGACGCTCAAGCGCGGCCGGTTCCTCAACCACATCTCGCCCAACAAGACGTGGAGCGGTGTGGTCGGCGGCACCATCGCGGCCATCGTCGTGGCCGGGGTCCTCACGTGGGCCGCTGGTGGCGGACCCATCGGCGGGTTCGTGCTGGGGCTGGTGGTCGCGGTCGCCGCCCAGGCGGGGGATGTCGCCGAATCGATGCTCAAGCGGACCGCCGGCGCGAAGGACTCCGGGACGCTCATCCCGGGTCATGGTGGGGTGCTGGACCGGGTGGACTCGTTCCTGTTCGCGGCGCCCGTGATGTACGGCTACCTGGTGCTCGCCGGGCACTTCGGCTGGATCGGCTGATGGCACGCGGTGGTGGCGCGGCCGCTGGGGTGCCGCGCGATGACGATCCCCCACGCGACGTAGACGCGCCCCTCCACGACGCCCCGCTCGGTGTCGCCCTGCTCGGCTCCACGGGCTCCATCGGCACCCAGGCACTGGACGTGCTGCGGAGCGCGGGTCCCGAGCGGTTCCGGGTCGTGGCGCTGGCCGCCGGCCGTGACGCCGCCACGCTGGGTGCCCAGCTCCACGAGGTGCGACCACTCGTCGCCGCGCTCGCCGATCCCGCTGCTGCGGCCGCGCTCGACGTCCCCCCGGGTGTGACGCTCGATCGTGACCCCGACGCCATGGAGCGCTTCGCGACCCGCGATGACGTGGACCTCGTGGTCGTGGCCACGGGCGGCATCGTGAGCCTGCGCCCGGTCATCGCCGCGCTGCGGGCCGGCAAGGTGGTGGCGACCGCGAACAAGGAGACGCTCGTCGCGGGTGGTCACCTGGTGATGCCGTTGGCCGCTGCACGAGCCGCGGAACGCCGTGCCCAGGGCGTCACGGATCCGCTGGGTGATCCGCTGGGCTGGGTCCGGCCCATCGATTCCGAGCACTCGGCGCTCTGGCAATGCCTCGTGGGTGAGCGCCACGCGGACATCCAGCGTCTCATCCTCACCGCGTCCGGTGGCCCGTTCCGCACCTGGGACGCGGCACGTCTCGCCGCCGTGACACCGCGCGACGCGCTGGCGCACCCGACGTGGGACATGGGCGCCAAGATCACCATCGACTCGGCGACGCTCCTGAACAAGGGCCTGGAGGTCATCGAGGCCTGCTGGCTGTACGATGTGGCCATCGACTCCATCGACGTCCTCGTCCACCCCCAGAGCCTGGTCCACTCGATGGTGGAGTTCGTGGATGGCTCGCTGAAGGCCCAGCTGGGTCTCCCGGACATGCGCATCCCCATCCAGTACGCCCTCACCTGGCCGACCCGCATCGCGGGTCCCGCCCCTCGTCTCGACCTGCTGACGCAGGACGCGCTCCGGTTCGAGGCGCTCGATGACGCCCGCTTCCCGGCCGTCGACCTCGCCCGGACGGCATTCGCCGCGGGACCCCGCGCGACGGCCGCGCTCATCTGTGCGGACGAGGTCGCCGTGGCGCGGTTCCTCGACGGGACGCTCTCGTTCCCGGCCATCACGGATCTCGTCGCGGCTGCCGTGACGCGCTTCGGTGATGGCGCCCCGCCGGACGTGCCCGCGCTCACCGAGCTCGACCGGGAGGTGCGTGCCTGGGCGGCCACCGCTGATGTACCGGAGTCCCGCACATGGGCATGATCTTCGACGCAGGCATCAACGTCGTCCTGCTGCTGGCCATCCTCGTCGTCCTCGTGGTGCTCCACGAAGCGGGGCACTTCGTGATGGCGCGGCTCGCGGGCGTGCGGGTCCACGAGTTCGGTGTCGGCTTCCCGCCGCGTGCCGCGATCCTGCATCGTGGCCCGGAGACCGTGTACACCCTCAACTGGCTGCCCATCGGTGGCTTCGTGCGCCTGGAGGGGGAGGAGGGCGACTCCGAGGATCCCCGGGCGTTCGTCAACCAGCGTCTGCGCACGCGCCTGGTGATCCTGCTCGCCGGCGTGGCCATGAACGTGCTCCTGGCGTGGCTCATCTTCGCGCTCATCGCGGGGCTCGCGGACCCCGTCGCCCAGGTACGCGTGGCGAGCGTCCAGCCGGGCTCACCGGCGGCGTCCATCGGGCTCGTGGGTGGCGTCCAGACCGGCACGACCGCCAACGGGGACCCGCTGTACGACGGTTCGGGTGACCTCATCATCGCCATCGATGGCCATCGGTTCCCGGTGTTCGCGGATCCCACCCAGCCGGATGCGCCACTCCGCTACCTGCGGGCACATGCCGGCGAGACCGTGATCCTCACCGTCCAGCGCCAGGACGGCACCGTGGAGGACATGACCGTCACGCTGCGGCCGCCCGCGGAGGCGACCAACGGCGCCCTGGGCATCGGCGTCCAGTCCCTGCCGACGGCGGACATCCAGCGCGGGCCGCTCGACGCTGTGGTCATCGGCTTCCAGCGCACCGTGGATGCCTCGACGCTCATCCTGCGCGGGCTCCAGGACCTCATCCGGAACCTCGGTGACCCGCCGGTCCAGGGTCCGGTGGGCATGGTCGATACCGTGGGCGCGTATCGCACGCAGCTGCCACCGGTGTTCCTGCTGTGGCTCATCGGTGTGCTCTCGGCGAACCTCGCGGTGGTCAACGCGCTACCGCTGCCCCCGCTCGACGGTGGTCGGGCACTCATGGCCATCCTCAAGCGCCTGTTCCAGGAGCGCATCACGCCGCTCGTGGAGCAGCGTGTCTA
The DNA here is from genome assembly GCA_019637815.1 of Chloroflexota bacterium. Lineage (GTDB taxonomy): Bacteria > Chloroflexota > Limnocylindria > Limnocylindrales > CSP1-4 > JAFMJV01. The sequence goes on from JAHBUZ010000003.1 coordinate 82,643, forward strand.
CCTCGCGGGCTGGGTGGGGCTCATGGCGTTCCTCGTCTGGATCACCATGTTCGACATCCGACGGCTGGGCGGCGGCTGACCGCGCTCGCTCGAGCCACCGCGTCCGCCCGCTAGCATGTCCCGTACATGAGCCAGACCGGCGCCGCTGCCAGGCGCTCCACCGTGACCGTGGATGTCGGGGGCATCCGGGTCGGGTCCGCGTACCCGGTCGTCGTCCAGTCGATGACCAACACGGACACCGCCGATGCGGACGCCACCGCGCTCCAGGTCGCGGCGCTCGCGCACGCCGGCTCGGAGCTGGTGCGCATCACGGTCAACAACGACGCTGCCGCGGCCGCGGTGCCGGACATCCGGCGGAAGCTGGACGACCTGGGCATCGGCGTGCCGCTCGTGGGTGACTTCCACTACAACGGCCACCAGCTGCTCGTGGAGTTCCCGGCCATGGCCGCGGCGCTCGCCAAGTACCGCATCAACCCCGGCAACGTGGGTGCCAAGCGGCGTGACGAGCACTTCGCGACCATCGTGCGGGTGGCCATGGACCAGGGCAAACCGGTGCGCATCGGCGTCAACTGGGGCTCGCTCGACCCGGCGCTGCTGACCCAGCTGATGGATGAGAACGCCCGGTCGGCATCACCCCTCGATGCCCGGGACGTGATGGTCGAGGCGATGCTCCAGTCCGCGCTCCGGTCCGCGGAGCTGGCCGAGACCACCGGCCTCGCGCACGACCGGATCATCCTCTCGGCGAAGGTGTCCGGGGTGACGGACCTCGTCGATGTCTACCGCCTGCTCGCGGTGCGCTGTGACTACCCGCTCCACCTGGGCCTGACGGAGGCGGGCATGGCCATGAAGGGCATCGTCGCGTCCACGGCGGGACTGTCGATCCTGCTCTGGCAGGGCATCGGGGACACCATCCGGGTGTCATTGACGCCGAGCCCGGGTGGCGACCGCACGGAGGAGGTGCGGGTCGCCCAGCAGGTGCTCCAGTCGCTGAGCATGCGCTCGTTCCTGCCCCAGGTCTCGGCATGCCCCGGCTGCGGCCGGACGACGAGCACGTTCTTCCAGGTGATGGCGGAGCGCATCCAGGGATACCTGCGGGACCGCATGCCGGAGTGGGCCGGCAGCTACCCGGGCGTCGAGGAGATGCGCGTCGCGGTCATGGGCTGTGTCGTCAACGGACCGGGCGAATCGCGACACGCGGACATCGGCATCTCCCTGCCGGGCACCTTCGAGGAGCCGGTCGCGCCGGTGTTCGTGGACGGCGCTCTGCGCACGACGCTCCGTGGCGAGGGGCTGGTCGACGAGTTCATCACGATCCTCGAGGAGTACGTCGCGCAGCGCTACGGTGGGGTGGCCACCGGGACACCCGTCGCGGTGGGTGCCTGATGGCGTCCGATCCGGACACCACGCCCGAGTCGGTCGAGCCACCGGCAGCGCCTGCGGCGGTCAGCCCGCCTGCCGCGCCACCCCAGGTGATGGCAGCCGCACCCGTTGCCGGGACCGACCCGCCACGACGCACCTTCAAGCAACGCATCGATGATCACCCGGTGGGCCTGCTCCTGGCGATGCTCATCACGGCGGTGACCGCCACCATCGGGATCATCGTGCCGGTGCTCCAGCAGACCCAGGACAGCCGGGTCGCGGCGGTCGAGGCGGAGCTCGCGCAGGCGCGCGCGGAGCAGGTGCTGGTCACGGAGGAGCTGCGGGTCGAGCTGGCCCAGGCGCGCCGCGAGACGGAGACCGCGGTCGCGGAGGAGCGGGCACGCGGTCAGGCGCGCATCGATGAGCTGGAGCGGAGCCTCTCGAGCATCACGCGCACCCTGGGTGACGGCACCGACTACTTCGATGTGCGGCGACTCGTCGTGGACGCGCGCGATGCCTCGGCGATCCCCCCGACCTCCCGGTACGAGGCCGCGGACCGGTTCTATGCGCTCGATCCGGACCAGGCGACGGGCTGGACCCGGACCACGATCACGGATCTCGAGCTGTCAGCGGGACTGTTCGGCATGACCGAGGCGGAATACCGGGAGCGCAACCCGGCTGTCAGCGAGGCCGCCTGGGAGAACGCCACTCGGTTCCCGATCCACGTCTGGTACTACGGCGACGACCGGAAGCTGGAGTTCACCGACCCCGCCAACGGCGCCATGGTCACGTTCCATCCGCGCACCATCGCGATGGTCCAGCGGGTGAGCCACGCGGATTACCTGACCGCCGCGCTCTCGCAGTTCCCGAGTGCCTCCGAGGAGGCCACGGCGATCCTGCGGTCCAGCTTCGCCCGCGATCCTGCCGGCTGGGCGCTCCAGGACCGGCTCCTCAACGACCTCGCGTTCGGGGGCACCTTCCGTGCTCGTGTGGAATCGCTCCAGAAGGGCGATGACATCGGCTACGGCCGGCTGGAGACGGTGTTCCCCGATGTGACCGTGGACGGACAGCAGTATCCGGAGTACTTCTGGGGTCAGGAGTGGCTGGTCGTCGATTCCGGCAGCGACCTCTACCTGGTGCGGCTCTGGGTCGCCGATGACGACCATCGGTCGCCGGACTACTCGGCGGTCAGCACCTGGCTGGACGCGCTGCGCATCGTCCGGGCCTGATCGGGGGTCGCGCGCCGCGGGCCTGCGGTACGATAGCCAGCCCGTCCGCCCGATGAGGGTCGGTCGATACCACGCCCATCCCCGCCGGCCGGCCACCGGCCCCGACCAGCACCGCAGGAGCCGCTGAGCACGCATGTCCACGACCGGTCCCGGACCCACCATCACCTCCCAGGCGGACGACTTCCCCGGCTGGTACAACGACGTGGTCCGTCGCGCGGAGCTCGCTGACTACTCGCCGGTGCGCGGCTGCATGATCATCCGGCCCTACGGCTATGCCATCTGGGAATCGATGCGCGACGAGCTGGACCGGCACATCAAGCGGACCGGCCACAGCAACGTCTACTTCCCGCTGTTCGTGCCCAAGTCGCTGCTGGAGAAGGAGGCCGAGCACGTCGAGGGCTTCGATCCGCAGGTCGCCTGGGTCACGCGGGCGGGCGGCAAGGAGCTCGACGAGTGGCTCGCGATCCGGCCCACCTCGGAGGCGATCATCGCTGACTCGGTGAAGGACTGGATCCAGTCCTACCGGGACCTGCCGCTGCTCATGAACCTCTGGAACAACGTGGTCCGCTGGGAGCTCCGGACGCGCCTGTTCCTGCGCACGGCCGAGTTCCTGTGGCAGGAGGCGCACACCTTCCACGCGACCGAGGCGGAGGCCGCCGCGGAGGTGGACACGGGCCTGGAAGCGTATCGCGCGGTCGCGGAGGACTGGCTCGCCATCCCGGTGGTCCAGGGCCGCAAGAGCGAGGGCGAGAAGTTCCCGGGAGCGGTGTACAGCCACTCCATCGAGGCCATGATGCGCGACACCAAGGCGCTCCAGGCCGGCACCAGCCACATGCTCGGCCAGAACTTCGCGAAGGCTGCGGACATCCGGTTCCTCGACCGGGACAACGAGCGCAAGCACCCCTGGGGCACGTCCTGGGGGTTCTCGACGCGCATGGTCGGTGCCACGATCATGGCCCACGGTGACGAGGCCGGGCTGGTCCTGCCGCCCAACGTGGCGCCCTTCCAGGTGGTCATCGTGCCCATCTTCCGGTCCGAGGAGGACCGGGTGAAGGTCGCCGCGGCGATCGAGCAGCTGGAGGCGTCCCTCGCGGACGTCGTGACCGCGTCCGGACCGCTGCGCTGGAAGACCGACTGGCGCGAGGAGACCCCGGGCTTCAAGTACAACCACTGGGAGCTGCGCGGTGTGCCGCTGCGGCTGGAGGTGGGCCCGCGGGACGTCGCGGCAGGGCAGGGGGTGCTCGTGCGACGCATCGACCGGCACAAGGAGCCCGTGCCCCTGGCGTCGCTGGCGGCCGAGCTGCCGGAGCGTCTCGCGACGTACCAGCAGGCCGTGTTCCAGCGCGCGCTCGACTTCCGGGCGGCGAACACCCGCTCGCTCGACACCCTGGACGCGCTGCGGGAGTCCATCGAGGTGGAGGGCGGGTTCGTGATGGCGCCCTGGTGCGGCTCCCCGGAGTGCGAGCAGGCGGTCAACGAGGCGACCGGCGCGACCATCCGGTGCATCCCGTTCGACTCCCCGGACGAGGCAGGGCGCTGTCTCGTGGACGGGCGGCCATCCGAACGACGAGTGCTGTTCGCGCGCGCCTACTGATCATCCGGGCCGGAGCGGCGTTGTCGGTCAGCGCTCGCCGAGGGCCTGCCGACCGCCGATCCGCCGAGCACCCGGTCCCTGATCCGCTCCCCAGGAGGTCCAGACATGTCGCTCACCCCCGACCGCCCGGTCACCGACGCCCCGGACGGGCGCCGATCCATGGCCGGCAGCATCCTCTGGCCACTCGCCGTCCTCCTGCTCATCGCCGTGACGGCACAGGCCGCGCTCGCGGGTGGCGGCGCGTTCGGTGCGGCCGCGTGGCGGATGCACGTGATGCTGGGCATGGTCATCGTGGTCCTCGGCGTGGCTGCAGCGGTCCTGGCATGGCTGGCGGATGCGCCCCGGGTGGTCCGCCGGCTGGCCGGCGGGGTGGCGCTGTTGTCCGTGCTCCAGCCGGTGTCCTCGATGGTCGCCAAGGGCGGTGCGCCGTGGGTCGGCTCGCTCCATTCCATCGGTGCCTTCGTGCTGTTCGGTCTGGCCGGGATGCTCGCGGTGCGCGCGCGCTCGCGGCGCTGACGTTCGGCCATCCTCCCGGCTCGGGACGGAGCGACCCTCGCGCATCGAGCGATGCCCGTCCGTCCGGGAGGACGACACGGGCGGTATCCTGAGCAGACGTCGCGTGACTCGGCTCGTCCACCATCATCGATGGATCGAGTCGGAACAGCGGGTCGCGATCCGCCGGAGGCGGACCGTCATCCGAGGCTGGTCGGTGGGTGCGGACACCTGGGCCGCCTCCACGAGGGGAGCGTCATCATGGATGGATCAGCCCCACGGTCGCCGCGTGCGTCCACCCGCGGTGGTGCCGCGGTCCTGGTCGCCGCCGTGCTCGGTCTCGTGGCGACGCTCCCGACGGGTGCGATCGCCGCGGACGTCGTGGATCCCGCGGCGGCGGTGTCACCGCTGCAGGTCGGGACGCGACTGACCTGGGAGGCCGGTGACGCGACCACGGAGGGCTATCAGCTCATCTCCGACCCGAATGGCTGGCTCGAGCGTGACGGCAGCTACTACACGCTGAGGACGATGGGTGGCCGTGGTGGGTTCGGCCTCCACCAGATCGACATCGTCGAGGCGGGTCCGGACGGCACCGTCGGTGACCTGCGCATCCTGGCCAACCCGACGCCAGGGACGAAGGAGCACGTCACCTTCGGTGTGGGACGGGTCGTCGCCGATGCGGATGGCTTCGGCATCTACTGGATGCCGCCCGCGCGACTCGCTGCGATGGAGGAATCCAGGGAGGGGCCCACCCGGGTGTTCCGCGCGACGCGTGACCTCACCGGGCAGCCGTTCGACATCCTGGGCATCACGACCCGCATCGAAGGGCACTATGAGACGCGGCTCTATGACGTGGCGTCCGGCCTCCTGCTGATCGCATCGTCGATGACCGTGATCACGCCCGGCGTGCGGCTGCTCGATGACCACGGCAACCTGCTGGACGAGGGTCGTGGTGCGGTGACCTACACGACCAAGGCGTTCCTCGGTCAACGTCAGTTCGTGCTGCCGTGGTCCGGGACGCCGATGCCGGAGTGGGCCGCCACCGGTCGGTCCCTCCTGTTCCAGGGCCAGATCGGCAACCACTCGTACCTCATGTCAGGGATCCCGGGCATGCCGTACAGCGTCAGCCACGGGTTCGATCAGCGCCTCGGCGGTGTCCTGCTCGGTCGCCAGACCGCCCGATGGCCGAGCATGGTGGCCGGCCAGTCGGACGACGAGGACATCAAGGAGCGGGTCTATGCCGTGGGGACCATCGACGGACTCTGGATCCCGCCGGCAGCGCTCGCGCAGCTGCGCCCCGGTCAGGTGCTCGACCAGGATCCCCACAACGGCCACACCTTCACGTTCGAGGGCATCGTGGAAGGACTCGCAACGATCGTGCGAGGCGGCACGGCCGACCGCTGGACGGGCGGCTACGACCCGGTGTCGGGCGTCCTCATGCGGAGCTACTACAGCCAGCGCATCGACGTGCCCGGCGGCGACGCGCAGATCGTGGAGCTGGCACGCGTCGGGCCGTAGGCTCGGCTCCCGGTCGCGCGCGGCGCGGACACCAGGCGGTGGCACGCCACTCGTGCGTGACGGAGCTGGTCGTGACCACCATCCGAGCGCCGTTGGACCGCCCGGGAGTCCCTTCGTCCGGTGGTATACTCCACCGGCTACGAGTCTCGGCCGCCTGAAGGACGTGGGTGACCCCCACGTTCCTTGTATGACCGGGACCGGCCACAACGTTTCGACATCTGTTCGGAGGGGCACATGAACCGCGATTTCATCGGCGCCCTCCTCCAGCTCAACGCCGAGAAGGGTGTGCCGCGCGAGCAGCTCGTGCACACCATCGAGGATGCCATCCAGTCGGCCTACCGGCGGGTGGCACCCGGGTACGAGGACGTCCACGTCAGGATCGACGGCGAGACCGGCCGGATGCGCGTGTTCCGCGCCCGGATGGTCGTGCCCGAGGTGGAGGATCCCGCCACCGAGTGGAGCGTGGATGAGGCGCATCAGCACGACCCGGACGCCGCGCTCGGCGACCTCGTGGAGTACCAGGAGCTGGACCCGGAGCAGTTCGGACGGGTCGGCGCGCAGATCGCCGGCCAGGTCGTCCGGCAGCGCCTCCGTGAGGCGGAGCGGGAGAACCTGTTCGACGAGTTCGCGCACCGCGACGCGGAGATCGTCACCGGGACGGTGAGCCGGGTGGAGCCGCGCGGGGTCATCCTGGACCTGGGCAAGGCAGAGGCCGTGCTGCCCACCACGGACCAGTCGGCGACCGAGCACTACCGCATCGGCCAGCACGTGAAGGCGTTCGTGATGGAGGTCCGGCGCACCACGCGCGGCCCGCTCATCTACGTGAGCCGCACCCACAAGAACTTCCTGCGACGCCTGTTCGAGCTGGAGGTCCCCGAGATCCACGCCGGCACGGTTGAGATCAAGGCGATCGCCCGGGAGGCCGGCAGCCGCAGCAAGATCGCCGTGTCCAGCCGCCAGGAAGGGCTCGATCCGGTGGGTGCCACGGTCGGCCAGCGAGGCGGCCGTGTCCAGTCCGTGGTCGCGGAGCTGGGCGGCGAGAAGATCGACGTCATCCCGTGGTCGGAGGATCCGGCCACGTTCGTCGCGAACGCGCTCTCGCCCGCGCAGGTCGTGGGTGTCCAGATCGACGAGGAGAACCGCATCGCGTCGGTGACCGTGCCCGAGCGGATGCTCTCGCTGGCCATCGGCCGCGAGGGTCAGAACGCTCGACTCGCAGCGAAGCTGACCGGCTGGCGCATCGATATCCGAAGCGACCAGGCGCCCTCGAGCGATGCGGCCGCCGATGGGCCAGCCGCTGCCGACGAGGCCGCCGCGGACGCTGGCGAGGCCATCGTGGCGACGGGGGACGACGCCGAAGCCGGTACGACCGCCGACGCCGGTACGACCGCCGACGCCGGCACGACCGCCGACGCCGGCACGACCGCCGACGCCGGCGAGGAGGCCGCGGTGCCGGTCGAATCGGCCGCTGGCGAGGTGACGTCGTAGTCGCGGCGGCGCCCGTTCGGCGTCCACCGGTCCGGACCTGCGTCGCGTGCCGCACGGAACGCCCGCAGCGTGACCTCGTGCGCATCGTGCGGACACCCGCGGGGGCCGTGACGTTCGACCCGACGGGCCACGCCCCCGGTCGGGGTGCCTACCTGTGCGCGGACCCCGCCTGTTGGCAGCAGGCCGTCCGGCGCTCCGCCCTCCAACGGGCATTGTCCACACCCATCCCCGCCGAGCTGCGCGAGCGGCTCGAGCACGGCGACCTCGTGTCGCTCCACGGAGGTCAGCATGGCTCGTAGTCGAAGTGGGACGCGCAACACGCGCGGCCCTCGCAAGCCCCAGCGTCGCGGCGACGGTGGCCAGGGCGGTGCCGTCCAGACCATCGATCCGTCCGCGCGTGGCGCGGTGGAGATCCCCGCGTCGATCATGGTCAAGGAGCTGGCCGAGCTCATCGGGGTGAACCCGGCGGACATCATCCGGGAGCTCATCAAGAGCGGCATCTTCGCGAGCATCAACCAGGTCATCGACCGGGACACCGCGGCGCTCGTGACCAGCGACCTCGGCTACGAGGTGGCCGAGGCGAGCCCGAGCGAGCCGACCATCGAGGCGTCCGGCGAGACGACCGCCGGTGAGGCCGCCAAGGACGTCATCACCGACGAGACGGACGATCCCGCGGACCTCGTGTCTCGGGCCCCCATCGTGACGGTGATGGGCCACGTCGACCACGGCAAGACCAGCCTCCTGGACGCCATCCGCAAGAGCACCGTGGCGGCCGGCGAGCGGGGCGGCATCACCCAGCACGTGGGCGCCAGCGAGGCCGATCACAACGGTCGACACATCGTGTTCCTGGACACGCCGGGCCACGAGGCGTTCACGGCCATGCGCGCACGGGGCGCCCGGGTCACGGACATCGCGGTGCTCGTGGTGGCCGCGGATGACGGCGTCATGCCCCAGACCATCGAGGCCATCGACCATGCGCGCGCCGCGGGCGTGCCCATCGTCATCGCGCTCAACAAGATCGACAAGACCGACTCCACCCCCGATCGGGTGAAGACGGAGCTCTCCGAGCACAACGTGATCATCGAGGAGTACGGCGGCGACGTGCCCATGGTCGCGGTGAGCGCCAAGACCGGCCAGGGCATCGATGACCTGCTCGAGACGATCCTCATCACGTCGGACGCCGTGGTCGACCCCAAGGGCAACCCCAAGCGATCCGCCATCGGCACCGTCGTGGAGGCGGAGCTGGACAAGGGCCGCGGACCGGTGGCGACGATCCTGGTCCAGACCGGCACCCTGCGCGTCGGTGACATCGCGGTCGTGGGCGAGACCTACGGTCGTGTCCGGGCCATGGAGGACACCAAGGGTCGTCGCGTGACCAAGGCCGGCCCCTCCACCGCGGTCGTGCTGCTGGGCCTGGGGGACGTGCCGGCGGCCGGTGACGTGCTGCGGGTCGTCGCGGACGAGAAGCGCGCCCGGACCATCGTGGAGGAGCGCCGGAACGCCCAGACGAGCCGGCCGGAGGGCCACGGTCGCGCCACCCTGGAGGACCTGTATCGGCAGATCCAGGCGGGCCAGACCAAGGAGCTGCGCATCATCCTCAAGGCGGATGTGCAGGGGTCGCTGGGGGCCATCGTGCACGCCCTCGACCAGCTCCAGACCGACGAGGTCAAGATCAACGTGCTGCGCCAGGGCGCCGGCGACATCACGGACAACGACATCCTGCTGGCATCCGCCTCGGACGCGGTGGTCGTGGGCTTCAACACCAAGCTCGACCCGGCCGCCCGTCGCACGGCGGAGGCCGAGGACGTGGAGGTCCGCCTCTACGACATCATCTATCGCCTGACCGAGGACATGGACGCGGCCCTGCGGGGCATGCTCGAGCCCGAGGAGCAGGAGGTCGTGGAGGGTCGCGCCGAGGTGCGCCAGATCTTCCGGTCGGGCAAGAGCACCGTCATCGCGGGCAGCTACGTGACCGACGGCCGGATGGTGCGAGGCGGTGCGCGTGTCTATCGTGGCGGCCGGCTCGTGACCACGGATCGCATCGAGTCCCTGCGCCGGTTCCGGGACGATGTGCGCGAGGTGGCCGCCGGCTACGAGTGCGGCATCGGGCTCGCCTCGTACAAGGACCTCGAAGAGGGCGACATCATCGAGAGCTTCACCACGCAGATCGTCTCCCGCGCGGCGGGCTAGACGGACCGTGGCGCGTCGGGGGTCTCGGCCCCTGTCCCGGATGGAGCGAGCATGAGCGAGCGCACGGCACGCCTGGACGAGCTGCTGCGCGAGGAGATCTCGGCGATCGTCGCGCGTGAGGTCGCCGATCCGCGCATCGGGTTCGTGACCATCACGAGCGTGGACGTGGCACCGGACCTCGCCCACGCCACGGTCTGGGTGTCCGTCATCGGCGATGCCCAGACCCGGCGTGCCTCCGTGCGCGCGCTCGGTCGGGCCATGCCCTTCGTGCGGCATCGCCTGGGCGCGCTGCGGCTCAAGCGCATCCCGGAGCTGCACGTCCGTGAGGATGACTCCGCGGAGCGGGGCACCCGCGTCATGCATCTCCTCGATCAGCTGGAGGAGGGGAGCGCCGATCCGCTCGCGGGCCCGGCGCCGACACCCACGACACTGCCCATGCCCGCCCCGATGCGCGGCGTGCCGGAGCCCCGCAAGCCGCGTCGGACGTCATCGAAGCGGTCGGACGGAGGGCGACGCCATGGCCACTGACCCCACGGCCAGCCTCGGGTCGATCACCGGGCACGACCTGGCCGCCGTGCCGGACGCGGTCGTGGCGCTGCTCGGGGCGTCGCGGCGCGTCCTCGCCATCGGCCACGAGAGCCCGGACGCGGACGCGTTCGGCTCGGCGCTGGGTGTCGCGCTCGCCGTGGAGTGGCTGGGTGGTCGGGCGACCGCCATGAGCAGCGACCCCGTGCCGCCGATGTACGACTTCATGCCCCACATCGAGCGGATCCGGGCGGAGCCCGACCCCGACCTCGACTATGACCTCATCGTGGTCTCGGACAGCGGGGATCTGGGGCGTGTCGGGCGGGTCGCGCGGGAGCATGCCGAGCTGTTCGGTCGGGTGCCCATCCTGGTCATCGACCACCACGCCTCGAACGAGGGCTTCGGTGCCGTCGACTGGGTGGACCCGAGCGCCGCGGCCGCGTGCGAGATGGTGGCCCTGCTCCTGCCCCGCCTGGGTGTGCCGCTGGATGCCCTCGATGGCACGATCGCCGCGGACCTCATGGCAGGCGTCATCGGCGACACGGGCATGTTCCAGCACCCCAACGCGACACCGCGCACGATGCGCGTGAGCGCGGATCTGCTGGCGGCCGGCGCATCCATCGCGGACGTGGCACGGCGCATCTACCGCAACAAGCCCAACGCCCAGCTGCGCCTGTTCGGCCGGGTCCTCGCACGGCTCGAGAGCGACCTCGACGAGCGGCTCGTGTGGGCGAGCCTCGAGCCGGATGACCTCGTCCGGAGCGGCGCCAGCGCGGAGCAGTCGGAGGGCATCATCGACCTGCTCGCGCAGTCCGCCACGGCGGAGGTGGCCATCCTGTTCCGGGACCTCGGTGACCGGACGCGCATCAGCACCCGCACGCGGGATGGTGGCGTGGACGCCATCGTGCTGACGTCCACCTTCGGCGGCGGCGGCCATCCCCGGGCTGCCGGAGCCACGGTGATGCTGCCGCTCGCGGAGGCCCGGGTCGCGGTGCTCGCGGAGGCGACGCGGCTCATCGATGCCCTGGGGCCACGCTGACCATGGCGGAGGACACGCAGGGATCCCGGTCGGACGCGCCCCAGGGCGGTCGTGGCACCGATCGCGATCGCCGCGGACGTGGTGCCGGCCGGGACGGCCGCAGCCGGTCCGCCGATCGAGGCGCGACACACCGGCCACCGCGCCTCGACATCGACGGCATCCTCGTGGTGGACAAGCCCGTCGGACCCACCTCGCATGACGTGGTGGCCATCGTCCGGCGGCTGTCGGGCGCGAAGCGGGTGGGCCACGGCGGCACGCTCGATCCGTTCGCCGCCGGGGTCCTGCCGGTGTTCCTGGGCCGTGCCACGCGCATGGTGGAGTACCACCTCGGCGACGAGAAGGCGTATCGGGCGGTGATGGTCTTCGGGGCGCGCTCCACGACCGATGACATCGATGGCGAGCTGACGCCGGTCGAGGGGGTCGCGGCACCGAGCCGCGCGGCGGTGGAGACGGCGCTCGCCGGGTTCGTGGGCACCATCGAGCAACGGCCGCCCGACTACTCGGCGGTGCGCATCGCGGGTCGTCACGCCTACGAGCTGGCGCGCCACGGCGAGACCCCGGAGCTGAAGTCACGCACCGTGACCTTCCACGAGATCCGGGTCATCGACTGGGACGAGCGTGACCCGGAGCGCCCGGCAGCGACCGTGGAGATGCGCTGCTCCGCGGGGACCTACGTCCGGGCACTGGCCCGGGACTGCGGGGAGGTCCTGGGCACGGGCGCATATCTCGGCGCGCTCGTGCGCACCGCGAGCGGCCCGTTCCGGAAGGACGCCGCACGGCCCCTCGAGGAGGTGCGCGGTCTCCTCGCGGATGGCCGCATCGGCGAGCTGCTGCTGCCCGTGGACACGGGTCTGGACGCGTGGCCGCAGGTGTCGCTGGACAGCACCGATCTCCAGTCGCTGCTGCGGGGCCAGGTGGTCCGGGCGCGCGGCGTGGCGGTGCCGGAGCCCGGTCCGGGGGGCCTCGTGCGGGTCCTCGCACCGAACGGCGCGCTCGCGGCGATGGCACGCCTCGAGGGTGGGCGTCTCCACCCCGAGAAGGTGCTCCTGGAGCCCGGGGTCGCGGGGGCGGCCTGAACGTGTCCGCGGACGTCCTGGGTGACATCGACGAGCTGCGACCGGGTCTCCGGTTCGTGGCCACCGTGGGCGTGTTCGATGGGGTCCACCTGGGCCATGCGGAGGTGCTCGCGCGTCTCGTGGCGCTCGCCGGGGAGCTGGCGGCCGCGGCGGTCGTCATCACGTTCGACCCGCATCCCAATGCGCTCATCACGGGCCGCGCGCCGGAGCTGCTGTGCGATCGTCAGGAGCAGCTGACGCGGCTCCGGGACGCAGGGGTGGACGTGGTCGTGGTGCAGCGGTTCGACGAGGCGTTCCGGTCGCAGACGGCCGAGGAGTTCCTCGACCGGCTGGCCCGGGACCGGGAGCTGGTCGGCCTCGTGATGTCCCACGAATCGGCCTTCGGCCGCGACCGGCAGGGGACCGTGGCGACCGTCCAGCGGCTGGCGAGCCGGGACGGCTGGCGGCTGGTGGAGGTGGAGACCCTGGAGGTCGATGGTGCGCCCGTGTCGAGCTCGCGCATCCGTGCTGCGCTCACGGCAGGCGACCTCGTCACCGCCGAGCGGCTGCTGGGCCATCCCTGGACGCCACCCGGGGACGAGGGCACGCAAGGGACGACATGACCGGTCACGCCGAGGCGATCCTCATCACGGGTGTCTACGGGGTGGGCAAATCGACCGTGACCGGTCAGCTGGCGGACCTGCTGGAGGCGGCCGGGATCCGCTACGCCGCGCTCGATCTCGACTGGCTGTCGTGGGCGTGGGTCGAGGACGCTGGGGACGACCCCGTCGACGCGTTGATGCTGGAGCACCTGGCGCTGCTGGTGGATAACCTCCGCCGACGAGGCAACGACCGGTTCGTGCTGGCGGGCGCGGTGATGACCACGGCCGAGCTGGCGGCGATCCGGGACACGCTGGACATGCCCGTACGCGTGGTGCGCCTGACCGCGCCCCTCGAGACCGTCCACCGGCGTCTCGCCAACGAGCCGACCACGGGCAGGGACGAGGATCGGCGCCGCACGGACGCCTGGCTGGCGAGCGACGACGACGCGATGCCCGCGGCCGACCTGGTGATCGCGAACATGGGTTCGATCCCGGCCACTGCCGAGGCGGTCCTGGCCTGGACCGGCTGGCTGGAGGGCGACCCCACCGTCGACCCCGAGGACGATGCCGCTGTCGGCACCTGAGCCACACGCCCGCCAGCGATCCCGAACGCCTGTGCTACACTCCCGGCGAACTATCGAAGGAATGGATGGTTGGAGGACTCTGTGCCGCTCACGCGGGAAACGAAGGAAGGCATCATCACGGAGCATGCCACCCACGAGGGTGACACCGGCTCCCCGGAGGTCCAGATCGCTCTGCTGACGGAGCGCATCACGGGTCTCACGGAGCATCTGCGCGCCTTCCCGAAGGATCATCACTCGCGGCGCGGCCTGCTCAAGCTCGTCGGCCAGCGCCGCCGCCTCCTCGCGTACCTGATGCGCAAGGACAACGCCCGGTATCGCGCCGTCATCAGCCGGCTCGGCCTGCGCCGCTAGCGCACGCCAGGCGACGGCCGCCACATGGGACCGTCGCGCGACACTCGCTGACCAGCGACGCCGAGGATCCCATCGCGTGATGGGCTGCACTCGGTCATAGCAGACGCGCTGCCATCGGCAGCCGCAGCACAGGTCCGTCATCCCTCCGCGTGGAGGACACATGCCGGTCACTACCCTGTCCGCCGAGTTCGGCGGTCGCACCCTCACCATCGAGACGGGCCGCATGGCCCGACTGGCCGGGGGTTCTGTCACCGTGCGCTACGGCGACACCCTCGTGCTGGGCACGGCGAACCGCTCGGACCCCCGTCCCGGGCTGGACTTCTTCCCGCTCACGGTGGACTTCGAGGAGCGGATGTATGCCGCGGGCAAGATCCCGGGCGGCTTCATCAAGCGCGAGGCGCGACCGTCCGAGGCAGCCATCCTGGCCGCCCGGCTGACCGACCGGCCCATCCGGCCGCTGTTCCCGGAGGGCTACAAGGATGACGTCCAGGTCGTCCTGACGGTCCTCTCCACCGACCGTGAGAACGACCCCGATGTGCTCGGTACGGTCGCCGCGTCGGCAGCGCTGACCATCAGCGAGATCCCGTTCCTGGGCCCCGTGGGCGCGGTGCGCGTCGGGCGTATCGGCGGGCAGTTCGTCATCAACCCGACCTTCGAGGATCTCAAGGAGTCCGAGCTCGACCTGGTCGTCTCGGGTACCCGTGACGCGATCATGATGGTCGAGGCCGGCGCGAACCTCCTGACCGAGGACGTGATGGCGGAGGCCATCCTGTTCGGCCACCGCTCGCTCCAGCCGCTCATCGACCTCCAGGAGCAGCTTCGGGCACAGGTCGGCAAGACCAAGCGGACGCCCTTCATCGAGCCCGGCACGGACTCCACGCTCCAGTTCGCCGATGCCGTCGCCGCCGGCCGCTCGTTCGTGGTGTTCGACCTCGAGACCACGAGCGTGGACCCCAAGCTCGGCCGCATCGTGGAGATCGGTGCCGTCAAGGTGGAGCAGGGCGCCATCAAGGACCGCTGGTCGACGTTCGTGGATCCGCAGCGGCCCATCGTCGGCAACCAGCTCCATGGCCTCACGGACAAGGACGTCAAGGGCGCCCCGACCGCCGACAAGGCCGTCGCGGAGCTGCTGACGTTCGCGGGTGATGCGCTGCTCGTCGGTCACAACGTGGGCTTCGACCTGTCGTTCGTGAAAGCCGTCGCCGCCGCCAAGGTGGAGCAGGGTCGCTACCTGGACACGCTCAGCCTCAGCCGGGACGCCTACCCGGACCTCGGCGTGTACAAGCTCGCCGACCTGTGCCGCTTCTTCTCGCTCTCGGAGCCGACCCATCGGGCGCTGCCGGATGCAGAGGCCACTGCGGCGCTGCTCGTGCGCCTCATCGAGGACCTGCCCGTCCGCGTGAAGAGCCTCAAGGAGGCCATCGCGGCCTCGATCCGCTCGCGCGCCAACGGTGGCGATCGGGATGCGGCGGACGCCGCGCTCGAGGCCGCCAAGATCGACTCGGGCCTGTCCAAGGGCCTGACCGGGCTCGTCCACAAGAAGGTCGTGCGGGAGCTGGTGCTCTCCGAGGGCATCCGCATGGACGGCCGCGACACGGAGACCATCCGGCCCATCTCGGTGGAGGTCGGGCTCGTGCCGCGCGCGCATGGCTCGGGTCTGTTCACGCGGGGTGACACGCAGGCGCTCACGGTCGCGACCCTGGGCCCCAGCTCGGACGTCCAGCGGATCGACACCATCGGCCCTGCGGAGTCGAAGCGCTACCTCCACCACTACAACATGCCGCCCTACAGCACCGGTGAGAACAAGCCCATGCGAGGGCCCGGCCGCCGCGAGATCGGCCACGGTGCGCTTGCCGAGCGGGCGCTCCTGCCAGTGCTGCCGAGCCACGAGGAGTTCCCGTACGTCATCCGCCTCGTGAGCGAGTGCGTGACGTCCAATGGCTCGACCTCGATGGCCTCCACCTGCGGCTCCACGCTCGCGCTCATGGATGCCGGTGTGCCCATCAAGGCCCCGGTCGCCGGCGCGGCGATGGGTCTGGTCACGGAGGGCGACCGGTTCGCGGTGCTCACGGACATCCTCGGCAAGGAGGATGCCTTCGGTGACATGGACTTCAAGGTCACCGGCACCCGGGATGGCATCACGGCGCTCCAGATGGACATCAAGGTCCAGGGCATCAACGAGGCGATCATCCGCACCGGCCTGGAGAAGGCCCGCGTGGCCCGCCTGTCCATCCTGGACAAGATGGTCGACGTGATGCCGCAGGCTCGCCAGGAGATGAGCGAGTTCGCGCCGCGCATCACCACCATCCACATCAACCCCGAGAAGATCCGCGACATCATCGGCAAGGGTGGCGCGACCATCCGCAAGATCCAGGAAGAGACCGGCACGGAGATCAACGTCGAGGACGACGGCACCGTCGAGGTGGCCGCGGCCGACGGCGAGGCCTCCAAGAAGGCGATCGCCTGGATCGAGTCGATCACCCGCGAGGTGGAGATCGGTGCGCTCTACCTGGGCAAGGTGACGCGCATCATGGGCTTCGGTGCCTTCGTGGAGATCCTGCCCGGCAAGGAGGGCCTCGTGCGCATCGGCGAGCTCGCCGACTACCACGTGCCGACCGTGGAGGACGTGGTCCAGATCGGTGATGAGATCATGGTCGTGGTGACCGAGATCGACCGCCAGGGCCGCGTCAACCTGTCCCGCAAGGCCGCCATGCAGCGACACCAGGCGAAGGCTCCCGCCTGATCCATCGGGCGGCGCGATGCCGCCACGGACCGAGCTGACAGACGACCCGTCCCGACCAGGGGCGGGTCGTCGCTCGTCCGGCGGAGGACGATCGTGGTCGGGTCGCGTCATGGGTCCGGGTTGCGTCAGGGCCGGAAGCGCTGGCACTATCCCGCACAACGGGGCACAGCGAGGCGGCCGCGGACGGACGGAGGGGCGACGTGCTGCAGGGTCGATCCATACCTCGGGGCCTGACGATCATCCTGGGAGTGGTCCTGGCGTGGTCGAGCGCGATCGTGGCGTCGACCGGCGCGACATCCGCCCAGGGGACATCCGTCCGGCTGGCCGCCGCTCGCGCCGGACACACTGCGACGCTCCTCCAGGACGGACGGGTGCTCCTCGCGGGCGGTCAGCAGAACGCGAACGGGCTGGATCCGCTCCGGTCCGCGGAGGTCTGGGATCCCGTGACGGAGACATCCTCGGCGGTCGGCTCGCTGCCGGAGGCGCGCACCGGCCACACCGCCACGCTCCTGGCCGATGGCCGCGTGCTCCTCGTGGGCGGCATCGGGTCGCGGGGCACGGCGCTCCGGTCCGTGGCGCTGTTCGATCCGGGCGCCGGCACGTTCACGCGCACCGGCGCGCTCCGCGATGCTCGCCAGTCCCACACCGCGACGCTCCTGCCGGATGGGAAGGTGCTGATCGCTGGCGGCCTGGATGACGATGTGGACATCCTGCGGTCGGTGGAGGTGTGGGATCCCGATACCGGTACGTCCACCCGTGCCGGACGGCTCCGGACGGTGCGCATGCACCACACCGCGACCCTGTTGCCGGACGGGCGGGTGCTCATCGTGGGCGGGGATGATGCCAGCGGCCCCCTGTCCAGCGCGGAGATCCTGGACCCCGCCGCCGCGCGATCCACGAGCACCGGGTCGCTCGCCCGTGCTCGAAGCCGGCACACGGCGTCCCTGCTGCCGGACGGCCGCGTGCTCATCGCCGGGGGCGCGGCCGTGGAGCGGACCGTGTCACGGGCGGAGATCTGGGACCCGACGTCCGGGGCCTTCAGCGCGGCTGGTGCGTTCGACACGGCGCGCGAGGTGTTCCGGTCGACGGTCCTGCCCGACGGCCGGGTGCTCGTGACGGGCGGCTGGCGCGCGCCCAGGGCGCTCGCGTCCATGGAGGCGTGGGATGCCGCGAGCGGCGGGTTCACGGCCGCGGGCGACCTGCGTCAGGCACGCTGGGATCACACTGCGACCCTGCTCGGGGACGGTCGCGTGTTCGTCGCAGGCGGCTATGACTCCCGGGAGACCGCGCGACGGAGTGCCGAGATCGTGGAGCCCGGGGGAGCGGAGCCGGTCGCCTCGCCAGGCCCGACGCTGGCCCCCGATGGGGCGATCCGCCTGGCTCGCACCGGCCACACGGCCACGTTGCTCGGGGAGGGGACCGTCCTCGTGGCAGGTGGCGCGGGACGAGCCGGCGTGCCTCGCGCGTCGGTCGAGACCTGGGACCCGGTCGCGGGTGTCGCGACGGACGCGGGGCCGCTCCGCGAGGCTCGCACCGGCCACACGGCCACGCTCCTGCCGGACGGGCGGGTGCTCGTGACAGGCGGTCATGGTCCGGCCGGCGAGCCGCTCGGCAGCACCGAGCTGCGTGACCCGACGACGGGCCGGTTCCAGACGGCGCAGCCGCTGACGGCACCGCGGTCGGCGCACGCCGCCACCCTCCTGCCCGACGGCCGGGTGCTGATCAGCGGCGGCATCGGCCTGGAGGGCACGCTGGACACGATGGAGCTGTGGGACCCCGTGACCGGCACATCCACGCCGACGGGCTCGATGCTGGAGGCTCGCACCGGCCACACGGCCACGCTCCTGGCGGACGGTCGCGTGGTCATGGTGGGCGGCCAGACGGATGCCGACTCGTCGCCCCTGGCCTCGTCGGTCCCGGCCTCGTCGCCCTCGACGGCGTCGCTCGCGACCGCTCCCTCGCTCGCGAGCGCCGAGGTCTGGGATCCGGCCACGGGGACGACGACGCTGACCGGGTCGCTGCCAGCCCCGCGTTCCGGCCATACGGCCACGCTCCTGCTGGACGGCCGCGTGCTCATCGTGGGCGGTTACGTGCCGGGCGAGGGCGCCAGCGGCTCGGCCGTGGTGTGGGAACCCGTGACCGGTGTGTTCGCGCCGGCCGGGACCCTGTCGGTCGCTCGGTTCGGGCACACGGCCACGCTCCTGCTGGACGGCCGCGTGCTGATCGTCGGCGGCACGACGGGCTCCGGCGCGTCCGACACTGTCGTCGAGGTAGAGGTCTGGGGTCCCGTGACCGGCACGTTCGGGCCCGCGGGCAGCCTCGCTCGTCCGCGCCAGGACCACACCGCCACGCTCCTCGCGGACGGACGAGTGTTGATCATCGCGGGTCGTGATGGGAACGGGACCGCGCTGTCATCCGTGGAGCTCTGGGACCCTGTGACCGGGGCCGTCACGGACGCTGCGGGCGATTGACGGCCCGCTGGCCGGCAGCGCCCCGGAGACGCATGGCCCGCTGACCGGGCAGCGCATCCTGCGGCGGGTCCGCCACACGATCGTGGCGGCCGCGATGGTCGCAGGCGTCGCGACCATGGGTGCCATCGTCTGGATGGTCGTGGCACCGGGGCGTGGTGGGGTCCCGGCGCTGGCCGCCATCGGTCTGCCGTATGCCCTGCCGGTCGCCGCCGTCATGGCGATGGCGGCACCCCTCGCATCACGCCGGTCGGCCCTCCTGCTGCTGACCGGCGCCCTTGCCATCACGATGCTGGTCGTGCCCCGGGTGACGGGCCTCCTGCCGCGCGATCGGGCCGCGGCCGCGAGCGACCTTGCCTCGGTGACGGTGGTCACCTACAACGCCTACGTCTTCGACCACGATCCGCCGGAACGGCTCCTCGGATCGCTTGCCGCGCTGGCGCCGGCGGTCATCGGGCTCCAGGAGGTGACCCCGGCGCGGGGGAGCGCACTCGAGAGCGACGCGACCCTGCGCCGGCTGTTCCCGTATCGCGAGATCCGTGCGGATCCCGACCGGAGCAGCCTCGCCATCCTGTCCAGCTGGCCGCTGGAGACGCGGCCCGGGCTCGAGGGCGTGTCGCTCATCGATGCGGTGGTCCGGATGCCCGATCGATCGCTCGCCGTCCTGGTCGTCCACGCGCCCTTGCCGCTGGCCCTCGGTGGCGTGCCGTTCTCGCCCGATCGGCGGGACGCGGCGCTCGGCGCGTTCCGGGACGCGGTCGACCGGCGCATGGACGAGGGCCTGCCCGTCGTGCTCATGGGCGACCTCAACACCACCGACCGCGAGATGGCGTTCGAGACGCTCGCAGCGGGCCTCCAGGATGTCCATGCGGCGGTGGGGGAGGGACTGGGTCATGGCTGGCGGCTGCGCTTCCGGGGCGTCGTGACCCCAGCGCTGCTGCGCATCGATCACATGCTCGTCTCGCCCGACCTCGTGCCGCTGGAGAGCCGGCTGGATTGCGAGGCGAGCGCGAGCGATCACTGCCTGCTCCGGGGTCGTCTCGGCTGGCCGGTCGCGGGACCGGTATCATCGAGCGGTCCACGCCAGCCATAGGAAGCCCGACGCCATGGTCACCGAAGCGATCGCCCCCTCCCAGCCAGTCGCCGCCACGCGACCCCTGACCGTCGCGGTCGTGGGCGCCACCGGTCTGGTCGGGCGGACCATGATCGCCGTGCTCGGTGAGCGCGGCTTCCCGGTCGGAGAGCTGCGCCCCCTCGCGTCGCGGGCAGAGGGCCGCACGGTCGCCTTCGGTGGTCGTGAGTGGCCGGTCCAGGTCGCCACGCCCGATTCCTTCGAGGGCGTGGACGTGGCCATCTTCTCGGCCGGTGGCGAGACCTCGCGCGTGCTCGCGCCGGAGGCCGCCAGCCGGGGCGCCGTCGTGGTCGACAACTCTTCGCAGTGGCGCATGGACCCGACCGTGCCGCTCGTCGTGTCCCAGGTGAATCCCGATGACCTGGCGCTCCACGAGGGCATCATCGCGAACCCGAACTGCTCCACGATGCAGCTGGTACCCCTGCTCATGGCGCTCCGGGACGCGGTGGGCCTGGAGCGGGTCATCGTGGATACCTACCAGTCCGTGAGCGGTACGGGCGGCAAGGCGGTCGCGGAGCTGGAGCAGCAGACGCGTGCCTGGGCTGCCGGCCAGCCCATCGAGTCGAGCGTCTATCCGCATCAGATCGCGTTCAACGTGCTGCCCCATATCGACGTGTTCCGCGAGGACGGCTACTCCAAGGAGGAGTGGAAGGTGCTCGCGGAGAGCCGCAAGATCCTCCATCTGCCCGACCTGCGCGTGTCCTGCACCGCCGTCCGGGTGCCGGTGGTGTCCGCCCACTCGGAGGCGGTCCACGTGGAGACGCGCGAGCCCATCACCCCGCAGCGGGCCCGCGAGCTGTTCGCGGCGGTGCCGGGCGTGGTCGTGGTGGATGACCTGGCGGCGAACCGGTACCCGCTCGCCATCGATGCCGCAGGCTCGGATGACATCTTCGTGGGCCGGGTGCGCTCGGACAGCTCGACCGATGACGGCCGGGGTCTCGCCTTCTGGTGTGTCTCGGACAACATCCGCAAGGGCGCCGCGACCAACGCGGTCCAGCTCGCGGAGATCGTGGTGGAGCGCGGCTGGCTGCTGCCGGCATCCCGGCGAGCCGCGTCGGTCGGGTGACCCACGGCCGCCCCGTGACCTCCCGGACCGTGGCGGGACCGCGGTCGCCACGCTCGGCGTGACGCCCGAGGAGCGCAGCGGCGCCCTCGCGCGCATCGCCGACGAGGTGCGTACCTGTCAGCGGTGTCGCCTCGCGACGACGCGTACCCGCGCGGTGCCCGGTGAAGGCAGCCCGGACACCGAGGTGGTGTTCGTGGGGGAGGGGCCCGGTCAGAACGAGGACCAGCAGGGCCGCCCCTTCGTGGGCGCGGCGGGTCGGTTCCTCGACGAGCTCATCACGACGGTCGGCTGGCGACGACGCGACGTGTTCATCACGAACGTGGTGAAGTGCCGCCCGCCCGGCAACCGTGACCCGGAACCGGACGAGATGGCCGCCTGCGCGCCGTACCTGCGCCGCCAGCTGGAGGTGCTGGACCCCGCGCTCGTGGTGACGCTCGGCCGGTTCTCGCTGGGCACGTTCATGCCCGGCGCCAAGATCAGCCAGGTCCACGGCACGATCCGGCCGGTGGATCCGGGCACGGGTGCACGCGCGGCGCGAGCGGTCGCGATGTATCACCCGGCCGCCGCGCTGCGTGCCACGAACCTCAAGGAGACGATGCGGGACGACATGTCCCGGATCCCCCAGGCGCTCATCGATGCCCGCGCGGCACGCCCGGCGCCCGAGGCCGACGAGCCCGCTGCGGGACCGACGGCCCCGCCGGACGCGCTCGAGCCGATCGCCGAGCCCGCCACGCCCGAGCTCCAGCCGATCGCCGAGCTCGTGCCGACGCCCGAGCCCGCGCCGGTGCCCGAGCCCGCGACGGCTCCCATGACCGACCCGATCCCCGTGGACCCCATCGAGCCCGAGATGGCGGCACCAGACCCGCCCGAGGACCTCGAGGATCTCGACCAGCTGACGACCCTGGAGGTCGTCATCGCCCCCGACCGATCGCCGGAGACCGACCAGATGCGACTCTTCTGATGCCAGCCAAGGCCCCCGTCACCCAGGCACCGCCCACCTCCACCGAACCCCTGCGGATCATCCCGCTGGGCGGGGTCGGGGAGATCGGCAAGAACATGACCGTGTTCGAGTACGACGATGAGATCGTCGTCATCGACTGCGGTCTCGCCTTCCCGGACGAGGAGATGTTCGGCATCGACCTCGTCATCCCGGACGTCTCCTATCTCAAGGAGCGCCGTCACAAGGTCAAGGCGTTCCTCATCACGCACGCCCACGAGGACCACGTCGGGGCGCTGCCGTACGTCCTGCCGGAGTTCCCGGGCGTGCCCGTCTATGCCTCGACGCTGGCGCGTGGCCTGCTCGCCAACAAGATCAAGGAGCACAAGCTCCGCAACAACCCGCTGCTGCCGTTCGATCCGGGTCAGACCATCGAGCTGGGCGCGTTCTCGGCGCGCGCGTTCCGGATCGGCCACTCCATCCCGGATGCGATGGGCATCGCGCTCCACACGCCGGTGGGCACGGTCGTGCACACCGGAGACTTCAAGTTCGACCAGACCCCGGTCGATGGCAAGGGCACGGACTTCCACGAGCTGGCCCGCCTGGGCGCCGAGGGCGTGCTGTGCCTGATGTCCGATTCCACGCGCGCCGAGACGCCCGGCTACACGCCCTCCGAGCGGACCGTGGGCGAGGCCTTCCGGGGCATCATGGAAGGGCTGGACGGGCGGGTCATCGTGGCCACCTTCGCGTCGAACATCGCGCGTATCCAGCAGGTGTTCGATGCCGCCGGCGAGTTCGGTCGCAAGGTGACGGTCATCGGTCGCTCGATGGAGCAGAACACGCGCATCGCGACCGACCTCGGCTATCTCCATCCGGGCCCCGGGCAGCTGGTCCCCAAGGACCGGTTGCGGGACATCCCCGATGCCGAGATGTGCATCGCGACCACGGGTGCCCAGGGCGAGCCCATGGCGGGCCTTGCCCGGATGGCCAACCGGGATCACCGGTTCGTGGAGATCGTGCCCGGCGACACGGTCATCGTGAGCGCGAGCCCCATCCCCGGCAACGAGGAGTACGTGGCGCGCACCATCGACAACCTGTTCAAGGTGGGTGCCAACGTCTACTACCATGCCATCCGTCATGCACACGTCTCGGGCCACGCCAGCCAGGAGGAGCTGAAGCTGATGCTCAACCTGACCCGGCCGAAGACCTTCATCCCCATCCACGGGGAGTTCCGGATGCAGGTCGCACACGGCCGCATCGCAGCGGAGGTGGGTGTGCCCCCGGAGGGCATCTTCATCCTCGAGAATGGCCAGCCCATGGAGTTCTTCGCGGACGGCACCGTGCGTCGGGCCAACCCGGTGGAGGCCGGCATGGTGTTCGTGGACGGTCTCACCGTGGGCGAGGTCGGTGACGTCGTGCTGCGGGACCGACGCGCGCTCGCCAACGACGGGATGTTCCTGGTCGTGGTCACCGTGGACAAGCAGAACGGGCGCCTGGTGGGCAAGCCGGAGGTGGTCACGCACGGCTTCGTGGCGACACCGGACGCGGCGCTCATCGCGGGCGCCACGGAGCGCATCGCCCGCGTGCTCGAGGGTCCGGGTGACCGGATCGACCGCATCAACGAGATCGCACTGCTCAAGGAGAAGCTCAAGGACGGCCTCTCCCGCTATCTGTACGAGCAGACCCGGCGGCGTCCCATGGTGATGCCCGTGGTCGTGGAGGTCTGATGCCCGCCAGCCGCAGCTCGGGGAGTCGCTCCGGCGCCAAGCCGCGTGCCGCGCGGCCCGCGAGCCGGTCGAAGCGCACCGCGAGCGCCAGCGCCCCGAAGACGGTCCGGGGTCCGCTGTTCGCGCCCGGCACCATCCGCTCCATCGTGGGCGTGGTGCTCATCGTGCTGGGTGGCATCACGCTCGTGGCGCTCCTGCTCGGCGGCCAGGGGGTGTTCGGCACGTTCGTGACCGAGAGCCTCCGACCGACCTTCGGCCAGGGCGCATGGCTCCTGGGTGTGCTGCTCGTGGTGGCGGGCGTGCTCGTGGAACGAGCGCCACGCATCTCCCACGGCTGGCTCGCCATCGCGCTCGGCGGTGTGCTCGTCTTCCTGGCGGGGGAGGGCCTCATCCACCTCCTGTCCGGACGTGGCGATTCGCGGGCGGACCTGAGCGCGGGCGGCGGGGGCATCGGCGAGTGGCTCGCATCGACCCTGACGGACCTCGTGGGGTCGGCGGGCGCCTTCGTGGTGCTCGTGGGCGTGGTCGTGGTGGGCATCCTGCTGCTGTTCGACATGACCCTCCGGGCGCTCGTCCAGCCGGTCTCGACCGGCGGACGGGTGCTGGCCAGCCTGACGGGGTCCACCATCGAGGCGGCCCGCGCCCGGAGCGTCCGCGAGGACGAGGACGACGGATCCCTGGAGGCCGTGCCCGCCGGACGGTCGAAGGCCCGGACACGCGCCGAGCCGGCCACGCCCGCGGCACCGCCGCGTGAGCGGACGGAAGCGATCCCCATCCTGCCCACGCCGGTGCCCAGCCCGGCCCCGCTCAGCCAGACCGTGTGGTCGGGTGGTCTCCTCGATCCGACGGGACCCGGGCCCGCGCCCAACGGGACCGGTGGGAAGGCCGGACCTGGCCGACCCGGCGACGCATCGCCCGCGGGTGGCGCCGCCCCGGGGCGCGCTCCCGGTGGACGGGTCATGGCTCCGACCGCGGACGGCGCCGTGGGGGTCCTGGCGCCCGACACCGAGGTCGCGCCCAGGCCGCCCCGGGAGTGGCAGTTGCCCGCGGTGGGCATCCTGGACCTGGGTGCCACGCCCGGCAACGGCGCGAGCGTCGACCACGAGCGCAACAAGCAGATCATCGAGGAGAAGCTGCGCAGCTTCCAGATCCCGGCCCAGGTGGTGGGCACCAACAGCGGCCCGGTGGTGACCCAGTACGAGGTCAAGCCGGACGTGCGGGTCAAGGTGTCGCGCATCGAAGGGCTGTCCGACGACCTTGCGATGGCCCTCGCGGCGCGCTCCATCCGCATCGAGGCGCCCATCCCGGGCAAGGACGTGGTGGGCATCGAGATCCCCAACCATGCCCCCGAGACCGTCGGCTTCCGGCGCCTGTTCGAGGACGCCCGGATGGACCAGGCGACCAGCAAGCTGACCTTCGCCCTGGGTCGGGACGTCTCCGGCAAGGCCTACGCAGTGGACCTCGCGCGGATGCCGCACCTGCTCATCGCGGGTGCCACGGGCTCCGGCAAGAGCGTGTGTGTCAACGCGCTCATCACGAGCCTGCTCATGCGTGCCACACCCAGCGAGGTGGAGCTGGTGCTCGTCGATCTCAAGCGCGTGGAGCTGGCCGCCTACGCGGACCTGCCGCATCTCAAGGCACCCGTGATCATGGAGCCCAACCAGGCACGTGCCGCGCTCGCCTGGGCGGTCGGCCAGATGGAGGACCGCTACAAGGTCCTCGCGGCCAAGGGCGAGCGCAACATCGGCGCCTACAACGCCAGTCCGCGCGTCGAGGAGGACGAGCGGATGCCGTATCTCGTGCTGGTCATCGACGAGCTCGCCGACCTGATGATGCGCGAGGGTCGCAAGGTGGAGGACCCCATCGTCAAGCTCGCCCAGAAGGCGCGCGCGGTGGGCATCCACCTGGTGCTGGCCACGCAGCGGCCGAGCGTCAACGTGGTGACCGGTCTCATCAAGGCGAACGTGCCCAGCCGTATCGCGTTCGCGATGGCCTCCAACGTGGACAGCCGGACGGTGCTCGATTCGCCGGGTGCGGAGGAGCTCATCGGCCGGGGCGACATGCTGTACCAGCCGTCGGATCTACCGCGGCCGGTGCGGCTCCAGGGCGTGTTCCTGTCCGATGCCGAGGTGCGCGCCGTGTGCGACGTCTGGCGCGAGCAGGAGCCCGACCCGAGCTATGACCCGGATGTGCTGGCGGGTGCAGGCGAGGACGGCGAGGAGGGCGGCGGTCAGTTCGGCTGGCTGGCCAAGCTCGCCGAGGACGAGCTCACGCCACGCGCCGCGGAGCTGGTGCTCCAGACCGGCAAGGCGAGCACGTCGATGATGCAGACCAAGCTGAAGGTGGGCTTCAACCGGGCGAGCCGGCTCATGGACGAGCTGGAGCGCGTGGGCATCGTGGGGCCCCAGGATCCGCGCAACCCCGCGACGCCTCGCCAGGTGTACGGCCCGGAAAACTGGTTGCGTGGTCCGGAGGACGTCGACGACCTTTGACGCCGCCATGTCATCGACTGGCAGGGAGAGGATCGGATCCGTGGCGCAGAGGACATGGACGACCTCTGAGCCCGGCACGCCCGCAGCGGACCCCACCGAACGGCACCGGACCGACCGATCCGGTCGTCGCTGACCTCGATCGTCACCCGACCATCCGACCACCCCGGACCCGACCATCCACCGCCGGCCGGGACTGGCGCGACGTCGTAGACTGAGGGCTGCCGCGGGGAGGTGGACGGCCCTCGCTGCGCGCGACCGGAATGACTCACCGCAGGGATCAGGGGATCGACCGAAGGCATGACCGCTCGCCAGCAGATCCGCGTCGGCCGACGCCTTGGGCGTGACCGCGCGCCGGTCGACGCCACGCCCGCGCCGGGCGTCGGGGACCTGCTGCATGCCGCCCGCGAGAAGAAGGGCGTCGACCTGTATCGCGCGGAGCGGGACACCAAGATCCGGGCCCGCCATCTGGCCGCCCTCGAATCGGGGGACTACGCGGAGCTGCCGGGCTCGGTCTACGTCAAGGGGTTCCTGCGCAACTACGCCACGTACCTGGGCCTCGACCCGGTCGAGGCCCTCGAGCGATGGCACGAGGAGCAGGACCCGGGCCAGCGGGTCGCCGCGACCGCCGCCGTCGGCGTGCCCCCCCAACCGCTCGCGGACCCGCGACGAGGGCTGACCTTCACGCCGGGCGTGCTCGTGGCGGTGGTCCTGAGCCTCGTGGTCGTCGGCTTCCTGGGCTATGTCGCGCTCCAGCTGACCCGCTTCTCGCAGACACCCGAGCTGTCGTTGTCGGTGCCGGCGTACATCCAGCTGCCCCTGGGATCCACGACGGTGACGCTCAGCGGCAACGCGCCGGTCCAGGCCACGGTGGACGCGACCGATGGCTCCGGCAGGCCCGCGGGCAGCACGGTCGCCAACGACGAGGGGATCTGGGCGATGGACCTCACGGTCCGTCGCGGGCAGAACGACTTCACGCTCGTCACCCGAGACCCGGAGACGGGCCGTGACGCGCCGCCCCGCCAGGTGATGGTGGTCGTCGCGGTGCCCGAGGCGTCGATGCCGGCGCCCACTCCGGCACCCACCGCGCCCGTGATCGTCCCGGGTGTCGAGCCGACCATCGCACCCGTGGACGCGTCGCTCGAGCCGGGCGCGTCCGCCGTGCCGGAGGTCTCCGGCTCACCCGCCGCGGATGCCGCGCAGCTGGAGCTCAGCTCGCCGGGGGAGCGGTCCACCTCGAAGGATCCGGCGGTCACCGTCAAGGGCCGCACGGACGCCAGGGCGGTGCGCATCTCGGCCACCTGGGAAGGCAGCGGCAAGCGGCCCGGCAACCCCGGCACGGTGCAGGTGGACGTCCGGCGCGGCGCGTTCTCGCGAGACATCGCGCTGGCACCCGGACGCTGGGCGGTCACCGTGGAGACGGTGGCGACCGACAGCCTCTCGAGCACCACCCTCACGCGGTCGGTGGAGGTGGACTACCAGGGCTTCGTCGTGGAGGTCGCCGTCAAGCAGGGGCGACGCGCCTGGATCCAGGTGACCGTGGATGGTCGCGTCCTCGACGCGGGCGGGGTCATGTCCGACGGCGATCGCCGCATCGTGCGCGCCCGGGAGTCGGTCATCGTGAGGACCGGCGTGGAACGCAACACGCTGGTGGGTGTCCAGGGCGCTCGACCGGAGCAGCTGGGCCCCACGATCGGCGTGGGTGTCTGGCGTGTCGACAAGGGCAAGGCGCCCACACGTCTCCAGGGGCGGTGAGCGTGGCCGGCGACCCGGCTGGCAGGGACCGCGCGCTCGATGACATGCCCGCCCTACTCGGGCTCGCGGCCGAGGTGGGCGCACGAGCCGCCGCAGCGGGCCGCACGATCGTCACCGCCGAGTCCTGCACGGGTGGCCTGGTGGGCCATCTGCTGACGGAGATCCCCGGGTCCAGCGCGTGGTACCTGGGTGGTGCCGTGGTCTACAGCGATGCCCTCAAGCGGGGCCTCACCGATGTGCCGGCAGCGCTGCTCGCAGCACATGGTGCGGTGTCCGGTGAGGTGGCGGCATCGCTCGCGGATGGCGCCCGGGAGCGGTTCGGCGGGGACATCGGCGTCGCGGTCACGGGGATCGCAGGACCCACGGGTGCCACGCCCACCAAGCCGGTCGGGTTGGTGTACGTCGCCGTCGCGGACGGGGCGCGGACCGTGGTCCGGCGAGCCGTCTGGGATGGGGACCGGAGCGCCAACAAGCGCGCGAGCGCGGGCCTCGTGCTGCGGCTGCTCCTGGGATGGCTGCCGGCCGCTCCGGCGACCGCGTCACCGACGACCGCGGCCGGATCACCCACCTCCGCTGCCGGACCCCCGACGACCACGACCGGGTCGACGTGACCCGCACCGCCGCGCAGATCGGCGCAGGGCTGGAGGCGGCTCGTGCGGCCAGGCCCATCACGTCCGGCAGCCGGATCCACGTGGTGGGAGCAGCGGGCGCCGGCGCATCGGCCGCGGCCTGGCTCGCGGCACGCGCGGGTGCCGTGGTGACCGGTTGCGACCCGGGCGCGCCGTCCCCGTACACGGCCGCGCTGGACGCGCTCGATGTGGCCGTCGCGGACCACCATGACCCGGCGCACGTCGCCCGTGACGGTCAGGCGCTGGTGGACCGGGTCGCGGTGACCAAGGCGCTCACCGCCGTGGCGCCGGACCATCCGGAGTTGCAGGCCGCGCAGGCGGCGGGGCTCCGCCTGGAGGCGTGGCAGCAGGTCGTGGCGGACGCCGCCGCGTCGCAGGGTGGTCGGCTGATCGCGGTCGCGGGGACCCACGGCAAGTCCACGAGCGCCGGCTGGCTGGTGGCGCTGCTCACGGCCGCCGGTCGCGATCCAGGGGCGTTCGTGGGCGCCCTGCTGGCACCGGAGCTGACGGATGGACCGCCCGCCACGGCGCGCTGGGGGAGGGGCTCGGCGTTCGTGGTGGAGGCGGACGAGTACGCGGGCAACTTCGATGCGTACCGGCCGGACATCGCGGTGCTGCTCAACGCTGAGTGGGATCACCCGGACGTGTTCCTCGACGAGGACGCCGTGCTGGACACGTTCCGGGACTGGCTCCTGGCGCCGGGTGCGCAGGAGCGGGTCGTGGTCGCGAACGTCGCCGATCGCGGCGTCGCACGGCTGGTGGAGCGGCTCCCGGTCGGCGCGATGGGCGTCCGCCGGGTGGTCCGGGTCGGGCTCCTGGATGACGGGGATCCGTCCAGCGGGCACACATCGAGGCCGGAGGACGGGCTCGACCTCGTCGGTCGGTCGCTGCCGGGTGCGCGACTGGTGCTCGATGGGCCGGCGCTGACGGCGGCGGGTGCGTCGGGCCCGCTGGAAGTCGCCCTTGCGCTGCCCGGTCGCCACAACGCGGCGAACGCGCTGTGTGTCGCCGCCGCGGCGCTGGAGGCGGGTCTCACCGCCGAGGAGCTGGCGGCGCACCTGGGTGGATTCCGAGGGGTCGGTCGACGGATGGAGGTGAAGGGCGAGCCGCGGGGCGTGCTGGTGCTCGACGACTACGGGCATCACCCGACGGCCATCGCCGCGACCCTCGCGGCCGTCCGCGAGACGTACCCCGGTCGGCCCGTGTGGGCGGTGTACGAGCCGCTCACGTATCACCGGACCGCGGCCATGGTGCCGGCGTTCGCGGACGTCCTCGCGACGGCGGACCATGCGGTCATCGCGGACATCTGGGCGGGCCGCGACCCGGACACCACCATCACCTCGGCCGCAGCGCTCGCGGAGGCGATCGGTGCGCGCACGACCCGGACGGCCACGGCACCGGGCTCGGTGGAGGTCACCGCGGAGCATCTCGCCGCACGCGTGCGACCCGGGGACGTGGTACTGGTCATGGGCGGCGGGCGTTCGTATGTCATCGCGGAACGGCTGGTGACACTCCTGTCCGAGGGCGGCTGAGACCACGGTGCCCGGCCCGCTCGGCGGATTGGTACGATGCGCGCATGCCCAACCTGACGCCCGGTGACGGGCAGGATCTCCTGGCACGCCTCAAGCGTGCGGCCGAGCAGCGTGACGTGGACCTGGCGCTCGCCCAGTTCCGCGAGGATGCCGAGCTGCGTGGCGACCCGTTCGAGGAGCCGCTCGTCGGTGCCAACGCCATCCGTGCCGCCTGGAACGATGCCGCGGCGACACGTGTCAACGTGGAGATGGACGCCGAGCAGGTCTGGGCCGTCGGGACGACCGTCCTGGCCCGCTGGCACGGTGCCTATACCCGCCGCTCGGACGCGCATCGGATCCGACAGCGTGGCTTCCTGACCATCGAGCTGGATGACGCGGGCCTCATCGCGCGCATGCGCGAGTGGACCCTCACCCGGGATGTCGGGATCGACTCGTCCGTCCAGGCCGAAGGGGACGCCGACCCCGGAGCGACCCATGGCGGGTGACGCGTCCTTCGATGTCGTGAGCGACTACGATCGCCAGGAGCTGGTGAACGCGCTCGACCAGGTCCGGCGCGAGGTGACGAGCCGGTATGACTTCAAGGGTGCCACGGCGGACGTGGAGCTGGGCAAGGACGAGATCACCCTGACGGTGGACTCGGAGCTGCGGGCGCAGGCGCTCAAGGACCTCATCGAGTCGAAGGCCGTCCGACGGGGTCTCTCGCTCAAGGTCTTCGACTGGGGCAAGCTGGAGCCCGCCGGCGGCAACCTGCTGCGGCAGCGCATCGGGCTTCGGAAGGGCCTGCCGGAGGATGTCGCCAAGCGCATCACCAAGCTGCTGCGGGACGACCATCCGAAGGTCAAGGGCCAGATCCAGGGGGACGCGGTCCGCGTGACCAGCAAGAGCAAGGATGAGCTCCAGAAGGTCATCACGCGGCTGCGGGAGGATGCGGACGAGTATCCCGTGGCGCTCCAGTTCCAGAACTACCGCTGAGGTGGACCATGGAGACGAGTCCCTGGGTGCGCCTGGGCCTGGGCCTGATCGCGGTCCTGGTGATCCTGGTGATGATCTGGAACTCGGTGGCGATCCCCTGATCGACGCGGACGCCGGACCGACCGCCGACGGAGCGGTCGAGCCTGCCGCCGAGATCGGACCGGCCGCCGAGGCCGAGCCGATCGCCGCCAAGGAGCCTGCCGCCGGGATCGAACCGACCGCAGGCGCCGAGGACCGAGCCGCCGCAGCCGACCTGGCCGCCGAGGTCGAACCGGGCACGCTGGCCACCGAGGACACTCTGGCCGAGCCTGCCGCTCCGGCCGCCGGAACCGAGCCGGTCGCCGATGACGCTGCCACCGCAGCCGAGCCTGCCGCCCCGGCCGAGCCCGACGCCCCTGCGGTCGCCGGGCCTGAGTCGACCACATCGACCGCGCCTCCAGACGACGCGGACCCGGTCGCGGCGGCCGAGCCTGCCGCCCCATCGGCGCCACGTCCCACGATCGCCCAGCTCGTCGCCCAGCGGCTCCACGAGGCAGGCGCGCGCGTCGCGTTCACGGTGCCCAGCGATGGCGTCCTGCCGCTCCTGGGCGCGCTCTCGGACGGGGGGATCCGCGTCGTCGCGACCCGTCATCCGGCTGCGGCCTCGGTGATGGCGGCGGCGACCGCGCAGCTCACGGGCCGCCCCCAGGTGGTCGTGGTGGGCCGGACGCCAGGCGCCGCCGGCGCGGCCGTCGGTATCCACGTGGCCCGCCAGGACTCGGTGCCGCTCGTGGCGGTCGTGGGTGACGTGCGGCGGGAGCATCGCGGTCGGGGCGCGGTGGGGGAGTCGGACCTCGCGAACGGCATCGGCGCGCTGGCCAGCTGGTCCGTGGAGCTGGAGCGACCGGGTGATGCCGGACGGGTCCTCGGTGAGGCGATGCGTCAGCTCGCGAGTGGCCGGCCGGGTCCCATCCTGCTCGCGATCCCGGAGGACCTCCTGGCGATGCGCCTCTCCCAGGACCCGCCGCCCGTGTCCGCAGCGACCGTGCCCACGACCGACCGGGACGCGGTGAAGCGCGCGGTCAAGGCGCTGGCGGCCTCGCATCGGGGTGTCATCCTGGCCGGCGGCGGGGTGCTCCGCGCGCGTGCCAGCAAGCGACTCGTGGCGCTCGCGGACGAGCTCGGGGTGCCCATCATCGCCGCGTGGCGTCGCGCGGACGTCGTGCCCGCGGACCATCCGGCGTACGTCGGTGTCACGGGTCCCGGCAGCCCTCGGGTGGTGCGACGCCGGCTGGAGGAGGCGGACGTGGTGCTCGTGCTGGGCGCCAGGCTCGACGAGGCCACCACCAACGGCTATCGACTGCCGACGCCCGCGCAGACCTTCATCCAGGTGGGTCTCGAGCCGCGTGTCGCTGCACGAGGGCTGCGCGCACCGGACATCACCATCACGGCGGACATCAGCCGGTTCCTGGACCTGGTCGCGGCCGACCTGCGAGGCAAGGTGCTGGACGCCGCCAACCGCGAGCAACGGCTCGCAGCCCGGGACGCCGACCGGACGGCGTGGCTGGCCGCGACCGAGCCGGTGACGCTCGCAGCGGATGCGCCGGGGGTCCACGCCGCCCACGTGTCGGCGACCCTCCAGGCGGCACTGCCCGCGACCACGATCGTGGCCCTGGACACGGGTGCCGCGGTGGGTGCCGTGGCGGCCACGTATCGCTTCCCGCGACCGGGGACCGCCCTCGCCACGACCAGCGATGCGCTCGGCTACGCCATCCCGGCGGCCATTGCGGCATCCATCGTGCATCCCGACCGCCCGACCGTCGCGGTGTGCGGCGATGGCGGCTTCGCGGCATCCATGGCGGAGCTCGAGACCGCGGTCCGTGAAGGTGCCCGGCCCATCATCATCGTGCTCGATGACCGGGCCTTCGGCGCCATCCGCGCCCACCAGGACCGGGTCGGTCAGCCACGCCTCGCGAGCGAGCTCGGGCCCATCGATGCGGCGGCCGTGGGCGAGGCCTGCGGCGCGCTGGCCTTCCGGGTCACCGACGATGCCGCGTTCGAGCCGGCGCTCCGCGAAGCGCTCGCCGCGCGTCGACCGGCGGTCATCTGGTGCGCCCTCGAGCCGCAGGCGGCCGAGCCGACGGCAGCGCCGCACGCCGAGGCATCCAGCGAGCCCGAGTGATCCGGGCCTGACGCGGCCCGGCGACCGGGACCGGCGCGTCAGTGGCGGTGGGCTTCCATGCGCTGCCAGTCCTGGCCGTCCACCGTATTCGGGTCGAAGCCCGGGTCATCCGATGACAGGTACTCACCGTTCCGGTTGACCCACTGGTCACGGCCGCTGGGAAGCTGGACGATCCGGCCGGTCACCGGGTCCTTGTAGCTCCCCACGCCACCCAGGATCTCCTGGACGTACTGGGCCTGGCGGTCGGCCTGCTCCTGGCGCTCCTGGGTCACCTGCTGCCAGAGGGCCTGTGATTCCGCGCGGTACTGCCGGAGGAGCTCACCGAAGCGTGCCGTGTCGGCCATCTGCTGCTGGATGCCCTGGTAGAACAGCTGCTTGACGAGGCGATAGGTCGCCTCCCACTCGGGCGTCGTGATGCGACTCGCGATGATCGTCGACAGGAGTGCCTCCTGCTCGTCGATCGCGCCCCGGGGACCCGCGACCGCATACGCGAAGTTGACGAACCACGAGGTGATGCCGTTCGCCTGGGAGTACAGCAGCGCGAAGTGGACGTCCTGCTCCCATGGGGTGCCGTCATCGTCGAACTGGTACCGGAGCGTGTAGGCATAGGCCTCGCCCGGTCCCCCGAAGCCGGTCAGGAACTCCTGGGCGACACGTGGCTGCTGGGTGACGCTCACCGGTCGCAGACCCTGGAGGTGCGTGAGCACCGTGGGTGCCCAGAACTGGGCCACGAAGTCCACGGGGTCCGTGATGGGCGGCACGTAGGCCTTGCCCTGGTAGTTGTCACCGATGCCGATCTGGAAGCCCTGGGCATCGAAGTACATGAAGTCCTGGATCGGCAGCCAGTCCATGGTGATGCCCGTGGAGGGATCCTCGACATGCGTGTACAGGAACGCGATACGGGCCCACGTGGGCAGCCACTGCACGCCACCCTGGGCGGTCCAGCCCTCCGGCAGGAGCATCACGATCGCCTCCTGGTCGCTGGCTGCAGGATCGCGAAAGGCGGTCCGCTGGAAGCGCCACGTGCCATCGGGCACCTGGGCGAGCGTCGTCGTGGCGAGGAGCAGGGTGGCGATGACCGCCGCGAGCAGCGCGCAGACCGGCGAGCCACGACGGACGCCCGGTCGTGATCCGGGCGGGAGCGGGAGGATAGGCTGGGTCATGGTGCGCAAGGATGCCACGCGGCCGAGCGCGACGCGACCGAGTGTTCGGCGGCCTCGATCGCGGATCGTCGTTCGCCCAGGAGGCGGGGCAGGGGACCCGGCTCGCCGAGCGCTCGCGGCGTCGCATCCGGAGGGTGCTGCAGCCTGCGCCGGACGCGGACCGGTCACCCGTCGTACGCTGGGCACATGACCGTCCGCTCCCCCGTCGCTCCCGTGCTCGACCATCCCGATCGCCATCTGCCGTTGCCCGGCACGCGCAACCTGCGCGATGTCGGTGGCTATCCGACCAGCCTCGGGCGGGTGACCCGCTGGCGGACGCTCCTGCGCACCGACTCCCTCGACCTGCTGCCGGACACCTCGCAGGAGCAGCTCGTCGCGCTCGGGCTGCGCCAGGCGATCGACCTGCGCTGGCCGTCCGAGCTCGCGACGGCACCGTCCGTGTTCGCCCGGTCGGAGCAGGTGACGTATCGGAGCGTGCCGCTGCTCGCGGACGACCCGACGCCGCACCTGGGCCTCGTGGGCATGTATCGCCATATCCTCGACGAGCGGGCACGCCAGCTCATCGAGGTCGTGCGACTGCTGCTCGTCGACGAGGGCATCCCCGCGGTCATCGGCTGTGCCGCGGGCAAGGATCGGACCGGGGTGTCGGTGGCGCTGGTGCTTGCCGCGGTCGGTGTGCCACGGGATGTCATCGTCCAGGACTACGCGTGGTCCTCGGGCATGTTCGCATGGCCCAGCGAGGATCCCCATCTCGTCGACTGGCGCAACGGTTCGGTGGAGACCGAGAGCCCGCCCGAGTACATGGAGGCCGTGCTCGACCACCTTGAGACACGTCATGGCGGCGCGCGGACCCTGCTGCGCTCCGGCGGGCTCATGGACGATGAGCTGGACCGCCTGGTCGAGGTCATGACCGAGCCCGCCTGAACGGTGCCGCGATGCCCGGCAGACAGCTGGACCAGGGGATCGCGGATCACGTCAGGCGAGGGATGCGACCGTGCAGGGTCCTGCCCTGCGAATGTTTCCGTATGGGGGATCGATCATGAGTGACGAAGGACCGGGCTTTCCCGAGCCTGGTGCAGTGGTCGCGCCACTGCTGGTGGTGGCCGACCTGGACCGCTCCCTGGACTTCTATCGTGGCCTGGGTGCCACCGTCGTCGTTCGATGGGACGAATACGCGCGCCTCGCGCTCGCCGGTGGGGCGCTCCACCTCGCCACCCCGACCAGCGGGGTCGAGGACCGGCTCAGCGTGGATCTCGCACCCCCAGCCTCGATCCACCTGGGGACGGGCGAGGTCGTCATCGACGTGGCCGACTGTCACGCGACGTATGCAGCGCTCGCAGCACGAGGGGTCCGGTTCCTCGCACCACCCACCGAGCCGTCGTGGGGCGGCGAGATCCGGTGCTTCCTCCAGGACCCGGACGGCCACCTGATCGAGCTCAGCCAGGTGCTCCCTTCCGAGGACGACTGAAGCGCGCTGGGTCCGGTGCGGCGCTCGGATCCGTGGCGGTGGAGGTCATCGGCTCCAGTGCCTCGTGCTACACTGATGTCGTGTAGCACGAGGTCACGATGGCGAACCTGACCGTCACGATCGATGCCGAGGTCCTCAAGCGGGCGCGGATCCGGGCCCTCGAACAGGGCACGTCCGTGAATGCGCTCGTCGCCGAGTACCTGGCGAGCTACGCGGGTGAGGACGACGCCCGCGCGGCGATGCGGGAGTTCCTGGAACGGACACAGCACACCCACGCGAGCAGTGGCCCGGAAGGTCGCACGTGGCGACGTGAGGACCTGTACGACCTGTGAGTGGTGCCTTCATCGACACGAACGTGTGGGTCTACGCGGTCGACGAGGCAGAACCGACGAAGCAACTCCGTGCCAAGGCGGCCATCC
The DNA here is from genome assembly GCA_019637815.1 of Chloroflexota bacterium. Taxonomy (GTDB): domain Bacteria; phylum Chloroflexota; class Limnocylindria; order Limnocylindrales; family CSP1-4; genus JAFMJV01. The sequence continues at coordinate 119,330 of JAHBUZ010000003.1, forward strand.
AGGCCGAGATGGCTGTCGGGATCGTCGTCTCGGCGCAGGTCCTGGGCGAGTTCTATGTCACGGCCACCCGCAAGCTGGCCCGACCGCTGCTCCATGCGGATGCGCAGGCCTATGTCCGGGACATGCGGCGACAACGGGTCGTACCGATCGGCGACCGGCTGGTGGACGAGGCGATCGCCGGAGCACAGTCCTGGCAGCTGTCCTACTGGGATGCGCTGCTGCTGGTCGCGGCCCGAACCGCCGGGTGCGATCGACTGCTGACGGAGGACCTCCAGCACGGCCGCGCGATCGACGGCGTCACCATCGTCGACCCGTTCCTGGAGGGTGCGGAGGGTGCTGATGCAGACCCAGGCGCATAACGACACGTCGACAGCCCACTCACCGGGCGCGAGCGTCCGATCCGTCGACCAGTCGATGGGCATCGCGCTCCGCGCGCACGCAGACCAGGCAGAGCGTCGCCGCTTCGGGGCCGACGAGGTAGATGCGGGCGAACTCCGGCCAGTGGCCACGACATATCCGATGCAGGAGGCCCGCTCGGCAGGGGCGTCGGCGAGACATCGGTACCTCCTCCTGTGTATCCCTGGCGACAACAGCACGCGTTTCTGGCAACCGCACCTCCGTGGAACTGACCTGTTACATAACTTCGATTATCGGAAGTGTGATACGGTGGGACTCGAGGGTGAGTGACCTCGCGACCTCCTCCCGCTGAGGTCCTCCCCTCGGAGCCCCTGGAGTCTTGAGAGCCCCGACCGAGGTCGCATACACTCGGTTCGTGACACGCATCGATGCCTCGGAACGTCGCTCGATGGTCGAGGCGGTCGATCGACTCATCGACGAACAGCGGTCGCGATGCTTCTGGTACCTCCGATCGGACTGGTATCCCCGGGACGACCGGGCGCGCGTCCGCGCCCTGCGTCGGATCGAGGAGCGTGGCGATGTCGAGACCGTTGCTCGATCCGCTACCCTGAGACGATGGTTCTCACCGAGCTCCAGCGCCGGATCTGTCGACTCCTAGCACGGACGCGCGTCGAGTCTGGCGAGAGCTACGTCGCGGGTGCGGTGGCGCTCAACGAGGCGATCGGCGCGATGCGTATCTCGCGGGACATCGACCTGTTCCACGACACGGACGAGGCCCTCATGGTGAGCTGGCAGGCGGACCGCCGCCTGCTCGAGGCGAGTGGGTTCGATGTGGAGATCGTGCGGGAGCGGCCGACGTTCATCGAAGCCCATGTCGCTTCGACCGAGGGTGGGGTGCGCGTCGAGTGGGCGCGTGACAGTGCCTTCCGATTCTTCCCGCTCGTGGCGCATCCGGACTTCGGGCTGGTGCTCCATCCGTTCGACCTCGCCACCAACAAGGTACTGGCGCTCGTGGGACGGCTCGAGGTCCGCGATTGGGTGGATGTGATCGAGAGCGACGCGCATATCCAGCCGCTCGGCTACCTCGCGTGGGCGGCGTGTGCCAAGGACCCGGGCTTCGCGCCCGGTGCCATCCTGGACGCCGCGGCTCGCTCGGCTCGATACGCCGCCGATGAGGTGGCCGAGCTCGCGTACGAGGGTGATCCGCCGGATGCAGCCACGTTGGGTCGGCGCTGGCATGGGATGCTCGCTGACGCCCGGCGCGTCGTGGGTCTGTTGCCGCCCGGCGAGATGGGGAGCTGTGTCCTCGGCGCGACAGGCGACCTGGAACGGGCAGACCCCGATGAGTTGGCGCGCCTGGTCCAGGAAGGCCTGCTGACCTATCACCATGGCCGGATCGGCGGCGTGCTGCCCATGGTCGGCGGACTCCCCCACCCTCCCAGGCCAACCTGAGGCCGCGGGGTCCCGCGATGCGCACCGGGTCCACGGTGGCGATCATGCGGATACCGATCTCCAGGATCAGCCGTCGTCGCGCCGACCTGCGGCCATCTCCGTCAGCATCTGATCGATATCCGCGGTGGGCGCGCCAAGGGCCGCGAGACGATCCAAGGGGTCGAGCCCGGGCCGATCGGTGAGGAGGTGGCGTTCGATCGCTTCGCGGACCCACGCGCTGGTCGAGAGGTGTCGACGGCGCGCGGCGACTCGGACGTCCTGTTGGACGTGGTCCGGGAGCAGGATTTGGAGACGGCGGCTCATCGATGCGTACTGTACGAGGGTATCTTGTCCGTCATGCGCATCCCTGACGCCGTTCGTGACTTCCTGGCCACCGGTCCCCTCGCCCATGTGGTGCTTCGGCACGCCGATGACCGTCTCCATGTGACCCTCTCGTGGGTGGGTGTCGAGGGGGACGAGGTGGTGTTCTCCACGTTCTACTCGCCGCACAAGGTGCGGGACCTGATGGCGGACCCGAGGGTCACGCTGTCCTTCCAGGCGAACGAGCATGCCGGTCCCGGCCTGTGGCCGTACCTCGTGATCGATGGTGTCGCCCGCGTGACGGAGGGTGGGGCACTCCCCTTCATGGACCGGATCGCGCCGGCGTATCTCGGCCCAGGTGCCATGTTCCCGGCGCGCGATGCGCCCGCTGGCTGGCTGTTCCACGTGTCGGTGGAACGCATCTACGGCGTGGGACCCTGGCGCGAGTCCGAGGCGGGATGACGGGGGCATACTCCGGGCATGTCGCAGACCAGCGCGTTCGACGGCTTCCGGCCCGACGCCATCCAGTTCATGGCGGACCTCGCCGAGCACAACGAGCGTGCCTGGTTCCAGCCGCGCAAGGCTGACTTCGAGGAGCTGATCCGCGAGCCGTTCGAGCGACTGGTCGAGGCGCTGGCGGTGCGATTCGATGCGCGTGGGTTGCCGCTCCTGGCCGACCCCAGGCGGTCGATCTTCCGGATCCACCGGGACACCCGGTTCTCCAAGGACAAGTCGCCGTACAAGACCCATCAGGCGGCGCGCTTCACGTGGACCGGCGACGAGTCGCCCTTCGCCGAGCGGTCGCACGGGGCGGGCGGGTACTTCCACTTCGAGCCCGGCAGCATGTACGTCGGCGGCGGCATGTTCATGCCCGAGCGGGCCATGCTCGACGCGTGGCGACGCCGGGTGGCGGATGCTCCCGAGGAGGTCCACGCGGCGATCGAGGAGCCCGCGTTCGCTGCGATGTTCGGGCAGGTCACCAGCCACGAGCCGTTCAAGCGGATGCCGCCGGGCTACCCCGCGGACCATCCCGATGCCGAGCTGCTCCGGATGCGCGACGTCGTGTTCGGGCGACCGCTCTCGGACGAGGAGGTCCTCTCCTCCACCCTGCCCGACACACTCGCTGAGGCATTCGCGGCGGCGATGCCCGTGTTCCGGTTGCTCGCCTCGCTGCGGCCGGCGGACGACTGACAGCGGACGACTACCCCTCCCCCTCGAACGACCGCTCCAGGGCTGCATCATCCGCGAGGAAGTCCTCCGTCATGGTGATCTGCCCGCGCAGCGCCCCGAGCATCCGATCCGGCCGAAGCGGCTGGCCGTCCATGGCACGCAAGGCCTCGATGGCGGCGCGCTCATCCTCGTCCAGCGCTTCGGCGTCAGGGTCGGGCGTGCCCAGGAAGGTCTCGACGATCTCGACCGCCACCTCCGGCGCAAGTCGCTTGAGACTCATCGCCAGTACGTTCGCGTCGTTCCAGAGCCGTGCGACTCGGGCGATCCACGGCTCCCATCCGAGGGCGCAGCGGACTCCCGGCACCTTGTTCGCAGCCATGGCCACGCCGGTCCCGGTCCAGCACATCACGACACCGTAGTCGACGGTCCCGTCTGCGACCGCTCTCCCGACCGCTGCTCCGATGCCCGGCCATGCAGGGCCGCCTTCGACCGCGATCAGCTCGACGTGGTCGGCGAGCCATGTCTGGACCGCTCGGGTGGTCTCGCTCTCATCGTCCGCCGCGAATGCGACCCGCATCTCGTGACCCTCCGCGCTTGACCGAGATCGTAGCGCGCCCTTCCACGAAGCGTGACGGTCAGCGAAGGCCGTAGCCCAGGTCGTCTGCGAGTCGTCGAAGCGGGAGGTCGAGCCCCGGGTGCACCAGCGGGATGTGGAGGCTCGGGTGACTCGGCATCGCGTCCTCGACCACCTCGAAGAGCGCGAGGTTCCGCGAGCCTCCGGCCATGGATGATCGATAGAGCAGCCCCTGGATCGACGGATACGCTGCCCGGATCGCTCGGCTCCATGCCCGGGCGATGTCACGCCGCCCCGTCGACAGCGCCTGGCTGGCACCCGCCCGAGTCGGCCATGCACCGGTGAGATCGAGCAACGGCACCTCCCGGTGCAGCTCGAACCCCGCGAGCCACGGCTCGCCCCAGGTGCGGTCGATGATCCGCGTCTCCTGGAAGACTTCCGCGACCGTGGCGATGATGTCCAGCGCGGCGTAGATGATCCCGTGAGCCGGGTCGTCGTGCGGAGGCCGAGGATGGGGGTCGAAGCGGCCGGTGGCGAGTGGCCCGTACCGTCGGAACGCCGACCAGGTCGATGGATGGCGGCCACCCGCCCGATAGATGCGCCAGGTGGTCGTTCCTGTGGGGAGTCGGTGGATGTCGCGGGCCCGCAGGAGCGGCAGGCGCTCGGGTGGCAGTGGGAGCTTGGCCACGGGTGCGGACTACAGGTCGCGGGCGAGGGCCACCACCGGCTCGGGCGCCCCGCCGGATCGAAGCCAGTCCAGGGGCGAAACGAGCGAATCGCCGAGCTCGAGGTCCGAGCTCGCTGCGGTCAGGAAGGACCATGCGTCGACCGGATGCAGATCCTCCGGCAGCGCGGTCACGACAGCCGACAGACCGCGGACCTGCCGGTCCCCGTCGAACTGTGCGCGCGGGAACCGCCACTCCTCCCCTTCCCTGATCGCGAACAGCGTCCGCTCCGTGGCGCGTTGCCGGATGCGTGCGGGGGTGACACCGAGGCGCCCGGACACCTCAAGCACGTCGGCGGAGTCAGCAAGGAGCGCCGCGTATCGAGCGATGGTGGCGGCCACCGGATCGGGTTCGCTGCTCCGACGCGGCGAGAGGTCGAGGCCACCCGCGTCGAGGAGCCTGCGCTCGTGTTCGGCCATCTGGGAGGCCGGATCGGCGATCCCTGACGGCCGAGCATCCCGGACCGCAGCGATGGCGACCGCCGAGAAGCGGCGCTCGTCGATCCCCGCCGAACGCAGCGCAGCGCGAAGCGCCGCGAGCTCGTCGCGCGCCGGGTGGCGCTCCTGCGACGCCGCCGCGGATGTGGCCTTGGTTCTTGTCTGGGCTATCGACACAAGTACATGATAGACGCGCGAGTCAGCCGCGGCAAGTCTCGTGGAGCCGTCACACGCAGACGCTATATGACCCTCGAGTCGTTGGGCTGTGCCGCATATGACCCCGGAGTCGTTGGGCTGTGCCGCCGCCCCTATGCCACGCTGGAGAGTGGATCAGCGTAGTCGTCGGATTCGGCCACCACCGCTCCCGCCGCCCGTACCACGGCCGCGCGCAGCTCCGGCCGAGCGGCGAGGATGTCCGGGCCCACCCGGACGGCATAGCCCGGATACCGCTTGACCGCGGTCATCAGCGAGGTGCCCGTCTCGACGGTCGCGACGAGGCAGGCGAGGAATCTCGCCGCCGGGTAGTCCCAGATGGTCAGGTGGCGTCCGGCGTACGGCAGGCACGCCCCCCGCGGGCGCGTCAGGCCGGGTCACCGACCCGGTGGCCAGGCGCTCGTCGCTCGGGTCCATCGGCTCGACCACCGACACCATCCGGATGGCGGCGTCCACGTTGTGGAGGACGACATCGCCCGGGCGCATCTCCCGCAGCAGCCGCCAGCCACCCTTGGGCTCGTCGGGCGCGCACAGGATCCCCAGGCACGTCTCGTTCGAGACGCCCTGGTTGACCTGGTAGACCCGTGGATCCCGTGGTCCCTCGACGATGGTCGGCCTGCCGCCGGGGACGGAGATGCGCCGTCCCACGGACGCGGCCGACGCCGCCTTGGCAGCGAACGAGGACCGGTCGGCCACGACCACCATCGGGTCTGCCGTCGCGGTGAACCGTGCCCTCCCGAGCCCCGCCTCGTCGATGAATGCGTCGAATGCGTCCCTCGCCTCGGGATGGGCGGCGAGCACGTCCTCGCGGAGCACCCGGACGACCCACGCGATCACCAGCGGGTCCTCGCCCAGGTCGTTCCCATGAGGTGGGCGATGGTCGAGCGTCATCACGTGCCGCTTCGGGCTGGGCGAGAGGAAGTGGTTGAAGGGGGACAGGTTGCGGAGCGCGCGGATGCGCTGGTACTCGTCCGGATCGGCCGTCGCCAGTCGCGCGAGCGGGTCGTCGCCTCTGCTTCGCCTGGGCGAGCACGGCAGGATGTGGCTCAGTTTCCAGCGTGCGGTCCAGATGATCGGGTTGGCTCCGTCCACGCAGCGGCCGAGGAGCTGCCACTCCCGGGCCAGGGCGCGCTCGTCGGGACGGAGCCGATGGGCGGCCGGCACCGCCCGGGAGCGAAGGCTCCGAAGTAGGTCCGGCGGAGCGGCGCCCTCGCGGCTGCTCCGGAGCAGCCGCTGATGCAGCCAGATGGCGGGTGAGTTGTCGGTGAAGACGAGCGTGCGGCTGGCGCCGCCTTGGGTCTCCTTCGCCCTCGGCTGCGACCCTTGGCGGCGGACCAGGAGGGGCAGGGCACGATCCTCGATGGCCTCATGGAGTGCGTGGTGCGCAGCAAGGATGCTGTCGGGGCCCACGAGCAGGTCTTGGGTCAGCAGCTCCTCGCGGACGTAGCGGGAGAGCGGCATGACCCTGCCGTCGGCGGCGGGTGCGCGGAGGGTGGTCGGCATGCTGCCGACAGTGCCATCGCGAGCTGGTGCGCGGAAGTGCCCCTTGGTACCGGTACATGAGCCGTGGGGCAGCCGATGCGAAAGTCATGGGACGGGTCAGTTTGCCGCTGCCTTCGCACGCGTATCTGCTTGGGCACTTGTAAGAAGGGTGGCCGCGATCGGTCGCCCGCCGTCAGTCCTCGATCGGCTCCAGCACGAACACGGGGATCTGACGCTTGGTCTTCGCCTGGTACGCGTCGTAGTCGGGCCATGTCTCCACGGCCCGCGCCCACCAGGTGGCCTTCTCGTCCCCGCTCACCTCGCGTGCGAGGTAGTCCCGCTTGGTCGCCCCGTCCTGGAGCTCGACGTGCGGGTTCGCCAGGAGGTTGTGGTACCAGGCGGGGTTCTGCGCTGCCCCGCCGAGGGACGCCACGACCGCGTAGCGTCCCTCATGCTCGACGCGCATGAGCGCGGTCTTGCGGAGCTTGCCGCTCACGGCACCGACGGTGGTCAGCACGATCACGGGGCGACCGCGCATGAGGTTGCCCTCCTGCCCCTCGGTCGCCTCGATCCGCTCGGCCTGCTTGCGCGCCCAGTCGGCAGTGCTGGGCGCGTACTCCCCGGTCAGGGGCATCCGATCGCCTCCGGTCGGCTGCCTGCCGTGGTCACCGCGCCAGGATCACCAGCTGCGCGGTGTCGGCCATGACCTTGCAGGCCGCGTTGGCGCCGTTGCCCTTGGCTCGCAGGGTGACGGTCACCCGCACCTGCGCGGTGTTCGGCTGGAGGTTGATGGCCGCGACCGACTTCTTGTAGCTGTTGGTGATCACGAGCGCCTTGGCCGTGGTCTTCTCCTTGATGGTGGTGCCGCCCGCGTTCAGCGCCTCGGTCTGGACGGTGATGCGATGTCCCTTCACCCCACCGTAGGAGATGGAGAACTTGGCCTGGTACTGGTTGGAGGACCGCCCGATCACGTCCACCGTCTGGGTGATGGTGTGCGTGCCCTTGCCGCCATAGCAGGTGATGTAGCGGGCACCGCCGTTGTACTTCTTGCCATACGCCTTGGTCGGCCACGACCGGGTGCCGAACTTCTCGATGGTCGGGTTGCCGGCCAGGTTGGTCCAGCGGGGCACGGGACCGGTCTCATCGGTCGGCTTGGTGTTGAACGTGCCGTTCTTGAGGAGGTTGACGTTCAGCGCAGTGTCCGGCGGCTGCGCGCTGCCTGTGGCCGGCAGGGTGGCGACGAGCAGCAGGCTCGCGGCGAGCACGCTGAAACCCCGTGAGCGGTGACGCATGGAGATCCTCCCGATTCCGATCGATGCTGGCTGGTATGCAGCATACCTGCCCGGTGCTACCCCTGACGGGAGGACACGCGTACTGGCGACCGTCCCCCGTTCAGCGGCTGGCGCGCGCATCCCGGCAGAGGGGCGTCTGGCCCAGCTCGTGCTCGAGCGGGAACCGTCGGCACTGGGTGTCCACCCACATGGCCACATTCGCGATCCGCGGCCCGGCCGTGGCTCCGACCACGACGGTGAGCTCCGCGACGGTCTGGCAGCGCGAGAAGATGCCCAGCAGCTCACGTGCGTCGGCCGGCGATGCGGGCGCACGCTCCCGCCAGCGATCGACTGCATCGACACACGGGCGAAGCCGCACCGGGATGGACGACCCGGGCGCTGGCGACGTGAGCCCGGGCGACCCGACCGCCCGCGGGCTCGGCATGGACGCCGGAGGCACGGGCGAACCCGAGGGCTGACCACCGGTGCAGGCCGCCAGCGCGAGGACCAGGAGCATCACCGCCGATCGCACGCGGGCATCCTGCCACGTGCGACCCCACCGCGACCGTGTTCGGCCGATCGGGTCGATAGACTGGGGAGACCCGACCGACATCCGACCCCACCGCCCCGACCCCCACCGGAGAGCATGTCCCGCAGCGTCCGTTTGCGCCCCTGGCAGCACGCCGCCCTCGCTCGCTACCAGGCGAGCACCGAGCCCGACTTCCTGGCGGTCGCCACGCCCGGCGCGGGCAAGACCACGTTCGCCCTCGCGGCGCTCCGGATCTCCCTGGCGGAGCGAGCGGCGTGCGTCGTGATCGTGGCGCCCACGGCGCACCTCAAGGTCCAGTGGGCGGCTGCCGCCGACCGCCTCGGGCTCCACCTGGATCCGGGCTGGTCGCCCGGTGACGGAGGGCTGCCGGCGGACATGCACGGCGTCGTGACGAGCTACCAGCAGGTCGCCGCGAGCGCTCCCCTCCTCCGGCCGCTCGTCCAGGGATCGTATGTCGTCCTGGACGAGGTACACCACGCGGCAGACGACCAGGCCTGGGGCGATTCGCTGCGCGAGGCGTTCACGCCAGCGGCGCGGCGGCTGTCCCTCTCCGGCACGCCCTTCCGGAGCGACACCCGCTCGATCCCGTTCGTGCGCTACATCGCGGACGAGGCCGTGCCGGACTACGAGTACGGCTATGGCGATGCGCTCCGGGACGGGCGGGTGGTGCGGCCGGTGTACTTCCCGCGCACCGGCGGCACCATGGAATGGACGGCACCGGACGGCGAGACATACCAGGCGACCTTCGAGGATCCGCTGGCGACCGCCCTCGCGAACCAGCGGCTGCGGACCGCGCTCTCGGTCGATGGCGAGTGGCTGGCGAGCGTCCTCGGCGAGGCCGTGGAGCGACTGGACAGCGTCCGGCGGACCCAGCCGGACGCGGGTGGCCTGGTCATCGCGACCGACCAGGACCATGCCCGAGGCATCGCGGCCATCCTCGAGCGACGCTTCCGGCGGTCGGCGACGGTGGTCACCTCGGATGACCCCGCGGCGTCCGAGCGTATCGCCCGGTTCGCGGCGAGCAGCGATCCGTGGCTGGTCGCGGTGCGCATGGTGTCGGAGGGCGTGGACATCCCGCGTCTGCGGGTCGGGGTGTATGCCACGGTGACGACGACCGACCTGTTCTTCCGCCAGGCGGTCGGCCGGTTCGTGCGCTGGGTGCCAGGCATCCGCGACCAGCGGGCGTGGCTCTACCTGCCGGATGACCCTCGGCTCCGGATCCGTGCCGCGGACATCGCGGAGTCGCGTCGGCATTCGCTGCGGAAGGATCCCCGCTGGGACGACCGCGATGGCGAGCGTCCTCCGACCCCGCCGGAGTACCAGGGCCCGCTGGAGCAGCTGTCCCTGTTCGAGGCCCTGTCCGCCACACCCGATGGCGGGTCCGCCGGCTGGCAGCCCTGGCTGGAGCAGCTCCCCGCCGACTGGGACGACGATGCCGACCACGCCATCGAGATCGAGCTTGCGCCGCCGCCGGCGCTCCGCGGGTCAGGCACGCCGGACGCTGCCGACGGCGCCATCGATGGACGCCCGCGTCATCGGACGCGGGAGGCGCTCCGGAAGGCGAATGCCGACGGCGTCCGGGACATCGCCCGGGTCACCGGGCTTTCGCACGCGACCATCAACGGCCGGCTCAACGCCAGCGTGGGCATCCGGCGCATCGACCTCGCCACCGTGGAGCAGCTGGAGGCACGTCTCGTCGCTGCCGACCGCTGGTACGGGCGCGCGGCGCGAGGAAGCTGAGCGGCGCAGCATCTCCGGCCGCCCCTGATGCAGGGGTCGCGCTCATCGCCGATCGCCCGGGCAGCGATCGTCCGGGTCGGCGGTCGAACGGACGAGTCGCAGCAGGGCGGCTGGCCGGCGAGCGGGGATGGCCAACCGTCTGGCCCACGATGAGCCCGACTCCTCGACGTCCTGGCTCGTGGCAGCGCGGGCGTCCGTCACCCGATATCCCGCGTCGTGCCAGCCTCCGACGAGGGCCGACAACGCCGGCTCGTCGAGTGTCGCGAGACCCGGCACGGCATCGCGTGGCACGACCGAGAGCAGCATCGTCAGATGCCCGTCGGGCCGCAGCACGTCACGCAGCGTCCCTGCCAGCCATGGCTCCGCACCGAGCACACCACGCAGCAGCGAGCCCCACGGCAGTGTGATGCGCATCTGGTCGACGCGGCCCGCGAGCTCGGTGGGCAGTGTCTCGGCGGCCGCCACGACGAACATCGCGTTCGGCAGTCCGCCGGACCTTGGCGCACGGGCGGCACGGCGGGAGGCGTCCCGCATCCGGCTGGCGTCGGCATCGACACCCAGGAACGCTCGCTCCGGCGCGGCACGCGCAGCACGGACGACGGCAGTGCCATCGCCCGTGCCGAGATCGACGGTCAGGGGTCGACCATCGAGCCAGTGATCGAACTAGCCGACGTCCACCTCGAGGAGGCGTCGACCGATGATGCGTTGCATGGCGTGCATCCTAGCGCGGGTCATCGGCACGGGTCGACCCGTCTGGGTATCCCGAGGGCGCCCGCCGGGTCGGACGAGGCCGCCCTGCGAAGTCCGCGCGCGACCGTCGGGGTCAGTCGAGGCCTTCGCTGCTGCTGCCACCGACGAGCGGCGTCTCGAGCGCGACGGTCGTGCTGAACAGCTGGGCCATCTCGATGCACACCTCGACGCCGGGGCGCCTGCCGACCTGGAGCTGGATGACGGGCACCTCGCCGGTCTCGTCGACCGTGACACCCGCGAGGCCGTAGCAGGCCTCGACACCGCTCCAGAAGTAGACCTTCAGCGTGCGGCCATCCGGGCCCACGGTGATCTGCTCCCATCCCTGGTCCCGGATGTCCAGCAGGCCGTCCTCCGGCACGACCGCGACGGCGTCGTCGTCCTCCAGGACCAGTATGGGCTCGACCGGAGCGGCGACGGGCTTGTCCGGATCACCGGCGGATGGGTCCTGTGCGAGCACGGCCGCGGGGACCAGCAGGCTCAGCGCGAGCGCGCCCACGATGACGGGACGGATGACGGATGCGAGTCGGCGCATGGGGAGCTCCTTCTGGTGGCCTCGTGATGGAGGCGATGGTGTCCCTGTCCGGACGACGGCGGGCTGCCGTTGGTTCCCGACCTGCCACGGTGCGGGCTCGACCCGGATGAGGATCGTACCAAGGTCGGCGATCGCGGGCGCCGACCGACCCGGCGCTCGGTGGCGATCGCCGGCGTCAAGTGACCACGCGCTCGGTGGCGGTTTGCACGCGGCGTCTAGACTGCTCCGGTAGGCGCTCGGCCCGGTACTGCGCCCCGCCACAGGAGGCGCCACGATGCGTCGAACCCGGACATCGGTCCTGCCCATCCTGGTCGTGGTCCTTGCCCTCGCATCGGGCACCGCCTCGTTCCCCGTGCGTGCGGCGGACTCGCCGGAGGCGGCGGTCCATGCGATCTACGACGTGCTCGGTGACGCGGTCGGTGGCCGCCTGGACGCCGCGAGCGCGCGGGACCGCCTCGCGCCGCATGTCTGTGCCGCCCAGCTGGACGAGATGGTCGGCCAGGCGGTCGACGGGCTGGACTACGCGGCGGGCCTCGTGGCCCAGTACCCCGACATCGATGTCGAGGAGGTGCGACGCCTCATGGGATCGCTGCAGGTGGCGCTGGAGGACCGCGAGGTCAGCACCACCTCCCAGGAGGGTGACCGCGCGACCGTCGAGGCGCGAGTGACGCTGCGGTCGTCGATGCCGGAAGGCGACGTGCGGGCGCTCGCCCGCCTCATCGCTGAGCAGAGCGGCGAGCCCACCGACGGGGACGACTTCGAGGTGCTGGTCTCGAGGACGTCGCAGCAGTTCAATGTGACGCAGCAGCTGCCGAGCACTCCGCTGGACGTCATCCGCGAGGACGGGGAGTGGCGCGTGTGCGAGGGCGCGGGCGGGGACGACCCGGATGTCCCTCGGCCGCCGACCCCGCCGCCGAACGCGGGCGGCCTGGGTGACGTCGACGCGCCCGTGACGGCGACGTTCCGGGGCCAGACCTACGGCTTCGCGGTGGGCACCTGCGAGGTGCGGGACGACGTGGTCATCGTCGACGCGCAGAGCCGCGACTTCCGGGGCTCCATCAGCGTCCATTGGCCCGCTGCGGATGAGGGGATCCCGCTCGCTCGACGGAACGGCCGCGTGAACCTCGATGTCTGGGGCGCCTCGACGTTCTCACTGTCCGCCGAACCGTGGACCGTCGGGACCAGGCTCACCGCCAGCGTGTCGGGCACGGATGCGCGGGTGACGGCGCAGATGGCAGACACGTCGACCCCCACGTGGGTCGGCGAGGAGCCGCCACCCCTGGAGATCGTGGAGGTGGTCATCGACATCCGTTGTGACGAGCGGGGCTTCGGTGGGTCGGCGCCGGTGCCCGACTACGAGCCGTGGGTCGAGCAGCCGCGACCGGGCGGACGCATCACCGTCGATCTGGATGGCGAGACCTACGACATCACGTACCTGTCCACGTGCTCGGTGGGGTCCTGGGTGTCAGCGGAAGGGCTGAGCGACGAAGCGCAGGCAAGCGTCTCCTCCGGCGGGGACGGCATCCAGCTCCACCTGTTCATCGGCGACGTGCGAGCGGAGCAGGACGGCACGCGGTTCCAGCCGGGGCCGGAAGCCCTGGAGACGGAGATCGATGGCCTGACCGCCACCGGGACGGGCACACTCCTCGCGCCGACGGGTGAGAGCGTGCCGGTGCGTGTGGCCGTCACGTGTGACCCGACGGGACAGGAGGTCTACGCGAGCGCCATCGTGGAGATGGGCGACGAGACGCACGAGGTCGCGTTCGTCACGGACGTCCGGAGCGCACCGTTGACATGCGCCGTCGGGGAGTCCGGGGTGAGCTTCATGGGCCAGCAGATGGGCTCGTCCGGGATGTTCGTCACCGTCAGCTCGTCCGGCACGGCAGGGGTCAGCTCGATCGTCCTTCGCGATCCCGCTGGCGACTCGTACTTCGTGGACGACGCTCGATTCGAGATCCTCGACGCCACGGCCACGTGGAGCGGGGTCCTGACCTCGCTCGCGGGCGAGGACGCGGCCGCGACCATCACCGTGGAGTGCCACGGACCCGATCCGTCCGCAGCGGGTTGAGGTCGTGGCGCCGGTGGATCAGCCGGCGACGACCTCCTGGGGTCGGGACGCGGCACGGGCGGCCGCCGCGCGGAGTTCCCCGGCGAGCGATGGCACGACGCGTCCGGTGATGTGCACGTCCGTGGCGCGATAGTCGATCACCACGGTGCCTCGCTCCCGCACCCGGGCCAGCAGCTCGCCCTCCGTGTAGGGCAGCGACACATCCACGTCCTCCCACAGCTCCGCGAGGAGCGTGGAGAGACGCAGCCGGACCTCGTCGAGACCGAAACCGGTCGCGGCAGAGGCGAGGACCGCGCCGTCCTGGATGGGTGCCGGTGCGTCCTCACGGGCGCCATCGATCACGAGGTCGGCCTTGTTGCGCACGACCAGGCGGGGCTTGTCGGCCGCGCCCAGCTCCCGGAGCACCGTATCGACCGTGCGTCGATGCTCCGGGGCGTGCCGGTCGGACGCATCCACCACCTCCAGGAGCACGTCCGCGCGGACCACCTCCTCGAGCGTCGCCCGGAAGGCGTCGACCAGCTGATGGGGCAGCTTGTGGATGAAGCCCACGGTGTCCGTGAGGATCGCGGACTGCCCCTCCCCCAGCTTGACGGCGCGGCTGGTGGGATCGAGCGTGGCGAACAGCTTGTCCTCGGCGCGTGCGGCCTCCTGGCCGGAGAGCGCGTTGAGCATCGATGACTTGCCCGCGTTCGTGTAGCCGACGATGGCCACGGTCGGCACCAGGCGGCGGTCACGGGCGCGGGACGCGGTCTCGCGCTGCTGACGGACCTGGTCGACCCGCTCCTTGAGCTTGCTGACCTTGTTCCGGATGATGCGCCGGTCCGTCTCCAGCTGGGACTCGCCGGGTCCGCGGGAGCCGATGCCACCCTGGGTCCGCGAAAGGTGCGTCCACAGGCGGGTCAGGCGGGGCAGCTGGTACTCCAGCTGGGCGAGCTCCACCTGGAGTCGACCTTCGTGGGTGCGCGCGTGCTGCGCGAAGATGTCGAGGATGAGGCCGCTCCGGTCGAGCACCTTGACGCCCAGGAGCTCCTCGAGCGCCTTCTGCTGCATCGGCTTGAGCTCGTCATCTGCGACGAGGATGGTGAAGCCCGTCTCCGCCTTGGCCGCGACCAGCTCTTCCGCCTTGCCCTTGCCGAGGTACCAGTTGGGATCGATGTGGCGCCGGTTCTGCCACTCGGCGCCCACGACCTCCGCCCCGGCGGTCTCGGCAAGGGAGCCGAGCTCGGCCAGGGAGTCCTCGGCGGTCCAGCCGGGATCGTCGCCGGTATCGACGGCGATGAGGAAGGCGCGTTCTGCGGGGGGAGCGAGATCGATGGGCGTGCGGGGCATCGACTCAGGATACCCGCGGTCGCTGAGAGCGACCTCCGGTGCGGTGTCCTCCAGGGCCTGCGACCGTCGTCGTGTTCCCCGGAGGGCCCGTCACCTCCCGAACCTGACATTCCGACACACTGGTCGGCGTGTATCCGTCTCGCGCGGCGGCTCATCCGGCGATCCGGCCCACTGGACGGCGGACTGCCGCCTCCCGGCCGTGACCCCGAGCGTGGAGTGGCCGCACACCAGGCCCGAAGGCGGCGCGACATCCGGATAGCCGTCCACCAGTGTGGCGAACTGGCAGATCAGGTCGGGGGCAGGCCGACCATCTCGACACCGGCGTCGACCAGGGTGCGGAGCAGCGCTGCACGGTCGGTCATCCGATCGGCGCCTCGGGCGGCCGGCGTCGTGCCGACCGAAGCCATGCCGTGTCGCGAGCGGCGACTTCCCCCTTGGCGAGTCGCTCCGCGGGCGTGAGGGCCGGCATGGTAGCGACGCCGTGGAGGTGCTGAGCCGTTGGCTGATGACATATATACGTCATCTTACGTCCTCGGCCCGTGCCGCTCTTGCGCTCTCATACGCCCAGGGACGCGCGGACCAGCCGGAGTGCATCGTCGGATCGGGACGGACCCGGTGACAACCAGTGGATGTCCGGCTCGGACCGGAACCAGGTCATCTGGCGCTTGGCATAGGCGCGCGTGCGCTGCGCATCGGTGGCGATCGCCTGCTCCAGGGTGGCTCGCCCCGCCAGGACGTCGAAGGCCTCGCGGTAGCCCATGGCCCCGAACGGGCGCAGATCCGGTGGGTATCGTTCCAGGAGCCCGGCGGCCTCGTCCAGCAACCCGCTCACGAACTGCTCGCGCGCTCGGTCGGTGATCGCGGTCGCATGGCGCACGGGATCGGTCGCTGTGCCGAGCCACACGACCGGCGCCGGATAGCCGGTCGGTGCGGGTGGGAGCACATCACCCAGGATGGTCGCTCGCTCCAACGCCCGGACCACGCGTCGCGGGTTGGCGAGGTCGATGGTCGCCGAGACGGTCGGCGCCCGGTCTCGCAGCTCGGCCACCAGCGATGCCAGGCCGTGGGTCGCCAGTCGCTCCTCCAGGACCGCGCGCAGCTCCGGATCGTGGCCGCCGACCTCCACCGGCACGCCCCGTGCCACGGTCCGGAGATACAGCCCGGTCCCACCCGCGAGGATCGCGACCCGCTCGCGATGGGCGATCCCCCGGAGCGCCTCGAGCGCGTGGATCTTGAAGTCCGCCACGCTGAACGGCTCGTCCGGGTCCACGAGGTCGAGCCCATGGTGCGGCACCCGCGCTCGCTCGTCGGGTCCCACCTTGGCGGTGCCGATATCCATGCCGCGGACCACCTGGCGCGAGTCGGCGCTGATGATCTCGCCGCCCAGCGCCTCCGCGAGCGCGAGCGACAGCGCGGTCTTGCCGGACGCGGTCGCGCCGCCGATGACGACGAGCGGCGGCAGCGCCTCGATCGGCGGCAGCGCTCCGATCGGCGGCAGCGCCTCGAGCGGCGGCAGCGCTCCGATCGGCGGCAGCGCGTCGATCGGCTCGTCCGTCAGTGGACCCCCGCGAGACGCCCGGACAGCGCGTACGGTCCCGCGTGGTCGATATCGACCTCCACGAACCGTCCCACGAGCTCCGGTCCGCCATCGAGATGGACGAGCTTGTTGACACGCGACCGACCGGCCACGCGCGTCGAGCTTCCCTCGCCTGCTTCGTGATCGTGGCTCCGGGGTCGACGGACCTGGTCGACGAGCACCTCCACGCGCCGGCCGACCCACGCCTGGTTGCGTTCGAGGCCGATGCCCTCCTGGAGCGCGAGCAGCTCGTTGAGGCGGCGGCGCTTCACGTCCGCGGGCACGTCATCGGGGAGTCGTGAGGCGGGGGTGCCGGGTCGCGGCGAGAACGCCGCGGCGAAGACGCCGTCATATCGGACGGTCCGCAGCAGCTCCAGCGTGGCCTGGAACTGTGCCTCCGTCTCGCCACAGAAACCGACGATGACATCGGTCGTGAGCGCGATGTCCGGCACGGCTGCCCGAAGCCGCGCCACGAGGTCCAGGTACGCCTCGATGGTGTATTGGCGACCCATGCGTCGCAGGACCGTGTCGTCGCCGGCCTGGACGGGCAGGTGAAGGTGCTCGCACACTGAGTCGCAGCTGGCCATCGCATCGATGAGTCGGTCGGACAGGTCCCAGGGATGGGAGGTCACGAACCGGAGCCGGGGGATGGCCGGGCGGTCGTTGCCGTCCCGGATCGCGTCGATCGCGTGGAGCAGCGCCGCCATGTCCGGGCGTCCGTCGAGCGACAGATCCCGACCCAGGTGGCGCTTCGCGTGGACGTCCCCGAACCGCGGCTCGGCGGGGAGGTCATGGCCGTACGAGTTGACGTTCTGGCCGAGGAGCGTGACGTCCAGCGCGCCGGAAGCTGCGAGAGCGTGTGCCTCGGCGATCACGTCATCGAAGGGCCGGCTCCGTTCCGGGCCACGGCTGAACGGCACGATGCAATAGGTGCAGGTCTTGTCGCAGCCATAGATGATCGGCAGCCAGGCATGGCTCCGGCTCGCTCGAGCGACGCGACCCGACTCCACCGCCGCGGCGCGGGTGCCAGGCAGGCGATCCGCCGTGGCCGCCACACCGATCCCCACGCGCTGGAGCGTGTCCTGCGCCGGCAGCCCATCCGCGCTGGAAGCCGCCGCCGTAGCGCTCGCGAGACCCAGTCGCTGGGTCAGCTCGGGCTCCTGGTCCGGGCGCAGGAACAGGTCCACCTCGGGGTACCGGCGATGGAGGTCGACGAGCCCGTCGGCGCGCACGGAGCAGCCGGTGAGCACGACCCGCAACGCCGGGTTCGCCGCCTTCATGCGGCCGAGGGCACCCATCCGACCGATGATCTTGTGCTCGGCCGCCTCCCGGATGGCACAGCTGTTGATGACGATGAGGTCCGCCTGATCGATGACGGGCGCCTCCGTGCAGCCGGCCGCCAGCAGCGCCCCGGCCATCTCCTCGGAGTCGGACTGGTTCATCTGACAGCCGAGCGTCCAGACATGGAAGCGCGGCAGGACCTGGTCGTCCGTCAGGAACTCCGCCACACGCTCGTCCGTGGGCAGGGCCGCCAGCCGCGGGTGGGCCGCCACGGGCAACGCGTCGAGCATCGGCAGGGCGCGGCTCATGCGCTCGTCCCCGGTACGGTCGCGGCGCCGTGGGCGTCGAGCAGCGCGACCAGTCGCTCGCCGACCCGCTCGGGGACGTGGGTCAGCGCCTGTGTCTCGCGATAGCCGTGGTCCTGGCCGTGGAAGTCGGAGCCACCGGTCGGCAGCAGGCCGCGGTGCTCGGCGAGATGGGACATCCGCGCCACCGTCACGGCGTCGAAGGAGCGGTAGTGCACTTCGATGCCGCCAAGGCCCCAGTCCTGGAGTCGGTCGATCATGTGCGGATGGTCCGGCGCATCGGGCGCATGTGCAAGCACCGCGATGCCGCCCGCGGCGACGATGGCCTCGATGGCTGCGCGTGGCCCCATCCCCTGGCGTGGCACGTACCCGGGGCGGCCCCATGACAGCCAGCGGTCGAACGCATCGTTGACGGAGGTCGCATGGCCCGCGAGCACCAGCGCCTCGGCCACGTGCGGCCGCCCGCGCGCGGCGTCATCGGTGAGTGCCAGGGACGCGAAGGGCGCGGTGACATCCACGCCGATCGCCCGGAGTCGTTCGAGGGTCAGGTCGATGCGGATCCGGCGGGCATCCCGCTGCCGGATGAGCGCGGCGTCCAGCGCGGCATCATCGGGGTCCACGCCGAACCCAAGGATGTGCAGCTCCCCGTCCACGCGACCCATCCCCTCCCCCAGCTCGGCCACGCTGCCGAGGGTGTTGATCTCGATCCCCGCGATGAGCCGCGGACCACCGGCCGACCCGCCGTCACCGAGCCCCGCGGCACGCAGCTCGCGATAGCCCTGGAGCGTGTCGTGGTCCGTGAGGGCGGCGATGTGGAGCCCCCAGCCGACCATCTCCTGCCACAGCGCGAGTGGCTCGAGCGCCCCGTCCGAGCGGCGACTGTGGCAGTGCAGGTCGACCCGGTTGCGATCGAGCGTGGTCATGGGTGGCACTGCCGCGCGAGCGGCGACATGAGCGGCGCCGGGCGGCGGGTCTCGCTCACACGTCGATGATGCGCCGGATCCGCTCGACGGCGTGCGCGCCACCGGTCGCGGGATCGAGGTCGATGAGCAGCGCGTTGAGGACCACCGGGCCGGTCCCCACCTCGAAGCGGGTGGGCAGGCCGGTCAGGAACCGCGGCAGCACGGTCGCCGGGTCGAAGCCGATGACGCTGTCGATGGGGCCGGTCATGCCCAGGTCGCTGACGTAGGCGGTGCCGCGCGGGAGGATCCGCTCGTCCGCGGTGGGCACATGGGTGTGGGTGCCGACCACGGCGCTCACCCGCCCATCGAGATGGAGCCCGAAGGCGGTCTTCTCGCTCGTCAGCTCGCAGTGGAAGTCCACGAGGCGGACCGGGGGCAGCTCATCGGCCGCCTCGTCGAGCAGTCGGTCGAGCTCCAGGAACGGGTTCTCGATGGGGATCATCGCGGACCGGCCCTGTGCGGAGACGACCACGACCTCCGTGCCATCGTGGGCGTGGAAGATGCCCCAGCCACGGCCGGGGATGCCGCTCGTGCCGTAGTTGAGCGGTCGCAGGATCCGCTCGTCCCGATCCAGCTCGGGGATGATCTCCTTCTTGTCCCAGATGTGGTTGCCGCTCGTGATGACATCCACGCCCGCGTCGTACAACGACCGCGCGGTGGAGACGGTGAGTCCCATGCCGCCCGCGAGGTTCTCGCCGTTCGCGGTCACGAGGTCGATGCCCCGCATCTCCCGGAGCGTCGGCAGCGTCTGCTCCAGCGCGACCCGGCCGGGCTTGCCGATGACATCGCCGATCATGAGCACCCGGAGGATGCCCGGACCAGGGCGATCCGGGACCGACGGGAGGAGGTCGGCGGCGAGCGTGCGTGCCGCTCGTGGCCGTTCGGGAGCGGCTACGTCGCGTCCCTCGCGACGCGCGTCTGGCGGCCGACCGCGACCGTGATCCGGGTGCCCGTCACTTGGCGTACTCCACGGCGCGGGTCTCGCGGATCACCGTGACCTTGATCTGGCCGGGATAGGTGAGCGATTCCTCGATCTTCTTGACGATGTCCCGGGCGAGCCGCATCGATGCCAGGTCGTCGATCTCCTCCGGTCGGACGAGGATGCGCACCTCGCGTCCCGCCTGGACCGCGAACGAGCGCTCCACGCCGGTGAAGCTGTCAGCGATCGCCTGGAGGTCCTCGAGCCGCTTCACATAGGTATCCATCGTCTCGCCCCGGGCACCCGGTCGCGAGGCGCTGATGGCGTCCGCGATCTGGACGATGGGTGCCTCGATACAGGTGTACTCCACCTCCTGGTGGTGCGCGGCGATGGCGTTGATGACGTTCGGCTGCAGGTGGTGGCTGGCCGCGATCTGGGCGCCGATCGCCGCGTGCGGCCCCTCCACCTCGTGGTCGACGGCCTTGCCGATGTCATGGAGCAGCCCGCCGAGCTTGGCCTGCGCGACGTCCGCGCCCACCTCCGCCGCGATGACCGCGGCGAGCCGAGCGGTCTCCATCACGTGCTTCAGCACGTTCTGGCCATACGAGGTGCGATAGCGCAGTCGGCCGAGCAGCCGGATCATCTCCGGTGGCAGACCCGCGACGCCGGTGTCGTACGCGGCAGCCTCGCCGGCCTGCTTGATGGACTGGTCGACCTCCGCCTTCGCCTTGGCGACGACCTCCTCGATGCGACCGGGATGGATCCGGCCGTCCTGGACGAGCTTGGTCAGGGCGAGCCGCGCGACCTCCCGCCGGACCGGGTCGAAGCCGCTGATGAGCACCGATTCGGGCGTGTCGTCGATGATCAGGTCGATGCCCGTGGCCTGCTCGAGCGCGCGGATGTTGCGGCCCTCGCGGCCGATGATGCGGCCCTTCATCTCGTCCGAGGGGATGGGCACGGCCGAGACCGTCATCTCCGCGGTGTGGTCGACCATGACCCGCTGGATGGCGGTCACGACGACATCGCGTGCCCGATCCTCCGCGCCGTCGCGCGCCGAGCGCTCGATGGCGCGGGCGAGCCGCACGGCGTCATGCTCCGCCTCCTCGCGGACTGCCTCGAGCAGGGCTGCCTTCGCCTGGTCGACGGACATGCCGCTGACCTTCTCGAGCGCCTGGACCTGCTCCTGCTGGGCCTTCGCGAGGCCTTCCCGCTGGGTATCGAGGTCCTGCTCGCGAGCCAGCAGCTTGCGGTTGCGTTCCTCGAGCATGTCCGTGCGCTGGTCGAGCTGCTCGTCACGCTGGAGGAGTCGGCGCTCCAGGTTCGTGAGGTCGGCGCGCTTGGCGCGGCCCTCGTCATCCAGCTCACGCTGGAGACGGACCTGCTCCTCCTTGGCCTGGAGGATGAGCTCCTTCTGCTGGGCACGCGCCTCCGCGACGATGCGGCCCGCCTTGTCCTGGGCCGCCTTGACGGACTGTGCTGCCACGATGCCGCGGGCCACGAAGCCCACGACCAGACCGCCCGCGATCGACACCAGGACGACCGCGACGGCGATCACGTCATTCATGCATCCCTCCCGTCCGGCATGCCGGACGTCCCTCTCGGGCGGTGGCCGGGGTCGTGTCCACGGGTACGGCGATGCCGCAGCCACGAGACACGCTCAGGACCCTGACCGGGGTACGACGCCGCCCCGTCCGCGCGCCGAGCGACCCGGCGGTTGGTGGCGGGGAGGACGTGGATGGGAGTTCCCTGTCAGAAGAGCGTAGCCCGGATCGAGCGACGGCGCAAACCGCCTGCGCAGGCCCGACGGGATGCTGCGGTGCCCCGCTTGGCCCCGTCAGGCGTCCGCTGGACCGGGGTGCTGCGTTGGGGTACGCGGAACGGGCGGGCGCGCTGCTCAGGCGTCCGTGGCGAGCTGGGACGGGTGGATGCAGCGGACTTCCCGGATCTGCGACATCGCCTGGTCCGTGGTGACGATGGTGTCGATGCCCTCCTCGAGGCACGTCGCGACATGCACCAGGTCCCGAGTGGCAAGGCCCGGGTACCGCTCGACGAGTGACGGGACGCGTGCCATCACCGTGTGCGTCACGGGCAGCACCGGACCGAACGCATCCAGCGTGGCTCGCGCCAGGCGAACACCGGACTCCGATCGACCGATCGACCTGCTTCGGTGGAGGATCTCCTGGATGACCTCCACGGATGTCGCCGCCCTGAGGCGACCCGTCTCGACGCGATGCACGACCTCGGTGCATGGTGCCCGGAACCGATGCTCGGCCCCAGTCGCGTATACGAAGACCGCGGTATCGATGAAGACGGTCACCGATCGACGTCCTCCTCGGAGGCGCCTGTCGCCGCGGCGTCGACGTGAGACTCGAACTCGGGCTCCCAACGCGCGTACGGGCCGGGCGTCCAGCCCGGATGCCACTGTTCCCCGAGCGAGCCCGCGAGGATCTGTTCCTTCATGACATCCCAGTCATCGACGGGCTCACGCATGGAGAGCAGGTCCTCGAATGCCTCCCGTCGCGAACGCTGGGTGGGCGCGTGGTACGCGTCGATGGCGTCGCGGATGACGGCACCGACCGAGCGGCCCTGCCGATCGGCGATGTCCTTCACGCGTGCGGCCTGTTCCGGGGAGAGCAGGACCTGGGTCCGTTCCGTGAACATGTGCATAACATACTATGCGCAGCACAGCGCATCCTCCCGTGCGGCACTCGGCCCGGTGTCGATCATGTGGCGCTACTCAGCGTCTGGCGGGTCGTCCTCGTGCCCGGTGACGGACCGCGCGACCGCCGCGCAGACCCCTGGGTCGAAGCCGTTGCGTGCCAGCAGCGCATACGCCTTCTGGCGACGCTTGCGGGGGTCCGGCTCCCGGAGCAACGCTGCCGATCGACGATCGAGGAGCCGGCGTGCCGCAGCCGCATCCGCCGTGTCTGGCGTCGTGGCGCCTGGCCGGTGATCCGGCCCTCGGACGGACGTGGCGCCACGTGTGTGGCCCCCAGGAGGTGCCGGCGCAGCACGCTCGGTGAGCGCCTGCTCGATGACCGGGGTCTCCACGCCCTTGCGGCGCAGCTCCTGGCGGAGGGCCGTGGCGCCCCGCGGTCGTGAGCGATCCCGAGACTCGATCCAGGCGGCGGCGAACCGGGCGTCATCCAGGTAGCCCAGGTCGATGAGCCGGCCGATGACCGTCTCCGCCAGTGGCGCGGTGAAGCCCATGGTGACCAGGCGTGCCCGGGTATCCGAGACGGTACGTGGCCGCGCGGCGAGGAGTGCCGCCGCCGCGGCCATGACGACATCAGGGTCGGTGACCGAACCGCGCGCCTCGCGACGCGCTGCACGCTGAGCGGCGGCCTCCGCCGCGGTACGTGCCATCCGATCGACCGACCCTGGTGGTGGGCCCGTGCGGGATCAGTCCTACTGGGCTTCGGAGATGCCCTCGACGGGGACCTCGATGGTGGCGACCTTGGCCCGGATCTCCTGCTCCAGCTGCTGGGCCACGTCCTGGTTGTTGCGCAGGAACTCCTTCGACTGCTCGCGGCCCTGGCCAAGACGCGTCTCGCCATAGGTGAACCAGGCACCGGTCTTGGTGACCGCCGATGACGCGACCCCCACGTCCAGCAGGCCACCCTCGCGGGAGATGCCCTCGCCGTACATGACGTCGAACTCGGCGACGCGGAAGGGTGCCGCCACCTTGTTCTTGACGACCTTCACGCGCACCCGGCTGCCGATGGAGTCCGTGCCCGACTTGATGGTCTCGATGCGCCGGATGTCCAGGCGCACGCTCGCGTAGAACTTGAGCGCGCGACCGCCGGGCGTGGTCTCGGGGTTGCCGAACATGACCCCGATCTTCTCGCGCAGCTGGTTGGTGAAGATGAGTGCCGCGTTGGAGCGGCTGACGGCACCCGTCAGCTTGCGCAGCGCCTGGCTCATGAGGCGTGCCTGGATGCCCACGAAGGAGTCACCCATCTCGCCCTCGATCTCCGCCCGGGGCACGAGTGCCGCGACGGAGTCCACGACGACACAGTCGATGCCGCCCGAGCGGATGAGCGTCTCGGTGATCTCCAGCGCCTGCTCGCCGGTGTCCGGCTGGCTCACGAGGAGCTCGTCGACGTTCACGCCACAGGCACGTGCGTACTGCGGGTCGAGCGCGTGCTCGACATCGATGAACGCCACCACGCCGCCCTTGCGCTGGGACTCCGCGAGGACGTGCTGGCAGAGCGTGGTCTTGCCCGAGGACTCCGGGCCGAAGACCTCCGTGATGCGGCCGCGCGGGATGCCACCCACGCCGAGTGCCAGATCGAGCGCGATCGATCCCGTGGGGACCGCCTCGACCGCCTGGCGGTCCGACGAACCGAGCCGCATGATCGAGCCACGCCCGAACTGCTTCTCGATCGACAGGATGGCGGCGTCCACCGCCCTGCCGCGTTCGCCGGCCACCCGGTCCGCGCCGCGATCGGTGCCGTTGCGCTCCGCTGCGCTGGTGGCGGCTCCGGTGATGCTCATCGCCTGTCCTCCTTCGAGGGCTGTCACCGAACGACCGCCGCCTGCGTGCTCCGGGCTACTCCTCGCTGCTCTCGTCCTTCTCCGCCCGCGGCTTCCGCTTCGGCTTGATCACCTCGACGGACTGCGGGGGCGAGTCGAGCAGCGACTCGAGCCGGGGCTTGCTGGATGCGGCCTTCGGCTTCTTCTTGGTCTCTCGGCGGGCGGGGACTCTGCCTGCCATGGTCGTTCGTGCCTCCACATGGCGCCGCCCAGTATGGTCGGCGCGTCTTCACGCTCCCTTCCATCCGACGTATCCGCAACTTACGCGGCATCCGTGCCAGCTCGGCTGTCACGGGCGCTGTCGTTCGTCCCGGATGTGTGGATGGCAGCCCGACGAGCACGCTCATCGCGTACCAGTCGTGGGAAGGTCCCGGCGCGGATGCTGGCCCGGACCCCGGCCATGAAGTCTATGAGGAAGGTCAGGTTGTGACAAGTCGCGAGCCGATACGCGAGCAGCTCGCCCGCTCGGAAGAGGTGGGCGAGGTATGCCCGTGAGAACGATCGGCAGAGACGGCAGCGGCAGCCCTCCTGGACCGGCCGCGGGTCATCCAGGAAGCGCGCGTTCCGGAGATTGAGCCGCCCCTCCGGTACCCACAAGGACGCGTTCCGGGCAACTCGCGCCGGCAGGACCGAGTCGAACATATCCACACCCGCATCCACCGCGTCCAGGATGTCCACCGGAGAGCCGAGGCCCATGAGGTATCGCGCCCGAGGGTCATCCGCGAGCAGCGGCACCACCACGTCCAGCGCGGCGCGTCGCTCCGCTGCGCTCTCGTCGCCCGCGAGGCCGCCGATGCACAGGCCGTCGAAGGGCAGGTCGGCAAGGAACCGGGTGGACTCCGCGCGCAGGTCCGGCTCCAGGCCGCCCTGGATGATGCCGAACAGCGCCTGGTCGGGCCGCCGGTGGGCCGTGAGACAGCGCTCCGCCCAGCGGTGGGTCCGGGCGGTCGCATCGGCCACCTCCGCGCGAGTCGACCCGTGGGGCGGCACCGGCTGGTCGAAGCACACCGCGATGTCCGAGCCGAGGGCCTCCTGGACCGCGATCGCGTGCTCCGGCGTGAATCGCTGCGTGGAGCCATCGAGATGCGAGCGGAACGTGGCGCCGTCCTCGTCGATGCGGCGCATGCTGCCGAGGCTCACCACCTGGAAGCCACCCGAGTCGGTGAGGATCGCGCCGTCCCAGCCCATGAACGCGTGCAGCCCACCGAGCCGCGCGATGCGCTCGTGGCCGGGCCGCAGCGCCAGGTGGTACGTGTTGGACAGGATGATGGGCGCGCCGATCTCGTGGAGATCGTCCGGGTCGAGCGCCTTGACGGTCGCGTTCGTGCCCACGGGCATGAAGATGGGCGTCTCCACCTCGCCGTGGGGCGTGGACAGGACGCCGGCCCGCGCTCGCGTCGAACCATCCGCCGGTGGCGGGGTCGTGACCCGGAAGCGCACCGGCCGTTCAGTGCCGGGGGCGGTGGGTGCTGTCGCTGCGAGGCTCATGCGATCTCGGCGCGCTCGGTGGCGAACGCCGCGATGGCGAGCGCGACCACGAGATAGATGCCCGTGACCACGAGCGCAGGTCCCAGCTCCACCGGCAGCAGGAACGCGTCACCCAGGTCGCTGGGCAGGGAGGTCGCTGCCGCATCCATGACGCTGTCGCCGATGCTGAACGGCAGGTACTGGAACCACTGCGTCTCACGCTGGATCCCGCTCCCGAAGCCGCCCGCCCCGAGGGTCATGACCGTGAGGACCGTGGCCAGGATGGACTCACCGAGGTACAGGATGATGCCCACCACCACGCCTGCCACCTGGCTGCGCGTGAGCACCGCCACCGCGTAGCCGATGGCGGCTCGCTGGAGCAGCACGATGCAGCCCAGCACCACCGACATCCAGAGGGTCTCCACGCCCGTCGGACCGAATGGCGCACCCGCGGAGGCTCCCGCGATGCTCGCGGCGAGCATCGTCAACAGGATGCCGGCGGCGTACGCGATACAGGCGCCGATGACGACCACGATGCCGATGCCGATGGCCTTGGCGACCACGTACCGGGATCGACCCTCCCCTCGCGCGACCACGACCCGGAGCACACCCCAGGTCCAGTCCGCGCCGCCGATCGCCGCCGCATACGAGACTGCGAGCAGGCTGCCGAGCCCGAACACGAGCTGGTTGATGATCGCGTACGCATCCGGGAACCGGAGCACGAGCCCACCGGCGCTGCGTGGCGCCGCGAGACCGATGAGCAGGTAGATGAGCGCCATGAGGCCTACCAGCACGCCCAGCACGACATAGCTGGCCCAGCGCTTGCGGAGCTTGAGCAGCTCCGCCCGGACGAGGCGGATCATGGTGGGCTCCCGAGGTCGCCCCACCCGGGTGGCGGGCCGGACAGTGGGTCATCGGGGGTGCCCATGCCCACGCCACGCGTGAGCTCGAGGAACACCGACTCGAGGTCGGAGGTCGTGGAGACGGCGCTCGCGAACACGCCCCGCTCCCCGAGCGTGCGGTTGACGAGCGCTGCCTGCTCGGCGCCGATGCGGATGGTGATGCGACCCGCGGTCGGTGCGTCCGGGGCGTCCGGCTCCAGTGGCACACCCAGCCCGCCGAGTGCCGCGAGCGCTGCGGGGACCTCATCGGGCCGCACCTGGACCCGGACCTGGGCGCCGTTCGCAAGGAGGTCATCCAGCGTGCCCTCCCGCACCAGCCGCCCTCGGTCGATGATGCCCACCACGTCCGCCAGCTGCTGCACCTCCGGCAGGATGTGGCTGGAGACGAGCACCGTCTTGCCCTGACCGGTCAGGTAGCGCAGCAGCTCCCGCATGGCCACGATGCCCGCAGGGTCGAGGCCGTTGGCGGGCTCATCGAGCATCAGGAGCTCCGGATCCGACAGCAACGCGACCGCGATGCCCAGCCGCTGGCGCATGCCCAGGGAGTAGGTGCGCACCTTGTCGCCGCCCCGATCGGCGAGCCCCACGACCTCCAGCACCTCATCCGGCCGCGATCGGGCGGCGGCTGGCCCGGTCGCACCGAACACGCGCAGGTTGTCCCGGCCCGACAGGTACGGGTAGAACGCGGGCATCTCGATGAGCGAGCCCGTCCGGGCGAGGCGGTTCCGGTCGCGCCACGAGTACGGCTCACCGAGCACCTCGATGCTGCCCGAGCTGGGCCGGATGAGTCCCGTGAGCATCCGGAGCGTGGTCGTCTTGCCGGACCCGTTGGGGCCCAGGAACCCGTACACGCGACCACGCGGGACGTGGAGCGCCAGGCCATCCACCGCGACGCGGGCGCCATAGCGCTTGGTGAGGCCGCTCGTGGTCACCGCCATGGGCGCGCCGACGGCCCGGGTCGTGTCCGTCACGGCGCGGCCTCCGTGGCGGTCCTGCCCTCCGCGGTGACGCCGTCCCACAGACCGGGGTCGATGCGCTCCACCCGTCGCGGCGGTGGCACGTCATAACCGAGCCGTGCGAGATGCTCGCGCGCCCGCTCCGTCGCCACGCGGCCCTGGGGCGTCCGGTCGAGGAAGCCCAGCTGGAGCAGGTACGGCTCGTAGACGTCCTCGATGGTGTCGGGTTCCTCGCCGATGACCGCCGCGATGGCCGCAGCCCCCACGGGCCCCGAGGCGAACTTCTGGACGATGGCCGCGAGCAGCCGCCGGTCGGTCGTGTCCAGGCCCTGGTCGTCGATGTCCATGGCGATCATGGCCGCCTCTGCCTGGTCCGGGGTGATGCGGCCGTCCCCCAGCACCTCCGCGTGGTCACGGACACGTCGCAGCAGGCGGTTGACGATGCGCGGCGTCCCTCGCCCTCGGCGAGCGATCGCGACGACCGCATCCGGCTCGATGGCGACCCCGAGGATGCCTGCCGAGCGACGCACGATCTCCGCGAGCTCCGCCTCCGCGTAGTACTCCAGCCGATAGACGGCACCGAAGCGGTCGCGGAGGGGCGCGCTGATGCGGCCCGCGCGCGTGGTGGCGCCGATGACCGTGAACGGCTTGAGCGTCAGACGCAGGCTCCGGGCGCTGGGACCACGGCCGATCATCACGTCGATCGCGAGATCCTCCATGGCCGGGTAGAGGATCTCCTC
The DNA here is from genome assembly GCA_019637815.1 of Chloroflexota bacterium. Classification (GTDB taxonomy): domain Bacteria; phylum Chloroflexota; class Limnocylindria; order Limnocylindrales; family CSP1-4; genus JAFMJV01. The sequence continues at coordinate 147,924 of JAHBUZ010000003.1, forward strand.
CACCGCGTGCGACAGGCGATGGATCTCATCGATGAACAGGACGGAGCGCTCGTCCAGGCCGGTCAGGAGCGCGGCGAGGTCCCCTGGCCGCTCGATGGCAGGGCCGCTCGTGGGCCGGATGTCCACGCCCAGCTCACGCGCCACGATGTTGGCGAGCGTCGTCTTGCCGAGGCCCGGCGGGCCGTACAGCAGGACGTGGTCCGCCGCCTCGCCACGCCGCTTCGCGGCCTCCAGGAGGATGGCGAGATTGTCCTTGACCGTCGTCTGGCCGATGTATTCCGTGAGGTGGTGTGGACGGAGGCTCGTCTCGGTGACGTCCTCGTCGATCAGCGCGCCGGCCGCTGCGAAGCGGGGTTCCTCCATGGATCGCGAGGATAGCACGTCGGCGGGTCCGATGTGAACGGATGTTCGATGGCGCGCCGGCGTCCCAGGACTGCCGTCCTCGACGCGTGATCGGGTGCGTTGGTGCGTCATGTCATGCGTGGACGCATGATAGGATGTGATCATGCCACGAACGATCCAGATCCGTGACGTCGACGACGATGTCTATCTGGCCTTGAGCCGGCACGCCGGCGCTGCCGGGCTGACGGTCCCCGATCTCCTCCGACGGGAGGCGTCCCGACTGGCAGCACGGCCCACCGTCGAGGAGTGGCTGGCGAGGACGCGTCGTCGTCCGTCCGCTGTCACGCGCGCGGAGATCGTCACGGCGCTGGACGAGATGCGCGGACCATGGCCGGATGCTGGTCGTTGACGCGTCCTGCCTCTACGCGGTCGTCGCCGACACCCCGGATGGGGAGCGTGTCCGGTCCCGGCTGATCCTCGACCAGGATCTCGCGGCACCCCACGTCGTCGATGTGGAGGTCCTGGGTGTCATCCGGCGTGACCGGATGTTGGGGAAGCTCGATGCGACCGCGGCGGCGCAGGCGGTCGAGGACCTGCGTGACTGGCCGGGTGAGCGGTACGGCCATCGGCCGTTCCTCGCTCGTGCGTGGGAGCTCCGTGGGTGGGTGCGATCCTGGGACGCGATGTACGTCGCGCTCGCGGAGGCCCTGGGCGCCACGCTCGTGACCCTCGATGAGCGACTCGCACGGGTCGCGGGGCTGGACTGCACCGTCGAGGTTCCCTGACCCCTGCCCCGGCGATCGGTATCGCAGGTGGGTCAGCCCTGGCGCAGCAGTCCCAGCGCGGCCTTGACGCGGTCCTCGAGCGTCGCGTTCGCGGGCAAGGCGGCGACGGCCGAACGTGCCGCCTCGCGGGCCTCGGCCGGGGTATAGCCGAGCGCCTGGAGCGCGCCCACGACATCGGCGCCCGATGCGCCACCGGTGGGACCCGCCGCGGCACCGATGGCGCCACCGGCCGCCACCTTCTCACGCAGCTCCAGCACGATCCGACCGGCCAGCCGCTTGCCCACACCGCTCACGGCGGTCAGCACCGCCTCGTCCCCCTGGAGGATGGCCAGCTGCAGGTCCGTCACCGGCCGGGAGGAGACGATGGCGAGACCCACCTTGGGACCGACCCCCGAGACCGTCGTCAGGAGTTCGAAACAGGCCAGCTCCTCGGGCGTCCGGAAGCCGTAGAGCGCCTGCTGGTCCTCGCGCACGAGGTGATGGGTATGCAGCTCCGCGGTCTGGCCGATGGTCAGCGCGGCGAGCGTGTTCGGCCCGCACCAGACGCGGTAGCCGACGCCACCCACCTTGAGCACGGCGGAATCGGGGGCGATGGACGTGACGACGCCCTCGATCGACGCGATCATCGGGTCGCCACCAGCGCATCGCTCGGGCGCCAGGCGTTGGCGAGGCACACCGCGACCGCGAGCGCGTCAGCGGCGTCATCGGGGCGGGGCAGGCTCGCGAGGCCGAGGATCATCTGGACCATCCGCTGGACCTGGTCCTTGGGTGCCTTGCCGTAGCCGGTGACCGCCATCTTGACCTCGTGGGGGCCGTACTCGTACACCGGGAGGCCCGCCTGGGCCGCGGCGAGCAGCACCACGCCGCGTGCCTGGCCCACGGCGAAGGCCGTCTGCACGTTCTTGTTGAAGAACAGTCGCTCGACCCCCACGACCTGGGGGGCGTGCTCCGCGATGAGCTCGGTCACCGCCTGGTGGAGGAACAGCAGGCGCTCCGGCAACGCGCGATCGGGCACTGTCTCGATGCACCCGTGGTCGACGGATCGGAGGCGCGACCCGTCACGCTCGACGAGGCCGTAGCCCATCCGCGCGGTCCCCGGGTCGATGCCCAGGACGATCACGTCAGCGCGAGTGCGCAGGGACGCCCACGGTCAAGCGAGGGCCTCCGCCAGGACATCGTCCGGGATGTCGAAGTTCGCCGTGACCCGCTGGATGTCGTCGTGGTCCTCCAGCAGGTCCACCAGGCGCAGGTTCTGGCGCACCTGGTTGCCCTCGATCTCCACGGTGGACTTGGGTTGCATCGTCAGCTCCGCGGACTCGATCTTGATGCCCGCCGCCTCGAGACCCTTGCGCACCTCCTCCAGCCCGGCCGGGTCCGTGCTCACCTCGATGGGGTCGGCCTCGGTGTCCACGTCCGTGGCACCCGCGTCGATGGCCGCGAGGGCCACCTCGTCGGGGTCGATGCCGTCCCGGGGCACCGAGATGAGGCCCAGCTGCTCGAACTGCCAGGCGACCGCGCCGGATCCCGCCAGGCTGCCGCCCGCCTTGGTGAAGATGGCGCGCACGTCCGCCGCGGTGCGGTTGCGGTTGTCCGTGGCGGCCTCCACGAGGATCGCCACGCCACCCGGACCGTAGCCCTCGTAGACGATCTCCTCGAACTGCTCCGCCTTGTCACCGCCGCCCGCCTTCTCGATGGCGCGCTTGATGTTGTCCGCGGGCATGTTGACCGAGCGGGCCTTGTCCACGGCGAGCCGCAACCGGTAGTTGGCGTCCGGGTCAGGCAGACCCGACCGGGCCGCGATGGTGATCTCGCGGGCGACCTTCGTGAACAGCGCACCACGCTTGGCGTCGTTGGCGCCCTTCTGGCGCTTGATCGTGGACCATTTGGAGTGACCGGACATGGCCACCGATTCTATATGATGGCCGCACGAACACTCGCCCAGGACCGGCGCACGGTCTGCCCGAGGACCGAGCCCCGGTCGCCTACTCGGAGATGCGCTGTGTCACACCCTGAGCGCTCACGTCTGCGGAACGCCGTCCTTGCCGGCCAGGCCGGCTCCGGCAAGACCTCCCTCGCGGAGCACGTGCTCCACATGAGCGGCGCCATCGCGCGCGCGGGTCGCGTGGATGACGGGACGGCGAGCCTCGACTGGGAGCCGGAGGAGCAGAAGCGCAAGCTGTCGCTGTCCCTCGCGGTCGCGACCTTCACCCACGACGACCACCGGATCACCCTCATCGACACGCCCGGCTACGCCGACTTCGTGGGCGAGGTCATCGAGGCGTTCACGGCGGCTGACAGCGCGATCATCACCATGGACGCATCGGCGGGCATCGGTGCGGGCACCGAGAACGCCATCGCACAGGGTCGCGCGATGGGTCGGCCAGCGCTGTTCGCCATCACCCGCTGTGACCGTGAGAACGCGGACCCGATGGGCGCGGTCGACGCCCTGCGCGCCGAGTTCGGCAGCAAGATCGCACCGCTCCAGGTCGCCATCGGCTCGGCCGAGGCCTTCCGGGGGTACGTGGACGTGGTCCACGGTCGGGCGTGGATCCACGAGGGCGGCTCGCGGCACGAGGTGCCCATCCCGGACGACCTGGTGGACGAGGTCGCGCGGCGACGTGACCAGCTGCTCGAAGCGGCCGCGGAAGCGGACGAGGATGTGCTCGAGAAGTACCTCGAGGGATCGCCGGTGTCCGACGCGGAGCTCGAGGAGTGCCTTCACAAGGGCGTCCGCGACAGCATCCTGGCGCCCGTGCTGCTGACCTCGTCCACCAGGGACATCGGCATCGAGGAGCTGCTCGATGCCATCGTGCGCTATCTCCCCTCCCCCGAGGAGGAGGGCCCGATCGAGGCGCTCGACGGATCGGGCGCACCCGTGACGGTCGACTACGACCCGAACGGCCCGCTCCTCGTCCAGGTGTTCAAGACCACGGCGGATCCCTTCGTGGGGCGCCTCTCCTGCTTTCGGGTCTGGTCCGGCACGATCAGGTCGCACGACCATGTCTGGAACGCGGCCAAGGGCGAGGAGGAGCGCATCGGCCAGGTGCTCCGGCTGCACGGCAAGGAGCAGGAGGCCGTCGGAGAGCTGCATGCGGGTGACATCGGTGCCGTGGCGAAGCTCTCACACACCGTCACGGGCGATGTCCTGAGCACCCGCGAGCGACCCTTCACGTTGCCCGCGATCCGGTTCCCGGAGCCCACCCTGCCGGTGGCCATCGAGCCGGCGTCGAAGGCCGACGTGGACAAGCTGTCCACGAGCCTCGCCCGACTCGTGGAGGAGGATCCGACCATCCGGGTCGAGCGGCAGGTGGAGACGGGCGAGGAGCTGCTGTGGGCCCAGGGTGAGAACCAGGTCGCGGTGGCCACCGAGCGACTCAAGCGCAAGTTCGGCACCGCCGTGCTGGTCCATGCGCCCCGCGTGCCGTACCGCGAGACCATCCGGGGCCGCGCCAAGGTGGAGGGTCGGCACAAGAAGCAGACCGGTGGTCGGGGCCAGTTCGGGCACGTGTGGCTGGAGATCGAGCCGAACCCCGGGGGCGGCGTGGCGTTCACCGAGCGGATCGTGGGTGGCGTGGTGCCGCGGCAGTTCTTCCCGGGCGTCGAGAAGGGCGTCCGGGACGTCGCGGACAAGGGCCCCATCGCGGGCTACCCCGTGGTCGACTTCAAGGCCACCCTGTATGACGGCTCGTTCCATACCGTCGACTCGGACGAGATCTCGTTCCGCCAGGCTGCGGCGATGGCGACACGCCAGGGCATCCACGAGGCGCAGCCGGTGCTCCTGGAGCCCGTGATGGAGGTCGAGGTGCGCGTGCCCGAGGCCTACATGGGTGACGTCAACCGCGACCTGGCCACGCGACGGGGCCGGGTGCTGGGCATGGACGCGGACGATGGCACGCAGGTCATCCGGGCCCATGTGCCCCAGGTGGAGCTGTTCACGTATGCCACCGAGCTGCGGTCACTGACCGGCGGGCGCGGCAGGTTCCATCAGAGCCTGGCGCACTACGAGGAGGTGCCCTCGCACGTGGCCCAGAAGGTGATCGAGGCGCACCAGAAGGAGGTCGCGGCCAGCGGCCACTGAGGCTCGGCCGCCGGCGGCCACTGAGGCTCGGCCGCCGGCCATCCTGCGCGCTGGATCCACGCCGATCGGTTCGACTGGCTGACCACGTGCCGCTTCCCGACCGCTCCGCGACCGAGGGCCATGCTCAAGGTGATCGCCGATCGCTCCGCCAGTCGGGCATCTGGCGCGGAAGTGTCCCCGATGAGCCGGCAGGCGCTCCACCAGTCGGATCATCTGGCATGGAAGGCGCTCGAGCGCCGTCGCGTCCGTCTGCGCGCCGTTGGGCTCGGCCGACTGGTATCAGGCGCCGACGACCGCCAGCGCATCGGGGAGTGACAGCCGACCCTCGTAGAGCGCGCGTCCCAGGATGGCCGCCGCGTATCCCGCGTGTGCCAGCGTGCGCACGTCCTCGAGGGTGCTGACGCCGGCCGAGGCGATGACCTGGTCGGCACCACCCGCGACATCGGCCGCTGCTGCCAGCAGACCCAGGTCCGGTCCCTCGAGCAGTCCATCACGATCGATCGCCGTGACGGCGAACAGCGATACGCCTGCGGCGCGCAATGCGGCCACCAGCCCGAGAGCAGGCACCGATGCCGCGTCGGGCGTCCAGCCATCCCCCACCGCGGCGCCTCCGCGCACGTCGATCGCGGCGACGAGCCGATGCGTGCCGAGCGCGTCGACGATGGGCCCTGCTGAGTCCGGCGTCCGCACGAGCGCGGTGCCCATGACGACGCGGTCGACGCCCGCATCGAGAAGCGCATGGGCACGGCCGACATCGCGGACGCCACCGGCGACCTGGCACGGGATCGAGACGGATCGGACGATGTCCGCCACGATCGAGGCCTGGGCGCTCGCACCATCCCGCGCAGCGGCGAGGTCCACGATGTGCAGACGCGTCGCTCCCTGGTCCTGCCACGCGCGCGCCACATCGGCGGGAGCGCCGGGGTAGCGGGTCACGCGGTCGTAGGCACCCTTGGCCAGTCGGACCACGCCTCCGTCCAGGAGGTCGATGGCGGGCAGCAGCTCCATGTGTCCCACCATGGTAGCATCATGCCGTGTTAGCATGCTATCGTGCTAATACGGTAGCATCGCCTGCGACGACCGGCCACGCCCCGCACCGGGCCTGACGCCGAGCCACCGCGGTCGACACACCGCCGACCAGCACGCGCAAGAGCGAGGTTCCCACATGACGAGCGAGACGACCGACTGGCGCGACCCCGCCGTCGATGACCTGCTGGCTGCCCTCGTCGCCCTCCCCGACCAGGACGCCGCGAGCCGCTTCCTGCGTGACCTGTGCACGATCCGCGAGCTCCATGACATGTCGCAGCGCTGGCAGGTGGTGCAGCTCCTCGACCAGGGGCGGCACTACGCGGAGATCTCGCGCGAGACGGGTGCCAGCACGGCCACCATCACGCGCATCGCGCAGTGGCTCAACCACGGCACGGGTGGATACCGGGAAGCGCTGGCGCGTGGTGCCGGTGTCGCGACGGAGGCCCGCCGATGAGGCGACCCTCGACCCTCGCCAGACGCATCGCCGACCCCGCCCAGGGCGCCGCCACGGCGGACGACCGATGAGCCAGGCGACGGTCGCGGCCATGGGCGCGGCACTCTCCGGCATCACGGAACCAGGTCGCCTGCGTCTCGCGATCCCCAACAAGGGCCGGATGCTGGAGCCCACGGCTGCCCTGCTGCGGGACGCGGGTCTCGACTTCGAGGATGGCACGCGCGCGCTCGTCACGCGGGTGAGCACATTCCCGCTGGACATCCTGAGCGTCCGCACGGATGACATCGCGGAGTTCGTGGCCGATGGCGTGGCGGACCTGGGCATCACGGGCACGAACCTGCTCCACGAGGCGGATGTCGACCTGCCGGTCCATCTGGAGCTGGGCTATGGCCGCTGCCGTCTCGAGGTCGCGGTGCCCAGCGACAGCCCGGTGCGGCGCATGGACGGGCTCGCCGGGCGACGCATCGCCACGAGCCACGCGCACAGCACCCGCCGTGCGTTCGCGGACCGGGGCATCGACGTGGAGGTCGTGACCATCAGCGGCGCGGTCGAGGTCGCACCGCGCCTGGGACTCGCGGACGCCATCGTGGACCTGGTGTCCACCGGCTCGACGCTCGTCATGAACGGCCTTCGCTCGATCGAGGTGCTCCTGTCCAGCCAGGCGGTCCTGGTCGGACCGCGCACCCCCGACCCGACACGCATCGACCTCGTGGGCGAGCTGCTGACGATGCTCGAGGCCGTGGTCGCCGGGCGTCGCGTGAAGTACCTGATGATGAACGCGCCGCGCAGCGCCCTCGAGGCGATCGAGGCGATCCTGCCGGGTCTCGAGTCGCCGAGCGTCATCCCCCTCGCCCACGAGGGCATGGTCGCCGTCCACTCGGTGGTCCCGTCCGACCAGGTCCACTCCCTGCTGTCGCGGCTCCGGGGTGCGGGTGCGAGCGGCATCCTCGTGGTGCCCGTCGAGAAGCTGCTGCCATGACGACCACGCAGATGGCCACTCCGGCCTCGGACACCGATTCACGCGCCGATCCCGCCACGTCCGCCGGCCCCGAGCCACGGCTCCGGCGCGCGCGGCTCGCCGACCTCTCCCCCGCCGAGCGGCGTGCCATCGTGCGTCGGGCATCCACGAGCACGCCGGAGCTCCGGGAACGCGTCCGCGCGATCATCGAGGCGGTCCGGGACGGTGGCGATGCCGCGCTCCGGGAGCTGAACGGACGCGTCGGCGGTGGTCTGCCGGCCCGGGACGGACAGCCAGCACGTCTCGCCGTCCCGCGCGACGAGCTCATCGCCGCCCGGGACGCCCTGCCTGCCGACCTGCGCCGTGGCCTCGAGCAGATGGCCGCCAACATCGAGCGGTTCCATCGGGTCCAGGTACCGCCCACGCAGCAGTGGGTGGACGTGGCGCCGGGTATCCGTATCGGTCGGGTCTGGCGTGGGCTCGACCGGGTCGCGGCATACGTGCCCGGCGGCAGCGCGCCCCTCCCCTCATCGCTGCTCATGGCGGCGATCCCGGCCCGGCTCGCGGGTGTCCGGGAGCTGGTCGTCGCCACGCCCACGGGTCGTGACGGCACGCTGTCCGCGGTGACGCTCGGCGCCGCGGGGCTCATGGAGGTCGACGAGCTGTACGTCATGGGCGGTGCCCAGGCGATCGCAGCGCTCGCCCATGGCACAGAGACGATCCGACCCGTCGACCGCATCGTCGGCCCCGGCAGCGCGTGGGTCACCGAGGCCAAGCTCCAGGTGCTCGACCGTGTCGGTATCGACATGCCCGCCGGCCCCACGGAGGTCATGGTCATCGCGGACGAGACCGCCGACCCGGTGCACGTCGCGGCCGATCTCATCAGCGAGTCGGAGCACGGACCGGACTCACCGGTCGTGGCCCTGGTGACCTCGGCTGCCGTCGGTGACGCCATCGAAGCAGAGGTCCTTCGCCAGGTGCCCCTCCTGGCTCGCCAGCACGAGATCCGGACCGCCCTCTCGCGAGGCATCCTGCTCGAGGTGGACAGCCTCGCCCATGCGTATGCCTTCGCGGACGAGTACGCCCCGGAGCACCTGTCGGTCGCGGTGGCGGACGGTGAGAGGGCGCTCGCCGAGCTCCACACCGCGGGTGCGGTGTTCCTCGGCGGCTACTCCCCGGAGGCGGCCGGCGACTATGCCAGCGGCTCCAACCACGTCCTGCCCACGGCTGGCCTCGGGCGCGCGTACGGTGGCCTCTCGGTCGAGTCGTTCGGGCGCTGGATGCAGGTCAATCGACTGACCCGGGATGGCCTCGCCTCGATCCGTGACAGCATCGCGGTCGTCGCGGACGCGGAGGGTCTGGCCGCGCACCGACGAGCCGTCGACATCCGGTTCGACCGACCTGACCGGGCCCTCGAGCGCCCCACCGACGACCGACCCACCGACGACCGACCCGGCAGCGGCCACGAGCGACCACCCGAGACCCCCGACCCCGACCCCGACCGGACCGCCGACACCCGACCCCCGGAGGACGCCTGATGGCCACCATCGCCCCCGCTCCCCAGGTCTACGAGTGGGAGCCCTCGAACGACACCATCGCCGACCGATACGGCCTCGACCCGCGGACGGTCATGCGCTTCGACCTCAACACCCCCGCGGAGGCCAACCCGATCGCGGCCGAGGTGCTCGCAGCGCCGATCTGGCCCTCGCTCAGCGAGTACCCGGACGCGGACTACGCGCGCATCGCGGATGCGGCTGCCGCCTACAACGGCGTGGACCCCACGGAGATCCTCGTGGGCGCGGGGGCCGACGAGGTGCTGGACACCATCGCCAAGGCGTTCCTGCCGACGGGCGGTCGGGCGATCGTGCCCATCCCCACGTACGCCATGTACGCGGTCCATACGTCACAGCGTGGTGCCACGCTCGATGCCGTCCTGCGTCGGCCGGCCGCGGAGGGCTTCGGCACGGACGTCGACCAGGTCATCGCGCGGCTGCCCGGCGCGAACGTCGTGTGGCTCTGCTCGCCCAACAACCCCACGGGGACCGCGGACACCCGGGAGGACCTGCTGCGCACCCTCGACGCGGCTGCGGACCTGGGTCCGGACGGGCCGATGGTCGTCGTGGACGAGGCGTACTTCGAGTTCGCGCCCGCCTCGCTCATCCCGGTGCGTGACCGGTATCCCGGGCTCATCGTCGTGCGCACCGTGTCCAAGGCCTTCGCGCTGGCCGGGATCCGGGTGGGCTACGCCGTCGCGCAACGGCCGACCATCGCGCGCCTGGAGTCGTACCGGCCGCCGAACAGCATCACCAGCCTGTCCGCGACCATCGCCGCGGCCGCCATCACGCGCGCGGACGAGACGCACGCCCGGGTCCGGGCGACGATCACCGAGCGTGAGCGCGTCGCAGCGGCCCTCGCGGCCGTCGGCCTGCCGGCGCTTCCCTCGATCACCAACTTCCTGCTCATCCCGGTCGGGGAGGTGGCGGCCGCGGAGGATCTCACCGAGGCGCTGCTGCGGTCGGGGATCGTGCCGCGGACCTTCGGTGCGGCACATCCCCTGGCGGGACACATCCGGGTCACGGTCCGTGGCCAGGTCCAGGACGACCGGCTGCTGGAGGCGGTCACGGCATGGAAGGCGAACCGCGCATGAGCACGACCGAACCGACGACCATCGCCGCCCGGACCGCGGTCGGCCCACGCACGGCCACCCGCGAGCGCTCCACCCGCGAGACGTCCATCCGCGTGTCCGTGGACCTCGACGGGACCGGCCAGGTCGAGGTCTCCACGGGGGTCGGCTTCTACGACCACCTGCTCACCTCGTTCGGCTATCACGCCTGCATCGACCTGCGGGTCGAGGCGACGGGTGACCTCCACATCGACGAGCACCACACCGTGGAGGACGTGGCGCTGGTCCTGGGGGATGCGCTGTCCGCGGCGCTCGGCGACCGCAAGGGCATCACCCGTTTCGGCGATGCGGTCATCCCCATGGACGACGCCCTCGCGAGCGTCGCGCTCGACCTCTCGGGTCGGCCGTATGCCGTGCTGGACCTCGCGTTCGTGGGTGAGCGTATCGGTCAGCTGTCCACGCAGAACGTGCCCCATGTCCTGGAGTCGCTCGCGCGGACCCTGGGCGCCAACATCCATGCCCGAGCGACCGGCCGCAACGACCACCACATCGCGGAGGCGACGTTCAAGGCCCTGGCTCGCTCGCTCCGGGCCGCGGTGACGCTCGACCCGCGACGCAGCGATGCGGCGGCGTCCACCAAGGGCACCCTGACATGAGCGGCGACAGGCCATCGGGCATCGTGGTCGTGGACTACGGCGCGGGCAACCTCGTGAGCATCCGGAACGCGCTCACGCTCCTGGGTGCCGCGCCCACGGTCGCGACCGAACCCGGCCAGGTCCGGGATGCGGCGGTCGTGCTGGTGCCGGGTGTCGGCGCCAGCGGTCCGGCCATGGAGCGTCTCGAGCGAGCGGGCCTCGCGACGGCCATCCGGGACGCGGTGGGCGACGGTGCCTGGTACGTGGGCATCTGTCTCGGGCTCCAGCTGCTGTTCGACCGCTCCGAGGAGGACGGCGCCGAGATGCTGGGTCTCCTGGCCGGCGAGGTGGTGCTCATCGCGGATGCACCGCGACTGCCCCACATCGGCTGGAATCAGCTGGACATCGTGCGTCCCGACCCGCTGCTCGACGGGCTCGCGGACGGCGCGCCCGCGTACTTCGTCCATTCGTATGTCGCGCGCCCCGCGGATCGCTCCATCGTGCTTGCCGAGACGGAGCACGGCAGCCGATTCCCGAGCGTCATCGCCCAGGGGCGCATCGTGGGCTACCAGCCGCATCCGGAGCGGTCGGGGGTCGATGGTCTGCGGCTCCTGCGCAACCTGCTGACGGTGACCGGGATCCTGGGAGCCGGGGCGACCGAGGCCATCGCCCAGCCGGTCCTCGTCCCGGAGGTCGCCTGATGCTGCTTCGACGCGTCATCCCCTGTCTGGATGTCAAGGACGGACGGGTGGTCAAGGGCGTCCGCTTCGTGGACCTCACCGATGAGGGTGACCCGCCGACGCTCGCCGCGCGCCACGCCGCCGACGGCGCGGATGAGATCGTGTTCCTGGACATCTCCGCGGCGCCGGAGGCACGTGGCACGCTGCTCGATGTGGTGGAGCGGACCGCGAAGCGCGTGTTCGTGCCCGTGACCGTGGGTGGCGGCGTGCGCACCGCCGACGAGATGCGCGACGTGCTCCGGGCGGGTGCGGACAAGGTCGCCGTCAACTCGGCGGCCGTGCGAGAGCCGGAGATGCTGACCGCGTGTGCCCGGCGGTTCGGTCGGCAGTGCGTCGTCATCTCGGTCGATGCCCGCGCCGTGCCGGACGAGCCTGGTCGCTGGGAGGTCGTCATCGCTGGCGGCCGGACGCCCACCGGGCTCGATGCCATCGAGTGGATCACGCGCGCCGTCGAGCTGGGTGCGGGCGAGGTGCTGTTGACCTCGATCGACCGGGACGGCACCAAGGAAGGCTTCGACCTGCCGCTGCTCCGGGCTGCGGTGGCGGCCGTGGACGTCCCCGTGGTCGCGTCGGGTGGCGCGGGCACCCCCGCGGACATGGTCGCAGCCATCACCGAGGGGCATGCGGACGCGGTGCTCGCGGCATCCATCTTCCATCGCGGCATCCACAGCATCGACTCGGTCAAGGACGCGCTTGCGGCGGCTGGCGTGCCCGTGCGGCGATCCGCGGCGGTGGCCGCATGACGTCCGTGGGTGATTCGGTGGCTGTCGTGATCCCTGCCGGTACAGGGCGCCCGGCCCTCGATCCGACCCGTCGCGCACTCGATCCCGAGACCGTGCGTTTCGACCCCTCCGGTCTCGTCGTCGCCATCGCCCAGGACGCGACCGATGGTCGGGTGCTCATGGTCGCGTGGCAGGACCGCGATGCCATCGACGCCTCGTTGGCGACCGGGGAGCTGCACTTCCACTCCCGGTCGCGAGGTCGGCTGTGGCGCAAGGGCGAGGAGAGCGGCAACGTGCTCCGGATCCGCGGTGCGGCCGTCGACTGTGACGCGGACACGTTGCTCTGGTCGGTCGACCCGGCCGGCCCGGCGTGTCATACCGGTGCACCGACCTGCTTCGACACGGAGGATGGCGCTCGCGCGCCCGAGGCTGGCACGCGTCCGATCGCTCCCCTGGCCGGCACCCAGGGCTTCGCCTGGCTGGAGACCCTCTGGGCGACCATCGAGGAGCGAGCCCGCACCCGACCCGAGGGCTCCTACACCGCCCGACTCCTCGCCAAGGGCGCCGATGGACCCGGCCGCAAGGTCGCCGAGGAGGCGATCGAGGTGCTGATGGCCGCCAAGGACGACTCGATCGCCGAACGAGACGCCGACCCGGCGCGCGACCAGGCTCCGCTCGCGGGTGAGATGGCGGACCTGCTGTATCACCTGCTGGTGCTCGCCGCGGAACGCTCGCTGCCGCCGGAGCGGATCATCGAGGTGCTCCGGGAGCGCCACGCCAACTGACCCCTGAGGGTTTGCCCGGACCGGGCCGCGTCGAGTCGCAGGAATCAAAGAACGAGCCCGGCGATCGCGAGGCTTCCGGACTCCGCGGAGAGGAGGGAGGAGGAGGACGCTCGGCCCTTCAGCGACTCGCGATCGCGTTGCTCGTCTGATACGTAGTAGACCCCACGCTCGAGCGCGATACAACCTCGCGGCGATAGAGGGTCGATGTCGAGTCCTTCACCTTCACCGGCCGCGAGCTGGTCACAGGCGATGCTCAGCGACGCCTCATCTCACTCTCAGGGAGTGTCCCGACGCGCCACCACGAGCCGCTTCCTGCCGGCCCGCAACAGGTGATACCGCCCCGCCACGGGCTCCGGCAGCACCGCCCCGTCGCTGAGGCGCACGCCGTTGATGCTGTAGCCGCCCTGGGCGATGGCCCGCCGCGCCTCACCCTTCGAGGTGTAGAGCCCGGCCGCGACCGCCAGCTCCACGGGATCGGTCCCCTCCCCCGACCAGGCATGGCCGCCGACCTCGGTGAACAGGACGTCCAGCACCTCGGGGTCGGTCACGGGTTCGCTCGCGAACGCGGCCGCGGACACGCGGGCCTCGCGCTCCGCCTCGTCCGTCCCGTGGACCCTCGCCGTGAGGTCGTGCGCGAACGTGCGCTGGCCGATCCGTCGGCCGGGATCCGCGCGATGATCGACCAGGATCGCCTCGATCGCGGCCCGGTCGAGGGTCGTCAGGCGCGTCAGCAGCGGCTCCACATCCGCGTCGTCCACGTTCAGCCAGTACTGATAGAACGCGTACGGCGAGGTGATCGCGGGGTCGAGCATGATGGAGCCGGTCGCGGTCTTGCCCATCTTGCGTCCGTCCGAGGTCAGGAGCAGCGGCTGCGAGATGCCGTGTGCCGTCTTCCCCGTGACACGCCGGATGAGCGAGATGCCCGCGGCGATGTTGCCCCACTGGTCCGCGCCGCCCATCTGCATCTCCACGCCCTGCTCGCGGAAGAGCTGCAGGAAGTCGGCCGCCTGGAGGGTCTGGTAGCTGAACTCGGTGAAGCTGATGCCGCTCGCCAGCCGCTGCTGCACGGACTCCTTCTCGAGCATCGCCGAGATCGTGAAGTGCTTGCCGATGTCCCGGAGGTAGTCGAGGAGTGGCCACGACGCGAGCCATTCGCGGTTGTCGACCATGCGCGCCTGCGTGGGTCCGGCGTCGAAGTCCAGGAAGCGCTCGAGCTGGCGTCGGATGGCCGCGGCGTTGGCGTCGACCTGCTCGGCGGTCTGGAGGTTGCGTTCGGCGCTCTTGCCGCTGGGGTCACCGATCATGCCGGTACCACCGCCCACGACCGCCACTGGTCGCCCGCCCGCCCGCTGGAGATGCGCCAGTGCCATCAATGGGACCAGGTGGCCCACGTGGAGCGAGGCAGCCGTGGGGTCGAACCCGACGTACGCGCTGATGGGACCGGTCGCGAGCCGCTCCGCGAGGCCCTCCGAGCGGTCCTGGACGAGGCCACGCCAGGTGAGCTCGGCGAGCAGGTCGGTCACGACGGGTGCCATGGTGGGTCAGCGTCCTCCGGATCCGGTCGCGGTGGCGTCGAGGACCCGCCGGTCGACCGGCCCTGCGGGAACCCTATGCTAGAGTCCGGGCGCGATGCAGTCCCGCCAGCCACCCCCGCCCGGCTACCAGGGACCGCCACCGGGCTATCAGGGGGCACCGCCCGGCTCGTACGGCCCACCGCCGGGATACCAGGGGCCACCGCCCGGCTACCAGGGTCCGCCACCCGGCTGGACACCCGCCCCTGCGCCGACCCAGCGAGGCAAGGCGCCCAAGCGCCCGGTGAGCGCCGGTCGACGCGTGTTCACGGTCGGCATCCCGGCGCTGCTGTACGGCGTGATGGCGACGGTCGCCGCCGTGATGTTCATGGGTGGTCTCGCACTGTTCCTCACGTGGACCGCGAACCTGCCCGATCCGCGGACCCTCACGACCATCCAGCCGTCACAGGAATCGATCATCTACGACCGGAACATGGTGGAGCTCGCCCGCTTCTCGTCCGGTGAGCGCCGGGAGATCGTCGCGTTCGAGGACTTCCCGGCGATCCTGGTGGACGCCACCACCGCGGTCGAGGACCGCACGTTCTGGACGAACACCGGCTTCGACCCGCTGGGCATGGTGTCCGCGGCCATCGATTCGATCCGGGGTCGGGCGCGCGGCGCGTCCACGGTCACCCAGCAGCTGGTCCGTCAGCGGCTCCTGCCCACGGACCTGACGGCCGACCGGGCACGGCTCGCCGAGCGCAAGCTCCAGGAGATCATCCAGTCCATCCGGGTCACCCAGACCTTCCCCGGTGAGCGCGGCAAGCAGGAGATCATCACCGCCTACCTCAACCAGAACTTCTACGGCAACAACAGCTATGGCGTGAAGACCGCCGCGCGGGGCTACTTCGGTGTGCGTGACCTCGACGATCTGACGCTCGCCCAGGCGGCCATCCTCGCGGGCATCCCCCAGGCACCCGGCTACTTCGACCTGGTGCGCAACGCGGAGGAGACCGATATCGGCGACCCGCGCTGCCCGGATCCCGATGAGTCCTGCCTGGTGGTCCCGGCCGACGCTGACGTGGTCACCCGCCGCAACTACATCCTGTCGCTGCTGCTCAACGACCCATCGCGGCGCGTGCTGAGTGGCGATACCTATCGCCGCGCGGACTTCCTCGCGGCGATGGAGGAGCCCGTGGTCCTGGTGGCCCAGCGCGGGACCCGGATGCGTGCACCCCACTTCGTGTGGTTCGTGCGGGAACAGCTGACCGCCTCGCTGTGTGACGAGGAGGCACAGACCTGCCCGATCATGGAGCAGGGTGGCCTGCGGGTGGTCACGACGCTCGACTGGAAGATCCAGCAGGTGGCCCAGAAGTGGGTCACGGTCGCGGCGCTGGCACCCCACCAGTCCGATCCGCGGGCGTTCGCCCGTGCACGGGGTGTCCGCTACCAGTCGTGGATGGCCAGGCTCGAGGACAACCAGATCTGGAACGGGGCGCTGTCCGCGATCGACTACCAGACCGGCGAGATCATCGCGTACGTGGGGTCCGCGGACTACTACGGCAGGCGGAGGGGCAAGCGGTTCCAGCCCCAGTTCGACGTGCTCAGCGACGGCTGGCGCCAGCCCGGCTCCGCGTTCAAGCCCTTCAACTACGCGACGGGCATCGACGACCGCACGCTCACCGCGTCCTCGATGATCATGGACGTCACCACCGAGTTCGATGGCGGCTACACGCCCACCGACTTCGACCAGCTGGAGCGGGGCCCGCTGCGACTCCGCCTCGCGCTCCAGTTCTCGCTCAACATCCCGGCCGTCAAGGCACTCGCGCTCACGGGCATCGAGGAGGTCTACGACCGCGCCGAGCGCTTCGGCATGTCGTTCCTGGTGCCTCGGCGTCAGGCTGGTCTGTCCATGGCGCTCGGTTCGCTGGAGGTCCACCCGCTCGACCTGACGACCGCCTATGCCACGCTCGCCAACGGCGGTCGGAAGCTGGGCCACGCGGCGATCCTCGCGGTGCGCGATACCTCGGGCGCGGACATCCTGCCGCCGTACCGGGTGCCCGAGGGCGAGGAGGTCGTCTCGCCGCAGGCGGCCTACATCGTCACGGACATCCTCGCCGGCAACACCGACCCGTCCCAGAACCCCATCTGGGGCCGGATGCGACTGACCAACGAGAACGGCCGTCGACGACCGGCAGCGCTCAAGACGGGCACCAACAACGACGCCAAGGACCTCTCCGCGTACGGCTACATCGCGCCGCCGACCGCGGGGGGGCGGCGCCAGGGTGAGTACGCGCTGGCGGTGGGTGTCTGGATGGGCAACAGCGACGCGTCGCCAGTGAGTGGCGGGGGCAACGCGGTGTTCTCCATGGATGCCGCCGCACCCCTCTGGCAGGCGGTGCTCAACGAGGTGACCGCCGACTGGCGCATCAACGACTTCGAGCAGCCCAACGGCGTGGTCACCGCACAGGTGGACGCCTTCACCGGCTTCAAGCCGTCGCAGTACTCGCGGCAGCAGGTCCGCGAGCTGTTCATCCGGGGCACCGAGCCGGGTGACGACCCCTACATCCGGGGCATCGACGTCATCCGTGGCGCCGATGACCGGCTGTATCGCTGGGAGGAGTCCTGTGCGGGTACGCCCACGCGCCGGGGCGTGCTGGACCTGTCCGACGCCGAGGCGGACTTCCGCGCCTGGCAACGTGCCAACCGGGACTGGATCAGCCGCGCACGTCGTGGCGCGGGGGTCAAGGGCGGACCCAAGAACACCGCCACGTCGTTCTTCTACGACCCATCGTTCCAGCCCTACGGGCGGAGCTGGGGCGCGCCGTTCCCACCGAACCGTGCCTGCGCCGATGCACCGGCGGCATCACCGACCCCGGGTGCGACCGAGCCACCGACACCGCCACCGAGCGAGCCACCCGCGACGCCCACGGAGGGACCGACACCGGAGCCCGCGACACCCGGGCCGACCAAGACGCCCACGCCGACGCCGACACCCGCGCCGGAGCCCACGCCGACACCGACGCCGAAGCCGACCGCATCGCCCACACCTGCGCCCACCCCGACGCCGACACCGAAGCCGGCGACGCCGCCGCCAGCCACCCCCGAGCCCGCGACACCCGAGCCCGCCGACCCGGAGGAGGACGGCGGCTGACCCTCGGTCAGACGGTCACGATGGTGGCGCCGTCGCCGCCCTCCCCCTTCTCGCCAGGGCGCCAGTCGCTGACGAGCGGGTGCTTGGCGAGCGTGGCACGCACCGCGTCTCGTAGCGCGCCGGAGCCGTGGCCGTGGACGATGGTGATGCGTCCCGCGCCCGCGGTCGCCGCGCGATCGAGCGTGGACTCGAGCATCTCCAGCGCCTCGTCCACGCGGGCGCCTCGCAGGTCCAGGGTGGACGGCACGACCCGTCGCTCCGGCGTGCGACCGGAGGATGTACCGGGCCGTGCGGGGCGGCCGGCGGGCGATCGGGGTGGCACGGCCGGCTCCAGCTCTCCCCGTCGACCCGTGCCAGGACGCTCGGGGCGTGCTGACCGTCCCGGCAGCGCGGCGCCGAGTCGCGCCGCGTCGGCAGCGGATGCGGACACCAGGTCCGCGATGTCCACCTCGGTGCGTGCCTGGCCCACGGCGAGCGTGGCCCGCCCCTTCGGTGCGTCGATGGTGCTGATCGTGCCCACCCAGCCCGAGCGTGTCGCCGCGCGCTGACCGACCTGCCACGTCCCCGGATCGGGCGGCGTCTCGGGGCCGTGGGTGGCGGTCGGGATCGCGGCGAGCCGCTCCTCGAGGCGTGCCATCGCCTCGTCCAGCCGCGATTCGGTGAGCGTCTGACGTGCCAGCAGGGCGCGCGCCTGGGCGATCTCCTCGTGGATGGCAGCGACCGCTCGCTCCGCTTCCTCACGGGCGGTAGCGGCAGCCTCGGCTCGCTCCGCCCGGGCACGTCGTCGCTCCTCCTCCGCCGCGTGACGGGCCTCCACGGCCCGCGCCTCGGCGACGCGCGCGGTCTCTCGTGCCTCGTCCATCTCCTGCTGCGATTCCTTGATCGCGGCGAGGGTCCGCTCGAAGTCCTGCTGGGCACGGGTCAGGCGACCCCGGGCATCGTCCACGAGCGCCTGGTCGAGACCCAGCCGCTCCGCGATGGCGAAGGCCTGGCTGGTGCCCGGCAGGCCGATGGTCAGGCGATAGGTCGGGCTGAGCGTCTCGAGGTCGAACTCGACCGAGGCGTTGCGTGCCTCGGGGGTCTCGTGGGCGTACACCTTGAGCTCGGCGTAGTGGGTCGTGGCCACGACGAGCGCACCCAGGCGGATGAATCGGTCGAGGAGCGCCTGGGCGAGCGCCGAGCCTTCGGTCGGGTCGGTACCCGCGCCCAGCTCATCGAGGAGCACGAGGCATCCCGGGCCGGTGGCCTCCACGATGCGCACGATCGACCGCAGATGCCCCGAGAACGTCGAGAGCGACTGGGCGACGGACTGCTCGTCACCGATGTCCGCGAACACATCCTGGAGGATCGGCAGGCGGCTCCCCTCCGCGGCCGGGACATGGAGCCCGGACTGGTGCATCAGGCACAGCAGGCCCACGGTCCGCAGGGCCACGGTCTTGCCGCCCGTGTTGGGGCCCGTGATGACGAGTGCCCGGAACTCCTCGCCGAGCGTGATGTCGATGGGTACCACCCGGCCGCTGAGGCCCGGATGGCGTGCCGAGAGGAGCACGATGGCGCCATCCGACTCGGTGGCCCGGATCGCGTCCATCTCCTCCGCGAGACGGGCACGCGCGGCCCACAGGTCGAACCGGGCGAGCGCGTCGAGCGTGTCCCGGAGCTGGCCCGCGTGGAGCGCCACGAGCGAGGAGAGCTCGTCGAGGATGCGTTCCTCCTCCGCGGTCGCCGCGAGCTGCGCCTCGCGCCACGCGTTGCCCAACTCCACGGCGATGAGTGGCTCCACGAACAGAGTCTGGCCACTCCCCGACTGGTCGTGGACGATGCCCTTGACCCGACCCTTCGCGTCGGCGCGGACCGGGATGACATAGCGGCCGTTGCGGAGCGTCACGATGGGCTCCTGGAGGGCGCTCCCCAGCTCGCTGCCGTGGACCAGCTGCTCCAGGCGTGACCGCAGCCGCTCGTACGCGATGCGCACCGCCCGACGCAGGCCGCCGAGCGCGGGCGAGGCGCTGTCGAGGATCTCGCCACTCGGATCGATGCTCAGCAGCAGCCGGTCACGGACCGCGGGCAGGGCCACGATGAGCCGCGACAGCTCGTGGAGCCGGGGCAGCTCCACGGGGCGCAGCGCGTCACCCAGGCGTGATGCCGCCACGAGCGTCTCCCCGATGGCGAGCAGCTCCCCGGGGTCGAGGCGGCCACCGCGGTCGGCGCGCCCGATGGCCGGACCGATGTCCCTCGCGCCACCGACACCCACCTCCGGGCGGCCGGACAGGAACGCGCGGGTCTGGTCGGTCTCGTCGAGCAGGCGCCGGACGATGATCGCGTCGCTCGACGGCTCCATCGCCTCCGCCAGCCGGCGGGAGGGCGGGAAGTTCGTGGCAGCCGCCAACCGGTCACGGATGAGGGGGTATTCGAGGAGGCGCGCGGATCGGACGTCCATGGACCGGGTCAGCGCTGCGCGGTGGTGCGCGGGAAGGGTCGCGACAGGGCCGGGCTCTCGCGGTCGCCGAAGCGCCACGGCAGGTCCGCCCAGTCCGGCCCGGCGTACGCGACGCCGATCCGCGGACCGGTGACGAGTCGCTCGTGCGGGATCGGGGTGCCGGCCTCCAGCCAGAGGCCCTGGCCCAGCGTGAGGTCGTGGCCGCTCATCGAGCGATCGAGGGCCAGGGCACGACCCACGAGTCCCGGCCCGGCGGCGATCCGATGTGGTCGGGGCGAATGGTTTTGGACCTCCGACCTGAGCGCTGTCGGGAGCGGCTCGAGGGCCCGGATGAGCACCGCGGACGCCGCGCCATCCAGATGCGCCACCACGTTGAGGCAGTGGTGCATCCCGTACACGAGGTAGACGTACGCGTGACCCGGCGGGCCGAACATGGGTGCCGTGCGCGGCGTCCGTCCGACCCGGGCATGGCTCGCCCGGTCCTGGGGCCCGTCATAGGCCTCCACCTCGACGATGCGCCATGCCTGCACGCCCTCGGGTGTCTGGCGCATCACGAACATGCCCAGCAACTCCCGCGCGACCGTGAGCACCGGCCGTGCGTACCAGTCGCGGGTCAGGAGTGTCGCGGTCAGCGACCGGGTCGTCGTCCGAGGGGGTCCGCGGTCGTCATCGCCGATCGATCCGTCCGTCGGACCACGCACCACGCTGGGTGCTGTCACACCATGACCCGGGAGATGTGGGTCGGCAGCAGCGGACCCAGGACCGTCCCCAGGAGCGGGATGATGGTCCGCTGGAGCGTGCTCCCGATCTGTGAATCGAGCAGGTTCTGGTACAGCTGGCGGGTCCAGTCCGGACCCAGCAGGGACATGCCGCCCGCGCCGGCGTAGGCGGACGCGAGCACGACGATCACGCCCGTGATGCCGAGCACCGCGACGAGGGCCATGAACGTCCCGGAGGCGACGTCATCGAGCAGCGGGTACTTGCTCAGCCCCTGGGCGCCCTTGACGCCCATCCAGCACAGGATCATGGAGAGGATGAGGAGCCCCACGTACAGGATCGCGAACGCGGCCATGTGGTTCCACTCGGGGCCGTACGAGGTCCACTGCGAGGTGAGGTAGTCACCGACGGGCACCGAGAGGATGGCGGCGATGACGAACACCACGAACCAGCCGGCCACCATGAGCAGGCTGCGGATGATGCCCCACAGGAATCCCACCAGGAACGCCGCGGCGATGATGAGGACCAGGACGATGTCGACGCTGGTCACGGTGCAGGCTCGTGTGTCACGCCGCGAACCCTATCAGGCGCGTCGTCGCGCGCCAATACGCTCCGAGAGTACCGTCGCGATGTGGTCCATCAGGTCATCGGTCGCGGTCTCTGGCGCGGATGGGTCCGGATCGAGGCGCAGGCGCCAGGCGAGGCTCACCTGGTCGGCGCCCAGCTGGGCGCCCTGGTAGCGGTCGAACAGCCCCAGCCCGACGAGCGACGGACCGGCTGCGTCCCGGATGATCGCCGCCACGTCGCCAGCGCCGCGTGTCGCGTCCACGACCACGGCCAGGTCGCGCTCCACGGGCGGCGGTCCATCGACGCGCCCTGCCTGGACGCGGCCGGGCTCGATGGCCGCGATCGCACCGATCTCGAGGCCGACGCTGATGACATGGGGGGCGCGGATGTCCATGGCGGCCAGCAGCGCGGGATGGACCTCCGTCACGCGCCCGAGCACCACGGCCCGTCCATCCGGGAGCGTCACGACCCCCTCGGCGGTCCTGCCAGGATGCTCGACGCCAGCGTGGGGAGTGGTGGCACGCCAGTCGACGGAGGCGTCCGCGATGCGCGCCACGAGCGCCTCCACGAGGCCCTTGCCGTCCGCGAGGTCCCAGGCACGCGGCGTCGCTGCCCAGGTCGCCGGTCGGGCGCTCCCCGCGAGCAGCACCCCCACCATGGGGGTCTCGGTGGGCTGCCCATCCACTCGCGCGTGGATGGGGCCCACCTCGAACACCGCCACGTCCGGACGGCGTTGTCGCTCGGCGTCCGCGAGCACGGTCAGGAGGCCCGGCAGGAGCGATCGCCGGAGCTCCGAGTGGTCCGCGGTGACCGGGTTGAGCGCGCGGATCGTGGCGGGGTCGTCCGCCGCGAGACCGAGGCGCGCGTGGTCCTCCGGGCCGATGAGCCCATGGGTGACGACCTCCAGGAGGCCCTGTCCGCTGAGCCAGCCACGCAGATGGTCCACGAGTCGGCGCGGGTCCGGACGGATGGCAGGCATGGCACTCGTGGGCAGCGTGCCCGGGAGCGTCTCATAGCCGCGGACCCGAGCGACCTCCTCGGCGATGTCCGCCTCGATGACCAGGTCCCGGCGATGCCCCGGGATGACGGCCACGAGCGCACCCTCCGCCGCGGGCACCTGCTGCGCCGCGCCCGTGGGTCCGGCGGCGGCGATGGGCACCAGGTCCGTGGGGTCAGCGGGCTCGGTCGTCACCTCGACGCGGGCCAGGAGCGCCGCCTGCTCGGTGGACGGGAGATCCACGCCCAGCAGACGCGCGACGCGGGCAGGTCGGAAGGCGACACGCGCCCGGGGCAGCTCCACGGGATCCGTGTCCACGACCTCGGTCGCGGCACGACCGCCGCCCCACGCGAGGATGAGCTGCGCCGCACGGTCCGCACCGATCCGGGCGAGTCGGTGCTCCTGGCCCTTCTCGAAACGCAGGCTCGCCTCCGAGCGGAGCGCGAACCGGAACGCGGTCCGGCGGATGCTCACGGGATCGAACAGCGCCGACTCCACGATGACCCGACTGGTGGTATCCGAGACCTCGCTGTCCAGACCGCCCATGACACCCGCGAGACCCAGCGGGCCGTCGTCCCCGGCGATGAGCAGCACCTCCGGGTCCAGCACCCGTTCCACGTGGTCGAGCGTCGTCAGCCGCTCACCGGGCTCTGCGCCCCGCACGATGATGTGGCCGTTGGGCACGCCATCGGCGTCGAAGGTATGGATGGGCTTGCCCAGCTCCAGCATCACGTAGTTGCTGGCGTCCACGATGTTGCTGATGGGTCGCATGCCGGCCGCCGTGAGGCGCTGTTGGACCGCGAACGGTGATGGGCCCACGGACACGCCATCCAGGTAGCGGGCGACGAATCGCGGGCAGCGCTCCGTGTCCAGGACGTCCACCCGGACATGGTCAGCCGTCGCATCGCCCGACTCCGTCACGACGATCCCCGGCCAGCGGACGGGTGCCCCGGTCGCTGCGGACACCTCGCGCGCGAGCCCCAGGATGGACAGCGCGTCACCCCGGTTGGGCTTGACGTCCACGTCGAGGACCACGTCCCCGACGAGATCCTCCATGGGCAGGCCGATGGGGGTGTCCGCCGGCAGGATGAGGATGCCGTCCGCGTCGCTCGACAGACCCAGCTCATCACCCGAGCAGAGCATCCCCTGGCTCTCGACACCGGCCAGCTTCGCGATCTCGATGCGCCGGTCACCGGGCAGCACCGAGCCGGGCAGGGCGACCGGGATCCGTTGCCCCGGCGCGATGTTGGTCGCGCCACACACGATGGACAGGGTGGGCTCGCCGTCGCCGACCCGGACCGTGGTGAGCGACAGACGCGCGGAGTTGGGGTGGCGGTCGACGGTCAGCAGCTCGCCCACCACGACCCGGCTCCAGTCGGCGCCGATGCGCTCGATCCCCCGGACCTCCATGCCCAGGAGCGTCAGCCGGTCAGCGAGCGCCTCGGGTGACAGGTCGACATCGACATATTCCCGGAGCCAGGACAGCGGGACCCTCACGCCGGGAATCCTTCCAGGAAGCGCAGGTCGTTGGCGAGGAACGCCCGGATGTCGCGGATGGCGTAGCGCAGCATCGTGATGCGATCGGTGCCCATGCCGAACGCGAAGCCCTGGTAGCGCTCCGGGTCGATGCCGCCGTTGCGCAGCACGACCGGATGGACCATGCCCGCGCCGAGGATGGTCATCCAGCCGCTCCGGCCACACGCTGGGCAGCCGCTGCCGTCACACACGACGCACTGGATGTCGAACGCGACCGAGGGCTCCGTGAACGGGTAGTAGCCGGGGCGGAACCGGGTCGGTCGACCCGCGCCGAACATCGCGTGGGCGAAGGCGTCGAGCAGCCCGCGCAGGGTGCCCATGCTCGTGTCCTCGTCGACCATGAGCCCTTCCACCTGGAAGAACTCGAAGCCGTGGCTCGCGTCCACCGCCTCGTAGCGATAGCAGCGACCCGGCGTCAGGATGCGGATCGGTGGCTCGGTCGCGCGCATCGCGCGGATCTGCCCGGGCGAGGTATGGGTGCGCAGGAGCCAGCGGGGCTCCTCGTCCGGGGGCGCTTCCGGCGTGCCGGTCGGCGGCTGGACATAGATGGTGTCCCACAGGTCGCGGGCGGGGTGGTCGGCGGGGATGTTGAGCGCCTCGAAGTTGAGCGCGTCGGTCTCCACCTCCGGGCTCTCCACGACCACGAAGCCGAACTGGCCGAAGATGCGCGCGATCTCCCGCTCGGTCTCCCGGATGGGATGGAGACCGCCCCGCCAGAGCGACCGGCCCGGCAGGGTGACGTCCTCGCGCTCCGCGAGCAGCCGCATCTCGAGCGCGGCGGTGCCGAGCACCTCCCGGCGGGTCTCGATGGCCGACTCGATCGCCTCACGGACGGGATTGGCGAGCGCGCCGACCTTGGGCCGATCCTCGGCCGGCAACGCGCCGATGCCGCCCATGACCGACTTGAGCTCGCCCTTGCGACCGAGGATGCGAGTCTCGACATCCGCGAGCGCATCAAGATCCGCGGCCGCGCCGATATCCGAGATGGCGCCGACACGCAGCGCCTCGAGGCGTCCCTGGAACGAGCCGATGTCCACCCTGATCCGCGGCCGAGGCCGCTACTGGGCCCGGGCGACCTCGACGATGCGCGTGAACGTGGCCGCGTCGCGCACCGCGACGTCCGCCAGGATCTTGCGGTCGAGCGTGATACCCGCGTCCTTGAGGCCGCGGACGAGCTTGCTGTACGTGAGCCCGTTGAGCCGCGCGGCGGCGTTCAGACGCACGATCCAGAGGGCCCGCATCTGGCGCTTGCGCTCCTTGCGGCCGCGATAGGCGTACGCCATCGCGTGGAGCTGCGCCTCGCGTGCGGGCTTGATGAGCTTGGAGCGGGTGCCACGCCGGCCCTCCGCTGCCTTCAGCAGACGCTTGTGACGCTTGTGGGAAGCGACGCCGCGCTTGACGCGTGCCATCGATGGGGCTCCTTAGAGATACGGGAGCAGGCGCTGGACGGTCCGCCCGCTGGTGTCGTCGAGGATGGCCTTGCCCGCGTAGCGCCGAGTGCGGCGGGAGGACTTGATCTCCAGGTGATGGCCGCGCCACGACTTGACGCGATACACCTTGCCACTGCCGGTGACCCCGAACCGCTTCTGGGCGCCCTTGTGGCTCTTCATCTTGGGCACGAGCGTCAGCCTCCTGCCGCTGGCTGTGGGGCCTGCTCCACGGGAGGAGCCTCCCCGCGTGCCGGCGGCGCCTGCACGACCTTCGGTTTGTGGTTCGAGGCCACGGTCATGGACATCGAACGGCCTTCGAGCAGCGGCTGTCGGTCCACCGTGCCGTGCTCCTTGATGAGATCCCCGAAGCGCAAGAGCAGATCCCGCCCGATATAGGCGTGACTCACCTCGCGGCCCCGGAACTGGACCGTCACCTTGACCCGATCGCCGTCCTCGAGGAACCCGATGGCGCGACGGACCTTGGTGTCGAAGTCGCCCTTGCCGATCTTCGGCTTCAGGCGGATCTCCTTGAACTCGACGGAACGCTGGTTCCGCCGTGCTTCCTTGTCCTTGCGGGCCTGCTCGTACTTGAACTGGCCGTAGTCCAGGAACTTGACGACGGGGGGGCTCGCTGTGGGGGCCACTTCCACCAGGTCGTAGCCCCGCTCCTGCGCCGTCTGGAGCGCCTGGAACGTGGGCATCACGCCAAGCTGGCTCCCGTCTTCGTCGACGACCCGGACATTGGGGACACGGATCATCTCGTTGATGCGCAGGTCTTTGCTCAGACTGGGTCCCTCACCGGTGCGTTTCGTGTGGTTCGGCAGGCATCACATGGCGACGCCAAGTGGCGCCTGCGGCCCGTGGACTATAGCACGCTCGTTCGACGGCCCGCAACGCGCGCCGCGTGCGGGCGATGCGGATGCGGGTCCGAGCGTGCCGGCGACGTCCGCCTACTCGGCCGAGGGGGCGGGGTCGCCACCGACGCGCACGGTGACGTCGTCGAAGCGGGCGTTGAAGACGGAGTCGGACGCGGACCTCGCCATCGCCACCGCGCGTCGGAAGGGACCCTGCTGGTCGTCCAGGGTCACATCGGCGACCTGGTCGTCACCCACCCACAGCACCAGGCGGGTCGTGCCGTCGCTCGTGTCACCGCACTCGAGGGTCACGTGGCGCGGCTCGGTACCGGGCGCGCCCGCAGGCACGTCGCCACGCTCGATGACCGTGATCTCGCCGCCGGCGACGCGACCCACCGTCCAGTCACCCGACGCACCCATGGTCCCGAACAGCAGCGGGCCGTCCTGGCTGTCATCGCCGCACATCCAGCCTGCGCTGCCCGATCCGGTGAGCCGGACCGAGCCTTCGATACGCAGCACAGGTGTCGCGGCGTCCACGGAGCGCCATGACCAGCGGCTGGCACCCTCGCTGAGGATCGAGATGGCGAGCTGCTCATCGGCATAGCTCACGAAGCCCTGGGCGGTGGCACCGGTGCCCCACAGGTCGGGCGTCGAGAAGTCGTCCGTGAAGGCGAGCGTGTCCGCGCCGAGCACCGAGTCGACATCGGGTGTCGTGGGTGCCGGGCCGGGGGACGATGGTGCATCGTCGGACGGCGTGTATCGGGCGCCCGTCCAGGCGCTGATGTCATCGAAGGTGATCGATGCGTCCGAGGCGTCGCCTCGACCCACGAACGCCACCCGCCCGAACGGTCCGATGGGCCCGACGTTGGCCGAGCCCACGGAGCGCCCGTTCACGCGCAGCAGGACGCGGCTGATGTCGACGTTCTCCCGGCCGCACTCCACGCTCACCAGGCGCGGCTCGCCGTCCTCGGCCGCGAGCCGGGACGAGAGGCTGCCGCTCTGGTCGATGGTGACCTGACGCTCGATGATGTGGCCGATCTGCCAGCCATCCGCATCGTCCACGATGCCGAAGGCGAAGATGCCCGAGGCCGTGCCGCACATCCAGCCGCCCGCGGCGTCGCCGTCGATGGCGACGGTCCCCTCCACCCGGACCACCGGATGATGCGAGGCCGTCAGACTCCGCCAGCCCCACATCCAGCCCTCGCTGGTGAAGTCCATGCGCAGCGCGCCGTCGGTGTCCGTGGTCGAGCCGTTGGCGTCCGGCAGCCCCCACGCCCCCGGCGTGGTCAGGTCATCCTGGAAGGCCGGCGTGTTCGCGCCGAGGCTCGCGGGCAGGTCGCCCTGGGCGACCGTGCCGGTCGTGACCGTCAGGCACAGGCCTGCAGCGAGGGTGAGGCGGGTGGTCCATCGGCGCATCTGGGGTCCTCCTGGATCGACTGGCCTGGCTGCCGGTCAGCGATGACGGGTCCGGACGATCGCATGATGCCTCACTCCGGTCGACGATCCGCCGCTTCGGTGGCGAGACGGTCGGCGAGCGCCTCCCATGCCTCGGCTGGTTGCTGCTCCCCTGCCCTGGTGCGGGGTGCGGCGGTGCGCGCCTCGACCTCCCGGTCGCCGAGCACCAGCATGTAGGGGACCTTCTGCTCCTGGGCCACGCGGATCTTGTTCTGCATCCGGTTGGAGGACTCATCCACGTCCACGCGCAGGCCCCGACCGCGGAGCAAGCTCGCCAGCTCCTCGGCGGCCTCGAGATGCCGGTCCGCGATGGGCACCACGACCGCCTGGACGGGCGCGCACCAGAACGGGAAGGCCCCCCCGAAGTGCTCGATGAGGATGCCGATGAAGCGCTCGAGCGAGCCGTAGATCGCCCGGTGGATGGCCATCGGGCGGGCCGGCTGGCCCGATTCATCGATATAGGTCAGGTCGAAGCGCTCGGGCAGCATCACGAGGTCCACCTGGATGGTCGCCATCTGCCACTCGCGGCCCAGGGCGTCGTCGATGTAGATGTCGATCTTGGGCGCGTAGAAGGTGCCGTCCTTGGGCTTGATGGCGTAGTCGCCGCCGTGCCGATCGAGGACGTCCTTGATGATCGACTCCGCGCGGTCCCAGAGCGCCGGGTCGCCGAGTGCCTTGTCCGGGCGCGTCGCGAACGCGAACCGAGGCACCAGACCGAACCACGAGTAGGCCTCGCGGATCTCGCCAAGGAGCGCTTCCAGCTCCGCGGTCAGCTGGTCCGGCCGGACATAGATGTGCGCGTCGTCCTGGATGAACTGGCGCACGCGGGTGAGCCCGGACAGCGTGCCGGAGCGCTCGTTGCGATGGAGCCGGCCGTACTCCGCGAGGCGCAGCGGCAGGTCCCGGTACGAGCGCAGATGGCTGCGATAGATGACCGTCGATTCCGGGCAGTTCATGGGCTTGAGGCTGAACAGCTGGTTCTCGCTCTCCACCACGAACATGTTCTCGGCGTAGTGGTCCCAGTGGCCCGACTGGCGCCACAGCCGCTCACTGACCAGGATGGGGGTGCTCACCTCCTGGTAGCCACGCCGGTCCTGGAGCTCGCGCATGGCGCCCTCGAGGGAACGCCAGAGTCGCTGGCCCTTGGGGTGCCAGAAGACCGAGCCCGGGCTGATGTCATGGAAGCTGAACAGGTCCAGCTGCGTGCCCAGGCGTCGATGATCGCGCTTGCGCGCCTCCTCGCGGCGCCACAGGTAGAGATCGAGCTCCTCCTGCGTGTTCCAGGCGGTGCCGTAGATGCGCTGGAGCATCGGGCGGTCCTCGCGGCCACGCCAGTACGCGCCGGAGAACGAGAGCAGCTGGAACGGGCCCACCTTGCCCGTCGAGGCCACGTGGGGCCCGCGACACAGGTCGATGAAGGGGCCCTGCTGGTACGTGGACACGACCGGCTCCGGCGTCCCGGAGAGCTGGGCGGCGGTGCGCAGGTCGTCGAGGATCTCGACCTTGTAGGTCTGCCCCTGGTCCGCCAGGAAGGCTCGACCCTCGTCCGGGTCCCATTCCCTGCGCACGAACGGGTGGTCGGCCGCGATCGAGGCGCGCATCCGCTCCTCGATGGCCGGCAGGTCCTCCTGGGTCAGCGGACGCGGCAGGTCGAAGTCGTAGTAGAAGCCGTCCCTGATGGCGGGACCGATGCCCAGCTTCGTGCCCGGGAACAGGTCCATGACCGCCTCGGCCATGATGTGGGCGGCAGAGTGGCGCATCGGGTCGAGCGAGCCATCGCCGTCCGCATGGGCTCGGGCATCGAGCAGCTCCTCGGCGGAGCCTCGCTCGGGCGCCAGGAGGTCGAGGGCTTCGTCAGCCGGTTCGTCGTGGGTCTGCTGGGGCATCGGTCGTCTCCGCAGGACAGTCGCATGGTCGTCCACATGGCTGGACGAGAGGCATGCCTCCCGCGGTCCCACCGGCCTTCGCCCCGCATCGTCGCCGGGCGCCCTCGTTCGTCCGCTGTGACGGGCGGTCCCGGCCGGATCCACCGGCACGCTCCCGGGTGGTACGTCTCGCCCCGTGCGGTCACCCGGGCTTCCAGCCATGACCCGGGCTCTCTGGGATCAGGGTACGGACGCGTGTCCCGATCGACGCGCTGCTCGCTCGACGGCCACGCGTGGGCGTCCGATCGAGGTCGGCATGATATCGCACCCTCGGCCGCTCGCCGCGGGCTATGCCTGTGCGTCAGCGCCCATCGTCACCGTTCCGTCCGAGAGGACCGGTGAGATGAGACCGAAGATGTTGCCGTCCGGGTCCAGCAGATAGCCACCCCGGCCGATGCCCGGCCAGTCGGTGGCCGGCGGCGCCTCGGTGCCGCCGAGCTCGACACCGCGCCGCATCAGCCCATCGACGTCCTCGACGCCGAGGACGATGTTGCAGCCATTGATCGGTGCGCCCGCCTCGGGTCGGAGGCCCTCGCGCCTGGTCAGGCCGCCGTTGATGCCCATGCCCGGCTGACCGGCCGCATTGCCGATCGCGCCCTCGCCGGTGTCGATGACTCAGTACGGCTGCTCATCGCTGCCGTAGTCCTCGAATCGCCAGCCCAGCAGTGCCGAGTAGAAGTCGATGAGCGTCTGTGGCTCGGACGCGTGGATCTCGAAGTGGACGACGAGGTTCGCCATGACGGTCTCCTGCGTGCGGGGAGCGGACCGTCAGTATGGCGCGGCCGGATCCGGCTCTCGGCGGACGGTCCGGGAGTCACGAGCGGACCAGGCGCGATACCTGGACGATCGCCCCACTGGTGGAGCACCTGCCGGGTCATCGCCGCCGCTTCCATGCCATGTGCCCCACTGGTGGAGCGATCGGCGATCCGGCCGAGCGTGGAGCCGGGCGTCGCGGCTGCAGCCAGGTGGCTCGTGGACGACCAGCCAGACCAAGTGGCAGGGTCTCCCCACCCGGGCCGGTCGAGACGTATGGATATGTATACGTCGGACGGCTCCCATCGACAGTCAGGCCCGTCGTTCCTGGGCCGCAGAGTGCGGAGTGTGCCCTCGGTCGGCGCCTGGCGACGGTCGGGTGGGTGACGTCCTGGCCCTCAGCGCTGCCGCGGCTGCACGGACCTCAGCGACGCCTGGTGAACGTCAGGTGTGTGACGCCGCTGGAGGTCGATGTGGCTTCGATGTCGTAGGTCGTCTCGAGTGCCTCGAGACCATCCCAGATCCGGACGCCTCGGCCGAGCACGATCGGCACCTGGACCAGGTGCATGTGGTCGACGAGCCCCTCGCGGACGAAGTCGCGGACCACGGTGGGCCCGCCGCCGATCCGGACGTCCAGACCGCCGGCCGCTTCCCGCGCCCGCCGGAGCGCCTCGGCCGGCGTGGCGTCGAGGAAGTGGAAGGTGGTGCCGCCCTCCATCTCGATGGAGGGTCGTGGTCGATGGGTGAGCACGAACGTGGGCGTGTGGAACGGCGGGTCCGAGCCCCACCAGCCCGTCCAGTCCGGGTCGTCCTGCCAGCCCGGAGGGCCGAACTTGTTGGCACCCATGATCTCGGCACCGAATCCGTGACCGTGCAGCGTGGCGAAGGCGTTGTCGGCGCCCGCGGTGCCGCCGGGGGCACCGACCATCTCGTTCCAGAACCGCGTGGCGAACATCCACTCATGGAGACGCTCCCCGGCGTGCCCGAACGGAGCTTCGGCGGTCTGGGGTTCACCGGTCGCGAAGCCGTCGAGGGAGATCGCGAGGTTGTGGATCCGGACATCGGACATGGGCTGTCCCTCCTCGGTCGGCGGCCGCGGTGATGCGGCTCGCGGTCGACCAGCCGGGGCGGACGACGGGTCCTGGCCCACGCGTCCGACGGACAGCATCGACCGCAGCAGGAGCAAGGGGTAGTGGTGGGCGACACTGGACTCGAACCAGTGACCTCTTGCATGTCAAGCAAGTGCTCTAACCAGCTGAGCTAGCCGCCCGCAGCAGGAGCGACATCGTACCAGAACCCGCGGACCGGCCGACCTTGGCCGGCCGTCCGATCAGAAGCGGACGCGGATCGGGCTCTTGTTGTTGGTCGAGCTGCCATTGCCCAGCTGGCCGTTCTTGTTGCTGCCCCAGCACCAGACCGTCCGGTCGCTCTTCCGGGCGCAGCTGAAGCTGCCGCCGGCCTTCGAGCCATTGAGCGCGAGCTGCTGGACCCCGGTGAGACCGTTGACCTTGACCCGGGTCTTCTTGTCCTTGACCGACGCCTTCCGCGCCAGCTGGAGATGGCTGTTGCTGCCCCAGCACCAGACGATGTTGTTCTTCCGGATGGCGCAGCTGTGGTCGTACCCGGCCGCCACCTGCTTGGCGTCCTTGACGTTCTTGACCGTCTGTCGCCACTCGGTCCCCTTGTCCGAGGCGAGCTTGCGCACCTTCCGGTTGCCGTTGCCGAGCTGCCCCGAGGCGTTTTCGCCCCAGCAGGAGATGCGCCCGTTGTGGAAGACCGCGCAGGTGTGGGCCCGACCGGCAGCCACCCGCTTGACACCCGTGAGCTCGCTGATGCCACCGGTGCCGACGTTCTTCCGGAGGACGTTGGATGGCACCGATCGCTTGGCCGTGTCGTTCACGCCCAGCCGGCCGCTGCCGTTGTGGCCCCAGCAATGCACCCGATCCTGCTCGACCGTGATGGATGACGGCTGCGGCGCGGCACACGAGTGGTCGGGACCGAGGGACAGCGGACCGCGTGTGTGATACAGGTTCCGAGGCGTGGGGCTGCTCTGGTACTTCTCATGGCCCAGCTGCCCGGAAGTGCCCTTGCCCCAACAGCGGACGATCCGCGGGATGCCCGTCGCCTGCGTGGTCGCAGCACACGCATGAGCACCGCCCGCCGACAGGTCGGTCACGGCCGTGAACGCAGGGTTGCCGAGCTTGACCTGCCGGAGGACGCCCGTCAGGCCACCGACCGACCCGGTGCCGAGCTGGCCCTGGCCGTTGGCGCCCCAGCACCACACGGTGTGGTCCGTGCGTCGGGCGCACGTGAAGTTCCCGCCTGCCGCGACCTGGACCACGTTGTTGAGCGCCGTCCGGGTGCTGCCCATGTGCAGGTTGACCCGCACCGGCCGTCGGCGCGTGGTGGTCGTCCCGTCGCCCAGCTGGCCCTGCTTGTTGAAGCCCCAGCACCAGACGGTGCCGTTCGTCTTGACGGCACAGACGTGTCGGGCGCCAGCGGAGATCTGCTTGACCTCGTCACCGGCAGCTGCCACGGGTGCCGCCTGCGGGATGGCCGCCGCGAGAACGAGGCCCAGGGCCGCGACGAACACGCGGATGGCGGGTCGGATGGCGGACGAACCCGACGGGGCCAGGTGGGATCCGGTGGGATGGGCGGGGCCGCGCACGGACGCGTGCCGATCGGGCATGGCAGGCTCCTCCTGGGTGGAGCGACCTCTCTGGACCCCACGTCAGCGAGGAACTCCCGGCCGCCTGATGCTCAGGACGATCGTACGGGGCATGGTCAAGCGTGGCCCGGAGGACCTGTCGGGGTCAGACGGAAGGCTAGAACTGGGCGAGCAGCTCGGACCGCTTCGCGTCGAACTCCTGTGGGCTGATGAGCCCCGCGTTCCGAGCCGCGGCGAGCTGGCCGAGCCGGTCCGCGAGCGCTGGTCCTGTGCCTGCCGAGGGCCATGTCGTCTGCTCGGCAGACTGACTGAGCTCGTACGTCACGAGGAGTGTCCCAGGCGGCTTGGCCATCAGCAAGGCCACCAGGATCAGGATGCCGACGAGCAGGATCGTCAGCAGGACGGCGACGACGAAGGCCGCGACGCCGTACGAACCGGGGGCCCAGACCTGGGATGCCGGGTGATAGCCGAGACGTGACATGCGCTCGGCATCGGCCTCGAACAGGGTCGTAGCGAGTCGCTGGTCACCCTTGTACCGTCGGATGACCGGCGTCTGGCCCGGTGTGGGTGGTGTGGGATACGGATCCTTCAGACGGGGTCCGCGAGCGGAGGCCTGTGCCATGAGCCTGGTGTATCGGGGATCGGCGGTCATCGACGGGCTCTCGTGCGGACGAAGTGGTGGTGGCACGATGCCACTGCACCCCACCGGAGTCGCCCCTACCTTCGTACCGTCGGTGAGCGGGGTCCCCGCTGCGCGCGCCGGCGCATCGGAACGGTCCGGCCGGCGCGCCCTTCGCGGGCGACGCCGGCCGGTGGACGATCAGCGGATCTCGACGAGGATCTCCGTGCCGCCCGTGACCACGGAGGTCTGGCGCGCGACGGTGGTCCGTGAGGTGCCACCGCCGACGAAGTCGTCGGTCTCCAGCGCCGCGATGAGGTCATCGCCGCGAGGCGCGTCCGCGAGCGTGCGCAGGAGCTTCGGGAACGTGGTGCCGCAGGCGCTGGGATCCCAGACGCAGTCGGTGGTGAGCTCGCTGCCGCCCGCCACCACGAGGTAGCCCATGCCGGCCGCCCTGGCGGGCACGGTCAGGCGCAGCGTCTGTGTGGTGGCCTGTCCGCGCTGGTCCACGAGCCGCACCCGGATGGCGAGGCGGTCACCGGCACGCACCGTGAGGGACTGCCGCTCCCGGAACTCGCCGCCGTTGCGGGAGATGAGCACCTTGCGGATGGCACTTCGCTTGACGGTCGGGCTCGCGGTGGCACGCATGGTGATGCCCGTGAACCTGATCTGCTCCGACGCGTTGTCCGCGAGGAGACCGAGCTGCTGATAGAGCGCGTTCGCAGCGTCGTAGGCGGCGTCCGTGGACGCGAACCGGTCGCTCCGCCGGAGCTCCCAGGTGCGTCCGTCGGCACGTCGACCGGTGACGGTCCATGACGCGGTCACGGTGCCCTTGCCGACCCGGTCCGCGGTGGCCTGGATGTCGTAGTACAGGTGGTTCGCCGCGACGACCGGGACCCAGTCGGACGCGGTCACCTGGGTCGTCCCGGTGCGGATCCGACCCGATTCGGTCGAACGCACGCGCGCCACGAGCGGGATGAGGCGAGGCTGTCGGCCGACCCGTGCCTGGACGCCCGCCAGCCGGTCCTGGTCGATGACACCGAACAGGCGCCCGACGTTGGCGAGCTTGTAGGGCACGAGGCCATCGATGATGGCCAGCGCGCTGGCTCGGGCCGCACCATAGGCCACCTTCCCTTCGGCGGTCATGGGATGGCCGAAGCCGAGGACGACGCCGTCACACACCGACGTCACGGTGCCGACCGCGCTCACGGTCACGTCCCCGAAGGAGATGACACCCGCGAGGTTGCCGCCCGCCTTGGGAGCGGCGGCGAGCGTCGTGCCGCCACCCGCAGCGCTGCCGGTGGTGACACGCACGGGACCCAGCTCTGAACGCAGCTCCTTGACGAGTGCGTTGCGCATCCTGCCCACGCCGCCACTCACCACGACGGGCGTGGTGATCCGGGTGAGCGTCGCGCTGGTGGCGTTCGTCTTGCCCGCCGCGCGAGCGACGGTCCGACCGAGCGTCCCGGTGATCCGGACGCGGGTCGCATCCGCGACCGTCCGTGCGCCATAGGTCGTGGTGATGCGCGTCATGTAGCGCGCCGGGGTCATGCCACCGATGCGTGACGGACCCTGCGAGAAGCTGTAGGAGATGGCGCCCGCGAGCTTGCCATCGATGTAGACGGGCGACCCGGACATGCCCGCCCAGATGCCCTTGCCCTGCGCGATGACCCGCTCGCCCGGCAGGTCGCTGACCTTGACCACGATGAGGTCACGCCCGGGCGCGATGCCGTCATCGAGGGTGCCCAGGATGCGCACCCGGAACGGACGTGGCGTGTCGCCGCTGGTCACGGTCCAGCCGGTGCCGACCAGCCCTTCGGTGATCCTGGACGTGGCCATGGTGGGCGGACAGGCTGCTGGCGCGCTCGCGGTCTGGTCCGCGGCGGGCGCCGGTGCCGTGGGTGCTGCCAGGGCGGAGCCACCGCCGAGCAGCATCACCCCAGCGATCAGGGCGGAAACGGACGTGCGCACCCGCACACGAGTCGACAGCATCCCGTGGGTACTCCTCGTGACCATGGACCGCACCATCCGCCCTCCCTCGGTCGGTCCAGACGCGGACCGTATCAGAAGCCGACCGACCGCGTAGCATCGCGATCGTGGATACGACGCCCGACCCCGCCATCGATCACACGAGCCCGGAGCGGCTCGTGGAACGGCTGCTCACCGAGCATCCGGACGCCGACCCCGCGGCGGTGCGGATCGTGCGCGCACCAGGGCGCGTGAACATCATCGGCGAGCACACGGACTACAACGATGGCTTCGTGCTGCCCGCCGCCATCGACCTCGAGATCCGGATCGCGCTCGTGGCGGACGATGGGGACGTCGCGGACCTGACCCTGGCGGCAACCGGCGAGCGCACGCCGATCCCGGTACGGCCGGTCGAGGTCATCGGCGCGCCCACGGGTGCCTGGACCGACTATGTCGCGGGGACGGCCCTCGAGCTGGCGCGAGGCGGCCTGCCGGTGCACGGCTTCCGCGGCGTCCTGGCGAGCAGCCTTCCGGAAGGCGCGGGGCTCTCCTCCTCTGCCGCCCTGGAGCTGGCGAGCGCGTGGGCGCTCTCTCCCGCGGGCGGCCCGGCCGTGAGCCCCATGGATGTGGCGCGACTGGCCCAGCGCGCCGAGAACGGGTACGTGGGGGTGCGCTGCGGTCTGATGGACCAGTTCGCATCCGCGTGTGGCGTGGACGGCGCGGCCGTGCTGCTCGACTGCCGCAGCGGTGCGTCCCGCGTGGTGCCGCTCCCCGAGGACCTGGTGGTCGTGGTCACGCACTCCGGGGTGCCGCGGACCCTCGGCAGCTCCGCGTACAACGACCGACGCGCGGACTGCGAGCGGGCCGCCGCGATCATCGGACGCCACGAGCCGGCGGTGCGGGCGCTGCGGGACGTGGACGCCGCCATGCTCGCGCGATGGGCGGACGAGCTGGACGGCGCCGCGCTCCTGCGGGCTCGCCACGTGGTGGAGGAGGACGCGCGGGTGCTGCGCGTGGAGCAGGCGCTCGCGGCGGGCGACCTGGCAGCGGTGGGCGAGCTGTTCGCGGCATCGCACGCCTCGCTGCGGGACCTGTTCGAGGTGAGCGTGCCCGAGCTGGACCTGCTCGTGGCGCTGGCCGCGAGCGTGCCAGGGGTCGTGGCGACCCGCATGACCGGCGCCGGGTTCGGTGGCTGCACGGTGTCACTGGTGCGGCCGGACGCGGTCGATGCGCTGCGCGCGGTCGTCGAGGGCGAGTACCGGGCGCGGACCGGGCGCGAGCCACGGCTCTGGCCGGTGCGCGCCGTGGTCGGCGCTGGCGAGCTGCCACTGCCCTGAGGGGGCCCACTCGGTGACATGAGCCCGCGACGCCAGGGCATCCATAGGGGCTTGGGGAGGCTGGCCGGTCGAGTCCTGTCCAGTTGGTTCGACTGGCTGACCACGTGCCGCTTCCCGACCGCTCCGCGACGCAAGGCCACGCTCAGAGGGATCGCCGATCGCTCCACCAGTGGGGCACCTGGCGTGGAAGTGTTCCCGATGAGCCGGCAGGTGCTCCACCAGTCGGATCATCTGGCCTGAGGTGGGTCCGACCGATCGTCGCGACACCCAGGGATGGAGGTGTCGCGATGGGCATGGGCGAACGCCGGGCGGGGATACTGACGTGGCGCGGTGGTCGGCGCTGGCGAGGTGGCGCTCCCCTGACCGACCGCCGAGCTCGGATGGAGTCACCCGAGGCGCGGCGACGCTAGCCCTTGGTGGAGCCGAGGGTCAGGCCACCGATGAACTGCCGTTGGAGCACCAGGTACACCACGAGCGTGGGTAAGGCGACCAGCAGCGCCCCGGCCGCCACGAGGTTGTTGTCCACGAAGAACTGGCCCTTGAGGTTGTTGAGCGCGGAGGT
This sequence comes from Chloroflexota bacterium, assembly GCA_019637815.1. Lineage (GTDB taxonomy): Bacteria > Chloroflexota > Limnocylindria > Limnocylindrales > CSP1-4 > JAFMJV01. Next base: position 185,565 of record JAHBUZ010000003.1, read on the forward strand.
GATGGGCAGCTTGCTGCCGGTGCTCATGAGCATCAGCGCCCAGAAGAAGTCGTTGTAGATCCAAGTGAACTGGAGGGTCCCGAGCGCCGCCAGCGCGGGCCGGGTCAGGGGCATGATCACCCGCGAGTAGGTCGTCCAGACCCCCGCGCCATCGACCACGGCCGCCTCGTTCAGCTCCTTCGGCAGCGTCTTCATGTAGTTGCTCAGCACGAACGTACAGAAGCCGAGCTGGAACGCCACGTGGATGAGGACCATGCCCAGGTACTGGTCGTAGAGCAGCAGGCCCCGCTCCGCGAGGGGCGTCCCGACCAGCACCTCCGGCGCCCGGATGGCGAGATAGATCCGGAACAGGGGCGTGATGATCACCTGGGGTGGCAGCAGGTTGAGCGCCGTGAACAGCATCAGCAGCACGAGGTTGAAGCGCCAGCTGTAGCGCGACACGGCGAACGCCATCATGGACGCCAGGAACAGCACCAGGATGACCGCGGGCACGACGATGACCAGCGTGTTCAGGAAGTAGCGCGCCAGCTCCGCGGAGTTCCAGGCCGTCGTGAAGTTGTCGAGGGTGAGCGTGTCCGGCAGCGACAGGAAGCCCTTGTTGGACGTCTCGCTGTAGGGCCGCAGGGCCTGGTAGATGGTCCACAGGAGCGGGAACAGCCAGACGATGCTGACCACGATGAGGAAGCCGTGCAGCGCGATCCGCCGACGGTCGGGTGGTCGACGCTCGGGTGCGGGCTGCTCGCGCGCGAGGATGGCCGTGCTCACGGGCGTCTCCTGCTCATTCCGCCTCCGCGCGCACCGAGCGCACGAGGTAGTACACGATGGGCCCCAGCGAGATCACCAGGAGCACCACCGCGATGGCCGAGCCGAACCCCACCAGGCTCGCCTCACCGATGAGGTTGTTGGTGACGAGGATGGACAGCAGCTCCAGGCCGTTCTTGCCGCGGTTGATGACGTACGCGATATCGAACGCGCGCAACGATTCGATGACCGTGATGACGAGGACCACGATGTTGATGGGGCGCAGCACCGGGAAGACGACCCGCAGGAACGTCTGACGCTCGTTCGCCCCGTCCAGCTGCGCCGCCTCGCGGAGGCTCGGGTCCACCGCCTTGAGACCTGCCAGGTAGAGCACCATCACGTAGCCCACGTGGCGCCACGAGGCGGCCACCAGGACCGCCCACAGGTTGATGTCCTTGTCGCCCAGCCAGTCGATGAAGTGCTCGTCCCGGGACGTGGTCCCGAACAGGTTGTTGAGGAAGCCCTGGTCCGGTGAGTACTGGAGCGTCCAGATGAAGCCCACGATGGCGAGCGAGAGCACCACCGGCATGTACAGCACGCTCTGGTAGATGCGGGTGCCCCGGATGCCCTTGTCCAGGAGCACCGCGAAGAACAGCCCGAGGGGCGTGGCCACGAACAGGAAGAAGGCCAGCCACAGGATGTTGTGGCTGAGCGCGGGCCAGAAGGGCCGGTACTTGGTGAACAGGTTGACGTAGTTGTCGAGGCCCACGTACTGGATCCGGTCCAGGCCACCGATGCCGTTCCACGACGTGAACGAGAGCAGGATGGACAGGATCGTGGGCACGAGGATGAACGCCACGACGAGGAAGGTGGGCACCGCCACCATGCCCACGAGGGTCAGGCGGTCACGGGTCGTGAGGGTGCTGCCTCGTCGTCGTCGCCGTCGACCCTCGGGCATGACGGGACCCGCCCCGCCGGTGACCGGCGGAGCGGGCGGATGGCTGACCAGGGCGGGATCCGTCACTGGTCGGCGTGGCGGTGGAGCGGGTGGGTCCTACTGCGGCGGCAGCGTGTCCCAGAAGTCCTGGATGCTCGCCTGGAGCGCGGCGAGATCCTGGTCGGGCTCGCCGAGGAACGACTGGAGGAAGCTCTGCATGCCGTTCGCGCCCGCGAAGTCCGGACGCGTGTCCCGGTCGAGGAACTGGGCGATGGCGCCCGAGCCCGCGATGATCGCCGCGGCCTTCTCCTGGAAGGGCGTGTAGGCGGACGTGTCCGCGTCGTTCGCGGCCGCGACGTTGTTGGGGCTCACGGCGAGGAACGCGTTCTGCGCGGCACCCGTCGCGAGGCAGCGGAGCAGATCCTTGGCGCCGTCCGCGTTCGCCGGCTCACGGCTGAGCATGAAGCCGTCGATGGGCGCGTCGATGCCCAGCTGGGCATCGAACTCGGTGCCGAGGGTCGGGAACGGGAAGAAGTCGAGGTTGGCGCGCTGCGCCTCGTCCGCCTGCTCACCCGCGAAGGTGCCCAGGAAGTACATGCCCGCGCGACCTGCGATCATGTCCTGTGCCGCTTCCTGCCACGTGCGCCCGAGCGCACCTGCCTGGTGGACCGGCAGCAGCGAGCGCCACGCCTCGAACACCGCGGTGACCTTGGGATCGGTCCATGACTCGCTGCCCGCCATCAGGCCGGTGTGGAAGTCATAGCCGTTGATGCGCATGTTGAGGATGTCGAAGGTGCCCATGGCGGGCCAGCCGTCCTTGTCCGCGAACGCGACCGGGATGAGGCCATCGGCCTGCATCTGCGTGGCGAGCGCGGTGAACTCCTCGAGCGTGTGCGGGACCTCGTAGCCCTTCTCGTCCCAGATGGCCTTGTTGTAGATGACCACCCACGGGTAGTTGTAGAAGGGCACGAAGATCTGCTCGCCGTCGTCGGCGGTCGAGGCGCCCTTGAAGGCCGGGTTGTAGTTGGACTCGATGTCCGCCCACACGTCGCTCACGGGCGCCGCGAGACCCTGGGCGTAGAAGAACTTGGCGCGATAGCCCGCGAACCAGGTGAACACATCATCGGGTGTCCCCTGGAGGTACGAGTTGATGTTGTCCTGGAACGCGCCGTGCTCGACCGTGTTCACGACGTACGTGTCGCCGGTCTGCTGCGCGCAGTGGTCGAGGGCCGCCTGGAACGCCGCCTTGGGCACCTCGTCGGAGTAGTTCGAGCCGACGGTGACCGTGCCGCCCTGGGCAGCGGCACCCACCGCGCTGACGCTGAGCGCCGCGACCGCGAGCCCGGTCGCCACGACCGATCCGCGTGCGGCATGACGAACCGCCATGTCCTCTCCTCCGTGCTGAAATCCAACACGAACCCACAGGTTCGGACGCAGTGTGACCCGACCGTCTCCCGGATGTCAAGGATCTGCCACCGTCGCGCAGGGATGGATGTCCGGCTCTGTTGACTTGCGTCACCTTGTGCGCAAGACTCATCAGCGAACGCGAGGGCAGAGGGACCCTCGACAGAGAGGAAGCGCGTGCTCGCTCGGCAACGTCACAGCTACATCGTGGAACGCGTCCGTGCGGACGGTGGCGTGCGCGTGGCGGACCTGGTCCGGGAGCTGGGCGTCTCGGACATGACCATCCGGCGTGACCTGGAGCTGCTCCATGAGCAGGGTCTCGTCGCCAAGGTGCATGGCGGTGCGACCTCGACCACGCCGAGCGCCCTGTTCGAGCCGGGCTTCCGCGCCAAGTCGGAGCTCCAGCGCGATGCCAAGGCCGCCATCGCCGCCGCAGCCGCGGCCATGGTCCAGCCGGGGCAGGCCATCGCGCTCTCGGCCGGCACCACCACCTTCGCGGTCGCACGCCTGCTCGTGGACGTGCCCCAGCTGACCGTGGTCACCAACTCGGTTCCCGTCGCGGACGTGCTGTATCACGCTGGTCGCGCGGACCAGACGGTCATCCTGACCGGTGGCGTCCGGACGCCGTCGGACGCGCTCGTCGGCCCGTTCGCGGTCGCCGCGCTCCGGACCGTCAACGTGGACCTGGTGCTCATGGGCGTGCACGGCATGGATCCACATGCCGGTTTCACGACACCCAACCTGCTGGAGGCCGAGACCGACCGGGCGATGGTGGAGGCGGGTCGACGCCTCATCGTGGTGGCGGACCACACCAAGTGGGGCGTCATCGGCGTCAGCTCCATCGCGCGCCTGTCCCAGGCGGACGCGGTCATCACCGACCTGGGGCTCGATGCCGAGGCCCGCGAGCGGCTGGCGATCGACGCACGGCGGGTGATCATCGCGGACGCGGATGACGACGCGGACGCGGCGCTCGGAGCGTCATCGGGCCGGGACGTGGGCGTCGCGTCGTGATCGATCCGGTCGTGGAGGCATGGCCCGGCGGGCCCCGCTCGGAGCCCCACCGACGCTATGACCCGCTGGGTGACCAGTGGGTGCTGGTCTCGGCGGGTCGCACGAGCCGGCCCTGGCTGGGCAGACGCGAGCCGGCGATCGCCGCCCCCCGCCCCCGCTACGACCCGGACTGCTACCTGTGTCCGGGCAACGTGCGTGCCAGCGGCGTGCGCAACGAGGCATACACCGGGACCTTCGTGTTCACCAACGACTTCGCGGCGCTGCGGCCCGAGACGCCCGCGCGGACCTGGCAGGAGGGTCTGTTGCGAGCGGAGGGCCAACCGGGTACCAGCCGGGTGCTGTGCTTCTCGCCACGCCACGACCTGACCCTCTCCTCGATGTCGGAGCCGGCCATCCGGGGCGTCATCGACATGTGGGCCCAGCAGACCACCGAGCTGGGCGAGCACTATCGCTGGGTCCAGGTGTTCGAGAACCGGGGTGCCGAGATGGGGGCCTCCAATCCCCACCCGCACGGCCAGATCTGGGCGGGCAGCGCCCTGCCGGGCGCCCCATCCCGGGAGGACGCGACCCAGGCGGCGCATCTCGCGCGTGCCGGGCGTCGTCTGCTGCTGGATGTCGCGGAGCAGGAGGCGGATGGGGTGCGGGTCGTGGTGCGCGCGCCGGACTGGCTGGTGCTCGTGCCCTTCTGGGCCGTGTGGCCCTTCGAGACGCTCGTGCTGCCACGTCGCCCGGTGAGCCGGCTCACGGACCTCGACGATGGGATGCGCGATGGCCTCGCGAGCGTCCTGTCCGAGCTCATGCGCCGGTATGACGGCCTGTTCGACCGACCGTTCCCGTTCTCGTTCGGCTGGCACCAGGCGCCCTTCCAGGAGGGCGCGACCGACCACTGGCAGCTCCACGCGCACCTGTACCCGCCGCTGCTGGAGGCCCAGGTGCGCAAGTTCATGGTGGGCTACGAGCTGCTCGCGGAGGCACAGCGCGACATCACCCCGGAGGACGCGGCCGCCCGACTGCGCGCGGTGGCGGTGTCCCAGGCCGTCGCGGTCCCCGGATGACGGACGGTCCGCTCGTCCTGGCGCTCGACCAGGGCACCACCTCGTCGCGGGCCATCGTGTTCGACCGGAGCGGTCGGCCGGTGGTGACCGCACAGCGAGAGCTGCCCCAGATCCTGCCCGCGCCGGGGCATGTGGCGCACGATCCGGAGGCGATCTGGGAGGGCCAGCTGGCGGTCGCGCGAGAGGTGCTCGAGGCGGTCCCGGTGGAGCGCATCGCGGCCATCGGCATCACCAACCAGCGGGAGACCACGATCGTCTGGGACCGGACCACGGGTCGACCCGCGGCGGATGCGATCGTGTGGCAGAGCCGCATCACCGCCGACCGATGCGCCGCGGTCGTGGCGGCCGGGCATGCACCCCGCATCCGGGAGCTGACCGGGCTACCCGTCGATGCCTACTTCTCGGCGACCAAGATCGCCCACCTGCTCGACGGGGCACCCGACCTGCGTGCGCGTGCCGCGGCAGGCGAGCTGTGCGCGGGCACGGTGGACTCGTGGCTGCTGTGGCGCCTGACGGGTGGGCGGGTCCATGCGACGGATGTCAGCAACGCGAGCCGGACATCCCTGCTGGACATCCGGACCCTGCGCTGGGATCCCTGGCTGTGCGAGGTGTTCGACGTGCCGATGGCCGTGCTGCCGACGGTCGTGAGCTCCAGTGGCGTCATCGCAGAGACGGACCCGGAGGTGCTGGGCCGCGCCATCCCCATCGCGGGTGTGGCCGGTGACCAGCAGGCGGCGACCTTCGGACAGGCGTGCTTCGCGGCGGGTGCCGCCAAGAACACCTATGGCACCGGTGCGTTCCTGCTCCGTCACACCGGCCAGCGACCACTTCCCTCGGCGCACGGCTCGCTGGCGACCGTGCTCTGGCGCCTCGCGGACGATGTGCCGGCCAGCTACGCCCTCGAGGGGTCGGTGTTCATCGCGGGTGCGGCCGTCCAGTGGCTGCGGGACGGACTGCGGGCCATCGATGCGGCAGCGGACGTGGAGCGACTCGCAGCCGGCGTGGGTCATGACAGCGGGGTGTATCTCGTGCCCGCCTTCACCGGGCTCGGGGCGCCGTGGTGGGATCCCGCGGCGCGCGGCCTGCTCATCGGCATCACCCGGGGCACGGGGCTGCCGGAGATCGCTCGCGCGACGCTCGATTCGATCGCCTACCAGGTGGCAGACGTGCTCGAGGGCATGGACGAGGACGACCCGACGCCCCTCGACGTGCTGCGCGTGGACGGGGGTGCGGCACGCAACGATGCCCTGCTCGCGTTCCAGGCGGACCTCCTGGGTGTGCCCGTGGAGCGACCGGTGGTGACCGAGACGACCGCGGCGGGCGCTGCGTTCCTCGCCGGGCTGGCCACGGACGTCTGGTCCGGCACGGACGAGGTCGCCGCCACGTGGCGGGTGGAGCGGCGCTTCGAGCCGACGATGGACCGCGCGGAGCGCGACCGACTGGTCCGTGGCTGGCGGCGCGCGGCCGAACGCAGCCTGGGCTGGGCCGCCGAGGGCTGATCGGCATCGGTGGCGTCAGGAGGGACGGCCGCGGAGGGCTGATCGGTGTCGGCCGTGCCGAGGGCTGACGGCCGCGGAAGGCCCGGCCGGGCTCGAGGCGCTCGAGGCAGCGCTACGGGTCGAAGCCCGGATCCTGCCAGGCGACCTCGCCATCGATGAGGGTCGCCAGGAGTCGTGTGGCGGCGAGGTGCTGGCCCCGGTCACCGGGATCGAGGAGACCGGCCACCGGCACCACGACCAGGTCCGCGATGCATCCCGCGGTCAGTGAGCCGAGGTCCGTGCGACCCGCGGTGCGTGCCGGGTCGATGCACGCCGCCCGCAGGGCGCGGTCGACGGTGAGCGCCTCCGTGGGCGAGACGGAGGGATGCGCCGGTGGCCACGCGGCATCCCTCCGGGTCACCGCGACCGCGAGATTGCGCCACGGATCGGGTGGCTCCACGGGCGCGTCCGTGCCGAGCGGCAGGAGCGCGCCGGTCGCGTCCAGGCTGGCGAGCGGGAACGTGGCTGCCACCCGGTCGCCCCACGCGTCGCGCATCGCGTCCGCGTCCGTGGCGAGATGACAGGGCTGGACGCTCGCCGCGATCGTCGCAGCGCCGAACCGGGCCACGTCCACCGGATCGATGAGCTGGACGTGCTCCAGCCGATGCAGGGCCGCGGGGACGCGTGGCAGCCGCTCGAGGACGTCGAGCGCGAGGCGGACCGCCGCGTCACCGATGGCATGCACCTGGAGCGCGATGCCGGCCCGTGTCGCGCGGTCACCGAGACGCCGCAGCTGGTCATGGGTCATCGTGGCGAGTCCTGCCGGCCCACCGACCGGTCGACCGCGCGGATCGTCCGGCTCGTACGGTGCGAGGAGCGCGGCGCTGCGTGACCCGAGCGAGCCGTCCGTGAACAGCTTGAGCCAGCCGGCGCGGTACCGGTCGTCACCCAGGCCGCTCCCCTCCCCGGTCCGCCAGCCCGCCGCGATGGCGGCATCCAGCTGTCGCTCCCGGACCGAAGCCGTCACCCGCAGTGGCAGCCGGTGCGCGGCCGCGAGCGAGCGCACGAGGAAGGGTCCGTCGTCCAGGTCATCGTCATCGCCCAGGTCACCCGGGTCATGGACGCCGGTGATGCCGAGTGCCGCGAGGGTCGTCGCGTACCCGGTGAGCGCCGCGATCCGTCGCGCGCTGTCCCAGGCAGGCAGCAGTGGCTCCACGAGCGCGGCCGCCGCTTCGTGGAGCAGCCCGGTGGGCGCGCCGCGTTCGTCGCGACGGATGAGCGCCTGGTCGGCGGGCAGCAGGTCACGGGCCGAGAGCAGCTCCAGCACCGGGGTGCTCACCCAGCGTGCGTGGTGATCGTGGCTCCAGAGCGCCACGAGGCGTCCCGGTGCGACCGTCGCAAGGTCCGCGGCCGTGGGCCAGCCACCGAACGTGTCGAGCGACCAGCCGTGACCCTCCAGCCAGGCATCCCCGGGCAGCGATCGATGGGTCGCTCGGATCGTGTCCAGGACCGCCTCCCGTCCCTCGACACCACCCAGGTCGAGATTCGTGGCGGCCCGTGCGGCCATGCCGAGGTGGAGGTGCGCATCGGTGATGCCGGGCACGACCGCGAGATGTGGCGGCAGCCGCCAGGTGCGGGTCCCGGCGTCGACCAGGGGCACGACGTCCGCAGCGCGCCCGGTCGCCAGCACGCGACCGCCGCCGATGGCGATCGCGTCGACCCAGCCGAGGCCAGTGGGTCCGTCGAGCGTCGCGATCGCACCCTCGATGACCAGGTCGGCGATCCTGGGTCCGGGATGGGCGCTCGTCATCGTCCGACCACCATGCCGTGGATCCCGTCCGGCCGGGTCACCCGGAGATGTCGGCGAACAGCGTCCGCAGGCCGGCGATGTCCAGACCCGCGCCGAGGCCGAGGGCAAGCGCGATCCGCGCCTTGGGTCCGTTGAGCCGACCGGCCGGGATGGCGCCCGCATCGACCCATCGGCGACCGCCACCCGGGAAGCCATAGGCAGGGCTGACGCGACCCGTGAGGCAGCGCGTCGCGAGGACGACGGGGATGCCCGCGAGCATGGCCCGCTCCGCCTCCGCGAGCAGCGCGGGGTCCGTGTTGCCCGCTCCGGTCGCTGCCACCACGATGCCACGGGCGCCGAGCTGCACGGCCGCGGTCAGCAGCCCGGGATCCGCGGCGACGGTCGCGGGGATGAGATGCACCGGCTCGGCGCCGCCGCCGGGCAGCGGGTCCAGGACCACGTGTGTCGTGCGCGTCCGCGCGAGCCGGACCACGCCGCCCCGGACATCACCGAGGGGTCCGGTGGCAGGAGCCTGGAACGTGTCGTATCGGTCGGTGTCGGTCTTGACCACGTCGACCGCCGGCAGGATCGCGCCGCCCATCACGACCAGTGTCCCCTGGTCACGCAGCCGCGGGTCCGCCGCGACCCGCACCGCGTCACGCAGGTTCGCAGGCCCCTCGTAGCCGGGCTCACCGGCATTGCGCATCGCGCCCACGACCACGACCGGTGACGGACCCGGCACCAGCAGGTCCCACGCGAACGCCGTCTCCTCCATCACGTCCGTGCCCTGGACCACGACCGCGCCGGTGACCTCCGGCCGGGCGAGCGCGTCCCGCACGACCCGCGCGATGTCGATGACCTGCGGGAAGCGCAGGTGGGAGGCCGGTACGAGCCCCCAGTCGACGGCCTCCACGTCCGCGATCTCCGCGAGTCCTGGTGTCCGCTCGAGGATCTGCGCGCCCCGGAGCGCGGGCACCGCCGCGCCGGTCACGGGGTCCGGGAGCATGCTGATGGTGCCCCCGGTGAACACCACCACGACCCGCGCTCGGGTCATGGCTGACGCTGGTCGGCCGCGGTGGTGGGAGCGTCCTCGGCCGTGGTGGCACCGTCGGCCGCGGCGGGATCCGACGCGGTGGTCCCAGGGACCGCGGCAGGAGCGTCGGCCGCGGCGGGATCCGACGCGGTGGTCCCATGGACCGCGGCAGGAGCGTCGGCCGCGGCAGGGCCGGCCCTGCCGGGCACCACGGATGAGGCGAGGTAATCGATGGGCGAGGGACCCTCGGTGAGGCCCAGGTAGCGCAGCCGGATGGGTGCCGTGAGCGAGGATGACTGGCTCGCGACCGTCATGGGGTCCGTGGGGTGGTAGGTCTCGGCGGGTCGTCCGGAGGCGTCCATGGCGGGTGCCATGAACCATGACGCCGCGGCCGTGCCGCCCACGACCACCGCACAGGCCATGATCACGATGGCCGGCCCGATCTCGTCGGCGAGCGGCCCGACCAGGATGATGGGCAGGAAGCTGGCGAGGCTCACGAGCGTGTTGAGGACACCGAAGACGCGACCCCGGACGTCCTCCGGCAGCTCCTCCTGGAGCGCGGTCTGCGCGGGCACCGCGACGTAGGCATACGAGACACCCGCCGTGAACGCCACGAGGACGCACACGTTCAGGAGTGTGACCAGGCCCTCGCTCGGCAGGCTCAGCCCCTGTGCGCCGCCGAGGATGAGCAGCGACGTGGCGAGGATGACCAGGCCGATCTCGATGAGCCGCTTGCGAGGCGCGAAGCGACCGAACAGGTTGAGCGAGATGATGCCGGCCACGAGGCCCGCGCCCAGCGGCAGCACGAGCACCCAGAAGTCCTCGGGCGTAAGACCGAGCACCGTCTTGGCGAAGTTCGGCCCGAGCACTCCCAGCACGCCGATGAGCGACGAGGTGATGGTGAGGTACGCGAGCGCCCAGAAGATGCTCCGGTGGTCGCGGATGTAGACGAGGCCTTCCTTGAGCTGCTCCATGGTCGCCCGGACCGCGGCTCCGGCCTGGCGGACGGCGCTGCCCGCAGCCCCGGCGAGTACCGATGGCGCGGACGGCAGGGTCCAGCACAGGACGCCTGCCAGCAGATACGTGCCCGCCACGATGGCGATGAGCGGGTTGACCCCCGTGAGCACCACCATGAGCGGGCCGAGGACCGCGAAGCCGAGCGCGAACGACGCCTGGAGCCCGAGCACGAACAGGCCGTTCGCGGTGAGCAGCTGGTCCCGACGGACCACGAGCGGGATCATGGCGGTCTCGGCGGGCGCGAAGAAGGTCGTGAGCGTCGCCACGATGGCCGTGATGATGTACAGCGCCACGATCTGCTGGTCGAGGAAGATGAGCAGCAGGAACAGGATGCCGCGCGCCACGTTGGTGAGGACCAGGATCGTGCGTCGGTCGTAGCGGTCCACGAACACGCCCGCGATCGCCCCGAACACCACCGCCGGCACCAGGAACGTGAGCAGCAGGATGCTCACCGCCGTGTTGGTATCGGTGAGCTTGCTGACCTGGACGGTCAGGCCGTACAGCACCATGTTGCCGCCGACCTGGGTGAGCAGCTGCGACAGGAACAGCGCCAGGAACCGGGGGTTGGTCAGGACGCCCCGCGCCTGCTGCCGGTCGGTCCCGGGGTCGTCGAGGACCCCGGCCACCAGGTCCGGCTTCCCGTCGTGGGTCACCTCAGGGTGCGACCGCTGGGTCGCCGGTCACCCAGTCGGAGGGGATCGGTCCGGGCGGCGCGGGCTGCGGACCGTAGGGTCGCGGACGCTGCGCGCCCTGCGCCTCCAGCCACGCGTCATCGAACGCATCGGCGTCCTGGCCCGTGGCCGCGAGGAACGCCTCGTCGTCGGTGACGCCGTCGTGGTACGAGGTGATGAGCCGGACCAGCGTGTCGCGGCCGTACCGATCGATGAAGAAGTCGACCGCGGACACGCTCTCCGCGTAGGCGAGGCTGAAGCGCTCGTAGGTCGTGGGGAACAGGCCGGCGATGCCCGACAGCGGGATGAGGGTGCCGTTCGCGGCGGCGCCGGCGACCTGCGCCCGGTCGCCCACGCCATAGCCCTCCGAGAGGTACACCGCGAGGCCCTCGTTGAGCCAGCGGGGCGGCTGGTGATACGGGTTGTCGGTCGCGTCCGAGAACACGATGTGGGTCAGCTCATGGGTCACCAGCGTGTCCACCCAGTCGGAGGCCACGTCGCTCGTCCGGATGGTGCCGATGAGCGTCCGGGTGGCCGAGTTCGCCTGGCCACCCACGTGCTCGCGGGTGCCGGGCCCCATGGCGCCGTAGAGCGCCTCCGGTGAGTCATAGACCAGGAAGTCGACCGGTGCGACCTCCTGCACGCCCAGCAGCTCCGCGGCGTTCCGGATGGCATCCTCGCCGATGCGCAGCGCGCGCGCCGCGAACGCATCGTCACCCGCGTACCAGTGGAGCGTGATGCCGTCCCCTTCGAGAGTCCGCCAGTCGAAGCGATCGTCCACGATGCGCAGCTCGCCGGTGGGTCCCGTCACGGGGCCGTCCGGGGTGACGGCCCGGAACCGGTACTCGTAGCGCGTGTTGGGGGGCGTGAAGCCGACCTGGCTCACGGTCGCCGTCCAGGCGCCACTCGGCTCGCGGCTCACGGCCGCCTCCCGCACCAGGTCGGAGGTGCCACCCGCCAGCCGGGTCAGCAGCTCCACGCGGATGGGCTCCTCGGGCGCCTGGAAGGTCGTCGTGAACACGATGGGTGTGGTGAGCGAGCCGGTCGCGCTGGGCGAGTCGAAGATGACCTCTGGTGGCCGCCCTGCGGGCGTCTCCGCGGGTGCCCCGGCCGATGGGCCGGGCGTCGTCGAGGGCGCCGTGGTGGCGCCCTGCGCGCGCACCTGCGTCGCCGACATCATCAGACCCAGCACGAGCGCCACGACGACCAGGAGGAACACGGCGCGCATCGCCGTGCTGGACGTGGTCCGGCGCGCGCTCGTGGGACGTGCCGGCGCCCCGCCCCGGTTGCGGCTGCGATCGCTCATCTGGCCAGCTCCATCCCGGCGTAGCGCACGATGCCGAGGCCGGAGACGCCCGCGCCGAGCAGGTCGCTGCGCGCGAGCGCCCAGTCCTCGCTGTACTGGAACGGGATCACCGGGACCTGGTCCTGGACGATCGCCTGGGCGGTGGCGTAGGCCGCCTCCTGGACGAGGGGATCCCCGGTGGCAGCCGCGGCGTCGATCGCGGCATCGAACTCGGGGTCGCTCCAGCCACCGATGTTGCTGGGGCTGCCCGTCTCGAGCAGCAGGCCCAGGAAGTCATGGGGATGCGGATAGTCCGCGCTCCAGCCGAGCGCCCACATCTGGGGGGTGTCGTCATCGAGACGCGTCGTGAACTCTTCGAAGGGCATCACCTCCGCGATGACCTCCACGCCCAGCTCCCGCCGCAGCTCCCGGACGACCGCGGCATCCAGCGTGGTGCCGGGCGTCACCAGGGTCACGGCCGGGAAGCCCGCTCCGCCGGGGTAGCCCGCGTCGGCGAGGGCGGCACGCGCGGCATCCGGATCGTGGCGCGGGCTGAAGTCACCCGTGCCACCTCCCTCGATGCCTGCCGGGACCATGGACGTGGCGATGACCGCGTCGGGATCGGAGAGCGCCACCAGCCGGTCCCAGTCGACGGCCCATGCGAAGGCCTGCCGGATGCGTGCGTCATCGAACGGGGCGCGCGTGGTGTCGAAGCCGTAGTACTGGACCGCCAGCGCATCGGAGCGGCGCAGCTGTGGCCCGAGGATGGGGTCGTAGGCGATCCACGAGGCGTCCGCGGACCCGATGGGGACATAGTCGATGTCACCGGCCGAGAAGGTGTCCACCGGCCCGGTGTCCAGACCGGTCAGATGCTGGATGACGCCGATCGCGGGGCGTCCTGCCCAGTAGTGCTCGTTCGCCTCGAGGCGGATCCCCTGCGCGTCCTGGCTCACCGGCACGTAGCCACCGGAGACCGCGAGACCGCTCGGCAGGAAGGGACCGGCAGCGTCCGCGGGCAGGTCGCTGGGCACGATGGCGAGCGTGGGTGACGCGGCGGCGGCCGGGAACCACGCCGCGGGGCGGCTGAACTCGACCACGACCCGGTCATCCCCATCCGCGCTGATGCCCACCTCGGCCGCGGTCGCCTGCCCCGCGAGGTACGCGGGCACGCCCTGGATATCCACGAGGATCCCGGACAGCGGGCTGGGTCGGAGCGGGTCGATGGTCCGGAACCAGCTGTCGACCACGTGCCGGGCGGTGATGGGCGTCCCGTCGCTGAACGCGATGCCCGGTCGGAGCGTGAAGGTCAGGCGGTGGCCACCCTCGGTGACCTCCCACGACTCGGCGAGCGCGGGCTGGACCTGGGCATCGACATCGAACGTGGTGAGGCCCTCCCAGACCTGGGCGAGGATGGAGGCCGAGCCCGCGTCACCGATGCGCGCCGGGTCCCAGCTCGCGGGGGCCGATCCGACCATGACCAGGTCCACCCCGGCCGGTCGCTGGCCCACGGCGGTCACCGGTGCCTCGTCCCGGCCGGTCCGTGTGCCGACCGCGAACATCGCCAGACCCGCGACACCGATCATGAGGATGGCGAGCACGACCGGGATGCCGATACGCGCGAGCCGTCCCGGTGGCCGTGCACCGGACAGCAGGGGCTCGAGCGGCGCGTCCGGGTCGAGGTCCGGGTCGGGATCCTGGTCCATGAGGGCGAAGTCTATAAGGCGGTCGCCGGAGACGTGTCCGCGATGGGCCGCGTGCTACGCTGCCCGATGCGGTCGTGTGCCGCCACGGCGTCGCCGTGCCTCGCTGAGTGGAGGTCTGGGACACATGGACGAGCTCGTCAAGCAGCTCATCGCGAAGGCTGGCATCGATGCCAGCCAGGCACAGGCCGTGGTCGAGGTGGTGACCGGGTTCCTCAAGGACAAGCTGCCCGCGGACGTCATGAACCAGGTGAGCGGCCTCGTGGGTGGCCTGGGTGACCTGGCGGGTGACGCTGCCGGCGCGGCCAAGGGTGTCGCGTCCGACGCGGCCGGTGCGGCGCAGGATGCGGCGGGTGCCGCCCAGGCGGCCGCCGCGGATGCCGCGGACGGCGCGAAGGATGCCGCCGGCGGCATCATGGGCAAGATCGGCGGCCTGTTCGGCGGCGACAAGAGCTGAGCCCGGGCCGGGCCGACCGGGCCCGGTCGCGGATCGGACCGGGACCGCACGTGACCTGCCAGGCGGTCCTCCCCGAGCCGACATGCTTCCCTGACCCGATCCCCACGGAGGTGCTCCATGGCGGACGCGACCGATCCCCCGCAGGCCGATGGGGATGCGCCGGCAGCGTCGAGCGGCACGCAGCCGGCCGACACCGGCGACGCCGGCAGCTGGGAGTTCCTGCCGGCTCCTGACCCCCTCGCGGACGTCCCCGGTGCGGGCACGTGGGGCCAGGCGCCCAGTGACGGACCGGCCGCCTGGCCGCCCGCGCCGCCGCCGGAGGCATCCGCTCCTCCGACCGACCTGCTGCCCATCGAGGAGATGCCCCCGGAGCCCGCGTGGCCGGCCATCGAGGCGCCGCCCGTGGAGCCGGTCGCGACGCTCCGTCTCGTCGGCGGCGCAGGACGCGTGGAGCTGCGCACCGACCCGTCCGTGGAGGAGCTCTATCGGGCGAGCTACGAGCCGGGGCAGCCGGACGTCGTGATGGAGCCCGATCGCGTGACCGTGCGGTACGCGCTGCATCGCCTGTTCGGACGGGTGCGCGCGTCCGAGGAGAGCCGGAGTCGATTCGCGCTGTCCACGCGCCTGCCCTGGGACATCGGCGTCCCCGATGGCGCCACCGGCCTGGACGCGGACCTCGCGAGCGGTCGCATCGTGGCGCTCCGGGTGGGTCACGGGGGAGGTCTCGTGCGACTCCGCCTAGGTCGGCCGCAGGGCACGGTGCCCGTGGTCATCGGTGGGGGTGCGCGCCAGGTCATCGTGTTCCGACCCGCGGGCGTCATGGTGCGCGTCGCGACGCAGGGGGATGTCGGCCGCGTGATCGTGGACACGGGTCGTCCGCTGGGGCCGCTCAGCGGCTCGACGACCGTGGAGCCCCCCGGCTATGCCGCCGCCGAGGACCGCTATGACATCACGGTGGCGGGCGGCTGCGAGGCGGTCCATGTGTCGACGGTGCCGGACGGGTCGGAGGGGTCCTGAGGCAGCGCACCCGTGGTGTCGTATCCGCGACGCTCTGGTCGACCGCGGTCGGCCCCGGTCAGCGCGGCGTGTCCGGTGGCTCGCCTGCCAGGGACCTCGCTGCCCGATCGTGCGAATCGATCTCCTCGGCGGTGATGAGATGACGTCGGTCGTGGGCCGAGTGGTACGCGAACGACACGACCAGCTCGCGGAGCGCTCCGACCCGCTCCAGCTGACGTCGCTCGACCTCGTGCCAGCCAGGCGGACGATCGCTGACCGCCATCGCCCCAGCCAGATGCGCCAGGCACAGGTCCGCGCCACCGAGCGCCTCCATCCACGCCGGCTCCGCGGCGAGTCGCACGAGGGTGCCGATGGTCGTGCGCTCCGCGTCCGTGGCAGCGGCGCAGATGACACATGCAGGCGGGCGCGTCGCGGCCTGGGCACGACGACCGCGGGTGAGCCCGTTCGATCGATGCACCGCGGCCAGCTCCTCGTGACGGACCCGGAGCATCGCGTCGAACAGGATCGCGCTGCCCAGCATCCCGCCGGCCATGGAGCGCTCCACCGCGACCATCCGACGGACGTGGGTGGCGCAGAGACCGCGCGCCTCGTCGAGCGCCGCGCGGAACGCGACGTCATTGACGCTCTCGTACAGGATCGCCCCGATGGCTCGGTCGACGAGCTCGGCGCAGTGCCCGCAGACCGGACAGCCCGGTCGCTCCATGCGGGTCGCGAGACGCGCGCTCGTGAGGTCGCGGGCCGGCAGGGCAGGACGGGACGCGGGCTGGTCGTCGGCGGGCATCGCGTCCATCATGCCTGTGCATGGCGAGGGGCGTGCCCACGAGCCGCCGCACGAGGACCGGACCGCCGACGGCCACCGCCGGCATGACGACCGACCTGTGGGCCGACGCGGTCCTGGACAACGCCGCGTGGTGCGACGTCGTGTGCCGGGCGCTCGGTCACACGACCGTGAGGCAGGAGGGGCTGTGGATGGACCTCGACCCCGCGCCGCCGTACTACCCGAACGCGGTGACGACGAGCTCGGACGACCGGGCGGCACAGCTGGCCGCGATCGAGCGGATGCTCGCAGGCCCCCTCCCCCGGCCGTGGACCATCAAGGACGGGTTCCATGGGCGCCTGGACGGACGCATCGTGGCGGTCGCGGTGGCCAGTCGGTCGGCGGCCGGGACGGGGCCCGTCGTCGGCATCTCGAACATCGTCCTCGGTGAGCCGGATGGGGAGCGGTACCGGGGCGCACTCATCGACGCGGTCCGGGACGCGTTCCCGGGGCTGCCGCTCGTGGGCTACGAGCGTGGGGAGGACCTCGAGCGGATGATCGGGCTGGGTCTCGAAGCGGTGGGTCCGCTGCGGGTCTGGATCATGAGCCGCTGACGCCGCGGGACGCGGGTGGCGGTCGCCTGCGCTCACTGCCGCGCGACCGCTCGTGCCGGCTCCCGCTAGGCTTGTGGGATGCCCGCAGAGTTCATCTACACGACCTACAAGCTCGCCCGTCATTACCCGCCGGACCGGATGGTGCTCGAGGACATCTCGATCAGCTTCTACCCCGGTGCCAAGATCGGGGTCATCGGCTCCAACGGCGCCGGCAAGTCCAGCCTCATGCGCATCATGGCCGGCCTCGATGACGGCTTCACCGGCGAGGCACGGCTGACCCCGGGCTACACCGTCGGCTATCTCGACCAGGAACCCGCGCTGGACCCGGCGAAGGATGTCAAGGGCAACGTCATGGATGGCGTCCGGCCGGTCCAGGACCTCATCGACGCGTACAACGCCGTGATGACCAAGTGGTCCGAGCCCGATGCCGACTACGAGGCGATCGGCGCCGAGCAGGCCGCCCTCGAGGATCGCATCCAGGCGGTGGGTGCTTGGGACCTCGAGCGCAACGTGGACATCGCCATGGATGCCCTCCGCTGTCCGCCGGACGACGCGGATGTCACCACGCTGTCCGGTGGCGAGAAGCGACGCGTGGCCCTCTGCCGGTTGCTGCTCCAGCATCCGGACCTGCTGCTGCTGGACGAGCCCACCAACCACCTGGACGCGGAGTCGGTGGAGTGGCTGGAGCGATTCCTCCAGGAGTACAGCGGCACCGTGGTCGCGGTGACCCACGACCGCTACTTCCTGGACGACGCCGCGCAGTGGATCCTGGAGCTCGACCGCGGGCGTGGCTACCCCTTCCAGGGCAACTACTCCAGCTGGCTGGAGCAGAAGCTGGAGCGGATGTCTCGTGAGCAGAAGACCGCGGACGCCAAGCAGCGGACCCTCGCACGCGAGCTCGACTGGGTGCGCATGTCACCCAAGGCCCGTCAATCGAAGGGCAAGGCGCGACTGTCTGCCTACGAGCAGCTGCTCGCAGAGGCGAACGACGAGAAGGTCGTCACCCGCGAGCTGGAGATCGCCATCCCGCCCGGGCCGCGGCTCGGTGAGCAGGTCATCGAGGTGTCCGGGCTGCGCAAGGGCTATGGCGACCGGCTGCTCATCGAGGACCTCTCGTTCGCCCTCCCCCGCTCGGGCATCGTGGGCATCATCGGGCCGAACGGGGCAGGCAAGACGACCCTGTTCCGGATGCTCGTCGGCGAGGAGGCGCCGGACGCCGGTGCGATCACGGTGGGCGACACCGTGGCGCTCTCCTATGTCGACCAGGGCCGGGACGCGCTCGTGGCGGACCAGACCGTGTTCCAGTCCATCACGGAAGGCACCGAGGTCATCAAGGTCGGGCCGCGCGAGGTCCCGGCGCGCGCGTACGTGAGCAGCTTCAACTTCCGGGGCACGGACCAGCAGAAGCTCGTGGGACAGCTGTCGGGTGGCGAGCGCAACCGCGTCCACCTGGCGCGGCTGCTGCGCTCCGGCGGCAACGTGCTGCTGCTCGACGAGCCCACGAACGACCTCGACGTGGACACCCTGCGCGCACTGGAGGCCGGCCTCGAGTCGTTCCCTGGGTGCGCCGTGGTCATCAGCCACGACCGCTGGTTCCTCGATCGCATCGCGACCCACGTCCTCGCCTTCGAGGGCGATAGCCAGGTGCGCTTCTTCGAGGGCAACGTCAGCGACTACGAGGCGTTCCGCCGCAAGGAGCTCGGCGCCGCTGCCGAGCAGCCGCACCGGATCCGCTACAAGAAGCTCTCCGCGGCCTGAGCCCGTCCTCCCCGGGTCGCGTCACTGGCCGCGGCGCAGGAGGCGGGACAGCAGCGACGGCCGAGGGATGGGGCTGTCCTCCGGCCTGTCCTCCGCGTCGTCGGCTGGTGGCGCCTCGCCGTCGGCCTCCCAGCCACGGTATCTGCTGGAGACGACCTGCCAGCCAGCGCCCGTCGATGCCAGCCGGTACTCCACCAGCGAGACCCCGTACCCGGGCGTGGTCCCCTCGGCGACCTGGAAGACCACGACACCGCCCGCCGATGTCCGTTCCTTGCGGATCACGAACTGCGTGGGGTCATGGCGTGACGGTGATGTCGTCTCGATCCCGCCTCCCATGGCGCTGGCCATCGACCCGCTGCAGAAGCGGGCATGGACCGTCTCCAGGCGTTGCAGCGCGGTGCGGAACACGCGCTCGTCCCGATCGTGGGAGCGCCTGCCGGCGAAGGGGCCCTTGCCGCCTGTCTCGCGGACCACCCAGTCCTCGACCTCGCGCTGCGCCTCGAACCAGGCGAGGAGATGCGCCCGGGCGTCCGTCGGGGTGGGCTCATCGGGTGCGGTCGTCGGAGGGTCCGTCCTGGTCGGGGTCGGTCGGGGCGCCTCGTGCTGCCGTTCGGACAGCTCGGAGGGCTCGACCGGCTCGAAGTACCGCTTCGGTCCGAAGTGGCGCAGCACACGACCCGAGCAGGCCCACTCGATCGCCTCCAGCAGCCCGTGGTCGCGGACGAACACGCGCTCATGGTCGCGCGGCAGGACCACGATCCGCCCTGGTGAGGATGGGTGGACGACGAGCGTGTCGCCGTCGAGCGTGTCCGCGATCTCGATGGACCCCATGGCCCACTGCTGGTCGACGCCAGCCCGTCCGTCGCCCCAGAACCAGTACGCGGCCATGCGTCCCTGGTGTTCCGTGCGTCCGGAACGGATCCGATCCGGCGGCAGGACACGGACCAGCAGGTTGAGCGTCCCGTCGCCGAGCCGGGTGATGTACTCGCGGTAGCCGTCCGGGAGCGTCAGGCCCAGATCACGCTCCAGCGCATCCACCTCGTCGTGGGTCGCGAGCAGGAGCGGTCCGCCACGGACCTCTACTGCGTCAAGGTCGAGCGATCGCATGTCCGCGATCGTAGCCGCCCGGGCGACCGCTGACGACCCTGTGCGACGCGTCGCACGGTCGGTCATCATTCGTCTGATGACCGAGGAGGACCCACGACCATGACCGACGCGCGCATCCGCACCACGACCGTGGGCTCGTACCCGCTGCCCGACTGGCTCATCGCAGCGCCGACCCAGCAGGCACTGACCGATGCCACCCGCGTCGTCATCGATACCCAGGAGCGGGCCGGCATCGACCTCGTGTGTGACGGTGAGCTGTATCGGTTCGACGTGGACCACCCCGAGACCAACGGCATGATCGAGTACTTCGTCCGCCCCATGTCCGGCGTCCGTCGCGAGATCGGGCTCGAGGAGTGGCTGGCCTTCCGGGATACGCCGGGGATGTCGTTCCGGGCGCGGCCCGCAGCGATCGTGGACGGCCCGCTGGGCGCCGGGACGCTGGACCTGCTGTCCGCCTGCGAACGTGCCCAGGGCCTGGCAACGCGGCCGCTCAAGTTCACCCTGACCGGGCCGCACATGCTCGCCAAGACCCTGCTGGACCGTCACTACGGCGATCGGGCGGAGCTGGCGCTCGCGATCGCGGATGTGCTCGCTGCACAGGTCCGTCACCTGACCGCGGACGTCATCCAGGTCGACGAGGCGAACCTGCCCGGCTCACCGGACGAGTGGCCGTGGGCGCTCGAGGCGATCAATCGCGTGCTGGACGCGGTCACCACGACCGCTGCGGTCCATCTCTGCTTCGGCAACTACGGCGGTCAGTCCATCCAGCGCGGTGACTGGGCCAAGCTGATGGACTACCTCAACGGGCTCCACGCCGACCACATCGTGATGGAGAACGCACATCGCCCACCCGATGAGCTCGCCGCCTTCCGGGACCTGCGACCGGACATCGGGCTGGGCCTGGGCGTCGTGGACATCAAGCGCACCGAGATCGAGAGCGCGGACACGATCGCACGGAGCATCGAGCGGGCCGACCAGGTCCTGGGTGTCGGTCGGGTGCGCTGGATCCATCCCGACTGCGGGTTCTGGATGCTCAAGCGGAACATGGCGGACGGCAAGATCCGAGCGCTGGTCGCTGGCCGGGACCTGTACGAGGGGCGCAGGTGAGGATCGACGGGCTGGGTCGTCGTCGCTGCGCGCTCGTCACCCAGCGACGGTGCCGAACGTCGCGCGACCGGCCGGTCGATACGTCTGGATCGTGACCCCGGACGGGATCGACCGAGACTCGACCAGGCCCAGGGCGTGCGTCGGGCCGTCCTCCGGGAACAGTCGGAGGCCCTTGCCCAGCACGACCGGGTAGATCATCAGGTGGAGCTCATCGACGAGGTCGCGCTCGAGGAGCCAGCGCAGCAGGGCGCCACTGCCATGCACCTGGAGCTCTCGGCCCGGCTGCGCCTTCAGGTCCCGCACCCTGGCCTCGACGTCGCTCTCGATGACATGGGTGTGCTGCCAGGATGGGTCCCGGAGCGTGCTCGAGGGGACATGCTTGGGCAGGACGTTGATGCCGTGGGACACGGGGTCGCCGGCATCGTGGTGTGGCCCGTAGGCCTCCCAGATCTGCCACGTCACACGACCGAGCAGCAGTGCGTCCGCGCGCTCGTACACGGACGTGATGAAGGGCCAGGTCTCCGGGTCGGCGTATGGCGCCAGCCAGCCGCCCCGGTCGAAGCCGCCACGGCGGTCCTCGTCCGGACTGCCGGGGCCCTGATACACGCCGTCCAGCGTGAGGAACAGCAATGCGGTCAGCTGCATCGTGGGAGCCTCCGTGCGGTGGTCGTCGCTCGTAGGACGGCGTGTGAGGCTGGGATCCATCGACGAGAGTGCCCGGCTCTTGGGCCCCTGGGCACCGCACCCGCGATCTTGACATTCCGCCACACTGGTCGTCGCGTATCCGCCTCGCGTGACCGCCGATCCGGCGATCCAACCCACTGGTCATCGGACTGCCAGGTCCCGGACGCGACCCTGAGCGTGGAACCGGTGCGCAGCAGGCCCAAGGGCACAGCGACATCCGGATAGCCGCCAACCAGTGTGGCGAACTGGCAGATCGTAGCCCGCCGTGGTGGACCGACAGGTCGGAGTCCGAGCCTTCGACGTCAAGGCATCGGCCGGGGCGGGTCGGCTCCACGTTGTCCACCAAGTGCGCGGTAAGTGCCGACGATCACCATGCACCCATGGACGACGTCAAGGCGGGCTCCATCGTCCGCGCGGTCCGCATCAAGGCCCGCCACCCCCAGGACGAGCTGGCACGACTGGCCGGAGTCCGGCCGTCGGATGTCAGTCACCTCGAGCGCGGCCATCTGGATGACCTCTCGGTCGGTGCCATCAGGAAGGTGACCGCGGCGCTCGGGATGCGGATGGAGGTCCTGCCCAAGTGGCACGGCAGTGACCTCGACCGCCTGGTGAATGGCGCCCATGGCGCGCTCCAGGTGGCCCTGATCCGACACTTCGAGCAGCTACCCGGCTGGATGGCCGTCCCCGAAGTCACCTTCTCGATCTATGGGGAACGAGGTGCCGTGGACCTGCTGGCGTGGCATGCCGCGACCCGCACCGTCCTCGTGGTCGAGCTGAAGACCATCTTGGTCGATGCCGCGGAGATCGTCCGAACGACGGACCAACGACGACGCCTGGCATCCGACATCGCCGGGTCGAAGGGCTGGCGTCCGCAGGTCGTCGCCTCGTGGCTGATCTTCACCGACACCCGCACGAACCGACGTGCGGTCGAGCGAGACCGGGCACTCCTGCGTGACATCGCCACCAGCGATGGCCGTGCGATCCGGTCGTGGCTGCGTGTGCCGTCAGGACAGATGTCGGCACTGTCGTTCTGGGCCGAGTCCGCGGCCGTGATCCCCCGGCGCCTCCGCCGGACCCCCGAGGAGCTGGAAGCCGCCCGCCGCGCCGAACACGGCAAGCCCGGTCGGCCGCCGCCTGGCTGAAGATCGTGCCGCACCGACGCGCGACGACTGGTCCACGGCGGAGCGACATCGCACGGCGATCAGCAGGCCCGTCCTGACGCGGGGTCAGGTGCCCGCGCTACGGCTCATCGAAGATCGCGTGCCCACCGATTCGACGCCATCGGACGGCGCGTTCACCGTCGATCGTCGTCCATTCGAACGTCGCGCGGACATCCGGGCCTGCGAAGCTGAACGTCATCTCCCAGACACCCGGAGCGCCGATGACGGGTTTCACCCGAAGGCCGGCGGGCCACCCAGATCCGGGATCGGATGCGAAGGTGTCGCATGCGGCCACGAAGTCGGGCAGGCGCCCCTTGACGATGCGCTGCTCACCCTGGGACAGGCGCCGGAAGTCGCGCTCGAATGCGTGCGAGAGCTGGAACTTCACCCGGGCTGGTCGAGATCATCCAGATGGTCGAGCAACCCGTCGAGCCCTTCGACGACCGTCATCCTGCCGGCCGCGATGTCCGCATCCGCCTCCTGCTCCATGCGCTGCCAGCGGTCGGTCCAGAACCATGCCTGGCTGGTCGGCACGGGGACGACGGGTGTGAGCTCCGCGACCCCGTCGTCACGCAGCACGAGGTGCACTTGTGCTCCGGCCACGTCCAGCCGCATGAGACGACGGATCTCCGGGGGGATCGCGATGGTCCCGCGGGCCTGGATCGCGAGGTATGCGTCTTTCATGCTGGATGCAGTATCGCTGCATCGCAGCATTGCGTCAATCCGGCAGGCCCGCTGGCAACATCTCGTCGAGCAGGACCCTCACGCCGGAACGGCGGCCTCTCGCACGAGATCCCTGGACCACTCCAGCACGGCCACTGCCTGATCCCGCGTGACCGTCGGGAACTGCCGAAGGAACTCATCGAGCGTCTCACCGGATCCCAGATACTCGAACAAGGTGTCCACGGGGAACCCGCGTACCTGCGAAGGCCCGGGCTCCCCAGGCGATGTCGTCGGACCGTGTGATGTAGAGCACGGTGGGGCTGCACCGCGCCACCTCCGCATGCGAAGCTGGCGCCCCCGGACGGATTCGAACCGCCGACGCGCACCTTAGGACGGTGCCGCTCTATCCACTGAGCTACGGGGGCGTGGAGGCCCATCGTACCGGAGCGGCGAGGGTGGCCCTTGGAGCCTCCCCTCCCGCCGCCCGCCACCCGTCGCGTCAGGCGCCGAGGAGGTCCGGGGTCGCGTTCCACGTGGTCAGCTGCCGCTCGCCGCGGTCCACGCCCAGGATGGACAGTCCGGTCGTGCCTAGCGCCAGGGATGCGCCCAGCGTCACCGGGGCGCCGATCCAGCGTGCCCCGAGCGCCCGGAAGCAGTGGCCATGCCCCACGCACAGCACCGGACCGGGCAGCGTCACCAGTCGCTCGATCAGCCGATCGAGCCGCGCCGTCACCTCCGCCGGCGACTCGCCGCCGGGCGCACCGCGCTCCCAGATGGTCCAGCCGGGGTCACGTGCCTGGATCTCGGCACCGGTGAGCCCTTCGTAGTCGCCGTAGGCCCACTCCGCGAGGTCCTCGTCCACGGCCGCATCGGGGAACCCGGCGAGCCGCGCGGTCGCTCGTGCCCGCACGCGTGGGCTGGTCAGCACGGTCCGGAACGCCTGCCGGGCCAGCAACGGGGCCAGCACGCGGGCGGCCGCCTCGCCCATGTCGGTGAGGGGGATCTCCGAGACGGACGTGTGGCGACCGTCCCGTGCCCAGGTCGTCTCGCCATGACGCAGTAGCCAGATCCGGGTCTCGGGGCGGTCGGGAGGCATCACCATGTTCGGACGCTAGCACGCCCACGAGCCACACCGCGTCCGGGCCGCACCCCCAGCGCCGCCTGCCACTCTGGCCTACGATCGACGCGATGGCGATCGATCCCACCCGCCCGGTGCTCACCTTCTTCCGACGCGCCGGCTGCACGCCGTGCGACGAGGCACGTGAGCTCCTCGCCTGGGCGCTCGAGGAACGCGCCGCCCGCGGCGAGGTGGTGCCGCGCATCGATGAGCGCGACGTGGCCACCGATCCGGACCTGGAGCGCCGATACGGGGCCCTGGTCCCCGTCATCCGCATCGCGGACGCGGAGCTGCCGCTCGTCACGAGCGGTCGTCAGCTCCGGGCGTTCCTCACGGCCACCCTGCCGGCCACGATGTGACCTGACGTGGACCTGACCCTCGGCGTGGCCCTGTTCGCGGGGCTCATCTCGTTCCTCTCGCCGTGCGTCCTGCCGGTCGTGCCCGCGTATCTCGGTCAGCTGGGTGTGACCATGGCGCGCACCGAGACGGTGGGCGTGGCGCTCACGCCCGCCACGTCACTCGCGGTGGGCGCGGTCGCCGCGGGACCAGGCCCGGCATCGCCATCGCTTGGCGGCGCCATCGCCGGTCGCTGGGGCGCCCTCCCGAACGCGATCGCGTTCGTGCTCGGCTTCGGCATCGTGTTCACGGCCATCGGCCTGAGCCTGAACGCCGCCACGTCCGTGCTCCGGGACCACCTGCCGCTGCTGCGCCAGATCGGCGGCATCGTGCTCATCATCCTGGGGCTCAACATGATGGGCGTCCTCCGGCTCAGCCGGCTGTGGCGGACGTGGCGGCCCCTCGACCGGTTCGGGCCGTCCTTCGGAGGGCGGCGACGAGGCGGGATCATGGGCGGTCTCACGCTGGGCGTGGTGTTCGCGCTCGGCTGGACGCCCTGTATCGGGCCCACGCTCGGCGCGATCCTGACCATGGCGGCGGTCTCCGCGGGTCCCCAGGTGACCGCACTGCTGGTCGCGTACTGCATCGGTCTCGGCCTGCCCTTCCTCGTGCTGGCGTTGCTCGCGGAACGGACGCCGGCCATCACCCGGCCGCTGCTGCGTCATGGGCGGACCATCGAGCTCATCGGCGGCGGGCTGGTGGTCATCATGGGCATCGCGATCCTGTTCGACCTCCTGGCGGCGTTCTCGAACGCCTTCATCGCCTTCTGGCCCCAGGTCTGACGATGACCGACCGATCGACACCCGATGCCGAGCCCACGCCAGCGCCTGCAGCGAGCCCTCCCCCACCCTCGGGTCGATGGTCCCGACGGGTCTTCGGGCCGTTCTCGCTGGGCCACATCGTGGCGCTCGTGGGGACCCTGGCCGGGGTGATGGCGTTGCTGCTCCTGCTCACGACGCCCATCTCCTCCCCGGTGGCCACCGACGCGCCTCGTCCGGGTGCCTCGTTCTACGTCATCGGCGAGCGGACCGAGGGCCTGGCGATCGGTCAGATCGCCCCGGAGCTGGTGGGCGACGAGGATGGCCAGGCGATCGCCCTGGTCGACCTCGACGGCATGCCCGTGCGACTCGCGGACCTGCGCGGTCAGCCGGTGTGGGTCAACTTCTGGGCCAGCTGGTGCCCACCCTGCCAGCAGGAGACCCCGGTCCTCCGCGCGATGGATGAGCGCTATCGAGAGGACGGCCTGGCGATCGTCGCGGTCAGCGTCCAGGAGGCATCGCCGGAGGATGTCCGGCGATACGTGGAGACCTACGGTCTGGGGTTCCGGGTGGGGTTCGATGCGACGTCAGCGGTCTTCCGCGCGTGGCGCGGCTACGGCCTGCCGACCCACTACCTCATCGATCCCGAGGGGGTCATCCAGGCCGTCCACTACGGGCCCGTGAACGAGCGGAGCGCGGAGATCCTGCTCGCGACGATCATGCCGCCGGCGCCGACCGGCACGCCCGAGGCGACCGACACTCCCCCACTCGGCCCGCCCGGGGGGACCGACGCTTCCCCGACCAGCACACCCGTGGCGCCCGCCACTTCCCCACCTGGCCCCTCGGCCGTCCCGGCCGCCACGCCCTCGCACGGCCCGGGCGGGTAGACTCCGCGCAGCGGTGCCCGAGACCAACCGGGCACATCTCGTACCGGAGGTCCCTCCCTTGATGCGTCGTCCCCGGATCCTGCTCTCCGCGATGCTGGCGAGCGCGCTCGCGGTCACGTCCGGCATCGCACCGTTCACCGTGCGTGCCGCAGACACCCCGGAGGCAGCCGTCAACGCGGTCTTCGACCTCGTCGAAGGTCTCCAGTTCGAGACGCTCGCCGAGGACCTGGCCCCGCTCATCTGCGAGCGCGGACGCGAGGAGATGGTCGGCCAGTTCCAGTCCCTGGACATCGGCAGCCAGCTGTTCGGCAACATGCCGGGCGTGTCTGCCGAGGACATCGCGGTCGTCACCAACGGCTTCGCGCTCAAGATCGAGGATCGGGTCATCACCACGCTCTCGTCCGACGCCACCAGGGCGCTGCTCGAGGTGAGCGCGAACATGGTGATCACGTTCTCCGACGATGCCCTCCGGGTCGTGGCCAGGCTGTCCCTGGAGCAGGCGGGACAGGCGGCGGATGACATGATGATCGAGGCCGTCCTGTCGACCCTCCGGACGCAGCTGAACCTGTCCCAGCCGATGGACGCCACGACCCTCGAGGCAGAGCTCGTGGATGGCAACTGGCTGCTGTGCGAGCCACTGGATCCCGATGCCTCCCCGGCACCCGCCAGCAGCGCTGATCCGGCCGCCTCCCCCGACGCCCAGGCCCTGCCGCCCCAGTGACCCGGACCTGACCCATCGGGGCGGCGACACCGCCCCCGGGTCGATCCTCGGACGAAGCGCCCCCGACCCGTCAGGCCGGGGGCGTTCCCATGCCCAGGCCCCGCCGCGGGGTGTGCGCTACAGGATCGACTCGAACCGGAAGCGGTCCCGGTCGGGCACGATCCGGCCGACCGGACGTCGCGGCTCATGGGACAGGACGATGGTCCAGCCCTCCTCTGCGGCCTGGCGGAACAGCTCCGACTTGACGGCGACGCTGGTGAGCGGATAGTCGTCGAACGCGCTCACCCAGCGCGGGTTCGCCGCCCACGGCCGCATGAACAGGTCGCCGATGAAGCCCACGGTGCCCGATGGGCCCCGCACGATGATCGCCTGGTGACCACCGGAATGACCGCTCGTCCGCACCACGGAGACGCCGGGCATGACCTCCGCCTCGCCGTCCGCGGAGGTGCCGCGCGCCCACGGCTCCACGAGCCGCAGCTCTGCCTGGTCGTAGGACGCCTGGAGCCGGGGGTTCGTGCCCAGGGCGGATTCCCATTCGGCCGCCTGCGCCACCACGCGGGCGTTCGGGAAGGCGCGCGTCCCGTCCGCCGCCAGCAGGCCACCGGCGTGGTCGAAGTGGAGGTGGCTGAGCGCGATGGCATCGACCGAGTCGGGCTCGAACCCCGCCGTGCGCAGCGAGGGCAGGATGGGGTCCCCTGCCACGCCACGCTGGGCCCGGTGGTGCTCGTCGTATCGCTCGCCGATGCCCGTCTCCACGAGCACCCGTCCCGCGGGCGTCTCGATGAGCAGGCAGTTGAGCGCCTGCGTGAGCAGGCCGTCGGGGGTCATCTCGTCGGCGACCAGGCGCTCCCACATCATGCGCGGCACGGGTCCGAAGACCGTGCCCGCATCCGACTGGAACGTGCCCGCCTGGACGAGCGCCACCCGCACGCCGCCACCCAGCTCGGTGCGCCAGTCGACGTTCGCGGTGATGCTCATCCCGGGGTCACGCGGCCGGTCAGGGCTGGGGTCGGCGCGGGCCGCCCTTGGCGGTCCGGCGGCTGTCCGCGAAGTCACGGTGGAACGCGGACTCGGTGGGTGTCGACTGGCCCTGGTACTTGGAGCCGAGCTCCTTGGAGCCGTACGGTCGCTCCACGGGGCTCGTCATCCGGAAGAAGCTGATCTGGCCGATCTTCATGCCGAAGTAGAGCGCGATGGGCAGGTTCGCCACGTTCGACAGCTCCAGCGTCAGGTTGCCCTTCCAGCCCGGATCCACATACCCCGCCGTCGAGTGGATCAGGAGACCGAGTCTCCCCAGGCTCGACTTGCCCTCGAGCCTCGAGACCAGGTCGTCGGGCAGCTCCACCCATTCGAGGGTCTGGCCGAGCACGAACTCGCCCGGGTGGAGGATGAACGGTTGGTCGTCCTCCACGGCGACGAGCTCCGTGAGGTCGGGCTGTGGCTCGCGCACATCGATATAGGGATGGCGGTTGTTGCGGAACACCCGGAACTCGCGATCGAGATGGAGGTCCACGGACGACGGCTGGAGGCACGCGGCATCCCATGGATCGATGCGCACGCGACCCGCCTGCACGGCCGCCCGGATGTCCCGGTCCGAGAGGACGCTCATGATCGGCGTCCGGTCCGTCGGGCGGTCGCCGTCGGGGCGCCGCTCGTCCGAGGCGCGGCCCCGGGCCGTGGCGCGGCCAGCGGCCGCTTGGGCATCGGCGCCACCAGGCCGAGCGATGCCTGTCCGGGGGCCTCTGCCGATCGTTCCGCGTACAGCGTGTCCACCTCGCGCTTCAGCTGCTCCAGGTCCGAGAAGCTCTGGTACACGCTCACGAACCGGACATAGGCGATCTGGTCGAGGCTCCGCAGCCGCTCCATGGCCATCTCGCCGATGACCGACGACTGCACCTCGCTGACGCCCTGTGACCGCAGCTCCGATTCGATGGCGTCCGCAGCGGCCGTCGCGGCGCCCGCGGGCACGGGTCGGCGCGTGAGCGCCTTCTGGAGACCCGAGGCGAGCTTGTCCCGGTCGAAGTCCTCGCGCACACCATCCCGCTTGACGACGGTGAGCCGCGCCGATTCGATGCGCTCGTACGTGGTGAACCGGGAGGCACACGTCGCGCACTCGCGGCGACGGCGGATCGCAGCGTCATCCAGGTCACGCGAGTCCACGACCCGGGTGTCGCGTTCGCCGCAGCTGGGGCATCGCACGGTCCCTGGGACCTCCCTGGACAGGCACGCACCACCACCGCTGGTGGCGCTGGGCCACAGACTACACGACCGATCGCGTCCGTCGGGCATCCGGTCGCAGCGCCGGGGCACATCCGCAGCTCGGCTGGACGCACCGCAGGCGTCCCCGGCGATCCCACGACACCCGCTCACGTCCGACCGACGGTCCGGTCCGCCACGCGCCCGGGTCGGGTCAACGGCAGCGCGTCACCTGCCCGTGACCCACGCGTCACCCCTTGACAACCGACCCGCCGACCCGTTACTGATACCTGACTCACCTCTCAGGTCTGACCGTGGGAGGCACCGGGATCCACTGGAGGAGGATGCTCGTGAACCGTCGTCGCAGCGGCATGGCGGCAGGCGCCGCCCTGCTCGTCTCCCTGACCGGGGTCCTCCCGGTCGCCGCCCAGGACACCGAGCCCATGGGCGATCCGGTCCGGGTGGGCATCATCACGTCCACATCCGGCCCGCTCCAGAGCTACGGCGATCAGTACCTCGCCGGTCTCCATGCGGGACTCGCGTGGGCCACCGACGGCACCGGCGCCGTGAACGGCCGACCCATCGAGCTCGTCATCTCGGACGACGGCGGATCCCCGGAGACCGCGATCGCCCAGGCGACCGACCTCGTGGGCCAGGGCATCAACATCATCGCGGGCACCGTGGTGTCCGGTGTCGGCGTGCAGCTGGCCGGATTCGCTGCCGAGAACGACATCCTGTACATCTCGGGTCCCGCAGCCACCGATGCGCTGACCGGCATCAACCGGAACACCTTCCGCTCGGGTCGCCAGAGCCGCCAGGACGTGGCCACCGCGGCATCCCTGGTCCAGGGTGACGGCGGGACCGTCCTGGTCTTCGCCCAGGACACCGAGTTCGGGGCGGCCAACGTCGCCGCCGTGGATGCGGTCCTCGGCCCGAAGGGGTTCACGACGACCTCGCTCCTGGTGCCCGCGTCGGAGACCGAGTTCACCGGCTTCGCGGACCAGATCAACCAGGCGGATCCGGACCTGGTGTTCGTGGCGTGGGCCGGGGAGACCTCCGGGGCCATGTGGCAGGCCCTCAACCAGCAGCAGGTGTTCGACACGGCGCCCGTCGCGACCGGTCTCGGTGACACGGTGACGTGGCCGTTCTATGGCGACGCCGGCCTGGGCATCAGCTTCCTCAACCACTACTTCGCGGGCGCACCCGCGAACGAGGTCAACGACTACCTCGTCGCGAACGCGACCACGGTCGACCTGTTCACGCCCGATGGCTTCGTGGCCGCCCAGATGATCGTCCGCGCGATCGCCGAGGGAGATCCCACCGATACCGCGAGCCTGATCGGCGCCCTCGAAGGCTGGACCTTCGCGGCACCCAAGGGCGAGCAGACCATCCGGGCATCGGACCACGCCATGCTCCAGCCGATGTTCACGGTGCGGCTCGTCGAGGCGGACGGGGCCTACCAGGCCCAGCTCATCGACACGCTGGCCCCCGAGGACACGGCGCCCGCCGAGGTCGGCGGCTGATACAGGGCCACGCGTCGTCCATCGACACGCTCGGTCCACCCCTCGTGGAGGAGGTCGTCACACCCCCGGCCCCGGTCGGTCCCGCGCTCGCGGTGGCTGGCCTGGGCTGGGGTGTGGGCGGCATGGTGATCGTCGAGGACGTGACCCTCGAGGTGGCTGCCGGTGAGCTGGTGTCCGTCATCGGGCCCAATGGTGCCGGCAAGACCAGCCTCATCAACCTCATCTCGGGGGTCCACGCACCCAGGACGGGCACCGTCCGGCTCCTGGGCGAGGACATCACGCGTCTCCGTCCCGCGGACCGGACGCAACGCGGTCTGGGCCGCACGTTCCAGACCGCCTCATTGTTCCCGGGTCTGACGCTCATCGAGAACGTACGCCTGGCCGCACAGGCGCACCTGGGTGGCAGCCTGCACCTGCTGGCCGTCCCACGACCGGACGATGTGGCGCAGCGCCGCGCCGAGGCTGCGCTCGAGCGGGTCGGCCTGCTCCAGCGCCGCGATGACATCGCCGGTCGGCTGTCCCATGGCGACAAGCGCAAGCTGGAGCTCGCCCTCGTCATCTCCGCCGAGCCGCGCGTCCTGCTCCTCGACGAGCCGACCGCCGGCGTGTCGGTGGAGGAGACGCAGCCGCTCATCGACCTCATCGGGCAGCTCCACGCGGCGGGCACCACCATCGTGATGGTGGAGCACCGCATGGAGTTCGTGGTGGATGTCTCCGATCGCATCGCGGTGATGCACGAGGGACGGCTGCTGATGACCGGGACGCCGCGCGATGTGATGACCGATGACCGGGTCCGTAGTGCCTACCTGGGGCACCGCGCATGACCCCGGACGCAGCCATCTCGGTCACCGACCTGCATGTCTGGCGCGGTGAGGCGCACATCCTGCATGGCGTCAGCCTGACGGTGCCCCGGCACCAGGTGACGGCCCTCATGGGTCGCAACGGCGTCGGCAAGACCACGCTGCTCCTCGCCATCATGGGTCTCCTGCCGGCGACCGGGTCGATCCGCATGGCGGACACGGAGCTCGTGGGGATGCCCACCCATCGTGTCGCCCAGCGCGGGATCGGCTACGTGCCCGAGGACCGCGAGGTCTTCGGCGGCCTGACCGTCGCCGAGAACCTGCGTCTCGCCGAGCGGCCCGGCTCGGACCCCCGCTACGACCACGTGTTCGAGCTGTTCCCCGATCTCCAGGGCCGCCTCGGCCAGGTCGCCGGGACCCTCTCGGGCGGCCAGCAGCAGATGCTCTCCCTGGCCCGGGCGCTCCTGGAGCCGCGCGCGGTGCTGCTCATCGACGAGCCGACCAAGGGCCTCGCGCCGATCGTGGTGGAGCATGTCGTGGCGGCGCTCCAGCGCGCCACCGAGGACACGACCGTGCTGCTCGTGGAACAGAACCTGTGGGTCGCCGAGCAGCTCGCGACCGACGTGATCGTGCTGGACCACGGCACGGTCACCTACACCGGTGGGATGCGCTCGCTCGTGGACGACCCGGCCCTCGCCGGACGGCACCTGGGGGTGGAGGTCCGGTGAGCAGCTTCGTCCTGTACACCATCACGGGCCTGGGGCTCGCGGGGCTGTACTTCCTGCTCGCCTCGGGCCTGTCGCTCATCTTCGGGCTGATGAGCGTCCTCAACCTCGCCCAGGGTGCCTTCTTCGCGGTCGGCGGCTTCGCTGCGTGGATGGTCATGGACCTCCTCGGCGACGTGCCGCTCGACCTGCGTTTCGTGCTCGCCGTGATCGTCGCCGGTGGCGCTGGGGCGGCCGTCGGGACCGTCGTGGAGCGGGGCTTCGTGAGCCGCATCTACGGCAGCCATGTGCGCCAGATCCTGCTCACGCTGGGCCTCGGCACGGCCGGCGTGGCACTCCTGGGTGGCTGGTTCGGCTGGGACCCGCGGATCCTCCAGCAGCCGGCGTGGTTCGTCCAGACCACCCAGATCGCCGGCGCCAACATCCCCAACAGCCGGCTGCTCATCCTCGCGGTCGCGGTGGTCCTGTTCCTCGCGCTGATGGTGTTCCTGACCCGGACCCGGCACGGCCTCATCATCCGGGCCGGCGTGGAGAACCCGTCCATGGTGCGTGCCCTGGGCATCGATGTCGGACGCAGCTTCACCATCGTGTTCGCGCTGGGCGGCGCGCTCGCCGGGATCGGCGGGGCGCTGGGCGCCGTCTACTTCAACGGCATCAGCCCGGGCTTGGGCACCGACCAGCTCATCTACGCCTTCATCGTGGTCGTCATCGGTGGCCTGGGCTCGGTGCCGGGCACAGCGGTGGCGGCGGTCATCGTGGCGCTCACCCAGGTCTATGCCAACAACTACCTCCAGGCGGGTCTGGGCTCCATCTCCGTGGTGGTGCTGCTCGCCGTGGTCCTCCTGATCCGGCCCCAGGGCCTCATGGGACGGGTGCGACCATGAGACGACGCAGCGCATCGCGCGCGTGCGGAGGGCTGCCATGAGCCGCCGCTCCGCCGTGTTCGTGGGCATCGTGGGGCTCCTCGCGGTCGTGCCCTTCCTGCCCTTCGGCATCCCCATCCTGTTCAGCGGCTCGCTCGACTCCGCGGGCACGCTCCAGGTGCTCGCCGTGGGCCTCGTGTTCGCGGCACTCGCGATGTCCTACGACATCCTCTTCGGATCCACGGGGTTGCTCTCCTTCGGTCACGCGCTGCCCTTCGCGCTCGGCTCGTATGGCACGAACCTGCTCATGATCCACGCCGGGCTCCCCTACCCCATCGCGATCGTCGTGGCGGTCGCATCGAGCGTCCTGATCGCCGTCGTGGTCGGGGCGCTCGCGCTCCGGACGGTGGGCGTGGCGTTCGCGATGGTCACGCTCGCGGTCGCGGAGGCGTTCTCGCTCCTGGTCCTCACCGACCCCCTGCGCATCCTCGGCGGCGAGGAGGGTCTGCCGCTCGCCACGGCCCAGGTACCGGCCCTCTTCCGAGGGGTGGTCAACCTCCCGAACGTCTACTGGCTGGCGCTCGCCCTGGCCGTTGCCACGTTCCTCATCGGGCGGCGCGTGGTGTCGTCGCGAGCCGGGCGCGTCTTCGCGGCCATCCGGGAGAACGAGCCGCGGGTCGAGATGATGGGCCTGCGACCGTTCCCGTTCAAGCTGGCCTCGTTCGTCACGGCGTCCACCCTGGCCGCCCTGGCGGGCTCCGTGTACCTGCTCGTGGTGCGCGGCTCCAACGTGGGCATCACGACACCGGACTTCACGCTCGCGATCGTGGTCATGGTGGTGCTGGGTGGTGCCGGGCGGCTCTGGGGCGCCGCGCTGGGCGGGCTGGTCTACGGCATCCTGACGCTGCGGCTCGCCGCGGTCGCGACCTCCGAGACCATCGACGCCCTGCCACACTGGCTCTCCGGACCGCTGTCCGAGCCGTTGTTCATCCTGGGAGTGCTGTTCATCCTGTTCGTGCTGTTCGCGCCCGGTGGCCTGAGCTCGCTCCGACCCCGCATCACCCGCCGACCCCGCCGGGGGCCGATGGATGGCGATCCGATGTCGCCCGGGACGACCGCATGACCACGCGCCGAGCGGTCAACGGCGGCGTGCGCATCGCCTGGGAGGAGGCCGGCGCCGGGGACCCGGTGCTGCTCATCCATGGCCTGGGCTATGCCCGTCGCAGCTGGGGACCCCTCGTGGCGGCGCTGGCGGAGCGCCACCGGGTCATCACGTTCGATGGCCGCGGCATCGGTGATTCGGATGTGCCACCCGGTCCCTACCGCGTGGCGGACATGGCGGCCGATGCGGTGGCCGTGCTCGACGCTGCCGGTGTGGAGCAGGCGCATGTCGTCGGCACCTCGCTGGGCGGCATGATCGCACAGGAGCTCACGGTGTCGTGGCCCGAGCGTGTCGACCGGCTGGTGCTCCTGTGCACCACGCCCGGTGCGACCGGGGGACACCCCATGCCGCCGGCGACGGTCCGGCTGATGACCGAGGCACCATCGCTGGCACCCGAGGTCGCGATGCGCCGCTTCGTGCGCAACGCCCTGGGCGACGAGCCCGACCCCGCGCTGGAAGCAGCGATCATCGCCGAGCGACTCGCGACCGCGCAGGACCCGGCGGGCTGGCTGGCACAGGCAGCGGCGGGGGCCGCGTTCGACCTCGGTGACCGCGCGATCGGCGCACCCACGCGCATCCTGACGGGCACCGCGGACCGGGTCGTGGACCCGCGCAACGCGGATGTGCTCGCGGAGCGGATCCCCGGCGCGACGGTCATCGCCATCGGCGGGACGGGCCACCTGTTCTTCCGGGAGCGACCTGCGGAGGTCGCGGCGCTCATCCTGGAGCACCTGGACGGGGAGCGGTCCCCATGAGCGGTGCCGGTGCCCCAGCCGTGGGCGTCGCTGGCGGCCCGGCCACGGGCGTCGCTGGCGGCCCGGCCACGGGCGTCGCTGGTGGCCCGGTGATGGGTGGACCCGGTGCCCCGGGCTCGACCATGGTCCTGGGCACCTGGATCACCGATCGGGGTCGGCTGACCCCGGACCGGGTCGCCATCGACCATGCCCAGGGACGGGTGACGTATCGACAGCTCGACCGCGAGTCGGCGCACCTGGCCGCCGAGCTGCTGGAGCGCGGTCTGCGACGCGGCGACCGGGTGGCGGTCCTCTCGGACAATCGGCCGGAGTACGTGACCCTGTTCTTCGCGTGCGCACGGATCGGGCTCATCCTGACACCCCTCAACTGGCGTCTCGCGGCCCCCGAGCTGGCGTACCAGCTCGACCACTCGGAGCCCGCACTCCTCGTGGTGTCGGAGGAGCGGCGCTCCCAGGCCATGACGGCACTCGGGGTCGCCCGCGTCCAGCCGCCGTTGCGGGACATCGCCGAGCCGCCCGCCGCGGCGGTGGCCACCACCGCCATCAGCGCGGCCCGGGTGGCTGTCCGCAACGACGACCCGCTGCTCCTGTGCTACACCTCGGGCACCAGCGGTCGGCCCAAGGGCGCCCTGCTCACCCACGCCAACTGCTTCTGGACGAACCTGTCCATCGACCACCTGATGGACGTCACCACCTTCGACGTGGTGCTCCAGGTGCTGCCCCAGTTCCATGTCGGCGGCTGGAACGTCCAGCCACTGCTGGCCTGGTGGAAGGGCGCGACCGTGGTCCTGGAGTCCTCGTTCGACGCCCGGCGCGCGCTCGCCCTCATCGAGTCGAAGCGGGTGACCACGATGATGGGCGTGCCTGCCACCTACCTGTTCATGGCCGAGCACCCGACCTTCGCCACGACCGACCTCTCATCGCTGCGGATGGCGGTCGTGGGTGGCGCGCCGATGCCGGAGGCGCTCCTGCGGACCTGGCTGGCACGCGGCGTGCGCCTGGTCCAGGGCTATGGGCTCACCGAGGCGGGGCCGAACGTGCTCGCGCTGCCGTGGGAGGACGCGACCGCCCATCTGGGGGCGGCGGGCAAGGCGTATCCCCACGTGGAGGTCGCCCTCGCCGACGCCGCGGGTGAACCCCTGGACGGGCCCGCCAGCGGCGAGCTCCTGGTGCGCGGCCCGAATGTCTTCGCGGGCTACTGGCGCGACCCTGACGCCACCGCAGCTGCGATGCGCGACGGATGGCTCCACACGGGCGATATCGCGGAGCGGGACGCGGACGGCTTCCATCGGATCCGGGGCCGCATCAAGGAGATGTACATCTCGGGTGGCGAGAACGTCTATCCCGCGGAGGTGGAGGCGGTGCTCATGGAGCACCCGGCCGTGGCCGAGGTCGCGGTCGTGGGAATCCCCCACGAGCGGTGGGGCGAGACCGGTCTCGCGGTCGTGGTCCGTCGCGGACCGGTGGAGGCGATGGCCCTGGTCGACTGGTGCACCGAGCGGCTCGCCCGATTCAAGGTCCCTGGCTCGGTCCGGTTCCTGGAGCGGCTGCCACGGTCGAGCATGGGCAAGGTGGTCGCGGCCGACCTGCTCGCTCTCGTGTCGCAGGAGACGGACGATGGTCGCTGACCGCCGGGTGGCAGCCCAGACGGAAGCCCTCACCCGGGAGCTCCCGGGCCTGCCCTCCGAGCCCGTCCCCATCCCCCTGGCGGTGGATGGCGCGACCCTCTCACCCAAGGGGCTGCGGACGCGCACCCGCCTGCTGGAGGCCGCCGAGCACGTGTTCGGGGAGCTCGGCTGGGAGGAGGCGAGCATCGTCCGGATCACGGAGCGGGCCGGCGTCGCCCAGGGGACGTTCTATCGCTACTTCGTGTCCAAGCAGGCCATCTTCGACGAGCTGATGGTCGACCTCAACCGCCGGGTCCGCCAGGCGATGGCGGTCGGTGCGGCGCGTGGCCGCACCCGGGTCGAGACGGAGCGGGGTGGCTTCGAGGGGTTCTTCCGGTTCACGAGCGAGCATCCCGCGCTCTACCGCGTCATCCGGCAGGCGGAGTTCGCATCGCCCACCGCGCTGCGGCGCCACTACGAGCGCATCGCGCAGGGGTATGCCACGGCGCTCGCGGCGAGCATGGACGCCGGGGAGATCGCACCGGGGGACCCGGAGGTCCTGGCGTATGCCCTGATGGGTATCGGCGAGCTCATCGGGATGCGCTGGATCACCTGGGATGACGCCGGATCGGTGCCCACCGAGGTCATCGACGAGCTGATGCGCTTCATCGCCCGTGGCCTGGGCGCCGAGTGATGCGACCCGTGGGCTTGGTGGCGACCGCGAGCTACCTGCCGGCGCGCTGGATGCCCGCCGCGGAGATCGCGGAGCGCTCCGGGATCCCGGAGCACATCCTGGTCGACCGGTTCGGCCTCCGTGGCAAGCACATCGCGGCCCCGGACGAGCACGTCTCGGACATGGCCGTCACCGCTGCGACGCGGCTGCTCGAGGAGCGGGACGTGGACCCCGCGAGCATCGACGCGGTGGTCTACTTCGGCTCCACCTTCAAGGACTACCCGGTGTGGCACGCGGCACCCCACATCGCCCATCGCCTGGGCGCCCGGAACGCGTTCGCCCTGGAGCTCGACTATGTCTCGTGCGGCGCCCCGGTGATGGTGCGGGTCGTGCGCGACCTGCTGCGCGCGGAGCCGGAGCTGCACCGCATCCTCGCCGTGGGCGCCTGCCGTGAGTCCGCCCTCCTCGACTACGGCCGGGAGCGTACCCGGTTCATGCTCAACTTCGGGGACGGGGCGGTGGCGGGGCTGTTCGAGGCGGACACCAGGCGGCACGAGGTGCTGGGCGCCCATATGATCACCGATGGCTCCTTCTCGCTGGACGTCAAGGTGCCGGCCGGTGGCTCGGTGGAGCCTGCGTCGGCGGCATCGGTCGCCGCACAGCGCCACCTCCTGGACGTGCCGGACCCAGCGTCCATGAAGACGCGGCTCGATCCCGTGACCATCCCCGCGTTCATCGATGTGGCGCGTGTCGCCGTGGAGCGCTCGGGGGCGAGCCTCGCGGATGTCTCGCTCCTGTGCGCGCTGCACATGAAGCGCTCCATCCACGACGCCATCCGGACCGAGCTGGGGCTGCCCCAGGAACGGACCGTCTATCTCGATGACACCGGGCACATGAGCGGCATCGACACCCTGCTGGGCCTCGATCGCGCGGCCCGGAGCGGCCTGCTCGACGAGGGGGACCTGGTGCTCCTGCTGGCGGCCGGGACCGGCTACACCTGGGCGGCGGCCTGCGTCCGCTGGTAGACACCGCGGGGTGCGACCCGGAGCCGGCGGCAGGTCCCGCGGCCACGACCCCCGACCGGGCTACGGGTGGCTGGACGTCACGCTGTAGCCACCGCACACGAACATGACCTGGCCCGTGACATAGGCCGCGTCATCCGAGGCGAGGAAGGCGGCCATCGCGGCGATGTCATCGGGGGTGCCCATGCGCCCGAGCGGGATCGCACCCACGACCTTCTCGAGGGCCTCCGGCGGCATCGCGGCGGTCATGGGCGTGTCGATGAAGCCGGGCGCGATGGCGTTGACGGTCACGCCCGACCGAGCCAGCTCGAGGGCGAGCGTCCGCGTGAGGCCCACCACGCCCGCCTTGGCGGCCGCGTAGTTGACCTGGCCGAAGTTGCCCAGGTACGAGACCGAGGACAGGCTGATGATGCGCCCGGTCCGACCCGCCTCGACGAGATACGGCTGGGCGACCTTGCAGCCGTTCCAGACGCCCGTGAGGTTGGTGCGGATGACCGCGTCCCATTCGGC
The DNA here is from genome assembly GCA_019637815.1 of Chloroflexota bacterium. GTDB lineage: Bacteria > Chloroflexota > Limnocylindria > Limnocylindrales > CSP1-4 > JAFMJV01. Next base: position 224,725 of record JAHBUZ010000003.1, read on the forward strand.
GGGCTCCATCCGGCGCAGCGACTTGTCCCGGGTGATGCCGGCGTTGTTGACGAGGATGTCCAGGCGCCCCAGATCGCCATGCACCCGCTCGACGACCGCGCCGATCGCCGCGAGGTCCGCGACGTCCGCGCCGTAGCCCATCGCGCCATCGAGGGTCGTCGCGACGCGGACCGCATCCGCCTCGTGGAGCTCCACGATCGCGACCCGCGCGCCCGCGTCCGCCAGCCGCCGGGCGATGGCGGCGCCGATCCCCCGACCACCGCCGGTCACGAGCGCCACGCGCCCGTCGAGTCGCTGTGTCATGCGGGCCATGGTATCCCGGCGTTCCTGCCACCGCGTGGCTACGAGACCGCTGGCGTCGGGTCCGTCCCTCAGTCTCGCAACGCCTCCCGGAGCAGCGTGGTCAGCTGGTCCCACTCCACCAGGAACGCGTCATGGCCCTTGTTCGATCGGAGCTCCCGGTATCGCGCATCCGCCCCCGCGGCCACGGCCGCGTCGACGAGGGCGCGCACCTGGCGGGGTCCGTACAGCACATCCCCTTCGATACCGATACCGGTCACCCGCACGCCCCCCTCGGCGAGCGCGCCGAACGCCGCCCTGAGACCGCCCCGGTCCCGGCCGGCGTCGTGGGTGTCCATGGCCCCCGCGAGCGCCCGATACGTGTCGCCGTCGAACCGGTCGACGAGCTTGGCGCCCTGATGGTCGAGATAGCTGACCACCGAGAAGCGGCCATCGAGCTCCTGGCCCCGACCGAACCGCTGGTCGAAGTCCGCCTCGCTGCGATACGTGGTCATGGCCAGCTGTCGGGCGAGCGCGAGGCCCTCCGCGCCCAGTCGGTCGATGAGCGTCGTCTGGATCCGGTTCCACGCGATGGCCATGGGGCCGGTCGCGGCAGGCGCCGCGATGGGCACCAGCCGGTCCACGTGCGCTGGGCGTTCCAGGGCCACCTCGAGCGCCACCATGCCCCCCAGAGAGCCACCCGCGACCAGCGCGAACCGCTCGATACCGAGGGCGTCGGCGACACGCCACAGGACGCGCGCCTGGTCCCGCGTCGTGACGGCCGGAAAGGTCGCGCCCCAGGGCTCCCCGGTGTGGGGATGGGGACTCGTCGGTCCGGTGGTGCCGTAGCGACCACCGAGCAGGTTGACGCACAGCACCCCGAGACGGTCGGTGTCCAGGGCGCGCCCGGACCCGATGAGTGGCTCCCACCAGTCTCCCGCCGCGTCCGCGGATCCGGTCAGGGCATGGATGACCAGCACCTGGGGTGCCTCGTCCGGCGTGGGGCCGTCATGGCGGTACGCCGCCCGGAGGTCGGGCAGCGTCGAGCCGTCATCGAGCGTGAAGGGCCCGAGCTCGAGCGAGACCACCGGCTCACCGTCCGGCGGCAGGGGCCGGAGCGTCGCCGCCCCGGTCCCCCGATCGGTCATGCCCGCCCTCCCGGACAGGCATCGTCGGGCGTGGTCATCCGGCCTGCGCCGTGGCGAGCTGCTGTGCGTACTGGTTGGGCGTGGTGGCCGCGACGAGGGCCCGCTCGAGGTCGGCGATGAGATCATCGGGGTGCTCCAGACCCACGGAGAGGCGGACCAGGTCGTCCGTGACGCCGGTCAGGACCTGCTCCTCGGGCTCCAGCTGGGAGTGCGTCGTCGATGCGGGGTGGATGATGAGCGACTTGGCGTCACCCACGTTGGCGAGCAGGCTGAACACCTGGACCTCGTCGATGAGCCGTCGCCCGGCCTCCACGCCACCCTTGACGCCGAAGGTCACGACGCCGCCGAAGCCACCGCTCAGGTATCGCGTGGCGAGCGCATGGGAGGGATGGGACTCGAGGCCCGGATAGCTCACCCAGGTCACCTCCGGCCGGGTCTCCAGCCATCGGGCGATGGCCAGGGCGTTCTCGCTGTGCCGTGCGATGCGCAGCGGCAGGGTCTCGAGCCCCTGGAGGAACAGGAACGCGTTGAAGGGGCTGAGCGCGGCGCCCACGTCGCGCAGGCCCTGGACCCGGAGCTTGATGATGAACGCGAGGTTCCCGAAGGCCGCCGTGTAGCTGATGCCGTGATACGACGGGTCGGGGTCCACGAAGTCCTGCCCGAAGCGGGGCGAGGCGGCCCAGTCGAACGTGCCGCCGTCCACGACGACACCACCGATGGCCGTGCCGTGGCCGCCGATCCACTTGGTGGCGGAGTGGATGACGATGTCCGCGCCGTGCTCGATGGGCTTCGCGAGCAGTGGTGCGAACGTGTTGTCCACGATGACCGGCACACCCTTCGCATGCGCCTGGTCCGCGATCGCGCGCAGGTCATGGACGTCCAGCCGCGGATTGCCGATGAGCTCCAGGAACACCGCCTTGGTGCGCTCGCCGATGGCCCGCCCGAACGCCTCGGGATCCGAGCCGTCCACGAACGTGGTCGTGATGCCCAGCTTGGGCAGCGTGTGCTGGAGCAGGTTGTACGTGCCGCCATACAGGCTGGAGCTGGCCACGATGTCGTCGCCGGCGCGCGCGAGGTTGAGGATGGTGAGCGTCTCGGCGGCCTGTCCGGAGCTCACACCGAGCGCTGCCACGCCACCCTCGAGCGCCGCGATGCGCTGCTCGAACACGTCCGTGGTCGGGTTCATGATGCGGGTGTAGATGTTGCCGAACTCCTGGAGCCCGAACAGACGCTGCGCGTGGGCGGCGTCATCGAACACGTAGCTCGTGGTCGCGTAGATGGGCACGGCCCGGGCCTTCGTGGTCGGGTCCGGCTGCTGGCCGGCGTGGAGCGCCAGCGTCTCGGGGCGGAAGGCTGCGGCAGTGGTGTCGTCGAGGGTTGCCAAGGGACGGGTCCTCCGGTGGACCGCAGCGTGCGGTCCGGGTGTGTCGGTCGATGGGTGAGGTCCCGGGCCTGGGGTCGGCCGTGGGTGTGGGTCCGGCGGTCACCCGTCGCGTGTCTCGGAGGAACAGAACGGCCGCGGCTCCTGGGTGGAGTCGCGGCCCTGGGACCTCGTCCTGGTCGGTGTGCGCGGTGTGTGCGCTACCCCTCGACCAGGACCCCATCCTCCGTACGACAGGGCCGCCGGCGCATGGCCATACACATGGCCATACAGCGACACATGTCCGCAGCGGATCGGAGGGACCGGTTCACGTGCCGGATGGTGGCACGCCACGCCCCAACCGTCAACACGGCAGGTCGCGAGCCTTCCCGGGCCGCATCGCGGGTCCGGTCGGTCACGTGGGACGCGCCGAGCCCGCGTCGTTCGGCTCGGGGTGGGTCTGGGTCCGTCCCGCGAGCGTGTCGAGGGCATGTCCGAGCATCGGCTCCACCGCGGCGAGGGACTCGATGGCACCGCGCGGGCTGCCCGGGATCGCGACCACCAGGGCCGACCCGCTCGCGCCGCCGAAGGAGCGCGACAGGTCCGCCAATGGCGTCGAGCGACGACCCGCCGCTCGCATCGCCTCACCGAACCCCGGGATGACCAGGTCCAGGAACGGCAGCAGCGCCTCCGGTGTCCGGTCGCGCGGCCCCAGGCCCGTGCCACCGGTGCACACGATGAGCCGCGATCCCGACAGGACCGCGGACGCCACGGCCGAGCGGATCACCTCCGGCTCGTCCGGCACGGCTGCGCGGCGTACCTGGTACCCCAGTCGTGCCAGGCGAGCGGACACGGCCGCGCCGCTCGCGTCATCCCGCGCTCCCGCCGAGACACCATCGCTCACGGTGAGCACCAGGGCCCGGATGCCCGCCGCGTCAGCCCCCACGGCGTGGGCCCCGGGTGCCGGGCTTCACCCGGCTGCGCGGCCGCTCGTCGTCCGGGCGATGCCATTCCCCGGAGCGACCGCCGCTCTTCTCCAGCAGTCGGACACCCGCGATCTCGGCGTCCCGGTCCACGCCCTTGACCATGTCGTAGATGGTCAGGCCCGCGATGCTCGCCGCGGTCATCGCCTCCATCTCGACCCCCGTGGGACCGACGGTCGCGGTGGTCGCCCGGATCCGCAGGAGCCCGGCCGTCCGGTCGGGGGTGACCTCGATGCTCACATCGGTGAGCGCGATGGGATGGCACAGCGGGATGAGGTCCGCGGTGCGCTTGGCGCCCTGGACACCCGCCAGCTCCGCCACGAGGAGCACATCGCCCTTGGGCCCGGCACCATCGATGACGAGGCTGAGGGTCTCCTGGCTGACGCGCACCAGCGCCTCCGCGACCGCCCGCCGTGGCGTCGGTGGCTTGGCGCTCACGTCCACCATGCGCGGTCGGCCGTGCCGGTCGACATGGCTGAGCCGGCGACGATCCCTGCGCGTCGTCGGTTCGAACGGTCCGTCCATCAGCCTTCCTCCTCCGGCCACCCCGGATCGTCCAGCACCATCACCTCCACCTCGGCGCCTGCCGGCAGCTCGGCGATGCCCTCCGGCACGATCGCGAGACCGTTCGCGGCGAGGAGCGCCGAGAGCACATGCGACCCCTGGCCACCGGACAGACGTGCCTGGGTCCCACCGTCCGTCCCTCGCTCCAGTGTGACGCGCTGGAAGGCACGTCGCGCCCCGTCCGTCGACACCGGGTCGGTGAGACGGGCGCGGATGATGGTACGTCCCCCGGCCCCGGAGCGACCGGCCATCCGATGCAGCACGGGTCGCACGAACAGCTCGAAGGTCACGAAGCTGCTCACCGGGTTGCCGGGCAGACCGAACAGCAGCACGGTCCGTCCATCGGTGCTCGTGGCGCGCCCGAAGGCGAGCGGCTTGCCGGGCTGGATGGCGACCCGCCAGAGGTCCACCCGCCCGACCTCATCGAGCGCCGGTCGCACCTCGTCGTGCGCGCCCAGGGACACGCCGCCGCAGACGACCACGATATCCGCGGTCTCGATACCCGCCCGGAGTCGATCCCGGATGCTGCCGCGGTCATCCGCGGCGATACCCAGGGCCACCGGGACACCGCCCGCGTCCATGACCTGGGCCGCGACGCCGCTCGAGCTGGAGTCGGTGATCCGACCCCCGTCGAGGGGCGTGCCGGGCGGCACCAGCTCGTCGCCCGTGGCGAGCACCGCCACGCGGGGTCGACGATGGACCGCCACCTGCGCGCGGCCGGCGGCCGCCATCGCCCCGATGCGATGTGCCGTGAGCCGGGTCCCCGCCGCCGCGACCAGGTCCCCGGCGCGCACGTCGCTGCCCGCGACACGGATCGATGCCCCCACGCCCACCGGGACATGGATCGCCACCCGCTCCGGGAGCGCCGCGGTCCCGGCGGGTGCGTCGGTGTCCTCCACCCGGACCACGGCATCCGCGCCCGGTGGCAGCATGGCCCCGGTCAGGATCCGCTGGGCGGTCCCGGGCTCCACGCTCCCCGCCGCGGTGTGCCCGGCCGCCACCTCCCCCACGACCCGAAGCACCACGGGTCGGTCACGCTGCGCGGCGCTCGTGTCCGCGGCACGCACCGCATAGCCGTCCATGGCGGAGTCGTCCCAGGGTGGCAGCGTGTCCCGCGCGTGGACGTCCTCCGCGAGCACCCGCTCGAGCGCATCGAGAAGCGGCACGGTCTCGGCCGCGAGCGCTCCCACGCCGGCCAGCATCCGGGCACGCGCCTCCTCCAGTCGGAGGGGCGGCAGCGGGTCGGTGCTCACGAGCCCGAGCCCGCGCGTGGGTCGTCCTGCCCGGCGCCGTCCGTGTCATCCACGGCCGGGGGCTCGGTGTCCGGTCCGTCCAGGTCCGCCGCCTCGGTCGGCACGTCATCGGCAGCGGGGGCGCTCGTGCGACGACGCCGTTGGAGCAGCTCGTAGACCGACGTCCGCGAGACGACCCCCAGGAGCCGCTGTCGATCGTCCGCGGCGACCACCGGCAGCGCCGCCATGCGTCGACGTTCGAGGTACGCCACGGCGTCCCAGAGCGGCTGGTCGGGTGTCACGGTCGTGAACCGGTCGACGGGCTCCATCCGGTCCGAGACACGCAGCGACGTCCGGCGTTCCAGGTTCAGGCGCCGCAGCGACTGGACATCGATGAGTCCCAGCAGCCGCCCGTCCCGGACGACCGGATAGACACCGCTGCCCTGCCCCAGGCGCGCCTGGTCGACCAGGGTGTCGAGCGTGAGGCCGGGTGTGACGACGGGCACATCGGCGCTCAGCGCGTCGCCGACCGTGTAGCCGTCCACGAGGCCCATCAGCTGCTCCTGGACCTGGCCGATCCGGGACGCCCGGACGAGCAGCCAGCCGACGAGGACCAGCCACAGCCCGGCCGTCGCATCGGCCCGGACGGCGACCGTGAGACCGCCGAGCATGACCGTCCAGCCCGCGACCACACCCACCTGGGTGACGACCGCGGAGGCTCGATGCGGGTCAGTCACGCGCACACGCACGATGGCATGCACGAGCTCCGCGCCATCGAGTGGACGACCCGGGTACAGGCTCACGAGCCCGAGCACGAGGTTGGCGAGCGCACCGCAGCCGAGCACCCACGCGACCAGCGCCGCGGTCGGCGATGGGTCCCCGGTCGCGATGGTCCACCCGACACCCAGGACGGCCGCGAACCCCAGGCTGAGGAGCGGACCGGCGAGCGCGATGGCGGCCTGGGTCCGGGGCGAGGCGTCCGTGCCGTGACCCGTGCCCGGTGTGCCGATGAGATGGAGCCGCAGCTCCGGGGGTGCCAGGCCGGCCCGCCGCGCCACGAGGTGATGGGCGACCTCGTGGGCGATGACCATGGGCAGCACCATCAGCGGCACCAGGAGGGTGGCCGCGGCACGTGCCACGGGCGAGCCCGATGCCGGGTCCGGCGCGCCGACCCAGAGCACCAGGGACACGATGAGCAGCAGCACCGTGACCAGCCAGCCCGGACCCACGTGGATGGCCGGCAGATACGGGATCCGGCTCATCGTGACGATCCCGTCGCCGCGCCGCGCCCGCCGAGGCGACGTGCCACCAGCCAGGTGAGCGTGCCGAGGATGACCATGGTGGCGCCCAGCGCAGCCGCCATCAGCTCCCAGAAGGCGAACGGATAGAGCTGCACGATGCGCTGGGTACTGGGGTCGAATGCCCAGTCGCCCTGGGGGAAGAACACCTGGTGGAACAGCTCGAACAAGGGGTCGAACGCCACCACGCCCACGATGCCCACGACACCGACCACGATCGCCGTCAGCCCGCCCCCGATGCCGATGGCGCGGATGACCACGCCCGGACGGCTCGCACGCGCCAGGAGGGTGACGATGCCCAGGAGAGCCAGGCCGGCAGCAAGGAGCAGCAGCCAGAGCAGGGACCGCACATCGTCGAGATGGCGAACCTCCGACGGGTCATAGAAGGGCGCCCCGTCCGGGCCGACGATGACGAAGGTGCCGGGTCCCACCAACAGCTCCTCGACCGTGCGGTCGGACAGCGCGTGGGCGGTCGCGCGGTCGGTCCCCAGCCAGACCTCGGCCTGCGCGGCATCGAGGGCAGGGTGCATCACCCACGGGGTCAGCAGGGGCAGTAGCGCGAGCGCGAGGATGACGAGGGCGGTCGCGGCCGCGACCGCACCATCGCGCAGGATCCCACGCGGGTCGATCCGAGCGGGCTCGACCACGGACAGGGCCGCGGGTGTCTGGGTGGCTGGGGCAGCGACGGGTCACTCCTCCTCGAGGGTGCGCGCCTGGGCGTACCAGCCATCCACGGCCACCGCGTCCGGCGCGGGCATCCCCAGCGTCCGGGCGGCCCGCTCGAGCCGCTGACCGAAGGTCTCCCGGTCGAGACCCAGCAGCTCCTGGAGGCCGGTGATGCCGGCCTGGGTGAACATCCGCTGCTCCTCCGGGCCGAATCCCGCCAGGTTGAGCAGCAGCGCCTCATCCCGCCAGTGATGGATGTCGTTCGTGGTCACCTGGATCTGGTCCGCGAGCGTCTGGCGACGCGTCCGGGTCTCGGACACCTCGAGGAGGAGACCGGTCGTGAACACGCCCTGCCGCTCCAGGCGCTGGAGGAGCAGGAGGGGGACACGCTGGAGCTGTTCGATGGGCGGCACGATCCTGGACATCCCTCCTGGTCGACGGGCGCCGCGGCCGCGGCATGGGTCGATGATACCGGTGGGTCACGCCTCGGGAGCGTCCCCGATGATGCGGTGGTCGCTCGGCGGTCCTGCGAGGCCCCGTGGTGCTACGCCTCGGGAGCGTCCCCGAACACCTGGTAGTGCCAGCCCTTCTCGGCCTCGCCGGTCAGCTCGATCATCACGTGCTTGATCTGGGTGTACTCGTCGAACGAGTACTGCGACATGTCCTTGCCATAGCCGGATCGCTTGAATCCGCCGTGGGGCATCTCGCTCGCGATGGGCAGGTGGTCGTTCACCCACACCGCGCCGAAGTCGAGCGTCTTCGCGGCCCGCATGGCCTTGAACACGTCCTTCGTCCAGACCGAGCTGGCGAGGCCGTAGCGCGTGTCGTTCGACTTGGCGAGGACCTCCTCCTCCGTTTCGAACGGAAGGACCGTGAGCACCGGTCCGAAGATCTCCTGCTGGACGCACTCGGAGCCCTGGTCGACATCCGCGAGCACGGTCGCCTGGAAGAACGCGCCATCCGGCAGGCCGGGCACGCTCGCTCGCGCGCCGCCGCTGATGACCCGGGCGCCGGCTGCCTTGGCGCGCTCGACGAAGCCTTCGACGCGCAGCACCTGGGCGTCGTTGATGAGCGTGCCCAGGTCCGTCCGCGGGTCCTCCGGATCGCCCACCCGCACGCTGTCCGCGTACCCCTTGAGCAGGGCCAGGAACTCCTCGTAGACCGGCCGCTGGACGTAGACGCGGGTGGCCGCGGTGCAGTCCTGGCCCGCGTTGATGAACCCCCCGGCGACCGCGCCGCGCGCGGCGGCGTCCAGGTCCGCGTCCGCGTACACGATGAAGGGCGCCTTGCCGCCCAGCTCCAGGTGGACCCGCTTCAGGTTGCCCGCAGCGGCCTCCGCGATGCGCACACCGGTCGCCGAATCACCCGTGAGCGAGACCAGGTCGATATCCGGGTGCGCCGCGATGGCGCTGCCCACCACATCACCCGGACCGGTGACCACGTTGAGCACGCCCGGGGGCAGGCCCGCGTCGAGTGCGAGCTGACCGAGCCGCAGCGTCGTGAGTGGTGTCGCGGACGCGGGCTTGAGCACCACCGAGTTGCCCGCCGCGAGCGCCGGGCCGATCTTCCAGATGGCCATCATGAAGGGATAGTTCCAGGGCGCGATCTGGCCACACACGCCGAGCGGCTCGCGTCGCACCATGCTCGTGTGGTTGGTGCTGTACTCGCCCGCCGCCTTGCCCTCGAGATGGCGCATCGCCGAGGCGAAGAAGCGCAGGTTGTCCGGCGCGAAGGGCATGTCGTTGTCGCGCCGGAACTTGATGGCCGTGCCCGTCTGGGCGACCTCCAGCGCGACGAGATGCTCCATGTCCGCCTCGATGAGGTCGGCGAGCCTGTTGAGGATCGCGGCACGCTCCGGGATCCACAGGCCGCGCCAGCGCGCGTCCGCGAACGCCGCCCGTGCGGCATGGACGGCTCGGTCGACGTCCTCCGCGGTCCCCTTGGCGACCCGACCCACGACCTGCCGGGTCGCCGGGCTCCGCACCTCGACCACCTGGCCACTGGTGGAGGGCACCCATCCGCCACCGATGAGCTGCAGGTACTCGGTCACGGTCGATACGGCCATGGTCTGGGCTCCTCAGGTTGGGTGGCTGCGACTCCTCCGACGCTGCCGTAGCGTCGGCGTGAGTGTACGCCGGACATGGGACGGCTCCGGTCCCGGACGGGCGCCGCTGGCAGATGAGGCCCGTCGACCGGTCAGTCGAACCAGAACGTCCGCCACCCTGGCCGTCCCGCGTCCGATGACGCATACCAGCCCTGCGCCGCCAGGCCCTGCAGTCGCCAGATCACATGGCTGAAGGCCCTCGGCGTGTCGGCCGGATGATGGACCACGACCTGGCGTGTGCCGATGGGATGGAAGATGGGCAGCTCGAACGAGAGGTCATACGCCCCATCGCGGGCGCTGTAGACGTACCGGTCGACGCCCATCAGACCCGGGACGTGGTCGGGGTGGAGTGCCGCGAGGCCCTCCGGATAGCGGCCGGTCCGGGCATGGGACGCGTCGATCGCCGCGATGAGCGGTGTGGCCGCGTCCATCGCATCCAGTCGCGCACGATCCACGGCCGGCGCCACGAGTGCCTGCTGGGCCGCCAGGACCGCCACCGGCAGGCACATCACGGCGAGCGGCACGGGCCAGCGATCAGCCGGTCCGTGGCGTCGCAGGGCGGTCGCGAGGACGAGCACCAACAGCGTGGTCCCCACCAGGAGGCCGAGACCCACCACGAGGCTCCACGCCGCTGCGGCCAGGCTCGCGATGACGAGCACCACGAGCAGGGCCGACAGCGCCACCAGCTCCGCCACCCGCTGGGCGGTTCGGATGACGCCCCGCGACCGGCGACGCGCCATCAGGTCCAGCACCAGCCATGCCAGACCGAATGGCACGAGCCCGATTCCGAGGATGCCCAGCGCCTGGGCCGCGAACGAGACGGGCCAGGCCGCGGGATCGAACCGGCCGGGCAGATACGGCAGCAGCGCCGCCACCACGACGACCGAGCCGACCAGGCCCGCACCGATCAGGATCGACAGTCGCCAGGCCACGGTGACGCGTGCGGGTCCATCGCCCGAGGCTGATCCGTCAGACGAGCTCGGCGTCCAGCGTGACCTCGACGTTGCCCTTGAGCGCGCGACTGATGGGGCAACCGTCCTTGGCACCCTCGACCGCCTCGCGGAAGGCCGACTCCTCGATACCCGGCGCGCTGGCGCGGAGATGGAGCACTGCGCTCGTCACGGTGAAGCCGGCGTCCGTCTTGTCGAACGTGAGGTCCACGCGCACGTCGTTGCTCGCAGGCGGGAAGCCGGCCTTGGAGAGTGCGTTGCTCGATGCCATCGCGTAGCACGACGCCCACGCGGCGGCGAGCAGCTCCTCCGGGCTGGTGAGGCCGGTGTCGGATGCCTCGGCACGTGCCTTCCAGGTGACCTGGAGCGGACCGAACGAGCCGCTCGTGGCGCCGGCGATGGTGCCGGAGCCGCCGAACAGGTCACCCTCCCAATGGGCGTTCGCGGTGCGGATCTGGGCCATGGATGATGCCTCCCTCGGGGTGTCGATGTGGCCGGGCGCAGGCTGCGCTCCGGATGGGTGTGCCGCTGGTCATGGTCGCACAGGGACGACCCGGGCCTGGTTCAGCGGGTGGATGGATCCCCGCTGTCCGCTGGCGGGGTCGGCGGCACGATCGGCTCGGGGGTCGGGATGGCCGGCTCCACGCGTCGGATCCGCTGGCGGCTCGCACGGCCCGCGGTCGTCGCGGCATCCGGGTTGGTGGTCTCGCGCGAGATGCCGGCGAGACCGCTGCCCGTGCCCCCGCCACCCGTCGACCCGCCGGACCCTTCGGCAGCGCCGCCGAACGCCGACGAGATGACGGCGGGCAGGTCGATGCCGGTCAGGCCCTTGATGGTCGTGCTCGCCTGGGCGAGCGTGTCGGTCGTCGTCCGGACGACGTCGCTCGCGCCGTCGGTGGAGAGGACCGTCAGGTTCTGGATCTTGCCGATGGGCTCCGCGGCCGCGCGCACGATCTCGGGCATCATCGAGAGCACCGTCTGGAGGATGGCAGCCTCGTTGAACTGGCGATACGCCTCGGCACGCAGCGCGAGGGCCTTCGCCTCCGCTTCGCCCTTCGTGAACACGATGGTGGCCTCTGCCTGGCCCTCCACCTCGGTCCGGTGGGCGTCGGCGTCCGCGGTCACGGTCACGATGCGCGCCTGCGCCTCGCCCTTGGCGACGACCACGGATGCATCCGCGACGCCCGCCAGACGCACCCGCTCGGCGTCCGCCTGCGCCTGCGCGATGCGCGCCTGCTTCTCGCCCTCGGCGCGCTTGATGGACGCCTCGGCGTCCGCCTCGGCCGGGCGGACGGTCGTGGCGAGCAGCTCCTTGGCGGTGCGCTCGGCGGCCAGCTGCGCCAGCTCGGTCTGCTTGCGCACCACCTCCTGCTGGGATTCCGCGTCCGCGAGCGGGCCGGCCTGGGCGGCACGGGCGTGGGCCGCCGCAGTGGCCGTCTGGACCTCTGCCTCGCGCAGCGCGACGTCCCGCTGGGCGTTGAGGGTGACCTGCTGGGCCTCCGCCTCGCGCACCGCGGCCTCCTGGTCGGCGGTCGCCCGGGCCATGCGCGCGTCACGCTGACGACGGGACAGCTCCTGCTGACCGACCAGCTCCATGTAGGCGAGCGCCTCGCCACCGATGGCCTGGATGGTGAAGGAATCGATCTGGAGACCGCTCGTGGAGAGGTCGCCCTTCGCGGCGTCCTGGACCGCCTGCTGGAACTTCTGTCGGTCGAGGTTGAGCTCCTCCACGGTGAGCGTGCCCACGATCGAGCGGAGCGACCCTTCGAGGACGTTCTTGACGATCGAATCGACCTCCTGCTCCGGAGAGTCGAGGAAGCGCTCGGCGGCGTTCCGGATGGACTCGTCATCCGCGCCGATCTTGAACGTCGCCACGCCCTGGATGGCGACCTTGATGCCCTGGCGGGTCACCGCGTCCGCGAGGCTGACGTTGATCTGACGCGCGGTGAGCATGAGCCGACCGAGCTTGTGGAACAGGGGCAGCACGATGATGCCGCCACCCCGGACCACCTTGAGCCCGACCTCCTCACGCCCGGGTGTCGCCCGACCGCTCCGGATGAGCGCCTCGTTCGCGCCGGCGACCTTGTAGCGGCTGCCGATGTAGGCGATGACCAGGACGATGATGATGATCGCGGCGAACACGACCGCGGTGCCGCCACCGATGAACTCGAACATGCTCCTCCCCTGGATCCGGGCCGATGCCCGCTGGTCGGTCGGCCGGGCGTCAGCCCGCCGGTCGGTCGGCCGGGTCGGGACCCGGAGTGGTGGGCGCCGGTGGCGCGATCGCCTCGACGGAGACACCCGTGCCGATGGCGCTGGTCACGCGCACCGGCGTGCCGCTCGGGATCTCCACGGGCGCCGTGGCGGAGATCTCGTGGCGCTGGCCCTCGGCACGGATGAGGATGCTGCCCCACCCGTTCGCCCGGATCGAGACGGAGACGATGGCCTCCCGGCCGGCGAGGTCGCTCATCGAGAACGGGTCAGCCGCCTCCGAGCGGCGCAACGCCGTGAACAGCACGTAGGCGATGCCCGCCGCGAAGGTCCCCGAGAAGGCGCCCACGACCGCCGCCGGTCCGCCGTGCAGGTCCAGGATCTGGGTCGCGAACAGGCCGCCGACGCCGAACATCGAGATGAACGACAGCGCGAGGGGCATGAGCGACATGCCGCCGATGTCGAAGTCGAGATGGAGCGCGTCCAGGAACCCGCCGAGGATGTCATCCACGAGGACCGTGATGAGCAGCAGCCCACCGCCGATGACCGTGCACAGCACGAACACCAGGTCCTCGACCGGGAGCTCGAACAGTCCGAACATGACAGGAGGATACCCGGCTCGGCCCAAGGGCGAGCCCTCCCGGCTGGTCCAGGAGGGCTCGGACGATGCGATCCGTGGGCTGTGCGGCGCGGATGCCGCGAAGGGCCCATCATTCTGGCGCATCCATCGTCACGTCGCTGGCCCGCGGCGCATCGGATCCACGGGGGACATCCATCGTGTTCTCGCTCATCGATCGGCTCGTCGGCGTCATCGACGATCCGACGCACGCCGAGGTGGCGCGTCAGCGACTGGTGGCCCTCGGGATCCCTGCCGCGGACATCGAGGTGCTGAGCGGCGAGGCGGATGCCCAGCGGCTCGACAGCACCGGCGAGGGCGGCTGGTGGCACCGGCTCGTGCGGGTCTCGCAGTACATGGTGGCGGACCAGAGCACCGAGTTCGTGATGTACGACGCGGCGCTGCGGGACGATCGCGCGGTCATCGCGGTGCGGCTCAAGGACCGGCGGCACAAGGCGGAGGCGACACGCATCCTCCAGGAGGCGGGTGCCCACCTGCTGAGCTTCCATGGCCGGATCCAGACCGAGGAGATCTCCCGGTGGCGCGGACCGGAGCTGGTCCAGCCGCCCGTCCTGCCCGATCGGGGGTCGACCTCGCGCTGATCGGCGGCGTGGGTCAGGGCTGCGTGTCGGCTGGCGCCATGGCACGCAACCGACGGCCGAACCAGATGCACAGCACTGCGCCGACGGCCAGCCAACCGGCCAGGAGCCCCAGCAAGAGCAGCCCGCCAGCGATGAGTTGCCCCACGCGCGCCGCGTGGTCGAAGTCGCGCACCTGACGGGCGACCTCGCCGACATCCGTCTCGATCGCGGTGAGCGAGCCGGACAGGGTCGCCAGATCGGTGGCGTTGGTCGACAGGCTCGGGGCGAGCGTGCCGGCGGTCGTGGCCAGCTCCCGGGCGGTGGTGCCGAGC
>JAHBUZ010000030.1 GCA_019637815.1 Chloroflexota bacterium
GCGGCCGGTCGCCGATACGCGGAGGCGGCGGGCTTCGAGGGGGACCTCGACGCGTTCTATCGACGCATGGAGCGCCGCAACGCCATGCGACTGCTGCCGATCGTGGTCGTCATCGACGACGGGAACGGCTATCGCAGCCTGTACGCGCATCTCGCGGAGGCCACGGTCAAGGTCGGCCAGAAGGTGCGCAAGGGCCAGATCATCGGCATCGAGGGCGCCACGGGCAACGCGAGCGGCTGCCACGTCCACTACGAGCTCATCCGCATGGATGGCCGGCTGATGCGGGTCGCGGGTGACCGCGTCAAGGAGTACAAGTACCCCATGTGGCAGCGCGAGCGGGTCGATCCGCTGCGGGTGCTCTCGATGCGCCAGAAGCGCGCCGGTCGGCGAGTGCCCGGCATCCTGCGACCCAAGCTGCCACCCAGCCTGCGCGCCCCGAAGCCCACAACCAAGCCCTGACGTCGAGCCCCGACCAGGCGGCGATGCGCGGCGCCACCCGGGGACCTCCCGCGCGGCCCGGATAGACTCTGCGTCGCACGACAGGAGGATCCGTGGACGACGCGTTCCGTACCGAGATGATCGAGGGCTATGCCCTGACCCAGCCCGCGGTCCCGATGGGCAGCCCCATGCACGGCGGGGAGCTGCTGTCCGAGGTCCGGGTCCAGCTGGCGACCGCCATGGCCAATCGGCATGGCCTCATCGCGGGCGCCACCGGCACGGGCAAGACCAAGACCCTCCAGCTGCTCGCCGGGGAGCTGTCCAGGGCCGGCGTGCCGGTCTTCGTCGCGGACATCAAGGGCGACCTCACCGGGCTCGCGGTGCCCGGCGATGCGACCAACCAGGCCGTCCAGGACCGGGCCGCCTCGATGGGCTGGACCTACGAGCCGAAGGGTCATCCGGTCGAGTTCCTGAGCCTCTCGGGCAAGCTGGGCGCCCCGGTGCGCGCGAGCGTCCACTCCTTCGGCCCGCTGCTCCTGGGCAAGGTGCTCGATCTCAACGACACCCAGACCTCGATCCTGGCGCTCGTGTTCAAGTACTGCGACGACAAGGCGCTGCCGCTGCTCGACCTCGCGGACCTCCGGACGACGCTCCGCTTCCTGTCCTCGGATGACGGCAAGCCGATCCTCGACGAGTACGGCGGGATGTCCTCCGCGTCGGTGGGTGTGCTGCTCCGGGCGCTCGTGGTGCTGGAGCAGGAGGGCGCCGATGTCTTCTTCGGCGAGCCCGCCTTCGAGGTCGCCGACCTGATGCGCGTCACCCCGGATGGCTCGGGGGTCATCAGCGTGCTGGAGCTGGCCGACGTGATGGCCAAGCCGCGCCTGTTCAGCACGTTCATGCTGTGGCTGCTCGCGCAGCTCTACCAGGCGCTGCCGGAGGCGGGCGACCTGCCGAAGCCCAAGCTCGCGTTCTTCTTCGACGAGGCGCACCTGCTGTTCGATGATGCCTCCAAGGCGCTCATGGACCAGGTGGAGCTGACCGTCCGGCTCATCCGCTCCAAGGGCGTGGGCGTCTACTTCGTGACCCAGACGCCGACCGACGTGCCGTCGTCGGTGCTGGCCCAGCTGGGCAACCGGGTGCAGCACGCGCTGCGTGCGTTCACGCCCGAGGATGCGGACGCGCTGCGCAAGACGGCGCGCACGTTCCCCATCACCACCCACTACGACGTGGAGCGGACCATCACCTCCCTGGGCACCGGTGAGGCGCTCGTCACGGTGCTCTCACCCCGGGGTGTGCCGACACCGCTCGCCGCGACCCGCCTGCTGCCGCCCGATTCGCTGATGGCGGCGCTGCCCGCGGAGGACTTCGCGGCGCGCGTCGCATCGGGGATGCTGGGCGCCAAGTACGGGACGCGCATCGACCGCGAGAGCGCCCACGAGATCATCAGCCGGCAGCTGGAGACGGCGCGTGCCGCTGCGGCCGCTGCGGCGGGTGTCGATGCCACGGTCGCCGCGACCATGACCGCCGCGGAGCTGAAGGCCGCCCAGAAGGCACGCGCGGCGGAGCAGGTACGCGTGGAGCGCGAGGCGCTCAAGGCGCAGCAGCGTGCCGAGCGGGAGGCGGCGAAGGCTGCCGAGCGAGCCCAGCGCGAGGCCGCGAAGGAGGCACAGCGCCAGGCAGCGGCACACGCCAAGGCGATGGAGCGGGCCCAGCGCGAGATGCTCCGGGAGCAGCAGCGGATGGCTCGCGAGGAGCAGGCAGCGCGCGCACGTGCGCAGCGCGCGATGGCGCGTCGACCATCCGGCCGTCGAGCGGCCGCCAAGGACCCAACGACGGAGATCATCCGCTCGGTGTTCGGGACGCTCTTCGGCAAGTAGTCGCGCACACGCGGCGCCGTCGGGTGGGAGCCGCGGGCACCGGGACCGCGTTCGCGCACACGCGGCGCCGTCGGGTGGACCGCGTCGGGTATCCTGCGGACATGGGTCCCAAGCGTTCGGAGATGCTCGGAGCGGCCGCCCTCGTGGGTGTGCTCGTGTTCCTGATGCTCGTGCTCGTGGTCTGGGCGATCCCGCCCGGTGGTCCGCCGGCCCTCCAGTAGTCGACCCGCGGAAGGCGTCGACCCGCGGAGGTCAGCTCGCGGGCGCCGTCCGCCCCGCCACGATCGCCCCGACCGTCGCGCGGCCGAGCGCCGCGTTCGTGGTATCCACCTGGACGAGCGCCGCGCTGCCGTCGGCGAGCGGGGCGGCGGCCAGCCATGTCCGGCGACCGCCCTCTCCGACGGGGCTGAGCAGGACGTCCGTGGCCCCGATGCGGGTGCGCTCCCACAGGTCCGGGAAGGTCGCCAGGAGCGCGTCCACGGCCGACGGCTCGACCCCCTCGAGTCGATAGGCCGCCACCAACAGGTCCGATCCGTCGGTCGTCGGGAAGGCGATGCCCAGCGTCAGCTGCGCCGGGATCCGCACGAGCGCGCCGAGACCGCTCGCCAGCGCCGCACCGTCTCCCGCGGTCGTGCCCACGAGCGTCTCCCCGTCGATGGTCTCGCGTCGGAGCTCGAGCGTCCCCACCCGGGCCGGCAGCGCATCGTGGAGCAGTCCCGCCGCCGTCGCGAGGTCCTGCTCCGATGGGGCCGGCAGGTCACCGGCGGACCCGGGGATGGGCGTGATGGACCGGGCGATCGCATCCAGCGTCGCGTCGAGGGACGCGTCGAGCGCGCCCGGGATGCTCGCCGCCACGATGAGCGAACGTCCGGTCGGGGTCCGGAGATGGAGCTCCTGGTGCGTCGCCAGGTCGACGGCGTCGAGATACGTCGCCCGGAAGCCGTCCCCGACCGGGTATGACACCGGCTCCACCACGGGATCCTGGAGATCGGATGCGCGTTGTGTCAGCGAGGCGTCCACCTGGTCCTGGAGCGCCGCCGCATCGATGCGATAGGGCTGTCCGGCCACCACGCCGAGCTGGAGCAGGCTGACCGGATCGACCGACCAGAGGCCCATCGCGTCGAGCAGCCCGCCGTCCGCGGCGATGTGCTGCGCGGCCGCAGCGAGCGCATCGGCGGTGACCTGGTCGCGCGTCCTGATGTCATCGATGGACACCACCGGTGTGGACGCGTCGCCGCCCACCCGCTCCCAGCTCGCCGGCAGGTCGATGGTGTAGCCCAGATAGGGCATCGGCTCGCGCACCCAGCCGGGCGCCGGGTCAGCGATGGGTGTCGACCCAGCGGGCTGGGCGTGGGCGGACATGGCTGGCAGGCCGAGCTGGAGCAGGAGCGCCAGCGACGCACCGACCACGAGGGCCACCGAGGGAGAGCGGGTCCGCATCCACCCATGGTGACCGAGCGCCGAGCATGTCGCCATCGGCGCCTCCCGGACGGATGAGGCACACTGCGCGTGGCCTGTCGTGCCCGTCGGATGGACCCAGGGAGGGACGGCGTGTGAACGATGGCCCGCGGTACCCGCCCTTCCGTTCGGGGTCGCGTCGTCCTCTCGAACCCGGTCGGGCGTCGGTCGATGCCCGGCGTCCCCTCCTGCCGATCGGGCACGATACGCGCTGATGTCGTCTGTGGGTCTCATCTCCGATCGCCTCGCGGCGAACGTCCCATCGCTGGGCGCGCTGTCCGCCCGGGTCGCTGACTGGAGCATCCGCCAGCTGCTGGCCATCGCACGGCCCGGATCGCCGGGTCGTCGGGGCGTGGACTGGGTGCTGAGCCTGCCGGTCTCCTCGGTCGTCGCGTACCTCGTGTTCGTCGCCCTGATGCTGGGCACCGTGGATGCGCTCGCCAAGGGCGGCAACGTGCTGTATCTCCTGGCGCTGCTCGCCATCCCGGCGGGTGCGTTCCTGCTCCGGCGACCGGTCCTGCTGGGACTCGCCATCGCGGCCGCGAGCATCTGGGTCCGGATGGTCTATCTCGGCCATCCCGAGACCTGCGACCAGCTGGCGGTGAGCCGCGCCGCGTTCGACGTGGTCGCGCGGGGTGGCAATCCGTACGGCTTCGGCTATGCCGAATCCGTGCCACCCGGAGCGCCGTACCCGTACGGCCCGCTGGGGGTCGTCACGGCGCTGTTCGGGCAGCCCGGCGAGACGCTCGCGTTCGCGGCCATGGCGCTCATCCTGGTCTGGCAGCGGGCGTTGTTCACGCTCATCCTGTTCGGCGCGCAGCTGTCCTGGGTGGAACTCGGCGCGTGCGGCATGAACGACATGGTGCCGTCGGTGCTGCTGCTGTGCGGCCTGCTCCTGTTCGAGCGTCGGCGGGCCATCCCGGGCGCCCTGCTCGTGGCGCTCAGCGCAGGCATCAAGCCCTATACGTTCGCGTGGTTCCCGCCGCTCGTGGGGTTCGGCGGCGTGACCGCGGCCGTGGCACTCACCGTCATGGCGGGTATCGCCTGGCTGCCCGTGGCGATCTGGGGCGTGCGCAGCTATCTCGATTCGATCCAGGGCGCCTGGACCGTCCAGCACCTGCAGCCCCAGAACACGCTGGACATGCCCGTCCTCAAGTTCCTCGCGGTGCCGCTGGTGCTGCTGTCCCTGCTCGTCCGTAGCTGGGAGGGGATGGTCCTCACGGGTGCCGCGATCTTCGGGGTCATGATGCTCACCGACTACTGGATGAGCTACGGCTACTGGATGGTGGTGCTGCCACCCGTGGGCATCGTCCTGGAGCGCGCCCTCCAGCGGTATGGCGTCGCCCTCCGGAACGCGGCCGCCGCGCAACGCGTGGCCGTGGCGAGCCCGTCGCTGGCCTGACACGCGGTCCCGCGATCACCGTTTCGCCGAACGCGGATCCCGGGGCCAAGAGAGTCGCCGCGCTATACTTCGGCTCGCAGCGGCCACCATGTGGCGCGCGTCCCGGGGATGTAGCTCAGCTGGGAGAGCACTGCGTTCGCATCGCAGGGGTCAGGGGTTCGAGTCCCCTCATCTCCACCAACTTCGCTTGCTGACGCTGTGCCGCGCCCTGTCTTCCTCGACGCGGTCCGTAAGGCGCGGTCCGTATCCGGCCCTAGTGTCCGCGCAGACCGACAGGTCGATCGCGAGCGACCTCCATGAAGGCACGCGTCGCCGCACATCGGTGGTGATCGCGACGCCACAGGAGCCCCACCGTCCGTGACGGCGTCGGGTCCCGCAGCTCGAGCGCCACGAGTCGCTGTGCGCGCCCGGCAGCGAGGGTGCGGTGCGGCAGGACCGTGGTGAGACCGGTCCGCTCGACCACCGCGAGGATGCCGTTCACCGTGTTGAGCTCCATGGTCACCCGTGGCTGGGCACCGGCCAGGCGGGCGTTCTCCTCCCACAGGCGACGCGTGCAGAAGGTGTCCGAGAGCATGACCATCGGCAGTCCGTCGAGCGAGCGGACCGGCACACTGCGCTCGCCCACCAGGTGATGATCGTCCCGGACGACGAGCGCCAGCTCCTCCTCGAACAGTGGCTCGGTCTCGATGTCGGGATCCGACGCGGGCAGGAACCCGACGCCCAGCTGGAGCTCGCCGCGCCCGAGTCGCCGCTCGATGGCATCCGTCGCGGATTCCTCGATGGTGAGCCGGACGCGGGGATGGCTGGCCGCGAACCGAGCCACGAGACCGGGCATCAGGTAGTCGTTGACCGTCTGGACCACGCCGATGCGCAGCTCGCCTCGTTGCAGCCCTTCCAGCTCCCGGATCGCGACGGTCGCCTGTTCCAGCTCCAGCAGCATCCGGTCCGCGTGCTCCACGAGGATCGTGCCCGCCGCCGTCAGGTGGACGCCCCGCTTCGAGCGATCGAGCAGCCGGGTGCCCACCTCCTGCTCGAGCGCCTGCATCTGCTGGGACAGGGCGGACTGGGACACGAACGATCGCTCGGCGGCTCTCGTGAAGCTCGCCTCCTGGGCGATGGTCCGCAGATATCGCAGCTGTCGAAGCTCCATGGCATCAGTCCTGCTCATCGAGTGGATCGTTTCCATCTGTTGGACTGATGATACGCGGGCTCCTACGGTGGTGGCGTCATCCCGCTGCATCCCCCGAAGGAGGATCGAATGGCCCACCGCTTCCGGCACTCGGCGCTCATCGCCACAGCGCTGACCTCGCTGCTCGCACTACCGACCGCCGCCCACGTCGGCGAACCGATCACGGCGCCGACATCCGAGGGCGTCGTCCCGGACCGGGACATCGTGTTCGCGCAGGTCACCCAGGTCGGCTCGATGCTCCTGTTCCAGATGGCCACGGCGGGTGAGGCGGGCACCACGGTCCCGGAGCCGACCGGATCGGTGCCCGGAGCGCCCGTGCTGAGCTATGTCTGGCCCACATCGCTCGACACGTCAGTGGTGGGCTTCGAGCCCGACCAGGGGATCCTTGCGCTCGCGGTCACCTCCCACCCGGACTTCGATGACACGCCGCGCTGGGACGAGGACGGCGACGGTGATCCGACGAACGATGGTGCTCGCTGGCACAGCCACTGGGTCGTCCTCGTGGGCGACGATGCGTGTGGTCCCGGCGCGCTCAAGGTCCGCGACATCCCCGAGGGCGCCACGCCCGCGGTCCCGGACACGTGGCCGGAGCTGCCCATCCTCATCGACAGCCCGGACTACGACCTGGAGCTGTACCGGAGCGAGGTCGTGGTGGAGGTGCCCCACGCCGATCTGGGTGACGTGGAGACCTTCCGGTTCGACGGTGTGACCGCGGGTCTCCGGGTGGATGCGAACCTGCACGACCCGTTCCTGTGCGTCACGGGCGTGGAGGATGTCGCGTCCGGCGACCTGAGCCTGCCCGGCACGATGGGCCGCTAGAGAGCCCGATCCGGTCCCCGGCGCGTCGACCGTTCGGCGCGTCGGCGGACCCGGTTGTAGGCTCGCGGCATGCGACGCCCGCGCATCCCGATGCTGGTCACTCTGCTGGGCTGTCTCGTCCTGGGCGCCCAGGGAGCGGCCGCCGCCGATCCCACCGCGGGCCCCGGTCGCTGGGTGCCCCGACCCACGGACACCTTCCAGTACCAGCTCTCCGGTCGCATCGACCTGACCGTCGACGCGACCGTGTTCGACCTCGACGCGTTCGAGACGCCCCGCAGCACGATCCGGAAGATCCACGCGAGCGGTCGGCGAGCCATCTGCTACATCGACGCGGGGACCTGGGAGTCCTACCGGCCGGACAAGGGTCGCTATCCCGCACGCATCCTGGGCAAGCGCGTGGACGGCTGGCCCGACGAGCGATGGGTGGATATCCGCCGCCTGGACATCCTCAAGCCGATCATCCGCGACCGCGTCGATCGATGCGCCCGCAAGGGCTTCGACGGGGTCGAGTACGACTGGACGGACAGCTACCTGCACGACACGGGCTTCCCGCTCACGCGCGCCCACCAGCTGACGTTCGACCGATGGCTCGCCTGGGTGGCCCATGACCGAGGGCTCTCGGTGGGCCTCAAGAACAGCGGGCCGATCGTCAAGCCGCTCCTGCGGCACTTCGACTTCGTGGTCACCGAGGAGTGCTTCCAGTACCACGAGTGCGGGCTGTACCGACCGTTCCGCCAGGCGGGCAAGGCCCACTTCGACGTGGAGTACACGCTCCAGCGCCATGAGTTCTGCGACCGCGCACGGAACGCCGGCGTCAGCGCCGTCCGCAAGCGACTGTCCCTGAACGCCTGGCGCCGCGCCTGCTGATCCCGGTCGGTCGGCGGGCACGTCCGAGGGATCCGGGGTCGCGTCCTCTGGAGTCGGCACATCCGTCACCCAGAGGGTGAGGGCCCCGGACTCGCCACGACAGCCACGCGCCACGACACGCTGTCCGCGGGCTGCGGCGTCACCCAGACAGCTGCTCCGGGAGCCGACCCAGGACAGGTCCGCATCCCAGGTTCGCGTCCCATCGTGCGACACCGCGAGCCATGGCCAGCCGTCCCCTTGGGCATCCCAGCTGTCCCCGACCACCAGCAAGGTCGACCCCGCGACCACGAGGCGACGAGTGAAGGCTGCCTGCATGTCCATCACCTTCGACCAGGTGCCGTCGGCTTCCAGGCGCCAGACACCCAGGCGATTGCCCATCGAGCGACCTCCGGGACTGTCGTCGTCGCTCGCGAAGACCACCGTGTCACCGGCCCACGCCAGACCCTCGGACCCGCCCCACTCGGAGTACGGGGGCACATCCGCCACCTCGCGCCACTCGATGCCATCGGCCGACGCGAGGACCTTCGTGGGCCCGCCGCTGGTGGCAAGGAGACCGATCGGCGTCTTCACGAGCAGGTCGATCGACGCGTAGCCACCCCGGCCCCGGAAGGCATGGTTGGACCGGCGGCGCCAGCTGCGGCCATCCTCGCTGCTCCAGACCAGGAGACCGTGATGCGGCACGCGCCGCCACCATTCGGTGCTCCGAGCAGCGAGTCCACTGAGACCCGGCACGCTTCCCCCTGCCCCACAGCACGGGTCGATGGAGGCGAACAGGACCAGACGGCCACCGACGGCTGCGATGGTCGCGGGCGCCACGCGCCACTGACCCGGTCGACCCTCGCGGAGCCGCCATCGGAACCGGGCCGGGCGTGACCACCGTGTCCCGTCCCGCGTCCGCCAGATCCGCATCGAGATGATCCGGGGATCACGACGCCATCCACGCGGCGTCTCCACGATCAGGAGGTCGCGTCGGAAGGCCAGGAGTCGCGATGGGTCGCCCGTCATGCCCTTTGGCAAGCGCACGCGTTGCCAGTCGGTCCCATCCGCGGACAGCCAGAGACGCTGGGCCCGGTCGTTGCCATCCTGCTCGAGTGCCGCGAAGCCGCCCGCCCAGGTCGTGAGTCCGGTGAGCGACCGGTCCCGCGCGAGCGGGATCTCCGCACGCCGCCATGGCAGGCCGGTCGGCACGTCACTGGGGCCCGGTCGCGGTGGGAACGCCGGCGTCTCGCCTGGCGTCGGCACGACCCAGGTGCTCGACGCCGCCGACGGCCCTGGCGAGCTGGATGGGACGACCGATGCCGGTGGCGATGGAGCCACCGACGGAGCGGGGGCCACCGACGGCGAAGGCACCGGCGAGCCCTCCTGGGCACCGACGGGCACCCCCACGACCGACCAGGCCACGAGCACGCACACGACACGCAGCAGACGCATGTCCCCTGGGACGCCCGTGACCGCGCGATGTCACGGATGCCGGGCGGCGGCGCGCGTGCACAGGAACTTCGCCTGACGTAGATTATCCACGTGACACGAAATATCGACGCAGACGACCCGGATCGCCAGCGGCTCACGGACGAGCTGCTCGATGCGCTCACGGCGTGGACCCCCCGCGACCGGTGCCGGATGCTCGCGGGCTGGCAGCGCGGCGGCTTCAGCCTCGCGCATCTGAATGTCGTCGCGCTCCTGGAGCTCCATGGTCCGCTGCCCATGGGCCGACTCGCGGAGGCGCTCGACGTCTCCGTCGCGAGCGCGACGGGCATCGTGGGGCGCATGGAGGATCGTGGGCTCGTCACGCGCCAGGGCTCCACGTCCGACCGGCGCGTGGTGGAGGTCCACCTCGCCGATGGCGCCGGGGACCTGTTCGGCACGCTCCAGGCACAGCGGCGAGAGCATCTGCGGGACGTCCTGGCGCACGTCACCGACACGGACATGACCGCGCTGCTCCAGGGCGTCCGTGCCCTGCGTGCCGCCCGCGCACGACTCGATGCGGCGGACGAGCCGTGATCGGTCTGCTGCGGACCTACCTCCAGCCGTACCGCGGGCTGGTGGGCCTGGTCATCGTGATGCTCCTGGTCCAGGCGCTCGCGACCCTTGCCCTGCCGGCCCTCAACGCGGACATCATCGACCAGGGCATCGCCCAAGGGGACAACGACCGCATCCTCGTCATCGGTGGCGTGATGCTCATCGTGACGCTGGTCATGGCGGTCGCCGCGGTCCTCGCGGTCTACTGGAGCGCACGTGTCGCGATGGGCTTCGGGCGGGACCTCCGCGCCGCCATCTTCCGGACGGTGGAGACGTTCTCGCAGGTGGAGGTCGTGCGGTTCGGATCCGCGTCGCTCATCACCCGCAACACGAACGACGTCCAGCAGGTCCAGACGCTCGTGTTCATGGCCCTCACGATCATCATCACCGGCCCGATCATGATCGTGGGCGGCATCATCATGGCCCTCCGCGAGGACGTGGCGCTGTCCGCGCTGCTGCTGCTCATCCTGCCCGCGATGGCGGTCGTCATCGGGCTCACGATGGTCCGCGCGGTGCCCCTGTTCCAGGCCATGCAGCAGCGCATCGACCGCATCAACCAGGTGATGCGCGAGACGTTGTCCGGCGTCCGGGTCATCCGCGCCTTCGTGCGCACGCGCCACGAGGAAGCCCGCTTCGCGGTCGCCAACCAGGACGTGTTCCTGGCGGGTCTCGGCGTGAACCGCCTGTTCGCGGTGACCATCCCGGCGCTCACCCTGATCATGAACCTCGCGTCCGTGGCGGTCCTCTGGTTCGGCGCGATGCGCGTCATGGACGGGGCGATGGGCATCGGCAACCTGACCGCGTTCCTCCAGTACGTGCTCCAGATCATGTTCTCGGTGCTGACCGCGATCATGATGTTCATCCTGGTCCCGCGCGCCGCGGTCTCGTCCGGGCGTATCCGGGAGGTGCTGGAGACCCGGCCCGCGATCACCGATCCTGCCACGCCGACGGTGCCCGCCGTGGACGGTCCGGACCGCGGGGTCGTGGAACTCCGGGACGTCACCTTCCGCTACCCGGGCGCGGAGGAGCCGGTCCTCACGGGCATCAGCTTCCGCGCGGAGCGTGGTGCGACCACGGCCATCGTGGGCAGCACGGGCAGCGGCAAGACCACGCTCATCGACCTCATCCCGCGCCTGACGGACGCCTCGGACGGAACGGTCCTGGTGGACGGCGTGGATGTCCGCGATCAGGCCCGGCCCGCACTGTGGCGACGCATCGGGTTCGTGCCCCAGAAGGCGTACCTGTTCAGCGGCAGCGTGGCCAGCAACCTGCGCTATGGCGACGAGGCGGCCACGGACGAGCAGCTATGGCAGGCGCTGGACGTGGCCCAGGCACGCGACTTCGTCGAGGCCATGGATGACGGGCTCGGCGCGTCCATCGCGCAGGGCGGCACCAACGTCTCGGGTGGCCAGCGACAGCGGCTCGCCATCGCGCGGGCGATCGTCCACGCGCCCGACATCTTCGTGTTCGACGACAGCTTCTCGGCGCTCGACATGGCGACCGACGCACGGCTCCGGCGGGCGCTCGCCCGTGAGCTGGCCCACGCGACGGTCATCATCGTGGCGCAGCGCGTGGGCACGATCATGGATGCCGACCGGATCGTGGTGCTCGATGCGGGTCGCGTCGTGGGCGTGGGTACCCACGAGGAGCTGCTGGCGAGCAACAAGACCTACCGCGAGATCGTGAGCTCCCAGCTCGAGCGCACGGAGCTCGCGGCATGAGCCGGGGTCCGGGCACGAGCGGTGGCGATCGCCCGACGGGCGGTCCCGGCGCCGGCACATCCCCGCCCGGCGGCGTGCCCGGGCGACGTGGTGGCGGCCCCGGGATGATGGGCATGAGCATGGGCATGCCCACGGAGCGATCGAACGACTTCCGGGGCACCGTCCGACGGCTGCTGGGTCAGCTCCGACCGGAGGCGCCGCTGATCCTCCTGGTGATCGTGCTCGCGATCGGCAGCGTCCTGTTCGCGGTGCTCGGCCCACGCATCCTGGGCGAGGCGACGGACGTGGTCGTGGCCGGGATGTGGCCCGGCGCCGGCGGTGTGGACATGGGCGTGCTGGCGGAGGTGCTGCTGCGGCTCGCCGGCGTCTACGTGCTCAGCTCGGTGCTCGGCTGGGCCCAGGCGTGGATCATGGCCGGCATCACCCAGCGGACCGTGTATCGCCTGCGCGAGCAGGTCGAGCAGAAGCTCGGCCGGC
The DNA here is from genome assembly GCA_019637815.1 of Chloroflexota bacterium. Classification (GTDB taxonomy): domain Bacteria; phylum Chloroflexota; class Limnocylindria; order Limnocylindrales; family CSP1-4; genus JAFMJV01. The sequence continues at coordinate 12,268 of JAHBUZ010000030.1, forward strand.
TCCCTCTGCGCACCTTCGACGCACGGCCCCGGGGCGAGCTGCTGAGCCGGGTCACCAACGACATCGACAACATCGGCCAGGTGCTCCAGCAGAGCCTCACCCAGCTCATCACGGCCATCCTGACCATCGTGGGCGTGCTCGCGATGATGCTCCTCATCAGCCCGCTGCTCGCCGTGGTGTCCCTGCTCGCGGTCCCCGTGAGCATGCTCGTGACCGTGCTCATCGCGCGTCGCGCACAGCCCCAGTTCCGGACCCAGTGGGCATCCACGGGTGTCCTCAACGGCCACATCGAGGAGATGCACACGGGGCACACCGTCGTCCAGGTGTTCGGTCGTCAGGCGGAGGCCATCGCCACCTTCGACGCGGAGAACGAGCGGCTCTACCAGTCGAGCTACCGGGCGCAGGCGATCTCCGGCCTCATCCAGCCGGCGCTCAACATCGTGTCCAACCTCAACTACGTAATCATCGCGGTCATCGGTGGTCTCCAGGTCACGGCCGGCGCCATGAGCCTCGGCGGTGTCGTGGCGTTCATCCAGTACGCGCGCCAGTTCACGTTCCCCATCCTCCAGACCGCGAGCATCGCCAACGTGCTCCAGTCCGCCGTCGCGTCCGCGGAGCGGGTGTTCGAGCTGCTCGACGAGCCGGAGGAGACCGCGGATCCGACGACGCCCATGACCCTCGACCACGTGGCGGGCCATGTCCGGTTCGAGGACGTCTCGTTCCGCTACCTGCCGGAGCGGCCGCTCATCAGCGACCTGTCACTCGATGTGGCACCCGGCCGCACCGTGGCCATCGTGGGACCGACGGGCGCCGGCAAGACGACGCTCGTCAACCTGCTGATGCGCTTCTATGACGTGGACGAGGGTGCCATCACGCTCGATGGCGTGGACATCCGCCAGCTCACGCGCGACCAGCTCCGGGGGAGCTTCGGGATGGTGCTCCAGGACACGTGGCTGTTCCACGGCACCATCCGCGACAACCTGCGGTACGGCCGACTGGAGGCCACGGACGAGGAGCTCCTCGCGGCCGCGGAGGCGGCACACGTCGACCACTTCGTGCGCACCCTGCCGGACGGCTATGACACGATCATCGATGACGACGCGTCCAACCTGTCCGCGGGTGAGAAGCAGCTCCTGACCATCGCGCGCGCATTCCTGGCCGACCCGCCGATGCTCATCCTCGATGAGGCGACGAGCTCCGTGGACACTCGTACGGAGGTGCTCATCCAGCGGGCCATGGCACGGCTCATGGAGGGCCGCACGACGTTCGTGATCGCGCATCGGCTGTCCACGATCCGCGATGCCCACACGATCCTGGTCATGGACGCGGGACGCATCGTGGAGCAGGGCACGCACGAGGAGCTGCTGGCGCGCGAGGGCGCCTACGCCGAGCTGTATCGAAGCCAGTTCGCGGGGCCGGTCGAGGACGCTGCCTGAGCCAGCAGGCCGGGCGCCGTCGCGGCCGCGATGAGCGAGCCGCGGGCGCGACCCGTGCGGCGCCCGACCCGGGATCCGGGCTAGTCGACCGCCTCCCGGAAGAACAGGGTGGAGCGCAGGTCCGTCCCGCTGCCGTTGTTGGCGTTGTAGACCTGCTTGAACAGCCAGCCGGCCACCTTCTTCTGGACGGCCTTGCCGTTCTTGGTGCCCTTGAGGGTCACCCAGGTGAGACGTCCGGAGATGCCCCGGTTGTTGGGCGCGGGCGTGGTGTCATCGGCATCCGCCGCGAGGGCCGCCGCACGCTTGGCCAGGAAGGTGCCCTCGGCCTCGATGGGCCAGCTGGTGAGCGTGCCCACGTTGGTGCGGCTGTCCTTCTTGAGGATCTTGGAGAGCTGGGTGAGGGTCAGGGGCTCGGTCGAATACATGAAGTTGGAGCCCATGTCGTAAGGTCGGCCGTCGTCATCGACGTCCGGCCCGCCCATGAGGTACTTGATCTGCGTGCCGGGCTTGCCGGACGCGACGGTGAACACGTTCATGGATGCCTCGGTCGCGCCACCGCCGGACGCGTGGTAGAAGGTCCGCGCGATGACCCACTGACCGGACTTCTTCCACTTGACGACCTTGCCGGCCGACTCCCGGACGGCAAGGGAGGTCGCCGGCTTCTCACCCTTGACGCCCTTGTAGGACTGGCTGTCGCGCACGGACTGGACGTCGTAGACCAGGAAGCCGTTGGCTGGCTTGCGACCCGCGAGGAAGTAGCTGCGGGCCACGACCGCCTGGGCCTTGAGCGCCTCGAGCGGGTTGGACGGGCCCATCTCCTGGGGCACGACGGACCGGGCGAAGTCCTCGACGCCCACGTGGTTGACGATGCGGATCTTGCCGCCGACGCGGCCGATGCGCAGCACCCCCGCGTACGTGTCGAACTTGGCGCTGGGACGGATGAAGACCTGGAGGACCGCGGGTCCCGCGCCGGTCTGGACGGGCGTGACCTTGAGCTTCGCATCCGTGTCGGTGAAGCGGACGACCGGGGCGCCGGACGACTTCTGGACCTCCAGCGTCCAGGCACCGGTCTTGCCCTTGCCGATGAGCACCAGCCGATCGGTCGAGTTGAAGACCCGGTCAGCGACCTGCGGGCTGTCCACCCTCCACTTGGACTTCTCTTCCGGCGACTTGATCACACCGCCACGCAGGAGCACCGTCTGGGCACCCTTCGTGGTGTAGCTCTTGACGACCAGGGCGCGGATGATGGGGTTCGGCTCGTCGATGTCCTTGAGCTTGGCGGGCGAGAAGTAGTGCTCGACGATCTCCTGGTACGTCTGGCCCGCCTTGGCACGCCCGGAGGCGCCGCGCTGGCTGAGACCGACGCCATGGTCGGTGCCGTAGCCCACGAACCGGAACGCCGGCTCCGGTGCCGGCTCCTCGTCGGTGGCGGGTCGGGTGACGGTCGGGGTGGAGACTCGACCTGCGGGAGTGGCAGCGGACGCGGGCATCGCCAGGGCGATCGCGAACAGGCTTGCCAGACCGAGGGACAGGCGGAGACGGCTCGGGCTGCTCATCGGCCGAGGATGCCGGCCGGGCGCGGGCCGGAGCCATGGCCCGGTCGTCGGGCAGGTCCTGACCCGATGGGGCCACGCGCGGACCGGTCGGCGCACCCCGATCCACCGGCACGAGCCGGATGTGCGGGGCGGTCCGGATGTGCGGCGCGCACGCGGGCACGCCGATGGACAGGAGCTGACGACCACGCACGCCCAACACGGCTGGGCGCCGTCGCGCGGTCGCGGACGCTGGGCACGGGCATCGTCCACCTTGCGACGGTTCTTCCGCCCCAGGGGCACTCGGGGCGGACCTCCTCGACGATACCAGCCCGGGGCAACCCCACCCGTCGGTGCGTCGGCGTGGCCCCTCGCTCGCCGGACATCCCCACGGAGGCGGTGGTCCCACGATCCACGAGACGTCCGATGGCGGGCATCCCGGCGCTCGCCTATCCTCGCGGTGGCCCGGTCGAACGCTCGACCACCGCTGGACGTGACGCCAGCCATCCCATCGGAGGTGTCGTGCCGCCATCCCGACATCGGTCCGGCCTGCTCGTGTCGCTCCTCATCAGCGTGCTCCTCGTCGCCTGCGGCGGCGGTGGCGCCTCGCCGGACCCGAGCGATATCCCGGAGGCACCGAGCTCGCCACTGCCGAGCCTCGACGCGACCAGCGTCGCGGTCTGTGGCGCGACGGACGTGATGCTCGACGGCGTGCGCCGGCTGCGTGACGTGGACCTTCGTCGGAGCAACGTGGACCGGCTCGCCGAGGCGTTCGATACGGTCCTCACCGGCAGGGACATGCTGGCGCAGCGCTATCCGTCCTCGCTCCGTCAGCGGGTCCGGACGCTCGAGATCTCCATCACCAACATGGCGATCGCGATCGAGGATCTGCGCACCACGAGTGCCTCGCGGATGAGCGCCACGACCGCGAACATCCGGGGTCGGATCAGCGGTCTGCGCCGCGCGATCACGAGCTTCCGCACCTTCGTGGGCTGTGACGGGTCGGCCGCGGATGACGATGCCGATGCGTCGGCCGCACCGTCGTCGGCGCCATCGGGCGGTCCCGGCGACTGATCCGGCCGGCCGAGCGGCACCGGACCAGCGGGTGTCGCTCCCGGCGAGCCGTGCCGGGGTGCGCTCGCTCATCGGCGGCGCTCGCCCATCGGCGGCTCACCCGTCAGGCGACCGAGCGCGTGTCCTCTCCGTCGTCCAGCGCCGTGCGCAGCTCGTGGCGATGCTCCCGGAGCCAGCGTCGTGCCTCGTCCGCGCGCGGGGCGTGCATTCGCAGGAGTGCCTGGAACGCCGGCCCGTGGTTCGCGTGGCGCAGGTGGACCAGCTCGTGGACCACGACCGTGTCGAGCACCCAGGGCGGCGCCAGGATGAGGCGCCAGCTGAATGACAGGCTGCCCGACACCGCCGCGCTCCCCCACCGGGAACGGGTGTCGCGGACGCTGATCCGGGTCGGGCGCACACCGAGGGCCGGAGCGAGCGCCGCGCATCGTTCCGTGAGCACGATGCGGGCCTGCTGGCGGAGCCACGCATCGACAGCGGCCGCGGCCGTGGGCTCATCGGCGGCCCGCACCACCAGGGAGGCCCGGACGCCCACATCGTCGGTGTCCAGTCGTCGGATGACGCTCGTGCGACCGGGGCCTGGCCGGTGCTCCACCACGTGCGGGATCCCGTTCACCATGAGCGCGCGGCCCTCGGCGAGCGTCGGTCGCGCGTGGACCTGGGCATGTCGTGCTCGCACCCGCGCCACCGTGCGTCCGATCCACGCCGCGTGGTCACGGACCATCCGCTCGGCGGTGGCGATCGGTGCGCGCTGTGGCAGCACGACCACCACCTCGCCTGCGTCGCTGACCACGATACGGGCACGCCGAGCGCGGGTCGAGCGTCGGATGGTCCACGCCGGGAGCTCAGCACCAGGTCGAGTGGCAGGGTCGGTCACGCCGTCGATGGTACGCACTGGACCGCCTCGCGGCCGGATCGCGATATCATGCGTCGGCTCGGGGCGATAGCTCAGCTGGGAGAGCATCTGCATGGCATGCAGAAGGTCCGGGGTTCGAGCCCCCGTCGCTCCACCACCTCGAACGGGATGACGACCGGTCAGCGATGGCCGGTCGTCGTGATTCCGGGATGAGGGCCTTCGCAAGAGGCCCGGTCAGGCGGCATCGAGCTCGCTCCGCTCGTCTCCTCCCTCGATGATCCTGCCGATGGGTGTCGCGCACGTGTCGCCGTGCCATGCCTCCCGTCCCTCGCGGACGGCGAACGCAGCGATGACGAGCGCCGCGACGGCATCCGCCCAGTCCCATCCCCAGAGCGCGTTCGCCACGAGGCCGATCAGGACCGCCACCGAGAGCGCGGCGCACAGGAGCGTCTGACGGGAGTCGGCCACAGCGGTCGCAGAGCCCAGCTCGATGCCCGTCCGTCGCTCCCACCATGAGAGCGCGGGCATGACGAGGACGCTGAGTAGCGCGATGGCGATGCCGACGGGGCTCACATCGGCCTCCCAGACCCCGGCCAGGGACAGCCCGGCGCCCAGCGCGACCCAGCCGGCAAGGGCGAAGAACGCGACGGCGATGACCCGCAGCGTCACCTGCTCGTACCGCTCGGGGTCGGACCGGGAGAACTGCCACGCGACGGCGACCGCCGAGAGCACCTCCACGAACGAGTCGAGCCCGAACCCGACGAGCGCCATCGACGAGGCCGCCGCACCGGCGACGATGGACACGACCCCCTCGACCAGGTTGTAGGCGATGGTGACCAGGACGATGAGCCGGATCCGTCGCCGGAGGACCGCCCTCCGCGCCTGGGACGGCGATCGGGCGATCGCGACCTCGGTCATGGGCGAGCGCACCCGGGCAACGGGCACCCCGGATCGAGGCAGGGCGCGGACGCATCGACCGCGAGCACGACATCGAGGAGTCGTCGCAGCGCCTCCGCGAGATGTCGATCCGCCAGCTCGTAGCGAACCTGGCGCCCCTCAGGCTCCGCGATGACGATGCCGCAGTCCCGCAGGCAGGCCAGGTGGTTCGACACGTTCTGGCGTGTGAGGCCCAGCTCGTCCGCGAGCGCGGCGGGATATGCGGGTCCATCGAGGAGCCGCAGGAGCATCCGGGACCGTGTCGGGTCCGCCATCGCGCGTCCGAGCCGGTGCATCACCTCGAGGCGCGTGGCGACCGTCAGCATCGTCGCGATAGTACAGTGATGACTGTATCGATGCTCTCGGGTTCGACAGGCGGTGTCCGAGGGGAGCCGATGGCCCCCATACTCCTCGTTCGATGCCTCCCGCCCGGCGCACCTTCGCCTTCGTCGCCTCGGTGCCCATCGCGGTCCTCGGCGGGCTCATGGGGCTCGGGGGCGCGGAGTTCCGGCTACCGGTCGTCGCGGGTCCGCTGCGCTATGCGGCACATCAGGCGGTGCCACTCAACCTCGCGGTGTCGATGGCGACGATCTCGGCGTCCCTCGTCACCCGGTCGGGTCGCTCTCGCTGGACCCGCTCGTGCCGCTCGCGGTGCCCATCGTGGTGATGATCGCGGGTGCGCTCATCACGGCCTGGGTCGGTCCGGGCATCGCGTCGCGCATGTCCAACGCGCGGCTCGAGGACGTCATCCTGGTGCTGCTCGTGGCCGTCGGCACGATGCTCATGGTGGAGTCGTTCCTGCCCGCCGCCACCAGCGCGCTCGTGCCCGAGACGCTCTGGCCGGTCGCGGCGTTCACGCTCGGCATCGGCATCGGCATCGGCCTCGTGAGCAGCCTCCTCGGGGTGGCGGGCGGTGAGCTCATCGTGCCGAGCTTCCTGTTCGCGTTCGGCGTGCCCGTCAAGGTCGCCGGGACCGCCAGTCTCGTCGTCAGCCTGCCCACGGTCGCGGTGGGTATCGTGCGCTGGGCGCGGCGCGGTGCGTTCGCCGATCGCACGGCGCTCCGGGACACGGTCCTGCCCATGGCGGTCGGCTCGGTCATCGGAGCCGTGATCGGTGGCCTGCTCGTGGGCGTCGTCGCGGCGGAGGTGCTGAAGCTCGGGCTTGGCGTCGTCCTCATCGTGTCGGCCATCCGGGTGTTCCGACACCGGTCGCGCTGACAGCCAAGGCCATCCCGGGGCTACCCCATCGGATCGCCCGCGGGCTTGTTCGCCCGGATGACGGTGCTGTGCATGCCGTCGGCGACGACGTGGGTCGGTGCCACCGAGATGTCCGTGAGCCCCGCCGCCCGCAGCCCGGCCTCGTACTCCGCGAACGAGAGTGCACCAGCGATGCAGCCGACCCACGAGCCTCGCTCCAGGCGCTGCTGGGGCGTGAGCGTGTCCTCGGCGACGATGTCGGTGATGCCGATGCGTCCTCCTGGCCGCAGGACGCGCCCGATCTCCCGGAACACCGCGTCCTTGTCCGCGGCGAGGTTGACGACGCAGTTGCTGATGACCACGTCGATGGACGCCGCGGGCAGCGGGATCTCCTCGATCCTGCCCTTCAGGAACTCGACGTTGCTGGTACCTGCCTCGGCCGCGTTGCGCCGCGCGAGATCGAGCATCTCGTCGGTCATGTCGAGGCCGAACGCGCGACCCGTCGGACCGACTCGCTGCGCCGAGAGCAGCACGTCGATGCCGCCGCCCGACCCCAGGTCGAGCACCCGCTCCCCCTCGCGCAGCCCTGCCACAGCGGTGGGGTTGCCGCAGCCGAGCGACGCCAGCACCGCGCCCTCAGGCAGCGCCTCACGGTCGGCGTCGGTGTACAGCTCGGACCCGGTGCCCGGATCCGCCGTCGCGACCGGACCGCAGCAGCCATCGTCGCAGCAGGCGGCATCAGCCCCCTCGAGGACCGCGATGGCGGCGTTCGCGTAGCGCTCCCGGACGGCATCGTGGAGAAGTTCGGTCATCGTGATCCTCGCGGCGTGCGCATCGATGGTTGTCTATATAGCCATCCATCGATGAAGATGTCAACCATGCGTCGCCATACCGACCCCGATGTGCTGCTCCTCCAGGGGGCCGCGGACCCCACGCGACTCGCGATCCTGCGTCAGCTGAGCGATGTCGGCGAGGTCTGCGCCTGCGACCTTGGCCACCCGGACATCAGTCAGCCCACCCTGTCCCACCACCTACGGGTGCTGCGCGAAGCGGGCTGGATCACCGGTGACCGGCGCGGGACCTGGATCTGGTACAGCCTCCGACCCGAGGCGGTGGTGCGGTGGCGTCGCCTCAGCGGCGGCATCGGGATCCCGGGGGCGCCGAGTCCAGAGCCCGATAGGCGACGCCTGGCCGTCGTCCAGCCGACCGGATAGCCCGATCCGGATGCGCGCCGCGGATCCGCCGGCCGAACGGCGGCGGATCCAGCGTCTGTGGCGCCTCTAGTCGCCGCTCTGCGTCACCACGAGGCTCGCGCCGAGTCCGATCATCATCCCGCCGCCGGTCACGCGGACCGCGGACAGTCGACGCGGTGACCGACCGAACCACTCCCGCGCTGACCCGGCGACGATCGCCCAGACGCTGTCGAAGACGAGGGCGATGAGCGTGAACACGAGACCCAGCACCAGCATCTGGAGTGGCACGCTGCCGGCGTGCGGGTCGACGAACTGGGGCAGCACTGCGACGAAGAACACGATCGTCTTGGGGTTCGTCGCGCCCACGATGACGCCCTGGCGCAGCACCGTCCGCGCGGCGACGCTGCGTGCGGCGGGCGACGAGGGGTCATCGAGCCCGTCGCGGCGGTGACGGATCGCCTGGCTACCGAGGTAGATGAGATACCCCGCGCCGAGCAGCTTCAGAGCCGTGAACAGGACGATCGACTGCGCGACGACCGAGCCGACACCGACCGCGACCGCGGTCAGCGGCACGAGAGCACCCAGCTCGTTGCCCACGACGCTCCACAGTCCACCGCGACGACCGAGCGCCAGCGACCGACCGATCACGAACAGCACGCTGGGCCCCGGGATGACGATGAGCACGACCGACGCGAGCGAGAACGTGACGAGGGCTTCGACTGACGGCATCCGCGTGATGCTATCTGCCGCGATGGAGTGGATGGCCATGGTGGAGCGAGAAGCCGAACGGTACGAGCGCGTGCTGGAGAACCGTCGACGCATCCTGGGATAGCGCTTCCCGCGAGCGCAGGCCGGCAGGCCTCAAGCCTGGGCGGTGCTGACGGGAGCCCCGGCCTCGGAGGTCGTCGGGTACGGTCAGTCGCCTCGCGCGCGGGTCAGATGCTCGCGATCACCACATTGGGGTAGGTGGCGGCCAACCGCCGCAGGTCGTCGGGGTCGTGCGTGAGGACCATCCCGCCGCCGAGTCGGATCGCGGTCGCCACGACCATCGCGTCGACCGCCATCTCACTCCCCGCCCGCATGGATGCGAGGAGGTGACCGGCGATCCGGGCGATCCGAGAGCCCGTGGTGACCACGCGCGTGATGCCCTGCCCAAGCACCAGGTCGATCGCCTCGTCGGTACCGCCACCTCGATACAGCTCGACGAGCACCGCGGACGGCACGCGTACCGGCACACGCCGATCATGGGCGCTGCGCATCGCCGCGCGGACGCGCTGGTGTCGGGCCGGGTCGCGACCGGGCCATGCAAGCGCGGACAAGGCTTCGCTATCGAGGATCAGGACGGCCACAGCTGGTCGAACTGCTCGACGAGCTCATCAGGGACCGGGCCGAACTCAGCATCCAGATCACGCAGATACTCGTCCAGGAGGTCCCGTTCGAGTTCACGCTCGATCGCCCGCGCCACGAACCCACTCAGGCCACGGTCTCCCACGTGAGACTCGACACGCTCAGCAAGCCGCTCCTCGATGCTCACCGACCACTTCCTGACTGCCATGTGTCAATCCTACCACGGTAGGATTTGCCGGTCGAAGGGTCCGTGGCCCAGAACGCATCCGAACCCACTCGGGAACGCGCGTGGGCTGTCCGACCTCGCGCGCGTCGGGTACCATCGAGACCTCATGGTCATGCTGACTCTGCCCGCACGCGTCCCGATCGCCCCACCACGGCTCCGCGTGCTCGTGCTTACCGGGGTCGCCGGCGCCTGACGCCGCGCGGCCAGACACCGATCCCGTCCGACCCGGCAGCCTGACCCACCCCGGAGCACCGCCATGACCGCCTCGACCGACATCACCCCCGTCCCGGAACGCGACCGCGTGCCGCGCTACGAGCCCACGGAGATCGAGCCGCACTGGCAGCAGCGCTGGGACGAGCTGGGGCTGTACCGCACGGACCTGTCCGACACCAGCCGCCCTCGCTACTACCTCCTGACGATGTATCCGTACCCATCGGGTGACCTGCACATCGGCCACTGGTACATCTGCACGCCGACCGACGCCATCGCGCGATTCCGGCGCATGAACGGCGACAACGTGTTCTTCCCCATCGGCTTCGATGCCTTCGGGCTGCCCGCGGAGAACGCGGCCATCAAGAGCGGCATCCACCCGGCGGTCTGGACGATGCGCAACGTCGAGAACATGCGCCGCCAGTTCCGGACGATGGGCGCCACCTTCGACTGGGACAGCGAGGTCGTCACCTGCCTGCCCGACTACTACCGCTGGAACCAGTGGATCTTCCTGCGCTTCCTGGAGAACGACCTCGCGTATCGGCGGATGTCCGCGGTCGACTGGTGCCCCAAGGACCAGGTCGTGCTCGCCCGGGAGCAGGTGGAGGGCGCCGACCGGGTGTGCTGGCGCTGCGGCACGCCGGTCGTCAAGCGGGATCTCGAGCACTGGTCGTTCCGCATCACCAAGTACGCGGACGAGCTGCTCGACTTCACGGGCATCGACTGGCCCGAGCCCATCCGCCAGATGCAGACCAACTGGATCGGCCGCTCCGAGGGCGCCGAGGTGGTGTTCACGACCGCCCCGTCCGACCACCACGCGGGTGGTGAGGAGCTGCGCGTGTTCACCACGCGACCGGACACGCTGTTCGGAGCCACGTTCATGGTCCTGGCGCCAGAGCACCCGCTGGTGGCGAGCCTGACCGCGCCGGAGCGGCGCGCCGAGGTGGAGGCGTATATCGAGGCCGCGCGCCGACGCACGGAGATCGAACGGCTGTCCACGAGCCGTGAGAAGAGCGGCGTCTCCCTGGGCGCTGATGCGATCAACCCGGTGAACGGCGAGCGCATCCCGATCTGGATCGCGGACTACGTGCTGTCCGGCTACGGCACCGGCGCCATCATGGCCGTGCCCGCCCACGACGAGCGGGACTTCGAGTTCGCGAAGGTGTTCGGGCTGCCCATCGTGCGGGTCATCGCGCCCGAGGGTGCCGCGGATGACGGGATCGTGGCCGAGGCGTTCGTCGCCCACACGCCCGGTGAGCGGCTGGTGAACAGCGGCCCGTACAGCGGCATGCCCGCGGACGAAGGTTTCCGGGCGATCGTCACGGATCTCGAGGCGCGCGGCCAGGGCACGGCGACCGTCACGTATCGCCTGCGCGACTGGCTGGTCAGTCGTCAGCGTCCGTGGGGCACGCCGATCCCCATCATCTACTGCGAGGCGGACCCGTCCTGCGGCATCGTGCCGGTACCGGACGACCAGCTGCCGGTGCTCCTGCCGGATGACTTCCGATACAGCCCCGAGGGCGGCAACCCGCTCGAGCAGACCGAGTCCTTCGTGCGCACGACCTGCCCCCGCTGCGGCGGACCGGGCCGACGCGAGACGGACACGATGGACACGTTCGTGGACAGCTCCTGGTACTGGTGGCGCTACCTGGCGCCGGACAAGCTGGACGGCCCCATCGATCGCGCCCTGGATGATGCGTGGTGTCCGGTCGATCAGTACACCGGCGGCGCCGAGCACGCGGTGATGCACCTGCTGTACAGCCGATTCTTCGCCAAGGCGCTCGCGGACCTGGACATCGTCACGGAACGCGAGCCGTTCCAGCGACTGTTCAACCAGGGCCAGATCCTGGGCGCCGATGGCGAGCGCATGAGCAAGAGCCGGGGCAACGTCCAGGACCCCGACGAGCTGGTGTCGCGCTACGGCGCCGACTCGGTGCGTCTGTTCCTGATGTTCATGGGCCCCTGGGACCAGGGCGGTCCGTGGAGCCCGACCGGCATCGAGGGGGTCCACCGGTTCCTGCGTCGCGTGTGGGCGGTCGTACTCGACCCGACCGGATCGGAGAGCGATGGCTCGACGGTGGACGTCGCGGATGGCGAGCGACAGGTGCGTGTGGCGGCGCATCGGGCGCTCCAGGGTGTCACCGAGGATCACGCCGGGTTCCGCTGGAACACCATCGTCGCGAAGCTGATGGAGCTGACCAACACCCTGATGCGGTTCCGCGGCACCCCGGTGGCCGGCACATCCGGTTGGGACGAGGCGACCGACCTGCTGCTGCTGATGCTGGCACCCGAGGCGCCGCATATCGCGGAGGAGCTGTGGGCGCGTCGGCTGGAGGCGGCCGGGGAGCCGTGGCGCTCCATCCACACCCAGGCGTGGCCGGCCTTCGATCCGGCGCTGGTGGTCGCGGAGACCATCGAGCTGCCGGTGCAGATCAACGGCAAGCTGCGGGACCTGGTGCCGATGGCGCCCGGGCTCCCCCAGGACGAGATCGAGCAGCTGGTCATGGCGCGACCCAAGGTCCAGGCGAACCTCGAGGGGATGAGCGTGGTCAAGGTCGTCCATGTCGGCGGCCGCCTCGTCAACATCGTGGTGCGCCCCGCCAGCTGATCGTTCGTGGCCCGGGCGCGCAGCGAGCGCACTCGTGTGCGTGAGCGAGCAAGCGCAGGCGTGCGACGCCGCATGGGCGCGCCTCACCGACCGGCGGAACGGTCCTCGATCTCCCAGGCATGATCCATGACATGCCACGCGATGCGGCGGGCGGCGTAGCGCTGCGGCCAGGTGCCCCCCGGCAGCGCCGAGCCATCCGAGGGGAGCGACAGCGTCCGCACGATCTCCTCCCGCACCTCCCCGATGGGCGTGGACGCTGGCAGGCGGATCCCGATGCTCCGGGCGTAGTACCGCTCCGCCTCATCGACGTGGGCGACCACCTTGTCCCGATCGCGACCGCCCCCTCGGGGGCCCTTGCGCAGTTCCGCGGGCGCGGAGGCCGCCACCTCCTCGAGCCGCTGCCACGTCGCGCGGACGAGCCCCACCAGTCGCTGGGCGTCGGCCGAGGTCACGGGCACCAGCTCCAGCTCCGCCACCAGACCGGGCACCCCGAACTCGGTCGTGGCATTGCCGGTCTGTCGCTCCACCACCTCCACATCCGGAGAGTCGGGGAGCCGATGACCCGCGAGCGCTGCGATCGCCGCGTATCGATCGCGATACGCCAGGAGCGACTCGATGGCGAGCGCCTCGCTCTTGCCGGCACGTGCCCAGCCGGGCCAGTCGAGCGCGCTCGCGAACGCGCGCTTGCCGGCGACTTCCACGACGACCCGCAGGGTCGGATGCTCGGTCACGCCGTGGAGTCCGCCGCGAGCGTGGCTGGGGCCTGATCCGGCTGCTCCTCGCGACGCCGCTGCCGGTGACGTGCCACCTTCACGCGGTTACCGCAGGTCCGCATATCACACCACTTCCGACGCCCGGAGTGTGAGGTGTCCACGAAGATCCAGCGGCATTCGGGGTTCTCACAGACACGCAGTCGCTCGGGCCGGCCTTGCGTCAGCTCCCGGGCGATCGCCTCGGCCAGGCGGCCGAGCGCCCCATCGACCGGGTCGCCCTCGTGCTTGTGGTCGAGCGAGACCCCGTCCGGCGCAGGCACGAGATAGGTCACGTAGTGGAACCGGAGGGCGCGGTTCACCTCGGCCAGCGAGCGCTCCGTCGGAGGACGGGCATCCACGGTCGATTCCACGAGCTCCCGGATGGCCGCTCGCACACGGCCGATGCGGCGCATGACACGTGCCGACCCATCGGGATCGGCGGCCAGGCGTGTCACGTGCGACTCGCGCATGTCCGCGTGGAGCAGCGAGTGGTCGGCCAGCCAGCCGAGCACCGCGGCCGCATCCGGCAGGTGCTCCACCTCGCGGCCGCGCACGATCTCGAGCGTGTTCACGAAGGCGAGGGCGTCCTTGAGCGAGGCCTGGTGACCATGCGGCGTGGCATGGCCGCCATGCCTGCCGACACCGGGCACCGGATCGGGGGCAGGGAGCGTCACATCCACCGTAACCATTCTCGCACGATTGACAGGTTACGCGCGCAGGGCCTATGCTGGCGCCCGTGCAGGTAACCTATCCATGGGCCTTGACACGTTACAGAACAGCCGGACAGGACGTGACCCCGATGTGGCAGCGCTATCTCGATCTCGCCAACGAGCAGCAGGCCCGTGAGCGCCAGGTGGCCCGCGAAGGGGCCCGTGCGGCGCGGCGCCAGACCCGGCACCCAGCGGCCCCGGTCGCCCCCGCGTCCCCGACGCGGACCGAGCGTCCCGCGGCGACACGAGGGACGACCCCGGCCTGACGGCCTACCATCGGGGGGACCACACCGAGCGGAGGGACCCCTGATGCCCGACATGACGGCGCCCGTGCGCCTGGGCGCGAACTGCTGGAACCAGTACACCGACTGGCCGGGCTGGCTCTCGGCGATGCAGCGAGCCGACTCGCTGGGCTATGACTCCCTGTGGACCTGGGATCACCTCTACCCCATCGTCGGGTCATGGCAGGGCCCCATCCTCGAGGCGTACACGGCACTCGCCGCCGCGGCGGCCCTCACGAAGCGCGCCACGCTGGGTCTCATGGTCGGCGCCAACACGTTCCGGGAGCCCAGCCTCACCGCCAAGATGATCACGACCATCGACCACATCAGCGCGGGTCGGGCGGTGCTGGGCATCGGGGCGGCCTGGTTCGAGACCGAGCACACCGGGTTCGGACTGGCATTCGGTGACGGGTTCCCGGAGCGCCTGCGCTGGCTGGGCCAGGCGCTGCCCATCATGCGCGGCATGCTCGACGGCACCGAGCCGACCGTGACCGAGGGTCGCTATCGGACGTCGGCGGTGCGCAACGACCCGGCGCCGGTCCAGTCGCATCTGCCCATCCTCATCGGTGGCAGCGGTCGGAAGGTGACGCTGCGGCTGGTGGCGCGATACGCGGATGCCTGCAACCTGGGTGGTGGCATCGCCGAGGTACGCGAAGCGGAGGGCGTGCTGCTCGAGCACTGCGCCGCGATCGGTCGTGACGAGACGACCATCGAGCGGACCGTGGGCATCGGCACCCCCGTCATCCGCGACTCACGGGATGAGGCACTCGCGGTCCAGCGGGCGATGATGGATGCCAACGGCAAGGCGCCACTCTGGCAGGACCAGCCGGTCGGCACGCCGGAGGACGTCATCGCGCATCTCGCGCCGTTCGTGGAGCTCGGCTATCGCCATCTCATCGCCGGGTTCCCGTCACCCTATGACGAGGAGTCCATGACCCGCCTCGCGACCGAGGTCGCACCCCGCCTCAAGGAGATGATCCGTGGCTGACCTGACGGCGCCCATCAAGCTGGGCGCCAATCTCTGGAACCAGTACACCGACTGGCCCGGCTTCCTCACCGCGATGCAGCGCGCGGACTCGCTGGGCTATGAGTCCCTGTGGACCTGGGATCACGTGTACCCCATCGTGGGCTCGTGGCAGGGCCCCATCCTCGAGGCGTACACCGCGATGTCGGCCGTGGCCGCGACCACGCAGCGCGCCACCATCGGCCTGCTCGTGGGTGCCAACACGTTCCGCAACCCGGCGCTCGTGGCCAAGATGATGACCACCATCGACCACATCAGCGGGGGTCGTGCGGTGCTGGGCATCGGCGGGGCGTGGTTCGAGGAGGAGCACACCGGCTTCGGCTTCGACTTCGGCAGCGGCTTCCCGGAGCGGCTGCGCTGGCTGGGCCAGGCGCTGCCCATCATGCGCGGCATGCTCGACGGCACCGAGCCGACCGTCACCGAGGGTCGCTATCGGACGTCGGCGGTGCGCAACGACCCGGCGCCCATCCAGTCCCACCTGCCCATCCTCATCGGTGGCACGGGTCGCAAGGTCACCCTCAAGCTGACCGCCCAGTACGCGGACCTGTACAACATGGGCGACGGTGACATCGTCGATGCAGCGGACGTGGAGGCGACGCTCGTCGAGCACTGCCGGACCGTGGGCCGTGACGAGCGGGAGATCGAGCGGACCCTCGAGCTCCAACGGGTCGTGATCCGAGACACGAAGGCGGAGGCGCTGCGGGTCCAGGACGAGATCCTCGCCGGCAACGGCGGTGCCACGGTGGACGAGGACCGACCCGGCTCCGCGGACATCGCCGCGGCCCGGGGCTGCGTGGGGACCGTGGATGACGTGATCGCGCACATCCGGCCGTACGTGGAGCTCGGCTATCGGCACCTCATCTGCGGGTTCCCGGCGCCCTACGACGCGGAGTCGATGGAGCGCATGGCGACCGAGGTCCGGCCCCGCCTGGAGGCCCTCATCAGCGGCTGAGCCACCCCGGGCGGCTCGCCCATCCCTTCCTCCTGGATCGCAATGGACATTGCAATCCGGATCCGGATGTGGCACATTCGTGCCATCGAGAGGTCATTCGACCGACGGAGGAGGGGCGACGGATGCGCGACGCGCGGCGGCATGGCGTGAGTGGGATCGCGACAGCGGCGTTGGTGGGAGTACTGGCAGCAGCCGTCTCGCTCCCCGCAGTGGCGCAGTCACCGGCCGTCGGTGACCCGATCCGGATCGGTGCGTCGCTCGCCCTCACGGGGGACGCCGCGCCGGACTCGAAGCTCGTGCGCGACGGCTATGACTTCTGGGCAGAGACGGTGAACGCAGGCGGCGGCATCGTCGTGGACGGTGTGGCCCGCCCCATCGAGCTCGTCATCCGGGACGATGGCTCCGACCGCGATCAGGCCGCGCGACTCGTCGAGAACCTGATCGCCGAGGAGGATGTCGACTTCCTGCTCGCGCCGTGGGGCTCCGGCAACACCAACGCGGTGGCGCCGATCGCGGAGCGCTACCAGAAGCTCATGGTCGCACCGCTCGCCGCCTCCGACGAGATCTGGGAGCAGGGGTACCGATATCTCTTCGGCGTGCTGCCCATCGGCTCGACGAACATGCGGCCCCTCGTGCCGATGGTCCAGGACCTCGGGCTCACCCGCGTCGGCGTGGTGACGACCGATGATCTGTTCCCGCTGCTCGCGGCCGAGGGTGTCTCGCAGCAGGCGAAGGACGCCGGGCTCGAGGTCGTCGTCGATGAGATCTATCCCCCCGGCACCATCGATGTCGGCTCGCTCATCACGCGCATCCAGGAGGCTGCCCCGGAGGCGCTTGCCGCGCCCGTCGATGTCGCGGATGCCCTGGTCCTGCTCCGCCAGATGAAGGAGCGCGACTACCTGCCGCCCATCCTCGCGTTCTCTGGCGCGACGCTCGTGCCCGACTTCCTCTCGAACGCTGGCGCCGACGCGGAGGGCCTGTTCGGCATCACGTACTGGTCGCCGGCACTGCCGTATGCCGATGCGCTCTTCGGTTCGGCCGCCGACTACGCGGCAGCCTTCGAGGCACGCTTCGGATACGCACCAACGCACGACAACGTCGCGGCGTCCATCTCCGGCTACGCCCTCCAGCGAGGGATCGAGACCGCCGGCTCGCTCGACACCACCGCCGTCCGGGACGGCATGCTCTCGCTCGACGAGACGACCGTCTTCGGGCAGATGGCCTTCGATGAGCGTGGTGTCAACACGGGCGTCACCACGTACGTCGTGCAGATCCAGGACGGGACGCCGGTGATCGTGTCCCCGGCGGACGCCGCAGCCGCGGCACCCCTGTGGCCCATCCCGGGCTGGAGCGAGCGCTGACCAGCCGCTCCATCGGCGCTCCGGCCGGTCCGGAGGGATGAGCCAGGCCATCGTCAACGGCATCCTGACCGGTGGTCTGTACGCCGCGTTCGGTATCGGGCTGTCGCTCATCTATGGCGTGACGCGCGTCATCAGCGCGGTCCACGGCGCGTTCATCGTCATCGGGGCCTATCTCGCCCAGTCGGCATGGATGGCGTTCGGGCTCGACCCGTTCCTGATGGTGCCCGTGCTGCTGGTCATCGGCTTCGGGCTGGGCTACGGCGTCCAGCGCCTGTTCATCGACAAGGTGATGCGGCGGCGCGTGGTGATGACCATCACCCTCACCTTCGGGCTCGACCTGATCGCCGTGACAGGCATCCTGCTGGTGTTCGGGGCGGACCTCCGGACCATCAGCGTCCCGTATGCGTCCGTGGGCTTCGATGTCCTGGGTGCCCGGATCCCGCTGGTGCGACTCGGCATCTTCGCGGTGGCCGTCATCCTTGCATTGGGCCTCGAGCTCATCCTGCGCAGGACCCAGATCGGCACGACCATCCGGGCCGTCTCGCAGAACCGGACGGCCGCCGAGCTGCTGGGCATCGACACAGGACACGCCTTCGGCATGGCACACGGGCTGGCGGCGGCCGTCGCCTGTGGCGCAGGTGCCCTGCTCGCACTCATCCAGCCGCTCCAGCCGTTCATGGGCCTGTCGGTGCTGCTCATCGCGTTCGCGGTCGTGGTCCTCGCCGGGTTCGGGAGCATCGCGCCCGTGCTCATCTCAGGGATGATCCTGGGCCTGACCGAGAACCTGGCCGGTCTCTACATCGGTACGGAGTACCAGCGACTGGCGATCTTCGTGGCCTACCTCGCGGTCGCCAGCATCCTGCCGGCCGGTCTGTTCGGGCGTCGTTTCTATGCCCACTGACGCGATGACCACGCCTCCCGAGCGATCGACACGCCGGCCGTGGCCCGTGCTCACGCCCGCTGTGCTCATCATGCTCGTGGTGCTCGTGGTCGTGCTCATCGCCCTGCCGTGGGTGCTCAGCAACTTCTGGCTGCGCGTCGCCACGTCGGCGCTCGTGTTCGCGGCGCTCGCCCTGTCACTCAACGTCATCATGGGTCTCGCCGGATACCCAGCGCTCGGCAACATCGTGTTCTTCGGTGTCGGGGCCTACGTGTCGGGGCTGGCCGCCGCGAACCTCGGTCTCCCGGCGCCGGTCGCGATCCTGCTCGGCGCGGTGGGGGCCGCCATCTATGCGCTCATCGCCTCCCGCGCGATGCTGTCGCTCCGAGGCTCGTACTTCCTGATGGCGACGGTCGCGCTGAACTTCCTGACCCTCGAGCTCATCGTCGTCCTGCGAGGGCTGACCCGGGGCGCCCGCGGCGTCACCATCCCGCCGCTGGTCACGGGGGACCCCTCGACCGTCTACGACACGTTCTACTTCCTGTTCCTGGGGCTGGTCGCCGTCGGTGCGGTCGTCCTGATCGTGCTCCGACGCAGCCGGCTGGGGCTTGGCCTGCTGGCCATCAAGGGGAACGAGGACGCGGCATCGATGCTGGGGGTCCCGACCTTCCGCTACAAGGCCATCGCCTGGGCGCTGAGCGCGGGCCTCGCGGGTGCGGTCGGGGCGACCCACGCCTACTGGATCGGCTTCATCGACCCCGGCAGCTCGTTCGATCTCATCATGTCCCTGGAGGTCTTCCTCATCGCACTGCTGGGCGGTCCGCTCCTGGTGATCGGGCCCATCATCGGCGCATTCACCTTCGAGGTGGCGGGGGTCATCGCCTGGGCGTCGTTCACCGAGGCGCACCTGGCGGTGCTGGGTGTGCTGATGGTCATCGTGGTGACGTACCTGCCCGGTGGGCTCCCGGAGCTCCCGACGCGGATCCGGGGGATCGTCGCACGTCGTCGAGGTACGCATGGACGCTCTGCTCGAGCTGCGTGACGTCCGCCGCTCGTTCGGCGGTGTGCGGGCGGTGGATGGCATCGATGGACGCCTCGACGAGGGCCGCATCCTCGGGCTCATCGGGCCCAATGGATCGGGCAAGACCACCCTCCTGGGGCTCATCTCGGCGACGATGCCCGTCAGCGCTGGCGAGATCGTCCTGGACGGCCGATCGATGCGCGGGTGGTCACCCTCGGACGCGGCACGCGCCGGCATCTGCCGGGCGTACCAGATCCCGCAGGCCATGCCGGAGCTGACCACGCTCGAGAACGCGATGCTCGGTGCGATGTTCGGACGGCATCGGCTGCCGACCGCGGATGCGCGGCGCGTGGCCGCCGATGCGCTCGAACGTGTCGGCCTCGCGGGTCGCATCAGCACACCCGTGGGGAGCCTGTCACTCGCCGAGCGCAAGTCGCTCGAGCTGGCCCGCGTGATGGCGGCCCGCCCACGGCTCGCGCTCGTCGACGAGGCCATGGCCGGACTGGCCGCTGCGCAGATCCGCGCCGCGGAGGACATCCTGCGAGGACTGCGCCAGGACGGCGTGACCGTCATCGTCGTGGAGCATGTTCCGGGCGTCGTGGCGGCCATCGCCGACGAGGTCTGCGTCCTCGACCAGGGCCGGGTCCTGCGCTGGGCGTCACCGGCCGAGATCATGTCGGACCCCGCGGTGATCGCGACCTATCTCGGACGACGGGCGCGACCCGATGCCTGACGCGCTGCTCGATACCGCCGGCCTGGTCACGGGCTACGGACAGCTCCCGGTCCTGCAGGACATCGACTTGCGCATCGTCCCCGGGGAGCTCGTGGGCCTCGTCGGACCGAACGGTGCCGGCAAGACCACGCTCCTCCAGGCGATCGTGGGTCTGCTGCCTGCCTGGCACGGCAGCGTCTCGTTCGCGGGTCAGGATGTCACACGATGGGACGCACGGCGACGGGCACGTGCCGGCATCTCGCTCGTCGCAGAGGGTCGCCAGCTCTTCGCTGGTCTCACCGTCCGCGAGAACCTCACCCTCGCGGCGACCGCCACGGGCAATGCCGTCGAGGAGAACCTGGAGCGCGTCCTCGCGCTGTTCCCGGAACTCGAGCGGCTCCTCGGTCGCGTCTCCGGCACCATGTCTGGTGGGGAGCAGCAGATGTGCGCCATCGGCCGGGGCTTGATGTGCCGGCCATCCCTGCTGATGATCGATGAGCTCTCGCTCGGCCTCGCGCCGGTCGTGGTCGACCGGCTGGTGCACGCGCTCAGCCAGATCCACCAGACGATGGGGATCACCATCATCTTCGTGGAACAGGATGTGGATCTCGCCATGGATACGGCGGATCGTGTGGTCCTGCTCGGCATGGGACGGGTCGTGATGGACGCTCCCGCACCAGCGGTCCGTGCGCGACGCACCGAGCTCGAGCACACGTTCCTGGGTCTGCCCATCGATGGGCAGACCGTCGATGTGATCGCCGAAGCCTGAATCGGGACCGGCGCTGCCGGACGAAGGCAGGGGCGCCCACGTCCGGCAGACCAGCGTCATCGACGACGCCCGGGGCACGCGGTCGCGTCGACTGGGGATACCGTAGCGAGCCCGACTTACCGGCCGCTTATCCGCATCCGTCCACGGCCCGGTAAGTGGCGGATAAGTCCGCCGGCCTAGCATGGTCGCCGGTCGTCATCCGGGACGCGCCCGATCCGTCGGGCGGTTCCGGGCGAGGACCTCCCGTTCGACACCGGACCGCCGAGCCCGCCTCCGCCGGCCCGCCGAACGGCCCGCCGACCATCGACCACCCGCCTCCTCCCGCCGACGGAGGAGCACCATGGAGCAGCTCGCACCCGACTGGCGTTCGATCGGGACGCCACCCACACCCGATGCACCCGGGTCCCGTGCTCGCGCCCACGCGGAGGCGGTCCCGGTCCATCTCATCGCGCTCATCGCCGGCGGCATCGTCAGCACGGTGCTGCTCGGCGCCCTGGCGGCCTGGCTGGTCGTGTCCAGCCCCACGGGCGCGGTCGTCGGCGATGACGGCCATGAGCCGCGTGCCGGCCTCGCGATGTCGGTCCTCGACGTGACGCCCGTCCTCGCGCCAGCCGTGGCGAGCCCGATCCCGGCGCGGGTCGTGGTGGATGTCCAGGGAGCCGTGGTCCGACCCGGCCTCGTGGAGGTCCCTGCGGGTGGCCGTGTCGGGGATGCCATCGCGCTCGCGGGCGGGTTCGGGCCGCGGGTCGATCTGGCTGCCGCGAGCCACCAGCTGAACCTTGCCGAGCTCGCGCGTGACGGCACCAAGGTGCACGTGCCCGCGATCGGGGACGTGGTCACGGTCGCCGCGCCCTCGACCGGTGGCGCCGAGACCTCCTCGAGGGGCGACGGGCGCGTGGACCTCAACACGGCGACGGAGGCGGAGCTGGATGCCCTCCCGGGGGTCGGCCCTGCCACGATCGCGAAGATCGTCGCGGCACGCACGGAGATGCCCTTCCGGACCCCGGATGAGATCCGCTCGCGGGGCATCGTGGGCCAGGCGACGTGGCTGAAGCTGGAGGCGCTGGTGACGGTCGGCCGATAGCGACCCGCAGGACCGTCACCCATGCCCCGCGCAGGCTGGCTTGCGACCGGCGCCGTGGTCGCTGCCCTGCTGCTGCACGACATCGTGCCCGGGATGGCGGCCCTGGTGGGTCTCCTCGCGTGCCTTGGTGCGCTCATCGCACGCGTGGCTCGTCGGCCCGCCGGCGTCGTGGTCGGGCTGGGCGCCGCGGGTGTCGCGGTCCGCCTCCTGGTCGGCGACCTGGGCGCGGTGCCAGCCGCACCTCCGCCCTCGACCGTCGTCACGGGTGCCTGGTCAGCCGAGGTGCTGAGCCTGGGCAGCACCGACGGCGCACTCCAGCGCGCGACGCTCCTCGTCACGCCGGCCGACGATGCCGATGGGGACGCACCGGACACCCGGCGGGATCCGCTCGCCACCGACACCGGGCCGTGGCGCACCTACGCCTGGCTGCCACGCTACCCGTGGGTCATCCCGGGTGACCACATCCGGTTCGATGCGCGCATCGAACCGGTCGTCGCGGACGGCAGCGAGTTCGCGGCGTGGCTCATCGAGACCGGCATGGCCGCCACGACGCGGCCCCGGTCGATGGTCGTGGCGACCGACGGCGGCAGCCCCGTCGCGGAACGCGTCCGCGAGGCGGTCGACCTCGCCATCGCCCGGATCGTGCCCGAGCCCATGGCCGGACTCGCCTCGGGGATCCTCGTGGGACGCCGCGACCGCGTCTCGCGCGAGGTCGCGGACTCCTTCACCACGACCGGCCTGTCGCACGTGGTCGCCATCTCCGGCTGGAACATCTGCATCGTGGGCGCCGTGGTCGGTGGGCTGCTCGCAGCGACCCGGCTCTCGCGCCGAGAGCGGACGGTGGGCATCGTGCTCGCCCTGGTCGCGTTCACGTTCATCGCGGGTGGTGGCGCGAGCGTGGTCCGCGCCTCGGTCATGGGTGGCGTGGCACTCATCGCCCGCGAGTCCGGACGACCAGGCACCGCCGCGGCAGCCCTCGGCATCGCGGTGTGGCTGCTGCTGCTCGGGGACCCGGCGATGGTCACGGACATCGGATTCCAGCTCTCGGTCGCGGCGACGGCCGGTCTCCTCGCCTGGGGGTCGCGACTGGCGGGTCGGCTCGCGGGGCCTGCACCAGGCAGACCTCGTCGATGGCTCGCGGAGTCGCTGGGTGTCTCGCTCGCCGCGCAGGCAGCGACCCTGCCCCTCATCCTGTTCCACTTCGGCCGGCTATCGCTGGTCTCGCCACTCGCCAACCTGCTGGTGGCACCCATCGTGGCGCCCGCCATGCTCGCCGGCTTCCTCGCCCTCGTGGCGGGTCTGCTCGTCGGCGTTGGCGTGCCCGCGCTCCTCGGGGCACCCGTCGCGCTGCTCGGCTGGCTGGTCCTCGGCGCCATGATCGCGATCTCGGGCACGCTCGGGAGCGTCCCGTTCGCGAGCGTGGAGCTGGGGTCCGCGTCCCTCGTGTCCGCGGCGCTCGCCACGGTGCTGGTCACGAGCGCCATCATCCGCACGACCCGCCACCGAGGCGCTCCGGCAGTGGCCTCGCCCGCCCATGGACATGCCGCACCCAGTGCCCGTGCCGCACGACGGCCCGCGGAGGGGACGGCTGGCCGGCGACGCGCACGCACGCTCACGCTGATCGGCGTGCTCGTGGTCGTGACCGCGGGAGTGCTGGTCACGGTGGATCGCCCGAGCGGTCGGCTGACGGTCACCGTGCTGGACATCGGCCAGGGCGATGCGATCCTCGTGGAGGGTCCGCGCGGGACCCGGATGCTGCTCGACAGCGGGCCCGACCCGGATCGCCTGATGACAGTGCTCGACCGACATATCCCACCCTGGGACCGCCGGCTCGACCTGGTGATCCTCACGCACCCGCACGAGGACCATGCTGCCGGGCTGGCCACGCTCCTCACGCGCTACCGCGTCGCGGTCGTCGCCGAGAACGGGATGCTGGGCACGGGCCCCGGGGACGTGGCCTTCCGTGGCTGGCTCGCCCGAGCAGGTGTCGGCACCACCCGGCTGTCCCGCGGTGCCCGATGGACGCTCGATGACGCGGTCGCACAGGTCGCGTGGCCGATCGCGGCGGAGGTGCCGGTCCGGTCACCGAGCTCCGGTCGACAGGTCAATGACACGTCCGTGGTGGTGGACCTTCGGTTCGGCGCACGGCGGTTCCTGCTCACCGGCGACATCGAGGATGACGTGGATCCGCGCCTCCTGGCCGCCGGCATCGGCGACCCCACGACCCGACTCGACGTGCTCAAGGTGGCGCATCACGGCAGCGCCAGCGCCACCTCCGACGCGTGGCTGTCCGTCCTCCAGCCACGCGTCGCGCTCGTGAGCGCCGGGGCCGGCAACCCCTACGGACATCCGACACGCAGCACCCTGGAGCGACTCCGGACACGTGGCGCCCAGGTGCTGCGGACCGACCTCGATGGCGACCTCCAGGTGAGCACCGATGGTCACGACCTGCGCGTCGCCACGAGCGGCGGCCGACCGCCCAGGACATCGACCGGTGGCCGGGCACGCCGGGTCGGCGGACGTGTCGCACGGACGGACAGCGGACGTGTCGCGCAGACGGGAGGCGGCACACCGGCGATCGCCACGTCGTCCACCCGGGCAGAGCTCGCAGCACCGCCCCGGGCGACCGGCTCGCCCGCCTGGAGCCCCTGGCTGTGCGCCATCCCGCTCCCTGCCACCACGCTCCAGGAGCGTCCCGAGCCGCGACCTCCCCGCCCGGCGCGCGGCACGCTCCGGCGACCCGACCCGCATCCACCGAGCGACACACCGACACCCCGACTCCCGCGACCGGGCAGCGATCCGCTGGCTTGCTACGATCGGGTCGATGACCGTCCCCTCCCGCGAGGCCGCCGCGCGGCTCCTTCTGTCCGTCTCGCCCCCGGCCGGGATCGTTCGGCACTCCCAGACGGTGGCGGACGTGGGCGCGTGGCTCGCATCCCGCGTGAGCCACGCGGGCCACCCGGTGGACACGCTGCTCGTCGAGACGGCCGCCTTGCTGCATGACGTGGACAAGGCGCTGCCACGCGATGACCCGCTGCGCGCGCTGGGTCACGGCCATGCCGGTGCGCGCTGGCTGGAGCAGCAGGGCCATCCCGAGCTCGCCCCGGCGGTCGACACGCATCCGGTGGGTCGGCTCGTGGGCCAGCCCTACGCGGCGTGGGTCGCCACGACCACGCTCGAGCAACGGCTCGTCGCCTACGCGGACAAGCGCGCCCAGCAGCGGGTCGTGTCCCTCGACGCGCGCTTCGCGCGCTGGCTCCGCAAACATCCGGAGGCGCGGCGTGACCTGGCCCTCGCACGCGATCGCGCCGCCGAGCTGGAGGCGGAGGTGTGTGCCCTGGCGGGGATCACGCCCGACCAGGTGGGACGTGTGCGCTGGGCGCGTGCCACGATCCGGCGCGTCTCCCCCGGAGCGGCATCGTGACGTCGCTCGCCTACCTGTGGGGCGAGGATGCGTGGGCCATCGACGACGCCGCTGGCCGTGCCGCCATCGACCTCGCCGCGGAGGGGATGCCGCCACTCCAGACGTGGCGTGTCTCGCTCGACGACGACGCGGACGATGCCGGTGGCTCCGCCGCGAAACGACGCGCACGCCTGCTCGACGAGGTCGAGGTCCGGCTCGGCATGGCCACGTTGTTCGGCGACGGCACGCTGGTGGTGCTCCGTCAGCCGAGCGGACTGCTCCGTGAGACCGCGGCACGCGAGCGCACCATCGGGCTGCTCGCACGTGTCGCGCCCGGCAATGCGCTCGTCGTCACGGACCTCATCGCGCAGGATGCCAGGGGTCCGGCGGCCTCGGGCGTGCTGCGGGACGCCGTCGCCGCGGCCGGCGGCCTGGTGCGGGAGTTCCCGGCCCTCGACCGCAACCGCATGGAGCAGTGGCTCACCCAGCGTGCCGTGACCCTCGGGACCCGCCTCGGACCCGGCGCGGCCCAGACGCTCGCGCAACGCATCGGTGCCCACGTTCGGGAGGGCGACGTGGATCGTCGCCGTCAGACCGAGCTCGCCAACGGCGAGCTGGAGAAGCTCGCCCTGTACCGCCCGGACGGCGAGGTCTCGAAGGAGGACGTGGTGGAGCTCGTCCCGGAGGCGATCCCAGGCTCCACGTGGGCGTTCCTCGATGCGGTGGCTTCCCGACGCACCGCGGATGCCGGTGTGCTCGCCGAGCGGCTCCTCACGGGCGGCGCGCCGCTGCCGGTCGTGGTGAGCCAGCTCCATCGCCGCATCCGAGAGCTCATCCTGGTCCGTGAGCACATGGACATGGGCACGCGACCACCCGATCTCATCAAGGCCATGCGTCTCCAGCCGTTCCGCGCCCAGAAGCTCACCGAGCAGGCAGCGACCTGGGACATCGAGGCGCTGGAGCACGCGCTCGATGGGCTCGTGGCACTCGACCTGCGCAGCAAGGGCATCACGCTCGATGGCAGCACGGTGCGCATGGACGACGGGATGGACGCCCTGGGGCTCCAGACGTGGATCGCGGAGCACGCGCGACGACCAGCGGTGGCCGGCGGCCGGCGATGACCGGGACGCCCCTTCATCCAGAAACCCAACCTTCGACAATGGGAGGATCGTGGCCCCGATGACCGTTTCCCTGCCTGCGCTGCGTGCCGCGATCGCCGTGGACCGTGCCGAGATCCTCGACATCACACAGTACGTGCACGAGCACCCCGAGCTCGCCTACGAGGAACACGCCGCGGCCGACCGGCTTGTGGCTGCGCTCAGCGAGGCCGACCGCATCGAGCGGCCCTACGCCGGGATGCCAACGGCGTTCCGCGCCGAGTTCGACGGCACGGCGCCCGGACCGACCGTCGCGATCGTCGCCGTCTACGACGCGGTCGGCGTACCCTCTCCCGATGGAGGAATGACGCTGCTGCACTCCTGCGGGCACGGCCCCATCGCCGGCGGGGCGGCCGGAGCGGCCCGTGCGCTCGCGAGGTTCCGGTCCGACTTTGCCGGCACCCTCGTCGTGCTCGGGATGCCGGCCGACGAGTTGGTGTCCCCGCTCGCGATCGACCACGGAAGCGGGAAGGCCGCGGCTCTGGGCCGCGGCGGCTGGGACGGCATCGATGCCGCCATCTACGCGCACCCGGAGTCCCACACGGGCGTCTGGCGCGCCTCCCGGTGGATGCAGCTGATCGAGGCGGAGCTGCCGGGTGACGTCGATCCGCGATCGTGGGATCTGCCGTTCGATCGGTACCGCATCGACCGCGTCGTGCGCGCGGAGGGTGCCACTCGGGCCGTCGTGCGCGTGCTTGGCGACGACGGCGACGAACTCGGGGAGCGCGCCAGGCTCGCTCGCGAGCGCATCGCCCCCTCGTCGTGGACGCCGCTCTGGCTCACGCAGGGCCTGACCGCCGACGCCGCCGTCGCCGCGGCCGCTGAGGCCGCGCTCACGGAGGTCGGCCTCGCGGTAGAGACGCCCCCGACGATGCCATTCTCCACCGACTTCGGCAACGTCGCGCGTCATGTGCCCGGCGCCATGATAGGAATCGCGCGCGATGGCGGCTGGGCGGTGCACACGGAAGAGGGCGAGCGTCAGTTCCGCTCCCCGGAGGGCGAGGAGTTGGCCGTCTGCATCGCCGAGGTGCTGTCGGCCTCCGCCGCGCGCCTGCTGCGCCAGGTGTGATCCGCTGATACGTCGTTGACCAGGCAAGCCGATCGTCCTGCGGCAACGGCTGCGCGCACAGGACCGGAGGGATCGGCCAGGCCGTACCCCTCGCCCATGATCCGCCGCGAGCTGGACATCCTCCTCCACAAAGTCCCGGACGAAGCGCTGCGCTCGGCGCTCACGTCGCAGATCGATCACATCCGCCTGCGGCGCAGCTTTGGCCTGGTCTTCGAGCACCACCTCCCGAGCGAGTACGGCTGCCCCAGCACCCGCTTCGTATCGGTGCCCTCGTGGTCGCCGGACGCTCCGCCACCCAGACGGCGCCTACGTCCGCCCGCCCAAGCACGCGGTGGCCGACCTCGAGCAGCGACCCACCGATGCGCTCGTGGTGACCTCCGACTTCGGCGAGCCCGTGCTCCCGGCGCTCCGCTTGCTGGATAGTGTCGAGCGAGGCGACGACAAGCCGTATCACGTGGTCATCAAGGGCGAAACCACCACGCCCTGGAGCTCCGTTCACACACACGGCGAAGGTGGACTGGACTGTATCTACATCGACCCGCCCTATTCACCGGCGCCCGCGACTGTGACCAGGGACGCCTACACACGCGTCATGGAACAGACGACATCACCAGAGGCCGTGGCGGTGCGGCTGCACCTGAACGAGCGGGCCGCCACGAGGACCGTGGACTTCGTCGGCATCTCCCGGCGAGACGACGAGAGCCTTGGCGATCATCGATCCCCACGACGACCCATCTCGCGGACGCCAAGGCCAAACCGCGAGCGCTCGCCGACTTCGCCGAGCGCCACGAAGGTCGCCTCCTGCGGGTCGAGTCGATCGCGGAGGTCGACGATGGGACCTCCGCGTGCTCGACCTCACCGACGAGGACACTAGCTCCGCGGTGCGGGCGTTCGAGGGTGGCAAGGTGTCGGCGCTGTGTGAGGCGGAGCACTCGTGGCCCTACCCGTGGTCGTCAGGGTCGTCACAGGCGCCAGCCGGGTGTGAATCCGAGGCGCCACGAGCGTCGCCTCCTACGCAGGGACCGGTTACGTGAGCCAGGACAGCCCGTCGACCTCGAGCGGGCGCGGATCCGGGATCGGCTCGAAGTCGTCGCCATGTCGCTCATAGGTCCACGCGGGTCCGTCGGTCGCGATGCGGGTCAGCGCGTCCACGAGGACGTCGACATCCGCGGCCGTGCTGCCGATACCGAGGCTCGCACGCACGGCACCCGGGAGTGACGGTGCTTCGCCGGCACGCAGTCGCCGGAACATGCTGCTGATGCTGTCGTCGGCGATCCGCAACAGATGCGCGACGAGGGGATGCGCGCAGAAGCACCCATCGCGGACACCGATGCCGTGCTCGGCCGCCAGGACCACCGCCAGCTCCCGATGGTGGAATCCCGCCAGACCGAACGTGATGACACCGACACGGTCGTGCGCATCGGGCCAGCTGCGATACGTGGTGAGCCCCGGCACCGTCGCCAGCCGCTCCTCGGCGTACGACAGCAGATGCCGCTCGTCATCGGCGTGGCTCGCCATACCACTCGCGGCAAGGGCGTCGAGGGCGCTGGCCATGGCGACGACGCCGATCACGTTCGGGCTCCCGGCCTCGTGACGGTCCGGCACGCCCTTCCATTCGACGTCGTCGGTGCTGACGAGATCGACAGCGCCTCCCCCGAGGAGGTACGGATGCGCGTCGCCCGAGAGCAGACGGTCGGTCATCAGCAGTGCGCCGGTCCCATAGGGTGCATAGAGCTTGTGCCCCGACACCGCGAGCGCGTCGATGCCGAGCGATGCCATGTCGATCGGTCGATGCGGCGCGAGCTGTGCCGCATCGACAACGATCGGGGCATCGTGACGGTGTGCGATGTCGGCGAGCTCGCGCAGCGGCCAGACCTCGCCCGTGACATTGGACGCGCCGGTCACCGCGAGCACCCGGGGTCCCTGGACCTCACGGAGCGCGGACTCGGCCAGCTCGAGCGCCTGCTCCGGCGACCGGGGAACGGGGAGCAGCGTGTGCGGGCGCGAACGCCACGGCAGCATGTTGGCGTGGTGCTCGGTGGCGAACGACGTAACATGCCAGTCATCCGGCAGCACCGATGCGACGAGGTTGAGCGAGTCGGTCGTGTTGCGGGTGAAGATCACGACCGCATCCTCCGGCGCACCGAAGAACCGACCCACGAGCGCACGGGCCGCCTCGAACACCTCGGTCGAGACGTGCGACTTCCATCCCGCGCCGCGATGGACGCTCGCATACCAGGGGAGGAACCGCTCCACCGCGTCCGCCACGACGCGGAGCGGCGGCGTGCTCGCGGCATAGTCGAGGTTGACATAGCGGCGCGTCCCGCCGGTGACGAGCGGGACCTCCCGTTCGGAGCCGACGAGAGCGAGCGATGGATCGCTCATGGTCGAGGCATGGGAGTGACGTTGGTCTCGAGGAGCGCGGGGCTTGCCATGAGCGCGTCGGTGACCATCGCCTGCGCTGCCCGCGCCTGCAGCAGCGCCACCTGGCGCGCACGCTCCGGGTCCCCGGCCACGATCGCCTGGAGCAGGTCACGGTGCTCATGGACGATCTCATCGGCGCGTGAGGTGAGTGCCAGGCCGAGATGGAACAGACGCTCGAGCTCCACGAGGACCTCGGTGAGTGCGCGCGCCAGCCGTGCGTTGCCGCTCGCGGTCGCGACCGTCGTGTGGAATGCGGTGTTCGCGATGAGGAACGTCCGGATGCTCTCGGCGTCCGACGGGTCGTAGCTGGTTCGACACAGCTCATCGAGCCGGTTCAGATGGTCGATGTCCTGCACCCGGGACGCCGCGAGCGCCGCCGCCTCCGACTCGAGGAGCGCCCGGAGCCCGAACAGGTCCCGCGCCTGCTTCAGCGTCACCGGCGTGGCGCGATAGCCGGAGCGTGGGCTCGACTCGACGAGTCCCTCGTTCACCAGCCGCTGCAGGGCGTCCCTGATGGGCGTCTTGGTGATGCCGAGCTCACGGGCCAGGGTCGACTCGGTGAAGCGCTGACCGGGGCGGATGCGGACCTCCACGATCGCCCGCTTGATGGCCTCGTAGGCGACCTCGGCCCGACTCCGATCGTTGTGGCCCGCAGTGACGGTCAACTGCGTCTCCCTGTTGTGATGATTGATGCCATCATACGTCAGCGACAGCCGATCGGCGCTGGTCATCGTCGGCACCAGGGGAGGCACTCGACGTGGAGGACCGGGTCTCGGTCGGGCCATTCGACATCATGGCCATCCTCGACAGCGACTTCCGGATGCCCCTGGACGGGCTGTTCGTGGACAACGTGCCCCGCGTCCTCGAACGCTACACGGGCCGTCTCCCTAGGATGTTCGACGCAGGCCGCTGGTGTGTTCCGTATCGTCGACCTCGGGGAGGCCCTGGAGGGACTCGCCGCGCTGGGACACCGGATCGAACGCTGGCCGAGACGACATCCCCTGGGCGGGTCGGTGTGCGCGATCCGGGTCCTGCCCGATGGCGTCCTCTCGGCCGCGGCCGATACCCGACACATGTGCTGGGCGGCGGGCTGGTGAGGCTGGCGGTCACGAGCTCGGGGCAGCGCGACCCGCGGACCGCGCCCTCATGGACCCGGTAGTCGCCGTCGTGATCCTCGCGGCCGGCATGGCCGCGGGAGCCATCAACACCATCGTCGGGTCCGGATCGCTGATCACCTTCCCGGCCCTGGTGCTGCTCGGCTATCCCCCGCTGGTCGCGAACACGACGAACACGGTCGGCCTGGTCGCAGGTTCGATCAGCGGTGCGTACGGGTATCGTCGGGAGCTGTCAGGTCAACGGACGCGCGCGATCCGACTCGGCGCGGCTGCCGGCTTGGGAGGCCTGACCGGAGCGGTCCTCCTGCTCGCGTTGCCGGAGACCGCGTTCGATGTCATCGTGCCGGTCCTGATCCTCGTCGCGTGTGGCCTGGTGATCGTGCA
>JAHBUZ010000031.1 GCA_019637815.1 Chloroflexota bacterium
CGCCGTTCCACCTGCTCCTCCTGGCCCATGCTCGCCCAGACGTCCGTGTAGACCGCATCCGCGCCGCGGACCGCCTCCACGGGGTCCGTGACGACCTCGATGCGCGACCCGGTCTCCTCGGCGATGTGCCGCGCGCGATGCACGATGAGCGGATCCGGCTGATACCCCTCGGGACTGGCCACGCGCACGTGCAGCCCCAGTGAGGCGCCCGCCAGCAGCAGCGACGCCGCCACGTTGTTGCCGTCGCCGACGTACACCAGCTGGCGACCCGCGATGGCATCGATGCCGCCCCACGCTTCCGCGAGGGCCATCATGTCCGCGAGCGCCTGGCAGGGATGCTCTGCGTCCGAGAGCGCATTGATCACGGGCACCCGCGACGACGACGCGAGGTCCTCCAGCAGCGCGTGGTCGAACACCCGCGCCACGATGGCATCGGTGAACCGCTCGAGCGTCCGCGCCACGTCCCGAGGCGCCTCCCGCGAGCCGAGACCCACTTCCTCCCCGACCAGGACGACCGGGGTCGCGCCGAGCCGAGCGATGCCCACCTCGAAGCTGACCCGCGTCCGCAGCGACGGCTTCTGGAACACGAGCGCCACGGCACGACCGGCGAGCGGCCGGTCATCGGGCAGCGCGGGGCCGGCCGCGGGAGCACGGCCGGCCTTGAGCGCGAGGGATCGTTCGAGGAGGTGATGGACGCCACGCGGATCCAGGTCGGCGACCGACAGGAACCGCGCGGCCACCGGGTGTGGGTTCGCTGGCATCCACGGCAGGATGACACGGATCGCATGGATATGCAATAATGGCCCTGCGAGCGCATGTTAATGCAGGACGGAGAGCCGCCACATGCGCCGGCACACACTCGACCGCGCGTCCAGGTGACGCGCGGTTCGCGCATGATGGAGACCGCGATCGGGGCGCCAAGCGCGCAGACACGCCGCGGCATCGGCCGCCCAGCCGCGGACAGCGAACCGTGGGCTCGGGTGGTCGAGGCGAAGGCGGCCCGAGCACGTGAGCGAAGCGCACCGGTATGGTGCGTGAGCGAGCGCGCACAGGGCCAACGCACGCATCGGCCGCCCCAGCCCACGGCCACCAGACGGAGGAACCAAGACGACCCGTGAAGAAGGTGGTGCTGGCCTATACCGGCGGCCTCGATACCTCGGTCGCCTGCGCCTGGCTGCGTGAGCACGACGGTGTCGACGTGGTCACCCTCAGCGTGGACGTGGGCGGTGGCTCGATCCGGGATGGCGTCGCGGATGCTGCGCTCGCGGCGGGCGCCAGCAAGGCCTATGTCGTGGACGGTCGCGACCGGTTCGTGCGCGACTTCGTGTTTCCCAGCCTCCAGGCGAACGCCCGCTACCAGGGCGTGTATCCGATGGCCACGGCACTCGCCCGGCCACTCATCGCGCAACTCCTCGTCGAGGTCGCGGAGCGGGAGCGTGCGGACGCGGTCGCCCATGGCTGCACCGGCAAGGGCAACGACCAGGTCCGTTTCGATGTCGCGGTCCGAGCGCTGGACCCGAAGCTCGAGGTGATCGCGCCACGACGCGTGGGCATGGGGCTCTCCCCCGACCAGGAGGTCACCTTCGCGCGCGAGCGTGGCATCTCGGTCGCCGGCGGCGATGGCTCCGGCTACTCCATCGACCAGAACCTGTGGGGTCGCTCGATCGAGACTGGCGTCCTCGAGGATCCCTGGCAGACCCCGCCGGCAGACGTCTACACGTGGACCGTCGCGCCAGGCGCCTCGCCTGCCATCCCGACCGAGGTCATCATCGGCTTCTCGCGTGGCCTGCCGGTGTCCATCGATGGCGAGCCGGTCGAGCCGGTCGAGCTGGTGGATCGACTGAACACCCTCGGTGGACGGCATGGGGTCGGTCGCATCGACCACATCGAGGACCGCCTCGTGGGCATCAAGAGCCGCGAGATCTACGAAGCACCGGCCGCGGTCATCCTGCACACCGCGCACGTCGCGCTCGAAGGGCTGACCCTGTCCAAGGAGCAGCTCCGTTTCAACCGACTCGTGAGCGATGAGCTCGCCCAGGCGACCTATGACGGCATCTGGTTCTCGGCACTCCATCGGGACCTGCGGGAGTACGTCGCGTCCGCTCAGCGGGTGGTCAACGGCGAGGTCCGGCTGCGGCTCGACCATGGCACGGTGTCCATCGTCGGTCGCCGGAGCGACGATTCGCTGTATGACCGGGCGCTCGCCACGTATGACGCAGACGACGCGTTCGACCACGCGGCAGCCGTCGGCTTCATCCGCATCTTCGGGCTGCCGCTCCGCACGGAGGCGGCACGACACGGCTCCGCATGGAGCTGGACTCGACCCCTCCTCTCGGAGATGCCCGTCACCCTGACGGACGCGTCGTCATGAAGGCCTGGGGCGGTCGGTTCGCCGAGGCGCCCGACCAGCTGGCCGCGGACTTCGGTCGGTCGATCGAGGTCGATTCGGAGCTGGCCGAGGACGACCTGACCGGGTCGATGGCGCATGTCCGTGGGCTCGCCCGGGCCGGGCTCCTGACGACCGAGGAGCGGGACGCCCTCCTCGCGGGCCTCGAGGACCTCCTGGTCGAGGTGCGGGCCGGGTCGATCGCCTGGGATCCCGCGTTGGAGGACGTGCATCTCAACCTCGAGATGGCGCTCGCCGCGCGCATCGGACCCGTGGCCGGGAAGCTCCATACGGGTCGGTCGCGTAACGACCAGGTGGCCACGGACCTGCGGCTGTGGCTGCGCCGCCGTGTCGGCGAGCTCGACGCGTGTCTCGTGGCGTTCGAGACGGCGCTCGTGCGGCTGGCCCGCCGGCACGCGACGGCCGTGATGCCCGGTCACACCCACATCCAGCCCGCCCAGCCCGTGCTGTTCGCGCATCACCTGCTGGCATATGTCGAGATGGCGGAGCGCGACCGGGGTCGCTTCGCGGACGCGCTGCGTCGCGCGGACGTGTCGCCGCTGGGCTCGGGGGCGCTGGCGGGTGCCGGCTTCCCGCTCGATCGCGAGACGACCGCCGCGGACCTGGGGTTTGCGGGCGTCACCCGCAACTCGCTCGATGCCGTGGGTGATCGCGACTTCGTGGTCGAGACACTGGCCGCCGCCGCGCTGAGCATGGTCCATCTCTCGCGACTGGCCGAGGAGATCGTCTGGTGGTCGAACCCGCGGTTCGGCTTCCTGCGTCCATCGGACGCCTTCTCGACCGGCTCCTCGATGATGCCCAACAAGCGGAACCCCGACCCCGCGGAGCTCATCCGGGGGCGCACCGCGGGCGTGATCGGCGCGGTCACCGGCGCGCTGACACTGCTCAAGGGGATCCCCGCGAGCTATCAGCGCGACCTCCAGGAGGACAAGCCGGCGTTGTTCGCCGCGCTCCGGACGCTCGAGGCGTCCCTGCGCGTGATGACCGGGCTGCTGGACGGTCTGCGCGTGGATGAGGGCCACATGGCCGCCGCCGCGGGCGAGGGATACAGCACCGCCACGGCACTCGCCGACGTGCTCGTGGAGCGCGGCGTGCCCTTCCGAGCCGCGCACGGCATCGTGGGCACGCTCGTGGGCGCGGCGGAGACGGCGGGCGTGACGCTCGATCAGGTGCCCGACGGGGCCGTCACCACAACCCTCGAGGCCTCCGATGACCCGGTGGCGCGCGGCCTGGCCACGGACACCGCGATCGGCGACGTGCTGCGCGCGGCCGCCACCGTGGACGGCGCCATCGCCCGCTTCGACGTGGTCGGCGGGACCGCACCCTCGCGGGTCGCCGCCGAGCTGCGCGCGGCCGAGGAGCGGCTCGGTCTCGTCTGAGGATCGAAGGTCGCCCGGCCGAGGCCTCAGGGTTCCGGGTCGTCCCAGAGCACGGGTGTCGTGGTCCCGGTCTCCCAGTCACGTCGCAGGATGCCGTAGGCGATGGACGCCTTCCGTCCTGCATCACCCGTGGGCCACGCTTCCCGGTAGTGCGCCTCCTTCACGAACCCAGCCCGCACGAACGTCCGCCGCATCGCCACGTTGTCCTCGCGGGTCTGTCCCTCGACACGCGTCACGGTCGGG
This sequence comes from Chloroflexota bacterium, assembly GCA_019637815.1. GTDB lineage: Bacteria > Chloroflexota > Limnocylindria > Limnocylindrales > CSP1-4 > JAFMJV01. Next base: position 4,030 of record JAHBUZ010000031.1, read on the forward strand.
AAGCGCGTGAAGACGAGGGTCGTCAGCGCCCGTACGACCAGCACGCCGAGACCCCTGCCTCGATGCGTCGCGGCCAGCCGGAGGTCGAACAGCGGGCTGCCACCGGCGGCGACATCGGCGAGTTCCTCGAGCACGACGACGCCGGCGCGCTCGCCATCGATCTCGATCCAGAACCCGAGGCTGTCGTCCGACCAGAACCGGCCACCATCGACCACGGCCCGCGCCTCCGCCTCGCTCGGGCGTGGCACGACGTGGAACGGGAACTCGTTGCTCCCCAGGAAGGCGACCAGCGCATCTGCGTCGGACAGCGGGTCACATGGGACGAGCACGACGGTGGACACGGCGCCATCGTAGCGGGCAACGGATGACCTCCAAGGAAGGCGGATCGGAGACCGGCCGACCTACGCGGCGGTCCGGACCGGCACCACCAGGAGCACCGACATCCCGCTGCTCACGTCGCCCGTGATCGTGCCCAGCTGATAGATGCCCCCGTCATCACCGAAGACGTTGTCCGACTCCAGGCTGATCCGCGACAGGTTGCTGGCGCTCGACTCGTAGCCGGTGGTGGCGTAGACCGCCTCGCTCGCGTCCTGCGGCAGCGCGATCTGCGAGGTCGCGATGGTGTTGGTCACGTCCACGGCGGTCTCCAGGCTGGGGTAGACCTCGAAGTGGATGTGCGGCCAGCGACCCGAGTAGCAGCCGGGGAAGATGCTCTGGAACGTGACCACGCCGTCGTCGTCGGCCGCCTGGACGCCCCGCAGGAAGTTCTGGTCGGTGACGCCCTGGGAGTACATCGAGTACAGGCCGTCGTTGGTGCAATGCCACAGATAGACCGCGGCTCCGGCGAGTGGCAGGCATCCGTTCGAGGCGTCCTGGAGGGCCACCTGGATGGTGAGCGGGACACCCTCGGCGACGCCCGTGGCGGTCCCGAAGCTGCTCCGGATGTCGCTCCGGACGACCCCGGACTGGCTCAGGACATCCGGGCCGTTGGAGCCGTCACCGGGATAGGGACCGGCGGTCTCCTCCTCGATGGTGCGGCACTCGGCGATCGTGGCGCTGGGACTCGGCGACTGGCCGAGCACCCGGAGCGCGGACCCGCCAGCGGCGGCCGAAGCCGTGACGCCCGCGGCTCCCAGGAGTCGAAGCACACGCCGCCGATCCATGATCGTCTCGAGGTCGAACAGGAGGCCCTGGTCGACGACCGGCTCATCCGGGTGGTGGAGCGGTCGACCCTCATAGGTCGGGTGGGGAGTCATGGTCGGTGCCTCAGGTTCCGTGGCCACCGGGTCATCCGCCCGGCGTCCCGACCCAAGGGTGTCCCCTGGACCTGAGGATCGGATGAGACGCAGCTGTGTGCGGACAGCGCTCCCGGGCACGAAAGTGCGTCGGGCTCCCGGCTGGCGGATCCGGGAGCCCGACGTTGGCCCGAGGAGGAGAGATTCGATATGAGGTGGCCGACCGGCAGGGAGCCCTTCTCCCCGCCGGTCGATGGGTCCTGCCGGAAGGTGGGTCCCTGCCCGCCTTCGGTGCCGGCACCCACCGATCCGGTACGAACAGCAATCTACCGGTCGCGATCGGCGGGGTCGATCACGGATCGGTCACCATCGGGCACGGTCGGGTGACGCTTTCGCCGGGCAGCGTTGCGGGCGGGGGACGCTGGACCGACCACCCAGGCGCCCGCTGATGCGACCGGAGGGGCCGCTGATGCGACCGGAGGAACGGCCGATGCGACCGGAGGGGCTGCCAGCGCCGACGCCGGCGATCCGCGCGACGCCAGCGGCGACCAGCGACGACGTCCGGCCCTCGCGTCACCAGATGGCGGCCGTGCCGCCACCAGCCTCCTGGCGCAGCCGTGCCACGCGCGCCACGCCGCTTCTGACCACGATCTCCGCAGGCACCGGATGGGACAGGAACAGGGGCATCGACTCCGTGAAGCCGTACGCGCCCACATCACGCACCGCGAGCAGGTCGCCGGCGCGGGGCGCCGGCAGCTCCACGGCCTCCGACAGCATGTCCAGACCCGTGCACAGCGGACCGACCACGGCCGATGGGGTCGGTTCGTCACGCCCCGCTGCCTCCCCCACCGCCACGATGCGATGGGGATCACCCACGAGCGCGGGCCGCAGCACGTGATGGATGCCACCGTCCGTGACCGCGAGGGTGCGGCCATCCCGCTGCTTGGTCCGGATCACGCGCATGAGATACGCACCGGCGGGACCCACGAGGAACCGACCCGGCTCGAACAGGAGTCGGGCGCCCGCGAGCGCCGGTCGGGCGCGCCAGCCATCGAGGACGCGTGCCAGGCCGTCACCCAGCGTTCGCACGTCGAGCGGCGTCTCGTCGTCCGCATAGGGGATGCCCAGACCGCCCCCGGCGTCGAGCATCGTGAGCGCCAGGCCGTGGCGGGTGGCGAGGTCCGTGGCACGTTCGGTGAGCCACGCCACGTGCTCGATGAGCGGCTGCGCATCCCGCACGTTGGAGGCGCCGAAGGCATGCACGCCCACGACGCGATAGGCGGACCCCGGGGCGCCGATGGCGCCGGCGAGCCGCAGCCGGTCCAGCACCTCGTCCGCCTCGTCCGGCAGCAACCCGAACTTGGCGGCACCCGCGCCACCGATGATGGGCGTCGTCTCGGCGCCCGTGGCCGGCGTGGCGAGCCGGAGCATCAGTCCCTGGTGGCGTGGGGCCACCGACGCGAGGTCGAGCAGGACATCCACCTCCTCGACCGATTCGATGGTCACCGCGCGCACGTTCGCCCGGACCGCTGCCGCGATCTCCGCGTCCGTCTTGCCGGGTCCCGTGAATACGACACTCCGCAGGTCGAAGCCCGCCCGGGTGACGGCCGACAGCTCCCCCGCCGAGGCGATGTCGGCACCCACACCCAGCCCCGCGAGATGCCGCAGCACCGCGGGGCATGGGTTCGACTTCACCGCGTAGGCGAGATCCACGCCCGGCGGCAGCGCACCCCGGAGCATCCGGACACGTGCCGCGACCACGTCCAGGTCATACACGAACAACGGGCTCCCGTGATCCCGCGTGAGCGCCGCCGGATCGAGTCCGGCCACCCGCGCACCGAGCTCGATGACGGGATGGCCCGAGGTCCCGGCCGGCACGTCCGCCCGGGCATCCGCCGAGCCGTCCGCCCGACCGCTGGCGACGGCATCGATGATGCTGCTCATCGGAGCGCGTCCTCCAGGACCACCCGCGCGTCCGTGCCTGCATCGCGCTGCTTGACGATGACGGCGACCCCGAGGGCGATCCCCTGCTCCCGTGCCCAGGGCCCCGCTGCCGGACGGCTGCCCGGCACCACGACCGACCCGGGTGGCACCACGAGCGGCGACTCGGGGGTGCCTCGCAGCTCCCGCTCGCCGACGAGATCGATGAGCCGGGACTGTCCGGTGAGCACGACGCCGGCGCCCAGGACCGCGCCCCGACCCACGATGACCCCGTCATACAGGCCGCAGCCGCCACCCACGAACGCATCGTCCTCGACGACGACCGGGCGGGCGCCCGCGGGCTCCAGCACGCCACCCACCTGGACCGCCGCCGACAGGTGGACCCGCTCGCCCACCTGGGCGCACGAGCCCACGAGCGCGTGCGAGTCGACCATCGTGCCCCTCCCCACCCAGGCGCCCACGTTCAGGTACGCCGGGGGCATGATGGTCACGCCCGGCTCGAGATGGACCCCCGACCGAGCGGTGGTGCCACCGGGCACCACGCGCCATGGGGTGCCGGCCGCCATCGCTGCCCGCGCGCCCGGGCTGTCGAGGATGTCCAGCACCCCGTACGAGACCTTGTCCCGCGCCGCCATGATCGGGCCGTCCCGGTAGTCACGAAGCCCCGGGATGCGGAAGCCGAGCAGGATCGCCTGCTTGACCCACGCATCGACACGCCAGCCGTCCGGTGCGCCCGGATCCGGGGTCGCGGCGCGCAGCGTGCCCGCCTCCAGCGCGGCGACGAGATCCGCCACGAGGGTCGTGGCGTCATCCGCCAGCGTGCTCGGCAGCGGTGTGCCTGCCGGCCAGACATCGAGGAGCGCCCGGAGTCGGGACTCGAGCGCCACCGGACCCGTGGCCGATCCGTCGACCCCGGTCGTGGCCGCGGCCGCTGCGGTCACGCCGCCACCAGGGTGCCGCCGGCGACCTCGACGCCTGCCGAGGCGAGTGCCGCCCGGAGGCGCGGTCGCAGCTCGTCCGCGAGGGGCAGCAACGGCTGGCGGAGCACATCGTGGATGAGGCCCATCTCGGCGAGCGCCGCCTTGACGGGCACCGGGTTGGGGCTGATGAAGTTGGTACGCATCAGCTCCAGGAGCCGCTCGTGGAGCGCGCGCGCCTCGTCCCAGGCGCCGTCACGGGCGAGCGCGCACAGCCGGGTCATCTCCGCCGGGATCTCGTTCGAGGCGACCGAGATGACGCCATCCCCACCCAGCGCGAGCAGCGCGAACGTCCAGGAGTCATCGCCGGACAGCACGGAGAAGCCCGCCGGGCGATCACGCACGATGGTCATGATCTGCTCGAGGTTCGCGGACGCCTCCTTGACGGCGATGATGCCGGGGTGCTCGGCGAGTCGCAGGACGGTGGACGCGTCGACATTGCAGCTCGTGCGACCCGGCACGTTGTACACGACCACGGGCAGGCCACCCTCGTCCGCGACGGTCCGGTAGTGCGCCTCGAGCATCCGCTGGTCGGGCTTGTTGTAGTACGGCGCGACGACGAGCGCGGCATCAGCGCCGGCCGCGGCGGCGCGACGCGTGGCCGCCACCGCGGTCGCGGTGGAGTTGGAGCCCGTCCCCGCGATGACCGGCACGCGCCCGGTGAGCCCGCGGCGCGCCACGGCCGCCACGGCGATGCCGATGAGCCGGTCATCCTCCTCGTGGGAGGTGGTGGGCGATTCACCAGTGGTGCCACAGGGCACCAGGCCATCGATGCCCAGGTCCAGCTGTCGCTCGACGAGTCGCGTGAACCCGGCCTCATCGAGCGCGCCGTCGGGCGTGAAGGGCGTGACGAGCGCCGTGAAGGCGCCCCGGAGCGTGAGCGGGGTGGTGGTCGTGTCGGTCGTGGTCATCGGTCGTCTCCTGTCGGTCGTGTCGGTCGGTCGGTCGTGCTGGTCGGGCGATGGGTCGGTGTCCGTGCGTGTCGTGGGCGTCTCAGTGGTCCGTGGTGGCTCGGTCGAGCAGCTCCGCGAAGCTGATGAGACCCGCCGGGAGATCGGGATCCGCGAGCGCCGTGTCCGCGGCGAGGAGTGCCCCTGCCACGTACGCGGAGCGATCGCGGGCCGTGACCCGTAGCTCGATGGACTCCCCCGGGGCGTCGAAGCCGACGACATGCATCCCGGGCGAGGCACCGGCTCGCAGCGCGATCACCTCGAGGGTCTCCGGATCGGGCGCGCCGTCCCCTTCGGGCAGGCGCGCCTGACGCTTCGAGTGGAGGTGCGGCAGCATCGCCTCCGCGATCGCGATGGCGGTGCCCGATGGCCGGTCGGGCTTGGTCCGGCGGTGGTGCTCGAAGACGTAGGGGTCGAAGTCGCGGAAGCGACCGAACCGGCGGGCGGCCTCGACGGCGATGCTCGTGAACAGCACCGTGGCCACGCTGAAGGTCGGCCCGACGATGACCCGCAGACCCGCATCGGTGGCGACCGATGCGACCGCGTCCCTGAGTCGCTGGTCCCCTGCCCATCCGGAGGTGCCCACGACCAGCACCCGGGTGCCTGCCGCAGCGGCGAACCTGGTGTCGGCGAGGATCGCATCCGCGTGAGTGAACTCGAACGCGATATCGACCGGCGCGAGGCTCGCGGGATCGGTGGTCGCCGCGTCACGACCCAGCATCGCGACGATCGTGTCGCCGCGTGCCGTCAGGGCCGCGCCGATGGCTCGGCCCATGTTGCCGCCGCCCAGGAGGAGTGCTCGCATCGTGTCGGTGTCTCCGTTTCGTGTCCCATGGATGGGACCGGTCGGGCTCGGCTCCGATGCCGGACATGAAGAAGCCGCAGTCACCGTCCTCGGTGCTGCGGCCCTCGGAGCCTGCCCGGCAGGCCCCGCGTGTCTCGTCCGCGCAGGCCTACTGGGCCACTGCCTCCAGGCAGGGCCGCCAGCGCTTGGGCTTGAGGACGAGCATGCGTGTCATCGCTGGGGGACTATGCCACGGCAAGGGGGTGGAGCGCAACCCGCTGCCCGGAGGCCGTGGCGATCCCTCGATGTGCTGCTGTTCTCGCAGCACTGCTGCTAGGATGCAGGCATGGCAGGCACATCCGTGGCGATCACCATCCGGAACGTCCCCAAGCCCGTGCGCGACGAGCTGGCGCTCCGAGCCGCACGCAGCGGTCGCTCGCTCCAGGAGTACCTCCTGGCGCAGGTCACCGAGATGGCGGCGAAGCCTCCGCTGGAGGATGTCATCGCCCGCGCGCGGGCACGCGTCGCGCAGACGGGCAGCCGGGTGACGGTGGAGGACATCCTGGCTGCCCGCGATGCCGACCGTCGGTGAGCCGCCGGCCGACCGTGGGCGCGTCGTCCTGGACGCGGCAGCGCTCGTCGCGCTCCTGACGGTCGAAGCGGGCGCCGGTGGGTGGGTGGCTGACCAGGTCGGCCACCGGACCATGGTGGGTCCGCATCTGCTCGTGTTCGAGACCGCGAACGTGCTCCGGCGCCTGGAGGTCATCGGGCGCATCGATGCCGTGACCGCCGCCCTGGCGCACCACGAGCTCCTCGATGCCGCGATCTGGCTCGTGGGCTACGCACCCCTCGCGGAACGTGCGCGCGAGCTGCGCGCGAACCTGACCACGTACGACGCCTCGTACGTGGCGCTCGCGGAGGCCATGGACGCGCCCCTGATCACGCTCGACCAGCGCATCGCCCGCGCTCCGGGCATCCGCTGCGAGGTCCGCGCCTGGGCCGCACCGACACCCTGACCCAGAGGATGTGACGCGGTCAGGCGTCCCCGGGATCGGCCGTCGCGGGCCCCAGGAGCGTGACCAGCGCTGAGTGGTCGAGACCACCGTCCCCGCGACGCTCCAGCTCGGCGAACGCGGTCGCGGTCGCCGTGAACGCCGGCAGCTCCAGACGGGCGTCGCGGGCGAGGTCCATCACGATCGCTGCGTCCTTGGCATGCAGGCTCACCCGCGCCCCCGCTTCGAACCGGCCGTGCAGCATCCGCTCCGCATATCGGTCGAGGACCACGCTGCCACCCAGACCTGGTGCGATCGCCGCGAGCACCGCCGCCGCGTCCACGCCCACGGCTCGGGCGAGGGCACACGCCTCCGCGACCGCCTGGATGTTGGCACCGACCACGAGCTGGTTGCACGCCTTGGCGACCTGACCCGCGCCCACCGGGCCGATGTGCGTGATGGTCCGACCCAGCACCTCGAACACCGGTCGCACGCGGTCGAGGACCGTCTCGTCACCGCCGACCATGACGGACAGCGTGCCGTCCCGGGCGCCGATGTCACCGCCGGAGACCGGCGCATCGAGGAACGCGGCGCCACGCTCCGCGAGCGCGGCCGCGAACACGGGCATCGAGGATGGCGTGTAGGTGCCCATGGCGACCACGACGAGGTCAGGATGCGCCCCAGCGAGGACGCCGTCCGGACCCTCCAGCACCCGTTCGACGTCGTGCGTGGCAGGCACGTTGATGATGCACACGTCCGACTGACGGGCGATCTCCGCATCGCTCGCGCACGCCCGGGCGCCGAGCGTCACGAGCTCGTCCACGGGCCCTCGTGACGCGCTGCCGATGGCGAGTGGATGACCCGCCGCGACCAGTCGGCGTGCCATGGCGGCACCCATGACGCCGAGGCCCACGACCCCGGTGCGCAGCCGGTCCGCCGCCCCGGCCGGGGATCCGCCCGATGCGGTGCTCACCGCGACCGTCCGATGATCATGCGTGCTCCCTTTCCCCGATCGATGGGACCTCGATGCGTGCGATGGCGACATCGCGGAGCCGGAGCGTCAGCCGGCCGGCATCGGTGGGCACCACGCGGGTGGCACCACGGGCCGCGTCGGGGTCATGGGTCGCCGTCTCGAGCGTGGTGTCATCGAACAGCCGCACGTGGGCAACCGCGGTGTCCGCCTGCACGTCGAGCCCCTCGATGACCAGCTCCGTCTCACCGGGTCCGTACACCGCCGCCCACACGACCAGCCCGGTGACGGTCCGCAGGGCCAGGACGCTGGCGGTGCCCTCGACCGCCACGTCGAGCACGTCCGCGTCGAGCGACACCGCGAGATCGGCGAGCAGATGCCATGCCGGGCTCACCACGCGGTCCGGCGTGGCGCCACCGGCCGCCGAGCCTGCCACCGCTCGACCGGCCGCGCCGCCGACCACCCCGGTGGGGCCCACGGTCGTGGCGATGGTCACCGCGTCCACGTCGGTCCGGGCCAGCTCCGCGAGACATCCCGTGAGCCACGCCGCACCCAGCAGACCCGCCTCACGGGGATCCGCGGACGGCGGCAGCCCGTCGGCCCGCGTCGGCCCATCGGGGTAGGGCCCGTGACGGGTCGCCATCGAGACAGGGCCCAGCAGCAGGGACCCGGTGCCGAGCGCCGCGCGAGCGGATCGGACCTCGTCCGCGATGCCCGCCAGGTTCTCGACGAGCGTCCGCGCATCCGACCGATGGACCGACGGGCTGTGGGCGTACGACAGCGACCCGACGACCTGCCCATCGATGGGTGCCCGCAGCACGTCCGCGAGGCTGTCGCGTGCCACGCCGACGCGGGTGGCGCCACCGCCGTCCGCGACGATCAGCCGTGCATGGTCCAGCAGCCCGCTCGTCGGCTCGCCATCGATGGGCTCGATGCCCGGCACATCGATGAGCAGATGGTCGATCGGCGCGAACCGCCCGTCCTCCGGTGCCGGGTCGAGGACCGCGCGGAGCACCTCCTCGGTCACTGCTCCTGCCTCGGGCACCCGCAGCTCCACGATCGTGCCCACACCCAGCGTCGCGGCGAGTCCCCGCGCGGCGAGCACGTCCCCCGGGTCCCCCTCGCCCACGATGTGCTCCACCCGGACGTGGTCCGGACAGAGCGCCGCGAGCCGATCGAGCAGCGCCGCGTCCGGGACGGAGGCACCCGCGGGATGCGACAGCCCGAGCGGTGGCACGTGGCCCACCACCGTGTCACCGATCCTGACCACGGATCGCTGGATGCCCACCGCCTCGTGGTCATCGACTGCGCGGCGATCGGTCGTCGGCGTCCGCGCATCCTGTTCGTGGCCACCACCCACGCGGATCGTCAGCGCCTGCCGCAGGGATCCGCCGGGCGCCAGGTGGAACGGCCCCGGCCGCTGGAGGGGCGTGGTGTAGGTCTTGAACGAGCCGTCGCCGTAGTTGCGCTGGTCCTCCATCTCCAGCTCATCGCCCGAGAACGTCAGCTCGACGATGAGACCGTCGGGTCCGTCGAGCTCGAGACGGTCGAAGGGCGGGAACAGCCCCAGCTCCCGACCACCCAGCAGCTCCTGGGGTCCCACGAGCTCCGGCAGCCGACCCTCGTGGACCGGACGGCCAGCGAGCCATGCCCGCACCGCCCGGCCGCGCCACGCCCGGATGCCGTGGAGCACGTTGAGGCCGACCCGTTCGTAGCGGAAGCCCGTGGCGCTCGTCGCGTCCATCACATAGCGGATCTCGCCGGTCGGATCGCCGCTGATGACCGCGCTCCATCCGAGCTGCTCATCGCCCATGGCGTGGTGGCTCGTCGCGCGGACCTCGAACGAGTCGCCGGTCGTGGTGACGACGAGATCCTGCACCCGTCCCGGCACCGTGTCCCAGCCGAAGCTGCGCACCGCCATGAACACCTGCTGCACGACCTCGTGGCCACCGATCCGGATGTCCCGCAGGTCGAGCCCATCCAGGACCAGCTCGACGGGGCCAGCGCGCAGGACCTGTGGACCGCGCATCACGGCAGGCACGGATCGCTCATCGCCACACCCGAGGGCCACTCACGGTGGCCTGGGGCCCGCAGGGGATCATGCTCGGCACGTCGGCAGCGTATCATGGTCGACCGGTCAGCCAATCCAGAGGAGCGTCATGTCGCAGCAGGCGATCGATCCGGCCACGACGGTGGGCGCGGGTACCCTCGCACGCCGCATCGATCATGTGGGCGTGCTGGTCCGCGATGCCGACATCGCGGCTGCCCGCTTCGTCGCGCAGCTCGGCCTCGAGCTGGGCATCGACTGGACGGAGCCGGACGGTCGGTTCCGGTTGCTGTACCTCGAGGCCGGCGACACGACCCTCCAGCTGGTCCAGCCACTCGCCGAGGGCCCGCTCGCGACCGCGCTCGCCACGGCCGGCGAGGGGCTCCACCACGTGTGCTTCGCCGTGGATGACCTGGACCGGTCGCTCACCGACCTCGCCGCGCCGACGATCAGCGACCCCTACCTGGGCGGCAAGGGGACACGCGTCTGCTTCCTCGCCGACCGGACCCATGGGGTGCTCGTCGAGCTGACGGAAGGGGGCCTCGCGGGCGACGACCGGACCTGAGCGCGAGCCCACCGGGAGCCTGGCGACTCAGCCTCGACCGGCCGGGACCGACAGCAGGACGGCCTGGCCATCATCGGTGAGCGTGGAACCCAGCCGGATATAGGCCGATTCCATGTGCGCCTCCATCGCCGAGCGCGCCGCCGCGTCGTCCTGGTCACGGATCGCCTCGTAGATCAGCTCATGCTCGTGGGCGGTCTCCAGGAACCGCGCGTCGGCGCCACGCATCACGCGCGAGATCCAGACCTGGAGCAGCGCCCGGACGCTCGCCATCACCTGGTAGAGCGTCTCGTTGCCCGCGGCATCCGCGATGCGCAGATGGAAGGCCACGTCCGCCGCGACGAACGCATCCGGATCATCGGGATCGGCGGCTCGCATCCGGGCGACCTGCGCTTCGAGGTCCGCGAGCGCATCCGCGTCACGCCGCTGGGCGGCGAGCCCGGCCACCACGACCTCCAGGTGACGACGCGCCTCCACGAGGTCGCGGGTGCGCTTCGCGCCCAGCAGTAGGCCCCATTCGACCACCTGGGGCAGGAGATCCGATTCCGCCGACTTCAGGTAGGTGCCGCTGCCCTGCCGGACCTCGATGAGACCGAGCAGCGTCAGCGACTTGAGGGCCTCCCGGACGACCGACCGACCGACCCCCAGCGCCTCCGCCAGCTGTCGCTCGCCGGGCAGCCGCTGACCCGGCTGGAAGCGCCCGGCCAGCAGATAGTCCAGCAGCTTGCGCGCGACCTCGGTGGTCACCGACTCGCGACGCTGCTCGATCGGTGTCAGCCCCGCCAGGGGTCGAACGGTCATGGATGCCTCGGTGACGGCCACGGCGCCAACTATAGGGCCCAGCGGATGGATGGCGATCGACCGGGCGAGCCGGGTCGCCGCATCACGCCCGGCGTGTCGGACGGATCCCACCCGGCGCTGCGGGGCGCGTCGACGAGCGACGCGCCCTCCGCGGGCCGATCGGGCTCACACCAGCGAGCGGACCTCGCTGAAGCCGAACCCCGGGTTCGGGATGTCCACGACGAGGCGCCGGAACGGCTCGTCGCTCAGCACGGTCCACCACATGCGTGCGCCGCGCGGGCACAGGAAGACCATGCCCGGCTCCACGATGATGGACCCCCGGTCGTCCCAGTCGGGCGGGTTCCACCAGCGCATCTCGGCGCGTCCGGACTGGACGACCATGAGCGTCTCGTTGAAGAACACCCACTCCGTCGGGTTGTCCTTGTACCACTCCTCGAGGGCGACGAGACAGGCCGGCTCCTCGAACAGGGTCTGGATCCGGAACTGGGACTCCGGATGGAATGGATACGGCACCAGTGGCGACTCGCTGAGCGCCTCCGGATCCGGCTGTGCGACCCGCACCTTGGAATAGACCGAGCGCTGGAGCATGACGTCCTCCCCCGTGGATGGCTGGTACACTGACAGGGTGACCGGTCAGCCACTTGACCGTCAACCGCTGGAGGGAGATGGACCCGGTGATGGAGGCATGAGCACGGTCCTGGTGACCGGTAGCTCCGGGTTCATCGGCAGCTACCTGGTCCGGGAGCTCGCCGCCACGGGGCATCGTGTGGTGGGCATGGACCTCGTGCCACCCGGCCCGGAGGCGCGCTTCATCCAGGGCGCTGCCGCGGACACCACGCAGCTGGAGCTCGGCAGCCTCGACCAGTGGCCGAGCGTGGTGGGTGTCGTGGAGCGGCATCGACCGGACGTCATCGTCCACAACGCCTCGTTCGTGCGCCCGGACGTGCTCGCCCGTGAGCCGCTGACCGCGCTGCGCATGAACGTGGAGACCTCGCTCACCGTGTTCGAGGCGGCGCGGATCCTGGGCGTGCCCCGCGTCGTGTACATGAGCTCCATCGGGGTGCTGCCGCCGGCCCGCTATCGGCCCATCGACGCGGACCACCCCATCATCACCGCCCGCGAGAGCACGCCGGACACGTTCTATGGCGCCGCCAAGATCGCCTCGGAGGCGTTCGCGTACGCGTATCACCACGGCTTCGGCATGGACATGCTCATCGTGCGACCGTCCGCGGTCTACGGCTTCGGCATGCGCTGGCCGATCTACATCAAGCCCATGGTGGAGGACGCGCTCCTGGGACGTGCCACGCGCTTCGAGGCGGGGAGCGACATGCCCCGCGACTACACCCATGCCGCGGACGTGGCGACGCTCGTGCGCTGCTGTGTGGACGTGCCGGCCGCGCGGATCCAGGACCGGGTGTTCCACGTGGGCACGGGCCTGGAGCCGGTCACCGCGGGCCACGTGGCGCAGATCGTCCGGGAGCTCGTGCCGGGGGCCGACATCGAGATCGGGCCGGGCCTGGCCGAGGACGAGGGGCGTGACGCCGCCACACGAGGCACCTTCGACATGACCGCCGCCCGCGAGCAGCTGGGATTCACGCCACGCTTCGCGGACATCCGGGCGGGCATCGGTGACTACATCGGCTGGTTCCGCCGATACCAGGATGGGACAGCACCCGGCGCCTGAGGACCACAGGGCGCACGGGGACCGAAGGGAGATAGACATGCGACTCGTGACCTATCGGAAGGGTGCCCTGACGGGCGTGGGCGTCCGGCTGCCCGAGGGCATCGTGCCCACCCGCTATCTGGACATGCGTGCGTTCCTGGACGATGGGGAGACCGCCCTGGCGCACGCACGTGAGGTGGCCGCGATGGGCGCCGCGTCGGCCATCCAGCCGGACCGGATCCTGGCGCCCATCCCGCGGCCCGAGAAGATCTTCGGCTCCGGGCCGAACTTCCTGAAGCATCTCGAGGAGGAGCCGGGCGCCATCCTCACCGACGAGCAGTTCTTCTTCTCCAAGCTGCCCAGCTCGGTCGTGGGCGACGGCGACCCCATCGAGCTGACCCGGCCGGGTACGGAGCTCCACGCGGACCTGGAGGTGGAGCTGGGTATCGTCATCGGACGTCGGGCGCGCTTCGTGTCCGAGGCGGACGCGATGGAGTACGTCGCAGGCTACACGGTCATCCACGACTTCAGCTGCCGCTGGATCCAGTTCAAGGACCAGCAGATCACCCTGGGCAAGAACCTCGACACGTTCTGCCCCATGGGCCCGGACCTGGTGCTCAAGGACGAGGTGCCCGACCCCAACGCGCTGCGCATGCGCTCGTGGCTCAACGACCAGCAGATGCAGGACGAATCCACCGCCGCGATGCGCTTCAGCATCCCGAGCATGGTCTCGTATCTCTCCGAGCTGGTGACCCTGGTCCCTGGCGACATCATCACGAACGGCACGCCGGACGGCATCGGCACCTTCCGGACGCCCCCCATCTACGTGCAGCCGGGCGATACGGTCGTGGTCGACATCGAGGGCATCGGTCGGCTCACCAACCCGGTGGTGCTGTCCGAGCATCGCCTGTCGCCGAAGTACTTCTTCCGCAACACGTACGAGTGAGACGAGTGCGGACGCTCCGGCGACGTCGGGGCGTCCAGCTCGCTCGGCGAGTGACGCACTCGTGCGGGAGCGACCCGCGGGACGCGGGATGACCGCGGTCCGATCGAAGGAAGGGGTTCGAGACACATGAAGGTCGCCGTCGTCGGCGCGGGCGCCATGGGCAGCGTCTATGGAGCGATGTTCCACGATGGAGGCAACGAGGTCGCCTTCGTCGAGGTCAACCAGGCGATCGTGGACGCCATCACGGCGGACGGTGCGATCATCACCCGGCGGGATGGCCGGGTGGACACGTATCGCGTCCCGGCCACCAGCGACCCCTCGACCCTGCCGGGTCCCGTGGACGTGGTGCTGTTCCAGGTGAAGGGCTTCGCGACGAAGGCCGCGGCGGAGCTCGCACGACCCATCGTGGGACCGGACACCATCGTGATGACCCTCCAGAACGGCCTCGGCAACGAGGACGTGCTGCGCGAGGTGTACCCCGACCAGCCGATCCTCCTGGGCATCTCGGTGCACAGCGTGTCCATGACCGCACCCGGTCGGTACCTCCACACGGGGACCCGGAACACGGCCATCGGCCCCGCGGACGAGGCGTGGTACCCGCTCGCGGAGCGGGTCGTGGCAGCGCTCCTGCCGAGCGGCTACCAGGTGGACCTCGAGCACGAGGCGGGTATCCGCCGCGAGGTCTTCGCGAAGTGGGTGCTCAACTGCGGCTCGCTGCCGACGTTCGCCATCACCGGTCTCGCCACGGATGCCGTGAACGCGCACGAGCAGGTCCTGCGGATCTGCGACGAGCTCACGCGCGAGGCCTGCGAGCTCGCCGCCCTTGAGGGCGTGACGCTGGACGCTGACGAGCGGGCCGCCTATAACCGGGGCCTGTTCCAGACCGCGGGCGGCAAGGCCTCGATGCTCCAGGACATCGAGGCGGGCCGGCGCACGGAGATCGACACCATCTCGGGTGCCGCGGTGCGCCTCGCCGACAAGCACGGGGTCGCGGCACCGCTCAGCCGGGCGCTGCTCGCCCTGGTCCAGGGCCGCGAGGCCGCCATGGGGGTCCGCTCATGACCACGACGCTGCGCTTCCTGGGTGCCTCCGGATACGAGGTCATCGGGCCGAGCAGCCGCATCCTCATGGAGCCGTTCCTGCGCCACAACCCGCTCGCGCCGTACACCCCGGAGGACGTCCCGGCACCGGACCTCATCCTCGTGAGCCACGCCGCGTGGGACCACATGGGGGACGCGGCGGAGATCGCGCTGCGCACCGGCGCTCCGGTCGTGTGCCCCGGCGACGTCGCCGAGAAGATGTACGAGGCGGGCCTGCCCATCGAGCAGGTGCGGCCCATGATCTGGGGCCTGTGCTACGCCTTCGGCGACATCGTGGTGCGTGCCGTGGAGTGCCACCACTGGACCGCCGCGACCCTGCGCAACGGCAGCATCGTGGCAGGCGTGCCCATCTCGTTCATCGTGGAGCCGGAGCCGGGCGTGCGGGTCTATCACTTCGGTGACACGTGCATCTTCCCGGGTATGCGCATGATCGGCGAGCTGTATCGACCGACCGTGGGCATCCTGGGTATCGCCCAGACGGACGACCTGCCGGACCCCGGTGCCGGGCAGATCCTCACCGGCGAGATGAACCCGGATGAGGCCGCCCGCGCCGCCGAGTGGCTGGGCCTGCGCCACGCGGTCGCCACCCACTACATGAACCCGGGACCCGAGACCCATGAGTTCCGCCGCCGAGTGCCGGTCCACGACACGACCGGTCGTCGGGTGGTCCACACACCGACGGTCGGCGACGTCATCACCATCGAACCGGAGTCAGCGTCCCTCCCCTCGCTCACCTGGGGCGAGACGTCCGCGGAATGGGATCACGCGTATCGCCCGCCCATGGCGGAGGGCCCGATCCCCGGCTGAGCGGATCCACGAGCGCCCTGCCGGTCGCGGCAATGACCTCGCCAGCTGGCCGTGACCTGCGTCACCGGTACATCGGTGAACGTGATCATCCGTCGAAGGCCCTGCGGAGCCGGCTGTCGACCGAGGGCTCCGCTCCCTAACGCGAAGTGGCCGCCAGGTCGCTCTCCCAGCTCATCAGCCGCGCGAGGAACCGCCCCGTCCGCTCCTGGGAGGCGGAGCGCAAGAGGCGTTCGGGTGGTCCCTCCTCGATGACGCAACCGGCGTCGAACATCGCGAGCCGATCCGCGACGCGGCTCGCGAAGTGGATCTCGTGGGAGACGATCAGCATCGTGAGCCCATCGAGCGCGAGCTGCTGCATCGTGTCGAGGACCTCGCCCGTCAACTCAGGGTCAAGGGCCGACGTCGGCTCATCGAAGAGCATCACGGTCGGCTCCATCGCGAGCGCTCGCGCGATAGCGACCCGCTGCTGCTGGCCGCCAGACAGCTGCCACGGCATCGCCGCCTCCTTGTCTGACAGACCGACGCGCGCGAGAAGATCACGACCACGTTCTCGTGCCACTTGTCGGGGGACTCTCAGGACGGTCCGAGGGCCCTCCATCACGTTGGCCAGCACGGTCATGTGTGGGTACAAGTGGAAGTGCTGTGACACGAACCCGATACGTCGACGGGCCTTGGGCAGATTCGTGGCTGGATCCGTCATCACGGAGCCCGCGACGACGATCCGGCCCCCATCCGGATCCGTCAGCCGATTCAGACAGCGCAGGAACGTGCTCTTGCCGGACCCGCTCGGGCCCATGAGCACGACCACCTCCCCGGCTGCAACGGTCAGGTCCACACCCTTGAGGATCCGGTTGGCACCGAAGGACTTCTGCACGTCCTCGGCGAGCACGATGGGCCCGGTGGTTGACGACATGTTCATGATCGCACCCGACGCTTCGCGAATATCCGCTCGATCATCACCGATTGCGGATAGGTCAGTGCGAAATAGATGATTCCGGTCATCGTCAATACCTCGATCGGTCGATAGTTCACTACCGCCAGCGTGCGAGCTTCGAACAACATGTCATGGACGCCGACCAGAGCCACGAGTGCGCTGTCTCGGAACAGGCTGACCCACATCGTGGCGATCACTGGTGTTGCGTATCGCAGCGCCTGCGGGATCAGCACCCGCCGATAGACCTGGGGAGAGGTCATCCCGACCGACATGGCGGCCTCCCGTTGCCCTGGATCGATCGCCATCAGCGCACCGCGCAGCGCCTCCGTCAGGAACGCTGTGAACGTGAGCGTGAATGCGACGACAGCGACCAGGAACGGGCTCATCCTGATGCCGAAGCCGATCGCTGGCACGAAGTAAAACCATGTGAGCACGATGAGGAGAGGTAGCGTGCGGAACAGCTCGGTGTAGGCATATGCGATGACGCGCAGGAACCGGAATCTCGAGAGGCGCGCGAGCATGACCGCGATGGCGAATGGCAGGCTCACGAGGAAGACGGTGATAGTGACAGCGAGCGTTGCCGACAACCCGGTGAGGATCACGGGAATGGAGTCGATGGCGGCTTGCCATTCGAACTGATAGCCCATGTCTCATGCCATCCGGGCGACTCTCCGGTGGAGATAGGCACCAAGGAGAGTCACGGGATAGATCATAACGACATACATGACGCCAACGACCGTCAATACCTCAAGGGGACGGAACGTGAACGACGACAGCGAACCGGCCTGGAAGGTGAGCTCTGCGACTCCGAGGACCGAGACGATCGCCGAGTCCTTGATGACGATCACGATCGTGCTGGTCATCGGCGGGAGGGTCTTGCGCACGGCGATCGGGAGCACGACGCGACGAAGTGCCTGCAGTCGAGTCATCCCTTGGGCGACCGCAGCCTCGGACTCGCCGGTCGGTACTGCGAGGAGGCCGGCACGGATCACCTCACCGAAGTAGGCTGATGCGTAGATCCCCAAGGCGACGGCTCCGCTCTGGATGGCCGTCAGCTTGAGACCAGTGACGACGGGCAGGGCGTAGAACAACCAGATCAGGACGACGACGAACGGGACGCTGCGTACGACGTCGATGTAGAGGCCCGAGACGCCACTCAGGACGGGGCGGTGTGAGATCCGCCCGAGGGCGATCACAAGGCCGATGGTGATGCCCAGGACGACGCCCACCGCCGAGAGCACGAGCGTCATCTGGGCACCCTGCATCAGGAAGCCGCCATGTCGTGTCGCGATGTCGGTCAATGACGTCATGTCTGCATCCTCGACACAGGACTATCGCCCGAGGGGTCCCTCGGGCGATAGTGCGCTGCTGTTCGCGCCTTTGCTTACTGCTGGGGTCGCAAGAACTCGAGCGAGCTGAACTTGAGCAGGTTCGCCTCGACCGCATCGCGGTTCTCGGCGATCACTTCCTGCACGACCTGGTGGATCCCGGGGTCGGCCTTCGGGTAGCCGAGCGAGACACCGGCCGTGAAATCGGTGGAGCTCGGGCAATCCTCCGGGATGAGCTTCAACTGCGGGTGATCAGCGAGGACGACCGGCGCGAGCACCGAGTCGAACGGTGCGACGTCGGCATTGCCCGCGGTGACCTCGGCGATGTGCCCAAACAGCTCCTCCCCCGTGCCGATCAGACGGGTCCGCTGCTGAGCCAACGGATACTTGGCGCGGCTGAGCTGATATGTGCCGCCGCCCTCGATCTGCGCCATGGTCACGTCCGGGCTGTTGAGGTCGGCGAGCGTGTTGATCTTGTCGTTCGTCGCCAGGGCGATCCAGCACGTGCCCATGGTCGCGTACGGATACATGTCGATGACCTGGAGGCGTTCCGGAGTGATGAACAGTCCGGCGATCGCGACATCGATCTGGCCCGACTGGATGCCCGCGACGATGACGCTGAAGTCCTGCGGCACCAACTCGAGCTCGACACCCAGCTTCTCGGCCATCCGCTGGCCGATCTCGACGCCGGTGCCGAAATACTCGCCGGTCGACGGGTCCTGGCCAACGAATGGCAGGAAGAGCGCCACTCCGGCACGGAGCTTGCCGCTCTCCCAGATCCGCTCGGTCAGCGGCCCTTGATAGAGCGGGTTGGACCTCGCATCGTCCTGCGCGGCGATCGGGGCCACCACGGTGCTTGCCGCCAAGGCGAGCATGACCCCGAAGGCTCCGACACGAACCACTCTTTGCACGTTGCATCCTCCTTCCAGAGCAAGAGGTCGACCGGTCGACCATATCTCGTGGAGCGGCCGCATGTCAATCGGCGGCGGGCCTGTCAGGTCGGTGGACCGGCGCTTCGACGGAAGGCCACGGCGTGTCTCCGCCAGGTCACGTCGAGGCGTCCTCCGATGCGTCAGGCATGGGCGATCCCGCACCCCGGAGGCAGCGATCCCGGCGTGCATCCACGGAGCCACGCCGGGCTCCGGGCGGCTGCGTCAATCGACGACGAGGTCGTCCGATCGGTCGTGGCCCGTCGCCGGATAGGCGATCCCGGCGTGCTCCGGCCACGTCACCGCGACCTCGCTGCCATGCGCGGTCGCCGTCGGCTGTCGCAGTCGCAGGACCCCTTGCGCGGTGCGCACCGTCAACTCGTGGTACGAACCGTAGAACGAGCTCGATTCGACCACCCCGTCCAGGCGCCCCTCACCGGAAGCCGTGAGGGACAGGTCCTCGGGTCGCAGCAGGACGTGGACGGGGCGCCCCGCGAGGGGCATCGAGGTCGACGCCCGGAACCGGATGCCGCCGAGGTCCACCACCGCGCCGCCCGGCTCGTCGGAGACCGCGTGACCATCCAGGAACGAGCCCGCCCCCACGAACCGCGCGGCGAACAGGGTGGCCGGCCGGTGATAGAGCGTCTCGGGGTCCGCGACCTGCTCCAGCTGGCCGTCGCGCATCAGCCCGACCGTGTCGGAGATCGACAGCGCCTCATCCTGGTCGTGCGTCACGAGCACGAACGTGGTGCCCAGCTCGCCGTGGATGCGCAGCAGCTCCTCGCGCACCTGGTGGCGTACGTTGCGGTCGAGCGCGGACATCGGCTCGTCCAGCAGGAGCGCCGTGGGTCGGCGTACCAGGGCGCGCGCCACCGCGACGCGCTGTTGCTGGCCACCCGACATCTGTGACGGATAGCGCGCCTCCAGGCCGGACAGGCCCACCAGGTCGAGCATCTCGCTGACGCGTCGTCGGATCTCGTCCCGTGGCGGGCGGGACCGCCGGTCGGTGGTCAACCCGAACGCGACGTTGTCCGCGACCGTCAGGTGCGGGAACAGCGCATACCGCTGGAACACCATGTTGAACGGCCGCCGCTCGGGTGGCAGCCGGGTGATGTCCTGGCCATCGGCGAGGACCGTGCCGGCGTCCGCTCGCTCGAGACCCGCGATGATGCGCATGAGCGTGGTCTTGCCGCAGCCCGACGGGCCGAGCAGGCTGAAGAAGGAGCCGGACGGCAGCACCAGGTCGACATGGTCGAGGGCCGTCACCGCGCCGAAGCGCTTGAGGATGCCCCGGACCTCGATGCTGCCGCGGGTGACTGCCGTCATGGATGGCCTCCGAGCATCATCGTTGACCTCCCAGGGCGGCGCCCACGCCACCACCACGTCGCAGCAGGATGGCCGCGAGCGCGAACGTGACCCACGGGATGAGCAGCAGGAACACCGCCACCGCGTTGCCGGTGGGGTCCACCACCCGCCGCAGCTTGCCCACGATGTACAGCGGCACCGTGGTCTGCTGACCGGCCGTGAACACCGTGACGAGGGTCTCGTCGAAGGACCACGCGAAGGCGAGCAGCGCCGCGCCGATGATGGCCGGCGCGAGGATGGGCAGGGTCACCCGGCGGAGCGCCTGGAACGGCGACGCACCCAGATCGCGCGCGGCCGCCTCCAGCTCCACGTCATAGGTGCGCATCCGAGCCGTGACGACGAGCACCACCCACGGGATGGCGACCACGATGTGACCGAGCAGCAGGGTCGTGGTGCCCGGCGAGAACCGGAGCAGGATCATGAGCGCCACGAACCCGATGCCGATGAACAGGCCCGGCAGCATCACGGGCAGTCGGGCGAGCGCCTGACCGACGGTCGTGAAGCGCGATGCCACGCGCGTGAACGCGAACGAGGCCATCGTGCCGATGGTCGTCGCGACGATGGCCGTGAT
Source organism: Chloroflexota bacterium (assembly GCA_019637815.1). Taxonomy (GTDB): domain Bacteria; phylum Chloroflexota; class Limnocylindria; order Limnocylindrales; family CSP1-4; genus JAFMJV01. Next base: position 24,932 of record JAHBUZ010000031.1, read on the forward strand.
GGTCGCCATCTCGAGGCTGACCCAGAACGCGTTCCGGAACTGTCGCTCGGTGAGCAGCTTCTCGAACCACATGAGCGACCAGCCCTGGAACGGCCACGACAGCGTGGGCACGGCGCTGAAGGCGTACAGCGCGGCGATGACCAGCGGCGCGAACAGGAAGATCATGAGCAGCCAGCACGCGATGGACAGCCAGGGGATACCGGGCAGCGTCAGCGACCGCCGCGTGCGTGGCACGTCCTGCCCGATGGTCGTCACGTGACCCTCCGCGGCAGCAGCCCCGAGGCACGCATCACGAACCGCATGCCGAGGTACAGCGCCACGAACCCGATGAGCATCATCACCGACAGCGCCGCGCCCTTGCCATAGTCCGCCTGGGTGCTGAAGGCGTCCGCCACGAGCCGTCCGATGGTCACCGAATCGGGTCCACCCACGAACACCGGCGTGAGGTAGTCACCGGCCGCGAGGAAGAACACCAGGGCGCCCGTCGCGAGCACCGACGGTCCGCTCAGCGGCAGGGTCACCCGGAACAGGGTGCGCGTGCGTGACGCGCCCAGGTCGCGCGCCGCCTCCCGGAGCTGGGGCGGGATACCCGAGAGCGCCGCGAAGAAGGTGAGCGCCGCGATGGGCGTGAACACGCTCACCTCGGCGATGACCACCGCCGTCCGGGAGAACAGGATGAAGTCGAGTGGCTCCGACACGATGCCCAGCGACACCAGGGCGCCGTTGACCACGCCGTTCGAGCCGAGCAGCGTGCGCCACGCGTACAGCCGCACCAGGAAGCTCGCCATGAGCGCGGTCACGGTGAGCACGAACAGCAGCCGTCGGCCACGCCCGGTGCCGAAGACCATGTAATAGGCGAGCGCGAAGCCGCTCACCGTGGACAGCACGGCGACCGGGACGCCGATGCTCAGCGTGGTCAGGATCACCCGCCAGGTGATCGGGTCGCCGATGGCCTGCTGATAGTTGGCGAGGGTGAGGGCGCCCTGCGGGCTGGCGAACACCCACTCGAACAGGGAATACCCCACGAGCACGATGGTGGGCACCACGACGAGGCCCACGAGCAGCACGCTCAGCGGCGCGAGCAGCCCGAGCTCGAGCCCTCGCCCGACGCGCATGTGCCTCCTTCACGCTGCGGATGCCCGACACGATGATGCCGGACACCCCGGCTGGAGTGCCCGGCAGATCCATCGGGACGGACGATCCGTCCCGACGATCGGCGTGCGTCAGCCCGCCAGCTTCGCCTCGGTCCAGACCGCGTCCCACTCGTCGATGGTCGCGTACGGCCCATCCGGATCGAAGTGGGAGACGTTCCACTTGAGCTTGCCCAGGAGGTCGGCCTCGATATCGTCCGGGTACAGGCTCCGGACGGACGGGTCGAGCGCCGCGTTGATGGCCGCCGTGGGGCCGATGCCGACGACCGAGTCGTTGAGGGGCGCCGCCGTCTCGGGCGTCATCGTGGCGTTCGCGTAGGCGAGCGCGTTGCAGCGGTTGGGCGCCCAGGGCGTGATGCCGATGGAGTCGACGAAGCCGTAGCTGCCCTCGTCGGGGATCGTCCAGCCGATCTCGACCCCCTGTTCCACGCCCAGGGGGATGTTCCAGGACAGCCCCACGAGCTGGAAGTCCACCTCGCCGTTGATGAGCACCGTCAGCTGGTCACCGAGCGAGGCGGAGATGACCTTGAGCTGCGGCCGCAGCGCCAGCAGCCAGTCACGCACCGGGCCGTTCAGCTCCTCGCGGGTCAGCACCGCGGGGTCCAGGCCGACGGCACACGCCGCGGTGGCGACCATGTTCAGCTTGTCGTCGAAGCAGCCGACCCGATACGCCGGGTCGAGCGCCATCGCGTACTGATGGACGCCCTCCGGGAACTTCGAGGCGAGCCAGTTGATGCCCAGCGCGCCGATGGTCCACGGGACGCCGTTGTAGACGCCGTCCTCGATCTTCCAGATCGGGTTGTCCGCGATGGCCGGGTACATCTCGCCGAGCGCCGGCACCTCGTCGACATGGATCGGCGACAGGATGCCCTGGCTGTGGAAGTAGTTGTTGTCACCCTGGTTGACGCTGAACGCGTCCCACTGCTCGGCCCCGGGGCTCTTCATCACCTGGAGCAGGTTCTCGTTGCCGAGCGGGCGCATGTTCAGGTCGATGCCGCTGTTCGCCCAGAAGTCGTCCATGGCGGACACGCCCGTGCCCTCGTAGCCCTGCCACGTGAACAGGTTGAGCGGACCACCCGGCTCGCACCCCACGAGCGGCGACTGCACGGGTGCCGCCTGTGCGCGGACCCGGCTGGCGAGCATGCCGCCCGCCGCGACGGTCACGGCGCCCGCTGCACCGATCCGCAGGAAGTCACGACGTGTGACGATCCCGTTGGGAAACCCTACAGGCTTGGACATCCCGGTACTCCTCACGATGTCGAGCAGTCGGCAGACCCTCACCGACCGTGCTCTTCCGGCCGACTGGTCGACCGGTCGGCCATCCACGGTACGGCGGCACGGAAGCGGTGTCAACTCAGGTCGCAGGTCGTACGATCGGGGCGCCACACGTGGGCCCGCACCGGCCGCACCCAGCGACGTCCACGCCACTCCCTCCAGCCTTCGGAGCATCTCCATGTCATCCACCATGCGCCAGGCCGTGACCGCCGAACGACGCCGCGTGGAGGTCGGCATGACGCCCGTCCCCTCGGCACCCGGTCCCGGCGAGGCGCTCCTCGCGATCGCATCGGTGGGTGTCTGCGGCTCCGACCTCGCGATGTGGGAGGGCACGGACCCATACACGCGCTACCCCGTGCGGCAGGGTCACGAGGCATCCGCGCGGGTGCTGCAGCTGGGACCGGGCGGCGACGGTCGGGTCCGGGAGGGCGACCTGGTCGCCGTCGAGCCACTCCTGCCCGATGGCACCTGTGTCGCGTGCCGGCGCGGTCGACCCAACTGCTGTGTCGGGCTGCGGGTCATCGGGGCGCACGTGGACGGGGCGCTCGCCGAGCAGCTCGTCATGCCCGTCGCGAACCTGTACCCGGTGCCGGACCTGGACGCGGAGCTGGCGGCGTTCGTGGAGCCCGTGTCCATCGGCCTCCAGATGGTCACCCGCAGCCGCATCGGGGCCGGCGACCGTGCGGTGGTCCTGGGTGCCGGACCCATCGGCCAGGCGATCCAGCTCGCTGCCATCGACCGCGGGGCGCGCATCCTTGCCGTGGACCGGGTGCCGGGCCGTCTCGAGCGGGCACTGGCCCGCGGCGCCGAGGTGGCAGTGGATGCCCGCGATGGCAAGGTCGCCGAGGCCGTCGAGGCGTGGACCGAGGGTGACGGACCAGAGGTCGTGTTCGAGGCGACCGGGGTCACGGCGGTCATCCGCCAGGCGATCGAGCTGGTCGCCCATGCGGGCACGGTGGTCATCGCGGGCACACCCACCGACGATGTCGCGCTGCCCGCGCTCACCATCGTGCGCAAGGAGCTGGACATCCTGGGCTCCCGCAACAACACGGGGCTCTACCCGGCCGCCATCGACCTCGTGCGTCGGGAGCGGGATCGATGCCGGTCGCTCATCACGCATCGCTTCCCGCTCGCGGAGACCCAGGCGGCCATGACGTTCGCGGCCGCCAACCCGGCAGAGGCGAACAAGGTCATGATCACGGTCGCTCCCTGACCGTGACCGGCAGCGCCACCGGGTCGGGCGATGCCCGGGCGCCGGGCACTGCCGAACGATCGGCGGGCGTCCAGACGTCCGGCAGCGGGCCAGTGCCCAGCGACGCCCACGTCGCGGGCGATGCCCACGTCTCGGGCGGCGCCCAGGCGTCGGCCGGTGGTCCGGTGCCCAGCGGTGCTCATGCGTCGGGCGGTGCCCGGCCCTCGGGAAGTGCCCAGGCGTCGGACGCTGCTCAGCCTCCCAGCGGCGCGCTCGTGGCCCTCGCGGTGCTCATGGCGGCGACCACGCTCCGGCCTGCCCTGGTCGTGCTGGGGCCGCTCGCTTCGCGCATCGCCAGCGACCTCGGCGTCAGCTATGGCGAGGTCGGCTTCATCACCACCATGGCCCTGCTGCTCGTCGCCGTGACCTCGCCACTCGGGCCGTGGGCGATCCGCGCGTTCGGCGTCCGACGGGCCATGGTCGTCACGATGCTCGGCCTGGGCGTGCTCGGCGTGTGCCGCGCCATCGCGCCCGGTCTGGAGATCATCGTGCTCGTGAGCGGTGGCGTGGGGGCGCTCATCGGTCTCGGTCAGAGCCTGCCGCCATCGGAGGCACGTGCCGCCGGGCTCAGCCCGCGCATCGGGTCCGCGGCGTTCACGTCGGGCCTCGTCGGCTCCTCGGTCGTGGCGACGCTCCTGGCCGTGCCGCTCGCGGATGCGTTCGGGGGCTGGCGAGCAGCGCTGCTGGTGCTGGCGGTGCCGGCGTTCGTGGCCGTCCCCATCTGGCTGCTCGGTGTGCCCGGTCGGCGGGTGGCGGGTGGCGGCTCCGCGGGGCGACCCGCACTCCCCTGGCGCGACCGAGGCGCGTGGGGGCTCGCGGTCGCGTTCGGGCTCCAGTCGGCCGTCTACCAGTGCCTCATGGCGTGGCTGCCCGCGATCCTCGCGGAGCAGGGCTGGTCGGAGGCCACCGCTGGTGGCGCGGTGGGCGTGCTCAACGTCATCGCGCTGGGGGCGAGCCTGGTGCTGCTGTTCGGCGGATCGTCCATCCCCCACGGCACCGGCAGCGTGCTGGCGGTCGCGATCATGGTCCTCGGCGCGGTCATGGTCCTCGCGGTCCAGGGGCCCGCGGTCGCGGCCGTGCTCCTGGCGGGTGCCGGCCTGGGCGCCATCCTGCCGCTGCTCGTGGGACTCGCGCTGGCCAGGTCCAGCGATGCCCGGACCGCGGGCGGCATGACCGCATTCATGTTCCTGGTCGGCTTCGCGATCGCGGCCGTGGCACCCACGGTGCTGGGGGTGGGCCGCGACCGGACAGGCGACTTCGGCGTGTCGCTGTGGCTGCTGGTCGGGGTCGCGGCCGCGCTCGTCGTCGTGTGCGCGGCGATCCGGTGGCCCATGCGCCGGCGCACATCGGACTGACGCGCGGGCACCCCAGCCCGGTGTGTGTATCCACGCGGCCACGCGTGGTAGCACGCTATCGTGCTACCACGGCAACGTGCTCCCAGGGGCGCGTCCGCGCACCGATGGGCCGGGAGGCGGACGAACGGGCACCGATGCGCGGGCGCGGGAGGTCCGGCACCCAGCAGCACCCGCCGGTCGAGCGGCGGTGGGCCCTGGGCATCTCCAAGGCGACTCCCTGCCAGATGGTCGGACCGGTGAACCACGTCGCGGACCCGAGCAGGACCGCCGCCGGGACCCACGCTCGGGCTGATCGCCGATCGCCCCACCAGTCGGGCAGATGGCATGGAAGCGGGCCCGATGACCCGGCAGGTGGTCAGCCAGTCGGAGCGATTGCCATGGAATCGGGGCGGATCCGGTGCCTCGGCCCTCGGGCGACGACTCGTCGGGTCGGGCCCTCGGGCGAACCTCGTCGGGTCGGGGCCCTCGGGCGAACCTCGTCGGGTCGGGGCCCTCGGGCGAACCTCGTCGGGTCGGCGCTCGCCCTCGAAGTCCCAGCAGGGATGCGGCCGACCGGCGCCGTCACGCACCCGGGTCGGCGGACGGCTCGGGCCCGGACCTGGCCCCACCCGTGGCAGTCGTCCGGCTCGCCGCCGCATCGGTGAACAGCCGCCGAGGGTTGTCGACGAGCATCGTCCGGATCTGGGTCTCGCTCAGACCCATCCGCCGCAGCCGGGGCACGAAGTGGCGCAGCAGATGGCCGAAGCCCGTGCCGCCGTACGCCGTGAGCATGATCTTCAGGTGCACGTCGTGGGACAGGAGGATCCGGTCGAGGAACCCGGCGGCGACCAGCTCCCGGATGGTCTCCGCGGTCTCCTGGTCGCACGGCCCGCTGCCACGCGTGCCCCAGTCGAAGTCACAGCCGATGCCGTCGAAACCGAGGTACGCACCGCGGCTCGCCACGACCATCTGCTCGTCGAGGTCGTAGGGCCGAAGCATGACGTGGTCGATGATGGTGCCCCGCAGGGACGCTCCCTCCTCCTCCACGATGTCGCAGATGCGGCGCCGGTACTCGTGGATACGCGTGGAACCACCGGGCGTGTGGATGGACAACGGGACGCCGCTGCGTCCCGCGGCCTGACACGCCGCTCGGAGCCCGCGCTCCTCCTGCGCCGTGAACCGTGAGTCGATACCGATCTCGCCGATGGCGCCGGCCCGGATGCCGGTGTCACCGATGCCCTCGGTGACGTCCCGCTCGATCTCCGCCGCGAGGTCGCTGACGGGCATCTCGCGGACGCGCTCCGGCTGGGCCAGCTCGTGGTAGAAGCCCGCGCTCACCACGATGTGGACGCCGGTCCGTCGGCTGATGTCCTGGAGCCCGCGCGGATCGCGGCCGATACCGATGCTCGTGGTGTCCAGGATGGAACGGCCACCCTGGTCGGCGAACCGCTGGACCTCGCGGGTCATCAGGTCGATGTCCGTGAGCAGCTGGTTGTCACGGTTCGACTGGGGGGCCATCCGGACCTCGCCCAGGATGTCCATCGTGAGGGGTCGGTGGAAGAACCCCTTGCGGGACGCCTCCTCCGGCTCCGGGCCGTTCGCGCCGACGTCGATGAGGATGTGCTCGTGCGTGAGCATGATGCCCAGCTCGTCCACGGGCACCGGCCCGAGGACCGTCATCGCCGTCGGGACGGCTTGGTCATCGGTCGAGTGCGTCGGTGCCATCGTCATCCTCCCGGTATGCCATCACGAAACGTTGCCGCGCTCGCGCGGCGGACCTGCTGCGGTCGCCGCGCCCGGTCATCCTCGCCCACATCCGCCTCAGCGTGCGCGGCTGCCCAGCAACGCCCGGACCGTGGCCCGGTCGAGGAGCGCCGAGACCAGCAACGCCGCGCCCATGATCACGCTCGCGATCGCGGCCTGGATGTTGAGCAGGATGAGCCCGTTCTTGAGGACCGCCAGGAACAGCACGCCCAGCACCACGCCCCGGATCGTGCCGCGGCCACCACTGAACGCCACCCCGCCGAGCATCACCGCGGTCAGCACCTCCAGCTCGAAGCCCAGGCCCAGGGTGCCCGCCGGTGCGCTGTTGAGGAGCATCGCGTACATGACGCCCGCGAGGCCCGCGGCCATGCCCGTCACGATGTAGCCCGCCAGCACGACCCACTGGACCTTGACGCCCGACAGATACGCCGCCTGCTCGTTGACGCCGATGGCCAGGACGTGCCGGCCGATGGGCGACCAGGCGAGCACGAACGCACCGATGCAGGCGACCACCAGCTCCACCAGGACGAAGTACGGGATGCCCAGGATGCCGCCGTAGCCGATCTGGACGAACTCGCTGCCGAAGCCGTAGATCGACCCGGGCGCCAGCCACATCGCGATGCCCCGGATACCGGTCAGGGTGCCCAGGGTCACGATGATGGGCGAGAGCCCGGCGCGGGTGACCGCGAGCCCGTTGAAGCAGCCGACGATGACGCCCGTCAGGACGCCACCGAGCGCCGCGACCCAGATGTCCAGGCCAAGCCGGGTGATGAGCAGACCCAGGACCACGGCGGACAGCGCGACGGTGGAGCCGATGGACAGGTCCACGTGGCCCATGATCAGCAGGAAGGCGAGCGGGATCGCCACGACCATGATCGGCGCGCTCAGCCGCAGGATGTCGCTGACGTTGCCGAACGTCAGGAAGTTGGGCGCACCCATCGCCACGAACAGCACGATCAGACCCACGAAGCCGAGCGGCAGCGCGTTCATCATCGCCAGGCGGCGGACGGATACCGGGGCTCGTTCGGGGTGGGCGGTCACGGGTGGTCCCTCATGCATGGACGGGAGCTGCGGTCGGCGTCGCTGCCGCGCCGTGAGCGAGGGCCAGGATCGCGTGGCCGTCACGCTCGTCGCCCGCGAGGTGCGCGACGATGGAGCCGCGGCGGAGCACCAGGATCCGGTCCGCGAGGGCCATCGTCTCGTCCGGGTCGGACGACGTGAACAGGATCGCCGTCGATGCCCCGCGCGCGAGGTCGCGCAGCAGCGCGTACAGGTCGAGACGGGCACCCACGTCGATGCCCTGCGTCGGCTCGTCGAGCAGCAGCACCCGGATGGGCCGCGTCCCCACGAGCCAACGGCCGACGGCGATCTTCTGCTGGTTGCCGCCCGAGAACGCCCACGCGATGGCGCGCGGGTCGTTCGGATGGAGGCCGAGTCGACCGGCGACCCGCCCGAAGGCGCTCGCCTCCGCGGAGGTGTCGCGCCGCCAGTGACGCGACAGCTTCGTCACGTGGGGCAGCAGCAGGTTGTCCTGTGCGCTGAGGCTCGGGAACATGCTCTGGTGGAGCCGGTCACCTGCCACGAGCGCGACGCCCGCGCTGAGCGCCTCGTCCGGGCGCCGTGGCCGATAGGGCGACCCGTCGACCTGCATCACACCGCCGTCCATGCGCCGCGCCCCGTAGATCGCCTCGACGATCTCCGTCCGCCCCGAGCCGAGCAGCCCGAACACGCCCACGACCTCACCCGGTCGGACCTCCAGGTCGATGGGCCCGATGGGGCCCGTCACGGCGCCCTCGAGTCGGAGCGCGGGCACACCGGCGTCCGCCAGCGCTCCCGCGCCGATGGATGTCGTGGTGTCCGCGGCCCGGGGCGCGATGGCCTCGATCACCTGGCGCTGGTCCACCGCCGCGACCGCGTCCGACAGCACGACCGATCCATCCCGGATGACCGTGACACGGTCACCGATCCGGAACACCTCGTCGAGGATGTGGGTGACGTACAGGATGGCGAGACCACCCGTGCGCAACCGCAGGAGATGCTCACCCAGGAGGCGTGCCTCGCTCTCACCGAGCGCCGCGGTCGGCTCGTCGAGGATGAGCACCCGCGGCTGCCGATGGAGCGCCTTGGCGATCTCCACCAGCTGGCGATCGCCGACGCGCAGGTCCGCGACGCGGGTGTCGGGCCGGATGGGTCGTCCGAACGGCTCCAGCAGGTCGGTGGCGATGCGTCGCTGCCGCGCCCGGTCCACGCCGCCGCGGAGGCGCAGCTCGCGTCCCAGGAAGATGTTGTCCGAGACGGACAGCTGATCGACCAGGCTGAAGTGCTGGTAGATGACCGCGATGCCAGCCTCGATGGAGGCACGGGGATCCGCGATACGCAGCGGCTGTCCGTCCAGCTCGATGGACCCGGCGTCGGCGGTGATGGCACCGCCCAGGCACCCGATGAGCGTCGACTTGCCCGAGCCGTTGGGACCCAGGAGCGCGTGGATCCCTCCGTCAGCGACGGAGAGATCCACGTTCCGGAGGACCTGTCGCGTCCCGTAGGCCTTGGTCAGGCCGGAGACGACGAGGGGCATGGGCGCCTACTCGGCGTAGAAGGCCAGGATCTCGTCGATCTCCGGGCTTCCCTGCATCACCAGGACCGGCGGCTCGATGACCTCGAGCGGTGGCGTCCCGGCGGCCGGCTGTCCGGTCGTGGCGAGTAGCATGTTCGTGTCAGCGACCTTGCGTGCCAGTCGACGCAGGTTCAGCGCGGCGGTGGCCTTGATGAAGCCGCCGTCCCGGATCTCCTCGAGCGCCTCCTGCGAGCCGTCGAACCCGGCGATGAACACGCCGGCCGGGTCTCGGCCCGCCGCCTCGAACGCCTGCGATGCGCCGACCGCGGCATCATCGTTGGTGCCGATCACGACGGTCACGTTCGGGTTCGCGCGCAGGACCGCCTGGGTGGCCTCGAGTGCCTGGACCGTGTTGTTGCCTTCCTGGATGGCCACGACGCGCGCGTCGGTCTCGGCCTCGATACGCGCCTGGATGTCCTCCCACTTGCAAGCCACCGCCGGATTGGCAGGGTTCGACGTGATGAACACCTCGGCATCCGGGTCGTTCGCCTGGATCCACGCGATGGCGGCATCCGCCACGAGCACCGCCGCGTCACAGGGCGGGAACGACACGTAGGCGTGCATCGTGTCCATGGGGATCGCGTACGCGCTCCAGACGAGGCCGTTGCCCACGGCCTGCTGGGCGAGCGGCTCGAACGCGGTGGGCTCGAACGGCGCGACCGTGATGGCCGGCACACCCGCGGTGATCCATGCCTGGACGGAGGTGATCATGGGCTGGATCTGGTTCGCGGTGCCCGAGTCGAACAGGACCTCCCACCCGTGGCTCGCGGAGTAGGAGACCATCTCCTTCTGCATCTGCTGGATGATCGGCAGCTCGTTGAGGCCGATCGCCCACGCCCACTGCTTCTTGCCGTTGCCGACCACCGGGTCGCCATAGACCGGCGCCGCCGAGGACTCCGGCCCGGGCGAGGCGCTCTCCTGCGCGACCACCGTGGTGGCCGGGATGGCCACGGCCAGCGCCATGACGATCGTTCCCACCGTGCGTCGCTTCCTCGCGATCGTGATCCCCGCTGTCATCACCGTGCCTCCTAAGTGGTCGACCGGTCGTCCGGTTCGCCGAGCGTAGCGATGGGCCGCAGCAGTGTCAATCGGGTGGACGGTGACCTGTCAGGGATCGAGCAGGGAGTCGATCCCGGCCGCCTCGATCGCCCACCTGCGAAGGTCCGGGGAGAGCCTGAAGCCGATCGCCTCGAGACGGTCGAGCAGACCGACGATGTCGGTGACGGCACCCATCCGGACGAGCCGGACCAGGATCGCGATGGTGCCCGTCAGATCGACACCGAGTCTGCGGGCCACGCGCCGGGCATCCATGTCGTCGATGACCGCGAGATGTCCGAGCTCGAGCGAGGCCGCGATCGTGGATGACTCGCCCGTGCCGAGCCCGGGGATCGCTGTCGATCCACGGTGCTCCACCACCCCGATGATGGTGGACGCTGTCGCGTCGAGGACCGCCTGGGCACCCGGACGATCGGGCATGGTCGCCTCGTCGAGGACCTCGTGCGTGACCAGGATCGGGCCAAGCGTGCGATGGACCATCTCGAGCATCCCGAGTCGCGCGAAGGCGATCAGCCCGGACGCATCGAACAGGAGCGGCCGGAGCGTCACTCGCCGAGGGCGACGAGGTCCGCTGCGAGCTCCTCACGCGACGAGCGGAACACCGGCACGCCGCGCGAACCCAGGTGCTCCATGAACGACTCGATCGACCGGCCCGCCAGACGTGCGGCTCGACCCAACGAGATCGCTCGCTCGTCGAACAGGACCGTCGCGAGTCCCAGTCGTACATCCGCCGCATGCTCATCGAGCTGCGCGATGGACAGGATCACGGCCTCCGGGTCATCCCGGTTCGTGATGAGGACTGGCTCATGACGAGCGGCCCGCAGCGCAGCGCTGGGGTTGTCCTTGAGCTCACGGATACCGACCTGCTTCATGTTCCCATCATACGTGGGAACGATCGCCACGACCCGTACGATCGGCCGGGTTCGGCCGTGGCGATCGGGGTCCGTCAGTCGTCGAGGGGGCCGTCCAGCAGGCTCGGCGGCATGTGGATGTGGAAGTCGGACCGGCGTTCCAGCAGCACCGAGTGGGCCGCCTGACCGGGTGCCACGAGTCCCAGGTCCTCCAGCACGTCGTATCGCGCGTGGAGTACCCGTCCCCGCGTCGGATGCATCGGTGCGTGCCAGACGCGGTATCCCGCGACGCGCCCATCGAGTCGGCGGTAGTAGCCGGCCAGCGGGTGGGTGAGCGCAAGGGCGGTATCGGTCGCATCCGCGAAGCCATCGAGCGTGCCCATCGGCTCGTCGGTCCCCTCCACCGTCACCTCGTGACCACCCCAGGGACCCACGGCACGCGCTCGCCAGGACCGGCATCGACCAGCCTCCCAGACGGCGTCGACTGTCGCGGGCGCCTTCGACCAGGGCATCCGCCACAGGAGTCGCGGCACCCGCACCAGCTCGGACGACAGGGTGCTGCCGTGGAACCAGACCGCCCGGCGGCCGTCGCGGGTCCGCACGTACGCCCGGTAGTTCGTCTGGACCATGCCCGCCTTGACGAACGGCGCCAGCCGGAAACGGAAGTCCACGTCCCGGAACGTCACGGCGGAGATGAGGGCGCGGTCGCGACCATCAGCGAGGGTCACGACATCCGGCACGAGCCATGCAGGCAGGTCCCGCGCGAGGCGCGCCGGGTCGATGTCATAGGTGACGATCGCGATGTCCTCGAGCGTCGTGAGCGCAGCGAGTCGCCCCAGCGGCATCGGCGGTGTGTCCAGCAGGGTCGTCATCGCGGTGTCTCCAAGGTCCATCGACGGGTCAGCGCGCGCCAGGCGAACGCGTGCGGGATGGTCACGATCGACGCTGGCACGCCAAAGAGGATGACCCCGATGGACCCAGCGGTGACCACCGTCCCGAGGTCGCTCGTGGGCTGGGCGCCGAACAGGTGGTCACCGGCGACTCCCAGGAGCCACAGTCCGTAAGCGCCCACGGGGACCGCGACGACGCCCATGGATACGACGGCGAGCCGACCGGTGTGACCAGCCCACAGGGCGCCGAGCACCGCAGCCGTCACGGCCGTCGCCCCGGCGATCACCCAGCCGATCCAGATCGCCGGATGGACCAGCACACCGAACGGCGCCGGTGTGGTCACCCCGGCCAACAGCCCGATGCCCATCGCTCCGAACGCCATGGGCGAGGCCACGACCAGCCCGGCTCGGGCGCCTCTCCGACGGGTCGTCGCATCGCCTGCCGGGCGGTCACGTGAGGTCGGTCGGGATGGCGCGATCCCGTGCCGATCGCGGCGGTGCAGCCGACGCCACATGAGGGCGGCGATGCTCAGCTGGACCACGAGGGCCAGCAGCAGGATCGGGGTGAACAGGAGCTGATAGGCCGCTGCGTACAGCAGGAGGCCCACGGCGCCTATCGGGTCCGTGCCGTTCCACACGGTGACCACCGTCGTGCCCAGGGTGAGGCCGACCACGCACACCCACATGAGCAGCCAGATGACGAACGCGACCCTGGCCGCCGCGCCGGTCGCCTCCTCACCCGTCCGGCGCGGCACGATGTGGCGAGCCACCAAGAACGCGACCGCCGAGACGAACAGCAGGTCGATGGACACGATGGGCAGGTAGTCCTGCAACCGCCCCCCGATGACGAGGAAGAGGGGCACCAGGGCGGCAGCCGAGAACACAGCGGCCGCCGCACCCGCCGACGCGAACCCGAGTCGCACCCGCAGGCCGCTCATCCCAGCGCCTCCCGGGCGGCTGCCTCGAAGTCGGTCCAGGTGAAGTCGAAGCCGAGGTCGCACAGCCGCGCCGGACCGACTCGTCGGCTGCCGAGGATGAGGTCCGACTGGCCGCCCAGCGCGAGCCGGATGACGAACCCGGGCGTCCACACGACGCTCGGTCGATGCAGCACCCGGCCCAGCGCTCGCGCGACCTCGGCCTGCTGGAGCGCGCCCGGCGATGCGATGTTCACGACGCCCTCGACATCGGTCCGGTCGAGCAGCAGTCGGATCGCGGCCAGCCAGTCGTCGAGATGGACCCAGCTGAACCACTGCCGCCCGGAGCCGATGCGGCCACCCACGAACAGGCGCACCGGCAGGGTCAGTCGCGCCAGCACGGGCGCACCGCGTCCCACGATCACCGAGGTCCGCGGGAGGACGACCCGGACACCCAGATCGCGCGCGGGCAGCGCGGCCGCCTCCCAGTCCTCGCACAGCCGGCCCAGGAAGGTGTCCGCGAGCGGTGTCGATTCATCCGCGGGGACCTCGTCCGAGCCCACGTACCCATCGGTGCCGGAGATCGCGATGAAGGTGCGCGGTCGTCGGTCGGCGGGCAGCCCGCGCATCGCGTCCACGAGGGCGGTCCGTGGCTCGAGCCGGCTCGACCGGAGCCGTGCCTTCGTCCCGGAGGTCCACGGCCAGGTCCCCACCGAGAGGCCGCACAGGTCGATCACCGCATCGGCGTCCGTGAGCTCGGTCGTCCATGCGCCATCGGTGGTGCGCCCGTCCCAGGGGACGATGCGGTCGGTCCCGGTCGCGTCCACTGACACGTTCGCCGCCGGACGACGGGACAGCCGCACCACGTCGACCCCGTCCGCCACGAGCGACGCACCGAGCGCCCGACCGAGCATCCCCGAGCCACCCGCGATGACGACCTTCATGCCACACCTCCATCGGCGCCCCGCGACAGGCAGCATCGCAGGTCCGCACGACCGAACCCGCCCGGCTCCGGCAGACCGGCCCGGATCACCGCCACCGAGAACGGGGTCGTGGGCGCCAAGTCATCGGGCAGCGCCTCGGCGTCCGGCGCCACATCGGTCACCCCCTCGATGAGGATGTGGGCCTGGGCCACGGCCAGCAGCGGCACCCGCATGACCCGCTCGGTCAGCCAGCCGAACGCGACCATCGCGCGCGTGGCGAGCGGCACGAACCATGGCCGCCGCCCGACGACATCCGCGACCCGCCGCACGGCCACGTCGAGCGGCAGCGTCTCGGGGCCCAGTACGGCCAGCGTCCGGCGGGACAGCCGTGGGTCGCCGATCACCGCGGCCTCCAGCACGCGCGCCATGTCCCTGACCGCGATGGGTGCGACGCGTCGCTGCGCACGACCCCGGATGCCGACCGTGGCGAACACCGGGAATGCGTGGAACGCACGGCTCAGGTGGTCGAGCATGTGGTCGCCGCGACCGTGGATGACACCCGGCTTGAGCACCGTCCAGTCGAGCGACGATCCACGCACGATGATCTCCCCCTGCCACTTCGACCGATGGTAGGCGGCGGGCCCATCCGGTCGGGCCCGCAGGAAGCTCACGAACACGAGTCGCTCCACCCCGGCCGCCTCGGCCGCCGCCACGACCGCCCGCGTGCCGTCGACATGGACCCGCTGGTATGTCTGACGACCGATCTCGCGGTTGATGCCCGCGCAGTGAGCGACGGCCTCACACCCCTCGAACGCGGCATGCAGCGCGGCAGCATCCTGCACGTCGATGCCGTGACGCCGCGAGACGGGCACCACGTCGTGGCCCGCCGCGCGCAGCCGCTCCACGAGCGCGCTGCCCACGAACCCCGATGCGCCGGTGACCGCGACCCTCATGGCCGCGGACCTGTGACCGGGGCGGCCCGGCGAGCATCCGGCGACACCACGCGATCCCACGGCAGGAGCGCCAGCACCACCACCGCCGTCGCGTTGAGGACGCCGTGCGTGCGCACCATGAGATCGATGTCCAGGAGACCCGGCGCCAGCACCAGCGAGGTCGGCCACGCGATGGCGAGGACCATGCCGATGGCGAGCGCCACGACCGCGAGACCCCCGACGAGCAGCGTCGGACCCGTCGTCCCCACCAGCGAGCGAGCGATCAGCGCGGCCACGACGAGGCCGCCGGAGCCGACCATGACGGCACCCACCCACTGGAACGCGAACACGACCAGGAAGCCGAGCGCGGTCACCGCCGTCCCCACCACGATCGAACCGATGGCGAGCCACGCGACGACCCCTGGCCGCCGAGCCGCCGCGAGCGCCGCGATGGCCACCAGCCCGAACGCGGCCACGTGGAAGTGCACGGCGGTGAGCGTCATGATGACCGACGAGACCGGCGGCACGGACACACCCGATCGATCGATGAGCAGCGAGCCGGCGCCCACCGCGAGACCCCCGAGCGCGGCATCCGTGGCGAGCCGCCCCGCCGAGCCCGGTCGCAGGACGGATGGCATGCCCCCGAGCGCGTCGCGGATACCGGCGATCGCAAGACCGACCACCACCACGACCCAGGGCATCACCAGCCCGGCCGCGACCGGGCCACGCGGCAGGGCCATCGCCACGAGGAGGGGCAACGCGGCGATGAGCGCCCACCACGGGCCCGGATCGCGGGTGGTCCGGCGTCCCGTGATGAGCCGCTCCGGCAGGCGTGCCAGCAGCGCCGGCACGACCACGAGCGGGGCGACCAGCAGCACCCGCTCCTGCAGGCTCACCGGGAGCGCGAGGGCGGGCAGCCACGCGGCCACCCCCACGAGCCACGCCGGGACCGGTCGGACATCGGTGTGCATACTGGTTACCATCACGTAGCAAGTATCCCCAGATACTCGC
>JAHBUZ010000032.1 GCA_019637815.1 Chloroflexota bacterium
CGGCTATCTCCGCGTATCTCTCCTCGATCTCGATGCCGATGGAGCGACGACCGAGCGACTTGGCGGCCACGAGGGTGGAGCCCGAGCCTGCGAAGGGGTCGAGCACGCTCGTCGGGTCGAGCTTGCCGATCAGATACGACAGGAGCGAGACCGGCTTCTGGGTCGGGTGGAGACGGTCGCGGGAGGGCGGCGCGTTGTAGCGGAGGACGCTGCCATCACGGCCGCCCGTGATCCTGCCGTTGCCGGCCGATGCGATCAGCTCGTAGCTCGGCCCCCAGTGCTCGAGGTCGCCCATCCCTGGCGACCCCTTGTCCCAGACGAGCAGCCCTCGGAGCGGGTGGTGGGCGCCGAGGATGTACCACACGTCCGGCCATGCATCCCACCGCGTGAACCACAGGATGTGGTCGGCTCTCATCACCGGCACGACCTCACGGTAGAGACGCAGGGACAGTCGCGTGCCGTCGTTGGAGATAGGGGTGGTCCCGCGCCCGGCCCCGCTGTTGCTGACGTAGGTGATGCCGTACGGCGGGTCCGTCAGGACGAGGGACACCGGATCGACTGCCGGCAGCAGCTCCCGGCAGTCGCCCAGGTACAGCGTCGTCATCTCGTCCGAGTAGTACGGCGTCGGCAGGCTCACACTCGCCCCCTCTGGCACGCAGCGCAGTAGCGGCGACCGTCCGGTCGAGCCCGCCACTCGGCGTGACCGCGGGCGCAGGTCTCGCTCCGTGACGAGCCCCCGGTGCGCTCCCGTGGCGCCATCACGGTCGTCGCCTGCCCGATGGGCACGCCGCCCGTGTGGGGGCTGACGGCGGGGGCATAGGGCGTGGTGGCGTCGTCGCGCCGGATGCGGCAGCTCGAGCAGCGGTCGCCGGACCAGGTGTGGGCGCAGCGACGGTGGCGGAGGGGGTGCGTGAGGGCGTCGATGATGAGGCTCACCGCAGCACCAGCCGCAGCATCCGCCACGCCTCGGCGTCGCAGGGGTCCCCGAGCCGCTCATCGCGCTCGGCCTCGTCGATGTCGCGGACGATGGCGAGACGGGTCCGGGGCGACAGGTCGGCGGCGTGGCGGGCGAGGACGTCGGTCACGTCCGACACCGCGTACGTCCGGCGCCCGAGGGCGTAGCGTGCGGCCCACACCGCGAGGCGGTCGATGTCCTGCCCGCAGGCGCGACGGGCGACCGCCACGGCACGGGAGCGGCGGGCCTGCTCGGCGGTGCCGCTCACCCCTCACCCCCGTCGTGCAGGGGCGTGATGACGATGGTCGCGCCGGGGAGCTCGTCGACGCCGGCCCACGCCTTGCCGGTGCGGACGGCCACCACGAGCGAGTCGTCGGCGAGCACCTGTCCCGTCAGCGCGTCGAGCGTGGCCCGCAGCACCTTGTCCAGGTCCGGGGCGGTCACCTTGTGCTCCGGGGCCGATGGGAGCAGCCCACGGCGCCCGTAGTGGCCTCTCGGACGACGCCAGCGGAACGCGACGGCGATGTGCACCGGGCCGGTCAGCACGTTGTGACGCCACTGCTCGCGACAGGCGGCACGCACGTCCTCGCGCCACGTCCGGACGGCGGGTGACGACTCCACGAGCACGGCCCGGCCGCCACGGACGTAGGCCCGCTTCGACCCCTGCGGGGCGGGGGTGCCGATGACCTCGATGAGGAGGCCTGCTCTAAGATCTTGAGAGTGGTTGATGACCTCAGACATCGCCCACCCCCAGCCGTGCGGCCAGTCGCTCCAGCGCCTCGGTGAGGGTGGATGCGACCACCTCGATGACCTGTCGGGTCGTGGCCGGCTCGGCGCTCCAGCAGGCGGCGACCCAGCCGGGGCCAGATGGCTGCGTGTCCTCGCTCCATCGCAGGGACAGGACGCGCCCGGGGATGGTGAGGCGGTCGATGAGGGCGTCGGTGCTCACGTCCCCGTCTCCAGCCCAAGCACCACGCGAGCAGCCCCGACGTGGGCGTCCGGCCCGTGCAGGGTGAGCGCACGACCCGGATGACGGGATGCGCGACGCTCCCACTCCGACACGCACGCCTCGTGGATGAGGTCGGCGACGGCCGGGACCCTGGACTCAAGGGCGGCGCGGACCGCTGCCCCTACGTGCCGCTCCCGGCGGCGCTGCTCCGCGGCACCGCTCACTTGGCCACTCCCCGCCCGGGGGCGGCGCGTGACCGAATGCGTTTCCGCGGGGGGAGGCCCGCCGCTCGCCGCCGCTCCTCGGCTTCAGCGTGGTAGCGCCGTTTGCAGGCACGACACACGCGCTTGCCGACCTTGGACAACCAAGTGTTCTGCTCGTCGAATGCGTGCCCGTGGGCGCAGGCCTCCCAGAGCCCATTCGGGGCGACATGCCTGCCCCGGCTCATCATGTCGGCGATGTTCTCCCTCTGGGTTCCAGGAAGGAGATGCGCAGGATTGACGCACGGCGGCCTGTCGCAGGTGTGTCTGATGACGAGCCCAGGGGCAAGGCTGGTGCCGGTCGCCAACTCGTACGAGAACCGATGCGCCCGAACGTGCTTGCCACCAGGCGTTGACAGTCGTCCGTATCCACCGACGTAGGTGGGCCCACGCCAAATCCAGCACTCGTCGTCGGCGCCCCGATCGACGTACCCCCAGAACCGGTCGAGTTGGCTCCCCCACCGAGACGCGAGTCCCCGAGCGCCCATCCGACGCATGCGTTCGTTCGTGTCCATTCCGTCTGTACTCCGGAATGCAACGTCCCCCGACCCGGAGTACAGCCGAGCGGGGGACGGAGGCATTGTATTCGTGATGGCACCGCTGTACTCGGCCCCTTGATTATACCTCGCCACGCGGTCAACCACGGTCGTGATCCCGCTTGATCGCGGCTTGCTCGATGGCCTGCAACTCCCGGACCAACGGCCAGAAGCCCTCCGGGAAGAACGAGTCGGGCAGGATGCGCATCAGGGACTCGTACCGACGCTCGGCCTCGTCCCCCGTCAGGTCGCCATCGGTGGGGGTGCGAACGAGGCTCCAGCCGAGCCGGCCCAGCTCCTCGATGACCTGAACGCTCGCCTCGGGGTCCACGAACGCCATGTCCGTCCGCCTGACCTGTCGATCCCACGCCTTCGCCAGCGCCGCCTCCGGCGTCCGGACTGCCACATCGGCGCTCGTTGGCACTTCGTTGGCGGACGGGGGCTCCTGCCAGCCGGCGCAGGAGCAATCGTTGCGCCAGCACATTGGGTTGGACACGCCCGCGAAGTGCTCGATCCGCTCGTGCCCGCACGAGGCGCAGCGGGGCTGGTCAGGCTGCATCGGTCAGTGCCCCCTTGATGGCTGCCATGTGGATGGCGAGCGCTTTGCGTGCCTCTCGACAGGACGGCTGCGAGCAGCGCGATGCGGCATCGGCCATCTCGCCCGCGGTGGCGTGCCGTTGGGGCTCGGGTGCGTGCCACCGGTGCAGCGCGATGCTCGTCCGGGTCAGCACATCAGCCACGTGGTCGCTCGCAGCCGCGAGGACGCGGACACGATCGCGCTCGGCGTCGAGGGCCTTGATGAGGAACCGGATGTCGTCCCCGATGGGGAACGTGTCTCGGTCGTCGTCGTCCTCCCACGACGCCCGGATATCCGCCTCCCGCTCGCTCACGCCGCTCACTTGACTGACTCCAGGGCAGCGCGGGCGGCGTCGTTGGTCCCGTCACGCAGCAGGCGCAGCCGGTCGACCGGGAGCAGCCCGTACGCATCGAGCAGCGCCTTCTCCGCCCGCTCGGCTCGGTCGAGGAGGGCCGTGATGGTCTGGGGGTCGCAGGCGGCGATGTAGCGAGCGTCCTGCTCCCGGAACACATCCGCGACGACGAACGAGGACGGAGCGGCGTGCACCCAGTACCGATGTCCACCGCCCGATGCCTTGCCATCGTTCGGCCCGTTGCCGAACCACGGTCCGGGCCACGCCTTGGCTGCCAGCGCCCGCAGGTCGCTCATCGGGTGGGGTCCAGCTGGGCGAGACGGCTGCGTGGCGTCTCCCGCAGGCAGTCGATGTGCCACAGTTGCTCGTACAGGTGGTCGTAGTCGATGGCGACACGGCACTCGCAGTCGGTCCAGATGTACGCGATGGTGATGATCGCGACCCGCTGGAGGTCGGCACCGCATCCGGGACAGGTCCGGCTCTGGGGATGCTCGTCACGGCTCTGCCGCACCGTGATGTACTCCGGGTCCAGCGCCCGCTCCCACGCCTCGCGGTCCCTGGCGGGGATGGCGTCGAGGACACGGCTCATCACATCGACGCACTCCGAGCCGTAGGCGTTGTGCAGGCAGTGGCCGGGGTCGGACAGCCCGACGTCGTGGGCTGCCGCCGCGAGGATGTCCGGCAGGGTCTCAGGCATGGGGCTGCTCCTCCGAGCCGAGCCATGCCCGGCTGTCGTCAGGCTGGTTGTCTCGCCACGCCGCGGATCGGGGCTCTCGGGCGTACGCGACCCAGAACACATCCGTCGGGCGTCGGGCTCCGTCGAGATTGGAGACGAGGACAGCGACCGCCTCCGCGACGGTCCGTCCGGACCCGCTCACGCCCGGTGCCGCGATGCCCTTACCCAGACCTGGGTGGCGGATGATGACCCACCATCCCTCGGTCAACGCGTACCGGTCGATCTCCAACTCCCACCCCACGGGGACGAGCGCCGCGAGGTCATCCAACGTCAGCACATCCCCCGGTCGCGGGGTGTCGGTGAGGAGGGCGGTCATCGGACGGGTGCCTCCGACTTGCGCAGGCACTCGATGTGCCAGAGCTGCTCGTACAGGTGGTCGTAGTCGATCGCGACCCGGCACTCGCAGCCGGTCCAGATGTACGCGACCGCGATGAGCGCGACCCGCTGGAGGTCGGCACCGCATCCGGGACAGGTCCGGCTCTGGGGGTGCTCGTCACGGCTCCTGCGGAGCATTCCGGTGACGATGTCGGTCAGGTCACGCTGCATCGGGTCGCTCCTCGGGGGTGTCGTGGTGGGGGGTGGCGTCGGGCTCGATCGCACGCTCGGCCATCTCGATGAGCCGGTCGCGCTCGCGCCACCGCTCCCGGATGAGCGACGTGCCCCCGCGGGCCTCCAGCTCACCCCAGACGCGTGCCTGCTCGACGACCGGCACGAGGGTCAGCAGTTCGCAGGCGTCGCAGCGCCATCCGTTCAGATGCCCGGGGTTCGCGTGCTTGAGCCGGATCTCGGCGAGTCGCTCGGGGGTCATGCGGCTGCCGCCCGTCGGTTGTGGCGGGTGCCGGTGGTGACCGATGCCCCGGTCGGGTGGGCCTGCATCCAGCGGGCCACGGAGACCAGGTGTCGGAAGGCATCCCACGTCTCCTGGTCGTCCCGGATGACGTGGAGCTCCCAGCAGTCCTCGTTGAGGTGCACGACCGCCATCCCCGCCGCTGCGTGCAGGAACGCGGTCAACCCGTCGTCGACCCGTCCGTCCTGGCCGACGAACTCCGCGTGGAGGTAGGCGGTCAGCTGGAGGGCGTAGTCGTTGTAGGTGTCGTCCCCGGTCTTGAGGTCGAGCAGCCAGATCCGACCGTCCGGGAACCGGCCCAGGATGTCCGCCGACCCCGCATAGCCCACGGTGAGGTTCCAGACCTGCGGCTCCGCGGCGATGACCTGGAGCCCGCTCCGTGTCACGAAGTCGTGGTACTGCACGAGCCGGGGCCGGATGAGGGCACCGGGGACGATGGCCTCCTGCCCGGACTGCTGGACCGGGACCGTGTCGGGGACCTCGTCGGGCAGGGTCCCCCGTGCCGCCAGCTCGTGGACGGCCGTGCCCAGGGCGGCGGCCCGGTCCCGCTCCTCGGTGGCACCCTTCCGGAGCCACTTGCGGGCCTCCTCGATGCGGTTCTTCTCCAGCACCCGCTCCCGTGGCCGGCGTTCGCGTTGGAGCATCGCCGTCAACTCCGGGTGCCGGGTCACCGCCCGGTCGATGACCTGTGACAGGGTCCACTGGTGGAGTCCGTGGGGCAGCCCCACGGACCTCCGGACGCTCGTCACCGACAGCAGCTTCCGGCCCTGCCAGTCGTACCACCGGAGTCCGCTCCGGGGGTCGGTCTCGGCGTTGCGTGGTCCCCCCTCGATGGTGATGAAGGTCACTGTGGTGCCCCTCTCCGGACAAGCTCCTGCGTCACATCGAACAGGTAGTCCTCGTTCTCCGGCTCGCGTTGACACCACAGCAGGTAGCTCGTCGGAACCGATGTGATCGGCTGTCCCTTGTATTTCCCGAAGCTCATGACCACGGATGTCTCCTCCTGCGCGATCGGTCGTCTGGTCCGGCCGTAGCTCGCTCGTCTGATCGGGTCCCTCAACGTTTCGTATGCGGTGTTCAGTGATGCCATCTCTCGGGTCGTGTCTCGTCCGGATGTGTCGGGATGCAGTGACTTGGCGATGACTCGATAGGCAGCCGCGATGACCTCCGCCCTGGCGAGCGGGTCGACCTCCAGTCGTCGGTACAGGTCATCGTCTGCGCGGTGCACGGGGTGGGTGCTCCTTCTCGACATGTCGGTCGTGGAAGTCCTGGCTCAGGAACGGGCCTGCTCCGCAACGCCAGCACAGGGCCTTGTTGCAGTCCACGCAGACCCACCCGTTGGGCGTGTTCCGGTGGTGGTCGGCGTGCCCCGGGATGTCGCTGCACTCGCTCGACCAGATGGTCTCGGACTGTCGTTCGACCTCACCGGTCATGGTGTCGACGACATCGACTTCCGCGCTCTTTTGCGCACCTTCTGCGCGGCTTTCCCGCGCCTTTTGCGCACCTTCTGCGCGCTTATCCACGCTCGGCGGCGCAGGTGCCTGTTCTCGATACCCCCCAAATAGCGTGGAAAAGTCGCGGAAGTTGGCTTTCGGGCGGTCCACCCACACCAGCTCGGTCCGCTTGCGCCCCTTGGTCCCGACCTGGCGGACCCGCGCGATGCCCAGCCGCTGGAGCTCGTCGGTCGCTGCCTGGCGGCGTGAGGGGATGCGGATGAGGTACTTGCTGATGATCGCGTTCGAGAGGGTCCCCTCCGCCTCCAGGTGCCGAGCCAGCAGCGTGGTGTCCTCGTCGCCGACGGATTTCCCGAAGACCCACTCCAACCCGGCGCGGGCGTATTCCGTCAATGCGAGCGCCCGGTACGCGTGCTCTTTCGTCACGGTCTCCGACCGCTCAGCGGCGGCATGCACCAACGCGATGCGATACGCGATCGCGGCATATCGCCGGGTCATATCGAACGCGGTCCCGACGGCCCCGGCACGCAGGAACTCGTCGTATTCGGCGAGCAGGTCCGAGACCTTGTCGTCCGTCTCCAGCTCCGGTGGGCGCCGACCGTTCTCACGGTATGCGTCGAGGAGCCTGAAGGCCAACCCCTCGGGGAGCGCCGGTGGGGTGTTCTTCGACACGACGGGACGCCGGCGCACTGGCACCCATAGCCACCGGTTTCCCGAGCCGGACTTCATGAAGTTCTTGGGGACCTTCGATCTCAGCTCGTCCGGCGTCACGCTGATGAGGCCAGCCAACCAGTAGCCGTTCACGGAGTCGGAGTCCTTGACCTTCCGGTTGGACAGCTGCCGCCCGTCGAACGCGACGCGCATCTTGGAGTCGAGGGTCGACCCTTCGCGTCCCTGGGATGCCAGGAGGTTGGCGTACTCCTCCTCGAACAGCAGGCCCGTGACCGGTTCGCGCCGGTCGCTGATCGCCTTGATCAGGCCCTCGCCGCTGTTGACGCCGTCCAGCAGCACCTCGTTGACCTTGTTGGCTTGGATGACGAGGGACAGCGCATCCTTCGCACGGTTCATGGCCGTGCCCTTGCGCCCGTCACCCGTGGTCCCGACGATGGCGATGAACGGTGAGCTGGTCTGGTTACCCTGGAAGTAGCCCGTGGCCGGCATCAGGACGCCGCAGAACGCGATGAGCGACGTGAGGATGCCGACGTCGCTCGCGTCGGTGCCGGGCAACACGGCGTCGACACACTCGCCCAACAGGCCCGAGAAGGCGACGCGCGGCACGGCCGCGGGGAACAGGTCGTCGTCGGACCGGAGAGGCAGGAGGCCGACCGCCTCCCCGTACACCGGGTGCTCTTCCCCCGTCTCGGGGTCCTGCTCGACCGGGTCCGCGGGGAACTTGGTCAGGGCGTCCCCGATGGCGCGGTCGACCTCCTCGGGTGTCTTGGGCACGCTCAGGCGCTCGTTCTCGGCCATGACGGCGGCGCGGAGCACCTGCGGGTCGCGGATGGTCCCGGCGTAGAAGCGCGCCCGGTCCCGGAGCCAATCGTGCCGACCCCCGACCTGGACCTCCTCGGCTGGGCGAGGACCGGTGATGACGATCGTCGAGTGGTCGGGCTCGACCGCTGCGCGCGCCCACGTCTCGGGCAGGACCGCGATGTCCGCGGTGGCCCCGGCAGCGGGCGTGTAGACCTTCCCGGACCGGTGGACGCTGCGGGGGCCGATGACGTACCCGGCCGCTGCCCCGCTGCCCCAGCGGGTGATGTAGCCGAACATCTGCTTGAGCGGTCGGGGATGCGCATCAGGCCAGCGGAGGAACACGTGTTGACCGTTGGCGGTGTCGGTGCGCAGGGTCGGGGGCAGGGCGCCGTAGCGGGCCTCCAGCTCGAGGAGCCGGGCCGGGCCGTCGCCGTCCACGTCCCAGACGAACACGCCGTCGGGGCACACGAGGCCGTAGTTGGGGTGCGACGCCGCGGAGAGGAACGTCCGGATGCGCTCCGGCTCGCGCGTCGCGTCCTGGAAGCCGTTGGCGGTGATGGGGTGCTTCCCCGCGGGCTTGCAGGCTGCTCCAGCCGGGCAGCGGCAGGAGCCGTCATCCCGGGTGGACCAGACGGGGAACACGCCGAAGCCGTGCTCGGCGAACCAGAGGGCCGCTCGGATGCGGTCCTCGTCGGTCGGGCGTGCCACGGCTTCGGCGCTGCTCACTGGGGGCTAGAAGGGCAGGTTGTCGCCAGCGGGCGCGGCAGGGGCACCGGCCGCGACGATGGCGGGTTCGGGGGCGGCCACGGGTGTGCCCTGGGTGGGGGTCCCCGTCTGCTGCGCGAACCGCTGCTGGAGCATCGACGCGGGGAGCGCCGAGAGGTTCGTGACGTTGAGGTACTCGCCGTTCTGGGTGAACGTGGCGAGGCAGGAGCGACCGATGAGCTGCTCCTTCTCCAGCTTGGTCCCGATGGGGGGCGCGATGCCGCCGAACAGGGCCGTGAGGAGGCCGTACATGTTGGACTTCGGACCGGTCGCGGTGCTGGTCGGGTACTCGACGAGCTTCCCGTCGTGCTCGCCGCCGTCCTCGATGGCGAACACCCACATGATCCGGTCCTGCTCGACCCCGGCATTGGGGCCGCTCTTCGGCGTGAACTTGTAGGGGTCGGTGATCTCCACTAGGCCGACCTGGTGGACGCCGGCCGGGCCGGTGAAGAACTCGCCCTCGGTCTTGCTGACACGCCCGGGCTTGATCTCGATGAAGGACATCTGTGCTCGGTTTCCTTCTTCTCGTTCTGTCTCTGCGTTCGGTATCGGTCAGGCGACAGCAGCCATCGCACCTCCCGCGTCCTCGAGGATCTGGGCGGCCTGCTCCCGCGTGGCGCCGGGGAGCGCGAGCAGCGCCGCCTCGGTCTCCACGTCGGGCAGGCGCGCCGCCAGCAGGCGGCCGAACCATTCGCACGCCGCCACGTACCCGCGGGCGTAGGCACGCCCGGTGTTGGTGTTCTCGTCGGTGTCCGCGTCCCGGTCCGCGCACTCGCGCGCGACCTCGCGGATGAGCGCGCTCGATGCGTGCGTCATGGACGTGCTCCCATCCGGCGCTCCAGGCGCCACAGCAGGCGGGCGGCCTCGGCCAGGAGCAGGGCGCGGGTGAAGCGCTCCTGTGTCCGTGGCGGGGTCGAGAGATACGCGGCCTGACGCCGCGCGACGCGCCGTGCGGCGCGGTCGTGGATGCAGGTCACCGTCACCACCCCACCGCCCGGCACACGGCCTCGACGATGGTCCACGCGATGCCTGCGCCCAGGACGAGCGCGGCAGCCGTGGTGAGGATGAGCGCCGACCAGCCGATGGCGTCACGGAGGCGGGTCACGCCGGCACCGCCTGCACGCCGTATCGCTCGGCGGCTGCGTGCTTGCGACAGAGCGGCTCACCCGCCACTCGGGACATCCATGTCGCGGGTCGGTCGCACCGCTCCGGGTGGCGTGGTCCCTTGACGCGGTGGGAACAACGAGCGGTCATCTCCTCCTCCATGTGTCGCCTCACGCCGGCCGGACGGCCAGCGCGACGAAGGCCAGGAACAGGAGCACGCCGATGGCCGCTCGCTGGCGGCGCGTGCTCGGTCGGGTGGAGTCCTGCATCACGGCGAGCAGGTCGCGGATGTGGGTCACCACGCCGATGGCCTCCGCTCCCGGGGATGCCGCACGGCTCCGCGGTCCTGACGGTGCAGGGCGGCGGCCGAGACGATGAGCAGCAGCAGGCCGAGGAGGAGGGCGTCCATCACGCGACCACCAGCCGATATCTCTTGACGTGCGCCGTCCGTCCGTTTCGGGCGGTGACCGGCACGGTCCGGTCCTCGATGACGTGGCCCTCGGCCCGGAGGTCGTACACGCGGGCGGCGAGGCGCAACGTCCCGATCTCGTCGAGCGCCTCCAGCGGCGTCACCCCTTCGGGGCGCTCGCGGAGCAGGGCGAGGAGTTCCTGTGTCTGGGTCATGCCGCCCTGCCCCCCTCGTCCTGCCATCGGCGGGCGTGACGGGTCTGGATGTGGACGACCTCGGCCACGGTCCGCCACATCGACGGGCCTGCGTGGCGGGCGATGACCTCCAGCCGGTCGAGCAGGGGCGCCATCGCGACGTCCATCGCCTGCTCCTCGCTGGCCCGCATCGCCAGCTCGAGGACGGCGTCGTCGGCCTTCGACGGACGACCGCGCTTGCGGCCACCCTCGATGACCGTGAGGGGCGGGCGGGAGACCGCGGCGAGTGCGGTCACGCGGCCACCTCGGACGTTGCAACGGCTGCGCAACGTGCCAATGCATCGCGGTAGCGAGCCGCGGATGCCTCGGTGACCTGGCGCATCTTCTCCAGCCGCGAGACGCTGGACGCTGGCGCGCCCATCGCAGCGGCGACGTCCTTGACCTTGACGTCCAAGGCGACCCGTTCGAGGCGGAGCTCCAGTCCGGTCGTCGGCTTCTGCATGACATCCATCAGGATGCCGACTCTACACCACGCTGCGCAACGTTGCAAGTACCCACGCTAGGAAAATGTCGAAAAGCGCAACGTCTGTGCTTAGATGGGGGCGTGACGAAGCCCGCTCTCTCGCAATGGATCGAGGACCAGCGCAAGCTCCGAGGCTGGAAGGCCGAGGATGTGGCGCGGCGCCTGCGCGAGATGGGCTATGACGCGGAGGACTCGACCTACCGCACCTGGGAGGCATCCCGCCGGCCCAAGCCGGAGACGATCCACGGGATGGAGAAGCTGTTCGGGTCCCCCGCGCCGCGAGAGCCGGAGGGGACCGCCGACATGGCCGCCCTGGTCGTCGCGCTCGGTGACCAGACGGCCGCCATCAACGCGCTGGTCGGTCTGTCTGCTCAGGCTCAGCGGGAGCTGGTGGCGGATGTGGTGTCTGCGACGCTCGCCCCGCTATGGGAGGAGATCCGAGCCCTCCGAGCGCAAGTCGCATCTCTGCAACCTCGCGATTGAGTGCCTCACGTAGTGCCGTGACCAGAGCGGGTTCGACCGGGACCGGACCATGCGCCATGACCACCTCCTCGACTGGGCTGGGGTTGCCCGGCACGATGCCGGCCCGCCGAGACAGGTACGCTGGCACCAGTAGCCCGTCCGTCCGGGGGACGACGGTACGATCGACAGGGCCGGAGCGGTAGGGCACGGTCCATAGCCGGGGCGTCACGGGGTGGGGGACCCGCGAGCGGACCGGGGATGGGAGGATGGGATGCGGCGGTTGGCGGCGGTCGGCATCCTTGCCGCCACGGTATCGGCCTGCAACGGGCTCGGCGCAGCGCCGTCAGCCACGCGACCCGCTGCGCCTCGTGCCACGCCGGCGCGCGCTACGCCTACTCCCCGGCCGACCGCCGCGCCCTCGCCCCGGCCGACCGTGGCTCGTCGCATCGAGCCCACCGGGCGACTCGTGTACGACGCGCGAGCGCTGCTGACCGATGAGGTCACGGCCTCGGTGACGCTCGTCAACCGGGGCGACGGCCGCCAGCGTCCCACGATGTGGGCGATCGCCGACGCGGGGCTCCTGTTCGTCGGGTGTCGCCCACAGTGCAGGCTGGATGTCGAGTACGACGGGACCTCGATCGTGTCGTGGCCTGCACTGGACCCCCGCGAGCGAAAGCGGTACACCGTCGTGTTCCAGGCCCAGGCGCTCGGTGCCCAGCTATGGACCATCCGATTGGACGAGAACGGGGACGGAGTGCTCGATGGTGAGACCTACTGGGACTTGACCACCCGGGTGCTGCTGCGATAGCCACAGACGCCGAAACGCCCCCCGCCCGAAGGCAGGGGGCGCGCCGGCAGCCATCATCGATCCTCACGAGGAGGGTCGCTGACCGCGGCAGTCTAGGGGGAACGCCTGGTGGCGAACAAGTCACTCGTCGTCGCGCAGGAGCATCCCGACGACACGGATGATCGCCTTCGTGGCTGCGGCGGTCTGCGCGGCCGTGGGTGACGCGATAGCGACGTACGCCCGCAGCGCCGTCAGGTCGGCCCGTCGTGCCGCGAGGATGGCCGGATCGATGCCGGAGCGCAGTCCCGCGAGCGCCTCGCGCAGGGTGCGCTCCTCGTCGGCGGTGAGGGGTGGGCGGTAGGTGACGGTGGGCGGGTCGGTCGAGTGGTCCCACGTGGCACCATCGGTACGCACGTCCGGGTCGTCAGGGTCGCCCTTGACGCGCCCACGGAGGAGGCGGCGGGACGCACCGTCGAGGGCGTCCGCGAGGTCGGTGGGGACCGTGAGCGTGGTCACAGCTCCAAAGCCCTCCATCGCAGGTTCGAGTGGCCGCTGTCCCCGTACCACTGGAGGAGCACGCCGCCACGTGGGCGGATGGTCAGGTTCGCGTTGTTCGGCAGGACGACGCGGTTGCTGGGCGACGACCCCATGTCGTTGTGGCTGAGGATGATGTTGTTGGTCGTCCCGAAGTTCCAGATCAGGCGGGTCGTGCCGACCCCACCAGGCGCGCCTCCGGTCGGTGCCGCGAAGCCGGAGATGGTCCGGTTGGAGCCGCCCCCGTCGATGTAGATGTTCGACGTGTGCTGCCAGGAGGTCGGGGAGTAGTCGTTCGGGTTGCTGCCCAGGGAGACCCAGGAGCCGTAGTCGAAGACGAGGCTCCCGCCCAGCCGGACGCGGTTGGCGGCGGCACCGCTGATCACCGACTCGACCGCGACATACCCTGTGGAGTCGGGGTTGCCGTAGCCGGCGAGATAGGTGATGGCATCGCGCTTGTAGAGCAGACCCGGCGGGTTGTCCGGGGCCGTGTCGTCGACGATCAGGGACTGGACCGTGCCACGGACGAGCGCCGCCTCGTGGAGGATGACCGAGCCCGAGTACGCCGACACGGACTCCTGTCGGATGCCGACCTCGACTCGCACGCGGCCCGCATCCGCGGGGGCCGTCAGGCTGGGGCCGGACACGTCGTACTGGAGCGTCCAGGGAGACACCGGCGTCAAGCCGTTCAGGCCCAGGATGTACTGGTGGGGGGTCCCGGTCGGCGTCACCGAGTCCGAGCGCACGTACTGCGTCCGCGAGAACACGCTCTCGCTGAAGCTGCCCCCGACCGACGTCCAGGTGGACAGCGGGCTCGTGGCATAGATGCGGGACGGACTGCCGAGCGCGTCCGCGAACTGCTCCAGGTACACCTCGACCACGTCGTCCGGCGGGGTCAGGTCGAAACGGATCTGGCCGCCTCCCGGCGCATCGGGGTCCGCCTCCCACCACACCGTCACCCTGCCGTTGCTCCCGTCGACGAGGCGCCAGCAGGGCAGCGGGTTGTAGTCCGCGCTCGATGGGTCGCTGTTGATGGGCATCGCGGGGTCCGGCGGCGGCACCGAGAAGTCCGCGTTGTAGAGGCCGGCTGTGAACAGCCGGCGGACCATCGAGCCGAACAACACATCCGTCCCCATCGGCGCATCCAGCCCCGTGAGCGGGTCGATGCCGACCACGGTGGGGTCCGTGTTCGGGGTGAACAGGCCCGCCCCGGTGACGGGGTCGGTGAGGCGGATGTCGTCGATGCCGCCCCCGACGAGGTTCTCCAGCGGGTTGTAGCCGACGCCGCTCATCCTGCGCCCCCATACATTATGAGCCTGCGACCCCCGAACTCGATCTCCATCGACCGCTCGTGGCCCCCCGCGAGGAACGAGGTCGTGACGCGGATGATCCGGAACGGCTGGAGCTGTCGCCCGCCGCTCTTGCCCGCCCATGGTCCCGGGTCCGTGCCCGAGCCGTTGAGCCCGTGGGGGACGCTCCAGACGTACAGCAGCTGCCCCGCCTGCCAGCGCACGCCGGCGTTGACGACCTGCGACTCCCCGGTGACGCGGAACGAGCCGCGCGGCACGGGGTTGCGGGTGTCGCGCAGGGCAGCTCGAGCGACCCGGTTGCGCTTCGCCACGGTGTCCGCGTCAGGCGCGGACAGGTAGTCCTCCGATGCCCCGTACAGGTCCGCGCTC
Organism: Chloroflexota bacterium; assembly: GCA_019637815.1. Lineage (GTDB taxonomy): Bacteria > Chloroflexota > Limnocylindria > Limnocylindrales > CSP1-4 > JAFMJV01. The sequence continues at coordinate 14,597 of JAHBUZ010000032.1, forward strand.
CACGGGCCGGGGAGGTTGAGCGTCTGGTCGGTGACCCATCCCGAGCCGGTGGCGTTCTTGCCCTGGACGTAGTAGCCGGACCGGCGTGCGCTGCTGTCCCACTCGAACGTGAAGTCCTCGGGCGCGATGGAGTTGGCGCCTGGGTTCGGCTGGATGCGCACCGCGAACGGTGCCGCCTCCGGCTCCGGGTTGTCGTCGTCGAGCGTGTGGATGCGGGGCACGTAGTCCACGTAGTAGTCCGACGTGTCGCTCGATGCGCCCAGCACCCGCTCGATGGCCTGCCGCAGCGTCAGCTTCGGCGGGAACGACTGGTTGGGCATCGCCGCGTTGAGCACCTGTACCCGCCCCCACCCGGTCAGGCCCTCGGCGACGAGCGGCTGGCCGAACGTGTTGACGAGCCACTGGATGCGCGCCTTGTCGCTCTCGCCGTTCGTCCGCTTGACGCCGGTCACCTTGATGACGCACCGGTCCAGGAGCGACCCGATGTCCACGGCCGACGCGTTCCAGGCCGGATAGATGGCCCGGAGCTCCGGACGCGCCGAGCGGATGAAGCCCCGGAACATGGTGGTGCCCCAGTGCTGGACCATCACCTTCCACTCGCCGCGGATGGTCGTGTACGCCAGAGCCTTGTCCAGGAACTCGATGTCGAGGTTGGCGGCGTCGTGGTTGCCGGTCTCCTCGATGCGCAGCGAGTCGATGGCCACGCGGCGGGTGATGTCGATGGACGGGGCGCCCGCTGCCGACCCGGGACCGATGAGCACGGTGACCGGTGTCGCGGTCCCGCCCTGCTGGTTCGTGGTCGGCATCGGTCACGCCCAGCCGGCTTCGACGAACTCCACGGCGACGATGACCTGTGCCGTGCCGACCGCTGTCGTCACCTTGAGCGCGAGGCCGTTGGCGGTGCCCGCCGCGATCCACGGGACCTTGGTGATGCCGTCCGCGCCGAACGTCCACTCCACCGTCTTGAGCGTCGACTGCGTGGCCGCCGACAGCAGGCTGATGCCCTCCTCCCAGACGGTCCCGCCCTCCGTGCCCTTGTTGCTGGTGAGGGCATGACGGACCGTGGCGCCGGGGCTGGCGTCGGCCGGGTCCAGCGGCAGCGGCGTGCCCGAGGCGGTGCCGCCCGTGCCCGCCGTGGAGAGTCGCAGGAGCTGGAACCGGGAGATGGACGCTGCCCCTGCGAGCCCCGACTGCGACACGACGATGCGCCGGATGCCGACCCGGTTGCTGGCCCCGGCCATGATCTGGAGCAGGTGCGTGTTGGCCGTGCTCGTGAGCAGGCCGGGTGTCGTGATGGTGTACGAGGGGAGTGTCGCCTCGGTGAGGTTGACGGTCAGCTCCTCGACCGCGGTCCCCGCGACCGTGCGCTGGTAGGTCCGCTGCCTGCGCCCGGAGCCCTCCGTGAACTCGTAGCTGCTGTCGCCCACGGTTGTCTCCTAGCTGACGGGCTTGAGGGAGGTGGTCGCTGACTTGCCGGCGAGCATCTGGCGCATCGCGGAGCGGTCGATCGTGATGTGGTTGACGACCGTCACGGAGCCCCCGCCCCCGCTCGCGCGGGCGACGTTCGGCAGGTTGGCGTTGCTGGTCACCATCGCGCCGCCACCGGGATACATCTGGATGTGCTCGCGGCCGGTCTCGCCGACCGTGCCGGACCAGCCGGGCGGGATATAGCCGCCAGCTGCTCGGCCGCCACCGGACCCGCCGCCGCCCTGCTTCTTGATGTCCTTGAGCGTCTCGTGCATCTGGGACAGGCGCGTGTTCACGTTGCCGGAGCCGATCCGAGCCTGAGTGAGGTCGGTGTACTTCTTGATGAACCCGGTGTCTTTCTGGGTCTGCATCCCGGCCGACGCGGCGGTCCAGCCGTTGTAGGTCTGCTTCTGGTAGATCTGCTTGAGCCACCGCTCCATCAGAGAGGTGTCGAGCTTCACGCCCTTGAGCGTGACGACGGACTCCGGCAGGTCGCCCTTGCTCGCCTTGATCGGGATCTTGATGTTGGCCTTCTCGATGGTGCCGATGGCCAGGAAGTTGTTGTTGGACACCCCCAGCGGCCCAGCGGCCCAGTCGCCCACCTTCGTGGTCAGGTTGCCGGCACCCCACTGGTTGACGTTGACGCCCATCTGGCCAGCTCCGAGGGGCTGGGTGTTGCCCGCGGTCTCGGCCTGGTACGTGGCGCCCGTGGCGCTCGCGTCGGTGGCCTCGCGCTGGCCTCGGCCGATCGGGCTGTCGCTGCCCCAGAAGCGCCGGAACACGCCCTCCAGCGGTCGCAGGGTCATGCCGAAGCCGGGCAGCGATTGCACACCGGGAGAGCCCGGACCGACACCGCCGCTCCTGCCGAGGACGCCCCAGGTGGAGCCGGTGCCCATCAGCATGCCGAGCGGGTCGAACCCACCGAAGCCGCCGCCGAGGGTGTTGGAGCGGCGACCTGCGCGGGCGCCCTTGTTGGCACGGGCCTTGAGGATCGCCTGCATCTCCCGCTGGACAGCCTCGACGCCGCCCCCGTTCCAGTTGGCGCGGGTGAGGCGCGCGACCTCCTCGGACGTCAGTCCGTGCTGTCGGGCGAGCTGCTCGATGAGCTGCGTGCCAGACATGTCCTGACGGAGCCGGTCCGTGGCGAACGTCAGCGATGCGCCCGTGCCGATGCCCCGGATGAGGTTACCCAGCCACGATGTCGGGGCCTTGCCGCTGCCGCCGGGCGTTGCCGGAGGCGTCCCGCCTGGCGTGCCACCCGGCAGGTTGAGCAGCTTCCACGCCCCGATAGCGGTGACCAGTCCGCCGATGGTCGTGATGAGCCCGCTGCTCCCGCCGATCCAGCTCGACAGGGACGAGATGCCGTCCACGAGCTTCTTGATGCCGTCGATGAGCCCGCCTTGTCGGACCGTGACGACCACGCCGCCCTTCATCGCGAGGGTCGGCTCCCCGAACAGTGCGCTCTTGATGGCCTCCGCGATCTGCTTGCCCGCCGCCTGTGCTTCCTTCGCCGCCTGCTGGAGCCCCTCGGAGAGCTTCGGGATGCCCTTCTCGGCGAGGTCCGAGATGGGCTTCGTGCCCGCACGGAACGATGCCCCGAGACCGCGCCCGAGACTCGCGCTCGATGCGCTGATGCGGGACATGGCGCGCTGGTGGGCCGTGAGCATCCGCTGGAGCTGGTCGCGCTGGTCGGTGAGGCGGTCGCGCTGGTCCTGCCGCTCCTGCCCGCGGCGCTCGTCCCGGAGACGGCGCTCGGCATCCGCGACCCGCTTCTGACCGTCGACGATGCGGGCGGACTGTGCCTGCCGTGCCAGCTCGGCCTCGGCCTCGGACATGCCCGCCGCGAAGATGGAGTCGGACCGGATGTCGGCCAGCTCGGCGCGCGCCTGCGCGATGTCCGCGAGGAGCTGCTGCTGCGTGCGCCGCGAGTCCGCCTTGCGCTCGCTCCGGTCGAGGGCCTCGAGCTGGCGGTCGATGCGGTCGATGCTGCGCTGGAGGCTCTTGCTGTACGCGTCCTGGCCCGCGGCGGCCTTCTTCGACGCGCGCTCGTTGGCGAGGCTCGCCTCGGTGAGCCCGCGCACCTTCCCGCCTGCGCGCTGGGCCTTGTCCCCGGCGTCGTCCACCCGCTCGGCGACCGAGGCCGCCCCCATGTCGAAGCCCAGGAACCCGCCGATGAGGCCACCGACGAAGTTGACCGCCTGGACCACGAACCGGACGATGTTGTCCATGTTGCGCTGGATGGCCTGCGTGACACCGTTGGCCAGCGAGATGAGCGCGGGAGCAGCGCCCTGGAGGATCTGCGCGCCGAGCCCCGTGATGGTCTGCCCGAGCAGGCGCTGGGTCCGTGCCCACTGCTCCGCGGCCTTGGCGCCCGCCTCGGTGAGGATGAGCCCGGACCGACGCGCCTCCTCCGAGTAGATGCGCCACTGGGCGTTGGAGAGCGTGAGCAGGTCGAGCAGCTCCGCGCCGCCGCGCCCGAACGCCCTCTGTGCCGCTGCCGTGGAGAGCAGGGACGCGCCCGTCTCCGAGATGCGCCGCCGCGCGTTCTGGAAGATGGTGTAGGCGTCGAGCATCCTCCCGTTGCTGTCACGGGTGGCGATGCCGAGCTTGTCGAACGCCTCGCGGTTGGTCGAGGCGTTGCGGGCGAGGATGACGATGCCGCGTGACAGCGCCTCGGTGCTGCCGCCGACGACGGACTGGATCGCGGCCAGCTCGGACGCCTTGCGCGCCGAGAGGCCCGTCGCGTCGGCCACGGAGTCCACCGTCTCGGCCCACTGCTCGCCCTTGCGGATGAGGTCGGGGATGGCGCGAGCGACCGCGGTGATGCCACGCTCCATGATGAGCAGGCCGCGATCGATGACGTGGTATTGGAAGGCGTTCTTGATCCGCCCTTTGAGCGTGTCGAAGGTCGCGGCAAGGCGCTTGGTGTTCGCGGCGACCCGAGACAGCGTCTCGGAGGCGCGGTCGACCGCGGTCACGACGATGCCGAGGGGCACGTTGCCGTTGTTCATGCGTCCTCCACTGGCTGTCGTGTGGCGAGGTCGATGCCGCCGATGGACCCCTGTGGCTGTCGTTGCTCCCGCTCGCCCGAGCAGTCACGGCAGGCCGCCGCGGGCTCGGGTGGCTGTCGCTCCCACTCGGCGTCGGGCGGCTCGTAGCCGCACTTGGCGGGGCCCGCGTGGGGGTCGTCCCACGTCACGCGATACAGGTGGGCACGGGTCGCGCGGGGGTCGTATGGCCCGGCGCTGCTGGTGGTCCACCAGCCCCACGGCGAGGAGCGGACCGTCAGCCCGGAGCGGAACGCGTCGTACAGCTCCAGCACGCGGACGGGCGTGTCGTCGATGTCACGGAGCGAGGACGGTCGCCACCACGGGGAGCCCGACTGGTCGGGCATGCCAAGCCGGATGGCGTCCGCGAGGTCCTCGTCGCCGGGGATGGGGTCGGCGATGCCGGCCCCCACCTCCCACGCGTTGCGGACGGGGGAGAGCCAGGCGGGCGCTATGCCGTCTGGCTCTTCGGGTTTGGGCTCGTCAACCGGTCGAAGTCGTCGGCCAGCTTGACCAGCTTCGCCCGGTCCTTCTCGTCGGTCGGGACGGTCGTGGCGACCCATCGGAGCCGACGCGATGCCTCGGACACGCCACGATCGCCGCGGGTGCCGTTGGAGATGATCGCGCACTGGTCCGCGAGCACGCCGATGATCGAGCCCGGCGCGGCCTCGACGCCCTCCCGGTTGAGCGGCAGGGGCTTGCCGTCGTGGCCCAGGACATGCCACTCGTGGACGAGCGTCAGGATGAGCGCGTCCTCCGAGTTGAGCGGGTCGCCGTCCGACTCGGCCGCGAGCGACCAGCGGACGATCTGCTTCTCCATGCCGTGGGAGGGGTGGTGATGGATGTCCGCCCACTGCGCCTCGCCAGAGGACGCAGCGGGCAGCTCGAAGCGGCGGATGTCCATGGAAGCGCCTCCGTGGGGATGGTCAGGCGTGCGACGCCTGGTCGTTGTCGACGGTGATGGCCCAGTCCACGGTGCCGTCCGCGGTGGAGACACGGGACTCGCCCTTGACCTTGATGGTGCGCAGCCCGTCCGTGCTGCCGAACGGTGCCTCGTCCCACTCGCCGAACCAGTCGACGGTCACGCCGAACAGGCCGGTGCCGCCCGAGATGGTCCCGCCCGGGATGACGGTGCGGAACTTGCGATGCGTGGCGTCGCGGAACGCGTTGTACTCGGTCGTGCTCGTGAACGCGAGGGTGGCCTCGACGGTCGCGGTGCGCGACTCGGAGCGGTAGAAGTCCGAGGGGTAGAGGTTGCCGTCCGGGGCGAAGAACGGGACGATGTTGTTCTCGATGCGGAACTTGTAGTCCTGCACCGTCGCCACGCTCGTGGAGCCGATGGTGGACGTGTCGATGTAGGCCCTCGCGAGGGCGCCGTTGATGTCGTCGGCGTCGTAGACGGTCGTGGCGGTGCCCTGACCGGCAGGGGTCGCCTGCTGGCCGATCCAGTCCATCGTGAGCGTCGCCTGACCGCCGACCTGCCAGCCGAACTCCAGCGAGTTGATGTGCGCGAACGGCACCTGGAAGTTGCCGGTGGAGTCACCCACGATGAGCGTGGACGTGACGAGGTCGTCACTCCCCGACGTCGGTCGGAACTGCCACCGCTTGAGGGCGGTGAACGGGGTCCCGGGCGTGCCCCCGCCCTGCGCCGCGTGGGCGAGGTACCACGGCAGCGTCTGGAAGGTGGGGGCCACCTCGAAGCCGCTGATCTCCGCCCAGACCTTCTGGACGATGGGCTTGCGCCAGTTCTTGATGAGCGAGAACCGGTGCTCGACGGGGCGGTACGTCTCGCGGTGCTCGTTGAGGTCGCCGCCCAGGATGGGCAGGACTCGGGTGACGGTCCCGGGCGTGCCACGGGATGCCTCGATGATCCCCTTCGCTCCGGACAGGGGGATGGTGCCCGTGATGGCCACGGTCGGACCCTCCGAATGCAGGGGACGCACGTCCCCGGCCGATCCCTGCCGCAGCGCCTCGGAGGGGTGATGGACAGGCGGGTGTCACCCGCCGCAGTCAGGCTCGAGCTGCCTCGATCCTCGTCTCGATGTCCGCGGCGAGCGCATCGCGGATCTCGGTCGCCTTGCCGCGAGCGGCACGTACCACGAAGTCGTTACCGCGTGCGCCGGGATGGCGGACGCGGAACACGTAGCGCCGGTTGAAGCGCAGCGCTCGCGCGTGGCCATCGGTGCCCCATGCGGGCAGGTTCCCGGCCTCCAGCCGGTTGATGGCGCTGACGGCGTCGTACGTCCGCTTCGGTGGTCGGATGCCGGCCTTCTGTGCCGCGCGCACCTCCGCGAGGTTCGACCGCTCCGCTCGCCCCCCCTGCGCGTCGTACGCCTCGATGACGTGGCGCCGGGTGCCGCGGATGACGAAGTGCTTGTACCAGGCGCGGGGGCCGACCTGGAGCGCGACCAGCTCGCCCTGTCGGCGGCGGATGCTGCGGGTCGTGACGTTCCGGGCGAGCGGCCCGCGCTTGCCCTTCTTGCCGACCTGCGACGAGCGGCGGTGGCCGGTGCCGACCGGTGCGGCACGCTTGATGGCGGTCTCCAGCCCCTTCGTCGAGCGCTTCATGCTCTTCGTGGCCAGCGCGCGCATCCCCTTCTCATCGAGCGCGCCGAGGGTCGCGAGCAGCTCATCGATGCCGGTGACCCGGAACGCCACGTCCTCCGTCACGACCAGCCCACCGGGTCGGCGGTACGGGCCACGCCGTACTCACGCACGCGGACCTGCCACGTCAGCAGCGCGCCGTACCAGACCTCGTCGCCGATGTCGATGTCGCCCAGCTCCGCGGTCACGAGCGCGCAGTCCTGCACGTAGTCGAGCCCGAGCGACAACCCGTCCCGCGATGCCTCGAACAGGGCGTCGGTGATGGGCTCGGCCATCGCGAACGCCTTGCCCTGGTCGCCGGGACCGGGGACGATGAGATACCCCTGCACCGTCATCGACCGCGCCTCGTAGCCCCACCCACGGCCATCGGTGCCGTGCTCCTCGAGCGAGTCGGACGACACCATCTCCACCCACACCTCGGGTGGCATGGTCGGCGTGGTGAGGTCCACGCTGGTCGCCTTGCGGACACCGGGCGCCACTGCGCACTGGCGGGCGATGGCTGCCTTGATGGCGCGCTTGTCGATGCCCATCAGACGTACCCGAAGTCGCTGTTCGCCCAGCGGTAGCGGTCGCAGGTATCGAGGTCACGGGTCGACACGAACCGCGACACCATCGGGTTGCCGAGTGCATCGGAGCCCAGCACGTCCCGCTGGCCGGTCAGCCGCGCGTTCCACGCCCGCACGGCGAGGGTCTCGGCGACATCCACGAGGTCGGGGGGTGGTGCCGACCAGCCGAATGCGGACGACGTGACGCGCACCGTGTCAGGCCCGCACGGCCACGTGCCGGACGCGAGGACCAGCGACGTGTGCGGCGAGCCCGGGGGTACCTCCCACGCCTTGGGGCGCAGGAGGATGGTCGCGGTCAGGGTCGTCCACGAGTCGCCCGTGCTCGCCCGTGTCTCCACGAGCGACGGAGCCGACCGGATGCCACCGGGCACGAACAGGGTGTCGGTGCCGTCGCCGTCGTAGACGCGCATGGTGTCCGAGGAAGGACCGATGTCGAGCCCGACCCGGCCCATCACCCACGCGTCGGCCGCCTTCACGATCGGGTCGAGCACGGCGTCGTCGGTCGCGTCGGTGATCTTGAGGCGTGCCTTGACCCCGGCCAGCGTGGCGTAGCTCATCGACACTCACTCCGTGGGTCCAGTGCTGTCGTCAGGAGGACACCAGTCCGCGCGCAGGCGGGACAGGTTGGGCGTCCATTCGCCGACCCACCCGCCTCGGTCGAAGGGTGTGGTGAACCGCTCGCCGCCCCGCAGGTCGCCGCCCCACTTGGCCCGGTAGTAGGCACGGTTCGCCGGGTAGGTACGGGCGTTCGCATCGGCGTATCGGGGGTCTCGGATGGTCGCGCTTCCGACATGCGTGGCGCCTCCCTCGATGCTGTACCAGGGGACCCCTGCGAGCGTGCAGCGGTACTCGTAGTCCGCGTCCTCGCAGTAGATGGGGACGTAGTTCTCGTCGAACAGGCCGACCCGCTCGATGCACTCGGCGTTGATCCCGAACACCCGCCAGTCGCCGTTCATGCCGACCCAGCGCGGACCAGGTGTCGCCATCTCGTCGATGAGCCGCTGGAGGTCGCCGGGGGCGAACACGGTGTCATGGTTGGCGATGAGCCATCCCGGCTCGTGTGGGTACGACTTGATGGCGAGGTTCCAGGACGCGGCTACCCCGAGGTTGTGCGGCACCTCGATGACCCACGGCACCAGCGTCGGCGGCGCGATATCGGAGACACCGGAGTCGCTGTTGTCGATGATGAGCACGCTCACATCGGAATCGATGCTGTCGAGACAGCGGCGCAGGTCCTCATGCCCCGCGAGGTACGGGATAGCGAGGACGGTCACGCCAGCGCGTCCCTGATGACCGTGAGACGGTCACGCTTCGGTCGCCAGCCCAGCTCCTCGATGGCGCGGGTGGGGTCGGGCACCTTGTCCGGCGCCTCGGCGAATGCGGGGCCGTGGAGCGTCACCGGGTCGACGACCTCGATGGCGCTCGTGCTGCCCGTGGCCTCGATGACCTCGGCCGCGAGGGTGAGGATGTCGCACTCGTTGGCCGGGTTACCGAGGTTGTAGACCTGCCCGCGGCGCCCTTTGCTCGCGGCGAGGGCGATGCCCTCCACGATGTCGAGGACGTGGGTGAAGGCCCGGCGCTGTGTGCCCGGCTGGTACACGGTCAGCGGCTTGCCCGCCAGCGCCTGCTCGATGAAGCGGGGGAGGACGAAGCCGCCCTCGGTCCGCTGCCGGGGTCCGGCGACGTTGAAGGGCCGGATGATGACCACGTCGAGGTCCGGCGTGTTCAGGAGCATCGTCTCGGCGGCCAGCTTCGCGATCGCGTACTCCTGTCGAGCGCTGTGGCCAGCGGCGATGACGCGCGGAGCGTGCTCGTCGGTCCGCCCTGCTGGCTGCGGACCGTAGACCTCGGAGGTCGAGACGTACACCAGTCGTGCGCCGTCCCTCAGCGCCACGTCCCGGACGATGGCCGCGTCCCGGATGATGTCGGTGACGATGCGGCCCGCCTGCGAGAGCACGCCCACCGGGCCAACCGGGCCGGCGAGGTGGTAGACGACATCAGCGGCCGGGAACTCGGCGTGCTCGATGTCCGACCCGGTCGCCCGGTCGATGACCTCCACGTCCGCGCCGCGGTCCCTGAGCAGGTCCACAAGATGGGAGCCGATGAAGCCCGCGCCCCCGGTGACGACGACGGTCATGCCGCCTTCCTCGCCCGCTTCTGGGCTCCGCGGGACATGCCCTTGCGTGACGGCTTCGGAGCGGCCTCGGCCTCCAGCTTGGCCAGCAGTGGGCGCCACCGCTCGGCATAGACGCGGTCGGCGTCGTACTCCTCGCGGACACGGGCGATGGCGGTCTGCGAGCGGACCTGCGCTGCGTCGGTGTGCCACTCGGCGTACGCCGCTTCGAGCGCCCGGTGGATGTCGGGGATGGATGGGGTCGCGAGGAACGAGCCCATCATGTGGTTGTAGGTGGGCTGGTACTTGACCTTCCACCCGGTCTCGCCGACCAACTCCGGCTGCGCGCTGAAGTCGGTGACGATGGCCGGGGTGCCGCACGCCATCGCCTCGATGACCGGGATGCCGAAGCCCTCGCCCATGCTGGTCGACAGGAGCACGTCGGCGGCCGTGTAGAGCTGCGCCATGTCGGCGGTGGAGAACATGCCCATCGCGTAGGGCGTCTGGCCCACGGCCTTGAGGCGCTGCGGGTCGAGCCCCAGGGTGGCCGCCACGAACGGCAGGTCGACCCGGTTGGCGCCCTTGAGCGCGGTGTGCAGGTAGAGCACCACGTCGGGGTGCTCGCGAGCGAACAGCGCGAAGCCCGACAGCATCTCCACGAACGCCTTGCGCGGCGGTGAGATGCCGTTGTTGGCAGCGTTGACCATGACCATGAACTGGTCGTCACGGATGCCGATGCGGGACCGCACGTCGGACGGCGTGGGGCGCCACTCGGACAGGTCGAGGGCGTGGGGGATGTAGGTCGACTCGATGTCCAGCTCGGCGAGCGACCGCTGCCCGAACAGGGACATGGCGATGGTCGGGTGCGTCCGGCACCATGCGCCGACCTCGGGCGGGACCGGGTAGTGGTCGATGGGTGTCCAGCCGATGACGTGCTGGCCCTGCCACGCGTCACGCCGCAGGCCGCTGTTGGCTGCTCCCAGCACCCACGAGTCGTACAGGGCGATGAGCCATCCCGGATCGCCCGCGAGGTGCATCTCGTGCTGCTGCTCGGCCACGTCGAGGCTGTACGGATGGGCGCCACCGGGATGGACGGGGATGCCCTCCCAGTCCGCGGTCATGCCGTTGACGCCGTAGTTGGCGAGGATGGCCACCTCGTGGCCGTCATCACGGAGGCGACGACAGACCTGCGCGGTCTGCGTGCCGTAGCCCGTGGGTGCCCACGGGGCATTGCTGTACCAGCTGATACGCACGGGGATAGCGCCTCCCTGTGGTGATGCGCCCGGCACGTGGAGGCCAGGCTCCGGGGCGCTCCGGTGCCTGGCCATGGAGGGGATGCGGGGATGGGGAAGGGGCGCCCTCTCGGACGCCCCTTCGGCTACACGTTGGCGGAGACCAGCGACTTGACGGCGGTCACGTCCTGGAGGTCGCCGTCGACCCGGTTGACCGTCTTGAGGGCCACCTGGTCGTTCGCGAACTTGTAGTCCGTGGACCGCTCGACCCGCATCGGCAGACGCCGGATGATGTAGGACGAGAAGGCCCCGAACAGGACCGACTTGGACGCCGACGCGGCGGCGGCCATCGCCGGGTTCTCGTACACGGGGTAGCCGTTGTACGTCGACGGCTGACCCGCCGCGACGGCCGGCTGCCAGAGGAACTGGCCGTCGGTGGCGCGGAACTTCCGCATCTTCGCGAGGGCCGAGGACGACACCATGAAGCCGGCGCCCGGGCGCTGCCGGTAGGCAGGCAGGACGGACAGCTCGATGTCGATGAGGTCCTGGGGGCCGAAGAACGGAGCGCCGAGCCCTGCGCCGGCAGCGGTGCCGATGGCGGTCGCGCCCGCGGTGGCCGCGGTCACGATGCCATTGGGCTTGCCGTTGTCGTCGCCGGTCGTGAAGTGCGCGCCGTACCGGAAGGCCAGCTCGCGCGCTGCGCCCATCGCGATGAGATCCTCGAGGCCGATCACGTTGTCCGTGTCCAGCTCCCGGGACCAGATCGTGGTGACCGCGTACTTGTACGCGTTCAGGGCGATGACGCCGAGGGTCGGGTCGGCCTCCAGGATGCCCCCTGCCTCGGCGGTCACGGTGCCGCCCGTGGACGGGTCGGCCGTGTACCGCGGCAGGTCGATGGGCTCGCCGCGTGGCGTCTCCAGCACGGTCGCGAGCTGCATCACGGGGATGAACTCACGCTCGTAGATGGTGACCTGGTCGTAGAAGGTCCGGTCGATGGCGGTGCCCGCCTGACCGGCCATGGCGCGCGTGTACTTCTCGTGGAAGGGCCGCGCGTCGCGGGTGAAGGTGTCGAAGCCGCCGAACCACTCGTCGGTCTTCCAGAACCGGGCGAGCAGCTCCCGCTCGGTCGGGTCACGCCGCTCCTCGCGGGCCTGCTCGACCGTGGGCGCGAGCTGGGCACGGAGGGCATCGGAGCCCTCGGCGAGCTTGTCGAGACGCAGCGCGCGCTCGACCTCCTTGCCGAGACGCTCGATCTCCGCCTCGCGCTTGTCCGCGGCCTCGGCATCCTCCGGGGAGAGGACGCCGCCCTCGGCAGAGCGCTCGACGATGAAGGCACGGAGGGCATCGACCTCCGCGGTCTGTCGGTCCGCGACCGACTGTGCATAGCTGCCAGGCATGGCGAAGCTGAGTCCTTTCTGCCCGTATGGGCCATGGGACCCGCGCGTCGTCGAGTGGTGGCGCTGCCAGTGGTTCCGCGTGTCTCAGCGGGCGGCTGGTGGCTCCGGCTACCGCGAGCGGGAGGTCAGGCTGCCGACTTGTGCCGGTCGAGCCTCGCGAGCCGTGCCGCCACATCGGGCGACACGAGCTGCTGACTGGTGGGATGGACCGCGCGCAGGGCGCGGAGGAGGGTGTCGAGCTGCTCGGGGGTGTACTCGCGCAGCGCGGCCGTGATGTCGTCGGGGTCCTCGGCTGCGAGCTCGACGAGATGCCGGACGCTCGCGCTGGTGGACTGGTAGGCCGGCCACGCGCTGACCGGCGACACCTCCCAGAGACGGACCTCGGTGAGCACCTGCTGGTCGCGGGGCGCCTTCTGGTCCATCTTCACGGGGTTGAACCCGAAGGACATCTTCGACGCGTCGCCCCGCTTGATGGAGATCGCCCGCGACTGCCCGAGCGGACTGTCCGGCAGGTCTGCCTCGACCCGAAGCCCGTGGGCGTCCACGTCGAGCCGGAGCGTGCCGGCGCGCGTCGACGCGAGAACCTCGCCCTGGTCGTGGTTCCAGAACATCTTCACGTCCCGGCCGCGGGGCTTCGCCGGGGTGGCGGTCTCGGACAGCGACTTGTCGAACGCGCCGGGTCGGATGACCTCGCGCACCTGCTCGCCGTTGAAGCCCCACATGGGCTCGCTCGGGGAGTCGAACACCGCGGCGTACCCGCGGAAGGTGAGGCCGTCGCTCTCGTCGGCGCGCAGCTCGATATCGGAGTCGGGCCACGCCTCGGACGCGACCCGGTACTCGTACTTCATTCGTCCGGCTCCTTGTCTGGGTCCTCGTCGTCAGCCGACTTGGGCGCCTCCGGCTCGGCGGGCTTCTCGGTCGCGGTGTTGTTGGGTGTGTCCACGAACCCGCCGTTCTCGGTGTCGATGCCTGCGGCCTTGTCGGCGGGCGGCAGGTCTTCCCACGCCCGGACCTCGTCGACCGTGAGCACGCGGCTGTTGATGCCGATCTGGTAGGTCTCCCAGCGGGCCTTGAGGTCGCCGCGGAGCAGGCCCGAGAGGTTCGTGCGGTACTGCTGGTCGTCGGGCAGGAGCCGCTGATGCGCGTCCTCGACCCGCGACACGATGGGCGTGACACCGGACCGCAGGTAGCGTCGGTCGCTGACCTCGCTCGATGCGTAGCTGACCGCTCCCGGTGTCACGTCCCCGAGCGCGAAGCTCGGCATGTTGAGCAGCCGGGCATCGTCCTGGACGTTGAAGCGCCGCAGCTCCAGGAGTTGCGCCTCCTGCGGGTTGGCGCCCATCCGGTTGATCTTCGCGCCACCCGTCAGCGCCCCGATGGCATGGCTGTTGCGGACACCGGTGTGACGCCGTCGCATCATCTGGACGAGGCGCTTGATGTCCGGGTCCTGCGTCCCAGCCGGGACCTCGATGACCACGTCGAGCAACGCGCCGTTGCTGAAGAACCGGGCCGCGTACTCCTGTGCCGCCAGCCCCTCTCCGATGGCTTCCCGCCCTGCCTCGATGAGCCCGATGCCCCGGGCCTTGCCCGGCACCCGGATGAGCGCCTTGTGGATGAGCGTGTCGGGGAACACCTCGACACCGTCGACGTAGTAGGCGATGGCTCGCCCGCGGTGCCGGACGATGGCGCACCGCGACGGGTCGAGGACGAGCAGCATCTCTGCGGCCTCGACGTACGGCAGCGCGAGCATGAACAGGTTGCCATCGAGCACGAGCGACGCGACCGCGTCCGAGACGTGATCCTGCCACGTGTCGTTCGGGTTGCCGGTCGGGGCCCGCATCCAGTCCGGCTTCGGCATCGGCAGGCGCTCGTTGCCGACCTTGCGAACGATGTCCACGGGGCACGTGGAGATGTCCGACACGAGCTGGCGCAGGCCGCTGTAGATGGCCGGCAGCCTCACCGCTGACTCTGCGTTGACCGGGACGCCCGCGGACGAGCCCCCGCTCCAGTCGACGTCCCGGCCCCACGCATCGGGGCCGAGCGCACGGGTGAACGTGCGAGCGAGCGTCTGTGCGATGGTCACGGCGCGGCCCGCCGTGTCGGGATGACCTGGGCCGCGAGGATGAGGCCGATGCCGAGCAGGGCAAGGCCGAGCCACGGCGCGAGCAGGAAGCCGGCGCACGCCACGAGCAGACCACCGGTGACCTCGACCAGGAGAGCGATGCGGGTCATGCGTCCTCCCAGTCGTCGGGCTCGTCGTCGGGGTAGAGGTCGGGGTCCTCGAAGTCGATGAAGGTCACGACGGGGGCCGCCTCCCGGACATGGGCCCGGTCGTAGGCGATGACCGACGCCACGGCGAGGTCGATCTTCTGGCCGCGCGCCTGCTTCACGATCCGCGCGCCCGCGGTGTCTTCCTTGATGACCGCGTTGGCGATGTGGCGCGCGAGCGCCGGGTCGTCCGAGTGCGTGAGGCGTTTCTCCACGACCGCCGTGTAGAACTCGCGGCAGGCGGGCACCATGCGCGAGACGTTGTTGGTGGGCCACTCCACGACCGGCCATCCCTGCTCGGCCCACTGCACGAGCTGCGCCCGCCAGTAGTGGGGATCGCAGGCGACCTCCAGCACGCGATACGAGGCGATGGCGTCACGGAGCGCGGCTTCGACCTCATCGGACGGCACCACCCACGACGCCGCATCGAGCGGACGTTCCCACGCCTTGATGACGAAGATGTGCGGGTCCGTGACCGTGCAACCCACGAGCGCGGTGCTGTCGTTGGTCCAGGAGCCGTCGAAGCCGAGGATGACCGGCTCGTCCGGTCGGACCTCCCGGTCCGCCTTGCAGGCGTCCCACGCGCCGTGCGGCAGCCACGACTTGGCCGAGACCACCCAGCGGTTGTGACGCTTGGTCAGGTACTCGTTCTCGGGCGTCGCAGGGGGGAGCGCCGAGCGCATGTCGGCCGGGTCGAGGATGTCGCCCAGGCTGGGGTTCGCCTGCGCCCATGCCTCCTCGTCGGATGGAGAGCGGTGCTCCTCGGACTCCCACCAGGCCATGTAGTACGTGGGGTCGACATGTTCGCCGGTGGCGATGCGCTTGCCGAGCTGGTAGAGCTGGTGGGCGATGGTGTCCTGCCCGAAGCGGTCGACCCGGACCCCAGCAGTGGTGACGATGAGCATGAGCGGGTCGACGCGGGCGCCCATCGCGAGGGACATCACGTCGTACAGCTCTCGGTCAGGAGCCGCGTGCAGCTCGTCGTACACGACGAGCGTCGGGCTCAGGCCCTCCTTGGTGAACGCCTCGGACGAGAGCGCCCGGTACACGGAGCCGGTCGCAGGGACCTCGATGGCATCGACGTATAGGCGGCACTGGCCCCGGAGCTCCGAGGACGCCTCGACCATCCGGCGCGCTGCCGTGTGGACGAGCTTGGCCTGCTTGCGGTCGGCCGCGCAGCTGTAGACCTCGGCGCCGTTGCCCTCGGCCAGCAGCCCGTACAACGCGATGGCGGCCGCCCATTCCGTCTTGCCGTTCTTGCGGGCCACCCCGACCATCGCTCGGCGATGCCGACGACGACCGGTCTCCGGGTCACGGGCGAAGATGCGACCGAGGACGTGCGTCTGCCACGGACGGAGGACGAGCGGGGCGCCGGACTTGCCCGCGAGGCTGTCCTTGGTGATGGAGCCATAGGCGCTGACGAACTCGGCGACCGTCTCGCCATCGCCAGCCGTGACCGCCTGGGCGGGGACCGGCGTCTCCCAGCGGGGGAGGGTCAGCCCACCGACCTGGCCCGTTGTGCCCGGATGCGCTCCAGGGTGCTCTGTGCCTTGACCTCGGCGACGCCGAGTCGTCCGCGGTCGGAGGGCGTCAGCCCCAGGAGCGACAGCCACTTGGTGATCTGCGCCTCCAGTGCCGTGAGCATCCCCGCCGCGGGGTGCTGGTAGGCGTAGCCCTTGTCCGTGAACAGGACATAGCCGTCATTCGCGAGGCGGGCCATCAGATCGGCGCGCCTGTCCATCGCCTCGCACAGGAGGCGGACCTGCTCGATGTCGCTATCGGCGACCCACTGGCCGGCGTACTGGCGGCAGTGCTCCCACATGCGCAGCCCGGCCGGCCCGAGATGCCCGGGGGCGGTGGATGGCGTGAGGCGCGCCGGGGGGACGACGGAGATGGGCGTCGGCAGGGAACGCTTGCCGGGGTTGCCCGTGAGGCGCTTCTGCTCGGCGGTCTTGCGTGCTGACATCGGCTATACCCCCCGGGGGTATCACTGCGGGACTGCGTGCGACCAGCGGCCGGGGTACAGGGCGACGGAGGGTGCCCAACCCGGATATACCCCCCTAAGCGAGTGGACAATCTCAGGCAACGAGTCGAAGCTGGGCATTGCCACCATCCGACCGGCGCCAGTTGCACTCGAAGTGCGCTGTTGCGACGTTGATGAGGGAGTCTGCGCCGCCCGCGCTGATGGGCACGATGTGATCGACGGTGGGGGCCTTGGGGTGCGGCACCCGTGCACCTCGGTTGGTCGCCCGACCACAGAGGTGACAGCGGTACCCATCGCGATCGAACACGTCCTTGGGTCGGTAGGCCTCGTGCGGCACACCCTTTATGCGGGCGCGCCTGCGACGCCTCTGCGCCTTGCGACTGTCCCTTGCGTTGGCATCGCGACACGGCCCGCAGAGCTGCTTCCAGTAGCCCACCAGGACCAACCCGCACTGGCGACAGGGTGACGGTCTCTCCAGCTTCGTCTCATATGTGCGGCACTCGTGGGCGCCTCTGATGGACATGTGCCTCAGGCAGATCGGCTCGCGATCCCTCAGCAGGTGGGGTTGGCACTCATGACCGCCGCGCAAGCCTCTGCGTAGAGCCTGGACACGTACGGGGTACAGCACCCCACACCGCCCACAGAGGCGGTGCGCGGCTACTAGGTGGTCGCCACGGGAGCGCGCCTGACACCTCGAAGAGCAGAACCGCTGCCGTGACTTGTTCTGGGGGTTCGACGCGAACGCATCGCCACACTGGGCGCATGTACCATCGGACACGAGACGGTCCTCCCTGGGACTGGCTCCATGCCGAGGGCCGTTACAGCGGCGCCTCGGCGTTCTACTTGGCCCGGGCCCTGCGCTGGGCCTCCAGCCGCCCGTGGCAGGGCCGACAGAGGACGGAGCGCGTGGGATGGTCGACGGTCAGGCTGTCCACGCTGCCGCAGGACGAGCACCACGGCTGGGCTCGTCGGATGGCCCGGCTCTCGGCTGGCCACGAGCCGCCGTACAGGGCGACACGCTGAGGGGAGCGGTTGCGTGCCTGCTGGCGCTGGGCCTCGTGGTCAGGGCACCGGGTGCGCTGGGTGAGGAGCGGGCATCCGGGCTCGATGCAGGGGCGCTGCATCAGGGGCGTGCTCGACCGCAGGTCACGTGTCCCGGGGAGCCGCCAGCCGGACGGGTGATGGGTGCTGTATGCAGCGTATCAGGTGGGGGCAACATCGCGTACTCGGCCGTAGACATGCTGAACGTAGCTCATCATCAGAGCGACCTTCTTCCGTTGCCTGCGCTCGGGCACCAGCACGTGCTCCTCGTAGATGGGCCACGCGATGCCGGTCAGATCCTTCCAGCGCTGCTCCCAGTGATGGCGCGCAAGCTCGTTCCTCGTCACGTCAGCCTCCGCTCTGTCGCGTACTCCCGCCAGCAGTGGAACAGGGCACGCTCGATGTACAGCTCCATGAACTCGTCGGGGTACGAGAGCTGGTCGGCCAGCGCCCTCCAGTCACCCTGGTGCAGAGCGAGGCGGTACAGCGCCCGTGCCGTGAGCGGCCTGCCCGTGCGGGCCATGCGCTCCAGCGCAGCCCGGAGGGGGAACAGGTAGCAGCCGTCCCCATCGAGCTGCGAGGACGTGCCCTCGGTGAGGCGCCTGAACGCATCCGAGGATGCGGGCGTGCCGAGCTTGGAGCCGCCCTCTGCGTCAGGGCCGTGGTCACGCCACACGCCCGCCTTGTGGATGGCCGTGGGCAGCTCGCCCTCGGACACCTCGCGGAACCATGCCAGCAGGGCTGGCAGGCCCTTGGGCTGGACGCCCCGTGAGAGCCCACGCTCCACGCTGCGCTCGTGGTCGCGCCAATGGGGCGTCTCCAGGTCACGGCGACGCTCGGTCTTGGTGGTGTGGGTCATCACCGGACGACGTCGGGCCGCACGGTGATGGTGCCTCGCGCCACCGTGGTGACGACGCCGCCGCTCTTGTTGGCCTCCAGCTCCCAGTGGAGCACCTCGTCCCCGCTCCACCCGCTCCAGTCCGCGGCATAGATGGCGACCCGTGCCGTGGTGTCATCCCCCTCGGGGACGAAGACACCCTGGCCACCGCTCGCCTTGGTGAACACGGTCTCCGTCGCCTCTGGACGTGCTCGGGCCTGCCAGCGGATGGACGCGCCGGTCAGGTCGAACGGCTCGCCCTCTGCGTCGAGGGCCGGGATGACCAGCGTGCGGTCGTCCCCCCGGATCAGCTCGAAGGTGAGCGATGTCACGTCGGCGTCACCCGGTCACGCGCGACGGCCACGCCGAGGACGGCGAGGACGGTCATCAGCTGGATGGCGAACGCGTTGAGGGCGTTGAGCTGGTCGGGGGTGACGGTGATGGCCCCGAACACGTTGCCCAGGTTGACGGCGCTCGTGATGAGACCGGTGACGATGGCCGGGGAGAGCCCCAGCAGGACGGGTTCGCGGTCCATGTCAGTTCCTCAGTGCTGCGTAGTAGCGGGTCTCGCCGGTGCCCCAGCACGACGTGATGCCGTGGACACCCGCGATGCCGCAGGTGCCATGAGGGCCGTAGAAGACGACCTGTCCCGTGACCGGGTCACGGGCAACGGTCACGTCCTCGCCGGTCGCTCCGTCGAAGCCCATCCGGATGTCCGTCTGCACCCGCTGCATCTCGTCCTCGATGGCGTCATCGAGGCGGGCGGCGATGGCGGCGTCGACGCCCTGCCACCAGCCACGGGCGTGACCGATGGCGTACAGGGCGGCTGCGGCACAGACGGCGAGGAGGAGCCTCATCGGATGACGAGACCGATGGCGGCCATGACCAGCGCGGTCAGGCCCATGAGCACGGCGAGGATGACCTTCACGGGCGGCGGATCGCACCTTGGGTCGTGCTCGATGTCGGCCGCGAACTCGGCCTCCGCGTAGCACGAACGGCAGATGGCGGTCATCCTTCCCCTCCCTCGTCCCACGCCGCATCCGGGTCGTCGGGCAGGTCGTCGGTGTCCTGCTCCACGGACTCGGTGATGTCGTCGGTGGTGCGGACCCAGTCGTAGGCGGGGTCGTCGGGGTGAGCAGCTGCGTTGTGCTCGGTGAGGCGGTAGGCCGCCTCTTCCTCCCACACGGACGCCGCCTCCGGGTCGTGGACCACGGATCGGAACCCGTTGGCCATGTTCACCGCCAGTGCGGACTGCTCCAGCAGGTCGGTCATCTCATCCTCCCCTGAGCGTCTCGACGAGGGCACGTCGAGCGGTGGCGCGGGTGCGCAGGGTGGTGGCCTGCGACTCCAGCGCGGCGGCGGTGTCGTCGGACTCCTGTGCGCTGGCCAGGAGCGAGGCGATGGCGCGGTCGAGGGCCGGATCGGGTGTCGGGGGCTCCGGTGGGGTGACGGCGAGCGGCTTGCTGCGGCCCACGGCGTACGCCTCGGCACGGCCCTCGCCCCACGGCTTGGCGCCGAAGAGGCCCGCGGGCTTGCGCAGGGCGGGGTAGTTGAGGACGCGCCAGCCCGCCAGCAGTGGGTCCATGACCTGCGTCTCCCACGGCGAGCTCGAGGACATCCCGAACATGCCCACCGCGTGGCCACCGCGGAACGCGGAGGCGTCAGGTGGCAGGCCGGCATCGAGCCATGCGCCGCGGTCGATGGCGAGCCCCACGAGGGCGCCATCGCGGAGGTCGTCCTTGATGGTCTCGCCCCACTGCGCCCCGCGGCGGTCGCGGACCGGGGGCGGCTGGAGCCCCTGCGCCGCGAAGCGTGCCGCGAGCTGGGGGGAGCGGAGCACCCTGATGGCGTCACCGATGGTCGTGGCACCCTTGGGCTTGCCCATCACGTCCCTGATCCACTTGACCTCGGCCTTGGCGCTCGGCCATGTGACCTTGCCGCGGCTGGCGTGTTCGATGCTGGCACCCGTCAGGCGCACGTTGCAATCGGAGCCCTCGGTGCCGGAGCCGGTGTTGCGCTGGGGGCGGTGGGTGGCGCGCTTGCCCGTGGTGAGGACGGTCATCCCTTCACCATCCCGGCGAGCGCGACGATGGCCAGGATGACGTTCGTCACGATGAGCAGGGCCGCGGGGACCACGAAGGCGCCGCGCCACTTGTCCACCCACGACTCCAGCTTGTCGATGCGCTCGCCGTGCACGTCCAGACGCTTCATGACGCCGAGGCTGCTGAGGTCGCGCCACGTGACCGGGGTGCCGTTCGTCGGCTCATCGGACCCCACCTCACGCGGTCGCCGGTGCTGGCGGAAGGTGGAGGGATCGAACCCCCGCGGGTGTCACCCCGTCACTCGTTTTCGAGACGAGAGCCTTGCCACTCGGCCAACCTTCCGGGGCGTGCTGCACCGAACCCCGACCGGGACTCGAACCCGGGATCTCCGCATCACGCAATTGCGCAAGACGGTGTCCTGCCCCTAGACGACCGGGGGACGGTGCGCATGTGGTGGCGTGCGCCACCTGCCCCTCAGGGGAGGAGGTCCCGAGGGCAGGTGCAGCGCAACGGACTACGGCGGGGTCCACCCGCCCAGCGTGCCGGGTGGAGGGGCGCGCGGGGAGACGGTAGGTTTACCGGTCGGGAGAGTCCCTCATGCCCGCCCTATGGGCGAGGAACCCACGGTACTCGATGTCCCAGCACGTCCAGCACAGGTCACCGAGCCAAGCCGAGGGCGTGATCCGGCCGAACTCCTCGGGACGGTCGGAGTCGACCTGGATCGCGACACGGTCCAGCGGACCGGCCTCCTCGCCGCATCGGTCGCAGATCACCGTCTCGGTCCTCATCGTCCCTCCACGACTCGACGTACGTACTCGTCCGCCCATCGCTGCAACGACCCCTGCGCTGCCCGCATCTGGTCGCCCCCCGACGCCATGCGCTGGCCGATGAGCGGAGTCAGGTGGCGCAGCGTGCCCGTGGCCCGCGCCACGGCGGCCTGACGGGTCGCGAGCGCCTGGAGTCGGTCCATCTCGCCCTGCGTCGGTCGGTGCCTCATCGTCCCTCCATCCTACGCCGCCCACGGCAGCGTCATCTGCTCCCACATGTCCCATCGTCCGAGGCGGTAGGCCAGCTGGAGCGTGGAGCAGCGGTTGGCGCTCCGCATCACCTCCAGATGGCGGTACACCTGTCGTCGCGTCCGCCCGAGGATGACAGCGGCCTCGGATGCGCTGTCGGCGTCCAGGTAGACGCGCAGGGTCCGGATCTGGGTCTCGGTGGCGGTCAGCATCCGCGCCGCCTGCTACGTGAGTTGCTACGTGAGTCAGTGGCAGGAGGTGGGTCCGTGAGCGTGCCACTGAGAGAGGAGATTGGAGCGGGAGACGGGGTTCGAACCCGCGACATCCAGCTTGGAAGGCTGGCACTGTCGTGCGTGCTCACGGCTCTGCGGCCCGTTTGCTAGGTGAGTTGCTACGTGAGTACCGGGCATCCATCCCGTCCGCGATGCGCTGCACGGCTCGGGTGGCAAGCCCGCCGTAGTAGTCCGTGGTGGTCGTGATCTTGCTGTGACCGGCCATGAGCTGGGCCGCTCGCAGGTCCGCTCCGCTCATGTCGAGGGCCTCCGCGATGGCGGTATGCCGGGTCGCGTGGAACGGGATGGACGGCAGCTCGAGCGCGTCCAGCAGCGCGTGCCAGCGACGGGTGACGTGGGCCGGGTCCAGCGGTCCCTCCCCGTAGCGGCGGGGGAACACGAGCGTTGCCGACACGGCTCCCCGGCGATGGTCGGTGAGCGCGTCCATCGCGACCCCGGACAGGGGGATGGTGCGCCGTGATGCCTCGGTCTTGGGCTCCAGCTCGGCCCAGTCCACCCGCTGGGCACGCTTCCGGCCGGGGCGGGGGGTGCCCTTGATGGGGTACAGCGTGCGCACGACGGTCAGGGTGCGCTTGGTCCAGTCGATGTCGCGCCAGTAGAGCGACAGCAGCTCGCCCTGCCGCAACCCCGTCGTGAGGGCGAGCGTGAACAGCGCCCGCATCGGGTGGGGGCCGCCCCTCCGCTGCTCCGGGTCGTCCTTGCTCGGCGTGGGGTCGTCGTCGAGGGCATCGAGCACCGCGATGACCTGGTCCGTGGTGAGCCTGACGACCTCCTGCCGCTGGACCCTCGGAGCGGGCACGAGACGGGCCACGTTGCGGTCCAGCACCCCGGCATCCACGGCATCGCTCAGCGCGGAGCGGAGCACCGTCAGGGTGTGCTTGGCCCACTGCGTGGAGCGGCCGGCGTCGAGGGCGTGGCGGATCATGGCGCGCACGTCCGTCGCCGACAGGTCGGCGAGGTCGATGGAGCCGACGACCGGGACGATCCAGCCGTCCACGAGCAGGCGGTACGTGGCGACGGTCCGGGGGCCGAGCGTGCCCATCGTGGCCCGCTCATCGAGCCACCGCGCGAGGTATGCGGCGACCGTCCCGGCCGAAGGAGACGATACGGGTGCCGCGAGGGAGTCCAGGTACGCCTTGAGCTTCTCCCGCTGGGCGGCCTTTGCCGCCTCCATGCTGCGCGTGCTGGTCGCGACGATCATCGTCCCGTCCGGTGCGCGCCGTCCGTAGATGTGCTGTCCCCTGCCGTTCGTCCACTCGGGGCCGGTGCCCCAGTGCCGGCGCTTGTCCCGCGGTTTGCCCATCGGCCTCCTCCACCCAGGCTCGTGACACCCGGATGCTGCCACGGATGGTCTTGGAGGGGATGCTCCCCTCCCCCACGCCGCGGTACAGGGTCGTCTCGCTCACCCCCAGCATCTCCGCGGCCTCCCTCACGCTGAGCCAGATCCGCCCCGTGAGCACGTCGCCGGTGGTCATCGGTCCCGTCCCCGGATGGCGGCGCAGAGGTCGTGGACGACCGCCACGACCATCCAGATGCAGCCGATCGCCATCTCGGTCGGTGTGGGCTGCCACGTCCAGCCGTCGCCGTGGACCAGGTGCGACATCCACAGAGAGCCCGAGAGGCAGAGTGCCATCCAGAGGGTCAGGCTCACCCCCGCACCCCCCACACCCGCCGCACGTGCCGATACCGGCGCCGGGCGTCGATGGCACGGAGCAGGCGCTCGTTGCGCTCCGCCCACTCGACCAGGTCCGGTGGCGAGTCCCCGAGGACGCGGTCGTGCCACTGGATCGCTGCGACGGAGCACCGGAGCTCGCGGACCGAGGACGGCATGGGGGACGGGAGGTGGGTCATCGCGCCCGCTCCACCAGCCGCAGCGTGGTCAGCCTCACGGGGTCGTCACGCCACCAGAGGGCGTAGACGTGGCCCGTGGGGTCGGGGCAGACGGCCAGCGGCTCCGGGCACAGGTGGTCGAGCAGCCACCAGACCTCGACCACCCCGCCCCGGCGCATGTGACGAGACGTGTCGAGCAGCGCGTCCGCGAGCACCGGCAGCGCCTTGCCCGGGCGTGCGGCCTGTCGGGTGAGGATGACCGTGCGCAGGCCCTGCGTCGGGGACCACTCGGTGCGCTGGACGTGGTATCTCACGCGCTCAGCCCCAGCACGTCCTGTCGCAGGCGGTTGG
>JAHBUZ010000033.1 GCA_019637815.1 Chloroflexota bacterium
AAGGCGTCGACGATGCAGGCGTCGTCGGCTGGCCCGATCCGAGGTGGGGTGCGAGACCCGCCGCTGCCGTCGTCCTGGCCTCGGACGCACCCGTCGGGACGCTGGCCACCATCGGGAACCATGTCCGGCACCGGCTCGGTCCGTGGCACGCACCGGCGTGGGTGGCCCAGGTGAGCGCCATCCCACGGACCCCATCCGGCAAGGCGATCCGGCCCGGGATCCGGGAGTCCATCGTGACCGGCCATCGCGACCGATGGGTGGAGCGCCCCGACGGCGCCCGGATCCATGTCCGGGAGACCGGGTCCGGTCCGCTCGTGGTGCTGCTCCACGCCACGCTCTCCACCGCCCGCCAGCTGGACCCCCTCGCGGATGCGCTCGCACCGGACCACCGTGTGCTCGCGGTCGACCGTCGATCGGCCGGGGAGAGCCGGATGCCCGCGGACGATCCCCTTGGCCCGGTCGATGTCGCGATCCATCTGGAGGATCTGCGTGCGGTCGTGTCGGAGGTGGCGCCGGGCGAGCCGCTCGTCGTCGCAGGACATTCGTTCGGGGGGTGTGTCGCGATGGAGCTGGCGGCACGGGCACCGGGACAGGCGGTCGGCGTCTGGGCGTGGGAGCCGCCGTACCTGGACGTCCTGCCCGACCCGGGTGACCTGGACGCGCTCGGGGAGCGCATCGCGAGGCTCGGCCGGACGTCCGGCATGGCAGCGGCCGCGCTCGCGTTCCTCGCCGCGGTGGAGGGACCCACGGTCGTGGAGCGCCTGCCGGAGGCCCTGCGGGACGCTTTCGCAGCGGAGGGCCGTGGTGCGGTCGCGGACGCCGCCCTGCTCGGCTTCCAGCCGGACGCGCTCGCAGCCATCACCATCCCGGTCGAGCTGGGCATCGGGACGCGCGCTGGAGGACCCTATGCTGCGGTGGCGGACGCGCTCGTATCGCGCGTCCCGGGTCTCACGGTCCATCGGTTCGATGGCCTGGGCCACGGTGCGCCGACCCGCCGACCCGCCATCATCGCCGACGCGATCCGTGACCTCGGTGCCCGGTGCGGGCTCCATCGATGACGCCAGGACCACACCGTGGATGACACCAGGAGCGATGCCCATGACCGCCGGTAACCAGGTCGCGCCGGACCGCATCCGGACCATGTTCGACACCATCAGCGGTGTCTACGACCCCATGAACCTCGCCATCTCCGGGTTCCAGGAGCCGTTCTGGCGGCGGCGGGTCGTTCGCGTGGCGGGTCTCGGCCCCGGCGGCACGGCCGTCGATGTCGCGACCGGGACGGGCAAGGTCGCCGCCGACCTGTGGCGCGCGGCCCAGCCCGGCGGCCGGGTCACGGGCGTCGACTTCTCGGAGGGCATGCTGGATGTCGCGCGGCAGCGCCATGAGGACCGGCCCGGCCTGTCGTTCGTGCACGGGGATGCGCTCGCGCTGCCCATCGAGGACGCGGTCGCGGACGTCGCCACCATCTGCTTCGGGATGCGCAACCTCCGTGACTACGCCCAGGGATTCGCGGAGATGCACCGGGTCGTGCGACCAGGCGGCCGCGTCGTGTGCCTCGAGGTCGCGCGACCCACGAATCGCATCGCGCAGGCGGCGCAGGTCTGGTTCGATCGAGCCGTGCCGATCATCGGCCGTCTCGCGGGACAACCGAATGCCTATTCGTATCTCGTGGCCAGCACGCAGGACTATCCGGACCCTGCGCGCATCGCGGACATCATGCGCGACGTTGGCCTGTCACCGGTCCGCTGGACCCCCATGTCGATGGGCATCGTGACGCTCCACGTCGGTCATCGACCACGCTGAGCGGCACGAGCCCTGCCGCCCACGGCCGAGGGACGGGCGCGCTCCAGCGTCACGCGCCGCAGGCGCTCAGGGATGCCGGGCGGCCCGTATGGTCTGATCGGCGCGTCGTGACCACCGTCGGCCGGCTGCGACCGCGCCACCCGAGGTAGCGGACCGGCACGATCCGGACGGACTGGCTGTAGGTCCGGAGGTATTCCTCGCGGCCGAGCCCGATGGACGCGAGGTCGCTCGCGTACTTGCGCCAGTGCGACGCGGGCAGGAACAGCTCGGCGGGCGTGTCCAGGATCTCCGCGCGCGCCTCGATGAGCCCCACGTCGAAGTCCGCTTCGGCGTCACCCAGCGCGACCATGACCCGCGGGTCGACACGCATGTCCACGACCTTCTCGGCGTGCGGCTTGCTGACGACCCGGATGGCGTCGCCGTCCCAGCTGAACCAGAGGGGGATGAGCCCGGGGAACCCGTCGGTCCCGAACGTGGACAGCCAGAGCACCTCCTCCGTGCGGAGGAACCGTTCGATCCTCGGGGGTGGCTGGAGACGGGCGAGGTCCATGGGCCGATGATGCCCACCCGCCCGAGCGGATCGCGACGGACGACCGTCGTCTTCGGGCTACGTCGGATGACCGAGCCGGCGACCGCGACCGACCGCCGCTCGGCCCCGTGTGCAGGTCAGACGCGCGGGCCTGCCTCTGCGACCTCGGTCGGCACCCGGCCCAGGTATCGCTGGAAGTTCTCCGCGAACATCGCGGCAAGCTTGCGGGCCTGGGCGTCATATGCCTCGGAATCGGCCCATGTGCCACGGGGGGTGAGCACCTCGGCGGGCACGTTCGGCACGGCCGTGGGCACCTCGACGCCGAAGATGGGGTCGGTGACCGTGGGCACGTCCGTGAGCGCCCCGTCGAGCGCGGCACGCACCATGTCCCGCGTCTGCTGGATGTTCATGCGATGCCCGACACCGTAAGGCCCACCGGTCCAGCCGGTGTTCACGAGCCACACGGGCACTTCGTGGCGATCGAGCCGCTCGCCGAGCATCTGCGCGTACACCGCGGGATGTCGGGGCATGAACGGAGCGCCGAAGCAGGTCGAGAAGGTGGCCGTGGGCTCCTGGACGCCCACCTCGGTCCCGGCGAGCTTCGCGGTGTAGCCGCTGATGAAGTGGTACAGCGCCTGGTCGCGGGTCAACCGCGAGATGGGCGGCAGCACCCCGAACGCATCGGCGGTCAGGAAGATGACCGCGGACGGATGGCCCGTGCGCCCGGTGTCCGAGCTGTTGCTGATGAAGTCGAGCGGGAACGCGGCCCGGGTGTTCTCGGTGAGCTGCTCGGAGTCGAGGTCGAGCACCCGCGTCGCGGGGTCGATGACCACGTTCTCGAGGATGGTCCCGAAGCGACGCGTCGTGGAGTAGATGTCCGGCTCGTAGACATGGGACAGCCGGATGGTCTTGGCGTAGCAGCCGCCCTCGAAGTTGAACAGGCCGTCCGGACCCCAGCCGTGCTCGTCATCGCCGATGAGCGTCCGATGGGGATCCGCCGAGAGCGTGGTCTTGCCGGTGCCCGAGAGGCCGAAGAAGATCGCCGACCGTCCATCCTGGCCCACGTTGACCGACGAGTGCATGGGCAGGACGCCTTCGTCCGGCAATCGATAGTTGAGGATGCCGAACGCGCCCTTCTTCATCTCGCCGGCGTACTCGGTGCCGCCGATGAGGATCTCCTGGCGACCGAGATGGACGAGGATGACCGTCTCGCTGTGCACGCCGTCCCGCTCGGGATCCGCCTTGAAGCTCGGCGCATCCACGATCGTGAAGTCCGGCTGGAAGCCGGCCAGGTCCTCGGCGGGGGGCAGACGGAACAGGTTGGAGCAGAAGATGCTCGCCCACGCCGTCTCGGTATAGGCGCGGACCGAGCGACGCCACTGCGGGTGGGCGCCCACGTAGCAGTCCCGGACATAGACCTGGCGGGAGGCGAGGTGGTCGATCATCCGCTGGCGGAGGGCGTCGTAGCGCTCCTCGCTGATGGGCTGGTTGAAGCCACCCCACCAGACACCCTCGTGCGCGTCACCGGCGTCGACCGTGAACTTGTCCTTGGGCGAGCGACCCGTGTGCCGACCCGTCCGCACGAGGAGCGGCCCACCCTGCGCGATGACCCCGTCGCCGTTGC
This sequence comes from Chloroflexota bacterium, assembly GCA_019637815.1. Lineage (GTDB taxonomy): Bacteria > Chloroflexota > Limnocylindria > Limnocylindrales > CSP1-4 > JAFMJV01. The sequence continues at coordinate 3,957 of JAHBUZ010000033.1, forward strand.
GGACCGCGTGCTCGTACAGCTCGGGCACCGAGAGGTTGGCGTGGCGCTCCCGCCCGAGGGTCGTCAGGGGGGTCGGTACGGGCGCGGTGGTCGACGCGGGCATCAGCAGCCTCCGGAGGGGCGCAGCGGGGTCGGCCGCGCGCCAGGGTCCCCCGGACCGGCCGCGCGTGCGACATCGGGATCCCGGTGTCGGAGTCGGCTTCCACAGTCCGTGACGGTCATGGTCGGCGCGACGGTTGCGGTCCGGTCACGCCGAGGTGTCCGGGGATGCTACCACCACCCCCGATGGCACGGGTCCGATCCTCGCATGGCCCGAAGGGTCCCGCGACCCGGGCTCGCGTGCCCCGCGCGCGTCCGAAACGGTCAGGCGTGTGGTCGACCCAGATGCGCGATGTGCTCCAGCAGGTCGAGCTTGGTCACGACACCCGCGGGACGCCCATCCTGGACACCGATGATCGCCGAGGCCCCGCTCGAGAGCGTCTCGAAGGCGTCATCGAGCGAAGCATCGAGGTCGATGAGCGGCAGCGGCCGACCCATCACCTCGCCCACGGTCCGGTCCACGGTGGTCGGATCCCGGAAGACCCGGTCGAGCAGCTGCTTCTCATCCACCGAGCCCACGATGCCCTCGACCGCGTCGTCCTCGCGCTCGGTCACGGGCATCTGGCTGATGCCCCACCGCTGGAGCGTCTCGATGGCGGCCTGGACGCGCTCGGTGGTGCGTGCCAGGACCACGGGTGGCAGGTCCGGCCCGTGATGACGGCCGGCGAGGACGTCCCGGATGCGCGCCCGTCCGGCACCGCTGCCCATGAGCCCGTTCATGCGCATCCACTCGTCGTCGTACAGCTTCGAGAGATACGACCGGCCCCCGTCCGGCAGCATCACCACGATGACCCGCTCATGGCCATCCGGCTGGGCGGCCAGCTCCCGGCCCACCGTGAGCGCCGCGACCAGCGCCGTGCCGCACGACTCGCCCGCCAGGATCCCCTCCTCCCGGGTCAGCCGCCGGGCTGCCGCGAAGGCATCGGCGTCGGACACGCGCACCCAGCGATCGACGACCGTGGGGTCGTAGGTGCCCGGGAAGAAGTCCTCCCCCACGCCCTCCGTGAGGTACGGTCGCGGCGTGTCACCCGACAGGACGCTGCCCTCCGGGTCCGCACCCACGATGGTGATGGTCGGATCCTGGGCCTTGAGATACCGGCCCACACCGCTGATGGTGCCGCCCGTGCCTGCCGCGATCACGACATGGGTCACACGACCATCCGTCTGGCGCCAGATCTCGGGTCCGGTGGTGTGCTCGTGTGCCGTTGGGTTCTCGAGGTTGTGGTACTGGTCCGGCTGGAACGCCCCCGGGATGTCCCGGGCGAGCCGGCGCGCCACGGAGTAGTAGCTCTCCGGCGATTCCGGGGGCACGTTCGTGGGGCACAGCACGACCTCCGCGCCGTACGCACGGAGCAGGTCCTGCTTCTCCTTCGACTGCTTGTCCGCCATGACGAAGATGCAGCGATACCCCTTGCGCACCGCGGCGATGACCAGCCCGTGGCCGGTGTTGCCGCTCGTGGGCTCGATGATCGTGCCACCCGGCTGCAGCAGACCGGCCCGCTCGGCCGCCTCGATCATGGGCAGGCCGATGCGGTCCTTGACCGAGCCGCCGGGGTTGAGCATCTCCAGCTTGGCAAGGATGCGTGGCTGCCGATCGACCGGACCGAGGTCACGGGTGACGCGGGACAGGCGGACGAGGGGCGTGTCGCCCACGAGGTCGAGGATCGAGTCGGCGTAGTCCATGTGCGGCGAGTGTAGGGCCCTCGTCGTGCGACCGACGACGCGGCCCCGACGCCGGCTCAGGAGGCCGTTCCGCCAGTCCCGGGCGCAGCGGATGCGCGGCGGCGCCACGCGATGGTCCCCAGGCCGAGGCCGACGAGCACACCACCAATGAGCATCGCCGTGGGCACGCCCATGACCGTCCACTCCCAGCCGGCCCGGAGCGTCTCCAGCGCGAGACGCCCGCCGCCGTACCAGATCATCCAGAACGAGGCGAGATCGCCGTCCCGCAGGCGCGCGCCCGGACGACGCGCGAGCCACAGGGCAAGGACACCCCCGAGCGCGTTCCACAGGGACTCGTACAGGAACAGCGGATGGAAACCCGTGGTCGCCGGGGGCAGGTCCGGGCGAAGCGTGCAGTCGTATGCGGGGACACGGTGCAGGCAATCGATGGTGATGCCCCACGGCAGGTCCGTCGGCGGACCGTACAGCTCCTGGTTGAAGAAGTTGCCCCAGCGTGCGATCGCCTGCGCGAACAGGGTGCCCGGCACCACCACGTCGAGGGCGCGCCAGAACGGGATGCCCCGCCGATGGGTGTACCAGGCGATGCCCACGACGGCGCCCGCGATGCCGCCATAGAGCCCCAGGCCGCTGTACGGCGGGAGCACGATCGCGAGCAGGTGATCGCGGTAGTACAGCCACTGGTCGATGACGTGATACAGGCGTGCCCCGATGACCGCGCAGATCGCGACGGGCACGAGCGCACCCGTGACGAGGGAAGGGTCGAGCCCGCGCCGGCGCGCCTCTGCCTGGCTCACCAGCAGCAGCACCACGATGGCCACCGCGTACCCGATGCCGTACAGCCCGATGGGCACGGGTCCGGGCAGCACGGACGGCGGCGTGATGTCGATGAGTGCGGGCAGCATCACCGCAGGGTGCCATCGATCGGCCTATCCTGCGGCCCATGAACGACGGCTACACGTGGTGGCTGGTGCTGGTCGGGATCGGCGTCGGCCTCGCGCTCATGTGGCTCACGCTGGCGCGGCTGCCCAGGGATGAGGCGGACGTCTCGGACGAGGAGCGCCTCGAGGAGGCATCGTGGATCGCCGCGACCATCGAGTCACGCGGTGGCATCTGCCCGCCGGAGCTGGCCGCGGAGGTGCTCGACCTGCACGAGTCCTGGCTCACGGCGCCGCCGACGCGCATCCCGGCTCCACGGGATGACGCATCGCTCATCGCGCGGTAGCGGCTCCGGGCAGCTGGCGGTCTCGGTCCCGGGCAGCGCAGGACGCTAGAAGGTCCCCGTCAGCGCGGGCGACGCACCCGGCGCCTCGAGACGGACGATGAACCGGTCGCCCTGCCGGCCGAGATCGGCGGGCACATCCCCCTGGGGTGTCCCTGCCCAGAAGGCGAGGGCCCCGTCCATGTGCATGGGACCCACGCGGTACTCCGTGCCGTCGCGCTCCAGGAAGCACCAGTAGCGATCCGGGGTCGGCGGCGGCTCGAGCGCGCCGCTGACCACGGCGAGCTCGCCGGTGCCCGGTGAGACCAGCACGACGCCACCTGGGTCGCCGGTCGGGGTCGTGAGCCGCGCCATGATGCCCCCCTCGCGCTGGAGGATGGCAGCGGTCATCCGGAGCACCGGGCCCGGATCGGGGCGAGCGACCTGTGGCTCGCTGCCGAGCTGGCCTCCGACGACCACACCGGTGAGCAGCAGCGCCAGCGCTGCGGCGATGCCCACGAGCACCAGTCGGGTCCGGTCACGCGTGGATGTCGTCGTGGCCGTGGGCGGACGTGGCGCGGACGCCCGGAGCTGGTTGCCCCGGACCCACCCCTCGCGACGACCGCCACTGCGGGTCCCGCTCGCAGGATCGGCGGTCGGGGGGACCGCCAACGCGTCGGGCGCGACCTGGGACGCCGGGACCGGAGTGCCGGCTCCGGGTCGCGGACCGCCGACCGGCGTCCCGGGAGCCACGGTCGCACCGGCATCCCGGGGTGCCAACCGCGGACGAGCCGCCACGGCGGCCATGATCGAGGCGCGCACCTCCGGCCCGGGTCCCTCGACGTCCGGAGCCGCGCTCGCGAGACCGAGCGTGGTGAGCGACCAAGCCTGCCACTCGGCAGCGCACTCGATACAGCCGGCGATATGGGCGCGGACAGCCACGGCCGTCGGATCCGGGTCGTCCTGGAGCGTCATGAGCCCACCCGGTCGCTCCATCGTCTCGATCAGGAACGCGCGCACCTCAGCGTGGTCCATCGATGACCTCCCGCTGATCCGCGATCGGTGCCGATCCGTCGCCGGAGGGCGTCGTCCCGTCGATGACCGCATCGGCGGTCACCAGCCCGGCCGCTGAGAGCTGCGCACGCAGCCGCTGGAGCGCCCGCCGCGTCCGCGTCTTGACGGTCCCCAGCGGGATGCCCAGCTGCGATGCCACCTCGGACTGGCTCAGCCCACCGTAGTAGGCCAACTCAAGCGCCGTCCGCTCATCGGCGGGCAGACCGCCGAGCGCCTGGTGCATGAGGTCCCGCAGGGCGAGCTCGTCCACCACGAGCGCGGGGTCGGTCGCGGTGCCACCCGACACCAGCACCTGACCGGGCATCCAGTCCTCACCGGACCGGTCGTCGGTCGCGAAGACCGCGCTGAGCGGCAGCGCGTCCGGACGCCGGCCGAGCGCCCGCAATCGGTCCACCGCCCGATTCCGGGCGATGGTCGTGAGCCAGGCAGGCAGGGTCCCGGCGGTCGGGTCGAACAGCTCGGCCCGGTCCCAGCACGTGACCCACACGTCCTGCACCACGTCGTCGGTCAGTCGTCGATCCCCCAGGCGTCGATACGCGGCCCGATACACGGTGTCCGCGTGGCGGTCATGGAGTGCCGCGAACGCCGCCGTGTCACCACGTACGACGGCTGCCATCAGCTCGATGTCCGGCACTACGGCCGAGTCGGTCGTCATCGATGACTACGTCTCCGGGGCGTCGCCGGTTCGGGGCTTCGTCGACGCCGGGCGCCACATGGGGCGCAGGCCGGCGGACACCCAGTCTGCCATCCGGCGCGGGACGCTGCCGAGGCTGCCCTCCGGAAGGTGACCCTCGAGACACCGGACACCGTCCGGCCCGACCACGGCGGCGTGGCGCGTCCCCGCGGGCAGGTCCATCCGGTCACCCGTCGCGAGCTGGAGCTCGGTGTCCGTGGCGGGCAGCAGGAACCGGATCGAGCCGGCGACCACCACCAGGACCTTGTCATGGTCATGGACGTGGGCGGTGTACCGGTCGCCGGGTCCATTGCCCCAGGCAACGACCTCGATGCCGTCGCTGGCGAGGCGCTGCCGAGCGGCCGGCTCAAGGTCGGTCCCGGTCATCGACCAGCACCTCGATGGATCCCTGCATCGGCCCATGGTACGGGTGCCGCGCCGATCCGGCGATCCGACCGGACATCTGTGACAGGGCAGGGTCATCGCGCATCCGGTCCACGCGGGTACTCTGTCGGGATGCGGATCCCCCTGGCCCCTCGGTCGTTGTCTCGTGCGGATGTGGTCGCCTGCCTGCCGCCCATGCCCCGCCAGCTGGAGCTCGCGGAGCGGGCGCTCCGGGCACTCGCGACGGATGCCCAGCTCCCCGCCAAGATCGGCATCGAGCCCCGGCCACATGCCTCGTGGGCCCACGCGATGCCGGCGTGGGTGCCGGGTGACGCCACCGACGGCAGCGGGGACCTGATGGGCATCAAGTGGGTGAGCGGCTTCCCAGCGAACGCGGCGCGCGGCATCCCGGCGCTCCACGCCACCCTGCTGCTGAGCGAGGCGACCTCGGGTGCCCTCCTCGGGGTCATCGATGCGGGCGTCCTGACCGCCTATCGCACGGCCGCCATCAGTGGCGTGGCCATCGCCCGGTGGGGTCCCGGCGCGAGCGGGACGCCCCGAGTGGGTCTCATCGGCGCCGGCGTCCAGGCGGAGAGCCATCTCGCGATGCTCGCGACGGTGCTACCGGGCTGCGAGGTGCGCATCACCGACCGCGACCCGCAGCGCGCCATCGACCTGGCCACGCGGGCCGCGCAGATGGGTGGGTTCGCGGACGTGCGACCGGTGGAGACGCCTGCTGCCGCGTTGGCGGACGCGGACGTGGCCCTCACCCTGGTCTCCTTCGGACCCGAGCGACAGGGCCTCGACGCGGATCTGTTCCCGTCGATCCCGCTCGTGGTCGCGGTGGACTACGACATGTGCGTGCCGGCGGTCGTGGCGCGCGACGCCACGTTCCTCGTGGATGAGACCGGGCAGCTCCTCGCCAACCGGGCGAGCGGCATCTTCCAGGGCTACCCCGACCCGACCGGGATCATGGGTGCGTGGCTCGACTCACCGCGTCCGGATGGCCCGATGCTGGTCACCCACCTGGGCACCGGCGTGGCGGACCTCGTGTTCGGGGACGCCGTGTTGCGTGCGGCGACGGCCCGAGGCCTGGGGACCCTGCTCGCAGACTGAGAGCGCGCTACTCGTTGACCTCGATCGGACCGTCCGGCAGCTCCACGACGATGCTGCCGTCCAGGAGGGTCACGGGCCAGGTCACGAGGGGCAGCTCGGCGGGTGGGTCGAGCGCGTCACCGGTCGCCACGTCGAAGCGCGAGAGATGGAGCGCGCAGGTCACCGAGTCGCCGGTCAGGAAGCCCTTGTCCAGCTCGAAGTACTCATGCGAGCAGATGCCCTGGAGGGCACGCACCTGGCCATCGAGATGGACGAGCAGGATGTCCGTCCCGTCCACCTGGACCATGTGCATCGTGCCCTCGGGCACGTCGCTGAGCGTGGCGACGGGCACACGTCGGGTCATGGCGCGCGCCCGCCGGGGTCAGTAGGTGCTGCCGCTCGTCATCCCCGGATTCTTGTAGGACTCGAGCGCGAGCTCCTCGAGCTGGGCGGTCAGCTTGATCTGGTACACGATGCCGATGGCAGCGAGCGCCACCGCAGCGGCCCCCCACAGCCAGGGCAGGTCATCGACAGCCGCGACGGTGCCACCGATACCGCCACTCAACTCCGAGAGGCTCACCTGCTTGAGGATGAGCGCGACCCCGGTGACGGCCGCGAACGCGCCGCCGACCGCCGTGAGCACGATGACGAGGTACTTGGGCACCCGCAGCACGACCACCACGGCCGCCACGATGATCGCGCCGATGAGCCCGAACACGAAGCCCATGAAGTTGTCGCCACCGTTGCCCAGCCAGTGGAGCAGACCGAGGCCCAGGCCATAGCCCACGGACGCACCCAGGAACACCACCGCGAACCAGTAGTAGAGGTACGAGAGCACCGCGAACACGATGCCGACCACGAACCCGATGACCCAGCCGGTCGTCGTACCCAGGAAGCCCTCACCGAGCAGCGCGGTGGTCGCGCTGGCGCCGAAGAGGAACCCCGCGAAGAAGCCCCAGACGGGCAGCAGGATGAGGAACATCCGGAAGCCCCAGAACACGAAACCCAGGCCGATGGCCACGGCGAGCGCGCCGATGGCAGCGGCCTCCAACCATGGATCCATATCGCAGTCACCTCTCTCGGGTATGGCGCCCGGATCGGGGCGCCTCAGGCACAGGGTACGCCTCTCGTGGCAGCGTTTGCAGCCTTCCCCGGCCGAGGCTCGTCCGACCGGGAGCCAGTGTGTGCCCCGTGTCCCGCTGATTCAGGCGGCGATCGCGGACTCCACGCGTGGCCACTTGGCGTCCAGCAGCGCGCGCAGTCGCTCCTGCACCTCCGGCAGGGGGATGCGCGCCACGACCGGCTCGAGGAAGCCGAGCACGATCGCCTTGCGCGCGGTCTCGCGGTCCAGGCCGCGGCTCATGAGGTAGAACACCTGCGCCTCGTCGATGGGACCCACGGAGCTCGAATGGGCGGCCCGGCGGACGTTGGGCTGGTCGATCTCCAGGCTCGGGATGGTCACCGACCTCGATCGCTTGGTGAGCAGCATGCCGAACTCGCCGAGATAGCTGTCCGTGCCCAGCGCGGTCCGCTGGATCTCGATGAGGCCCTTGATGTAGCCGCGTGACCGGTCCGTGAACACGCCCTTGCTCAGCAGGTCACCGGTGGTGTCCTCGCCGATGTGTCGGGTGTACGAGGTCAGGTCGAACAGCTGGGCGCCGCTGCCGAAGCCGATCTCCACCTGGTGGACCGAGGAGCCGCGACCGAGCAAACGGTTGTCGATGCGGCTCCGATGCAACACGCCGCCGAGCGACGCGAGCGCCCACTGGAGGCGCGCGCCCTCGTCCAGGCGCGCATCGCGATTGACCACCGCGACCGTGTCCTGGTCGAAGTCCTGGAGACCCGCGAGCTCGAGCGACGCGTGTGCCGCGAGGGACACCTCGGTCGTGCCCCACCAGAGTCGCTGCGGCCCGCTGTCCGTGGCGGCATCCGGCAGCTGCTCCTCGAGCACCCTCGCGCTCGCGCCCTCGCCGAGCACCAGGAACGTGCGCCCGACCGAGCCCGTGCCTGGGGCACCCGCACGCCAGCGGATGACGATGGGCTGCTCCAGCCGGACACCGGCCGGGACCGCGACCACCAGATCGAGCGTGGAGACGGCTGCCGCCACCTGCGCGAACGGGTCCTCGACCGGGAGCGTGGCACCGTCCCGGATGGCGTCCACGACCCAGGCAGCGCCCGAGCGCACGACGCCCGCGAGGTCGTCCACGATGACGCCACCCGCGATGGCGTCCGGGCCCAGCACCCGCGTGGCGCTCGTCGCGCCCGCCACCTCGACGAGGAGCGACGCACCCTCCGGGAGCGTGCCGCCATCGGTCACGGGACGCGCCGTGGTCGCCACGGCCACCTCACCGAAGCGGGTCGCCCGGAGGTCCAGATAGGGCGTGAACAGCTGGTTGGTCTCGGCGGGAAGGGTGCGCACGCGCTCGACCGCCTCGAGACGCTGTGCGAGCCGCCAGTCCGGCTCCCCGACGAGGTCGGAGGCCGCTCGCGCGGCCTCCTCGGACACGAACGCCAGGGCGAGGCTCGGCACGCTCATCCGAGCGACCCCTCCATCTCCAGCTTGACGAGCCGGTTGAACTCGATGGCGTACTCCATCGGCAGCTCCTTGGTGAACACCTCGAGGAAGCCCTGCACGATGAGGTTCTGCGCCTCGTTCTCCGTGAGACCACGACTCATGAGGTAGAACACCTGGTCCGCGCTGATGCGACCCACGGTCGCCTCGTGCGACAGGGAGGTGTCGTCCTCCTGGATGTCGATGTAGGGATACGTGTCCGACCGGCTCTCGTCGTCGAGCATGAGCGCATCGCAGCGGACGCTCGCCACGGCGCCCGTGGCACCCGGCGAGACCTTCACCTGGCCCCGGTAGGAGGCGCGACCACCGTCCTTGGACACGGACTTGGAGACGATGCGGCTGCGCGTGTCGGGCGCCAGGTGGATGGCCTTGGCACCGGTGTCCTGGTGCTGACCCCTGCCCGCCACGGCGACCGAGATGATGTCCGCGGTGGCGCCCCGGCCACGCAGGTAGATGGACGGGTACTTGACCGTCTTGCGCGAGCCGGTGTTCGCGTCGATCCACTCGACCGTGGAGTCCTCGTACGCGTGGGCACGCTTGGTGACGAGGTTGTAGACGTCGTTCGACCAGTTCTGGATGGTCGTGTAACGGACCCTGGAGCGAGCCAGCGCCACGACCTCGACGACCGCCACGTGGAGCGAGTCGGTCGCGTAGATGGGGGCCGTGCAGCCCTCGATGTAGTGGACGCTGGCGCCCTCGTCGACCACGATGAGGGTCCGCTCGAACTGGCCGGTGTTCTCGCCGTTGATGCGGAAGTACGCCTGGAGCGGCAGGGGCACCTCGACGCCCTTGGGCACGTACACGAAGGAGCCGCCGGACCAGACCGCGCCGTTGAGCGCGCTGAACTTGTTGTCCTCCGCGGGCACCACGGTGCCGAAGTACTTCCGGAAGATGTCCGGGTACTCGTGGAGCGCCTGGTCGGTGCCCATGAACACGACGCCGAGCTTGGAGAGCTCCTCCTTGACGGAGTGGTAGACCACCTCGGAGTCGTACTGGGCGCCCACGCCCGCGAGGAACTTGCGCTCCGCCTCCGGGATGCCCAGCCGCTCGAAGGTCGCCTTGATCTGGTCAGGGACGTCGTCCCACGACTTCTCTTCGCGCTCGGACGGCTTGCGGTAGTAGACGATCTTGTCGAAGTCGATCCGGTCGAGCCCGTCCGTCCACGAGGGCATGGGCCGCTTGAGGAAATGGTCGTAGGCGCGCAGCCGGTACTGGAGCATCCACTCGGGCTCGCCCTTGATGGATGAGATCTCTTCGATGGTCGCGCGGGTCAGGCCGCGCTTGGCCTCGTGGAGGTAGATGAGGTCATCGTGGAACGCGTACTCGGCGCGCCGGTCCTGGACGGCGGAGCGGGTGTCGGTGGTCATGGATCTCCTGACCCGTGCCGGGGAGGTCGGTCATCCTCGGCGCCGGGATACCGGACCGGCGCGGCCGCCGGGCAGCGACCCCAAGCCAATCCTGACCCTCATTATCGGATTTCGGCCCCGACTTCGTCAACGACACGGATGGCGTGGCCCGGACCGCGCTGACACGCCACCGATGGATGGCGGTCGGCCGGTCATGGCCCGGCGGGATGACCGATGCCGGGTCGCAACCGAGCCGCTACCGAGGGGTGCGCGGCTGCCACCTACCCAAGCCCCGATGCGCAGGGTAGGGTATCGGCTGCCGCGTCCCGTTCGGCGACGCGTGGAGGGAGTCGGGCCGGCGAGCCCAGGAGGAGGAGGTTCCATGACCCACCGACGAGGGAGCCGGCGCGCGACGCTCGCCGCGTTCACGGCGCTGGTCGTGGCCGGTTCGGCCATCGGCCTGACGACAGGTGCCGTGGCGCAGTCGGACGGCGCAGCGGCCAACGATTGCTCGACCATCGCAGGCACGGCGGTCCAGCTGCCGGAGGTGGTCGACGGCAAGTTCAACGTCGCGATGGTGCTCATCGGCCCGCATGACGACGGCGGCTGGAGCCAGGCCCACTACGAGGGCCTCCTCTACGTCTGCGAGAACCTGCCGGACACGCACGTGGCGTACGTCGAGAACGTCCCGGAGGGGACCGACTCGGAGCAGGTCTTCCGGAGCCTGGCCCGCAAGGGGTTCGACTTCATCATCGGCACCTCCTTCGGCTACATGGACTACATGGAGACCGTGGCATCCGAGTTCCCCGATCCGACGTTCCTGCACCTGACGGGCTTCAAGTCGAACGGGACCAACTTCGGCAACTTCTTCGGCGCCATGGAGGACTTCAAGTACCTCGCGGGCATGCTCGCCGGATCACGGGCCAAGCTGGATGGCAACACGAAGCTGGGCTACATGGCCACCTTCCCCATCCCGGAGGAGCTCCGCCTCGGCAACGCCATCATGCTGGGCGCCAAGCGGACCTGCCCCGAGTGCACCATGGATATCCGCTGGATCAACACGTGGCATGACCCGAACCTCGAGACCCAGGGTGCCGCCTCGCTGTTCGACGCGGGTGCCCACGTCGTGTTCACGGGCGCGGACACGCCGGCCGTGGCGACCGTCGCCCAGGAGAAGGGCAAGTGGGGCGTCACCTATGACCATCCCTCGTCCTGCACCCTGGATGCGTGTCTCACCGCACCCTACTGGATCTGGGGTCCCGAGTACACGCGCATCGCGGAGCAGGTGAAGGCGGGCACGTACCAGGCCGGCTACGAGTACTTCGACGCGGACGCCGGTGCCATGGGCCTGTATGGCTTCATGGAGGGCGAGACGCCCCAGCCCGGCATCGCCGATCTGCCGGAGGCGGACGTCCAGCTGGTGCGGGACACCCTCGCGCAGATGCTCGCCGGCGAGTTCGACCGGTTCGATGTGTTCGCCGGACCCATCACCGACAACCAGGGCAACGTGATCCTCGCGGACGGCGAGCGCCTGGTCCAGGCGGACCTCGACCAGTTCCCGCCAGGTGCACCCGGCAGCGAGTGCACGACCTGCATGCGCTGGTGGGCGGAGGGCATCACCGCCGAGCTGCCCCAGTAACCAGGCACACCTGCTCCCCGGGCGGCCGGATGGTCTCCCGGGGAGCGATCCAGCACGGTGCATGATGCGACCGTCGCACCGCGCGCCACACCCGCCATGACCCCCGTCGTCGCGTCCGAGGGCGAGCCCTCGACGCCGGGCCCCGGGACGTCCGATCCCGCCCTGGCCACCCTCGCGGTCGCCATGACGGGCATCGTCAAGCGCTTTCCTGGCCTGGTCGCGAACGACCAGGTCGACTTCGACTTGCGCCCCGGCGAGGTGCACGCCCTGCTCGGCGAGAACGGCGCAGGCAAGAGCACCCTCATGAACATCCTCGCGGGCATCTATCGACCCGACGCCGGCGAGATCCGGGTCCACGGCCAGCCCTTCGAGGCGACGTCCCCGCGCGACGCGATCGCGGCCGGGATCGGCATGATCCACCAGCACTTCACGCTCGTGCCATCGCTCACGGTCACTGAGAACGTCCTCCTTGGTCTGGATGAGCCGCGGTTCCGGCTACGGCTCCAGGAGTACGGGGAGCGCATCGCCGCCCTCGGTGAGCGTGCAGGTCTGCGGGTGGATCCCGAGGCACGGGTGTGGCAGCTCTCGGTCGGCGAGCAGCAGCGGGTCGAGATCCTCAAGATGCTCTACCGGGGCGCCCGGATCCTGGTCATGGACGAGCCCACCGCGGTGCTCGCCCCCCAGGAGACCCAGGAGCTGTTCCGGACGCTGCGCACCATGACCGCGTCCGGTGGATCGATCGTGTTCATCAGCCACAAGCTGGACGAGGTCCTCGCCATCGCGGACCGCATCACGGTGCTCCGGAAGGGCAGGGTCACCGCGGCGGGCATCCCGGCTGCGGGCCGGACGCGGCCCGAGCTGGCCCGCCTGATGGTGGGACGGGACGTGCTGGAGACGATCGACAAGCCACCCGTCACACCCGGTGCCGTGGTCCTCGAGATGCGCGACGTGCGTGCCCGCAACGACCGCGAGCTGCCGGCGCTCCACGGGGTCTCGCTGGAGGTCCGGGGTGGCGAGATCCTGGGCATCGCAGGCGTGGCCGGCAACGGCCAGACGGAGCTGGCCGAGGTCATCACCGGGCTGCGCCACTGCACGGGCAGCATCCGCGTGAACGGGACCGAGGTGGCCGGGCGCCCACCCCGGGCATCCATCGCGCAGGGCGTGGCCCATGTGCCGGAGGACCGACACGGCACCGGATCGGCGCCCAACCTGTCGCTCACGGACAACCTGGTCATGAAGAGCTATCGCAGCGAGCCCATCGCCAGGGGCTGGCTGCTGGACCGGCTCGCGGCTCGGCGACAGGCGCGGGACCTCACCACGGCGTACGAGGTCAGCGCACCCAGCGTGGACACCGAGGCGCGCCTGCTGTCGGGTGGCAACCTCCAGCGGCTCATCTTCGCGCGCGAGATCGCCACGGGCCCCAGCCTCATGGTGGCGGTCCAGCCGAGTCGCGGCCTGGACGTGGGAGCCGTCGCCACGGTCCATCGATTGCTCCTCGAGCGACGCACCGCCGGTGCCGCGGTCCTGCTCATCAGCGAGGACCTCGACGAGATCCTCGCCATCAGTGACCGGGTCGCGGTCATCTACGAAGGCCGGATCAGGGGCATCACGGACAGCGCCGCCGCGGACATCGAGACGCTCGGCCTGCTGATGACCGGCGATGCCATCGATGGCTCGGACGCTGGGGCGGCCGACGCATGAGTGCGGGGATGCCCGTCCGACGGCACTGGCTGCCCATCGGCCTCGAGGCGGAGCGGCGCCTGGACACACCGCGCTGGTTGCCGCTCGCGACGCTGGGTGTCGGTCTCCTCGTGGCGCTGCTCATCTCGGGCGCCCTCCTCGCGATCATCGGCGCCGACCCGTTGCTCGTGCTGCGACACATCCTCATCGCATCGTTCGGGAGCCTGGGCGTGCTCTCGGACACGCTCGTCAAGGCGACCCCGCTCATGTTCACGGGTCTCGCCTGTGCCGTGGCGTTCCGGATGCGCCTCTGGAACATCGGCGCGGAGGGCCAGCTGTTCCTGGGGGCCTGGGGCGCGTCCGCGGTCGTGCTCGTGCCGATGCTGCCGGCCGGTGTCTCGCCCTTCATCGTGGTCCCGGTGATGCTCGTCTGCGGCATCCTCGCAGGCGCCCTGTGGGGCGGTATCGCTGGCTGGCTCAAGGCACGCTTCGGGGTCAACGAGATCATCACGACCCTGATGCTCAACTACATCGCCATCCAGTGGGTGCGCTTCTGGGTGTTCGGACCATGGAGCGAGGGGGGCTTCCAGCTCTCCCGACAGTTCCCCCGGGAAGCGTGGCTGCCCCGGCTCACCGACTTCGCCTCGGTGGTCCGGGACTTCGCCGGGCTGACGGTCCACCTGGGCCTGGTCATCGCCATCGTGTGTGCCGTGCTCGTCTGGTTCTGGCTGTCACGCACCCGGACCGGCTACGAGATCCGACTCATCGGCGACAACCCGCGCGCCGCGCACTATGCGGGCATCGACATCGGACGCACGGTCATCCTCGTGATGCTCGTGTCGGGTGGTCTGGCGGGCCTCGCGGGCATGACCGAGGTGAGCGGGTCGGTGCATCGTCTCCAGGACGGCTTCTCGCCCGGCTACGGGTTCACGGGCGTGATCATCGCCTACCTCGCGCGGTTCAACCCGTTCGGGGTCATCGTCGCCTCCATCGCCTTCGGTGGTCTCATCCTCGCGGGACGCGAGATCCAGCCCGCGGGCATCCCCTCGATGATCCAGGGGATCGTCCTGTTCTGCGTCATCTCCAGCGACGTGTTGCTGCGCTATCGATTGCGCGTGGTGCGGCGATGAGCACCCCTCCTCGCCCGATGGACGTCCTCCCGAGGGCGACCGGAGGCGCCCCGTGAACGCCGAGGTGATCCTCGCCGCGGGCATCGCGACGGGCACCATCCTGCTGTTCGCGACGATCGGCGAGATCCTCACGGAGCGCTCCGGGGTCATCAACCTCGGCGTCGAGGGGATGATGTTCGTGGGTGCGCTCGCCGGGTTCCGGGTGGGCATCGAGGCGGGGCCGTGGCTCGGTCTCGTGGCGGCGATGGCGGCCGGTGCGCTCCTGGCGCTGCTCCACGCCATCGTGTGCATCCGGTTCCAGGCGGACCAGATCGTGTCCGGGCTCGCCCTCACGTTCCTGGGCATGGGCGTGGCCCTGGTGCTGGGTGACGGCCTCGCGGGCAGCGCGTCCACGTCCGCGCTCGTGCCCACCATCACGCTGCCGCTGCTCAGCCAGATCCCGTTCCTGGGTCCGGTGATGTTCACGAACCAGAGCGCCCTCGTGTATGCCGGCTACGTGCTCGTGCCCGTGGCGGCCCTCTGGATCACGCGCACCCGAC
Organism: Chloroflexota bacterium; assembly: GCA_019637815.1. Classification (GTDB taxonomy): domain Bacteria; phylum Chloroflexota; class Limnocylindria; order Limnocylindrales; family CSP1-4; genus JAFMJV01. The sequence continues at coordinate 19,069 of JAHBUZ010000033.1, forward strand.
CGGGGCTCCACCTGCGGGCCGTGGGCGAGGCACCGAGCGGGGCGGACGCGCTGGGCATCGATGTCGCCCGGACCCGATACCGATACACCTGCATCGGTGGCGCCCTCGTCGGCCTGGCAGGTGCCACCATCACGCTCGCGGTCACGCCCGGCTGGTATGCCGCGCAGACCACGTCGGGTCTCGGCTGGATCGCGGTCGGCCTGGTCATCTTCGCGCGCTGGGACCCGTGGCGGGCGATCGTGGGCGCCTATCTCATCGCGGTCATCCGGCGCCTCACGCTGGACCTCCAGGGTCCGCCCGACCTGTTCGGCATCCCCAACCCGTTCTTCACGTACCAGCCGAGCACGTTCTTCCTGAACATGCTGCCGTACGTGATCGTCATCCTGGTGCTGGTCCTCGGCTCACGCTCCGCGCGTCGCACGGGTGGTGGCGCACCCGCCGCGTTGGGGATCCCCTTCGTGCGCGGCGAGCGCGGTCAGTGACCCGCCCGGAGCGGTGGGACGAACGGCTCAGCCCGCCGAGGTGGTGACTCGTGGCGGCGCGGTCGAGCCACGCACGATGAGTTCGGTCTCGAGCGCGAGGCGTGCGGGCGACGACCGGGGGTCCTCGAGCCGCTCCAGCAGCTGACGCACCGCCGTTCGGCCCATCTCCCGGAGTGGCTGGCGGACCGTGGTCAGCGCGGGTGTCATCCAGCCGGCCTCGGGGATGTCATCGAAGCCGACGACCGAGAGATCCTCAGGGACCCGCAGTCGACGTTCCTGGGCAGCACGGATGACCCCGAACGCAGCGAGGTCGCTCGACGCGAAGATGGCCGTGGGCGGATCGGGCCGCGACAGCAGCAGACTCGCGGCGGCATAGCCACCGATGCCCAGGAAGTCACCCGGCTGGATGTCCTCGGGCATGACCGGGAGCCCGGCCTCTGCCATGGCCTCCTGATAGCCCGCCAGCCGCTCGTGACTCGCCCCGACCGCGTCGCGACCCGTGATGAGCGCGATGCGCCGATGTCCCAGCTCGATCAGGTGACGGATCGCGGCGCGCGTCCCGGCGCGGCTCGTGGCATTGACCACGGAGCAGCCCGGAGCATCCGCGTCGTAGTCGATGAGCACGAAGGGGAAGGCATCCTCGCGCAGACGCTCGACATAATCCGGCAGGCCGCGCGGGAGCACGATGAGCAAGCCGTCCACCATGCCCCGCGACAGACGCGCGACGTACTCCGCCTCCTTCTCTCGACGCGCGTGCGTGGTGCACAGCAGGAAGTCGTAGCCCTGCGCCGACGCCTCCTGATCGACGCCGCCGATGACCTCCGTGAAGAAGGCGTTGCAGACCTCCTCGGCAAGCAGCCCGATGACCTGGGTCCTGCCCCGGGCAAGGGCGCGTGCGGAGACGTGGGCCACGTAGCCCAGCTCCCGCATGGCTGCCTCGACCCGCTGGCGTGTCTCACCGCGCACGTTCGCGCGCCCGTTGATGACCCGCGACACGGTCGCATACGAGACGCCGGCGACCAGCGCCACATCGAAGATGGTCGCCGGACCCTGACGCGCGGTACCACCACTCGCGTCGCTCGTGTCGCTCCCTGGCGTCGCTCGTCGCATGGCGGGGAGCGTATCCCATGCCGCGACGCCCCCGTGGCGACGCGGCGCCCGCACGACGGAGCACGCGCCCCCGAGCGTCTTGTAAGCGCTTCCACAACGTGCTACAACTGGGCATCGCTCCGGACGCGGGCCCTGACGGCATCGACCGACCCCGGCCGCAGGAGCGCGGAGCGCCGACGGCGACCGTGTCGTGACGTGTTCGCCGAGAGCCGGCCCACCGGAGCAGAGCAGTCGAAGGGATGACCGCGTGACCACACCCGCGTCGACCAGGACACCCTGGCTCGATCCATCGCTGCCGGTCGAGGCACGGGTGCGTGCGCTCATGGACCAGATGACCCTCGATGAGAAGGTCGCCCAGCTCGGCTCCGTGTGGTCGTTCGAGGTCGCCGACGGTGAGGCCGTGGCAGGAACGCTCGCCAGCGAGCACCTGGCACAGGGCATCGGCCAGATCACGCGTCCGGGTGGCGCCACGAACCTCGAGCCGCGTGGCGTGGCACGCCTGGCCAACGCCATCCAGCGCTACCTGGTGGAGGAGACCCGCCTCGGTATCCCGGCCATCCTCCACGAGGAGTGTCTGCATGGCCTCATGTCCCGGGGGTCCACCTGCTACCCCCAGGCCATCGGGCAGGCGGCCACCTGGGATCCGGAGCTCATCGGGCGCATGGCCCGCGCCATCGCGTCGCGCCTCCGGGCGGTCGGATCCAGCCAGGGCCTCTCGCCCATCCTCGACGTGGCCCGCGATCCCCGCTGGGGCCGCATCGAGGAGACGTTCGGCGAGGACCCCTACCTCATCGCCGAGCTTGGCTCGGCATACATCACGGCGCTCCAGGAGGTCGGGCCGGACGAGCGACCGGTCATCGCGACCGTGAAGCATCTCGTGGGTCACGGGCTGCCCGAGGGGGGCTTCAACCAGGGACCCGCACACATCGGCGCCCGGGAGCTGGTCGATGACTATCTCTACCCGTTCGAGGTGGCGGTGCGCGTCTCGGGTGCGGCGTCGGTGATGCACGCCTATGACGACCTCGACGGTGTCCCGTGCGTGGCCTCGCGGGAGCTGCTGACGACCATCCTGCGGGACCAGTGGGGCTTCGATGGCATCGTCGTCGCCGACTACGCCGGGGTGGACCAGCTGGTCCATCGCCACGAGCTCGCGGCGGACCTGGGTGCGGCGGCCCAGCTCGCGCTGGAGGCGGGCCTGGACATGGAGCTGCCGCGGACCGCCGCGTTCGGCCCACCCCTGCGCGCCGCCATCGAAGACGGACGCGTGGCCGTGGACCTCGTGGACCAGGCGGTCGAGCGGGTGCTCACCGCGAAGGTCCGGCTGGGCCTGTTCGAACAGCCCTACGTGGACGAGCGGCTCGCTGATGCGCCCGATGACGACGAGCGGGCGCTCGCCGCCGAGATCGGCCGTCGCTCGATGGTCCTGCTCCAGAACACCGGTGACGTGCTGCCCCTCCCGTCGGACCTCCGGACGATCGCGGTCATCGGCCCCAACGCGCACGACGCGCGTGCCCTGATGGGTGACTACGCCCACATCGCCCACATCGAGACGCTCCTCGAGCGCGATGGACGCAACGGGGTCGGCGCGGACCGATCACCGCTCCACCTGGAGCTGCTCGATGAGCTGGCCGGGGTCCCCACGGTCCTCGACGTGCTCCGCGAACGTCTCCCCGACACCGAGGTCCGCTACGCCCGCGGCACGGGTCTCCAGGACGGCACGGACGCCGATATCGCGGATGCCGTGGCGGCAGCGCGGGGTGCGGACATCGCCGTCGTGGTCCTGGGCGAGCGATCGGGGCTCACCCCCGACTGCACCTGCGGCGAGGCACGCGACCGATGGGATCTGGGTCTCCTGGGTCGTCAGTCGGAGCTGCTGACCGCCGTCGCGGCGACCGGCACACCCGTGGTGCTGGTGCTGCTCGCGGGTCGGCCACAGGCGATCGAGACGGAAGCCGAACGATGCGCCGCGATCGTGCAGGCGTGGCTGCCGGGAGACCTCGGCGCATCGGCGATCGTGGACGTGCTGCTGGGGGTCACGAGTCCCGGCGGCAAGCTGCCGGTGACCATCCCGCGGCACGTCGGGCAGGTCCCCCTGTACCACGGGCACCGACCCTCCGGTGGTCGGTCCACGTGGCGCGAGCGGTATGTGGATGGCTCCAACCTGCCGATGTGGCCCTTTGGCTTCGGGCTCAGCTACTCGCGCTTCCGGATCGACGACCTCTCGGTCGACTCGTCGGAGATCGGCACGCACGACACGGTCACGGTGTCGGTCCGGGTGACGAACGTGGGCGAGGTGGCCGCGGACGAGGTCGTCCAGCTGTACATCCGAGGGCTCGACGGCAGCGTCACGCGACCCGTCCGCCAGCTGCGGGGCTTCCGGCGTGTCCATCTCGCACCGGGCACGGCGCAGCGCGTCACGTTCCGGCTGCACGCCGAGCTGTTCTCGTTCGCGGGCCTCGACCATCGGGTCTCGGTGGAGCCGGGCCGACAGCGCATCATGGTCGGCAGCTCCTCGGCGGACATCGCGTGTACGAGCGAGATCCGCATCACGGGGTCGCGGCGCGTGCTCGACGGCCCGCGGGTGCTGCTCGCCGAGGTCAGCGCGGCGTCGACGCCCGCCTGAACGAGACGTCGTCGTCCGGCGGACGCGGACCGGACACGGGTCATCCTCGGTCGCCGACGCACCGAGGCCCGGGCCGGCATCCGGGCGAGGGCTAGACTCCGTCCTGCGTGGCACGACTCCAGCTTCCGAACCCACCCGCATCGTCGCCCGCGACCCGAGCGGTCATGCGTGCCAACCGGGCGCGGGACACGGCCCCGGAACGCGCCCTGCGGCGAGCGCTCCGGGATGCGGGACGCCCCGGCTATCGCCTCAACTGGCGGGGTGCGCCCGGTCGACCCGACGTCAGCTATCCGGGTCGCCGAGTGGCCGTGTTCGTGCACGGCTGCTTCTGGCACCACTGCCCCCGATGTCAGCCTCGCCTGCCACGCAGCAACCAGGCGTTCTGGGCCCGCAAGTTCGAGCTCAACCAGGAGCGGGACGCCCGCAAGCGCGCCGAGCTCGAGACACGCGGCTGGTCCGTCCACGAGGTCTGGGAGTGCGACCTCCGGGACCGACTCCACGAGGTCGTGGCACGGATCGACGCCGACCTCACCACGCGGACCACGCGAGCGCGACCATCGCGAGCGCGGTCGCCAGCGCGGTGAACGGGCCTCGCTCACGCCGAGCGACCCCAGGTCGCCCTCCGGACGCCTGCGCCACGAGAGCGGCACCGGTATGCTCTCGGCCGATCGAGCGCGCGTGCCACGGCTGACGGCGCCCATCGAACGAGCGCACGAGTGGAGGTCCCCACCTTGTCCCAGGTCCATGGGCGCACCCGTCTGGCAGGTGCCGCCAGTCTGCTGCTGACCGCGACGCTGATGTGGTCCGCGAGCGTGGTGGCCCAGTCCCCCTCGCCCGCGGCTCCCGCGACCAGCGACACCCCGGTCAGCGCCACGCCGACCGTGTCCGCGACGGCGGCGCCGACCGTGAGCCCCGATGCTGCGACCAGTCCCGCACCGGGTGCCACCACGGCCCCCGGCGGCAGCCCGACCGCGTCCTGGGCACCCCCGGCCCCACGCGGGCCGGTGGCGCTGTTGGTCGCCGACGGGCCCACGTCCGGGGCCACGATCGCGGCGTTCACGAGCACGCTGGAGGACATGTGCCCGGGCGCCACCCTGACGACGGACACCGCCTCTGACGCCGTGACGCAGACGCAGCAGCTGACCGAGGCGCTGGCCACCGGCCCTGTCAGCGTGGTCATCGACGCAGCCGACCCCGCCACGGCGGCGACCCTCGTCAGCCAGGCGCAGGCGGCCGGAGCCACGGTCGTGGTGCTCGGAGATGACATCCCGGGGAGCCTGCCGACCTGGCGCGTCGCCTATGACCCGGTCACGACCGGCGGACGCATCGCGGACGTCGTGATCGAGACCGCCCTGGACGCTGCCGAGCTGGACGAGGAGGACGAGGAGCCCGCACCGACCGCCGAGCCTACCGAGCGGGTCGTGCTCATCGGTGGGCCGGAGGGTGACCCCGTGGGCGCCGCCTGGCTCGCTGCGGTCCGGGACGGGCTGGTGGACACCGACGTCCAGATAGTCCACGACGCGGCCGTCTCGGGCCTCAACGCACCGGAAGGCAAGCGGGTCATCGAGGAGGCCATCGCGGCCCTGGGCGCCGATGGGTTCGGCGCGGTCATCGCACCTGATGACGCGGTCGCGGCCGGTGTCATCGCGGGCCTCGTGGAGGCTGGTATCTCCCCGGTCGGTCGCACCGTGACCGGGACCGGCGGCACGCTGCCGGGCACGCGTGCCGTGGTGTCCGGGACGCAGACCCTCACCACGTGGTCGCCACCGGCAGCGCCGGCGCAGGTCGCGGCAGTGCTCGCGTGTGCCGCGGTCACCGGCGCCGAGGCGCCCGCTGGTCTCACGCTGACCCCCATCGACACGGGCGCCGGCGAGGTCCCCACCGTCGTGCTCTCGCCCATCCTCGTGACCATCAAGGGCGACGTGGACGGCACCCGCTCGGTCGCGGACACGATCGTCGAGGATCTCGCGTTCGGCGAGGACACCGCGACCCAGGTGTGCGCCGACCTGGCGGAGGCGTGTGACGCCGCGGGCATCGTGGTGCCGGTCGCATCGCCGTCACCGGCGGCATCGCCGGGCGGCTCACCGGCCGCGTCGGCATCCGCAGCCCCGACGGACGCTCCGGCCGCATCCGCGACACCCGTCGCATCCTCGGCGGTCTCGACGGCGCCTCCCGCCGCGTCCCCGTCGCCGGCGGCGCCCTGACGCCATCCGCGGGCTCGCGGAGTCAGGCGGAGGGTCGCCGCAACCGTTCCAGGTCGTCCGGCGTGTCCACATCGGGGTTCACGCCCTCGACCTGGACCTCCCAGGCACGCCCGGGCTCCGCGCGGAGCGAGGGACCCAGCCCGGAGTCCCCGGTGAGCGTCGCCGCCATCGTGATCCCCGGAGCGAGCAGGAGCGCGGGATTGCCGACGCCATCGCGGTAGCGCGGCACGATCGCCCACGCGTCAGCCCGTCGAGCGGCCGGCAAGGCTGTCGCCAGCGCCAGCAGGACCTCACGGCGCAGCCGCGGCTGGTCGCCCAGCACCACGAACACGCCGTCGGCCGGATCGGGCGTCTCCAGGCACGCTCGCACGCCGATGCGCAGCGAGCTGGACAGGCCGTCCGCGGGTCGCGGGTTCTCGATTCGCTGCTCGTCGCGCCACTCGATCGATGGGCCTGGCGCGGCCGGGCCGGGGCCGACGACCACGACCGTCCGCGTCGGTGCGACGGTGGCCACGACATCGAGCACGTGCTGGAGCAGCGGTCGGTCATCCAGCACCGCCCGCAGCTTGTCCCCGCCGAAGCGGCGCCCCAGGCCCGCTGCGAGGATGACGACGGCCAGCCGGCAGCCGCCCGACGCGGTCGCGAGCGTGACGGGGACGTCATCGGCCATGGGTGGACCCTAGCACCGGTCGTCGACCTGCCGGATCGCATCGATGCCTCGGACGCCTATGATCGTTGCATGGAGCCCACCGGTGACCGACCGACCAACCGTCTCGCGAGGGAGACCAGCCCGTATCTGCTCCAGCACGCGCACGACCCGGTGGACTGGTATCCCTGGGGCGACGAGGCATCGGAGGCGGCGCGGGTACGCGACGTGCCCATCTTCCTGTCCATCGGCTATGCCGCCTGTCACTGGTGTCACGTCATGCACCGCGAGTCGTTCGCAGATGCAACGACCGCCTCGGAGCTGAACGGATCGTTCGTATCCATCAAGGTCGATCGTGAGGAGCGACCCGCGGTCGATGCCCTGTATATGGACGCGCTCCAGGCGCTCACGGGTGCCGGTGGCTGGCCGATGAGCGTCTTCCTGACCCCGGACGGGCGACCGTTCCACGCGGGCACCTACCTTCCCGACACACCCCGACATGGCACCCCATCCTTCCGACAGGTCCTGCGGGCGGTGTCCGAAGCGTGGCTGGAGCGCCGGGAGGAGGTGGAGGCCGGCGCGACCCGACTCGCCGCCGCCGTGGCACGCGGCCAGGGGCTCCCCGGTGGGACCGCGGCTGCCGTGGACGTGGTGGTGGATGAGGGCCCCGACGAGGTCACCGCGCTGGCAGCCGCGACGGCTGCGCTCGAGGCCACGTTCCAGCCGCGACTCGCGGCATGGTCGGGACCACCGCTGTTCCCGCAGCCGATGCTCATCGAGCACCTCCTTCGAGAACACCTCCGGACGGGTGCGCGACGACCGCTCGACATCGCCGTCCAGGTCCTGGACACCATGGCCCGCAGCGGCATGCGCGACCAGCTCGGTGGCGGCTTCGCGCGGTACGCGACCGACGCCCGGTGGCTCGTGCCGCACTTCGAGCAGATGCTCACCGACAACGCCCAGCTGGCGCTCGCCTACCTGCATGCGAGCCAGGTGACCGGGGATGATCGACACGCGGCCGTGGCACGCGCCACGCTCGACTTCCTGGCCAGCCGGATGCTGGTCCGGGACGAGGGAGGTGGCGTGGTCGGGTTCGCAGCCAGCCTCGATGCGGACACCGAGGGCGAGGAGGGTCGCACCTACGTGTGGCGACTCGATGAGGTCCGCGCGGTCCTGGGGGATGACGCAGCGCTGTTCGAGGCGGCCTATGGCGTCACGGCCGATGGCAACTGGGAGGGCGTGACCGTCCTGGAGCGCGTCCTGGATGACGCATCGCTCGCGGCACGGGTCGGCATGGCCCCCGCGGACGTGGCCGATCGCCTCACGGAGGCCCGTGCGCGGCTCCTCGCGGTCCGCGACCGCCGGCCACAGCCGGCCCGTGATGACAAGGTCATCGCGAGCTGGAACGGCTTGGCCCTGCTCGCGCTGGCCGAGGCGGCAGGGGCGCTCCCGGATGGTGCCCACGACCGTGACCTCGCGATCGAGGTCGCGCGCTCGCTGCGGGACCGTCTCCGCCAGCCCGATGGCCGGCTCGTCCGGTCATGGAAGGACGGGCGCGCCGGTCCGCCGGCCGTGCTGGAAGACCACACGCATCTGGCCGCCGGCCTGCTCGCGCTCTACGAGGCCACGTTCGACGAGACCTGGTACGCCTGGGCGCGGGAGCTGATGCTGGTCGTGCTGTCGAGGTTCGCCGACCCGGCCGGGGGATGCCACGACACCGCGGATGATGCGACCGACCTGTTCGCGCGACCGCGCAGCCTGACCGACGGCGCCCTGCCATCGGGCAACGCCATGGCGGTCCAGGTCATGGCGCGTCTGTACGCCTTCGACGGCGACGCTCGCTGGGTGGCCGCGACGCGACGCATCCGGGATCGCATGGCACCCCTCGCGGCGCAGCATCCGACCGCGTTCGGGGCCTGGCTCGGGGCGCTCTCGCTGTGGGCGGTGCCGACCGACGAGGTCGCCGTCGTGGGGCCGATGGGTGACCTCGCGGACGCACCACTCGTCCGGACGGCGCGGACCGGCTGGCGCCCCTGGCAGGTGGTCGCGGCGACGAGGGACCCGGCCCACAGCATCCTGCCGCTGCTCCGGGATCGCGAGACCATCGATGGTCTCGCGACCGCCTACGTGTGTCATGGTGGCGCCTGCCGCCTCCCGACCACCGATCCGACGGTGCTCGCCGCGCAGCTTCGATCGGTCCCCACCGGAGGAGCGACCTCATGAGCGGTCCCGATCATCTCCCTGGCGCCGTGCTGCTCGACCTCGATGGCACGCTCGTGGACACGGTCGGACTGCGCGTCCGGTCGTGGATCGAGGCGTTCGCCGAGGAAGGCATGACGACCAGTGCCGAGGAGGTCGGGCCCTGGATGGGCGCGGATGGTCGGTGGCTCGCGGCGGAGGTGGCCGCCGCACGGGGGACACCCATCGATGCCCGGACGGCCGATCGGCTCGACCGGGTGTCGGGCGAGCGCTTCGGCGCCGGGAACATCGCGCCTGCGCCGATCCGTGGCGCGCGTCGACTCGTGGAGCTGCTCACGGAGCGATCGATCCCGTGGGCCGTGGCGACCTCCAGTCGACCCGACCAGACCGTGGCCTCGCTCGGTGCGCTCGGCCTCGATCACCCACCCACGCTGGTCGATGCGAGCCATGTCGAACGGGCGAAGCCCGAGCCGGACCTGCTGCTGGCCGGGGCGGTCCAGCTCGGCGTCAACCCGGCGGTCACCTGGTACGTGGGGGATTCGCGCTGGGACATGGAGGCCGCCACGCGTGCGGGCATGGTCGCGGTCGGTGTCACGACGGGTGCGACCGATGCCGCCGCGCTCCGCGCAGCGGGTGCGCTGTGGGTCGTCGACGACCTCGAGGTGCTCGCGGATCGCCTCGAGATCCTGATCGACCAGGCGTCGTGACACGGCGACCCATCATCGGATCCCGCCTCGGTGGCCTCTTCCTGGGGGTCGCCGCGCTGCTCGTGGTCGCCGCTACCCCGACGACCCCCGGCCCCGTGCCGACGGATGCCACGGACTCGACGCCCTGGTCCGTGCTGCGGGTGCTGGACGGCGACACGTTCGAGGCGCGCTCCCCACACGACGGTGCGACCGAGCGTGTCCGGATCGTCGGTGTCGATGCCCCGGAGCGTGGTGAATGCTGGTCCGACGAGGCGACCCTGGGCCTTGCGGCACTGGTCGGCGCATCGGTCGACCTGGAGCGGGACGTCTCCGATCGTGACCGGTATGGCCGACTCCTGCGTCACGTCCGGAGCGCGGACGGGCGGGACATCGCCGGCGACCTGCTGGAGGCGGGTCACGTCATCGCACGCAGCTACCCACCGGACACGACACGGGACGCCGAGTACCGCACGCGCCAGGCATCCGCCCAGTCAGCGGGCCGCGGCCTCTGGGGTCGAGGGGCATGTGGCGCGGATGACGACCCGCCACCGGGGAGCGATGCCATCGGCATCACCATCGAGGCGGACCCGCCGGGTGATGACACGCTCGTTCCGAACGAGGAGTGGGTCGCCTTCACGAACCACGCCGACGTCGACCTGGACCTCACCGAGTGGCAGGTGCGCGACGAGTCGGCGTCCCACCGCTATCGCTTCGGTCCGACCGTCCTCGCGCCCGGTGACACCGTGACGCTGCGGACGGGATGCGGCGAGGACACCGTCACCGACCGCCACTGGTGCGTGACCGGGTCGGCCGTCTGGAACAACGGCGGCGACACCGTGTTCCTGCTCGATCCCGTGGGCACCATCATCGCGTGGCGGGCGTACGGCTCCTCGCTGCCTGCGAGCCCGGCGCCCGGATAGGCATTCCGAGCCTCAGCGGGTGACCACGAAGTCCCCGTGCATCGGTCCGTAGTGACCCGGGACGGTGCAGGCGAACTGGAGCCCCGCCGTCTCCGCGGTGACCTGGTATTCGAACTCCTCGACGCCGCTCGTCCACTCCGGCACGCCCGGCAACCCGTCGATGAGCCGCTGCGACAGCTGGTCCGCGGTGCCGATCAGGAAGTCGTGGCTGAAGCCGGCCGTGTTGTCGAGCACGAAGTGGATCGTCTCACCCTCGGTGACCTCGAGCGACGTCAGCCGCTCGCCGTCCTGGACGAAGCTCAGGCTGCCGGTCAGCTCGATGTGCACGGTGCGGGCCGTCCCGGCGGTCGCATCGGGCGAGCCAGGGGCACCCGTGGGGGCCGGCGTGGCAGGTGGTGTGGTCGGTGTGGGCGCGAGTGGAGCCACGGTCCAGGTCGACCCGGCGGTGCCGCCGCAGGCGGCCAGCAGCAGGGTCGCGGCAAGGACGAGGAAGGTGCGCAGCAGCTTGGTTCTCATGACTGGATCGTACAGGGATGTCGCCCGCCGCGTGGGCCCTCAGCCATCGATCGGCGAGCCACTCGGCCGTCCGAGCGCACCACTCGACCAGGCGATGTTCGCGGCCTCCGTGCGACTCGCGGCGCCCAGCTTGCCGAGCACCCGGCGGACATGGATGTGGACGGTGCGCGGGCTGATGAACAGCCGCTCGGCGATCTCCCGATCCGAACGGCCCTCGGCAAGGATCTGGAGGACATCCAGCTCACGTGACGTGAGCCCGAACGGCCGCGATGCGCCGTCAGGCTGCCGCACCACCTGGGACACCAGCATCCCCTCGGTCGCGGGGACCGGGGTGTCCGCCACCGGGATGACGACCGGACGTCGCAGGGACGCCGGACGCGGTCCGGCGGTCGGCGGCAGTGGCGGGATGGGGTGGTCGGCATCGATGGGCAGCTCGATGCGTGCCCGGCCCGCGACATCCAGGAGCGCCGCGCACAGCGGACCGGCCGGCAGACGGCTGGCCACGCGCCATGCCGCCTCGAGTGCCGCACGAGCGTCCTCCCGGCCCTCCCGCCGCCGGAGCTCCGCGAGCGCCTGCCACCAGCGGCACCGGGCCACCTGGTAGGGGATCCCGCGCATCTCCCAGTCGACGGCCAGGCGCGCCCAGGCGCGCGCGGACGGGCGCCCGCGGACACGACGCAGATGTGCGGTCGCGGTCGCCAGGTGGAGCTCTGCCTCGATGCGGCCGCCGAGACCAGGGGAGAGGGTGCTCTGGTCGAGGCGCACCCGAGCCTCCGCGAGGACCTCCGTCGCGAATGCCGTCGCCTCCGCGAGTCGCGCCAGGTCCCGGCGCATCCGGGCGATCTCGGCGGCTGCGGCGGCTGCCTCGAGACAGGTCGAGGCCGCGAGCGCGATCTGTCCTGCCTCGTCCGTCTCGAGCACGCGTGGCCACTCACGGGCCGCGATCGCGAGCGCATCAGCGTGCTCGCCACGCCAGAGCGCGTGGCTCACGGCGGCCCGCTGCACGAGCGCGGACCACTGACCCGCGGGCATCGTGTCCAGCTGGAGCATCAGCTCGCCCATCCGCCGCGCCGCCTCGTCATCGCCACGGGACTCGACGAGCACCAACGCGAGGTACAGCGTCGGACTGAACCAGGCGACCCCTGCGGGTGGCCACTCCATGCCGGCCCGACACTCCAGCTCGCAGGCTGCCCAGCGCCCGAGCTGGAACAGGATATCTGCGGCGTTGCCTCGCAGGAACGCCCCATAGGTCCGGCCGAGGCCGGCAGCCTCGGCATCGCGCACGCTCTCCGCGACCACCTCGAGCGCACGCTCGCGGCGCGCATCCAGGTCCAGGAGCGTGGTCCGGTTGAGCGCCGCGCGCATCAGGTCGTCCAGCCGGCCACCCCTGCGGGCCGCCATCGCGGATGCCTCGAGGAGCCCCAGGCCGCGGTCGAGCTCGCCCTGGTACGCCACGTCCACGCCCAGCGTGCAGAGCGCGTGCGCAAGCTCGGGCCATCGTTGGTCCCGAGCACGTTCGGCCATCTCGACCGCCTGCTGCGCGTATGTCTCCGACCCGGCGAACCGGCCATCGAGCATGAGGTGCTGGGCGAGTGACGCGGCGGTATGTGCCCACGCACGACTGGCCGTGCGGGGCATGGCCTGCACCGCGTGCGTCAGCTCCGTGAGCCCGCCTTCGAGGTCGCCGCTCGACCAGAGCATCCGGCCGAGCTCCTCACGCAGCGACGCCACGTGCGTCCGCCGGGCATCGCGGTCCGGGTGGTCCTCCCGCTCGGCGAGCGGGACGGCGGCACGCAGCCAGCGGACCCCCCGGCCGAACGCCCCGCTGGCACCCGCTGCTCGAGCGGCGCCGACCAGCATCGCGGAGGTCGTGCTCGGCGCGTCACGCCCCGTGGCCGAGGCGCGGGGAGGCTCGAGCGCGGCGAGGTCCAGCACCCGAGTGGCCAGGACCAGCGTGGTCTCCCCCGGATCCAGCCGACGCGCCGCGGCCGCGGCTTCCTCGGCCATCACCCGGGCCGCTGCGACATCACCCGCCCGCTCGAGGTGCCACGCCGCACGTGCCGGCCGGTCGATGAGCATCCGGGCGTGCTCCCGGTGGATCACCACGCGGTCGCTCGGCAGCGTGAGCTCCGCGACGACATCCGCATACCGGTCGTGTGCGATGACCAGCTGGTCGCCCTGCCCGCGGACGAGGCCGGATGCGAGGGCCGCAGCGATCGAGTCGCCGAGGACCCGCGGTCCGAGCAGGCGTGATGCAGCCAGGGCGGTCCGCTCCATGGGCTGACCCGCGAGGGCGACGAGCTGGATGAGTCGCCGGGCCGGCTCGGGCGACGCGTCGAACCGGATGCCCACGCCGTCGTCGAACGTCTCACTCAGACGGACGCCCGCGAGCGATCGCAGGGCGACCAAGTGTGCGACGTGCAGGGGCACGCCTCCAGCACCCGCTGCGAGGGTCGCGAGCAGGTCGCTCGACGGTCGCTCGTCCAGCAGCTCCCAGGCGAGTCGCTCCACCTCGGCAGTGGTCAATGGACCGAGGTCGAGTCGGGAACCCTCGGTCTGCATCGCGATGGCGTCACCGAGCGCGCGGGCGGGATGGCGTGGATCCAGGCCATCGGACGGCATCGTGGCGATGAGCCCGATGCGCGACGGCCTGCGGGAGCGCAGCAGGGACGCCACGAACGCGCGGGTCGCCGGGTCCGCCCGATGGAGGTCCTCGATGACCAGGAGCAGGGTCGCCTGGTCCGCCAGGCGCTCGCAAAGGCCGAGCAGCGCCTCCAGCACCCGGCTGCCGATCTGGTCGGGGGCGGAGAGGCGCGGAGCGTCGGTGTCCACGCCCAGCTGGTCGAGACGCGCGCGGAGCTCGGGGAGCAGGGCCACCAGGTCATGGCCCACGGGGCCTACGACCGCCCGCAGCCGATCGTCGCGCGTGGCCGAGAGCACTCGGCCGAGACCCTCGAGCACGGGGTGGAACGCCTCGCCCTCGGCCGACGGCAGGGCGGTCCCACGCACCAGCGTGACATCCGGCGACCCCGTCAGGCGGGTCGCCAGCTCATCGAGGAGCCGGGTGATCCCGATACCGGCAGGACCGGTCAGCAGCAGCCGGCCCGGATGCCCGTCGGCCGTCTGCTGGAGCACGGCGGCGACACGCGCGATCTCCTGCTCCCGACCCACGAACGACATGGGCCGAAGGATACGGGCCCTGTCCCTGATACTGGACGGGATGTCGGAACGGCTGGTCCACCCCGCCAATGACCTGAACGAGCTGTCCGGGGAGGAGTGGCTCTACTTCACCAAGTCACTCTGGACCACGGCGTATCCCTCGGAGCTGGGCCACGCCCAGCGACGTCGTCATGGCGCCAACAAGCCACCGCGCCTGATGGCTCGACTCATCGAGTTCTTCACACGCGGCGGGGAGCTGGTGCTCGATCCGTTCGCGGGCGTCGGTGGCACGCTCCTGGGTGCCGCGATCTGCCGGAACCCGAGGCGGGCCATCGGGTTCGAGATCGAGCCACGCTGGGTGGAGACGTATCACGAGGTCGTCGCCGAGGCCCGCGCGGCAGGCGACGGTGCCGGTGCGCAGCTCGCTGACCTGGGGAGCGCCGACCCGGGTGGCCCGCGGACCTTCGACCCATCGGGTTGCCGGATGGAGCTGGGCGATGCGCGCGTGCTCCTCGAGATGGTCGAGCCCGGGTCGGTGGACCTCGTGGCGACCGACCCGCCGTACAACCCCCAGCTGCGCATGACGATGGCGGGCGGGCGTGCATCCGACGCCTGGGCCAACCGACGCACCGACTATGCGATGGTCACCGATGACCCGGCCGACCTTGCCAACAGCACGTCCTACGAGGAGTTCCTGGACCGGATGACGGACATCCTCGACGCCTGTCGGCGCGCCCTCCGACCTGGCGGCCACGCGGTCGTCATCGTGCGCGATGCCTACCAGGAGGGACGGTACCGGTTCACGAGCGCCGACCTCGCCGCGCGAGCCGAGGCGGTCGGCATGGTGCCCAAGGGGGACCTCATCTGGTACCAGGCCGGGTCCCGGCTGCGGCCCTACGGCTATCCCCGCGCGTTCGTGCCCAACATCGTGCACCAGCACATCCTGGTGTTCCGGGTCCCGCCCGCGAGCCGCGTCAGCGGGCCGCGGGGATCCACTCGAAGTCGTCCTGGTCCCCGCTGACCGCCGGCTCGGCGGTCGTCGCTGGCTCGGCGGTGTCCGTGAACTCGGCGGTCGCGGGCTCGTCGGGCTCGGTGGGGTCGCCGGGCTCGGTGGGATCGCCGGACTCGGGGTCGCTCGTCGGCTCGGGGTCTGCGGTGGGCCCGGGATCGTCCGTCAGCTCGGTCGCGGGCTCGGTGGTCTCGGGCTCGGTGGTCTCGGGCTCGGTGGTCTCGGGCTCGGTGGTCTCGGGCTCGACCTCGTCCGTCGGCTCGGGGTCCAGCGTCGGCTCGGGGTCGTCGAGCGTCGTCGCTGACGTTCCGGGATCGGTCGCCACATCGGTCGCGATCGGTCGATCGTCCGCCGGAAGGTCCGTGACGAGCGGCTCGACCTCGCCGGCGGACCCTGGTGAGAGGTCGTCGTCGACGAGCGGCGCGCCGGTGTACCAGACATCCTCGTCATCGGAGATCTCGAGCGTCTCGCCGACATCCTCGAGCGCGTCGTCGAGCGTCGTCCACGAGGCCTCCGTCACCTCGGGAGCCGCATCGGCGATGCTCACCGCAGCGCCAGCGGCGCTCCACGCGGCATCCGACCCATCGTCCCCAGCGAGCTCGCCCGCGGGGGCATCCGGGGCATCCGGGGCATCCGGGGCATCCGGGGCATCCGGGGCATCC
>JAHBUZ010000034.1 GCA_019637815.1 Chloroflexota bacterium
AGGTCGAAGCCGGGGGTGCCCGCGGAGGTCACTGTCACGCCGAGGTCGACGCCGGCGTCGAGCGCCCCCTGCTCCACACCCTTGCCGTAGGGCGTCGCGAAGGAGTAGATGGAGAACCCGACCGTGAGGTCGTCCGCCGGCGCAGCAGCGGGAGACTGGGCAGCGGCGCCAGCGACGACACCGAGGGACACGATGGATGCCATGGCGCTCGCCATGACGCGGGTGCGGACCTGCATGCGAACTCTCCGAGGAAACGTGGGATCGACGTGGATGTGCGGATGTCTGGGTCAGCCCTGCTCGCCGCGCTCCTTTCGTCTGAGCGCGGCGAGGCGTGTGGCCTGGCGGCGCCGGACCAGCCGGTCGAGCGCGATGGCGATCAGGATCACGGCACCCGTGACGAAGCCGCTGTACGTGGAAGGCACGCCGAGGTGCACGATGCCGGAGCTGATCTCCGCGATGATCAGGACGCCGATGACGGTCCCGATGATGGTCCCTGATCCGCCCAGGATGGACGTCCCGCCGATGACGACCGCTGAGATGACCAGGAGCTCGAAGCCGCTGCCCACGCTCGAGTCGACGGCGCGGAAGTAACCCACGAACAGGACGCCCGCGATGCCGCAGGTCGCGCCCAGGAGCGCCGCGACCTGGAGTCGCGTGCGGTTCACCGGGATGCCCGCCAGTCGGGCCGCCTTGGGGTTGCTGCCCGTCGCTTGCACCCGGTAACCGAAGTGCGTGCGCTGAAGCAGGATGTGCATCATGAGGGCGAGGCCGAGGAACACCACAGCCGGGGTGGGCAGCACGCCGAACAGCCGGTGGCTGGCCAGCTCGAAGAAGATGCTGCTGGCGTCGGTCACGACCGTGTCGCGCGCGTTGCTGACGATGAGCCCGAGGCCTCGATACAGGGGCAGCGCGCCCAGCGACACGATGATGAGCGGCACTCCCAGGAGCAGCGAAGCGGCCCCGTTCGCGGCACCCAGCAGGGTTCCCAGCCCGATGCCCAGGATCGCCGCGAGGAGCGGGTCCACCGAGGCGACCATGAGTTGGGACGTGACCACACCCACGAGGTAGAAGATCGCGCCGACCGAGATGTCGATCTCGCCCAGCGACTGGGTGAATGTCATACCCAGCGCCATGATTCCGAAGAACGAGATGCTGCGCAGCACGGCGAGCAGGCTGTTGGGCTGCGAGAAGGTCGTGGTCACGAGCGACAGAGTCACGAAGATGAGCGCGAAGGCTGCGAGGATGCCGGCTTCCTCGGGGATGTGGATCCGCGAGAGCCGGGATCGACGCGAGCCATCAGCGGGGTCGGTCGGCAGGTCGGGGAGTTGGTCCGCGGTCGCCGCGCCGGATGCGTCGGTCATACGCTCAAGAGCCCCCGATGGTCAGCATGCGACGTGGGTTGTCGTGCAGGATCGAGTCGACCGTGGTGGGCTCGATGCCGAGGGCGTGTGCCAGCGGCACCAGGTGCAGCGGAATGTGAGCGAAGCCCCAGCCGCCGTATCGGCGCATCCGGACCAGCTCCCCGTTGTCGCCCGACAGCAGGACCCGGTCCGCGTAGCCACGGCTGATGAGGTCCTTCAGCTTCACCAGGACGTCGTAGTCGTTGGGGGGGAACCGGCCGGCCGGATCGGGTGGCATGCGGCCGTAGGCGAAGATCGAGTGGTCGATGCCCAGGAAGTCGTAGCCCAGGAACGTGCCCCGGTCCATGAGCGACACCTGGTAGCGGTCGTCATCGATGACGGGCGTCACGTGGCCCATCACGACACGCGTTGGTGACAGTCCCTCCGACTCGAGGATGTCAAGGACCTCGTGCCCGGAACGACCCCATGACTGCTGATGGATCGAGATCGGAACGCCGGTCTCAACGGCCGCGATCGCATGGGCACGCAGGAGCACCCGCTCGCCCGGTCCGAGCGGATCGGACGCGCCTACCTCGCCCATGATGCCGGGCCGGATACCCGTATCCCCCACGCCGTCGCGGATCTCCCGGATGAATCCCTCGGCGAGAGCTTCGGGGGTGGAGGTGCGCACCTCGGCCGGATGGAACGGCTCGGTGTAGTGGCTGCCACCCATGATCACATGGATCCCGGACCGCTCCGAGATGGTCGCGAGCGCGCGGGGGTCCCGGGCGAACATGTTGGGCGTGAGATCGACGATGGCGTTGCCGCCCGCGGTCACGAAGGGCTCCAGCTCCTCGCAGACGAGGTCCAGGTCCGTAAACCGCAGGTTCGCGGGGAAGGCGAGTGGGTTCCAGCGGGCCTCGGCGGCCATCACATGGTCGAACACCGCGTGGGCGGGCGGGGCATCCGTGGCCGCGAGGGTGCCGTCGATGTGAAGATGCTCATGTGTCAGCGTGAGCCCCAGCGCCCCGGGGTCCACGGGCCCTCGGACCGTCATGATCACGCCGTTCCGATTGGTACCGACCACGACACTCCTCCTCGTCCAGCCTCTTGGCAGCGGCCCGGCCAGTCTGACATGAGCGGTCTGACCAGTCTAGTGTGCAACGGGCGGTTCAGTCGAGGGATACGCGCCGAGACTGATCGGACCGGTGTGTCCATAGACCGGTCAGACCAGTGATACCATGATCGGGAAGCCCCGCGGCGTACCGGGCAGGAAGGTGGGATCATGCGAATGGCAGGACTGGAGGGGCGGGTGGCGGTGGTCACCGGGGCCGGGCAGGGCATGGGCGAGACGTTCGCCCATACGCTCGCGGCGGCTGGCGCCATCGTGGCGGTCGCGGAGGTCGATCCGACGACCGGGCGACGCACCGCGGCGGCGATCGAGGAGGCCGGGCACAAGGCCATCGCGTACGAGGTCGACGTCCGGGATTCCAGCTCGATCGGCCGGATGGTGGACGATTTGGTGGCCCGTCACGGGCGGCTGGACATCCTCGTCAACAACGCGGGCATGGGTGCCGGCGGCCCCTCCGAGGACGTCACTGAGGCCGATTGGGACCGGGTGGTCGGGGTGATGCTCAAGGGCACGTTCCTGTGCTCGCAGGCGGCCGCCCGGGTGATGATCCACCAGCAGTGTGGCGTGATCATCAACATCGGCTCCATCGCGGGCGTCGGAGGATGGGCGCAGCGCGCCCTGTACACCCCGGCCAAGGCGGGCGCCATCGCGCTTACGCGGGTCCTGGGCGTGGAGTGGGCCCAGCACGGCATTCGCGTCGTGTGCATCAATCCGGGCCAGATCGAGACCTCTCTCAATGAGGAGATGTACCGACGCGGGCTGGCCGATCGCGAGGTGTTCCAGAACCGGGCGCCCGCCCGCCGGTTCGGCAGCCCAGCCGAGATCGCTGATGCGGTGGCCTTCCTGGCCAGCGACGCCGCCAGTGGCATCAGGGCGGAGGTAGTGACCATCGACGGGGGCTGGACGGCATGGGGCGGTATCGAGGAACTCGTGGGTGTCTGACATGGAGGTGAAGGTGGTGCGCCCAGGTTCCGGTACCCCGCTCACGGATCGGGGAAGGTCGATCGCCTACGGCCCGCCCCCGTGGCGGATGCGAGGTCGCGCGCTCGCGGTCCAGTACCGGCTCGCGGATCCCGATGAGGCGCGGCGACACGTGCCTCCCGGAGCCCTCGCCGAGGACGACCCAACCGTGCGGGCCCGCTTCTGGGACCTCGAACACGACGCTATCGGCCACCTCGAGGGCGCGGAGACGCCCTGGGTGTCGTTCCGGGAGGCCGTCATCGCCTTCCCCGTCTCGATGCACGGTGTGACGGGGGATTACCCCACCTACATGTATGCCGACGACTTCGTGTACACCGCGATGGGTCGGGAGGTCATGGGCTGGCCGGTCCGTGACGGCGTCATCAGCGTGGATCCGGAGCCTGCGACGGGCCTGGCGGCGGGAACCCGCATGGGCGCACGTCTGGCCCGGGGGGGCCGGGAGCTGATGCGTATGGACCTGGAACTGACGGGTGGTCATGCGGACCCGGACGATCAGGTGCCGCCACGCTGGCTCGCCTGCAAGGTCGTGCCGGATGTCACCGGGCCGACCGCGGCGATCGCCCAAGTCGTGGCCACGGGACCCGAGACGATCCATCATCGCAGGGTGTGGGACGCGCGGGTGACCATCACCGTCGGGGAGGGCCCGGGCGACGAGACTCACTTCCTGGCGCCGCGGGAGATCGTGCGTGCTGAGTACTGGTCAGAACTCGATCTGACCATTGGCTGGGGGACCGTGCTCCAGGACCTGGGACGGGACCCGTGGTGATCAGGAGCGCCGGGGCCTGGTCGGGCCGGCGCCTGCTCCTGGTCGGGCCGGAGGGTCCGGTGCTGCAGGCGGTACAGCAGCGCGTGTCAGTGCTGGGTGCGCGCCTCCTTCATCGTCCCGAGACGCTCGGCGGCGACCCGGTCGGGTCGGCGGCTGTCGCCCTTGGGGGTCTCGATGTCGTGGTCCGCTGGGCACCCTCCGCGCGTCCGATGCCGGTGGCGTCTCCGGACCACGACTTCGCCGGGGACATCGACCGGATGCTGGTGGGCGCCCACCGCGTCGCGGTGGCCGCGACGCGCGCCATGGGCATCGACCGCGCCGGACGCGGGACTGGGTCCATCGTCCTGGTCGGCTCCATCGATGCCACCCATGCCTATCCCGGCCGGTCCGCCGCATCGACCGCGATGGCAGGCATGCTCGGTTTGGTCCGGTCACTGGGAGTCGAGCTGGCATCCCAGGGGGTCCGGGCCAACGCTGTGCTCGCCGGGCCGATGGGCGACGACGCCGGTGGTCCGCCCCCCGACATCGAGCCGTCGCTCGTGGAGCGGATGACCGTCCGGTCACCCGTCCATCGGTTCGTCACGGCTGACGAGGTCGCGGCGGCCATCTGTTTCGTGGCGGGTCCTACCAGCGACTTCATGACTGGTCAGACGCTGAGCGTCGATGGCGGCTGGTCAGCACTCAACCAGGCCCCGCAGGGGATGCGCTTCCCATGAGTGGCGGCGAGGAGGATCGGATGACTGCACCGACGACGGGCTGGCGGGTCGGGATGGACACGGGTGGGACGTTCACGGACCTCGTCGCGGTGGGGCCGGACGGTGAGGTCCGGCTGCGCAAGGTGAGCTCGACCCCGTGGAAGCCGTCCGACGCAGTGTTCGGTGCCCTCGAGCGGACCGACATCGACCTGACGCGTGACCTCGACTACTTCGCGCTCGGCACGACCATCGCGACCAACGCGGTCATCCAGCGGACCGGCACCCGGACGCTGTTCCTGACCACGGCGGGGTTCGAGGACAACCTGTACATCCAGCGCATCGACCGCAAGGGCCTGTACGACCTGCACTGGGTCAAGACCACGCCCTACGCGCTGCGCCACGACACGATCGGGGTACGGGAGCGTACCCTCGCCGACGGATCGATCCGCACGCCTCTCGACGCGCAGGAGATCGAGCGTCTCGTGGCCGAGGTGCGCCAGCGGCTGGTCGCGGCGCCCGGCGCCTCGGTGGCCATCAGCCTCCTGTTCGCGTACGTCAACGACAGCCATGAGCGTGCCCTGGCCGACGCTCTGCGCGCGGCCATGCCCGACCTGATGGTGTCCACCTCCAGCCAGATCGCCCCGATCTGGCGGGAGTACGAGCGCGCGTCTACCACGGTCATGGACGCGTACGTCAAGCCCATCGTGCGGCGCTTCGCGAACGAGGTCCAGGAGGGTCTCGGGACGCGCAGTGCCAGCGGCTGGCACGCGCTCATGAAGTCGAACGGCGGTCAGGTACCCCTGCCCATCGCACCCGAGCGACCTGTCGAGATGATCCTGTCTGGCTTGGCCGGGGGCATGATCGCGGGCCATCACTGGGCGCGCCAGTCGGGTAGCGACAAGGCGGTCACTCTCGACATGGGCGGCACGTCGGCGGATGTCGGCGTGGTCGTGGACGGCCAGCTTGCGTTCTCGGGCTCGTTCGAGGTCGAGTTCGGCATCCCCGTGGCGCTGCCCATCATCGACGTCACGACCATCGGTGCAGGCGGCAGCTCCATCGCGTCCATCGACTACGGCGGCCTGCTGCGGGTCGGGCCCGAGAGCGCGGGGGCCGATCCCGGTCCTGCGTGCTATGGCCGGGGCGGCGTGCTGCCGACCGTCACGGATGCGAATCTGGTGCTGGGTCGGCTCGACCCGGCGTACTTCCTGGGTGGCGAGATCGGCCTCGATAGCAGCCGCTCGGTCATGGCCATCGAGCCCATCGCCACGGAGCTAGGGCTGTCGGTGCCCGATGCTGCGGAGGCCATCATCTCCGTGTCCATCGAGAACATGGCGGGTGCTGTGCGGCTGGTGACCGTGGACCGAGGCCACGACTACCGCGAGTTCGACCTCGTCGCGTTCGGTGGCGCCGGACCGCTCCATGCGGCCGAGATCGCGCGCCGGATGGGTATGCGCCGGGTCATCGTGCCGCCGTCGCCGGGGCTCGTCTCCGCGTTCGGTTCTGTCATCGCCGACGAGCGCGTCGACCGACGCGTGACCCTGCTGCGGCGGCTCGATCGGAGCGAGGGCGCCGACGTTGCCGCGGAGCTCGCCCGACTGGCGGGCTCGGTCGTCGACGAGCTGGCCGCTCAGCGCCGGGACCCCGATGCACGGATCACGGTGGTGACCCACGTCGCCTGTCGGTACCTCGGCCAGAACTACGAGCAGGAGGTTCGGATGTACCAGGGCCACGTGGACCGCAGCTTCGAGCTCGCGATCCACATCTCGCCCGACGACCCGGACTTCGTGGCGCGGCTCCAGGCCGGCTTCCATGCCATCCATCGCCAGTCCTACGGCTACGACCTGCTCGACCAGCCGGTCCAGTCGGTGTATCTGGGTGCGACCGCGTCCGTGGCCTCGGCGCCCGTCACCGTCGCGCCCTACCGCCAGCACGCGACCGACGATTCGGTCGTACGCACTCGTCAGGTGCTCGTGGCGCCCGGCGAATGGGCGGAGGCGTGCATCGTGCATCGTGCTGAGCTGCCGACCGGGTACGTGGTCGACGGGCCGGCCATCATCGAGGAGTCCGACTCCACGACCTATATACCGCCCGGGTGCCGCGTGACGGTCGACCCCACGGCGTGTCTCATCGTCACCGCCGCAGCCACAGACGGGAGCGAGCGATGAGCGCGGACGAGCCGGTCCGGACGGTCGATCGCGTCGGGTTGACGCTGCTGCATCGACAACTGGAGAACATCTGCGACGAGATGGCCGTGTCGATGATGCGCACGGCCTACTCGCCGATCTTCTCGGAGGGGCTCGACTTCTCGACCCTCATCCTCGATCGCGACGGGGAGCTGGTCGCCACGGCCGGCATCAACCCCGCGATGCTGGGCGCCTCGCTGTATGCCGCCACGTGGGTCATCCGGGAGGTCGGCGCCGACGCCTTCGGTGAGGGCGATGTGTGGATCCACAACGACCCGTACCGGGGTGGCTCCCACATGCCCGAGCACATGATGGTCACGCCGGTGTACGTGGACGGGGCCATCGCAGCCTACGTCGGCAATATCGCACACATGGCCGAGATCGGCGGCATGTCGCCGGGCTCCTTCGCAGCCGGGGCGACCGACATCTACCAGGAGGGTCTCCGCCTGCCCCCGGTGCGCCTGTATCGGGGCGGAGAGCCCGTCCAGGACATCTGGCGCATCATGCTCGCGAACCACCGCACTCCCGCCAACAGCTGGGGTGACCTGCACGCGATGCTGGGTTCGCTGCGCATCGGCGAGCGGCGTCTCAAGCAGTTGTTCGCCGAACGCGGGGTCGATCAGCTCAACCAGTCCTTCCGGCGCATCCAGGACTTCGCGGACATCTTCCTGCGAGACGAGATCGCCAAGCTCCCTGACGGCGTGTACTACGGCGAGGACACGTTCGACGACGACGGCGTCGTGACCGAGCCATACACGGTCCGGCTGGCTCTTATCGTGGACGGTGACGAGCTCATCTTCGACTATTCCCGGTCGGACCCCCAGGCAGTCGGTCCCATCAACGCGCCATACGTCGTGACGCTATCCGCGTCGCTCAACGGGCTGCTATACATCCTGGGTCGCAACATACCAGTCAATGCCGGGCTCAACCGGGCGATCCGGGTCGTTGCCCCTGCCGGCACGATCTGCTGCGTGAAGCTACCCGGCGCGTGCGTGGGCGGTCAGACCGAGTACCAGCCGCGTGTCATGGAGATGGTCATGGGGTCCATCCTCGGGCAGGTCGTTCCCGAGCGGACGGCAGCCGCGAGCGGCAATACTTCCCTCAACTTCCTGTTCGGCGGCACCGATCCGCGCACCGGCGACTACTACGCGCACTACCACTTCGAGGGCAACGGCTGGGGCGGTCGAGCGACCGCCGACGGCAACAGCGCCCAGATCGTGCCCCACGCCAACTGCCGCAACACCCCCGTCGAGGTATTCGAGACCCGCTGGCCGTGGATCCACGAGTCGCTGCGTCTGAACAGCGACTCGGGTGGTCCGGGGCGTCATCGTGGTGGGCTGGGCATCGAGCGCACCATGGAGGTCGCCGGCGACACCATCACTGTGAGCGCGCTCGCCGATCGTGCCCGACGGGCTCCATGGGGTCTCGAGGGGGGCGGTGAGGGCTCGCGCACGCGCATCGAGCTGCAGCGGCCGGGCGACGCCGACTTCCGGAGCTTCCAGGACCACTATGGCCTGGCAAGTCCGTCCAAGTTCGCGAACGTGCGGCTGCATCGCGGCGACCGAGTCCGGCTCGTGTCACCCTCGGGCGGCGGCTACGGCGAGCCCCTGGAGCGCGATCCGGCCGATGTCGCGAGCGATGTGCGGGAGGGCTTCGTGAGCCCGGCGACCGCCGAGCGCACCTACGCGGTCGTGGTGAGCGAGGACGGGGTCCTCGATGCGGAGGCCACGAGCCGACTCCGCGCGGATCGACGACCGGAGGGCGCTCGATGAGTTGGCGTGAGCTGAAGACGAGCTGGCACGATACCGACGTCGCAAACTGCGACGTGTGTGGCAACCTGATCGTGCGGCGGTACTGGTCGTTCATCGGGGGGGATGGCCAAGAGGTACGCGCCTGTCGCGAGGATGACGAGCGACTGGCCCAGCGTCTCGGCATCCGCACCACGGAGATCGAGGCCGCCCGCGCCGCTTGGCAGGCGAGGGCGGGCGAGGCCACCGACGGTACGATCACGTGATCTGAGAACCGAGCCCGGCGGACAGTCGACGCGCGGCCCTGCGCGGCGGGTCGACGAGCGGAGGGACAGGATGATGGAGCACCACGCCGGCCCACAGGACCTGGCCACCACCATGCGTGGCGCCGGAGGCTGGGCCGTTGTCACGGGTGCGAGTCGGGGCATCGGTCGCGCCATCGCCGAGCGGCTGGCGCATGACGGCTATGGCGTCGCACTCGTCGCGACCACCGAGGCCGGCTGTCAGGACGTGGCAGCCAGCCTGCGGACCATAGGCGCGCCGGTCGAGATCTGGGCATGCGACCTCGCCGACCGGACATCCGTCGATCGGCTCACCGATGGGCTGCGGGATGCCCATGCCGAGATCGCTACCGTCGTCCACAGTGCCGGTCTCAACCGGGTCGGGCCGATGGCCTCGTTCCGAGGGCCCACCTGGGACGACGTGATCGAGGTCAACCTGCGGGTCGCCTTCGAGCTGACACGGACACTCGAGGAGCCTCTCGCCGCCGCTGCCATGCGTCGTCCGGGTGGGGCATCGGTGGTCAACATCAGCTCGGTCATGGGGCTCCTGGCCACGCCCGGCATGATCAGCTACGTGGCCAGCAAGGGTGGCCTGGACCACCTGACCCGAGGGCTCGCGGTCGAGCTCGGCCCGCGGGGTATCCGGGTGAACGCGCTGTGCCCGGGATTCATCCGGACCGATATGTTCGATACCTCCCATCCCGAGTCGCGCAAGATGGCGCTCGCGAAGGCGCATCCCATCGGGCGGGTCGGACGCCCTGACGAGGTGGCCGCCGCGGTGTCGTTCTTATGCTCCGCCGAGGCATCGTTCATCACCGGGGCGGTGATCCCAGTGGATGGTGGCCTCACCTGTACGATGGCCATCCCCCGACTGGACACCTGACGCACGAGGATCAGCGGGCGACTAGTTGGTGTGAGAGGAAGGGCGTGAGTGGGATGCGCCCGAGGCCGGTGTCAGACACCGCGCCGTCCGATCACCGACGGCATCCAAAAGCCGGTCCCGGTCTCGGCTGCGACCCACCAACGATCGACCTCGACTCCACGCGCTGTGGGACCTCCGGCCTCGCCAAGCGGGGTGCCCGTCCGCAGACCGGGTCGACGCTCGCGGCTACCACCGATCGCTCGTGGTCACGGTCGGCACGGGTGACGTGCTCATAGCCCGACTCGGGGCGGCACCGCACCGTCGGGTCCGAGCGGCCCATACCTTCTGCGGTGGACATCGTGGCTCGCTCAGGCCATGCCCAGCACTTCAGCAAAGGACCATCGGTGGGACCCGGCCTCAGCCAGGACCGTCGGCGAGCCCCGTGAGCAGACGCTCGATCCCCTCGCGCACTCGGGCCTCCGAGTCCGGGGCGATGGCGACCGGCAGCAGGTACGCCTGGAACACGAGGTCCGGGATGCGATATCGGTCGTGGACGTCCCAGCCACCCGCCGGGAAGTCGGCCGCGGTGGGCAGGTAGCACAGGACCCCGTTGGAGTAGCCCAGCGCGACCGTGTGCGCGAAGGTCGACGCCGCACGGATCGCCCGCGTGGTCGCCGAGAACACCTCCGCCGCGATGGCCGTGAACACGATGTCGTTGACCCGGATCGCCTGGACCTCCATCGGGCGTGTCCGATCGCCACGCGCCACCGCAGCGACCAGCTCGTCCGCCCAGGCGACCTGGCGGCGTGCCACGGTGAGGGCTCGGTCACTGTCGCCCGCGAGGGCACGCTCCAGGTCCGCGACGCGCTCCTCGCGCAGCCGTGCCGCGTCCTCGGCGGACGGTAGCGGCACCAGGTCCAGCGTCACCGCCTCGGAACGGGCCGCGAGGGCCGTGCAGGCTGGGCCCGTGACGGGGACGAGTGGCCGCATCGTCATGCCCGGTCCCAGCAGTGACGGCAGGGACGTCCGCTCGCCCCGCTCCACATGCGTCCGGATCGAGGCGGCGACGCGCACCACCTCGCCTCCGAGCATCTGGCCGATGCGCTCCTTGCTGTCGCTCGCGTCCACCTCGTGACTCATGCCCCAGCAGGGCATGATGTCGCCGCCGCCACCCTGGAGGAAGAGGCAGTGTCCGCCGAACGTGGCTTCCACGAGTCGGCGCATGGGACCCGGGAAGTCGGGCGAGGCGACGGTCGCGCGTGGCCCGACCGACACCGTGTGACAGCCGTATGTGGTGAGGATCGCGATGGCCTGGCCGTCGAGGTCATCCACGCGGACGACGCTGACGACCGGGTCGATGGGGCCATCGGGGACCTCGCCCAGGAAGGTGTAGCCGTCCGGTCCCGGCTCGCGTCGCTGGACACCGATGGTGCTGGTCCCCGCACCCGCCCCGACGCGTGCCGGCCGCAGGTCACTGGCCGCGTCCGATGCAGCGCCCACGAGCTGGTCGCGGAGCGTCGCCTCGTACGCGAGCAACAGCTCGGCCTGGTCACTGAACTCGGGCTGGGTCCGGAGCAGTGCGGCGCCACTGTGGGTGTGGCTGAGGTTGAGCAGCACGTGGCTGGATGGTGTGCCGATGGCCGCGCCGACCGCCGCACGCCAGTCGAGGGCGATGTCCTGCGGGGCCATGCACAGGTCGATGGCCATGATGCAGACCCGTGCGCCACATCCCTCGAGCACGAGTGCGGTGACCGTGAGCGGCTCGTCCACGCCCTCCACGACCGTCTCGCGCGACGAGAACCCGGCCGTCCGGATGCCATCCGGCGGGCTGATGTCTCGCCGGCCGACCCCTGCGAGGAGTCGATCGTCGTCTGTCCGGGCGTGTTGGTCGTTCGTCGTGGCGCGATCCTGGTCCATCGGTCGATCGTGACTCATCAGGCGAGTGTGGCGCCCAGCCAGGGTGCCGTCGGTGGCAGGTCGCCCGGGCCATGTAGCCCCGGTGCAGCGCGCCGTGCCTCGGGGATGCCGTTGACGAGGAGCGCGGCCGTGCCCCGGACCCCCGCGAACCCCGGATCCACCCGGACGTGGATGGGGTGCTCATCCTCGATCAGGACCTCGTCGATGGCCGGGACGCCGCCAACCGAGGGGGCACCATGCACCATCAGCTCGATGGTGATCCATGGGATGCCGTCCACGAGGCCCACGGCGCGCTGGTCGGCACCGATGGTGCGCCCAGGCTCCACGACTCCATCCGGTAGCTCGTATCGGCGCTCGGCGATCACGGGTTCGGTCGTGAGTCGCACCTCATCGACGGGTCGTCCGAGTCGAGCCCCGAGGATGCGGATGCTCTCCGGGAACCCCAGGTGCCCCACGACCGACCCGTCTGCGACCCCGGCAGCGAACGACTCCGGCGTGTGGTCGAGCCCGAGCCGCGAGCGGGTCACGGGGGCGAACCCAGAGACGTCCGAGACCCGCCTCGCGCGGATGGAACGGATGTCCCAGGCGAGCCCGGATGCCACGAGCGGCCACAGGTCCAGCACGAACCCGGGATTGACGCCGGTGGCGACGATGGCCACGCCGTGCTGGCGGGCCAGCGCCGTGAGCTCATCCCGTGCCGGATCGTCCGGTGCGAGCCAGGCGAGCTCCTCGGCCGTGCACAGCACGACCCGCGGACGGGCGGCAGCCGCGATGCGCAGCTGGGGCAGCGCATCCACGACGCGCGATCGGGTCGCCACGATGACCACGTCCGGCCGCAGTCGTTCGAGGAGTCCGGCCGCATCCGCGTGGACCGCGAGACCCTGCGTGAGGTCGCTCGGGGGCCCGTCACGGGTCGCGATCAGCCCGCTGACGTGGAGCCAGGGGCGGGTCACCGCGAGTCGGTGGGTGGACTGGTTGACGCGACCGTAGCCGTACAGGACGGCGCGCACGGGCGCTGAGGGGTCGGAGGACGCTGTCACGACCGCGACTATAGCCTGCCGACACTGGTCTGACCAGTTGCAGGAGTCCGTCGGGCGCCGCGGCCGCTACCCGCGCGTGGATCCCCGGTCAGCGCGCCGCGTGGGCGACGTTCGCGTCGTCCGAGACCTCGATGCCGTGTCGCTTCGCTGCCGCCACGATGCGTCGGCGGGCCCGCTCGCGGGCGGCCTTCGACTCGAAGTCGGTCTGGTCCCAGCGCGCCATGGCGTTGCGGATGTGGCTCTCGTCGTGGATGGGCAGGTGCCGCTCACCCGTCCGGTCGATGTAGGCGAACTGGCTGTCCCGGAGCTGGTCGCGGGCAGCCTCGTCGAGCTCGGCCATCGATGGGTCCTCCATATGCCGTCCCGGCGACCACGCTGGCGCATCATCGGTGACGCGCGCACCGCTCCCGGCCACCGCCGCATCTCGGCCGCATGACGATGGCCTGCCGCGCTCGCCGCGCTGCGTACACTCGTGGCCGTCAGTGGCGGCACGACAGGGAGGCGACATGGCCCGGGTATCGATGGTGGTGGACCGCGACGTGGAGACGCCGATGCGCGATGGCGTGCTGCTCCGCGCGGATGTCTACCGACCGGCCGTGACGGAGCCGGTGCCGGTCCTGCTGATGCGCACCCCGTATGACCGCTCCCTGCCGATGGCGCCGGGCGCGCTGCCGGACCCGCTGGGTGCGACCGCTCGCGGGTACGCCGTCATGATCCAGGACGTGCGCGGTCGCTACGGGAGCGACGGCGAGTTCGTGCCGTTCGTGGCCGAGGCCAACGACGGCTACGACACCGTGGAGTGGGTCGCGGCGCAGCCCTGGTGTGACGGCGCCGTGGGCATGATCGGCGCCTCGTACGTGGGCTATACCCAGTGGATGACGGCAGCCCAGGAGCCGCCGCATCTGCGGGCCATCGCGCCCATCGTGGCGACCTCCGACCTGTACGACTTCTGGATCTACGAGGGAGGCGCCCAGCAGCTCTGGTTCGACGTCTCGTGGCTCACCGCGAGCCTCGGTCCGGACATCGTGGCACGCCGCTTCCCGGGGGACACCCAGCGCGCGGCCCGGGCCATCGAGGCGATCGACCGACTCGGCGACCAGGTACCGCTCGCACAGGGCGCCATGCCCCGGCACTTCGAGGAGCTCGGCCTGGCCGACCTGTACCGGGCTTGGCTCGACCATCACACCCGGGACGGCTACTGGACCGGTCTCTCGCCGCGCGAGGCGCACGCGCGCATCCGCGTGCCGGTGCTCGACACCGCCGGCTGGTTCGACGTGTTCCTGGGCGGCTCGCTCCAGAGCCACCAGGGGGTGCGCGACGGTGGTGGCAGCGAGGCGGCGCGGGACGGCGGCCGGCTCATCGTGGGCCCGTGGCGACACGCCCATCCGCTGCTCGCGGACCCGGCGGGCGACCGCGTGTTCGGGCTGGGCACGGAGGCGGCGGGCATCGGGCTCAGCGAGATCCAGCTGCGGTTCTTCGACCGTCATCTGCGCGGCATCGAGCCGGCGGATGGGTCGGATCCGCGGGTCCGGCTGTACGTGATGGGCGAGGGCGTCTGGCGCGAGGAAGCCGCGTGGCCGCTCGCCCGCGCGGTCACCCGCGAGCTCCACCTGGATTCGGACGGCCACGCGAACACGCGCGGTGGCGACGGCCGGCTGGTCTGGGCCGCACCCACCGCCGAGGCGTCGGTGGACACCTTCCGCGCCGACCCCGGCGACCCGGTGCCCACCCGGGGTGGCAACCTGTGCTGCTGGCAGCTGGTCCACGAGCCGGGCTCGTTCGACCAGGGGGCGATCGAGGATCGGCCGGACGTGCTCGTCTACTCCACCGAGCCGTTGACCGAGGCGGTCGAGGTGACCGGCCACGTGGCGCTCCGGGTGTTCGTCTCCTCGGATGCGCCCGACCTGGATGTCACCGCACGACTCCTGGACGTGCGGCCGGACGGTGCGGCATGGAACCTCACGGAGGGGATCCGGCGGGTGCGTACCCGACCCGGTGCGGACGGCGCTCTCCTGGAGCCGGGGCAGGTGGTCGAGGTGGAGGTGGATCTGCTGGCCACGTCGAACCTGTTCCGCGTCGGTCATCGCATCCGTCTCGAGGTCGCGGCGTCCAACTGGCCGCGCTTCGATGCGAACCCCCAGGACGGCGCGCCGTTCGGGCAGGGGACCCCACGCGTGGCGAGGCACACCATCCATCACGATGCGGCACATCCGTCGCGGCTCGTGCTGCCGGTGGTGCCGCGCGACTGACGCCGGTCGCGGCTCGGGTGGTCGCTGGGGCGCAGCCGGCCCTCGCGCGGCGTCCGTGGGACGATGCGCCGGTGACCGATGCGCCCGACTCCCCCGCGGAGCTCCCCGAGACCCTTGCCACCCTGCTGCGTCGTCGGAGCGCTCCGGCGCTCGGCGAGCCCGCCCCCACGGAGGAGCAGCTGCGGCTCATCCTCGCCGCGGCGGGCAGCGTGCCCGACCACGGTCGGCTGCGACCGTATCGCTTCGTGATCGTGCGCGGGGACGCCCGCCGGCGCTTCGGGGTCGCGCTCCGTGACGCGGCCATCGAGGCGGACGCCGACCCGGTGACCATCGCGAAGGCGATGCGCAAGCCGATGTTCGGGCCGCTGCTCGTGGCCATCATCGCGTCCCCCCGGCCGCATCCCACGGTCCCGGCCTGGGAGCAGCGGATCAGCGCCGGTCTCACGGGCTACGCGATGACCCTCGCCGCCGCGTCGCTGGGGGTGGGCGCCACCTGGAAGAGTGGCCTGCACCTCGATGGCGCCCCGATCAGCCGGCTCCTGGGCATGACCGGTGACGAGCAGCTCCTGGGCTGGATCAACCTCGGGACGCCCGCGGTGCCCACCAAGCACAAGGAGGAGCGCGTGCGGCCGGCGCTGCACATCGCCGAGCTGCCACCCGATCCGCTCGTGCAGGTGGGCGAGCTCATCGATCGTCTGGATGCTCCGGGCGTGGTCGTGTGCGACGTGCGCTGGTACCTCGACGACCCGGCGCGGGGTCGCCGGGAGTACCTCGAGGGGCACATCCCGGGCGCCCGGTTCGTGGACCTCGACACGGACCTCGCCGACCACCATGACCCGGATGCGCTGGGCCGGCACCCGCTGCCCTCCCCGGTCCGCTTCGCGGCGACGCTCGCCCGGCTGGGCATCGGACCGGACGACCTGGTCGTGGCCTATGACGATGGTTCGGGCGTGCCGGCATCGCGGCTCTGGTGGATGCTCGATGCGCTCGGGTATCGAGGCGCGCGGGTGCTCGATGGTGGGTTCGGGGCATGGCAGGCGGCGGGTGGCCCGCTGCGCGGCGGCGTGGAGGTCGCGCCCGAGCGACCCGTGCCCGATGCCGCGGATGTGCCCGCCTTGACCTGGCCCCGGACCATCGATCGACATCGCCTCCGGGAGCGGCTCGGCGAGGTCCTCCTGCTCGACGCCCGCGCCGGTGCGCGATACCGGGGCGAGGTGGAGCCGGTCGACCCGCGACCGGGCCACATCCCGACGGCACGCTCGCTACCCGCCACCGCGCACGTGGGCGAGGATGGCCTCCTGTCCTCACCGATCGAGCTGGCCGCCGGCTTCGAGACGCTCGGCGCTGGTGCGCAGGACGTGGTCGTGAGCTGTGGCAGTGGTGTGACCGCCTGCCGGACCGCGCTCGCGATGCGGGTCGCGGGTCTGCCGGACCCGCTGCTCTACCCGGGCTCCTACAGCGACTGGGTGACCGCGGGCTGGCCTGTGGTCACGGGCGAGGAGCCGGGGGATCCGACCCCGCCGCATCCGGTGATGTCGTCGCCGGGCGGGTCGCCGACGCCCGAGCAGCGGACACCCGCGCCGTCGTCCGGCCGCTGATACCGAGCCCGGCGAGGCGCCGCTCGAGGTAGCGCCGCTCGGCAGGGTCCGCGGCACGTGCGAGGGCCGCCCGGTACGCGGCAGCGGCACCCGGTCGGTCACCCGCCCGCCGGAGGAGGTCCGCACGGACCGCGTCGTACAGGGGATGGGCGCGCATCCGGGCGTCACCCGCGTGTGCCGCGACGCGCGCCAGCGCCGCCTCCGGACCATCGATCATGGCCACCGCGACGGCATGGTTGAGCGCCACGACCGGGGATGGCGCCACGGCGTCGAGTCGCTCGTAGAGCAGGCGGATGGCCGCCCAGTCCGTCTGCGCCGCGTCGGGCGCGAGGTCGTGCTCCAGCGCGATGGCCGCCTGGAGCTGGTACGGCCCGGCCGGACCGAGACGCATCGCCCGCACGAGCGCCTGCCCGCCCTCGTCGATGGCCGCCCGGTCCCACCGGCTGCGATCCTGATCCTCGAGCAGCACCAGCTCGCCGGCGTCATCGAGGCGCGCCGGCCGACGCGCCTCCTGGAGCAGCATCAGCGCCAGCAGCCCGTGGACCTCCGGGTCATCCGGCAGCAGCGCGGTCAGCAGCCGACCCAGGCGGATGGCCTCCTGGGTGAGCGTCGGCTCCTGGGCCCGTCGCCCCGGGTCGGCCATCGCATCGAGCGCTGCGTCGCCGTGGCGGTAGCCCTCCGTGAACACGAGATAGACGACAAGGAGCACCGAGGCGAGTCGTGTCGGGAGCTCGTCGGCATCCGGCACCTGGTACGGGACACGCGCCGTCCGGAGCGTGCGTTTGGCGCGCACCAGCCGCTGGGCGAGGGTCGCCTCCGGGACCAGGAACGCCCGCGCGATGGCGGGTACCTGGAGGCCGGCCACGACCCGCAGGGTGAGCGCTACACGAGCCTCCGGCGACAGCACCAGGTGGCAGCACGTGAACATCAGTCGGAGCCGATCGTCCGGGATCGTGGTGGCCTCCGCCTGTTCCAGCAGCCATGCCGGATCCGCGGCCTCGGACGACGGTGCGGGCTCGAGCGCGCGATCGGCCTCCCGGTCGACCCGCATCCGGGCGCGCCGCAGTCGGTCGATGGCGCGCCGCCGGGCGACGGTCGTGATCCAGGCGCCGGGCCGAGCCGGCACGCCGTCGATCGGCCAGCGTTCGAGCGCGAGCACGAACGCGTCCTGGAGCGCCTCCTCGGCCGTGCCCAGGTCGCCGCCGAGCACCGCCATGAGGTGTCCCATGACCCGACCGCTCTCCTCGCGGAACGCGGCATCGACCGCGGGGAGGAGGTCGGTGTCGGTGGGCGATGGGGCACTGTGGGATCGGCGAGGCATGTGCTCGAGGATAGGCTCCGCGTCATCGATCGGGATCCACCAGGTCGGTCGTCTGCGCGGCTCGGCGGGCGCGATCGCGAGATGAGGCGATGTCCTTGTCGATTCGGACGGGACTCGTTCGTCGTCAGGGTGGACGACCGGATGGGTCGTCATGTCCGACACACGGGAGGCACCACGGATGAAGGTCATGCTTCTGTTCATGGGCACCGCGGAGGAGGCCGAGGGCGACCCGGCCGAGCTCGCGGCCGCCTACGAACGCATCGGCGCCTGGTGGGGCGAGCACGCCGCCGCTGGCACCATCCTCGACGGCCACGAGCTGCGAGGACCATCGACCGCGCGCAGGGTGCGCATCACCCCGGATGGCCCGGTCGTCACGGATGGCCCATTCGCCGAGGCATCGGAGGTCGTGGGTGGCTACGCCATCGCGGAGGTCGCCTCCATGGACGAGGCGGCGACGCTCGCCGCGTCCTGGCCGTGGGGCGGCGAGGTGGAGATCCGGCCGCTCCGCGACCGTCCCGGGATGTGACTCCGGCCCCTGTCGAGCGGCGGACCTGCGCATCGCGGCCGCCGATCCCATCTGCCGCTGACCCGGCACCTGCCGCGTGCCGCACCTGCCGCCCGCTGGCGGCACCGAACGACGAAGGAGTGACGATCATGGCGAACTTCCTGCTCATCTATCACGGCGGCTCCACGCCCACCGACCCGGCCGAGGTGGACCAGGCGATGGCCGAGTGGACCGCCTGGTTCGGTCGACTCGGAGGCGCTGTCGTGGATGGCGGCAATCCGGTCGGCGCGGTCCGCACGGTCGCGGCAGACGGCAGCGTCACCGATGGCGCACCGGACCCGGCGACCGGCTACTCCATCCTGGCGGCGCCGGACCTGGCGGGGGCCGTGGCGCTCGCGTCCGGCTGTCCGCTCCTGGCCCACGGCGGCAGGGTGGAGGTCGCCGAGACCATCCCGATGTAGTCAGCCGGAGCGACCGCGAGCGGTCCGCGTACGTGCGAGCACGTCGAGCAGGGCACGCTCCTCGGCGGGGGTCGGTGGGCCGTCGGCAGGACGGGTGCGCCCTGTGGGCAGGTCGCCGGCCTCCCACGCTGCCACCACCTCCGGGTGGACGTAGCTCGCGCGCGCCACGCTGCGGGTGTTGCCGAGCTGCTCGGCGACCACGTCGATGGCGCTCGCCACCTGGTTGGTCCGCTCACGGGTCGTCCCCGGCGCCCCCGCCGCTCGCAGGGCACGCAGCGCGAGCACCGATCCGGCCCACGTCCGGAAGTCACGCGCCGAGATGTCCGCGCCGGATGCCTCGCGCAGGTAGTCGTTGACGTCGTCCGAGTCCACGTGGTGGACCACATCGTCGTCATCGAGCCACTCGAACAGACGCTGACCGGGCAGCTCCTGGCAGCGTCGGACCAGCCCCGCGAGGCGTCGGTCCCGGAGGCGCAGCTCGTGTGTCTGGCCGGACTTGCCCCGAAGCGGAAGCGCACGGACGCCCCCTCGACGGTCGCGTGGCGGTCACGGAGCGTCGTCAGACCGAACGAGCGGTTCGCCTCGACGTACGCCTCGTTGCCGACCCGCATGTGGGTGAGCTCGAGCAGGCGCACCACGAGCGCCAGCACCTTCTCGCGGGGCAGACCTGGTCGTGCGAGGTCTCGGTCCACGGCCCGCCGGAGCCGGGGCAGCGCCCGGCCGAAGCGCTCGAGACGCGCGTACTTGTCCGTCTCGCGACCTTGGCGATAGCGAGGGTGATAGCGATAGACCTTGCGCCCACGGGCATCCCGACCGGTCGCCTGGAGGTGGCCCTCCGGACTCGCGCAGATCCAGACGTCGCGCCATGCCGGTGGGATGACGAGTGACCGGATGCGCTCGAGGGTCCGGCCGTCGCGCACCGGACGACCCGCCGCGTCGCGATATCGGAAGCCACTGCCGGCACGGATGCGCCGGATACCCGGTTCCGTGTCCGAGCTGTGGCGGGAGCGGTGCGCCCCGGCCACCGCTGCGTCAGCGGTCGACCACGCGGAGCAGCTCCGCCTTGGTCATCCGCGACCGACCCTCGATGCCCTTGCGTTGCGCCTCCGCGTACAGCTGACGATAGGTCCGACCCTGTGCGCCCGAGCGGGAGCGCAGGCCACCCCGCCGGCCCGACGAGATGTCATCGGTCGAGACGCGACTCGCTTCCCGCGACTCGCCGGCCCGTGCCCGCTCCTTGTTCACGGTGCGTGCCGCGATCTCCTCGGCCGTGTCCTCGTCCTCGCCTCGATCGAGGAGGCCTTCCTTGATGTGCTCGTACTGTCGCTCGCGCTTGGCGGACCATCCGGCCTGGGGCATCGGGCCGACCTCCTGGGTGTCCGGTGACGCGTCGCTCATCGGCGCGTGCCCGGCCCGACCAGCACACACGACCACCCACCACGGATGCATCGATGCGGGTGCCGCGCGTCATCGCAGTGGCGTGTCAGCCCTCCGGACGGTGGATGGGCCTCCACTCGGCACGCGTGGAACGGAGCTGATCCACGAGCGGGGTGGCCATGTCACCATGATGCCGCCGTCGGGTGTCGATCCCTGTCAGGTTCGAGCCGATCGCCAGGGCCAGAGATGCAGGAAGGGGGATCAGGTGCCCGCCATCAACAAGGTCAGCGCCGCCGTGTTCGACCGACCGGCGAAGCCACGTGGCCGCCAGCCGAGCCCGGATCAGCTCGCGATGATGGATCGCATCCGTTCGCTGAAGACCGAGAAGGACGCCTTCGAGGTGCTGCTCATCGGGGAGGAGAAGCCGGCCACCGTGCGTGCCCAGATCGCGCGTGCCTCGAAGGCCGTGGGCGTGGACATCGCGGTGCTCCGCTCGCCTCACGGCTGGTACGTGGGCCTCATGACCCCCGAGCGGCAGCGCGGTCGCCGACGCGCGCCGACAGAGCGCTGAGCAGCCTGACGCCGAGCCAGCCCGGGCGACGGACCGCCCATCGTCCGACGCGGCAAGATAGTTGACGACGCAACTATCAAGGCGCTATCCTGTCGCCTGTCCGACCGATCCCCGGATGGTCCGGGTCGGGCGGACAGGCTGAGGTCCCCAATGCAGTTCGGCATCTTCTCGGTGGGTGATGTCACCCCCGATCCCGTCACCGGTCGCACCCCCTCCGAGCACGAGCGCATCGAGTCGATGGTCCAGCTCGCGCTCCTCGCGGAGCAGGTCGGCCTGGACGTGTTCGCCACGGGCGAGCATCACAACCCGCCCTTCGTGCCCTCCTCGCCGACCACGATGCTGGGCTTCATCGCGGCGCGCACCGAGCGCATCATCCTGTCCACGGCGACCACGCTCATCACGACCAACGACCCGGTCAAGATCGCCGAGGACTACGCGATGCTCCAGCATCTCGCGGGCGGTCGCGTCGACCTGATGCTGGGCCGTGGCAACACCGGTCCGGTGTATCCCTGGTTCGGCCAGGACATCCGCAACGGCATCCAGCTGACCATCGAGCACTACGACCTGCTGCATCGGTTGTGGCGCGAGGATGTCGTGGACTGGCAGGGCCGCTTCCGGACCCCGCTCACCGGCTTCACCGCCACGCCTCGTCCGCTCGATGGCGTGCCGCCGTTCGTGTGGCACGGCTCCATCAGCAGCCCGCAGATCCCGGAGCAGGCCGCGTTCTATGGCGATGGCTTCTTCCACAACAACATCTTCTGGCCCCGGTCGCACACGCAGCGGATGGTGGAGCTGTATCGCCGCCGCTTCGAGCACTACGGCCATGGCCCGGCCGACCAGGCCATCGTGGGTCTCGGCGGCCAGGTGTTCATGCGCGCCGATTCCCAGGCCGCGGTGCGCGAGTTCCGACCCTACTTCGACCACGCGCCGGTGTACGGCGGTGGCCCCTCGCTCGAGGACTACGCCGAGCAGACCCCGCTGACCGTGGGCAGCCCGCAGCAGGTCATCGACCGCACGCTCACCTTCCGGGAATACGTCGGCGACTACCAGCGACAGCTGTTCCTGGTGGACCACGCGGGCCTGCCACAGCGGGTGGTCCTGGAGCAGCTGGAGATGCTGGGCACGCTCGTGGTCCCGGTGCTCCGCGAGGAGTTCGCCAAGCTCCGGAAGCCGGGTGTGCCGGATGCGCCGACGCATGTCAGCCTGGTCGCGGCCGCTGCCGCCTCGGCGGCCGCGGAGCCGCGTGTGACGGACGCGCCCTCGACATCCGATCCGCGCATCACGGACGCGGCGACCGACCCGGCCGCAGCCGCCTGACGCGGATGTCCGAACGACGACTCGCCGTCATCAGCGCCGGCCTGTCCCAGCCCTCCTCGACGCGACTCCTGGCCGACCGCCTCACCGCGGCGGCCGTGGCCGCGCTCGGGGAGCGAGGCATCAGCGCCTCGGTGACCGTGATGGAGGCACGGGACCATGCCAGGGACCTGGTGGACCACCTCCTGACCGGCTTCCCCGGCCCGCGACTGTCCGCGGCGATCGACACGATGACCCATGCGGACGGGCTCATCGCGGTGTCGCCCATCTTCAACGGCTCCTACAGCGGTCTGTTCAAGACGTTCGTGGATGTGCTGGAGGTGGGTGCCCTGCGTGGGACGCCCGTGCTCCTGGGTGCGACCGGGGGCTCCGCCCGTCACTCGCTGGCGCTCGACCACGCCCTGCGGCCCCTGTTCGCGTATCTCCACGCCGCGGTCGTGTCGACCGGGGTGTTCGCGGCGACCGATGACTGGGGCGATCCGCAGGAGGCCAGTCGTCTGGCACGCCGCATCGACCGCGCGGGTCAGGAGCTGGCCGAGGCGATG
Organism: Chloroflexota bacterium; assembly: GCA_019637815.1. Classification (GTDB taxonomy): domain Bacteria; phylum Chloroflexota; class Limnocylindria; order Limnocylindrales; family CSP1-4; genus JAFMJV01. Next base: position 22,887 of record JAHBUZ010000034.1, read on the forward strand.
GCCTTGCGCCCGGCGCGTGGCGGTCCGGAGCCGGCGGACGGCCTCGACGAGGTGGTGCCGTTCAGCCGGCTGCTGGCGGGCGACGCCGACTGACAGCGGAACGTCGGTCTGGCACGCTGCGCGACATGACCGTGGCTGCGTACGCGGCCCGGATGACCTCGGGGGACCGGATATGGAGCTCGGCGCGTTCTCGGTGAGCCTGACGGTGCGGGACCTGGCGGCGTCGGCGGCGTTCTATGAGCAGCTCGGCTTCGTGCGGTTCCATGGCGATGCCGACCAGGGCTGGCTGATCATGCGGTCCGGAGCGGCCACGGTCGGCCTGTTCCAGGGGATGTTCGAGTGGAACATGTTGACCTTCAACCCTGGCTGGGATGCCGATGCCCAGCCGCTCGAGACGTTCACGGACATCCGGGGAGATCCAGCGACGTCTTCGCGCGCAGGGCATCCCGCTCCTGAGCGAGGTCGACGAGTCCGGATCGGGGCCGGGCAGCTTCCTCGTGGCGGATCCCGACGGCAACCCCATCCTGTTCGACCAGCATCGCTGAGGGGGCTCGGCCATCGGCCGACCCAAGGCGGGCTCATCCCGCGGCGCGCGGCGCGCCGGTCGTCCGGGTCCATTGGCGTGTCCCGCGGCCCGGGAACGCGCCGTCGGTCCGTGGTCCGGGTTCAGCGGAGACGTGCCTGCCAGTCCGCGGGGACGCGCCCTGCTGGCCCGGGCGCTGGCTGGTCGAGCGGATGGGCCTCGGGTGGCGCCAGCGCAGGACCGGCGACAGGCCGGTTCGCGACGTAGTCCCAGAACCAGTCCTCTCCCGGCTCGAAGCTGCGGGCGATGCGATGCCCGGTCGCGTGCGCGTGGCCGGTGGCGTGCTGCCCGGGCGAGGAATCGCAGCAGCCGACATGCCCGCAGGCCGCGCAACGGCGCAGATGGAACCACCAGCCGTCAGGGCTGGCGAGACATTCGACACAGCCCGGACCACTGGGCGGGACGCTCGGATCGATGTCACTGGCCAGCATCAGGTCGGGCTCCCTTCCTGGTCAGGGTCGAGTGCGGCCCCGAGCTCGGCGGCGGTCGGCAGACCGGGCACCACGCCCAGCCGGCGACAGGCGAGGGCACCGGCTACGGTCGCCCGACCCACGGCGGTCTCCAGGGGCATGCCCGAGGCCAGTGCCGTGGCGAGCGTGCCGTTGAACGCGTCCCCGGCCCCGGTCGTGTCGACGACCTCGACCTCCCGGCTGGGCACCGCGACCACGTCGCCGTCGCGCACGATGAGCGCACCCTGCTCGCCACGCGTCATGACCACGGTCCCCACACCGGCTGCGAGCAGCTCGCGGCAGAGTGCCAGGTCATCGGCCGGGTCATCCGCCGCCAGGCCCAGCAGGATCCGCAGCTCGCTCTGGTTCGGGGTCAGGATGTCCACGTCCGCGAGCGCTTCGCGGGGCAGGCTCCGGGCAGGTGCCGGGTTGAGGATCGCAGGTACGCCAGCGCGCCGCGCGATGCGCAGGCCCGCGAGCGCGCACTCGATCGGGACCTCGAACTGGGTGAGGTACGCGCCACTCGATGCGATCCGGTCAGCGGCCGCCTCCACGTCCGCGACCGTCAACTCGTGGTTGGCGCCCATGTCCAGCACGATGAAGTTCTGGCCGCTGCCGTCGAGCACGATGAAGCCGACACCCGTGTTGCGGTCCGAGCGCGCGACGTGTGTCGTGTCGACACCCTCCCGCCCGTACATCGCGAGCGCCTCGTCCCCGAACGCGTCCCGCCCGATGCAGGTCACGAGGGCGGTATCGGCATCCAGGCGAGCGGCCTGGATCGCCTGGTTGCTGCCCTTGCCGCCGGGGCCCATGTCGAAGTCGGTGCCATGACGCGTCTCGCCGCCCACCGGGAACCGGTCGGTGCGCAGGGTCATGCCCACCGCATAGCTGCCCACGACCGTGACCCGAGGACGTGCCGCTCCATCCGGGAGGGGCACGAGGTCCGTCACCGGGTCGATCGCGAATGGCGCCGCCGTGGCCACCATCAGTAGCTCCGGGCGCCGGTCTCGCGGCGCACGATGGCCACACCCGCGCTGGAGCCACACAACCCGGCACCGGCATCCAGCAAGCCGACGACCTGGTCCCAGGACTTGATGCCACCCGATGCCTTCACGCCCACGTGGTCCGGCACCCGCTCCCGGAGATAGCGGATCGATCCCGGGCTGGCCGTCTCGACCGCACCCGAGCTGGCGTTCTTGACCCACGCCACGCCGGCGTCGACGGAGAGCGCCACGGCGCGTTCGCGCTGCTCGGGCGTGAGCATCGGCAGCTCCAGCATCACCTTGATGGCAGCTGGCGCGGCGGCCTGGACGACCGCCGCGATGTCATCGCGGAATGCCTGCTCCATGCCCGACCGCAGCCAGCCGATGTTGACCAGCATGTCGATCTCCTGGGCGCCGGCCTCGACGAGGGCACGCGCCTCGGCGGCCTTGCCCGCGGTCGTCATCTGGTTGAGCGGGAAGTCGATGGCCGCGGCGAGCTTCACCCGGCTCCCCGCCACGACCTTGCGCGCCTCCGGCAGCCAGCTGCCCGCGATCATCGCCGCGTCGAAGCCGTACTCCAGGCACTCGCGGCAGTGCGCAATGAGCTCGTCACGGGTCGTGCCGGTGGCGATGAGCGTGTGCTGGATGCGCGCGGCGACCGCCTCCGGCGTCCAGGTGGTCGTGGTCATCGGCCGATCCCGCCGCGGGTGTGGAGTGACAGCGTCATGGAGGCTCCCTCGGGGCGCCGGAAAAGGCGTCGTGGCCACGATGCTACCGCGTGGCGGCCACGCGGCCGTGCTCCACGGCGCCCGCCCGATGACCCGCGGCGCCCGCCCGATGACCCGCGGGCGCGAAACGACGCTCGCCGCGAACCCTGCTAGACCGCGAATCCCGGCGACCCGTCCACGCGGACCACGCTCGCGGTGGGCATGTACTTCGGTGACGCCTTGCCCAGCAGCTCCTCGTCCAGGGTGACACCGATGCCCGGCGCCTCGGGTGCCGGGATGTAGCCACCGACGCGCTTGCACGCGGTCCGGAAGACGGCATCCGCAGGCCGCGGCGACTCGTCCAGCTGGAGGTATTCCTGGGTGATGAAGTTGGGGATGCTCACATCGACATGGACGGCCGCGGCCGTGATGAGCGGGCCCTGGAAGTTGTGGGTCACGAGCGCCGAGTGATAGGACTCCGCGATCGCGGCGATCTTCTTGACCTGGGTGATGCCACCCGCGACGCCCAGGTCCGGACGGACGTACTGCGGCCCGCCCGCCGCCAGCAGGTCCCGGAACTCCCAGATGGTGTTCATCCGCTCACCGTTCGCGAGCGGGAAGCTGAAGCGCTTCGCGAGCTCGCCCTGGAGCATCACCGAGTCGATCTGGATGGGATCCTCGATGAACAGGGGGCGGAACTCGGCGAGGGCCTCCGCGACCGCCAGGCCCTGCATCGGCGTGAGCTTGCGGTGGAGCTCGAAGATGAGGTCCACGTCCAGTCCCACGACCTCCCGCGCCGCCGCAGCCATGTCCCGGGCGCCCTCGATGAGACGAGCGAGCGTCTGGTCCTGGTAGCCCGCCTGGAGCGGGTCGTACTTGAGCGCGGTGAAGCCCTCCTCCGCCGCGATCTTCGCGTTGGCACGGATGGAGTCGGGATCGCTGCCCTCGAGCAGCAGGTGCAGTCGGACCTTGTCACGCACCCTGCCACCGAGGAGGTCCCAGACGGGTGCCCCGTAGTGCTTGCCCTTGATGTCCCAGAGCGCGATATCGATGGCCGACAGGGCTCCCGAGACCAGGTTGCCCCGGAACGGACGCATCCGGTACAGGTACTGCTGGATGTGCTCGATGCGCAGCGGATCCTGGCCCACGAGCCACTCCGCGTACTGCTCGACGATCTTCTGGGTGGCATCCGGGAAGCCCCACGCGCCGGACTGGCCGACGCCCGTGATGCCGGTGTCCGTGGTGATGCGCACCACGTAGTTGGCGCCCAGCAGGTCACTCCCGATGAGCATGCCCTCGACCGTCTCGACGCGCATCAGTCCCGCCTTCACTCTGCCCCGGTCCGGCACCGCGGCTCTGGAGCCCGATTCTAGGCAGCCCTGTCAGGCCGCGTCGGCGCGATCGGCCGACGTGGATGCCCTACGGTCGTCGGTCCGGGCGCGGTGCCACGCCAAGCAGCGCCTCGCGGACCGCGGCACGTGCCACGCCGATGATGCGCATCACCGAGCCCGCGTCCGGTCCCAGGACCCGCAGCCACGCGCCCGCTGCATCCGCGAGGCCGCTCACGCCGACCTGCACCCCACCTGCGGGACCGTCACCCCACGCCGGATCCACCGCGCGTCGGAGCAGCTCCGCGTCCACGCCGCGCGCCACCACCACGAGCGTGCCCGCCACGAACGCGTCACCGAACCGGCCCACGGCCATCGGCGGCTCATCGTGGTCGATGCGCAGGCAGTCGCGGGCGACCAGCGTCCCGTCCGGACGCTCGATGCGCAGGAGGCTCTCGAAGCGGTCGAGGCCGAAGCGCTCACCGCGTGCCAGCCGGCCAGCCATCACAGACTCGCTCACCAGCAGCACGCCTTCGGGATCCACGACACACCGGGTATCGGCCCGCATCCGACTGCCGGCGTACGGCAGCCACGGGTCCGGCAGGTGCTCCAGCCAGCCGCCGGGTGCCACGAGCAGCGTCGTCCGGGCGGTGGCCTCCGTGCTCGGCGTCCGATACACCCGGACGGCCGACTGGGTGCCCACGGCCAGCCGCGCACCCGGTCCGACATCGATGGACAGGTCGAGCCGGTCACCCTGGAGGATGCCGCCGGTCGGGCTGACGAGCGTCAGTGTCGCGAGGTCGGGCACCTCGGGGTCCAGCTCGTGGGCGGCCATCGCCTGGAGCGGCGGATGCCCCTCCAGGTCCACGATGCGTGTCCGGTCGCCGACCCGCTCGGCACGCACCCGGAGCGAGCCGGGGAGCCCGAGCGACCGCGCCTCCGGCGACGGTTCAGACGTGTCCGGCATCCGCGGTGTGCAGGTGGCCGTGATCGGGGTCGATGTGCGGCGCCAGCGGGCCACGGGTCGGTGCCGGCCGACCGGTCCGCGCCGCCTCGAGATGCGCCACGACCGCCCCGATGCCCACGCCGTGGCGGCAGTCGGTGAAGAGCGTCGGGCCGGCGCCCCGGACGAGGATCGCGTCCCGCTCCATGACGCCGAGGTCCGCGCCGACATGCGGTGCGAGGTCGACCTTGTTGACGACGAGGAGGTCCGACAGGATGACCCCGGCGCCCCGCTTGCGGGGGATCTTGTCGCCACCGGCGACATCGATGACGAACAGCCAGTGATCGACGAGGTCCCGACTGAAGGTCAGCTGGAGGTTGTCGCCACCGCTCTCGACGAGCGCGTAGTCGGTGCCCGGGAAGCGCGTCGCGAGCTCCTCGAGCGCAGCGAGGTTCATCGAGGGATCCTCGCGCACCGCCTGGTGGGGGCAGGCGCCCGTCTCCACGCCCACGATGCGCGCGAGGTCGAGGGTGCCCGCGAGGGTCGCCTTGACATGCTGCTCGTCCTCGCGCGTGACGATGTCGTTGGTGACCACGACGACGGAGCGGCCCGCGGCGAGGAGCCGGGGCACAAGCACCTCCACGAGCGCGGTCTTGCCGGAGCCGACCGGGCCACCGATGCCCACGATGAACATCAGGAGCGTCCTCCGCGGTGGCGTCGCGCTCCAGGGGCGTGCCGCGCCCCGATGGCGTGCCGCTCCCCGATGGCGTGCCCTCCGGGCCTCACGAGGCGAACATCCGCGTGCCGGCCACCTCGTGGCGTGCCAGCGCGACGTCGAGCGCCGGCGCACACGGTCGCGGGTCCAGCGGATCCTGCCGCTCCGCGATGTCTACGGCACGTACGATGACCGTGCCACTCCGCCGGATGGCGAGCTGCGCGTCCCGATGCCCGATCATGCCCAGGCGCACCGCGGCCATCGCCTGGCCCATCACGAACGAGGACGCGGCGCCCACGGCGGCGTCCCGCGGTGCCACGCCGAACGCGGCCGCTGCCAGCCCCAATGCCAGTGCCCCGTTGCCCGGTGTGCGTCCGGCGTCCACGGCCGCCGCGAACGCGTCCAGCCGCAGGTCCGGCTCGAGCTGGCGTGTCTCGGCGAGCAGCCGTCGGCCGACCCGGCAGCTGCCGGTCCGTTCCTCCTCCGCGAGCTTCGTGGCGAGCAGCACCCGGTCGATCCGGATGAGCGTCTCGAGCGGCGTGTCCGATGCGGCTGCCATGGTCGCGGGCAGGTCCGCCCGGGCGAGCCGCGAGATCAGCTGGGTCTCGATGACCGCCACGAGCCCGCTCACATCGCGCACGACGCCCTCGGTCACGAGGGTCTCCAGTCCGTGGCTGAGCGTGAACGCACCCGAGGGAAAGCCGCTGTCCATGAGCTGGAGCAGGCCCGCGAGCGCGAGCGGCGCGGATGGTGCTGGTTCGGATCCGTTCGCCGTCATCAGACCAGGAAGTATCGCTGGGCCATGGGCAGCACATCCGCCGGCGGCACCGTGGCCAGCTCGCCGTCGAGTCGGACCTCGTAGGTCTCCGGGTCCACCTCGATGACCGGCGTCGCGTCGTTGCGGACCATGTCCGCCTTGCCCACGGAGCGGCAGTCGCGGACCGGCTCGACCCTGCGTCGCAGGCCCAGCTGCTCGTGGACACCCGCCTCGAACGCGCTCCGGGACGTGAACGTCACGCTGGTCGCCGCGACCACGCCGCCGAGCGCCCCGAACATCGGTCGATACAGCACTGGCTCCGGCGTCGGGATCGACGCGTTCGGGTCGCCCATGAGCGCCCACGCGATCATGCCGCCCTTGACGATGAGTCTCGGCTTCACCCCGAACATCGCGATGGGCCAGAGCACGATGTCCGCGAGCAGGCCGGGCGCCAGTGATCCCACCACATGGCTGATGCCATGTGCCCGTGCCGGGTTGACGGTCAGCTTGGCGAGATAGCGCAGGATGCGCCGGTTGTCGTTGCCGGCCGCGCCGTCGTCGTCGAGCGGGCCGTGGAAGGTCCGCATCTTGTGGGCCGTCTGGAACAGCCGGATGAACGACTCGCCCACGCGACCCATCGCCTGGCTGTCCGAGGAGTACATCGAGAGCACGCCCCGGTCGTGGAGCACATCCTCCGCGGCCATGGTCTCCGGGCGGATGCGGCTCTCCGCGAACGCGACATCCTCCGGCACCCGCGGGCTCAGGTGGTGACAGACCATGAGCATGTCCAGGTGCTCGGCAAGCGTGTTCACCGTGTACGGCCGGGTCGGGTTGGTGGAGGAGGGCAGCACGTTCGGCAGCGCTGCGATGCGCATGATGTCCGGCGCGTGACCGCCACCGGCGCCCTCCGTGTGGAAGGTGTGGATGGTCCGCCCGGCGATCGCCGCGATGGTGTCCTCGACGAAGCCCGCCTCGTTGATGGTGTCCGTGTGGATGGCGAGCTGGACGTCCTCCTCGTCCGCCACCCGGAGGCTGATATCGATGACCGCGGGCGTCGTGCCCCAGTCCTCGTGGTCCTTGAGCCCACAGGCGCCTGCCCGGACCTGCTCCCGGAGCGCCTCGGGGCGGCTCGCGTTGCCCTTGCCGAAGACGCCCCAGTTGACCGGCAACCCTTCGGCGGCCTGGAGCATCCGCCCGATGTTCCAGGGGCCCGGGGTCACCGTCGTGGCGTTGGTGCCGTCCGCCGGCCCCGTGCCGCCACCGAGCATGGTCGTGATGCCACCCGAGAGCGCGGCCCACACCTGCTGGGGCGAGATCATGTGGATGTGGGTGTCGACCCCGCCGGCAGTGGCGATGCAGCCTTCGCCCGCGATGACCTCGGTGCCGGGACCGATGACCAGGTCCGGATGGACGCCATCCATGATGTCCGGGTTGCCCGCCTTGCCGATGGCCGCGATGCGTCCGCCGCGCACCCCGATGTCCGCCTTGACGATGCCCAGCAGCGCATCCATGACGACCACGTTCGTGATGACCAGGTCGAGTGCGCCCTCGGCGTTGGTGATCCCCGACGCCTGTGCCATGCCGTCCCGGATGGTCTTGCCGCCCCCGAACACGGCCTCGTCACCGTAGCGCGTCAGGTCCCGCTCCACCTCGCACACCAGGTCCGTGTCCGCGAGCCGGAAGCGGTCGCCGGTCGTGGGGCCATACAGCGAGGCGTAGCGGGCTCGGTCGATGCGCATCGGGGCTCCTTCAGCCGCCTCGGTCGCCCCGGGTGCCGTCGGCGCCCAGCTCGAAGCCGGCGGCGACCAGTCGATCCGCGAAGCGCTCCCGCGCGCCGGGCGCGTCCAGCGCGCCATCGACGAAGCCCTGGCCGCCGGTCCACACCCGGCGCCCGGTGAACGGCACGAGGTCGACCTCCCGGGTGTCCCCTGGCTCGAAGCGGACCGCGGTCCCGGCCGGGATGTCCAGGCGCTGCCGTACGCCGCGAGCCGGTCGAAGCGGAGATGCCGATTGACCTCCGCGAAGTGGATGTGGGACCCCACCTGGATGGGTCGATCGCCGAGATTGGTGACCTCGATGCGGGTGATCGGTCGCCCGGCATTCAGCTCGATGTCACCATCGGGATGCTGATAGCCGCCGATCGGCGCGGGACCACTCACGGGATCGGATCGTGGCAGGTGACGAGCTTGGTGCCGTCCGGGAACGTTGCCTCCACCTGGACCGCCGTGAGCAGCTCCGGGATGTACTCCATCACGTCCTCGCGGGTGAGCACCCCGCGGGCGAGCGCCATCACCTCCGGCACGCTTCGGCCATCACGCGCCGCTTCGATCATCGCCTCGGTGATGAGCGCCGTCGCCTCCGGCAGGTTGAGCAGCAGGCCGCGAGCACGCCGCCGCCGCGCGAGATCCGCCGCGACGTGGATGAGCAGCTTCTCCTGCTCGCGGGGTGTCAGCTGCACCAGGTGATCCGCCTCACGACGAGGATGCTACCCGCCGCTCTCGCTCCTGCGGGTAGCAAGTGGGTCACGGATCAGCGTTCGCGTCCGGCTTCCTCGCACCAGACCAGGTGCACGACCCCATCCACGATCCGGACCGGCCTATGTCCACCCATGCTGGTCCGCCAGCTCGCGGGCCCGGGAGCGATCCGCTTCGGTCGGGCGGCCGAGGAAGGCGGTCTCGTACGGGATGTCCTCGTACATATCGGCGACCTGCCAGGCGAGGAGCTGATGCGTCTCGGCACTGGCCTGAGCACCCGTCATGCGGCGCATCCGGTCCAGCACCGCCCGAACGACCGTCATCTCCATGTCCGAGAACAGACGCAGGTCCGGGTCCCGGTCCGGGACCAGCCGCTCGAGCGGTCGGTCCCCGCCCACGTCCTCGTACTCCATGTGGGCAGCTCCGGCATCGATCAGCGCTTGCCGGACCTCGGGCAACCGCCGCGGCACCGGCCCTTCCCGCAGCTTGCGGTACGGATGCCATGTGATGGCTTGGCCGAGCTCCAGGTACGCCCGGAAGTCACAGTGGAACAGGACCTTGTTGAGCTTGATCGCTCCCATGAACCGATCGTTGGCGGACTCCCGGCTCACGAGCAGGATCAACTCAGCGAGCTTGCGGTCGTCAGGCTCTCGTGCGGCCATGATCGATGTCTCCTCCGTGCTTCGGCGGGAGGATGGTCAGGCTCAGCATACGCCCAACCCTCGACCGGCGTGCCGCACGGCCGGACCCTGTTTCGCCAGCAGATGGCACGCCGCAGGGGCCGCTGGACGCCACGCGAACCATCCCGGACCGCCGCGCACCGCACTCGGCACGTGACCATGCGCTCGGTCGGGTCGCGCCAGGGTCCCATGGCCGATGTGCGGTGACGCGCGTAGGGTGACCCGGACCACCCGTCCGCCCAGCTGGTGTGCC
>JAHBUZ010000035.1 GCA_019637815.1 Chloroflexota bacterium
TAAACAGGCCACAGATTAGCTCGATTAGTCGAATCTTCTCGCCATGCGCAGCTTCATCGACCTCGACCGCACGCTCGGCTCCCAGCCACGTCGTCTGGGGGTGGCCCTGGCGCGCGTCGACACGGGGAGAGGACGTGAGGCGACCTATCGGGACCAGGTGCCCGAGCTGCTCCGCGTCCTGGCAGCGACGACCCGGGTCGTGTCGATCATCGCCTCGAGCGCCATCGAAGGGGTCGATGTCGACCTGCAGCGGGTCACGCGCCTCGTTGCCCCAGGTGGTGAGCCAGGCAGGCTCCGCAACCGCAACGAGCGGGAGTTCGCTGGCTATCGGGATGCCATGGACGAGATCATCCAGGCCGCCGAGCACGAGCCGTTCAGCATGCCCTATGTCCTGCATCTGCATCGACTCCTGTTCGAGCACACGGACGGCCGGGGCGGGTGGCTGAAGTCAGACCAGAACCTCATCGTCAGCTATGCCGGAGGTCGGCGGCAGACGCTCTTCACCCCACCCAGTCCGAAGGAGACCGAGACCCTCCTGCCGGAGCTGTTCGACCGGTATCGGATCGCCGTGGCGGAGCAGGCGGCTCATCCCATCCTGCTGCTGGGCCTGCTGATCCTCGACTTCCTGGTCATCCACCCCGTCGCCGATGGGAATGGCAGGGTCGCCCGGCTGATGACCGTCCACGGGCTCCTCAGAGAGAGCTATCAGGTCGCGCGCTACGTCAGCATCGAACAGCGGATGTATGACACTCGCGACGGCTACTACGCCGCGCTGATGGCGTCCCAGCGTGGATGGCACGAGGGGACGCACGACCCGTGGCCCTGGCTCACGTACCTCGTGGAGATCCTCGCCGAGGCGTACGAGACGCTGGAGGATCGCGTCACCATGCAGCGACAGCGGACGGGCTCGAAGCAGGAGCAGGTGCGGACCTGGGTGCTCGACCACGCGCCGGTACGCTTCCGGCTGGCCGATGTGCGCAGGGCGCTGCCGGGGATCAGCGACGGCACCATCCGGCTCGTGCTCGGTCGACTGAAGCAAGAGCGCCGAATCGCGACGGACCCCGAGGACCGCGTCGGGCCGACTGCCGCCTGGCTCCGGCTCGTCTGAAGACGCCTCGTCAGCTGGCCGCCCGACGCTCAGCGCGCCACGCGGAGACGCTTCGATGGCGTGGCCGGCTTTCGGCTCGCCGCGACGTACTGCTGGATCCGGCCGTGCGTGACGCCCATGATCGCGCCCGCGTCACGGGTCGAGACTCCCTTGTCGATGAGCCGGCCTGCGAGCCGCTCGCTCTCGCGGGCGACCTTCTCGCGCAGGCGCTCCGCCTCGTCCCGCTCCCGGCGCAGCGCGGTGGTGTCGATGACGGCGTCGTCGATGAGGTACTCCTCGTGTAGCACCACGCCCTCCGACTCCAGCGTGGCATCGTCGGGCAGGTCATAGCGGAGCGCGAGCGCCTCGCGGACGCTGGCGCGGGCCTGCCCGAGCGAACGTCCCCACGACGCGCCGCCGCTGGCCGCGACCGCCGACCATGCCCGGGTCGGCGGATCGTATTCGTAGCGGACCGTGATGGTCCGCGGGATGTCCGTGGTCATCGTGACCTCCTGAGCCAGTCCGGGCCGAAGCACCGGGCCATGTCCCGCTCGATCGAACGGAGGGTGCCGGGCGGGATGTCGCCGGGGTGGAACGTCACCACCGTCAGGCACCCGCCGAACTCGTACTTGCGGTGCGAGCCCTTCGCCTGGGTCTCGGTCGCACCGAGGGCGATGAGGCGGTTCCGGACCTCTCGCGCCTTCATGCTCAGTAGTGTATAGCACCTTGACACGTACTGTCAAGCATCTATCCACAAGATATCAGATGTGGACAAGCCCCGTGTCATATCCTGGGTGGATCGGATGCCAACACCTGTAGCACGGCAACGAGACCGGCCTCGAAGGCGTCGAATGGCGCTGATGGGTCGAACGTTGCGGTCATGACCTAGTCACCTGGCTGTCCGACGATCAGAGCGGGATACCGAGGTACACCGCTGGATCGAGCTTCGCGCGTTCGCGGACGGAGCCGTCGAGGATGTAGAGCCGTGGGTCGCGGGCGAAGCCGTGCACGCGATAGAGGGAGAACGCCTCGGGTCGTCGCTCCGAGAATGAGACCTCGCCGCGCGTGATGTAGAACGGGGTCCGAACACCGTAGTTGGTGGTCTTGACCTCGATCAGGCGCTCGCGCCCGTCGGGGAAGAAGCTCGCGACGTCGTAGCCGAGACCGTCACCGATCTCCCGCGCGGCCCAGACCACCAGGCTCGCGAGGTCGGCTCGCCCGTGCCGCTCCAACCGCTCTCGCTCAAGACCGACCACCCACTCCTCGCCGGCGTCGCCGAGCGGTTTGGTCTGGAAATCGCGCATCGCGGGCACGGCCCCGCCGACCAGGCCGACACGGGACGGCGCGTTCGCGGTGCGATCCCGAGCGCCCGGCGCCGCCACCAGGACGTCATCGGTGGCAAGCCGACGACCCTGGGGCGCGATCAACGCGGCCGATCCATAGACGGCGAGGCCTTCCGCAAGGCGGCGCTGACCGCCGATCGCATCGAGCACCGCGACGGCGAGTTCGTCCTGATAGTTGGAGAGCGGCTTGTAGCCGTCGATCCAGGGGAGACCGACCTCGTCCAGGATGGCGCTGATGTTCTGGAACTTGCGCTCGATCGAGCCCTTCGTCCGAGCAGGAAGGATCGCCCCGAGCTCTCGGGTCACCGATGCCTTGACATATGCCTCGCCCTGTCGCTCCTTCTGGAGCATGTCGAGGTAGGCCAGGACCGCAGCATCGATCTCCCATCGAGTCCACGCCTTGCCCGGTTCCCCACCGGCGAAGTCGTCCACGCGCCACCTCTGGATGACAGGTCGCCACCAGGGTACCGTCATCCCCGGACCGATGAGTCACCGGAGGAGCCGTCGTGGACGAACTGCTGGCCGTGCTGAACGGGCACGGACCGTACATGTCGGAGGCCGATGAGGCGGAGATCATCGGACTCCTGGCGACCAGCGACGATGTCGCGGACCTCGCCATCCGGACCTGCATGTGTGGTCGTCGGCTCGATGGGTTCGACGATTACTACGAGCACCTGCGGGCGATGGTCCGGGCGCCGGCGCCTTCCTCGTAGCGGTGCCCGACCAAGGCGACCAGGCTGCTGCTACTTCGTGACGGTCCCCGCTGCGCGGTCGACCCAGAAGCGGAACGGCGGCTCCTGGTCGACGCCGTCGAGGCGCATCACGAGCCGGTACGCACCAGGCTGCGCGATCGGGAACGGTCCCTTGATCGCGACGAGGTTGCGGATGTCCTGGCCGGCCTTGGCCGTCGCAGGTCGCCCGACCACGACCTCCACGCTCACTGCGAACCGTTCCACCTCGTCAGCATCGACCAGGCGAACCTGGAGCTCGATGGGCTGGTTGGTCTCGGCCCATTCGACGAGGAACCCGAGCGCGATGTCCGCCTTGATGGCACTTGGGAAGGTCGGCGCGGTGTGCACATCGGCACCGCCGCCCAGGATGTAGACCTTGCCAGCGACCGCCTCCGCGCCATCCGCCAGCATCAGGAACTCCTGTCGCACCGCCGTCCCTCCACTTCGACGCGCCGGTCACCGGATGCTCCGACGGACCACCAGCCGATGACCCGCACGGCGTTGCCGACTGGCGTCGGACCATCATCCGCCACGTGGGTCGTCATCTCTGCCCCCTGAGCGCCTGTTCTCGCAAGGCGTTCACGCCTGCTGCCCATCGTGCCCGGACGACGTCCGCGAAGGCGTCGCCACCCCCGGACCCTCGAGCGACCGAGTCGTGCGCCCTGTCCGGGAGCCACCCGCCACGCACCAGCGTCTCGAAGATGTCCAACCACAGATCTTCGTCGGGAGGACGTGCGGCGCCAGTCGGGTCGTCCGTCATCCAGCTACCTCCACCAGGCGGCACAGCGCGTTGGCGAGGCGCATCTGCGTGGGGGTCCTGGCCACGACGTCCAGCAGCTTCGGGCTGCCGACGACGATCGCGAGGGCGCGCGCCCGGGACGTCGCCACGTTCAGCCGGTTCGCGGAGTACAGGAAGTCCATGCCGCGCGGCGCGAGGTCGGCGGATGACGTGGTGAGGGAGTAGATGGACACCGCGGCCTCGCGACCCTGGAACTTGTCCACGGTGCCGACCCGGTCCGGGCGTCCGAGCCGATGCGCCAGCTTGGCGACTTGGGCGTTGTACGGCGCCACGACCAGGATCTGGTCCCAGTCGATCACGCGGGTCACGCCCTTCGCGTCCACCCAGGTGCGACCGAGCAGCTCGCCGCACATCCGGACGATGACGTCTGCCTCCTCCTCGGCGTCGTTGATGTTGCCCTCGTGCTCGACGGCGACCCAGCGGATGCCCGACCCGGACAGCGCATCGTCCCCGTCCACGCGCTGGCGGCCCTGGTCCCAGGCCCCCGTGGGGTCGACCCACGCCCCCAGTCGGCCCTCATAGAACATCTCGGAGGTGAAGTCGCAGATGGCCGGGCTCAGGCGCCGGGTATCGGGCAGGAACAGGCCGAGGTCCGGGGGGATCGTCTGGTGGTCGCCGAGCAGGTGCTCGAGGGCGGACCGCTCCGCACCGGGTGGATGCGCGCCCTGGATGGGCTGCTCCAGCTGGCGTGGGTCACCCAGCAGCACGAGCGACTCTGCCGAGCCGGAGATCGCCACCGTGTTCGCGAGGGACAGCTGCCCTGCCTCATCGATGAACAGGACGTCCACCGAGTCCTGCAGCTGTGGGTCCGCCCAGACCCAGGTCGTGCCGCCCGCGACCTGGATCTCCCCTGACCGCAGTGCGGCAGCGAGGCCCCCGTTGTCCCCATAGGCCGTTGCGTGCGTGCAGGTCGGCTCGCCGCTCATGCCGGGCTTCTGCCCGATCGCCAGCGTGACGCCGGCCTCCGTCGCAGCCTCATGGACCGCGTCGAGGAGATTGCCGATGACCTTGTGGCTGTTGGCTGTCACGCCGACGCGCCGGCCCGCCTGTACCAGCTCCACGATCATGTGGGAGCCGGTGTACGTCTTGCCCGATCCGGGCGGGCCCTGGATCGCGAGCACGGAGTGGTCGAGCGCCAGACCCAGCCGGATCGCGGCGGCGAGCCCGGTCTCCTGCTCGTCCCGGAGTGACGTGTCGGCGACCTGTCCGACGCGTGGCGCCGACCGCAGCAGGAGGTCCCGTGCCGACCGCCAGGGCCCCGGCTCGTCGATGCCATGCTCCGCGACCCAGCTGCCGAGGGCCATCAGCGCGTCCTTCTGGGCCACCGCATCGATGAACGTGAACGGAAAGATCGCGGACGGCTCGTGGGGGGCGGACGAGCTGCCCCGGGTGAGTTCGAACCAGCCCTCGATCTGGTCGATGTCCCAGATCTTGCCGAGGACCTTGCCGGTGGCCGGATCCCGGACTTCCGCTCCGTCGCGGACGCGGTTCTCCTGGGGCGCGAACCGATAGCGATGGATGAGCGAGCGCTTGACGGACCCGGTGACGCCCTCATAGGTCACGCTGGCGATCGCCTCGCGGTCCTCCATCAGCTCCTCATCGGTCATCTCCTGCACGGCGTAGAAGCGCCACCACAGCGCCTTCGCCTCCCGTCGATGCCAGTCGATGAGCTGCGCCACCAGCCAGGTCGCCTGCTGGGCCGGGGTCCGACCATCCGCAGGGATGTCTGCCTCCAGGCGCTGGACGAGCGCCTCCACGGCCGCCTGGCGCTCCGTGAGCTCCGGCGAGACCTCCACGTCCTCTGGTTCTGGCCGTGGGACAGGGGTGCCACCAGCGACGACGTCGTCACGGCGCGCCTCCAGCCATGTCCGCAGATCGAGGTTGGAGACGCAGTCATCCTCGTTGTAGCGCTCGATGAGCTCCAGCAGCTCCGCGCGACTCCGACCGCTGTCCAGCCACTGCTCGAACCGGACGATGCTGGATCCGGCGTCCTGGAGCGAGACCTCTCGATGCAGGCCGTAGAGCGGTTCCAGCTTCTTGATGGAGTAGCTCTCCTGGCTCACGCGCACGCCCTGCTGCACGACGCGGTAGAGGTTCACGAACCGCTCGCCCCGCAGGAGCGAGTCCACCTCCTCTTCGCGCGTGGCGTGCAGGCCCATGAGGCGCTTGACCCGACTGGGTTCGTAGTCACCGTAGTGATAGATGTGCATCCCCGGGTCCGCGCGCCAGCGGTCCATCACGAGGTCCACGAACGCCTCGAACGCCTGTCGCTCACCCGCCCGGTCCGTGCCCCAGAAGGCGTGGAAGCGGGGCTTGCCGTCCACGAGCGTGCCCGGCTCGATGACACCGAAGAGGTACTCCAGCCCGTCCGAGCCACCCTCCTCGACGAACGGATCGCCCTCCATGTCGAAGAACAGATCCCCTGGCGATGGCGGCGGCAGGAGGGCCAGGCCGCGCTTCGCCTCGATGGGGTCCAGCAGCTCGAACAACACCTTGCCCGCGGCCCTGGCCTCCAGCTGGAGACGGGCCTGCTCGCGGATCCGCTCCGTCGGCTCGTCGTTGAGGCCCTTGACGGCGGGACGGACCGGGATGGGCATCACCGCGAGCTTGTCCAGTCGGCGGATCCCCTGCTCCTCCAGTGCCTCTCGCTGACGCTTGGTGATCCCCGCCACCAGCGACAGGTGGTCGTCATGCCGACGCCGCGTGGCGCACGCTGCGGCCCAGCGACACACCCCGCAGTGCTCGACCGGCTCCGGGTACGTGGCGGTCACGGGGTACTCGGGCGGGCTGTCCGTCAGGAGCGCCAGGAATCGACCACGGACGCGCCGGTAGTAGGCCATGTGGTCGTCCACGCGGAATCGCTCGATGGCCCGAGCGCTGCCCCCCAGGGCGACCTCCATCCAGGGCGGCTGGTGACCCTGGACCTGCTCCAGGAGGTCCGAGTAGACGCACATCTGGAGCAGCGCACCCGCCTTCGCCTTGCGGGCGAGCTTGGTGTCCGCGACCGCGTAGCTCCAGGCACCGAGCACGCTGGGCTCCTCGATGCGATGCAGGAAGTCCGCGTGCCCGCGCCAGGTGCCATCGAAGAAGGTGGCCTGGTAGATGACGTCCGCACCCGTCCGCATCGCTGCCTCCGTGTCGGCCGCAGCGGCGCGCAGGAACGTGCCCTGGTCCGTGCCCGATCCGTCGCGCTCGATCTCCACGATCGCGCGCCCCTCGGACCGGAGTGTCTCCAGGTATCGATGCTCGTGGTCCAGCCCGCGCTTCGCGATGAGGTCGAGCTGGTCATCCGTGCGCTTCGGCCGGTCCACCAGCCCGACCACCGCGGCCCGGTCCAGGTTCGTCAGATGCTCGCACTCCAGGAAACCCACGAGGTCCGTGGCGGAGTAGACGGGGGCGCCATCGATGATCTGCATCCGGGAGGATGGTAGCCAGCCCGCGTGCCAGCTTGTCTGTCACGCCGCACTGGCTGCGCCTCACGCGTCGGGGTCGCGATCCTCCATCTCCCACGTGTGGTCCATCACGTGGTGGGCCGTCCGCCGGATGAGGAACCGGATCGGCCAGGTGCGTGCCGGTCTGCCGGCGGCAACGTACGCCCGCAGCGCGTCGAGGTACGCGGCACGGTGTGCCGCGAGTCCCTCCGGGGTCAGCACGACCTCCTTGGGCGTCCGCACCTCCACCTTGCGCGAGAACTGCGCCGGCTCGTTGGCCAGCACGTGGCGGACGATCTCATCGCGGGTCCACCCGCCGCCCCGCGGCCCGGGCCGCAGCTCCGCCGGGACCCGTGCCGCCACCCTATCGAACGTCGCCCAGGTCGCCGCCAGCAGCCCCAGCGACCGTTCGAGCGCCTCGGGATCAGGCGCTTCCCGCTCGGTCTCCGAGGGCACATGCGCGATGCCCCAGTAGTCGGTGGAGCTCGAGCCGGTCACCCGTTCGATGACGTGTGGCTCTGCTTGGGCGGCGAGCTCGTCCCCTCGACCCGCACGCTCCGCGACCGCGACATACCGCTGTCGATACACCAGCAACTTCTCGATGGCGGCGTCCTCGGAGGTGGCCCATCGATCGAGACCCGGCCAGTCGATGGCGGCCGCCACGACCCGTCGCTTGGGGCCGACCTCCAGGATCACGCGCAGCGGCTGGTCCATACGCGCAGCCTACCCCGGCACCGTGCCAGCCGCGGCCACCCTCCCGCCTCGGATACGCTCGGCGGCGTGACCACTCCCATGCCCGAGCGGAGTGGCCGGCGCTCGCCCATCGAGGCGACCCGCGCCTGGCTGGATCGCTGGGGTCCGATGCTGCCCATCCTCGTCGCCGAGCTCATCATCCTGCTCGGCTTCGGGGCGTTGCTGCCGGTGTTGCCGCTGTATGTCGTCGAGCACGGCATCGACGTGCCGACGCTCGGCCTCATCGCCGCCGCGTGGTCCATCGCCAAGCTCATCGCAGAGCCGATCTTCGGCTACCTCGCCGACCACACCAGTCGCAAGCCGTTCCTCATCGGTGGCGCGGTGGTCCTGGGTATCGCCACGATGCTGCCGGTCGTCTTCACCTCGGCCGCCGCCATGTTCGTGCTGCGCTTCATCTCGGGTGCCGCCGCGGGCGCCTACGACCCCGCCGCGCGTGGCGTCATCGTGGACAGCACGCCGGAAGGGGAGCGGGGCGAGGCGTTCGGCATCTACGCCGCGTTCCAGATGGGTGGCTTCGTGCTGGGACCGGTCATCGGTGCGTTCGGTGCCGCGATGGGCGGCGGCTACACCTTCCCGTTCCTGCTCACTGGGGTGCTCACCATCGTCGCGGCGATCGTGCTCGCGATCACCCTGCCGGGCCAGCCGGAGCCGCATCTCGCGTCCACGACCGCGCCGGATCTCGCGCCATCGACCGCTCCGACCAGCCCGACCGATCCGCCCGGCGCGACGCCGCCGATCCTGCCCATCCCCGAGCCACCGCCCGCGGCGGCGATCGTGCTCCCTGCCACGCACGAGGTCCGCCCGGGCGCACCCCGCTCGCTGCGCAACCGGGCACTTCTGGGCGCTGTGGTCATCCACTTCGGCTTCTCGCTCGCGTTCGGCACCTACGAGGTCGTCTGGTCGCTGTTCCTGGAGAGCCTCGGCGCGTCCCTCGAGTGGATCGGCCTCAGCTTCGTGCTGTTCGGCCTGCCGATGATGCTGGTCTCGCCGTTCGCGGGCCGCCTCGTGGACCGCCATGGTCCGCTCCGGTTCGCGGCGGTCGGCGGGGTCGTCATCTGCCTGTCTGGGGCGGTCTATGCCGTCAGCACGGAGCCGGTGGTCCCGACGCTCGTGGTCCCGGCGGAGGCCATCGCGGAGGGCTTCCTGATGCCGGCACTGTATGCATTGGTTGCGTTCGGTTCACCTTCCGGCCGTTCCAGCACCGCACAGGGTATCTTCGGGGCCGTGGGCACCATCGGTCTCATCGTGGCGACCATCGTGGCAGCCTGGCTGTGGGAGCTGGGCCGTGGCTGGCCGTTCGTGTTCTTCGTGGTGGGGGCCCTGGCCTGCCTCGTGATCGGGCTCGCCATCGTGGCCAGTCGTCCCCGGACAGCCGCATCCGATGGGCTGGTGCCCGCATGACCGCGCCGGCCATCGGTCGCCCCGCCCGCATCGGCCGTGCGCTGCCGAGGGGCCTGGTGCTGGGTGCCGTGGCCGCCATCGCGAGTGGCTGCGTGACCGTCGCCCCGGGACCGGTCGCCACGCCGACGCCCTTGTCGACCCCGGTCGTCACCGCCGGCCCGCCCACCCCCACGCCCGTGCCGACCACCACGACCTATGTCGTCCGCTCAGGGGACAACCTGAACTCGATCGCCCAGCGATATGGTCTGACGGTCGGTCAGCTGCTCGCCGCGAACCCGGAGATCTCGGACCCCAACCGGATCCGGGTGGGCCAGGTCATCGTCATCCCGCCACCGGACGCGCCGGACACGGGGCCCAGCGAGGCGTCGCTGGGTGATGCGTCCCAGGACGTGCTCGACCGCGATGGTCAGATCATCTCCACCCAGGGCTACGCGGACCTCGGCAGCTTCAGCGCGAGCCTTGCCAACGACCGACGACTGCTCATCTCGCTCCAGCTCGTGAACGCCCCGCCGCCACGCATGGACCCTGAGTACGAGATCCTGCGCCTGGTGGTGGTCATCGATGTCGACGGCGATGGCCAGCCTGACTTCCGCCTGCTCTATGCCAACGACATCGATGGCGAGGAGGGCTTCTCCTGGTCGCTCGAGGATCGACGCACGGGGGAGATCCGGTCGGGCAGCAGCTTCCCCGGCTCGGTCACCGCAGAGGGTCGACGCATCACGTTCTCGGTGCGCCGCGCCGCGCTGGGTGCACCACGTGCCTATCGCATGGCCGCGCTGGTGGAGCGGGTCTACTCGCCCGGTGGCAGCACCGATCCGAGCCCGGAGTACGGCGTGGACCACGCACCGGACCATCAATGGCCACGACCCAATCCCCGGTGGCTGGAGGTCGGCGGGGTCTGACCGGGCGGGGGTCGTGTGGTCAGACCGGCCGTGGTGTTCCGTCGGCCGCGTCGGCATCAGCGCCGCTGCAGCCGCCCGTCAGCCGCCGCTCGCCCGATACCGCTGCGCCGCCTCCGCGCGATTCCGCACGTTGAGCTTGTGGAGCACGTTGGACACGTGCGTCTCCACGGTCCGTGTCGAGATGATGAGCGCGTTCGCGATCTCCCGGTCCGTGAGGCCCTCGGCGAGCATCCGGAGCACATCGATCTCCCGCGGGCTGAGGCCGTCCAGATTGCCGCCGCCGGTCACCAGCCGGCCTCGGCGCGCGAGGTCCGCGAAGTGCCGCACGGCCCGCGCCGCGAACCGCCGCGACATGGCGAGCTCGCCTCGCTGGGTACCTCGCAGCGCCCGCTTCAGCGCCTCCGGGCTGAGATCCTTGGTGAGATAGCCCGCCGCGCCCCGGCCGATCGCCTCGAGCATGTCCCGCTCGGAATCGGACACCGTGAGCATCACGATCCTCGTCTCCGGCAGCCGCGGCGCCAGCTCCTCCACCATCTGGAGCCCGCTCATGCCGGGCAGGTCGATGTCCAGGAGCAGCACGTCCGGCCGCACCGACAGCGCCAGCGCGAAGGCGTCCTCCGCGGACGCAGCCTCGGCGACCAGCTCGACATCACCCCCATCGATCGCCTGGCGGACCGCGGCGCGCACCAGGGCGTGGTCATCCACGAGCATCACCCGGAGGGGTGCCACGGCCTGCCGGGAGGTGCCCTCACCCGGCATCACGGCACCGGTCTCGGGGCCTGCGGGTCAGCGCCCTGGGACAGGGCCGCCTGCACACGGGCGCTCGTGGTCGTGTCGTCGAGTGGATCGGACGTGCGACCGGATCGCGCGGGGGCATCGCTCGACTCCATGGCAGTGACACCGCTGGCAGCCGCCAGCGGCGCGGTCGAGGCCAGCCAGTCCGGCAGCAGCATGGGCACGGTCACCTCCACCATCGTGCCACCCTGGGGCTCCGATGTGATGCGCAGGCTGCCACCCATGAGCCGCGCCCGCTCCTCCATGCCCTGGACACCCAGGCCCTGGTCGATGGGCGCGGTCGGATCGAAGCCCTTGCCATTGTCCGCGACCGTCACGGACAGGTCCCGTCCGTGGGTGTCCGCGCGGACCCGCACGACCGTCGCGTCCGCGTGCTTGCGCACGTTGGTGAGCGCTTCCTGGACCACGCGCAGCACCTCGATCTGCTGGCGGGGTGGCAGCGCGGCGGGGAGCGCCGGCCCGGCCGAGAACGTGACCTGGATGCCCGAGCGCTGGCCGAAGTCCTCCACGGTGCGCGTGAGCATCTCCGAGAGCGGCAGGTCCGTATCCAGGCTGGTGCGCATCGTCACGAGCGCCTGGCGGGCCTCCACGATGGCCGAGTCGAGCGCCTGGCCGACCTCGCCCGCGAGCGGTCGCTCCTCGGCGGGCACGGACCCCGAGAGCCGCTCGAACTTGAGCTTCGCGAACCAGAGATGCTGGGCCAGACCGTCGTGGATCTCCCGGGCGAGCCGGGCACGTTCCTCGAGCGCGGCACGCTCCGCCTCCGTCACGCGCAGCCGGTCCAGGGCCGCGTACGCCTCTCGCAGCGCGCGCAGGTCCGAGCGCTGCTCCGCGCCGATGCCCAGCAGGATCACGCCGTACGCGATGACGCGCATCAGGTCGGACGCGGTCACGAGGTTGGTGAAGACGCTGGGATAGAACGCCGCCTGGAGCTCCGCGAACGCCGTGATGACCAGCGCGACGGCAAGGAAGCCGTCCGACACCGGTCCGCGGGTGACGTACACGGTCCGGAACAGGAGCGACCCCGCGATGAGCAGCAGGACCGTGGTCACGACCATGGAGACCGCGAGCGGTGTGATGCCCGGCAGCCGCCCGCCGCCCGCCGTGTCACGCAGCAGCTCGGTCATGCCCACCTCATCGATGAGCGGTGGCAGCAGGTCCCGCGCGAGATACGTCACGACACCCACGATGGCCACGATGGCGATGGGCGCCAGGAGCACCGTCCGCAGCCGCCAGGTACCGGTCTGGAGCCGGTTGATCGCCGCGATACCGGCCAGCACGAACAGGATCGCGGTGAGCAGACGGGTGACCGCGTTCAGGTACAGCGGCAGCTGCTCCGGGTGGCCGAGCGTCATGCCGAGGGTGCCATCGAACCGGAACAGCACCGCGGCGACGCAGAACGCGCCGTAGGCCGCGGACAGCAGGAACGCGGCGACCTGGAGCAGGAGCGTGAGGCGGCCCGAGTCGCGGAAGCGCGGCATGGTGAGCAGCGCGAGGCCACCCGCGAACAGCACCGACCACGACGTGACGACGATGTCCAGGGTGCGGTCGAACAGGACCAGGCGCAGGTCCACGTCCGCGGCGAGCAGCACCGTGAACAGCGCCATGAGCGCGACCGTGGCGACCAGCGTCAGGTCGAAGCGGCGCGGACGCAGACGGTCCAGGCTCGTGCCGGCACGCGACATGCGCTCGATGATAGTCACCTCCGCGGGCCACCCCGGGCGACAGGGCAGGCAGCGACCCGGAGGAAAGGCGAGAGCCGGACCGCGCCCCAGCGGGTCCGGCTCTCTTGCGCTCATCGCGACCCCGCCGTGTAGGGTGGGATGAGTCCGAGGATGTCGATGGGAGTCAGCGGTACGCCGCCGATGTGAGAAGGATGCCTCGGACGAGGCCGCGTGCCTATCCGTACCAGTACGGAGCCGGGTACGGAGTGAGGCCTCGGTACCCGGGATCGACCTCGGGGATCACATGAGATCCACCTGAGATCGACCGTGGATCGGGCGTCGGTCCAGCCCTCGTATCGATGGGGCCCCGGCCTTCGTTCGGGTACGGGCCCGAGCCCGGGTCGTCGGTGGCTCCGCCCGCGCTGATGACACCGTTCCGATCGTTCGGAGTGGTGTCGGTGGATGGGCTACGCTTGCTGCCCGTGTCCGACGCTGACCCAGCCGCATCCCCGCGCCCCCGAGCGGTCCCCAACCAGCTCCGCCAGGCGCCCGCCTGGCAGGTCTGGGTCGGCCTCCTGATCGTCTACGTGGTGTGGGGATCGACCTATCTGGGCATCCGGGTCGTGGTCGAGACGATGCCCCCGCTCATCTCCGTGGGCATCCGGTTCCTGCTCGCTGCGGTCATCATGGGCATCGCCCTCGTCGTCCTGCGCGGGCCGTCCGTGCTCCGCGTCCGGCGCTCCGCCCTGGGTGGCGCGATCGTGGTCGGCATCCTGCTCCTGGGTGGTGGCAACGGCGGCGTGATGCTCGGCGAGCGGGATGTCGCATCGGGGACCGCGGCGCTCATCGTGGGCGTGGTGCCGGTCATGGTGCTCATCGTCCGGCGACTCACGGGCGAGGCGATCGACCGCATCCAGGCACTCGGAGTGCTCGGTGGCCTCGTGGGGCTGGTCGTGCTCGTGGCGCCACTCGGGCTCAACGGCGAGGTGTCGATGCTGGGCATCGGGTTCCTGGTCGCGTCGACCGTGGCATGGTCGCTCGGCAGCGTCGCCTCCAGCCGCATCGAGATGCCCAGCGACCCCTTCGTGTCGACCTTCTACCAGTTCCTCGCCGGGGCGACGAGCGGGTTCCTGCTGGGCGTGCTGACGGGCGAGGCGAACGGACTGGACCCCGCCACCTGGTCCGACCGGTCCCTGCTGGCGCTTGCCTACCTGGTGACCTTCGGGTCGCTGCTGGGCTTCACCGCCTTCACGTGGCTGCTCCAGCACGCGCCCGTGTCGCGCGTCACCACGTACGCGTACGTGAACCCGGTGGTGGCGGTGGCGCTCGGCTGGGCCGTGCTCGGGGAGCAGGTGACGCCGCCCATGATCGCGGGGGCGGTGCTCATCCTGGTGTCGGTGGCCGTGATCGTGAGCGTGCGCCGAGCGATGCCGCCCGCGTCGGAGCCCGAACCCGGCTGATCAGGGGAGTGGCGTGGCGCGGCGCCGGTCGTCCGTCCTGACCCCGGCTCCCAGGAAGTGGGCGTACCGACGAGGCACGACGCGCTCGGCGGCCGCGGCACGGGTCTGAACGCCACCTTCTGCATCGATCTGCCCGGGATCTGCGTGGGATGGTGGAGCAGCAGGTCCATGTCGCCGGGTGACGAGCCCGAACCCGGGGTCGCGGCACGACTGCTTCGTCGACACGCCCGGGATCTGGGAGGTGGCGCGGGCCGGTCAGCCTCCCTGACGGGGGCGCGGTCGGGGCAGTGAGCCGTGGGCGGTGGCGCCGTCCCCAGGCGCGGCCGGGCTGGCTTAGCTCCAGGTTCCTGGCCGATCGGAACGACTGGTGGGCCACGTGGCGCTTGCTGTCGGACCCAGCACGAACGCCCACGCTCGGGCGGATCGCCGATCGCTCCACCAGTCGGGCATCTGGCATGGAAGCGGGTCTGATGACCTGGCAGGTGCTCCACCAGTCGGGCATCTGGCATGGATCCCACCCGTCGTGGGATGGAGCGGCGTCACGGGGCCCATGGCGCCATGGCCGGCCGCGGGCCCGCACACGAAAGGACCGACCCCCGTGAGGGCCGGTCCCTGATGTCGCGTCACAGGCCCTGGCATGTGCCGGGCCATCGTCGGTCCCGGCCATCGGCCGCGACATGGGATCAGACGGTGCCGTCCCCGCCGCCCTTGAGCGCCGCGAGGCGTGCCTCGACCTCGGCATCCGCGGACGCATTGTCGAGCGCCGCGAACTGACTCTCGAGGGAGCTCGCGCCCACCTCGGCCATGCCCCGTGCCATCGCCTCCTCGCGCCGGATGCGCTCCTCGTACTGGCCGAGCTTGCTGGTCGGGTCGTAGCTGCTGATGCTCTTGACCGACTCCTGGACCTGGCGCTGCGCCTCGGCCATCTTCTGGCGGGCGGCCAGCTCGTCGCGCTTGGTGTACAGCTCGTCCAGCTTGGCGCGCATGCCGTTCAGGCCGTCCTTGAGCTTGTTCGTCAGCTCGGTCTGCTGCGCGACCTGCTCCGTCAGCGTCTTCACCCGGCTCTCGACCGAGATCTGCTGGCGCAGGGCCGTCTTGGCGAGGTCGTCGAAGCGGCCGGCATCGGCCGTGTTCCCCTGCGCGCTCGCCTGGCTGGCGCGCTGCGCGGCCGCGGCGGCCTTGGCACCCCAGTCGTTGACCTCGTTCCGTGCCCGCGTCAGGTCATCCTCGGTGAGTCGCAGGTTGCCCACGGTCTGGGCGACCGCGGACTCGGCCTCCTGGATGTCCTTGGTGTAGTCCCGGACCAGCTGGTCGATCATCTTCTGGGGGTCTTCGGCCTTGTCCAGGAGGTCGTTCACGTTGGCGCGCAGGATGTTGCCCACGCGACCCAGGATGTCCGTCATCTCAGTGCTCTCCTTCCATCGAGATCCCAACGAGTGCATCGCCCTGCTGGGGCGTGCACGGTATCAGATGCCGCTGTCGGCTCCGGATGTGCGCCATGGTCACCGACTCAGAACCCGCTCCGTCGACCCGCGCGCGCGGAGCCGCCCGACGAGGAGCGACCGCCCGACGAGGAGCGACCGGATGATGAGCCGCCCGACGAGGAGCGCCGTCCAGCGCTGGCACCACCGCCCGACGAACGATGCGATGAGCCACCGCCGCCACTCGAGCGTCGGGACGAGCTGCCGCCACCGCCGAAGCCACCGGAGCCGAAGCCGCCGAAGCCGCCCGAGCCGCCACTCCAGCTGCTTCGACCGCCACTCCCGCCACCCGAGAGCATGCCGCCGATGAGCCCGCCCAGGAACGAGTCGAGGCCACTGCCGCCTCCGCCGCCACCCCCGGAGTAGGAGGGCGGGGGCGCCTGGACCCGACTGCCGTCGCCGCCACCCCACTGGATGCCGCCACCGACGTTGCCGGCCTGCATCTCCGCGATCGCCTCGTCCGCGAGCGCATCCGCCGTCTGGGCGGCCTGGGCGGCCGTGGCGGGATCGGTCGCGATGAGGGCCTGCGCGCGGGACAGGTATTCCTGCGCCTGCGTGACCCGGGTGGCCGCGCGTCTGCCGGCAGCAGTGGCACCGTACGCGCCGAGGAGCGCCTTCGCCTGGGCGACGCTCGCCGCCGCGTTGGCCATGGCCGTCTGCGCGGCGATCGCATTGCGCTGTGCCGCCTGGTCCGCCGCCTGGATGCCCTCCAGGACGTTGTCGATGGTGGTGTTCGCATCGGTCACTGCGCGCGTCGCCGCCACGAGGTCGAGCGGTGCGGCAGCGGCCAGCTGCTGGGCCTGAGTCAGCAGGGCGGCGGCACGCTCCACCTCCGTGGCGCGGTCGGCGGCCTTGCCGGACGAGATGGCCGCGCGTCCCTGCGCGATGTCCTGCTGCACCGCCGCGATGCTCGCCGTCAGCTCCGTTTCGCCGGCGGCCAGCTGCCGCTGCGTCTCGTCGATGGCGTCGACGAGCGTGGTGGCCTCCTTGATCGCGGACTCCGCCTCGTGGACGTTCATGACGGCCGCGTCACGCTGGCCCGATGCGAGCGCACCCTCGGCGGCAGCGACCGCCGTTCGGGCGGCCGCGAGTCGTGCTTCGGCCGCGTCCGCGTTGCCGCTCACGGCCTGGTAGTTCTCCGGCTGATAGCGGCCGGTGAGCGCGGTGAGCGTC
Source organism: Chloroflexota bacterium (assembly GCA_019637815.1). GTDB lineage: Bacteria > Chloroflexota > Limnocylindria > Limnocylindrales > CSP1-4 > JAFMJV01. The sequence continues at coordinate 17,021 of JAHBUZ010000035.1, forward strand.
GCCCGGGCGGTCGCGACATGCTGGGCCTGCGCCTCGACCGACTGGCCGATCTGCGGCAGCACCTGCTCGATGTTCTTCGACAGGTCGCGCAGCGCCGCGATGCGAGCAGCCTGCTCATCCACGAGCCCGCGAGCATCGGTGCACTGCTCGATGATCGACTGGAGCATCGTGCGTCGCTGCTCGGGTGTCTCGGGGATGTCGTCATCGAGCTGCTGGCTGATCGAGAAGGCTTCCTTGAGCTTGGCACGCGCCGCCGCGAGCGCCTCCTCGAACGGCTTCGCCGCCTCGTCGCCGAACTGGGCCTCGGCGAAACCCAGCTCCTGGTCGGCGTCACGCAGCGCGTCGTCCGTGGACAGCAGCAGGCTCGTGGCCTGCTTGCCGAGGTCCTCCTGGACCGACCGCTCCGCGAGCTCCGCGTTCCGCTGGCGTCCCCGCAGGAAGTACCACGCGGCCGCGACGACGACCGCGAGGATCAGCACCACGACGAGCCAGGTGGGGAAACCGCCCCCACCGCTGGGCGTGATCGCGTCCTGGAAGCCCGTCGTGAGCGCAAGCGCCGCGGCGCACCAGTCACCGGACAGGATGTGTGGACGCGCCGCCTCGGTGATCCCGTCCATCTCGTTCTGGGTCACCGCCTGGTCCACGGCCTCGCCCTGGACCATGTCGAGGTGCGGCTCGTCGGTCGTGATGACGGCCAGGATGTCCGTGTCGGCCGGGGACGCACGCCCTGCCCAGGTGGCATCGGTGAAGGCCGTGAGGGGGGTGCCCCCGGTGTCCGGCACCAGCGCCACGAACAGGTTGCTACCCGTGGTGTCGAACAGCTGCTTCTGGCCGTCGAGGACCTGCTGTCGGCAGCTCGAGAGCACGTTGCCGGGATCGGTGATGCCGCCCGTGAGCGTGATGCCCTGGGCTCCGACCGGGATCGCCGTGAGGACCAGCAGCAGCATCGCCAGGATGGCTCCCGCGCCGCTTGCCAGCACACGGCGTGTCGCGCCCGTGTGCCGCGAGCCCTCGGTCGTGGACACCCGCATCGAGCTGCCTCCTCCCAGTGGACGGCCCGATCGCCGTCCGACCCTCGACCAGTCTAGCCGGACGTCCGCCCCGGGCCCGTGCCACGCACCCGTGCGCCGCTTCCCTGCTCACCCGGCAGGTGTGACGATCCGCCGACCCGCGCGTCTTCCATAGGTCCGCCGACGCCGGTCGTCGACCGGACCACCCCCGCCCGACCAGGGTCGTGCTGGTCGCGCGCCCGGATCGAAAGGTAGGCTACGCGGATGCTGTCGCACCCCCTCGCGGTCGCGAGGTCCACACGGTCCATCGCGCTGCTCCTCGCGGCGCTCCTCCTGGCCAGCCTCGTGGGCGTGGCCACCCCCGGTGACGCGGCCGCCGCGAACCGCTCGACGATGGATGTCGTGGCCACGTACGAGGCGCGTGCGAAGCTCTTCTGGTCCGCACGCCGGATCGAGGTCTGGTCGCGCGCCCGGGTCCGCAACACGAGCGGTCACGGCATCGAGCGGCTGGAGCTGAACCTCGTGCCGGCCCGCATCGGGAACATGCGCAAGCTCAAGGTCTCGGTCGACGGCGACCGGGTCGATGCGCGGGTCGCGGGACAGACCGTCAAGGTGCCCCTGGGACGGACCGTGGGCGATGGCGACTCGGTGGTCCTCGTGACGTCCTACACCGCGACGTTCCGACCGGGCACGTCGGGCCACGACTTCCTGTTCTCGTCGCAGAACCGGGTCATGAGCGCGATGCGCTGGATCCCCTGGGTGTCCCGCCAGGTCAAGTACCAGGTCCAGGGCCACGGCGACCCGTTCGTCACGCCCGTCAGCCCGCTCGTGGAGGTGACGCTCGATTCCGACGTGCCGGTGCGCTTCGCGACCAGCGGCCAGCAGACGAGCAAGGTGGGCAACAAGCGCACCTTCGTGGCGCGCAACGTGCGTGACTTCAACTTCACCGCGGCCCGCGACTACAAGGTCCTCTCCGGTTGGTCGAACGATCGGAAGGTGCGCATCAAGGTCTTCACGCGCACCATCTCCGCATCGACCACGATGACCTGGACGAAGCGGGCGCTCGCCCGGTTCTCGAAGAAGGTCGGCCCGTATCCGTATCCGACCCTCGTGATCTCGGAGTCGTCCGGCGCCTACGCCATGGAGTCACCGGCGCTCGTGTGGATCCCGGCCCGCTATCAGACGGCCCGGCTGCCGTTCATCCTGGCGCACGAGATCGCACACCAGTGGTTCTTCGGGGTCGTGGGCAACGACCAGACGGAGGACCCGTTCCTGGATGAGGCGATGGCCGAGTTCCTGACCCGCGACTGGTTCGGGTTCCGGGCCAGCCGATGCGCCACCAAGCGCCTGGACCTGTCCATGTACGAGTACACCCCGGGCTGCTACTACGAGCAGATCTACGTCCAGGGCTCGAAGTTCCTGGACACCATCCGGGACGACATGGGCGGCGGGCCGTTCTGGTCGGTGGTGCGTGCCTTCTGGCGGGACCACAAGTTCGGCATCGCGACCTCCAAGGAGCTCCTCGACGCGTTCCTCGAGCGCGCCGGGAACGAGCTGCTGCCGCGATACCGGAAGCGGTTCCCCTCGCTCTACAGCGGCTGTCCCTGCCACGGAGCGGGCTAGTCCTCGACCCGGCTCACCGAGGTCGCGACCCGGCCTGCCCGAGGTCGCGGTCGACCCGACCGGGCGCCGGCGTCAGTCGAGGGCGAGGATCTTGCCCGGATTGAGGATGCCCAGCGGATCCAGGGCCGTCTTGATGGCACCCAGGATCCGCACGTGGTCGGCGCCTCGCTGACGCTCCAGCCAGGCACGCTTGACGAGCCCCGTGCCGTGCTCCCCGGACACGGTGCCACCGAGCTCCAGCACCGCGGCGAACAGGCGAGCGCGCGCCTCCTCCACCTTCCGCTCACCCTCCGGATCGTCCGGATCCATCACGAAGGTCGGGTGGAAGTTGCCATCCCCGGCATGGCCGAAGACACCGACCGGGACGCCGGTCTCGGTCGTGATGTGCTCGATGGCGGCGATGAGCTCCGCCGCCCGGCTGCGGGGGACACCCACGTCCTCCATGCGTGCCACGCCCGCCCGTTCCAGCGACCAGTGCGCCTTGCGACGAGCCTCGCGCAGCGCGTCCGCCTCCTCGGCCGTGCCGGCACGGTCGATGCGCAGGGCGCCCACCGCACGACACGCCGCCGCCGCCGCGTCCAGCTCGGCATCCGCGACGACCTCCGGCGCGTCCGATTCGATGAGGAGCATCGCACCGGCATCCGCGGGCAGCCCCACGTGGAGCGCCGCCTCCACGGCATGGATCGTGAACCGGTCCATGAGCTCGAGGGTGACCGGCACGACGCCGGCCCGTGTGATGCCGGAGACCGCGCGACCCGCGTCCGTGGCCGTGCGGAAGAAGGCGAGCATCGTCCGGTTGGGCGAGGGCATCGGCAGGACCCGCAGGGTCGCCTCGGTGATGATGCCGAGCGTTCCCTCCGAGCCCACGAACAGCTGTGTGAGGTCGTAGCCCATCACGTCCTTGACCGTGCGTCCACCGGTCCGGATGACCGAGCCGTCCGCGAGCACGACCTCCAGGCCCAGGACGTAGTCCCGCGTGACGCCGTACTTCACACAGCGCAGACCCCCCGCGTTCTCCGCGAGGTTGCCGCCGATGGAGCAGAACTCGAAGCTGGCCGGGTCGGGGGGAAAGAACAGGCCCTGGGGTGCCAGCTCGCGGCCCAGGGCCGCGTTCATGATCCCCGGCTGGACCACCACGTACAGGTCATCCGGATCGATGTGCAGGATCCGGTCCATGCCCGTGAGGACCACGGTCAGGGCGCCGTCGATGGCCGCCGCGCCACCGGAGAGACCACTCCCCGCGCCGCGGGGCACGACCGGGATCCGGTGCTCGCTCGCGAGCCGGAGGATCGTGCTCACCTCCGTCGTCGAGTTCGGGAAGGCGACGCCGAGTGGCATGCCCGGCTGGAGATACGCGGTCATGTCCCGGCGGTAGGCGTCCGTGTCGGCCCCGTCCGTCAGCAGCCGCAGGTCCGGGAGCGCGGTCCGCAGCGCGGCGAGGAAGGTCGCCTGGAGGGTGGCGTCTGGAGCATCGTGGGTCACATGGCTCATCGACGGTGAGGATACGCGCCCGACCGCCGTCCACGGGCCGGAGCCGCGCCATCCGGACCGCGCTCCGGATCCCCGAGCGCGGTCGGGGGTCCGTGATGCCTATGCGCGATCCGGGGCGGGCACCGCGAGCGCCTGCGCGGGCGTCGTGACGAGCATCCGGTCGATCGACGCCTCGTCGACACCGGCAGCGCGGAGCGCCGGCACGAACGAGGTCAGGACACGGCCGTAGCCCGGACCGCCGTACGCGGTGAGCATGCTGCGCGTGCACGTGTCACCGGAGAGCAGCACGCGGTCGCCGTGGCCTGCCTCCAGCAGGCGCACGACATTGCGCACCCGAACGGCATCGGGTGGGTAGCCGCCGCTCGTGTAGCCGATGTTGTCGATGCTCAGGTAGACGCCCGTGGCCGCCAGGTCCGCCAGCCGCTCGAAGCCGATGCGATCGCCCACATGCGAGACCACGATCCGGTCGACCGGCACCCCCTCGCTCGTCAGCAGCGCCACCTGCTCCATGGCAAGGTCGCCGCCGTTCGTGGTGTGGGTCCAGATGGCGACCCCGGTCCGTCGCTGGGCGCGTGCCGCCGCTCGGAACACGCGTTCCTCGGCGGTCGAGATGGCATATCGCTCGGTGCCGATCTCGCCGATGAAGCCGGCCCGCACGTCCGTCCCGTCCGCGCCCACGGTCAGCTCGGTCACCAGGTGATCAGCGAGCTGGTCAGCGTCCTGTTCGACGATCATCGGCGGATACACCGCGCGCCGATACCATCCCGCGCCCATGACGATGGTGATCCCTGACGCCTGGGAGACCCGCCGGAGCCCAGCGGGATCCCGGCCCAGCCCGACCGTGGTGCAGTCCACGACCGCTCGGCCGCCGGCCTCGCGCAGGAGACCCAGCTCCTCGACCGCGAGCGCCTCGTCGTCGAGGATGGCGTCGTAGGAGCCGAACATGCCCCAGCCATCCAGGAGGACGTGCTCGTGGGCGAGCGTGACGCCGAGACCGGTCGCGTCGATCGGCCCGGTGACCGTCTGGATCCGCGCGCCGCTCATGCGCCGGTCAGGGCACGTGCCGGGTTGGTGACCAGGAGGCGCTCCAGCGTGGCCTCGCCGATGCCGGCTCGCCGCAGACGTCCCGCGAACTCGCGCAGGATGTAGCCGTATCCCGAGCCGCCCATGGCGCGGAACTGGGACACGAGGCAGATGTCCTGGGACAGCAGCACCCGGTCCTCGAACCCGGCATCCACGAGTGCCCGGATGGCTGCCACGGTCCGGTCGAGGACGTGGTCGGGCGCCGCCTGGATGGTGTCCAGCTGCACCCACGCGCCCGCCTCGGCGATGGCCCGGTGATAGCCCTGGTCGAGGACCATGTCGCAGTGGCCGATGATCACCCGGTGCGGCTCGACCCCCTCCGAACGGAGGAGTCGCAGCTGGGGCAGCCCAACGGGCCACCGGCCGGCATGGGTGGTGATGGTCAGGCCGGTCGCGTGATGGGCGCGGGCGGCGGCCCGGAACGACCGCTCCTCGACCGGGGTCAGGTGCCGGTCACAGCCGACCTCGCCGATGATGCCCGCCCGGACGCCCGTGTCATCGATGCCGTCACGGATGTCGCGGATGATGACGTCCGCGACCTCGTCGGTGGAGTGACGGTCGAACCAGGCCTCGTCCAGGAACGGATGGCGATAGAAGCCGGTGCCCGCGATGATCGTGACGCCCGTGTCCCGTGCCAGTGCCGGCAGGAGCGCCGGCTGTGCCCGGAGACCGCGGGAGGTCACGTCCACGATCGTCCTGCCACCGAGCGACGCATACTCCCGCAGGTCCGCCGCGACCAGCGCCGCGTCATGGACCAGGCCGTCACCGCGGTACTCGCGCATCACGTCCAGGAACGTGTGCTCGTGGGGCATCGTGACGCCGAGGGACTCGGGCGCCACCGGACCCAGCACGGACGTGACCTCGGTGAGCGGGTCCACGTGGTCAGTCGGCGTACGGGTCGACGAAGCGGTCGCCGCCCACGATGATCGAGCGCTGGACCATGTAGTTCTCGATCGCCGCGAGCCCTTCCTCGCGCCCGAAGCCGGAGTCCTTGACGCCCCCGAACGGCGCCTCGATGGGGTGGCTGTTGATGGTGTTGATCCACAGGAAGCCGGTGTCGATGGCCGCGCCCACACGCATCGCACGCCGGATGTCCGCGCTCCACACGCTCGCCGCGAGGCCGTAGCGCGTGGCGTTGGCAAGCGCGATGGCCTCCGCCTCGTCCGTGAACGGCACCACGACCACCACCGGGCCGAAGACCTCCTCCTGGAACACCGCGGCGTCCGGCGTGACGTCGGCGAGCACCGTCGGTGGGTAGAAGTGACCGCCCGCGAAGGGCGCGTCCGTGAGCCGTCGGCCGCCCGTCGTGACCCGCGCGCCATCCGCGACGGCTCGCTGGACCCAGCCATCCACCTTGGCCAGGTGCTCGCCGCTGATGAGCGCACCCTGCTGCGCCCGCGGGTCGAACGGCGGCAGCACCCGGATGGCCGCGGCGCGCGCGGTGAGCGCCTCCACGAACCGGTCGTGGATGGACGCCTGGACCAGGATGCGGCTGCCCGCCGAGCAGTTCTGACCCTGGTTCATGAAGATCCCGAATGCCGCTGCCGGGACCGCCTCGTCGAGGTCGGCATCCTCGAACACGATGGTCGGTGACTTGCCGCCCAGCTCCAGCTGGACACGACGGCCGACATCGGCCCGATCGCGCATCACCTGCATGCCGGTCTCGGTGCCACCCGTGAAGGACACGATGTCGACGTCCGGATGACGGGCGATCGCGCCGCCCACGACGCTGCCGCTCCCGGTGACCACGTTGAACACGCCCGGCGGCAGCCCTGCCTCGATGGCCAGCTCCGCGACGGCGAGCGTGCTCAGGCTCGTCAGGTTGGAGGGCTTCATGACCATCGAGTTGCCGCTGGCCAGGATGGGGCCGCCCTTGAGGCCCGCCCCGGCGATCGGGAAGTTCCAGGGGTTGATGGCACCCACGACGCCCGCCGGCACGTGGACCACGTTGAGGAGCTGCCCGTTGGCGAGCTGGTGGGCCTGCCCGACGGACTTGCCGGCGAGTCCCGCGTAGTACTCGAAGTGGTGGGCGGTGTCCGCGACGTCGAAGCGGGCATCCCCGATGGGATGACCGGTGTCGCGCGTCTCCAGCTCGGCGAGCTCCTCGGCGTGGTCACGGATGAGCGCCGCGAGCCGGGTGAGGATGCGCCCGCGCTCGATCCCCGGCAGGCGGCTCCAGCGCCCGTCCCGGAACGCCGCCCGGGCTGACGCCACCGCGCGATCCACGTCGGCCGGGGTGCCGGCCGCGATGGAGGCGAACACCTCGCCCGTCGCAGGATCCTCGACGGGTAGCGTGCCACCATCGGACGCAGCCACCCGCACGCCGTCGATGATGTGGCCCGGCTCTCCCAGGAACCGCTCGATGCTGACCACCCCGTCACCCCCTGCTGCGCGCCCGACACGACCCGGTCGTCAGATCGTACGGTTGTAGGACAAGCCTAGCGATCACGGTCACCGGCTGCCTGATATCGTGTCGGTATGTCCGACATGCGAACCGGCCGGGGCGCGCCGCCAGCCCGACCCGATGGGGGCCGAGCGACCATCCAGCTCGAGCGGGTCTCGACGTCCGAGGCGCTGGTCAACGCGCTCACCCGCCAGATCCTCGATGGCTCCATCGAGGCCGGTTCCTGGCTCCGGGAGGTCGATCTCGCCGAGCGCCATGGTGTCAGTCGTCAGTCGCTGCGCGCGGCGCTGGTGGAGCTGGTCCATCTGGGACTGCTCCAGCGCGAGCCCAATCGGGGCGTGTATGTCCCCGTGATGACCGAGGCGGACATGCGCGACCTGTATGCCGTGCGCAGCCTCCTGGAGATCGAGGCCGCCCGGACCGTCTCCCAGCGGCCGGAAGCCTGGCCGGCCATGGAGGCGGTCGTCGCGCGGTTGCAGCGCCTGCCTGCGGATGTGGGCTCGTACGAGATGGTCGAGGAGGACTTCGCCTTCCATCGGGCGATGGTCGCCGGTGTCGGCAGCCCTCGACTGGCCCGCGCGCACGAGACCCTCTGCTCCGAGATCCGGCTGTCGTTCGTGGCCAACATCCGCGAGGACGGCCAGGACTATCTCGTGGGCGAGCATCGGGAGCTCCTCGACGTCATCCGCCAGGGTGACCCAGACGCGGCGGAGCAGCGCATCGTCACGCACCTGGACGCCGGACTGGCGGCGTCGCTCCATCGCATCACCGCCATCCGGCACTGACCGGGGCCTCCGGGGTCAACCTTCGGCGAGCTGCGGCACCTCGACGGCCTCCCCGGAGAGGAACACGGCGGACGCGAGCGCGAACGCCGCAGCGACCCGCGCGACCTCCTGGACCGTGGTCCATTCCCGGTCGGAGTGTGCGCTCGCGTAGTCACAGCCGTAGTACACGGCCGGGATGCCGGCGCGGACCACGAAGTCCGCAGCGTTGCCCGCGGCGCCGCTCATGACCGCCACCATCGCCTCGCCCGTCAGCTCGTGGTGGGCCCAGCGGAGCGCCCGGGCGACCGGGGTCTCGGGGTCGATCTCGTAGGCGTCGGTCATGGTCGTGATGTCCAGCCGGATGTCGGCACCGGTCTCGGCCCGCAGCTGGGTCACCAGGCCCTCGAGCTCGGCGTGGACCAGCGCGTGGGAGCCATCGGCGAAGTGCCGGCGGGTGCCGGCGATGGAGCACGAGATGGGCACGCGGTTGTAGTAGTCGCCGGCCACGAACTTGCCGATGAACAGGCTGCCCCGGGGCGTCACCGTGCCGGCCCGCAGACCCTCGCGGATGGCCACCAGCCGCTCGAGCGCGAGCGTACCGACCCGCAGCGGATCGATGACCTCGGGGGTCGCGTTGACCTCGTGGATGGAGGCCCCGCTCCGGGTGATCTCGATGGCCCAGAAGTCGAGGCCGCGGCTGGATGTGACCAGCTCCCGACCACTGCCCAGCTCCCCGGTCATCACGGCGTCACCCACCACTCCCCGCTCGATGAGCCGGATCATGGGGATGCTGCCGCCCTCCTCGTGCTGGCCGTGATACGTGAGCAGCACGTTCCCCCGTCGCGGCAGACCCGCGGCCCGCAGCAGGCGGACGGCCTCCACGTTCGCGGCGATGGCCGCCTTCATGTCCGAGGCGCCACGAGCCACGAGCTGGTCGCCTTCGCGGCGCGCCGGGGTGTGCCCGGTGGCGATCGCGTCCAGGTGGCCGTGCCACTGGATGGTGGGACCCGGCTCGCTGCCGCGGAGCCAGGCGATGACGCTCGGTGAGCCAGGGAACTCCTCGTCGAGCGTGACCTCGTCCGCTCCCGCGGCGCGCAGGTCCTCGGCGACCATGTGCGCCACGACCGACTCGTCGAACGGGGGCGACCAGACCTCCAGATAGCGCATCGCCCGCGCCGCGAGTGGCTCGGGGTCGAGGTCCCGGCACAGGGCGCGCAGGTGCTCGAGCGATGGGTCGGTCATCGGGTCCCTCCGGTGGTGGGCGAGGTGGTCTGGCCCGTGGATGGCGTCACGAGGCTGGTCGGTGGGAGGCCCGCGAGCGCACGCTCGACCTCGTCCGCGACGCGCCGGCCGAGATCGGCCTGGGCATCGACGGAGTAGAAGGCGACATGGGGCGTCACGATGACGCGCGGATCACGGAGCAGCGGATGGTCGAGGGGCGGATGCGGCTCGCCATCGAGGACGTCGAGGCCGCAGGCGCCGATGGTGCCGTCCTCGACCGCCACGGCGAGGGCATCGAGGTCCACGAGCCCGCCCCGACTGGTGTTGACGAGCACCGTCCCCGGTCGCATCGCGGCGAATGCGGTCGCGTCCAGCAGGTGGTGGGTCGCGGGCGTCAGGGGCAGGTGCAGGCTCACGATGTCGCTGCTGGCGAGCAGCACCTCGAGGTCGACGGCCGCCACGCCGATCGCGTCGGCGCGTGTCGGGTCCAGCCCGGGGTCATGGGCGATGACCCGTAGCCCGAAGCCATGCGCACGCGTCGCGACCCGCTCACCGATGCGGCCCACGCCCACGAGGCCCAGCGTGCGACCCGCCAGCCGACGGATGACGGGCAGCTCCGGGTCGAGCCAGCGTCCCGCGGCCACCTGCTGCTCCATGTGGCGCAGACGGCGCATGGCCGCGAGCAACAGCAGCAGCGTGTGGTCGGCGACCTCGTCGAGGCAGTAGTCGGGCACGTTGGCGACCCAGATGCCTCGGGCCGCGGTCGCTGCCAGGTCCACCGTGTCCACGCCCGCACCGCAGCGCATGATCAGGCGCGTCGCTCGCAGCTCGGCGACGGCCGCAGCAGGCACCCCGACGATGCCGCACAGGATGACCGTGGCGTCGCGCGCCGCGACGGCCGCCGCGACCGGATCGAGACCCGCGCCGAGCACATCGACCGTGTGGCCACGCGCACGCAGCTCCTCGACGGCGGGTCGGGGCAGGTCGCCCGGGTCGGTCGCCACGATGGCAGCCATCGTCAGGGATCCGCAGCCCGATAGCCGTCCGGCAGCGCCTCGATCCCGAACAGCCGACCGTGCTCCGGATGGGCCGTCGCCATGCCCGCCAGCCGCAGCACGGCCCACATCGTGGCGCCGACGGCGCTGACCACGGGCAGACCGGTCGCGGCCTCGATGGGCACGATGGCATCGGCGGTCCGGACGGCGGTGCAGGCGAGCATCACGCCCTCGATGCCTGGGCCGGCCGCCGCGAGCGCGCGCCGCACGTCCTCCAGCAGCTCCTCGGGTGTCGTCCGCCCGAGCGCACGGCTGGTGGTGCCCGCCGGGTAGGTCCGGCGGTACTTGGCGACCTGCGTCACGGTCACGCCGTGTGCCCCGAAGTAGGCGATCAGCCGCGCATCGAGGTCGTCGGTGTAGGGCGAGAGCGCGAGCACCCGACGCGCTCCGAGCGCGTGGAGCCCGGCCGCGATGGCGGTCGAGGTGACGATGGCGGGACAGCCGAGGCGGTCGCT